>NZ_BQHW01000008.1 GCF_021602025.1 Pseudomonas ceruminis
GGAGATGTGGATAAGATACAGCGGCCAAGACCCCGAACCCGACCTGGACCCCACCTGCCTCGATCCGTGCCGAGCATGCCGCAGATGGTGACATCCTGCCCACCGTGGTGCCGGCTGGGCCGGATAACCCGCTGGGGCCGTTCAAGTTCACCCTGGGCACGCCGGGTTACCTGATCCATGGCTCGAACAAGAAGTTCGGCATTGGCATGCGCACCAGTCATGGCTGTTTCCGCATGCTCAATAACAATGTGTTGGAGCTGTCGAAGATGGTGCCGGTGGGTACGCCGGTACGTATCATCAACGAGCCTTACAAGTTCGGCGTAAGTGGCGGCAAGGTGTATCTCGAGGCCCACACGCCGTTGGACGATCATGGCAATCCGTCGGTGGTCGACAAGCACACGGCGGTTATCAATGCGTTGCTCAAGCGCGAAGACCTGGCCAATAACCTGCGCATGAACTGGGACATGGTTCGTGACGTGGTCGCCGCAGAAGATGGCATGCCGGTAGAAATTGCCGTGCCGGTCAGTAACCAGAACGCAGCACCGATGGTTTCGAGCATTCCGCCCGAACTGCAGTAAGCGTTTTTGCGTCACATCCGGGCCTGCAGCAGGTGAACGCCTGCTGCAGGCCTTTTCATTTGTGCTGGCCGCTTTTGTAGCGGCAATAAAAAAGCCGGCCCACAAGTGGGCCGGCTCCATAACAATCCGCGAGGATTATTACTTGCGGCTGGCTTTGTCCAGCATGCGCAGAGCGCGCTCGTTGGCTTCGTCAGCGGTCTGCTGAGCCTTCTGAGCGGCAGCCAGAGCGTCGTCAGCCTTACGGTAGGCTTCGTCAGCACGGGCTTGAGCGCGAGCTGCTGCGTCTTCAGTCGCAGTCAGACGAGCTTCGGTTTCTTTGGAGACGCTGCTGCAACCGGTAGCCAGAACTGCGGCCAGAGCCAGAGCAGAGAATTTCAGAACGTTGTTCATCGTGTTCCCCTTCAAGGACTTTCTATTAAATAGCCATCTCTCGGAAAAGAGAAACTGGCCGGCGTACATAGTACCCATTACTTGTAGTAAGTAAACTGACAGAGCGCAAGAACTGCAAAAAAAATGTTGCCGTCACGGTGCCCGACAAGATTTGTAGGGCATTTGTGAAAACGCCGTGCAGATGGCGCAAGCGATTGTAGTACGGGAACTTTTTTGTTGAACTAAAGGTGACTTTAACTGTCGGTTAGCGTCTTAAGCCCAAGAGCATCCGGCTGTTGTTGCGGGCATGGCGGGGCAATGGCCCAAGCCACTCGCCCGTGCTACTTTTTAACCGCAATCACCTTGAGCAATCCCGCCTGGCACGCCTACTATTTGAGGTGCTTGCCCTGGTAGAACGATTGCAAGCGAGCCGCGGTCCAAGGGGCAAGAGGTGGCGTAGAGGTTCCTCCGCCGGATAAACCACCATCGGTTAAGGTAAAGGTCTGCCGAAAAGACCTGCGAGGAGTAGTGATGAGTGAAGCGCTGACCATCCACCATGACCAGGCCGGTCATCAGTTCGAGACCACTGTGGACGGTCATCGTGCCTACCTGACGTACATGGACTTGGGTAAGCAGACGCTGGATATCTATCGCACCTTCGTGCCCAACGCCCTGAGGGGGCGCGGTATCGCTGCTGCTTTGACCGAAAAGGCCCTGGAGTACGCCGACCAGATGGGTTACACGGTGATCCCGTCCTGCTCGTACGTGGAGCGCTACATGGAGCGCCAGCAGCGCCATTCGAGCAAGGCCTGACGCCGCGTAGCGCGCACATGCAAAAACGCCGGGCATTGCCCGGCGTTTTCATTGGTGGCCCCCGCTTAGCCGCGCTTGCGCTGCGGCAGCACATCCTTGAGTTTGGCATGCATGCTGCGCAGGGTTTTCTCGGTGGCGGACCAGTCGATGCAGGCATCGGTGACCGACACGCCGTACTGCAGTTCGTCCAGGTTCTTGGGGATCGACTGACAGCCCCAGTTCAGGTGGCTTTCGACCATCAGGCCAATGATCGACTGGTTGCCTTCGAGGATCTGGTTGGCCACGTTCTCCATGACCAGCGGCTGCAGGGCCGGGTCCTTGTTGGAATTGGCATGGCTGCAGTCGACCATGATGTTGGCCTTGATCTTGGCCTTGGCCAGGTCCTGTTCGCACAGCGCAACGCTGACCGAGTCGTAGTTCGGCTTGCCGTTGCCGCCGCGCAGCACCACGTGGCCATAGGGATTGCCCTTGGTGGTGACGATGGACACGCCGCCTTCCTGGTTGATACCCAGGAAACGGTGCGGCTTGGACACCGACTGCAGGGCGTTGATGGCCACGGTCAGGCCGCCATCGGTGCCGTTCTTGAAACCGACTGCCGAAGACAGGCCTGAAGCCATCTCACGGTGGGTCTGGGATTCAGTGGTACGGGCGCCGATGGCCGACCAGCTGATCAGGTCTTGCAGGTACTGCGGGGAAATAGGGTCGAGCGCTTCGGTGGCGGTCGGCAGGCCCATTTCGGCCAGGTCCAGCAGCAGCTTGCGGCCAATGTGCAAGCCATCCTGGATCTTGAACGAGTCATCCAGGTACGGGTCGTTGATCAGGCCCTTCCAGCCAACCGTGGTGCGCGGCTTCTCGAAATACACCCGCATGACCAGGTACAGCGTGTCGGAAACTTCTTCGGCGAGCACCTTCAGGCGCTCAGCGTATTCGTGTGCGGCCTTGATGTCATGGATCGAGCACGGGCCGACCACGACGAACAGGCGATGGTCCTTGCCGTCGAGGATATTGCGCACCACTTCTCGGCCAGCAGTCACGGTCTGCAGGGCCTTGGCGCTGAGGGGGATTTCCTTCTTGAGCTGATCGGGGGTGATCAAGGTCTCGTTGGAGGCAACGTTAAGGTCGTCGATCGGTAAATCAGCCATCGTGTTACTCGTCAGGTCACGGGTGCCGGCCGCCAGCAATCCCCGTGCGGCCCAGCAGCAAGAATGTTCGCAGCGGGGAGCGGAACCTTAACGCGTTACAGGGAGCGCGACAATGGGGTTGCCTGCCGAGGGTGCGCAGAGAGCGCAATCCGGTGTAAAAAAGCCCACCGACCTTTATCTGGAGATCAGCATGGACCCTCGCACACCGCGCATCGGCATCATCGGCAGTGGCGCCATTGGTGGCTTTTATGGGCTGATGCTGGCGCGTGCTGGCTTTGACGTGCATTTTCTGTTGCGCAGTGAGTATGCGGTGGTGCGCGAGCAAGGCCTGAGGCTGGACAGCGCTGTGCATGGGGCTGTGCAAATGACCGTGCAGGCCTATGCCAACGCTGCCGATATGCCGCCATGCGACTGGCTGCTGGTGGGCGCCAAGGCCACCAGCAATGCCGAACTGGCACCGCTGATCGCCCAAGCCGCAGCACCCGATGCCAGGGTGCTGCTGTTGCAGAACGGGCTGGGTGTCGAGGAGCAGCTACGGCCGGCCTTGCCCGGTCACCTGCATCTGCTCGGCGGCTTGTGCTTCATCTGCGTCAACCGCCAGGCCCCTGGCGAAATTCGCCACCAGGCACTGGGCGCCGTCAACCTGGGGTATCACAGCGGGCCCGCCAGCGATGGCGGTACCGCCATCGTCGAGGAGGGGGCGGGGCTGTTCCGGGCCGCAGGGATCGATTCCCAGGCCATGGAAAACCTGGGCCAGGCACGCTGGCAGAAGCTGGTGTGGAACGTGCCCTACAATGGCCTGTCGGTGCTATTGGGCGCCAGTACCGCGCCGTTGATGGCCGATGCCGACAGCCGCGAGCTCGTGAAGGCGCTGATGGCCGAAGTGGTACAAGGCGCGGCGGCCTGTGGCCATCCGTTGCCGGCGGGCTATGCCGAGCACTTGTTCCGGATCACGGAACAGATGCCTGACTACTGGCCAAGCATGTACCACGATCATGTCGGCAAACGGCCACTGGAGCTGCAGGCCATTTACGCCGAGCCGCTGGCCCGGGCCCAGGCAGCCGGCTGTAGCTTGCCCCGTATGCAGCAGCTTTATCAGGCGCTGGCGTTCATTGACCGCAGCAATCGGACCGGCTGAAACCTCTGCAACCCGCGGCGGCAGTGCGCCAGACGACAACGCGAGCGTCTGGCGCACTGCTAAGCTGAAGCTTGCTCTGCCGCAACGGCAGTCGAGGAGGTCGAATGATCCGCTCCATGCTGTACGCCACCGACCTCGGTGTCTATGCCCCGTTCGTCATGCAGCACGCCTTGGCCCTGGCGCGCACCTTCGGTGCGGAGTTGTACCTGATCCATGCTGTCGAGCCGATGGGGCAGTTCGCCGAATCCCTGCTGCAAAGCTATCTCGATGAGCAGACGCTGGATGAGCTGCACAGTGAAGGCGTCAATACGGTAATGGCCAATATCGAGCAGCGGGTGCTCGAGAATTTTCGCGACGAACTGGGCGAGGACGCAGACCTGGCGGTTATCAAGGCGGTGAGGGTGCGCCAGGGCGACCCGGCCCAGGTCATCCTGGAGCAGGCGCAACGGCTGAGTGTCGATCTGTTGATTTTCGGCAGCCACAGTGCGGGCGCCGGGGTGGATGTGCCCATTGGGCGCACCGCGGTGCGCTTGCTGCAATTGTCACCGGTGCCGGTGTACATGGTGCCCCTCTCGCAGCACCTCGGCCGTAGGAAAACGTGAAGCTGGCAGTAGGGTATTTCGGAGATCCGTGTAACAAAATAGTTCTAGTTTTATTTCCAGAACCACTAATATAGTTATATCCCGTCGCTGCCTGCTGCCGCTGACTTACCGCTGATTTGAGGGAAACCTATGAAGCTTCAACAACTGCGCTACATCTGGGAAGTGGCGCACCATGACCTCAACGTCTCCGCGACGGCGCAGAGTCTGTACACCTCGCAGCCGGGGATCAGCAAGCAGATCCGCCTGCTTGAGGATGAACTGGGGGTTGAAGTCTTCGCCCGCAGCGGCAAGCACCTGACCCGCGTCACCCCAGCGGGCGAGCGCATCATCAACACCGCTGGCGAGATTCTGCGCAAGGTCGAGAGCATCAAGCAGATTGCTCAGGAATTCTCCAACGAGAAGAAGGGTACGCTGTCCATCGCCACTACCCACACCCAGGCGCGCTACGCGCTGCCGCCGGTGATCAGCAGCTTCATCAAGCAGTACCCGGAAGTGGCCCTGCACATGCACCAGGGCTCGCCTATGCAGATCGCCGAAATGGCAGCCGACGGTACCGTGGATTTCGCCATTGCCACCGAGGCGCTGGAGCTGTTCGGCGACCTGATCATGATGCCGTGCTACAAATGGAACCGCTGTGTGGTGGTGCCGCAGGGGCACCCGTTGACCAAGCTGCCGAAGCTGACCCTGGAAGCGGTCGCCGAGTATCCGATCGTGACTTACGTGTTTGGTTTCACCGGCCGTTCCAAGCTCGATGAAGCCTTCAACCACCGTGGCCTGACGCCCAAGGTGGTGTTCACCGCGGCGGATGCCGACGTGATCAAAACATACGTACGCCTGGGCCTGGGCGTGGGCATCGTGGCCAAGATGGCGGTGGATACCAAGCTTGATGCCGACCTTGTGGCCCTGGATGCCAGTGAGCTGTTCGAGGCCAGCATCACCAAGATCGGCTTCCGCCGTGGCACCTTCCTGCGGGGGTTCATGTGCGATTTCATCGAGAAGTTCGCGCCGCACTTGACCCGTGAAGTGATGGCCAAGGCCATCCAGTGCCATAACAAGCAGGAACTTGAAGAGTTGTTCGAAGGCGTTGAGCTGCCGGTGCATTAACCGCAGCTACACACCGCCCGTGACAAAAAAGAGCAGCCCGAGCGCGGGCTGCTCTTTTTTTTGGCTGCAGCGCTGCTCTTCAGGCTTTGCTGATCAGGTTGCCGGCATGCAACCCGCATTCTTTCTGGGTTGACTCTTCCCACCACCAGCGGCCTTCGCGCTCATGCTGGTTAGGCAATACCGGGCGGGTGCAGGGCTCGCAGCCAATGCTGATGAAGCCACGCTCATGCAGGCTGTTGTACGGCAGTTCGAGCATGCGGATGTAACCCCATACTTCAGCGCTGGTCATCTGCGCCAACGGGTTGAACTTGTACAAAGTGCGCGCCGGCGTGGAGAACGCGCCGTCGATTTCCAGTGCCGCCACCTGGCTGCGGGTGCCCGGGCTCTGGTCGCGGCGCTGGCCGGTGGCCCAGGCGCTAACGGTGGCGAGCTTGCGCCGCAGGGGTTCGATCTTGCGGATGCCACAGCACTCGCCATGGCCATCCTTGTAGAAGCTGAACAAGCCCTTTTCCTTGACGAACGGGTCCAGCTTGGCGCGGTCCGGGCTGAGAATTTCGATCGGCAGCTGGTACTGCTCGCGCACCTGGTCGATGAACCGGTACGTCTCCGGGTGCAGGCGGCCAGTGTCCAGGCTGAATACCTTGACCTGCTTGTTCAGCTTCCAGGCCATGTCGACCAGCACCACATCCTCGGCGCCACTGAATGAGACCCACAGGTCGTCGCCGAAGTGTTCGAAGGCGAGCTTGAGGATATCCTGCGGGGACTTGTTGGCGTAGGTCGCGGCCAGGGCGGCGACGTCGAAGGGTTGGCTCATCAGGCGGTTTCCATCTTGGCTGTGGCGCTGTGCGCTCGTAATGAGGTGATGGTAACAAAAAATGCCGGGGCAGACGGGCTCAATCGGCGCCTTCCGCTTGGTGGGCAGGGGCGCCCGGGCGGGCTCAGAGCTGCTGCAAGGTCTGCATCAATACCCGCACCTTGGCGATCGATTCCTCGTATTCGGACTGCCAGTCCGAATCCGCCACCACCGCACCGCCCCCCCAGCAATTGACCTGCCCATCCTTGATCAGCAGGCTGCGAATGGCGATTGAGCTGTCCATTTCTCCGCGTACGTCGATGTACAGCAGCGAGCCGCAGTACAGGGCGCGGCGCGTAGGTTCCAGTTCGTCGATGATCTGCATGGCACGAATTTTCGGTGCGCCGGTGATCGAGCCGCCGGGGAAGCTGTCGCCGACCAGGTCCAAGGCATCTTTGCCTGCGGCCAGTCGCCCGGTGATGCTGCTGACCAAGTGGTGAACGTTGGGGTAGCTTTCCAGGCTGAACAGCTCGGGGACCTTCACCGAGCCCGTCTGGCAGGTGCGCCCCAGGTCATTGCGCAGCAGGTCGACGATCATCAGGTTTTCCGAGCGGTCCTTGGGGCTGTTGCGCAGCGCCTCGGCATTGCGCGCATCGATGACCGGGTCTGCCGAGCGTGGTCGGGTACCCTTGATCGGGCGCGTCTCCACCTGGCCTTGGCTGACGCGAATGAAACGCTCCGGAGAAAAGCTCAGCAAGGCACTGCCATCGGCCAGTTGCTGGTAGCCGGAGAACGGTGTCGGGCAGGCCTTGCGCAGAGCCTGGTAAGCCCACCATGGGTCGCCTTGGCAGGGCGCACGGAAGCGCTGGGTGAGGTTGATCTGGTAGCAATCGCCGGCCTGGATGTAGCGTTGCACTCGGTCGAAGGCAGCCTGGTATTGCTCGGGGGTCAGGTCACCTGTCATGGCAGAGAGCAACTGGAAGCTGCTGTTTGCAGCGCTGTCAGGTGTCTTGAACAGGGTAACCAGACGCTCGCGTTGTTCGGCGGCCAGGCTAGGGTGAAACACCAGTTGGCTGGTGGCCAATTGGTGATCGGTGATCAGCGCCCAGTCATAAAGGCCAAGCTGTGCGTCCGGTAGACCAAGATCGTCGTTGGCCAGGCTGGGCAACTGTTCCAGGCGCCGGCCGAAATCGTAGCTCAGGTAGCCGATGAGGCCGCCGGCAAATGGCAACTCGACGCCGGCGGGCAGTTGCGCATTGCCCAGTTGTGCCAGGCCGTCACGCAAACGCTGCAGGAACGTGCGACCGTCCTCACCGGGCTGGGCTTGCAGGTGCTGCAGCGGCCAGGCGCTGAGCAGATCGAAGCGGCCGCGCTCGGCACCGGGGCGGGCACTGTCGAGCAGGATCGCGCCGGGGGCCTGGCGCAGGCGGGCGAAATAGGCGGCGGGGTCGGGCTGGTAGGGCAGGGGGTAAAGCGTACAGGTCGGCATCAGTGTGGACGGCGATGTAAAAGCGAGGAGGGCGATTGTAGACCTGTGTAGGAAATGCGCCTAGCACTGGGCGCGACATTCAAACAGTGTGTGGCGCCGTGGGGCTGCTCGGCAGCCCCTTCGCGGGGCCAGCCCGCTCCTACAGATAACGCGTTAGCCACGCAGCCTGTGCTGACTCAGCGCGGATGCACGTGGCCGAACAGGCTTTGTGCCACCCGCACCCGCTGCTCCGCATCTTCGGTCACGCCGTCCTTGGACAGTGCCTCGATGTGCGCCTCGATGGCATGGGTGCGTTGGGTCAGCCCGGTGTCATTGGCAATCTGGATGTTCAGGCCAGGTCGGGCATTGAGCTCGAGGATCAGTGGCCCCTTTTCCTGGTCCAGCACCATGTCCACGCCGATATAGCCTAACCCGCACAGCTCATAGCAACCGGCCGCCAGCTTCATGAAGCCGTCCCAGTTGGGCAGTTGTACACCGTCCACGGCATTGGTGGTATCCGGATGCTTGCTGATGATGTTGTTCAGCCAGGTGCCGCGCAGGGTCACACCGGTGGCCAGGTCTACCCCTACGCCGATGGCGCCCTGGTGCAGGTTGGCCTTGCCGCCGGACTGGCGGGTCGGCAGGCGCAGCATGGCCATTACCGGGTAGCCCATCAGCACGATGATACGGATGTCCGGTACACCCTCGTAGCTGATGCTCTTGAAGATCTGGTCCGGGGTGACCCGGTACTCGATCAGTGCACGATCGCGATGCCCGCCGAGCGAGTAGAGGCCGGTGAGGATGCTCGAGATCTGGTGCTCGATCTCTTCGTGGCTGATGATCTTGCCCGACACTGTGCGGTAGCGGTCCTCGAAGCGGTCGGCTACCACCAGAATGCCATCACCGCCTGCGCCTTGCGCCGGCTTGATGACGAAATCGTTGCGCCCGCCGATGATCTCGTGGAGCTTGTCGATCTCTTTCTCGGTTTCGATGATGCCGTACATCTCCGGCACGTGAATGCCGGCCGCGAGCGCGCGTTCCTTGGTGATGATCTTGTCGTCGACGATCGGGTACAGGCTGCGCTTGTTGTACTTCAGTACATAGTCCGCATTGCGCCGGTTGATACCCATGATGCCCCGGGCCTCCAGGGCTTTCCAGGTCTTGATCAGGCCGAACATCAGGCGTCAGCCTTCTTCAGGAAAGCCTTGAAGCGCACGAGCTCGGTCAGGCGGTAGCCGCGGTAGCGACCCATCGCCAGCATGAAGCCCACCAGAATCAACAGTACCGCCGGGAAGGTGAAGACGAAGTACACCAGCTCCGGCACCATCATCAGCAGGTGTGCCAGGGAGGCTGCGAACAGGGTGCCGATGGCCACTTTCATGGCATGGCCGCCGCCACGTTCTTCCCAGGTGATCGACAGCCGCTCGATGGTCATGGTCAGGATCACCATCGGGAACAGTGCCACCGACAGCCCGCGTTCCAGGCCCAGTTTGTGGCTGAACAGGCTGATGGCGGCAATCAGCACCACGACGAAGGTCAGCACCACCGACAGGCGCGGCAGCATCTGCAGCTTAAGGTGCTCAAGGTACGAGCGCAGCGACAGGCCCAGTGCGGTGATCACCGTGAACAGCACGATGCCGAAGCCCAGTTGCGTCTCGCGGAAAGCCAGGGCGATCAAGACCGGGGTGAAGGTGCCCAGCGTCTGGATGCCGATCAGGTTGCGCAGTACCAGGATCACCAGCACGCCGATCGGGATCATCACCATGATCATGAAGGTCTGCTGGGTCTGCAGCGGCAGGCCATACAGCGAATACTCGAGGAAGTCGGCGTCGGTGTTCTCGTCGGTCAGCTTGGCCAGGCGGATGGCGTTCATCTCGCTGTTGTTCATGCTGAAGGTGACATTGGCCTTTTTGCCGCCATCGACGGTGATCAGGTTGTCGTCACCGGTCCACCACAGCAGGCGATCGTTGGGCAGGCCCTGCTCGCCGGTGTCCGGGTTGAAGTACAGCCAATCGCTGCCATTGAAGCTGCGCAACCACAGTTCGGGCGTTTGCGGGGTATCGGCCACCAGGCGGATGGTGTGCACCTTCTCCATCGGCACATGGGCGATGGACAGCAGCAGGTCGATCACCTGAGCCTTTTTCATCGACGAGGTATCGCCGGCCAGCAGCAGCTTGACGTTATCGTCGTTGAGGTTGTTGACCCGCTTGATGGTTTCGCTGACGAAGGTCTCGACGTCGGCCGAATGCTGGCGAATAGGCGCCATCAGCGCTTCGGCGGCGATCTTCTCGGGCCCTTCGACCGCCAGGCTGTCACGGAAGGTTGGCCCCTTGATAGTGGTTTTTTCATTGCTGTAGCGCTTGGTCAGCACCAGGCGGTAGTAGAGGGTCTGGTTGCCGCTGGCACGGCGTGCCGACCAGGTGACCTTGCGGTTGCCGTCGGCGCGGTTGACGCTGACCCCGTAGTTGTTGGAGATGAAGCTCTCGTTGAGGCTGACGTAGTCGCGGTTCAGCGGGGGCACGAACATCTGCACCTTGACCGGGTCCTTGGTGCTGGCGACGAACTCGACCTTGGCGTCGATGTTCCACAGGTCATCGGTTTCATCCTCGGTCACCGGGATGCCGAGAACGAGGATCTGATAGGCCGTGACCGCCACGCCGAGCAGCACCAGCACGGTGATCAGGACTTTCAGATGGAGGGTAAGAAAGCGCATCGGGATTACTCTGCTTTGGGAGCGTCGGTGGCACAGGCAGGTTTGCCGGCCGCGTATTTAAGGCTTGGGTCGACCAGCGCGTCGAAGTGCTTGAGCGCCTCGGAGCCGATCAGCAGCGGGAACTGGAAAGCGCTGCGGTCGGTGAGGTTGACTTCGATGGTGCGCCGGGCCTGGCCCATGCAGATTTCGAGTTCGATGACCGGGCGTGCGGTGTAGGCCTTGCCCGACTCCGCATCATAGTCGCCTGCCCGGCGCTTGATCTTGCTGACACGCGCCAGGGGGCGTTCGATCGGGTGCGAATGGGCGGCGTCGATGGCCAGGTAGAAGCGCACCCAGCTTTCGCCGTTGCGCTTGAAACGCTTGATATCGCGGGCGCTCAGGGACGCGGTCTTGGCGCCGGTATCGAGCTTGGCGGCCACTTCCAGGTCAAGGTCGCCAAGGCGGGCATATTCGTTCAGACCATACACGGTCTTGCCCGCCGCCTGGCCAAGGGCCGGCAGCAGGGAAAGGCATAACAGCAATAAAACGGGTGTAAGTCTCATAGTCCTG
This sequence comes from Pseudomonas ceruminis, assembly GCF_021602025.1. Taxonomy (GTDB): domain Bacteria; phylum Pseudomonadota; class Gammaproteobacteria; order Pseudomonadales; family Pseudomonadaceae; genus Aquipseudomonas; species Aquipseudomonas ceruminis. The sequence goes on from NZ_BQHW01000008.1 coordinate 11,270, forward strand.
GCGCGGTGCTGTGCAAGATTCGGGGCAAGGCGACTGGCAACTACTGCGCAAGCTTCCTCGTTAATCTGTCAACAACATGAATTGATGACAAATACACTGTCCATACTCCTTCGGAGGCGCGGCATTCTATCACGCCGATGTCTTGACGCCAGCGCGTCGCGATCTGACAGCGCCGCCGGCGCATAAGTTCGTTCTTAGACGATTGTCGACAATATTGATTTTGTCTTTGACTAGAGCCGCTTGATTCGTTAGTTTCAGCTCAAGAGATTATCAAGGTGTCGACAATATGCTGGACCTCAGCACCCCCAGCGCCACCGCGGCAGACGAAACGGAAACCTTGTCCGAAAACGTCTTCCGGCGCATTCAGGCCGCCATCGTCAAGGGTGATATCGCCCCGGGCAGCAAGATCTCCGAGCCGGAGCTGGCGCGCACCTATGGCATCAGCCGAGGCCCGCTGCGCGAGGCCATCCACCGGCTGGAAGGCCAACGCCTGTTGGTGCGGGTACCCCATGTAGGTGCGCGGGTGGTATCGCTCAACCATGGCGAACTGATCGAGCTGTATGAGATCCGCGAGTCGCTCGAAGGCATGGCCTGCCGCCTGGCTGCCGAGCGCATGAGCCAGGTCGACATCGACGAATTGCGCCGTGTGCTCGATACCCACGAGCGTGATGCCGCGTTTCAGGCCGGGCAGGGCTATTACCAGCAGGAAGGCGACTACGACTTCCACTACCGGATCATCCAGGGCAGTGGCAACCAGACCCTGGTCAAGATGCTCTGTGGCGAGCTTTACCAACTGGTGCGCATGTACCGCATCCAGTTCTCTGCCACGCCCAACCGCCCACGCCAGGCATTCGCCGAGCACCACCGCATACTCGATGCCATTGCCGACCGTGACGGCGAGCTGGCTGAGCTCCTGATGCGCCGCCACATCGGCGCGTCCAAACGCAACATCGAGCGTCACTACCTGGACGCCAACAACAACAGCCCACGAGGTGAGAAATGACTGTGAAGAACACCCCCGGTCAGCGTTTTCGCGACGCCGTTGCCGCCGAACACCCCCTGCAGGTGGTTGGCGCGATCAATGCCAATCATGCGTTGCTGGCCAAGCGCGCGGGCTTCAAGGCCATCTACCTCTCCGGCGGCGGTGTTGCCGCAGGCTCGCTGGGCCTGCCGGACCTGGGCATCACTGGCCTTGACGATGTGCTGACCGACGTGCGCCGCATCACCGACGTCTGCGACCTGCCGCTGCTGGTGGATGTCGACACCGGCTTTGGCGCCTCGGCCTTCAACGTGGCTCGCACGGTGCGTTCGATGAGCAAGTTCGGCGCCGCGGCCATCCACATCGAGGACCAGGTCGGTGCCAAGCGCTGCGGTCACCGGCCGAACAAGGAGATCGTTTCGCAGCAGGAGATGGTCGACCGCATCAAGGCCGCAGTGGATGCCCGCACCGATGACAGTTTCGTGATCATGGCGCGCACCGATGCCCTGGCGGTGGAAGGCCTGAACGCGGCGCTGGACCGCGCTGCAGCCTGCATCGAGGCCGGCGCCGACATGATCTTCCCGGAAGCCATCACTGAGCTTTCGATGTACAAGACCTTCGCCGACCGGGTGAAGGCGCCGATCCTGGCCAACATCACCGAATTCGGTGCCACGCCGTTGTACACCACCCAAGAGCTGGCCGAGGTCGACGTGTCGCTGGTGCTGTACCCGCTGTCGGCGTTCCGCGCCATGAACAAGGCGGCCGAGAATGTCTACACCGCGCTACGCCGTGACGGCACCCAAAAGAACGTGATCGATACCATGCAGACCCGCATGGAGCTCTACGATGCCATTGGTTACCACGCATTCGAGCAGAGCCTCGATGCGCTGTTTGCGCAGAAAAAAGGTTAAGCCTTTGCCAGCCCTTTTGCCGGCAGCCCGGCGATAGGGCGGGGATAGCCACCCGAATTAGCCAGAAAGATATCCATAACAAATTCAAGAAAGGAGAAACACCATGGCCGAAGCAAAAGTTCTCAGTGGCGCAGGCCTGCGTGGCCAGGTAGCCGGCCAGACTGCGCTGTCGACCGTCGGCCAGGCCGGTGCCGGCCTGACCTACCGGGGCTACGACGTGCGCGACCTGGCGGCCGGTGCCGAGTTCGAGGAAGTGGCCTACCTGCTGCTATACGGCGAGCTGCCGAGCAAGGCCGAGCTGGACGCGTACAAGCACAAACTCAAGGGCCTGCGCGACCTGCCGCAGGCACTGAAAGAGGTACTCGAGCGTATCCCGCTCAATGCCCATCCGATGGACGTGATGCGCACGGGGTGCTCGGTGCTGGGCACCCTGGAACCGGAACTGACCTTCGAGGCCCAGCGCGACAAGACCGATCGCCTGCTGGCATTGTTCCCGGCGGTGATGTGCTACTGGTACCGCTTCACCCACCATGGCGTGCGTATCAACTGCACCAGCGACGAGGACACCCTCGGCGGCCACTTCCTGCACCTGCTGCACGGTAAGAAGCCGAGCGACCTGCACGTCAAGGTGATGAACGTTTCGCTGATCCTCTACGCCGAGCACGAGTTCAACGCCTCGACCTTCACGGCCCGTGTTTGCGCCTCGACCCTGTCCGACCTGTACTCCTGCGTCACGGCGGCCATTGGCTCACTGCGCGGCCCGTTGCACGGCGGTGCCAACGAAGCGGCGATGGAGCTGATCGAACGTTTCCAGAGCCCGCAGGAGGCCACCACCGAGCTGTTGCGCATGCTCGAGCGCAAGGACAAGATCATGGGCTTTGGCCATGCCATCTACAAAGAGTCCGACCCGCGCAACGAGGTGATCAAGGGTTGGTCGAAGCAGTTGGCCGACGAGGTGGGGGACAAGGTGCTGTACCTGGTCTCGGAGGCCATCGACAAGACCATGTGGGAGCAGAAGCGCCTGTTCCCCAATGCCGACTTCTACCATGCCTCGGCTTATCACTTCATGGGTATCCCGACCAAGCTGTTCACCCCGATCTTCGTCTGCTCGCGTCTCACCGGCTGGGCGGCGCACGTGTTCGAGCAGCGCGCCAACAACCGCATCATCCGCCCGAGCGCCGAGTATGTCGGCGTCGAGCAGCGCGCGTTCGTGCCGATCGAGCAGCGCTGATACAGGCCCTGTAGCGAACCGGTGGGAGCCGGCTTGCTGGCGATGAAGGCGTCGCCTGATGCGGCCCGATCGCCGCCAAATCGACTCCCACAGTGATCGCAGCGTCTGTGAGCCTTATCCACGACCGTACCGTGACCGAGCCTGATAACGATATGAACACTGCATACCGCAAGAACCTGCCAGGCACTGACCTGGATTATTTCGATGCCCGCGCCGCGGTCGAGGCCATCCAGCCAGGCGCATACGACGGCCTGCCTTATACCTCCCGCGTGCTCGCTGAAAACCTGGTACGCCGCTGCGACCCGCCTACCCTGAATGCCTCGCTTGGTCAACTGATCGAGCGCAAGCGCGACCTGGACTTCCCATGGTTCCCCGCCCGCGTGGTGTGCCACGATATCCTCGGCCAGACCGCATTGGTCGACCTGGCCGGTCTGCGTGACGCCATCGCCGAAAAAGGGGGCGACCCGGCTGCGGTCAACCCGGTAGTGCCGGTGCAATTGATCGTCGACCATTCCCTGGCGGTCGAGTGCGGCGGTTTCGACCCGCAGGCGTTCGACATGAACCGCGCCATCGAAGACCGTCGCAACGAAGACCGCTTCCACTTCATCAACTGGACCAAGAAGGCGTTCAAGAACGTCGATGTCATCCAGCCTGGCAACGGCATCATGCACCAGATCAACCTGGAGAAGATGTCACCGGTGATCCACAACGACCGTGGCGTGGCCTACCCGGACACCTGCGTCGGCACCGACAGCCACACCCCGCATGTAGACGCCCTGGGCGTGATCGCCATCGGCGTCGGTGGCCTTGAAGCCGAAAACGTCATGCTTGGCCGCGCTTCGTGGATGCGCCTACCGGAAATCGTCGGCGTCGAGCTCGGCGGCAAGCTGGCCCCGAACATCACTGCCACTGACCTGGTGCTGGCCCTGACCGAATTCCTGCGCAAGCAGAAAGTGGTCGGCGCCTATCTCGAGTTCTACGGCGAAGGTGCTCGCGCCCTGACGCTCGGCGACCGTGCGACCATCTCCAACATGGCCCCGGAATACGGGGCGACCGCTGCGATGTTCGCCATCGATCAGCAGACCATCGATTACCTCAAGCTGACCGGCCGGGAAGAACAGCAGGTCAAGCTGGTGGAAACCTACGCCAAGGCCACGGGCCTGTGGGCCGACGCCCTGGTCAAGGCCGAGTACGAGCGCGTGCTGCACTTCGATCTGTCGAACGTGGTCCGTAACATGGCTGGCCCGTCCAACCCCCATGCCCGCGTCGCCACCAGCGAGCTGGCGGCCAAGGGCATTGCCGGCGCCTGGGACGACGTGCCGGGCCAGATGCCTGATGGCGCAGTGATCATTGCGGCCATCACCAGTTGCACCAATACCAGCAACCCGCGCAATGTGATCGCCGCTGGGCTGCTGGCGCGCAACGCCAACAAGCTTGGTCTGGTACGCAAGCCCTGGGTCAAGTCGTCGCTCGCCCCTGGCTCCAAGGCCGTGCAGTTGTACCTGGAAGAGGCCGGGCTGGAGAAAGAGCTGGAACAACTGGGCTTTGGTATCGTCGCCTTCGCGTGCACCACCTGCAACGGCATGTCCGGCGCGCTGGACCCTGTGATCCAGCAGGAGATCATCGACCGCGACCTGTATGCCACCGCAGTCCTGTCGGGTAACCGCAACTTCGACGGGCGTATTCACCCCTATGCCAAGCAGGCGTTTCTCGCGTCGCCGCCGCTGGTGGTGGCCTATGCCATCGCCGGCACCATCCGCTTCGACATCGAGAAAGACGTACTGGGCGTGGTCGATGGCCAGGAAATCCGCCTCAAGGACATCTGGCCAAGCGATGAAGAGATCGATGCGGTAGTGCGCGCGGCGGTCAAGCCGGAGCAGTTCCGCAAGGTGTACATCCCGATGTTCGCCATCGAGGAAGACCGCGGGCCGAAAGTGGCGCCGTTGTATGAGTGGCGCCCGATGAGCACCTACATCCGCCGTCCGCCGTACTGGGAAGGCGCGCTGGCCGGTGAGCGCACCCTACGCGGCATGCGCCCGCTGGCGGTGCTGCCGGACAACATCACCACCGACCACCTGTCGCCGTCCAATGCCATTCTGCTCGACAGCGCCGCAGGCGAGTACCTGGCGAAAATGGGCTTGCCGGAGGAGGACTTCAACTCGTATGCGACCCACCGTGGCGACCACTTGACGGCGCAGCGCGCCACCTTCGCCAACCCCAAGCTGTTCAACGAAATGGTGCGCAAGGAAGACGGTAGCGTGAGGCAGGGTTCGCTGGCGCGGATCGAGCCAGAAGGCAAGGTGACCCGCATGTGGGAAGCCATCGAAACCTACATGGCGCGCAAGCAGCCGCTGATCATCGTGGCCGGTGCCGACTATGGCCAGGGTTCGTCCCGCGACTGGGCGGCCAAGGGTGTGCGCCTGGCCGGTGTGGAGGCAATCGTGGCCGAGGGGTTCGAGCGTATTCACCGTACCAACCTGGTGGGCATGGGCGTGTTGCCGCTGGAGTTCAAGCCGGGCACTGACCGCAAGACCCTCGGCCTGGATGGCAGCGAGACCTATGACGTGCTGGGTGAGCGCAAGCCGCGTGCAACCCTGACGCTGGTGGTAACCCGCCGTAATGGTGAGCGCGTCGAGGTGCCAGTGACCTGCCGTCTGGACACTGCCGAGGAAGTGTCGATCTACGAGGCGGGTGGGGTGTTGCAACGCTTCGCCCAGGACTTCCTCGAAGCGACCGCATAGTTGCAGGGGGCTGCAACGCAGCCCCAAGGGTTATCTGCATATCAGACAGGACAACCAAGCAATGGCTCATGTACCGCAAACAAGAATTCCCGCCACCTACCTGCGTGGCGGTACCAGCAAAGGCGTGTTCTTCCGCCTGCAAGACCTGCCCGAACGGGCCCAGGTCCCAGGCCCGGCCCGCGACGCGTTGCTGCTACGGGTAATCGGTAGCCCTGACCCGTACGGCAAGCAGATCGATGGCATGGGCGGCGCCACGTCGAGCACCAGCAAGACCGTGATCCTGTCGAAAAGCCTCAGGCCTGATCACGATGTCGATTACCTGTTCGGCCAGGTGGCCATCGATAAGGCGTTCGTCGATTGGAGCGGCAACTGCGGCAACCTGTCCGCTGCGGTCGGCTCGTTCGCCATCAGCAACGGTCTGGTCGAGCCGGCACGTATCCCGCGCAATGGCACTGCCACCGTACGCATCTGGCAAGCCAACATCGGCAAGACCATCATCGCCCATGTGCCGATCACCGAAGGCGAAGTGCAGGAAACCGGCGACTTCGAACTCGACGGCGTTACGTTTCCAGCAGCCGAAGTGCAGCTTGAGTTCCTCGACCCGGCGGCTGACGAGGACGGCGACGGCGGCGCGATGTTCCCTACCGGCAACCTGGTGGATGACCTGGAAGTGCCCGGCATAGGCACCTTCAAGGCCACCTTGATCAATGCAGGCATCCCGACCATCTTTGTCAACGCGGCCGATATCGGCTACACCGGCACCGAGTTGCAGGATGCGATCAACGGTGACCCACACGCGTTGACCCGTTTCGAGACAATCCGCGCCTACGGCGCCGTGCGTATGGGCCTTATCGAGCATGTCGACCAGGCAGCCGGGCGTCAGCATACGCCGAAGGTGGCTTTCGTTGCGCCGCCGAACTCCTACACTGCGTCCAGTGGCAAGGCCGTTTCGGACACTGATATCGACCTGCTGGTGCGTGCGTTGTCCATGGGCAAGTTGCACCACGCAATGATGGGCACTGCCGCGGTGGCCATCGGGACCGCTGCCGCCATCCCGGGCACGCTGGTCAACCTTGCCGCTGGCGGGGGCGAGCGCAGCGCCGTGCGTTTCGGGCACCCCTCCGGCACCTTGCGGGTCGGGGCCCAGGCGCGGCAGGTGGAAGGTGAGTGGACCGTGACCAAGGCAATCATGAGCCGCAGCGCACGGGTGCTGATGGAAGGCTGGGTGAGGGTGCCTGGCGACAGCTTCTGACGCACCACTGGCGCTTGGTTTTGGCTGAGTCGGGCTGCCCAGCAGCCCCAATTCACAGGAGCTGCAGATGAGCGCCAACGTCGACCTGAATGACCGCCCGGACTATGACCGGGTATTGCAAACCCTCGCTGACTACGTGCTCACCTACCGGGTCGAGTCCCCTGAAGCGCTGGACACCGCGCGCAATTGCCTGATGGACACGCTCGGCTGTGGCTTGCTGGCCCTGCGTTTTCCCGAATGCACCAAACTTCTTGGCCCGCTGGTGGAGGGCACCGTGGTACCCAACGGCGCGCGTGTGCCGGGCACGTCCTACCGGCTTGACCCGGTCAAGGCCGCCTGGGATATCGGCTGTGCCGTGCGCTGGCTGGATTACAACGACACCTGGCTGGCGGCCGAATGGGGCCACCCCTCCGACAACCTCGCAGGCATCCTGGCGGTGGCTGATCACCTGTCACAACGGCGCGTGGCCAGCGGTGAAGCGCCGCTGGTCATGCGTGATGTGCTCCAGGCCATGGTCATGGCCCATGAGATCCAGGGTGTGCTGGCACTGGAGAACGCGTTCAACCGCGTCGGCCTGGACCACGTGCTGCTGGTCAAGGTCGCGTCCACTGCCGTGTGTGCCAAGTTGATGGGGGCCAACCGCGAGCAACTGCTGTCGGCGTTGTCCCATGCCTTTGTCGACGGCCAGGCGTTGCGCACCTATCGCCATGCCCCTAACGCCGGTTCGCGCAAGTCCTGGGCGGCGGGCGACGCCTCCAGCCGCGGCGTGCGCCTGGCCGATATCGCGCTGCGTGGCGAGATGGGCGTGCCGGGTGTGCTGACGGCGCCGCAATGGGGGTTTAACGATGTGTCGTTCAGCCACACCAACAAGGACCTGGCGCTCAAACCTGCGGACCAGCAGGCACTGCGCCTGCCGCAACCCTTGGGTAGCTACGTGATGGAAAACGTGTTGTTCAAGATCAGCTTTCCGGCCGAGTTTCATGCCCAGACCGCCTGCGAAGCGGCAATAATCCTGCACCCGCAGGTGCGCAACCGGTTGCATGAAATCGACCGCATCGTCATCCGTACCCAACAGTCGGCTATCCGTATCATCTCCAAACAGGGCCCACTCGCGAACGCGGCCGACCGTGACCACTGCCTGCAGTACATGGTGGCGGTGCCGCTGATTTTCGGGCAACTGGTGGCCGAACACTACGAGGACGCCTTCCATGCTGCGCACCCAAGCATTGACCGCCTGCGCGAAAAGATGGAAGTGATCGAGGAGCCGCGCTTCAGCCGCGAATACCTGGAGCCGGACAAGCGCTCGATCGCCAACGGCTTGCAGGTGTTCTTCAAGGACGGCAGCAGTACCGAGCCCGTGGTGGTGGAATACCCGCTGGGGCATCGGCGCCGGCGCGGCGAGGGTATACCCTTGCTGGAGCGAAAGTTCAGGGAGAACCTGGCAACGCGGTTCGCGCGGCAGCGCTGTGTGGATATTTTCGAGCTGTGCGAGGATCAGCAGCGGCTGGAGGATACGGCGGTGCACAGGTTTGTGGATTTGTTCGTGATTTGAGAGTGCCCTTGGCCAACGCCAAGCCCTTGCAGAACCCACAAAAAAAGCCCCGGCATCACTGCCGGGGCTTTTGCTTGCTACTTACAATCGCTTACGCCTGGACCACTGGGATCTTGGCGTTGGCTGCCGCTTCACGGAACTCGGCAATCTGGTCGAAGCTCAGGTAGCGGTAGACGTCGGCAGCCATGCTGTCGATGTCCTTGGCGTACTGCATGTACTCTTCGACGGTCGGCAGCTTGCCGATGATCGAAGCGACTGCAGCCAGCTCGGCCGAGGCCAGGTACACGTTGGTCGCGTCGCCCAGACGGTTCGGGAAGTTTCGGGTCGAGGTGGAAACCACGGTCGAACCGGTCTGCACACGTGCCTGGTTACCCATGCACAGCGAGCAGCCTGGCATTTCCATGCGTGCACCGGCTTTGCCGTAGATGCCGTAGTAGCCTTCTTCGGTCAGCTGGTGGGCGTCCATCTTGGTTGGCGGAGCCAGCCACAGACGGGTCGGAATGCCGCCCTTGACCTTGTCCAGCAGCTTGCCGGCAGCACGGAAGTGGCCGATGTTGGTCATGCACGAACCGATGAACACTTCGTCGATCTTCTCGCCCTGTACCGAGGACAGCAGGCGGGCATCGTCCGGGTCGTTCGGCGCGCAGAGCACAGGCTCCTTGACGTCGGCCAGGTCGATTTCGATGATCTCGGCGTATTCGGCATCGGCGTCGGCCGACAGCAGCTCAGGCTTGGCCAGCCAGGCTTCCATGGCCTGGGCACGGCGCTCCAGGGTGCGGGCATCGCCGTAGCCTTCGCCGATCATCCAGCGCAGCAGGGTGATGTTGGACTGCAGGTATTCGGCGATGGCCTTTTCCGGCAGCTTGATGGTGCAACCGGCAGCGGAACGCTCGGCCGAGGCGTCGGACAGCTCGAAAGCCTGCTCGACGGTCAGGTCGTTGAGGCCTTCGATCTCCAGGATGCGGCCGGAGAAGGCGTTTTTCTTACCCTTCTTCTCGACGGTCAGCAGGCCCTTCTGGATGGCGTAGTAAGGGATGGCATGGACCAGGTCACGCAGGGTGATGCCGGGTTGCAGTTTGCCCTTGAAACGCACCAGGATCGACTCTGGCATGTCCAGCGGCATGACGCCGGTGGCGGCGGCGAAGGCCACCAGGCCGGAACCGGCCGGGAACGAGATGCCGATCGGGAAGCGGGTGTGCGAGTCACCACCGGTACCGACGGTGTCCGGCATCAGCATGCGGTTCAGCCAGCTGTGGATGATGCCGTCGCCTGGGCGCAGCGACACGCCGCCACGGGTGCGGATGAAGTCTGGCAGGGTGTGGTGGGTGGTGACGTCGATTGGCTTAGGATAAGCCGCGGTGTGGCAGAACGACTGCATGACCAGGTCGGCGGAGAAGCCCAGGCACGCCAGGTCTTTCAGCTCGTCGCGGGTCATCGGGCCGGTGGTGTCCTGGGAACCGACGGTGGTCATCTTCGGTTCGCAGTAGGCGCCTGGACGCACGCCCTGGCCTTCTGGCAGACCGCAGGCGCGACCGACCATTTTCTGTGCCAGGGTGAAGCCCTTGCCGGAATCGGCAGGTTGCTCTGGCTTCTTGAACAGGTCCGAGGCACCCAGGCCCAGCTCGGCGCGGGCTTTTTCGGTCAGGCCACGGCCGACGATCAGCGGGATACGGCCGCCAGCGCGGACTTCGTCAAGCAGCACTTCGGTTTTCAGCTCGAAGTTGGTGACCAGTTCGTCGCTGTCGTGACGGCGTACTTCACCTTTGTATGGGTACACGTCGATGACGTCGCCCATGGCCAGGTTGGTGCAGTCGAACTCGATCGGCAGGGCGCCGGCGTCTTCCATGGTGTTGTAGAAGATCGGGGCGATCTTGGTGCCGAAGCAGAAGCCACCCGCGCGCTTGTTCGGCACGTAGGGGATGTCGTCGCCGAAGAACCACAGCACCGAGTTGGTAGCCGATTTACGCGAGGAGCCAGTACCGACCACGTCACCGACGTAGGCGACCGGGAAGCCCTTGGCCTTGACCGCTTCGATCTGCTCCAGCGGGCCGACCGAACCAGGCTGCTGTGGCTCGATGCCGTCGCGGGCCATCTTCAGCATGGCCAGGGCGTGCAGCGGGATGTCAGGGCGCGACCAGGCGTCCGGGGCAGGGGAGAGGTCGTCGGTGTTGGTTTCGCCTGGCACCTTGAACACGGTCAGGGTGTATTTGTCGGCGATGGCCGGGCGCGAGGTGAACCACTCGCCAGCAGCCCAGGACTCCAGCACGGCCTTGGCGTGGGCGTTGCCAGCCTTGGCTTTTTCGGCCACATCGTGGAAGGCATCGAACATCAGCAGGGTGTGCTTGAGCTGTTCGGCCGCGACGGCGCCCAGTTCGGCGTCATCCAGCAGCGCGACCAGCGTTTCGATGTTGTAGCCGCCCTGCATGGTGCCCAGCAGTTCGATGGCGTGCTTGCGGTCGATCAGAGGCGACGTGGCTTCGCCCTTGGCGACGGCGGAGAGGAATGCAGCCTTGACGTAGGCGGCTTCGTCCACCCCTGGCGGAACGCGGTTGGTGATCAGGTCTACGAGGAAGGCTTCTTCGCCGGCCGGCGGGTTTTTCAGCAGCTCGACCAGGCCTGCAGTTTGTTCGGCGTTCAGCGGCTGGGGCACGATACCCAGGGCGGCACGCTCTTCGATGTGTTTGCGGTAGGCTTCAAGCACAGTTATTACCCTCATCAGTGGTCCCTAAAGGGAGTCCGGGACGCTCATCCAGCATTCAATGCACCCATGCGCAATCACGGCTTTTTGAGCCGCCCAGCCAGGGTCGCAGAGAATCCTTACAGAAGCTGCTTTCAAAGTTTTACGCCTGCAGAACGGGAGCTGATGAGGGCTGGCGCGGGCATGCGAGGGTGCATGGCCCGGGCCAACGCCGTTCTACCGGATGAACTGTGCTCGTGACGCTTTGAAAACAGCTTCCAACGGACATTGTTGCCTTGAAAAGGCGGGATGATTCTACGGCAAAAAAAGCCCGAACGTAAGGCGGCGAACATGACTTTAACGAGTGACCCTGGTTAGACAAAGGGCTAACATGGGCCTGTGTTCCACCGCCAAGCCGTTGTTTTTCCATGTCCAACTCGTCCATCAAGACCCCTTGCGTCGGCCTTTGCTCTACGGTGTACGGAGACACGGTCTGCCGTGGCTGCAAGCGTTTCCACCATGAAGTAATCCATTGGAACGGCTACGACGATGCGCAGAAACGCGCCGTCTGGCTACGCCTCGAGCAGCTGTTGGCGCAGGTGATGATGGCCAAGCTCGAGGTGTTCGACAAAGGCCTGCTGCGCCAGCAGTTGCAGCAGCGCTCGATCCGCTTCGTCGAGCAGCAGTCTGAGTATTGCTGGGCATACCAGCTGATTGCCCGCGGGGCGCGGATGATCCGCGATCTGGAAGCGTATGGGATGGTCTTGCTGCCCGAGTTCCGCGATTGGGACCTGCCGCAGCTGCGCGATGCCATCGACCGTGAGTTCTTCCTGTTGTCCGAAGCGCACTACCAGCGCTACATCGCACCCGCGTTCCTCAAGCAGACCTTGGAGTGAGGTACTTCCTGGTGCCTGGCTCACCCGCCGTTGCCTAGGGTAGAAGCTCAATGGCCTGACTGAGGAGAGTCAGCATGAGCGAGTACATCTTCAACCCCCGTGAAACCTTTCTGGCCCGCTGCTGGTGGCAGGGCTCGCGCATCAGTGTCGGGCCGCAGACGTGGGCCGATGCGCAAGACCGGTTGGCGGCTCTTTGGGTCGAATCAGGCAGCCAAGGTGCCCGCGGGCATTGGGACAGGTACCTGCAGAGTGAAAAGGATGGCGTGCTGGAAAAGCACCTCGCCCCGTTGGATTACCCGTCATCGACGCAGCAATACTACGAACTGTTCTGGTTTGGTGCCTACACCAAGGGCAGCGTCAGTGATGAAAAAACACGCTATTACGACATCAGGCCGGCAGACCGGGTGTGGACCCTCTCCAACTGGGTGTTGGACGGCAACGCCAGTTTCCTGTCGGGCTACGTTGGCATCTGGGCAGCCGATGCGCCAGCTGCCGCCCTACGCAAACCGCAAGGCAGCCGGCTATGGACGATCGATGGCCTGGGCCGGGAGTTGAAGCGGGGCGAGCGGCAATTCAACCTGCAGTGGGTGACACCGGATGGGGGCGAGCTCAAGCGCTTCAGCTATTACGGGGATCACTTTTTCAACACGCGCAAAGGCGAGGCCGGTTTGATTGCCATGGAAATACTCAGCATTCCTCACCACTTCGAGGAAATCTGAGTGCCAGCCAACCTGAGCGCCGCGCGGCATCAGGTTGGCTGAACGTGGGCTCAATCGCCGGTGTACTCGCAGCCACTGGTGCAGGTTTCGTGGATGCGCACCTTGGACAATTCTGGAAGTAACGGCTTGACCTGCTCCCAGATCCACTTGGCGATGACTTCGCTGGTGGGGTTCTCGAGGCCGGGGATGTCGTTCAGGTAGTTGTGGTCCAGCTGCTCGTAGATCGGCTTGAAGATGGCCTTGATCTCGGAAAAGTCGCGTATCCAGCCAGTGTGCGGGTCGAGCGGGCCGGTCAGGTGCAGGCCGACCTTGAACGAGTGGCCGTGCAGGCGGCCGCACTTGTGCCCGGCGGGCACGTTGGGCAGGCGGTGGGCCGATTCGAACGTAAATTCCTTGAAGATTTCCACGCTGTCAGAACTCTGTGTGTATCAATGATGCGCGCAGTCTACCAGCATGGCCGCTACAAGGCTTGCAACTGATCCTGCAGCCGCCCGGTGGTGATCAGCTCTAGCAGTTCGTCGCCCAGGCGCTGGCTTTCGGCGATGGCTTTGTACCAGTAGCGTTTGCGGCTCGGGGCGTCGCCCAGGAACCGTTTGAAATCGTTGCGGTCGGGCAGTTTGCCGAAGGGCAGGGCGGCCAGGTATTGCGGCGACGGCGTCAGCAGCAGCACGTTCTGCAGGCGCGTGGCATCGCCCTTGCGCCACGGCAGAGCCTTGTCGAACCAGCCGGGCACCACCTTGTCGGTGAAGTGGGGGTAGAGCACCAAGTCGTCGCCGCGGTAGGGCAGGTCGAGGTGATAGTCGAGCAGGCCACCGTCACGGTAGGTGCCGGTACCCACACCGGGGATGTCGCGTACGCCTTCCATCACCATCGGGATCGAGCCCGAAGCGAGCAGGGCATGGCGCAGGTTGGCCAGGGCCAGGGGCAGGCAACGTGAGGGGAAGTCGGTGAGCGCATCGAGCGGCGGTGCAGCGCGCTCGTCGTGCAGGATGATACGTTCGAAGTGCCGGCTCAGGCGCGAGCGGCCCAGCAGATTGTTTGCGATCACCGAGCCCAGGCCCATGCCCAGACGGCCGCGATGGTCGTGGGCCAGTTGCCCATGGCTCTTGACCACCAGCACGTTCAGGCGATAGTGCGGGTTGGCGAGGATCTGCCGGTCGCGGCCCTGCAGCAGGTCGTCGAGCATCTGTTGGCAGCTGCGACTGATCTCGCTGGGCGTGACACCCTTGGCGAAATCCTGCTCGGTATACAGTTCGCCCAGGCGCCGGATGCCCTCGACCGGATCGTCGAGGCAGGCACTGGCAAAGCGCCACGAGCCGATCGAGGCGCCAATCAAGGCGCGCTGGCGTGGCGCCGAAGGCAACCATTCGCCGAACAGCGCCAGGTCCAGGCCCTGGATGCCCAGAGGCTTGGGCCCACCCGCCGCGCCGGGCAGCACACCGACATCGGCCGCCTGCAGGCCGCGCTCGCGGATCTGTCGCAGGGCACGCTGGCCGGCCTTGAACGTCAAGGCGGGAAATTTGATGTGAATGGCGCTCATGGAAGACCTCGGGGCCGGCTAGCCGCACAGTATAAGGCCTGAATGCGACCGTCGGCTGCGCTATCATGGCGCCAAATGTTTTCAGGTTGAGTTAAGGACCGGTGGTTAATCTTAACCCCGTAGACCCATTGCACATCTCGCTGGAGAGACCCCATGAAAACGTTGACTGCCCTGTTCACTGCCGCTGCACTCGCTTTCGGTGCCAACATCGCCCTGGCCAAGGACGTCCAGCCTGACGAAGTGGTCAAGCTGGTCAACGAAAAGACCATCAAGTCGCTGGATGAGCTCAAGGCCGCTGCCGTGGCCAAGCACCCCGGCGCCACCGTCAAGGATTCCGAACTGGAAAACGAATACGGCCGCTACATCTACAAGGTCGAGCTGCGCGACCCACAGAACGTCGAATGGGACGTTGCCCTGGACGCCAAGACCGGTGAGGTGCTCAAGGACGAACAGGACCACTGATGATTCACTTACCCCGGCCAGCGCGTTACCTGGCGCTCTCGCTGCTGGCCGTCTGCTCCCTGGCCGTTGCCCGTGACCTGGACCAGGATGAAGCCCTCAGGCTGCGCCAGAAAGGTATCATCCTGCCGCTCGAACAACTGCTTGAGACCGCCCTGGGGCGTTACCCCGGGGCGCGTCTGCTGGAGGCCGAGCTGGAAGAGGACGATGACCGCTACGAATACGAAGTCGAGCTGCTGACCCCGCAAGGCGTGGTACGCGAGATCAAACTCGACGCCAGCACCGGTGCCCTGCTCAAAGACGAGGAAGACGACTGAATGCGCCTGTTGCTTGTTGAGGACAACGTTCCCCTGGCTGACGAACTGACTACTGCCCTGCAGCGCCAGGGCTATGCCGTCGACTGGCTGGCCGATGGCCGTGATGCGGTGTACCAGGGACAGAGCGAACCCTACGACCTGATCATTCTTGACCTCGGCCTGCCGGGGTTGCCGGGTTTGGAGGTGCTGGGCCAGTGGCGTGCCGGTGGCCTTGCCACGCCGGTGCTGATCCTCACCGCGCGGGGTTCCTGGGCTGAGCGTATCGAAGGGCTGAAGGCCGGAGCTGACGACTACCTGAGCAAACCCTTCCACCCCGAAGAGCTGCAGTTGCGCATCCAGGCGTTGTTGCGCCGCGCCCGCGGCCTGGCCAACCAGCCGACGCTCGAAGCGGCCGGCCTGCACCTGGATGAAGGCCGCCAATGCGTGAGCCGCGACGGGGTGGATATCCAGCTCACCGCCGCCGAGTTCCGCCTGCTGCGCTACTTCATGCTGCACCCGCAGCAGATCCTGTCCAAGAGCCACCTGGCCGAGCACCTGTACGACGGTGAAACCGAGCGCGACTCCAATGTGCTCGAAGTCCACGTCAACCACCTGCGTCGCAAGCTGGGCCGCAGTGTCATCGAGACGCGCCGCGGGCAAGGTTACCTGTACGCCGGGCACAGCGAATGAAGTCGATCCAGGCGCGCCTTAGCCTGGGCCTGGTAGCCGTGCTTGTGGTCGTTGGGGTGGTGCTCGCGCAGCTCACGTTGTGGCTGTTCGAGGCGGGCATGCAGCGCTACCTGGAAAACGGCCTGCGCAAGGAGAGCGAAAACCTGCTGGTGGCGCTGGTGCGCGGGCCAGCGGGCTTGCAGCTGGATGAACGGCGTATCTCCGCGGCTTATCAGCGTCCATTTTCGGGCTACTACTTCCGAATCGATTTCGACCAGGGTACCTGGCGCTCGCGCTCGCTGTGGGACCTGGATATGCCCAAACCCTCAGCGCAGGGCCTTTCCGATAGCCACGAACTGGGCCCGGAAGGGCAACAATTGCTGGCGTTGCGTGCCGACTACCGGCGCTTGGGCCAGGACATTTCGATCACCGTGGCCCAAGACTATTCCCCGGTGCGCGAGGGCTTCAGGCGCCTGCAGCAGATCGGCCTGGGCATGGGGCTGGTGGCGCTGGTGCTGGTGCTGGTGCTGCAACGTATCACCGTTACCCGCTCGCTGCGGCCATTGGAACGCGCTCGCCAGCAGATTGCCCAGTTGCAGCAAGGCCAGCGCTCACAGCTCGATGCCCAGGTGCCCAGCGAATTGGCACCGCTGGTGGACCAGATCAACCATCTGCTGAGCCATACCGAGGACAGCTTGCGCCGCTCACGCAATGCCTTGGGCAACCTTGGGCACGCGCTGAAGACACCGTTGGCGGTGTTGCTGAGCCTGGCGTCCAGCGAGCGTCTGCAGGCCCTGCCCGACGTGCGTGTGCAACTGCGCGAGCAGCTTGAACAGATTCAGCAACGCCTGGCACGCGAACTGAACCGCGCGCGTTTGGCCGGCGATGCGCTGCCCGGCGCGCAGTTCGACTGTGACGCTGAATTGCCGGGGTTGCTTGCCACCTTGGGGATGATCCATGGCGAAGGGCTGCTGCTGGAGCGGGATGTACCGCCCGGGCTGCTGTTGCCGTGGGACCGCGAGGATTTCCTGGAGCTGTTGGGCAACCTGCTGGACAACGCCTGCAAGTGGGCGGACAGCGAGGTGCGGCTGGGGATTGCGCCTGCTGAAAATAGCTACCAGGTCTGGGTCGACGATGATGGCCCGGGGATTCCTGCAGGCCAGCGCCTGCAGGTGCTGGAGCGCGGCTCGCGGTTGGATGAGCAGGTTGATGGGCATGGGTTGGGGCTGGGTATCGTGCGCGATATCGTCGAAGCCTGGGGTGGGACCTTGGCACTGTTGGAGAGCCCGTTGGGCGGATTGCGGGTAAGTCTCGCGTTGCCGCGCAAAGTGCGTTGATTGGCGCGGTGCCCCTGACAGCACTGCAAAAAAATTGCAGTACAGCCTCATTTTTTTGAATTGGCCCCAGCCTGCCGCCAACCGGCACAATCATCCTCACGAAACCTCCCGGTTTCCATCTCTCCACGGACGGAACCCCCTAGGGCCCAGGCCTCTTCTGCTGGGCTTTCTTTTTTAATCCGAAGTACTACGAATACGATCTTGCAAATGTCTGCCTCGCGCTCCGAACGTCTTCTGCAGCGGCTGCTGCCGGCACCCCTGAATATCCCTCCCAAACAATGGCTGCGCGCGGGCATCGGCGCGCTGCTCGGCCTGTTCCTCGCCGGCTGGCTGACCAGCATGGCCTATGGGCCAAGCATCGCCTTGCACCTGCTGGGCCCTTTGGCCGCATCGGCGGTGCTGGTGTTTGCCGTGCATTCCGGGCCATTGGCCCAGCCCTGGCCGGTGGTGGGCAGCTATGCCTTGGCCGGTGCGGTGGGCCTGGCCATGCGCGAGGGCTTTGGCCCTGAACTATGGGTGGCGGCGGCTGCGCTGGGCCTCTCGCTCCTGGTGATGTGCCTGTTACGTTGCCTGCACCCACCGGGCGGCGGTGTGGCGGTGAGCGCGGTGCTGGCTGACTCGGGGCTGACGGCGATGGGGGATCACCTGCTCGAACCGGTGTTGCTCAACGCGCTGATCCTGGTGACGGTGGCGGTGCTGTACAACCGCATGACCGGTGTGCGCTACCCCAAGGGTGTGGCGCCGCGCAAAGACCTGCACCACACCCATGACCCACTGCCCAGCCAGCGTGTCGGCATCAGCGGCGCGGACCTGGACCAGGCCTTGGAAGAACTGGGTGAGTTCGTCGATGTGACCCGTGACGAACTCGAACGCATCATTCTGGCCACCGAACAGCATGCCCTGCAGCGCAGCCTCGGCGGCATCACTGCCGCTTCGGTGATGTCCCGCGATGTGCAGTTCGCCACGCCCGACACAACGCTGGAGCAGGCCTGGAAAATGCTCGACAACCACCACCTGAAGACCTTGCCGGTGCTACAGCAGGGCAAGCTGGTGGGTATCGTCAGCCTCAGCGACCTGGTCGGCCCGGCCATGCAGCGTGGCCGGTTCACCTGGCGCGGCCTGTTCAACCGCAAGGCCGTGCGCATGGAACAGGTGATGAGCCGGCGCGTGGTCAGTGTCAGTGGCGAGCATCCGCTGGAGCGTTTGCTGCCGCTGCTGTGTGAGCAGGGCCTGCACTGCCTGCCTGTACTCGAAAACGGCCTGCTGGTTGGCGTGATTACCCAGACCGACTTGATCGCCGGCCTCAAACGCCAGTTGCTCAGTGCCGCGGGCAATGGTTCAGATCAGCGGGTCCCAGCGTTGTGACCAGTCGCTGGCGCCGGCTGCCACCAGCCGACGCAGCACGGCAAAGGCCTGCTGCAGGGCTTCGCTGTCGCGCTTGCGTGGGTACACCAGAAAGGTCGGGTAAGTGAATTCCGGGGCTTGCGGCACGCGCTCGAAGACCCCGCTGTCCAGGTAGGCCTGCACTACACGGGTACGGAAATAACCACTGCCGCCCTGGTCGAGAATGAACTGCAGGGCCAGCGGCCCGAGGTTGAAACTCAGCGTCGGGCGCGCGCAGTCTGGCAACGCCGCATCGTGCTGACGGCGGAACGCCTCGCCCCAGTCGATATAGATATACGGCTCCGGTTTACCGACCCGGCGCACGCGAATCAGTTTTTCCTCCATCAACTGCTCCACCTGAAGGCCTGGGCCGTAGGTTGGCTGGTACACCAGCGCGGCGTCCAGCAGGCCCATCTCCACCTTGCGCAGCAATGATTCACCGTCGCTCACCTCGCTGCGGATGGCATGGCTGGGCAACTCGCGGTGCAGCGCGCTGACCCATTCGAGCATCATCGGGTTACCCAGGCTTACCTCGCCTGCGATGTGCAGCACCTGCTGGCAGCCCTGGGGCAACGGCAGGTCGCGGCGCGCCGCCTCCCACGTCTGCACCAGCTGGTTGGCATAGCTGACAAAGGCTTCACCGTCGCTGGTCAGGCTGGCGCCGTTGCGGCTACGCACGAACAGCTGGCAGCCCAGTTGCTGTTCCAGGCGCTGCACGCGGGCGGTGATGGCCGTCTGTGACACGAACAGGCGTTCGGCGGCGGCGACCAGGCTGCCGCAACGCACGATTTCCAGAAAGGTTCGGGCCTGATCGATATCCATGGGCTGCTCTGTTGCACGAAAGGTGGCCTATTCTAGAGGCTTTGCCCCGCGATGGGGCGCATTTGCGCTGTCTGCAAATTTGCAGGTCGGTTGTGACTTAAGTCCCATGGCAGGCCCGGCGGGGCGGTCCATACTCAGGATTCGCCCTTCAATAACAACAAGTACCGGGTTTTCCTCAACATGACTTATCAGCACAGCTACGCCCACTCCATTGCCGACCCTGCCACCTTCTGGGCCGCACAGGCCAACCACCTGGCCTGGTACCGCAAACCTGCCCTTACCCTGCAGGAAAACCCCGACGGTACCCACCGCTGGTTTGCCGATGGGCGCCTGAACAGTTGCTACCTGGCCCTCGACCACCAGATCGAGCAAGGCCGCGGCGAGCAGACAGCGTTGATCTATGACTCGCCGGTAACCGGCACGCAGCAGCGTTTGAGCTACAACCAGCTGCGTGACGAAGTGGCGCGCCTGGCCGGCCTGCTGCGCCAGTTGGGAGTGGGCAAAGGGGATGGGGTGATCATCTACATGCCCATGGTGCCCCAGGCGGCCATGGCCATGCTCGCCTGTGCCCGCATCGGCGCGGTGCACTCGGTGGTATTTGGCGGTTTTGCCGCCAACGAGCTGGCCCTGCGCATCGACGATGCGCGCCCGGCGTTGTTGCTGACGGCCTCTTGCGGCCTGGAGTTCGACCGGGTGATCGAGTACAAGCCGCTGGTCGATCGTGCTTTGCAGGTGGCCCGGCACCAACCCCACCATGTGCTGGTGCTGCAACGCCCGCAGGCGCGCGCCCCGTTGCAGCCGGGCCGTGACCTGGACTGGCAGGCGTCACTGCCCAGCGCCGAGCCGGTGGCCCCGGTCGAGCTGGATGCGGCCGACCCGTTGTACATCATGTACACCTCCGGGACCACAGGTAAACCCAAAGGCATCGTTCGCGAAAACGGCGGCAACGCGGTCGCGTTGTGTTACGCCATGCGCCACATTTATGGCATGCAGGCGGGCGACGTGTGGTGGGGCATTTCCGATGTCGGCTGGGTGGTTGGCCATTCGTTGATCGTCTACGGGCCGCTGATGAGCGGCTGCACCACGGTTTTCTACGAAGGCAAGCCCATTCGCACGCCCGATGCCTCGGCGTATTGGCGTGTGGTCGAGCAATACCGGGTCAACGCGCTGTTCTGCGCACCCACCGCCATGCGGGCGATCCGCAAGGAAGACCCGGACGGTGAAATGATCCGCCGACACGACCTCAGCTCCCTGCGGCAACTGTTCCTGGCCGGGGAAAAGCTCGATTCCAGTACCCACGAATGGCTGGAACGGGTCAGCGGCAAGCCAGTGCATGACCACTGGTGGCAGACCGAGACCGGCTGGCCGGTTACCGCACCGTGCGTGGGGCTTGATGGCAGCGCGGCGCGCCCCGGGTCGAGCAACCGCGCGGTACCGGGCTACCACGTGCGCGTGCTGGACGACGAGGGGCACCTGCTCGGCCCTGGCCATCAAGGTTCAATCGTTATCGCCCTGCCGCTACCACCCGGTTGCAGCCAGACCTTGTGGGGCGACCACGAGCGCTACCTGCAGGCTTACTTGCGCACCTACCCTGGCTATTACCACACCGGCGATGGTGGCTACCTCGATGACGATGGCTTCGTTTACATCATGGGCCGAACCGACGATGTGATTAATGTCTCCGGCCATCGCCTGTCCACCGGCGAGATGGAAGACCTGGTAGCGCGTCACCCGGCGGTGGCCGAGTGCGCGGTGATCGGCGTGCACGACGCGATCAAGGGGCAGGTGCCGTTGGCGCTGGTGGTGCTCAAGGATGGCGAGGGCATCGCCGAACCGCAGTTGCTGGTCGAACTGGTGGGCAGTGTGCGCGAAGCGATCGGGGCGCTGGCGTGTTTCAACCGCGTGCGGTTGGTCAAGCGGCTGCCCAAGACCCGTTCCGGGAAGATCCTGCGGGCGGTGCTGCGCAAGATTGCCGATGGCCAGGCCTATGTGCCGCCTTCGACCCTGGACGACCCGGCGGTGCTGGGGGAGATCGAGGCGGTGCTGGCGGACTTGCCTCGGGCTGGGTGATTGTTGGTGGGGCCGCGGTGCGGCCCTTTTGCCATACAAGGCCAGGTCATTCAGGACCTACCTGATGCAACTGCCCCAGCCTGCTGCGGGTCCGCATCAGGTCGGCGATTGCGCCATCCAGGCTTTGCTCCAGCGGTCGCCGGCCGATCACCGTCACGTGCCGGTCCTGGTCATACAGCACGTCCACCAGGTTGATGAAACGCTGTTGCGCCGCCAGCGAGCATTGCGATAAATCATCCAGCCCGTCGATGACCCAGGCATCGTACTGGCGGGCAAGCTGCAGGTAATCGATCACCGCCGTGGGCTGCTCGCACAGGTCGTCGAAGGCGAACATCACCTGTCTGTCGGCGCTGTGCAGCGCCCGCAGGTTGCGTTTATTGACGTCCAGCGTAAGCGGTTGCACGGCGGGCACCTTCAGCGCCTGGCGCTGCGCGGCATTACCGGGCCACACATAGTGCCCCTGGGTAAAGCGCTGGTGCTCACGGTTGGCGGGCAGGCTGCGAAAATCGGTATCGCCGCCCACCTCGAGCACGTCCATGCGGCCATTGATCAGGCGGATCACCGGCAAGAAGCGCTCGTGGTAAAGCGGGTTGGGCAACAGCCCTTCGGGCGCGTAGTTGGAGGTCACCAGCAGGAAGATGCCACGGGCGAACAAGGCATTGAACAAGCGTGTAAGCAGCATGGCGTCGCCGATGTCATGCACATGGAACTCGTCGAAGCACAAGACCCGGCAATTGCCGAGCAGTTCGTCCAGTGTTGCGCCCAGGGCATCGTCCAGGGAACGGTGGCGGTGCATGCCCTGGTGCAGGCGGGCGAAGAAGTCATGAAAATGCAGGCGCTGCTTGGCCTGCACCGGTACCGCCTGGAAAAAGCCGTCCAGCAACCAGCTCTTGCCGCGGCCAACCGCGCCGTACAGATACAGGCTGCGCGGTTGGCCGCCCTGCAATTGCGCAAGTGGCTCGGCCATGCACTGAATGACCCGGCGCTGGCCGGCGCTCAGCTGGTAGCCGCGGCTGCGTGCCGTGTCCTCGAACCAGCCGAGCAGTGGGCTATCGCTGGGCGAAGCGGCGCGTTTGCGCTGGCCGAGCTGAAGTAGCGAGGTAGGGATCCAGGCGGGCACCGCTGAGCTCCTTGGCAATGACAGGGCATGGCGCAGCTTGCCCGAGGGCGTTCCTTTTTAACAGTGGAAAAGTGCTGCGATGTGGATGCCGGGAGCGACTGCTCAGCCTTTGCGTTCCAGTTGACGTTCGATCATGTACTTGATGGTCAGGCGGCGTTCCTTTAGCTGGCGCAAGTCATCATCCTGGA
Organism: Pseudomonas ceruminis; assembly: GCF_021602025.1. Taxonomy (GTDB): domain Bacteria; phylum Pseudomonadota; class Gammaproteobacteria; order Pseudomonadales; family Pseudomonadaceae; genus Aquipseudomonas; species Aquipseudomonas ceruminis. Next base: position 34,112 of record NZ_BQHW01000008.1, read on the forward strand.
AGTTGCCCGCCGAAATCGATTCGGCGGCCAGAACCTGGTTGTCGATGTCCATGTACTCGTCCAGCAGGCGGTCGAGGTGTTTGTCCTGTTGGCGGCGCTGTTGCACGATTTCACGCGGGTAATGCAGGTCCTGGTACAGATCGTGGGAAACGGGCATGGGGTCCTCCTTGGTAGGCGCAATTGGCTTACCTGATTGGAAAGGCGATAAGTGATTGTGTTGGCGTGAAGCGGTGGAAAAACGACGGGTGGTTACCCCGCTAACCCTACGAACCACGGCAAAGGGCACTAACTTGCTGTTTTAAAGCATTTTTTTTCAAAAAGTGCTTCCCAGGTGAAAAGAATGTTGTTAAAGTGCCGCGCATTCCAAGACAACAACCCAGTTGTCACCTCATTGGAATGGTCAGAGCAGCCATCGCTGCATCCGATACAGGGGCGTCGCCAAGCGGTAAGGCAGCAGGTTTTGATCCTGCCATGCGTTGGTTCGAATCCAGCCGCCCCTGCCATTTTCTCTCGTTCAAATACCCATTCTTGATTCAGTGCAGGCGACGCCCGCGCTGGGATCTTCCGTTTCTGTCGCGCGTGCCAAGCCGTTGGCGGGTTGAACCCGTTCCAACAGGTCGGCGCGCCTGTGGAACGGGTTTACCTGGTGCTATCTGGCAACCCGCAACAGTTCATCAAGCGCCCGGGCCAACTCTTCGGCTTGCACCGGCTTTTGAATCACCAGACTGTCAGGCAGCTCCAGCCCCTGCAGTTCTGCATAGCCGGTCAAAAACACCACGGGCAACTTCGGGTGCCGTTCGCGCGCCGCCAGGGCCAACTGGCCGCCGTTGAATTCGGGCATGGCGAAGTCGGTCAGCAACAGGTCGATCCCCTCGTCCAGCAGCGCCAGTGCCTGTTCGCCATTGTGTGCCTGATGCACCTGGTAGCCATACTGGCGCAATACATCCCCGAGCATGTCACGCACCAGGTGGTCGTCATCTACCAGCAATACAGTGCGATTACGGCCACTGTCGCCGACCGATTGGGGCACCGTCGGCAGCACGGCCACCGGCGCTACCTCATGTTTGACCGCAGGCAGGTACACAGCGACCTGGGTGCCATGCCCAGGTTCGGTATCGATGCGCACGCCACCGCCGGACTGCTTGGCAAAGCCGAACACCTGTGCCAGGCCCAGGCCAGAACCCTTGCCGATGTCCTTGGTGGTGAAGAAAGGTTCGAAGACCTTGGCCAGCACGTCTTCGTTCATGCCGCAGCCGGTGTCGCGGATACTCAGCATCACGTATTCGCCTGGCTCCGGATCTTCCGGGCGCTGGGGGCGGGCTTTGATGCGGGTGTTGCGGGTCGAGAGGGTAAGCTGCCCGCCCTCGGGCATGGCATCCCGGGCATTGATCGCCAGGTTGAGAATGATCATCTCGGTCTGGGTCGGGTCGGTCAGCGCTTGCCACAGGGTGTGGTCCAGGTCCAGGCGCACGGAAATGCTGCCGCCCAGGGTGCGGCGCAGCAATTCTTCCAGGCCGCCCAAGGTACGGTTGAGGTTCAGCGGCACCGGCTCCAGGCGCTGGCGGCGAGAGAAGGCGAGCAACTGCGAGGTCAGCTTGGCTCCCCGCTCACCCGCCTCGCGCACATGCTTGAGGCGCGTTCTGGCCTTGTCCAGATCACCCTTGTCCAGGTCGCGCTCAAGGAAGCTGGTGCCGGTGAGGATGACTGTAAGCAGGTTGTTGAAGTCGTGGGCGACCCCGGCGGTAAGCTGGCCAACCGCTTCCAGGCGCTGCATCTGCTGCAGCGCCGCCTCGATGCGTTCACGCTCGGTGATCTGCTCGCGCAGGCGGTCGTTGGCCTCAGCAAGGCCCAGGGCTGTTTCGCGCTCGCTGGTGATGTCCCTGGCCACCACATAAAGCAGCGTGTCCTCCGGTACTACCACCCACGACAGCCAGCGCAACTGGCCTCCGGCATGCTGGATACGGCCGACGAAACGGGCACTGGTACGGCCGTGGGCGAGAGCGGCCAACTCGGTCAGCAGCGACTCCTGGTCAGGCTCTGGCAGCAATTGCAGCAGCGAGGTCTGGCTTAGCCGCTCGCGCGAGAAGCCCAGGCTGGCCTCCCAGGCGGGGTTGAGCGCCACCGGCGTGAGGTCTTTGTTGAGCACCGCAAGCAAGTCCTGCGACAACTCCCAGGCGCGGTCACGTTCGCGGGTGCGGCGCTCGACACGCTCGCCGAGCATCTCATTGAGTTGCTTGAGCGCCTGGGTGGCCAGGCGCTGGGCGTGGATGTCCTGCAGAACCCCGGAAAAGCGTGTGCACTGGCCGTCGACGAACTGGCACTGGCCGCTGCTAAGCAGCCAGCGCGGCTCCAAGCCATTGGCCTGGGCGCTACGGAACTCGACCCAGTACAGGCCGTCGCTGTCCGGGCGCATGGCGTGTTCCACTGCATTGCGCACCTGTGGCAGGTCGTCGGGGTGGATGCCGGCGTAGAACACCTCCAGGCTCATCTCGGTATCGACCGGTAGGCCGAACAGGATCTTGCAGCGATCATCCCAGACCAGCAGGTCTTCTTGCGGGCGCAGGTCCCAGGTGCCCATGCCGGCGGCGTCGATGGCGATACGTGCGCGCGCCTCGACGTCGGCCAGCGCTTCCTCGGCGCGGCGCCGACGCTGGCGCTCCTGTACTTCGGTCAGCGCCCTGCGCACCGCCTTGGGCAGCAGTGGCAGGTTCTTTTTCAGCACATAATCGGTGGCGCCCAGGCGGATCATCTCTACGGCATGTTCTTCACCGTAGATGCCCGAAAGGAAAATGAACGGTGTGTCCGGCGCCAGGCGCTGGGCGATGGCCAGGACGTCGGTGCCGGAGGAGCCGGGCAGCACGCAGTCACAGAGGATCAGATCATAGCTGGCCTCGCGCAGGGCTTGCTCGGCGGCAACATGGTCGAATACCAGGTGCGACTGCAACTGCAGCCCGCTGCGCTCCAGGCCCAGCAGGGTCAGCTCGGCATCCATCGAGCTGTCTTCGACCATCAACAGTTTCAGCGGCGTTGGCAGCATCTTCGCGGCGGGCCTCAGTTGCTGCCACGCCGGGTCAGGCGCAGCGAGCCGGGTGGGGGTTCGTTGAGCACGGCCCAGAACACGCCAAGGTCTGAAATTGCCGCGACGAACTCCTTGAACTCCACGGGCTTGACCACGTAGGCATTGACCCCGAGTTCATAGGCGCGCAGCAGGTCGGGCTCTTCCCGCGAGGAGGTCAGCATCACCGTAGGGATGCTGCGCAGTTCGGGCGTGCCACGCACCTCCTTGAGCACTTCCAGGCCGTCGACCTTGGGCAGTTTCAGGTCCAGCAGCAACACCGCGGGATTACCGTCGTCGCGTTCGGCATAGGCGTTGCGTCGCAGCAGATAGTCGAGGGCGTCGGCACCGTCGCGCAGGACGATGACTTCGTTGGCCAACTGGCTGCGCTCCAGGGCCAGGAGCGTGAGCTCCAGGTCCCGGGGGTTGTCTTCTACCAGCAGGATAGGTTTGAGCATGATGGTACGGGTGCCTCAGGTAGTCTCTGGATGACGGGGAAGGGTGAAATGGAAACTGGCGCCTTGGTCGACCTGGCCTTGGGCCCAGACGCGGCCATCATGGCGCTCGATGATGCGCCGCACGCTGGCCAGGCCGATCCCGGTGCCCTCGAAGTCTTCCATGCGGTGCAGGCGTTGAAACACACCGAACAGCTTGTTGGCATAGGCCATGTCGAAGCCGACACCATTATCGCGAATATAGACCTCGGTTTCCTCGGCGTGCTCGCAGGCACCGATTTCAATGCGTGCAGGTTCGCGGCCACGGGTGTATTTGATGGCGTTGGCGATCAGGTTGTGCAGCGCCAGGTTGATGAACGCCGGGTCGGCGATCACCTTGGGCAGCGCGGCGATGTCCCAGATGATCTCACGCCCTTCATAGTCAGGCGCCAGGTCCTGGCGGATGGTTTCGACCAGGGCATTGAGGTCGACGTCCGATAGGCGCAGCGCCGAACGGCCCATCTGCGAGAAGTTCAGCAGGTTGTCCACCAGGCTGCCGGCGAAATGCGCGGCCTCCTCGATATGCGTCAGAAAGCGCCGGCCGCGTTCGCTCAGCCCCTGGCCTTCGATCTCGCTGAGCAGTTCGGTGTAACCGGCGATATGCCGCAACGGTGCACGCAAGTCATGGGACACGCTGTAGCTGAACGCTTCGAGTTCCTTGTTCGAGCGGCGCAGTTCGTTGGCCAGCTGGGCCATCTCCTCGGCCTTGCGCAGGACGATGCCGAACACGGCGGTGCGCAGCTCTTGCACGCCTTCGATGACCAGCGGGTCCCAAGGTTCGCAATACCCGCTGACCTGCTCCTGCCAATGCTCGAAACTGTGCCGCGGGCTGAGCGCACCATGGGCCCCGACCTGTTTTTCCGGCCGCCCGGCCCAGTGCACGGTGCGCGCCTGCTCGGGGCGGAACCACAGCAAGTAGTGCGAATGAATTTGCGAGATAGCCACCGCCAGTACGCCACCGGCATGCTGCGCCAGTTCGGGCAGTTCATCGATGTCACGGGTTACATTGTCGCTGTGAAACACTGTCTCTTCACCGCGCTGGGCCAGCCAGTGTACCAGAGCATTGACCTGCGCCGCGGGCGGCGTCTGGCCGATGAGGTCGCAGCGTTCGGCGCAGATCACGGCGGCGCCGCTGGCCCCGGTGAATTTCAGCAGCACATCCGGGAGGGCGCGCAGGCCGTCGCTGACGCTGTCGTGGTCGGCCATGGACGAAATCATCCGCACGATGTGCTGGCGCAGGTCGAGCAATTGGCGGGTTTTGGCGTGGGACTCACGTGATTCGACCTGCAACGACAGCACGCTGGCCAACAGTTCGCAGGCGGTGCGGATGCGCAGGTCCACCGGGTGCGGTTGCTCGTGGTGGCACGACACCAGGCCCCACAACTGCCCGTCGACCACGATCGACAGCGACATCGACGCCAGTGTGCCCATGTTACGCATGTACTGCAGATGGACCGGTGATACGCTGCGCAGGGCGGCGAAACTCATGTCCAACGGCTTGCCGGTAAGCGGGTTGGTGCCTGGTACCAGCGGCGAGGCCTGATAGTTGGCATCTTCGATCACGCGAATGCGGTTCACCCGGTACAGCTCGCGGGCCTGGCGCGGAATGTCCGATGCCGGAAAGCACAGGCCCAGGTAGCGCGGGTAACCCTCATCGGCCTCTTCGGCCAGTACTTCGCCATTGCCCTCGGCGTCGAAGCTGTAGGCCTTGACTCGGCCAAAACCGGTAATGCGCTTGATCTGCCGTACCGTCTGTTGCAGCAGGTCCGCCAGGCTTGCGGCGTTGGTCAGGCTGGCGACAAAACTGCGTACCAGCGGGTAGTAGTCGTCGTGATCGGTCAGGTTGGAGGGCGAGCGTATGGGCTTGAACTCGGCAATCAGCACCTGGTCGTGGCGGTGGGTCAGCAGGCGCAGCTTGTCGATCCAGGGCGCGCCATGGCGCAAGCGCACATCACCGACATGGAACGGGAACACCTGGTCGCCGGGCAGGCGCTCGAGCTGCGCGCACAGGTCGAAGCAGCCGCTGACCACGCTGGCGAATGTGCTCCCTACCAGCGCCTGTGCGGGCACGCCGAGCCAGCGCTCGACGTTTTCGCTGGCCTGAAGGATGCGCAAGCTTGGCTCGTCCAGCACCAGCATGAAGCCGTGCGGCTGGATGCTGCCCGGTACCTGGATCGGCTCCTGGGCGCAGCGTTCCACGGCCTCGGCAAGTGCGATGTCTGCGGTCGTCAATGAATACGCTCCTGTCATGTTCGTCCATGCATGGCGCATGCGTCTGATTCCGGCCCTGTGGCGGTGCTGCACCGTAACAGAATGCGTGCCGCTTTGCCGGCCTATGGCCATTGGAGGCGCGGGAGGTTCATGGGTTCGGTGCCGACAGAAAATTTGTTGAAGACGTTGTGTGAGGGCCTGTTAAGTCTTTGTCGTTAGCACCAAAGAATGGCGTCTGCCAGCCGGTTTGTGCGCCACTGGCTGCTACGCTCAAATTCACCCTATACAAACAAGGAATACGAGGTGAAGGAGCGCTTTCTGGCCGCGTTGTTGGGTCTCTTGCCGGGCGGCTGTGCCGTTGCGGCGGATTTCCTCGTCGAGGTGCGGGTGCAGGTGCAGCGGGGCTGCATGCTGGTCGGCCAGCAGCGCGATGCAGGGGCTCAGGCGCTGGGTCGAATCGACCTGGGCAGCACCGCACGCCTGGATGGCCCGGGTGCACCGGTGAGCGGCGTGCTGCTCAGCCAGCGCCCACCGCGGTTGGAATGTAATCCCGACACGCCTTATCAGGTGCGCGTCGACGGTGGCCAGCATGGCGGCGCTGGCGAGCTGCGCTTTCTTGCCAGCGAAGATGCCAAGGCCCGGCCCATTCCTTATCGCCTCTACCGCGACGCGGCCTGGCGCGAACCGGTGGCTGTCGAGGTGTCCCAGGCGGCGCGGGTGCCGGACAGTGGCACGGTTGAACTGCCGCTGTATGCGCGGATCGACCGGTTGGCTTGGGTGCCGCGCGCCGGGCAGTACGCCGACCTGCTCAAAGTCACGGTCACCTGGTAGCGAGGCCACTCTGCACATGGACGTCACACCATGAACCGCACTTCGCTTCTGCTGCTGACACTCGGCCCGCTGTTGTTGCCCAGCGGTGCGGTGCATGGCACCACCACCGGGTTCATCCAGGCACGCCTGGTCATCAGCGCAGCTTGCCAGATCAGCAGCGGTGACCAACCGCCGGCAACCCTGGGGAACCCGGGCGTGATGGACTTTGGCGAGCGCGGTCCGAACTGGGACCAGCCGCTGCGTAGCCGGGTTGACGAGGTGAGTGGCGAGGGCCGCCTGCAAATCAGTTGCACGCCTGAGGTCAGGGCTTTCAACGTGCGCATCAACGGCGGCCTGAACGGCAGCGATGGCGTGCGGCGCTTGAGCAATGGTCGCCAGATGATTCCCTACCAACTGGCGGTCGACCCCGGCGGCAATAGCCGTTACGGCATCGGCCAGGCCCGCGCCTTCACCATCAGCAGCGCCCAACAGATCCCGATTCCTATTTACGGCGTAGTGGTGGCGCAACCGCGCGCGCTGCCGGCCGGGCTGTACCGCGACACCCTGAGAGTGACCCTGGACTGGTAAACAACGCAAGGAGACCGCCATGCGAACGAACCTCACCCGCTGCATCCTCGCTGGCCTTGGCCTGGCCTTGGCATCCCATGCCCAGGCCGCCACGGTGACCGGGACCATCAGCTCGACCCTGACCTTGACTGCAGCCTGCCAGGTCAATGGCAGTGCCGGTACGTCGGGGTTGAACTTTGGTTCCCTCAACTTCGGCACTCAGGATGCCCTGTTCACCACCGCCAGCGGTCAGGTGCTGGGCGGTGGCGGCGGCGCGATGAGCATCCTCTGCTCGGCTGGCACCGTCCCGGCGATCCGCGTGCGCGCCGGCACCCACGATGGCCAGTCGACAGGGGGCACGCGTGCGCTGGCCGACGGCAACGGTAACTTCGTGGCGTACGACTTCTATACCGACACCGGGCATACCCAGCTGCTCGCCATAGACGGCACCATTACCTTGCCGACCAGTACCGGCGTTGCGCAAACCGTCAACCTGTACGGTCAGGCGCGAGGCAAGGCGGGGTTACCGGCGGGGGTGTACACCGACACGGTGGCCGTCGAGCTGTCGTTCTGAGCCGCCCCCATGCGCGAAGGGCTCGCTGGCTGCCTTGTGGGCCTGGGCCTGCTGCTGGCCACACCGCTCGATGCGGCCACCACCAGCACCTTCCAGGTCTCGGCGCAGATCGTTGCCGGCTGTTTGGTCGTCGGTGGGGTAACCAGCTATGGGGTGCTCAATTTCGGCACGCAGTCGGCATTGTCCACCGGCATTCTCAGCACGTCCCTGGGCGGCACCACCGTGACCTTTCAGTGCACGCCGGGCGTAACCCTGAGCATGAGGCTTGATGGCGGCCAGAACCCGGCCAGCGGCACGCGCAACCTCAAGCGCAATGACGGCACGCAGGTATTGGCCTACCAGTTATACCGCGATGCGGCCTACACCCAGGCCCTGGGCATCGGCCAGAGCGTGACGGTGAGCTACAGCGACCCGATGGCGATCAAGCTGCCGGTATATGGCCGCACCCAACTGAGCGGCACGCTGCCGGCCGGGACCTATAGCGATGTAGTGCAAGTGACGGTGAGCTGGTGATGGCACCGGCAACCTGAGCATCAACCAAGGAGAGTGGTATGCGGGCATGCGCGAAGTGGGCGCGGGGAGTGATCGGGTTTCTGCTGTTGGCGAGCCTGCCGGTGGGGGCGGCAACTTCGGTGCTGATCTGGCCGATCGACCCGGTGCTGGAGGCCGACCAGAAAGCCGGTGCGCTGTGGTTGGAGAACCGCGGTTCGGCCCCGGCCAGTCTGCAGGTGCGGGTGTTCGCCTGGCGCCAGGGCGATTACCAGGAGCAGTTCCAGGCCCAGCGCGAGATCATTGGCAGCCCGCCGGTAGCCACCATTGCCCCAGGCCAGAAGCAACTGATTCGCCTGACCCGCACCGGCAGTTCACCCGCCGGCCAGGAGCAGGCCTACCGCATCATCATCGATGAGATCCCCTCGCCACTGCCGACCGACAATGCCAACCAAGGCACCACGGCAGCCATCCGCCTGCAGATGCGCTACTCGGTGCCGTTGTTCGTCTATGGCGAAGGTTTGTGGGGTAAACCCGACCCGGACGGCAAGCGCAGTGCCAGTGGCGTCGGCAAGCCGCAGTTGAGCTGGCGCCCAGTGACTGTTCAAGGCAAGCCCTATGTGGAGCTGCGTAATACCGGCCCGGTGCACGCGCGGCTGACCGACGTGGTGGTGCAGCAGGGCAGCCAGGCCAGACCTGTGGCCGAGGGCCTGCTCGGCTATGTGCTGCCCGGGGCCAGCATGCGTTGGCCGGCACCTGTGGCGGCCAACAGCAGTGGCGTACTCAAGGGCAGGGTTAACGGCCAGGAAACGGCTGAAGCGATCCGTCAGGGGCAATGAGCGTGCGGCTGAGTGAAGGGCAGGGGCCAGGGAGGACCCGGCAATGGTTGGAATCGGTGTGTGAAATGGCTGTTGCGGGCAACGCGCCGCTGGTGCCTGGGGTTCGTCGTGCTTAGCCCCAGCCTGGCCGTGGCCGACGACCTGCCGCCACCCCCCACGCAGGCCGCTGCCATCGCCGACGCCACGCTCTACCTCGACCTGCTGGTGAATCAGGTGCCCAAGGCTGAGCTGGTGCCGGTGCAGCAACGGGCCGGGCGCCTGTACCTGGGCAGCGACGTGCTGCGGGCGGCGGGCATCAAGCTGCCGGGCAATCCCCTGGGTGAGGTGGCACTGGATGAGGTGGCTGGCCTGCACACCGACTACGACAGCCAAAACCAACGCCTGTTGCTGCAGGTGCCGCCGGCCTGGCTGCCGGACCAGCAGGTCGGTGATCGCAGCCTGTACCCTGCCAGCGATGCGCGCAGCAGCTTTGGCGCCTTGTTCAATTATGACCTGTACCTGAACGACACCGACGACGGCGGCACCTACCTGGCGGCCTGGAACGAACTGCGTCTGTTCGACCGTTGGGGAACCTTCTCCACCACCGGCCAGTGGCGTCAGTCATTCAACGGTGCGCAAGCTGGCGCAAGCCGTCAGGGCTTCCTGCGTTACGACACCACCTGGCGTTTCACCGACGAGCAGCGCCTGCTGACCTACGAAGCCGGTGACGTGGTCACCGCGGCCTTGCCCTGGACCAGCTCAGTGCGTGTCGGCGGCCTGCAGCTGTCACGCGATTTCGCCGCCCGCCCGGACTTGGTCACCTACCCGCTGCCGGCGTTCGCCGGTGAAGCGGCCGTGCCGACCTCACTGGATCTGTTCATCAACGGCTACAAGTCCAGTACCACCGAGTTGCAGCCGGGCCCCTACACCCTGACCAACGTGCCGTTCATCAACGGGGCCGGCGAAGCGGTCGTGGTCACCACCGATGCCCTTGGCCGTCAGGTGTCGACCACCTTGCCGTTCTACGTTACCAGCAGCCTGTTGCAGAAGGGCCTTACGGACTTTTCGGTGGCCGCCGGCAGCTTGCGCCGCGACTACGCCATGGAGGACTTCGGGTATGGCCCTGGTGTTGCCTCGGCCAGCCTGCGTCATGGCGTCAGTGATTTTTTCACCCTGGAAAGTCATGTCGAAACTGCCGAATCGCTGTTGCTCGGTGGATTGGGTGGCACCCTGCGCCTGGGCAACTTCGGTGTGCTCAATACCGCGCTGGCGCAGAGCCAGTTCGACAGTGACAACGGCCACCAACTCGCCCTCGGCTACCAATACAACAGTCAGCGCATCGGCTTCAGCTATCAGCGTCTGCAACGCCACGGCGACTACACCGACCTGAGCCGCGTCGACACCCCCGAGATGCAATTGAGCCAGCGCAGCGAGCAAGTCACGCTCAGCCTCAACCTGGATCGCTACGGCAGCCTCGGAGCCGGTTACTTCGATGTGCGCGCTGGGGACGGTACGCGCACCCGGCTGATCAACCTGAGCTGGAGCAAGCCCCTGTGGGGCAACAGCAGCATGTACTTGTCGGCCAACCGCGAAGTCGGCGACAGCCAATGGGCAGTGCAGGCGCAACTGGTGATTCCGTTCGACTTCAACGGCACGCTTGCCGTGAGCCTGGAACGCAGCAAGGACGGCCAGGACCTGCAGCGCGTCAACTACAGCCGCGCGGTACCGGTGGGCACGGGGGTTGGCTACAACCTCGGCTATGCCACAGGCGGCAACCGCGACGCCTATCGCCAGGCCGATGTCACCTGGCGCCTGCAGTCGGTGCAACTGCAGGCCGGTGTGTACGGCAGCAGCGGCGAAATGACCCGCTGGGCCGATGCCAGCGGCTCGCTGGTCTGGATGGACGCTGGCGTCTTCGCTGCCAACCGTATCGACGATGCCTTCGTGGTGGTCAGTACCAGCGGCTACGCCGACGTGCCGGTGCGCTACGAGAACCAGGCGATAGGCCGCACCGACAAAGGCGGTCACCTGTTGGTGCCCTATAGCAGCGGCTACTACCGTGGCAAATACGAGATCGACCCCATGGGCCTGCCGCCCGACATCCTTGCCCCTCAGGTGGAGCAGCGCGTCGCGGTGCGCCGTGGCAGCGGCTACCTGCTGGAGTTTGACCTCAAGCGCGTGCTGGCGGCGAGCATTGAATTGGTTGATGACAATCAGCAGCCGCTCAAGCTGGGCAGCAAGGTGACCCACCAGGAAAGTGGTAGCCAGGCGGTGGTCGGCTGGGATGGCCTGGTGTACCTGGAAAACCTGTCGCCGCACAACCGCCTGCACGTGCAACTGGAAGGCGCAGGCCAATGCGAGGTCGCCTTCGACTTGCCGCAGGCAGAAGGCTCGATTCCGCTCATCGGCCCGTTGGTGTGTCGATGAGTTCGGTGATCCGCGGCCTGGTATGGGCAGGGTTGCTGCTGCCGGCGGGTTCGGCCTGGGCCTTGTGCACGTCGGTGCCGACCTCGCCCGCGGGTTTCGGCACCGTCAATTCGACCCTGGTACGCACCAACGTACAGGCTGCCTCTACCCTTAACGCGGGGCTGCAATGCACCGGCTCGCTGCTGACGCTGCTCAGTGCCAGCGATCACTTCTACGCCACCATTACCCCTGCCTCGGGCGGCTTGGTGGGGCCAACGGGTGATGTCATCGCCTACACCCTGTATGCCGACAACAGCACCAGCTACCCGATCGCCCGAGGTGTGGCCTTCGACTTCGCCCGCAACGGCATCCTGGATTTGCTGGGGTTGCTCAACGGCACTACCCCAAAAACCGTGCCGCTCTACATGAGAACCCTGATCGGCAGCAACGTCGCGGCCGGGGTGTACAGGGAAAATCTGACCGTGGCCTGGAGCTGGAACTACTGCTCCGGCATAGGTGTCGGTTCGCTCTGCCTGGGTCGCGACATCGGTGCTGGCAGCCAGACCCTGAGTGTCAGCCTGACCGTAAGCAACGATTGCCAGATCACCACGCCCAACATCAACTTTGGCAGTGCGCCGGTGGTGACGGGGTTCGGTACGGTGAACCAGAGCATCAGCTTGTCGTGCACCAAGGGCAGCAGCTATACCGTGGGGCTGGATGACGGCCAGAATGCGGCGGGCGGGCGCCGCCGGATGAAGTCTGCGGCCAACAACTACCTGGCCTACGACATCTTCAAGAGCGCCGGGGCTGTGCGCTGGGGTTCGCTGACGAGTGCGAGACGGTCGAGCAGCGATGCCGATGTGAACCCGGGGGTGGGCACCGGGACTGGGAGCCAGGTATTCAATTACAACGCCAAGGTCTATACCGACCAGGCCACACCGCCGGCCACGAGCTATGCCGATAGCGTGATACTCGATGTGCAGTTTTGACCGTGTCGGCCTGTGTGACCCGCTCTTGGGGAGGCTTGAACGGGGTGAAAACCGCGTAAAAGCCTCGAAGGTATGAACCACGCGCCCGGTTTACGGTGTAAAAGGCATCTTCGGTCGTATACCCGCGAAGAGGCCGGCACCGATCAGCGCAAATCGTCAGCGATCTTCAGCAAGGTTTCAAGCACCGCCCCCGCCAACGCCTTCGACCGCTTACCCGACCAGCCGGTAACCGGGTTGGGCGCATCGTCATGGTCCTTGAAGGGCATTTCCAGGGTCAGGGACAAGCAGTCATACGCCATCCCTACCGCATTGCACGCCAGCGTCGTATTGGCCTGCCCCGGTTCATCACGTGTGTAGCCATGCTTGGTCTGGAAATCCGGCGTAACGCTGCACAACGTAGCGCGAAACTGCGCCTCAAGCTTGGCCAGTCGCGGCGTGTACCCAGGGTTGCCTTCGCAGGCCGCAGTGAACACATGCGGGATTTCCTCATCCCCATGCACGTCGATAAATGCATCCACCCCATATTGCTTCATCTGCGCCTGGGCAAAGAACACCTCAGGGGTCAGCTCGACACTGGCATCCTGCCAAGCTCGGTTGAGGTCTTTGCCGTTGAAATTGGTCCGCAGGTGGCCGAGGAAGGCGCCATCGGGGTTCATGTTGGGGATCAGGTACAGGTCGGCCTTGGCCAGCAGTTGCTGAACGACGTCATCATTCGCTTGCAGCCGATCGATCACACCCTCCATGAACCACTCGGCCATGTGCTCGCCCGGGTGCTGCTGGGCGATCAGCCACAGCTTGCGCTTGCCCGCGCTGCCGTTGCCTGCGCGCAGCAGGGGGATGTCGCGGCCTTGCACGCTGCGGCCATGGGCCAACAGTTCGACCCCTTCGATTTGCCGGGCACGTTCGATCAACTGGTTGTGGCGTGCGCGCGGGTAGGGCTCGAAGTAGGCGAACCAGATCTGCTCGTGCTCGGCCTTGATTTCAAAGACCAGTGCCTTGCCATCGAACTGGCTGGGCACGCGGAACCAAGTGTGCTGGTCGTAGGAGGCCACGGCGTTATAGCCGGCCCAGGCGTTCTTGTAGGAGGACTCGCTGGCGTTGTCCAGGCTGAAGCGATGGGTGTGACCGGGGGTGAGGCCGCTGACCTTGAAGTGGAACCACTGGAAGTGGCCGCTGTGAGTGTCCGGGCGGATGGCCAGGTGGACCAGCGCCGGGTTGCTGGCATCCAGGACCTGAATGTTGCCGGAATCAAAGGCGCAGTCGATCTGCAGGGGGGAAAGCGTCACGGTCATTGGCGAGGCTCCTTGGGCTTTATTGTGGGGGTACTGTACACCCCTTGATGGCCTGGAAGAACGCTCTTGTGCTGATGACCTGCTCTTGGGTTGGGGTGTGAAGGCCTCGCAAATCGAGCACCCCTGTATTGTGGGAAAAATCGTTAAATAAAGGATTTTTGAAGAAAATCCCTACGCGTAGCTTTAACTTTTCCTTCGATAATTATGCTTATGCCTCTTACTCCTGTTAATAGAGGCTGAGGATCTTGTCACGGGCCTACGCCCAATAACCAATCAGCAACAGCGCAGCAACACCCAACCCAACCGCAATCGAGCACCCACCCAACGAAAGCGCCGCGCGCCCTTGCCGGTACCAGCCATCCTGGCCGAGCTCGCGCGCCGGTGCCAGCAGGCTGCGCCAGCGCAGCTCGGTGTCATGGAAGGCTTGCAGGTGGGCGGGGTCGGCATCGAGCCAGCGGCGGAAATCGATGCGTTCACAGGCGGTTGCATCAGGGCTTTGTAGCCGCACATACCATTGCCCGGCAACGCTGGCCAGGGCATCGCCATGGGGGCATGCCGTTTGCAGCGCTTGGTTCATGTTGCGTTCGATGCTCACTAAAGGCAGGTCGAGGCGGCTGGCAATGCTGGCGAAATCCAGCTGGTCGAGGCGGTTGAGCAGGAAGACTTGCTGAACACGACGAGGGAGGCGTTTGAGCCCATGCAGCAGAGCATCCTCGGCCGCATGGCCGGAAGAAGGCGTTGGGTGCTCAAGGGGCAGCAGCAGACGGGTCATGGACAGCTCCTTGCTCGAGGGAAGGGTGGGGGCATCTTCCTTGATGCGGAACCAGAGTAGGCGAAACGAGATTGATTCTCAAGTGCTGATTCCGCAAAGTTTTGTAATGAGCGTTCACGCCCTGACACACTTTTGCTATCATCGCGGCCATCAACGATCTTCATTAGCCTGAAGAGCCAAAAAAATGACCCGGCAAAAAGCCGGGTCAAAAACCGTGATTAGCCTGATGAGGAGATAATCTGAGAGCGACCTAAGCTCCAGGTTATCCAGCGGATCTCGCGATCAGCTGAGTGCAATAATAATCGTTATCATTTGCCAGTCAAATGAATTTTCAGTTATCCGGTAAAAAAGTTTTACCGGAGCGCTTCCTTGTCCCGGCAATCGGGGCATTTGCCGTTCTGGCCATCACGTTCTCCCTACCTGTTTCTTGCCTACAAGCCGCTATCCACGGAGCGCCGGTGCTCCAGCAGCGCCCTGGCCATGTCCATCATGTGCATCAGTGCGAAGGTCAGTTCACGGGTGGTGCCTTCCTGATGAAGGGCCGTTTCCTGGGCAGTGGCGGCAGCACAGCGCAGCAGTGCGATGGCATGTTCCTGCGCTTGTTCGGCGGTGACCCCCTCGTGCAGGGTCCAGATTTTGTTGTGTTCGCTAGGACGGGTCGGGTTGGGGTTGAGGTAATAGTCGAGGGCGCGACGGGCCGCTTCGCTGTCGAGATCTGTTACGTCGTTTTTCGGTGGTTTCATCCTGATACCTGCGAATGCCAATAGGGGAAAGGTCCTGAGTGATACTAATACCTAAAGTATTTTTGCGCTTTCTGATAAATAATACCGAATGTTTATTGAGCGCTCGAAGGCAGTCCGTATCGTGCCAGCGATGAATATGGATAAATGGATTGCCCTCGTCCGTGAGCGGATGGAGGAGCTCGATATCTCCCAGGAGCAGCTCGCCGAACGCGTCGGGGTCTCCCAGGGCAGTGTCGGGCACTGGGTGAACAAGCGGCGACAGCCAAAGGTCGAGTCGATGAACCGGGTATTCGTCGAATTGGGCATGCCGCATTACCACGTCAGCATGCAACTGAGGGTGCTCGGCCAGGTAGGTGAGGACACTGGCCGCTACCTACTGGATGAAGACGATGATGTAGACCTGATGCAATACATCGTGTGCTTCCGTTACCCGGTGCGTGGCTGGGACGCCTTGGCCGAGCCAGAGCTTGATCCGCCCGTGCTGTTCGAGCAGACCGAGTACTTGGCGCAGGGCAAGGCGTTCTGGCTGACCGTAGAAAACGATGCGATGAGTACCGCCAGTGGCCGTAGCGTGCCGCAGGGGATGCGCATTCTGGTGGACCCAGGGCTGGAGGCGGAGCCTGGGCGCTTGGTGATTGCGCGTCAGCCAGGCAAGTCAGCGATTCTGCGCGAGCTCGCCGAAGAGGGCGGGCAGCGGTACCTGAAGGCGCTTAACAGCAGTTATCCGGCGCTGGTGTGTGAAGAAGGGTGTGAGTTTCTGGGCGTGGTCGTGCGGGTGCACGGCGTCTTTTAGAGGGCAGGGGCCGCTAAGCGGCCCCGGTTCAGATCATTCGGCGAGCTCGACCAGCACTGTCCCTTCGCTGACCATTTCCCCCTCATGACAGAACAGCGCCTTCACTGTTCCCCCCTGGGGCGCGCGAATACTGTGCTCCATTTTCATGGCCTCCAGCACCACCAGGGCAGTACCCGCCTCTACCACTTGCCCCGGCTCGACCAGCACGCGGACGATGCTGCCGTTCATGGGCGCGCCAAGCCCACCTTGATGGCTGTGACCGGCCTCGGCTTCGGCGATGGGGTCGAACGCCGTGATGGCATGCATTTCCCCGTCCCAGCGCAGGAACAGCGTGCCACCCCGGCGCACAGCCAGATAACGCTGGCGCATGCCGTTGTTGTCATGACCCAACTGTTCACCGTCCAGCCGCCAGGTGGACGCCGCGCTGCGTTCAAGGGCAACCGCCCGGCGTTCGCCGCCACTGAGCAGGTGCAGGCTGCTGCGCGCCGGCAGCCCCAGGCGCAGGCCATCGCACGCGGCCCAGGGTGAGTGGCGGTCGTCCTCGCGCTGGTACGGTGCCTGGCCCTGCAACCAGGCCTCAGCGGCCGCCTCCCAGAAGGCCACTGGCAGAGGTTGCGGGGCCGGTAGCAAAACCGCGTGATGACGTGGGATGAACCCAGTATCCAGCTCGGCCGCGGCGAACGCCGGGTGGGCGAGAATGCGGCGCAGGAAGGCGATGTTGGTTTTCAGCCCGCCGATGGCGAACTCGTCCAGCATTGCCAGCAACCGCAGGCGTGCTTGTTCGCGGTTCTCGCCCCAGGCGATGAGCTTGCCCAGCATGGGGTCGTAGAAGGGCGAAACCTCGTCTGCTTCACTGACCCCGCTGTCCACCCGGCGACCTTCGCCAGGTGCCGATTCGCGGTACAGCGCCAGGGTGCCGGTGGCCGGCAGGAAGTCATTGGCCGGGTCTTCGGCGTACAGGCGTACCTCGATGGCATGGCCGTGCAGCGGCACCTGCGCTTGGGTGATCGGTAGCGGTTCGCCGCAGGCAACGCGGATCTGCCAGGCCACCAGGTCGAGGCCGGTGATGGCTTCGGTGACCGGGTGCTCCACCTGCAGGCGCGTGTTCATCTCCATGAAGAAGAATTCGCCACGTGCGTCGAGCAGAAACTCCACGGTACCGGCACCCACATAACCGATGGCTTGCGCGGCACGCACTGCAGCCTCGCCCATGGCCTGGCGCAGCTCGGCACTAAGCCCTGGCGCAGGCGCTTCCTCGACGACTTTCTGGTGACGACGCTGGATCGAGCAGTCACGTTCGTTGAGGTACAAGCAGTTGCCGTGCTGGTCGGCGAATACCTGAATCTCCACATGGCGGGGCTTGAGCACGTACTTTTCCACCAGCATCCGTGCATCGCCGAACGACGACTGGGCTTCACGCTGCGCCGAGGCGAGGGCATCGGCCAGTTGGCTCTCGTCCTCGACCACTTTCATGCCTTTGCCGCCACCGCCAGCGCTGGCCTTGAGCAGCACGGGGTAGCCGATTTGCTCGGCGGCGGCACGGAAGGTCTCAAGGTCCTGGGCTTCGTCGTGGTATCCCGGTACCAGCGGCACCCCTGCCGCTTCCATCAGTGCCTTGGCAGCCGATTTGCTGCCCATGGCGTCGATGGCACTGGCCGGTGGGCCGAGGAAGATCAGCCCGGCGTCTTCGATGGCGCGGGCAAAGCCTGCGTTTTCGGAAAGAAAACCATAGCCGGGGTGGATCGCCTGGGCACCGCTGGCCTTGGCCGCCGCGAGCAGCTTGTCGATCACCAGGTAGCTTTCCGACGCCTTGCTGCCGCCCAGGTCGATGCGGATATCCGCTTCACGGGTGTGGCGGGCATCACGGTCGATAGCGCTGTGTACGGCCACAGTGGTCAGGCCCAGGGCCTTGGCGGTGCGCATTACCCGGCAGGCGATTTCGCCGCGGTTGGCGACCAGCAAGGTGGTCAGTGTGGGGCGGCTCATGGGCGCGGCTCCTTCTTGTGCTCGGTTTGCCAGGCAGGCCGGCGTTTTTCCAGGAAGGCGCGTAGGCCTTCCTGGCCTTCGGCGCTGACGCGGATGCGGGCAATGGTGTTTTCGCAGTAGCGGCGCAGGGCTGGGCTGAGTTCGCCGTCGTCCACCTCGCGCAGCAGGTCCTTGGTGGCGCGGAGCGCTTGCGGACTGTTGTGCAGCAGGTTGTCCACCCAGGCCTCGACCTGTGCGTCCAGTTCACTGGCCGGGTACACCTCGGCCAGCAAACCCAGCTCGCGAGCGCGCACGCCGCTGAAACGCTCGGCGGTCAAGGCGTAACGGCGGGTGGCTCGCTCGCCAATGGCCTTGACCACGAAGGGGCTGATCACCGCCGGTGCCAGGCCGATCCGCACTTCCGACAGGCACAGTTGTGCATCCTCGGCACCAATGGCCATGTCGCAGCAACTGATCAACCCCAGGGCACCGCCAAAGGCCGCGCCCTGCACCACGGCCAGGGTCGGAGCCTTGAGGCGGTGCAGGGCGTACATCAGCTCGCCCAGTTCATGGGCGTCATCCAGGTTGGTGTTGAAGTCCAGTTGTGCCGATTGCTGCATCCAGGCCAGGTCTGCACCAGCGCTGAAATGCCGGCCCCGGCCGCGCAACACCAGGAAGCGCAGGCCGGCGTCTTCGGCCAACTGGTCGAGGGCAACGATCAACTCGCGGATCATCTGTGCGTTGAAGGCGTTGTTCTTGTCCTCGCGGCTCAGCCACAGGGTGGCGAAACCGCGCGGGTCGCGGATCACTTCGAGGGTGTTGAAATCGCTCATGGTCACATCCGGAAAATGCCGAAGCGGCTCTGTTCGATGGGCGCGTTCAACGCGGCAGACAATGCCAGGCCAAGCACGTCGCGCGTCTGCGCCGGGTCGATGACACCGTCGTCCCACAGCCGGGCGCTAGAGTAGTAGGGGTGGCCCTGGTGTTCGTACTGATCAAGGATCGGCTGCTTGAGCTTGGCTTCATCCTCGGCACTGAACGCCTGGCCACTGCGTTCGCACTGCTCGCGTTTGACCTGCGCCAGCACCCCGGCGGCCTGTTCGGCGCCCATCACGCCAATCCGTGCGTTGGGCCACATCCACAAGAAGCGCGGGTCGTAGGCGCGACCGCACATCCCATAGTTACCGGCGCCAAAGCTGCCACCGATGATTACCGTGAACTTCGGCACCTGGGCGCAGGCCACCGCAGTGACCAGTTTGGCACCGTGCTTGGCGATGCCGCCTTCCTCGTACTTCTTGCCGACCATGAAGCCGGTGATGTTTTGCAGGAACAGCAGCGGAATGCCGCGTTGGCAGGCCAGCTCGATGAAGTGCGCGCCTTTTTGCGCGGCCTCGGCGAAAAGGATGCCGTTGTTGGCCAGGATCGCGACCGGGTAGCCGTGCAGGTGGGCAAAGCCACACACCAGCGTGGTGCCGAACAGTGCCTTGAACTCGTCGAACACCGACCCGTCGACCAGGCGCGCAATCACCTCGCGCACATCGAACGGTTGCTTGGCATCGGCCGGCACGACGCCATACAGCTCTTCGGCGCCATACAGCGGTGCCACCGGTGCCTGGCGCTGCAGCGTGCCCAGCTTGTGCCAGTTGAGGTTGGCCACGCTGCGCCGGGCCAGGGCCAGGGCGTGCTCGTCGTTGTCGGCATAGTGGTCGGCCACGCCGCTGGTGCGGCAATGCACGTCGGCACCACCGAGGTCTTCAGCGCTCACCACCTCACCGGTGGCGGCCTTCACCAGGGGCGGGCCGGCAAGGAAAATGGTGGCCTGCTGGCGCACCATGATTGCTTCGTCGGCCATGGCCGGTACATAGGCGCCCCCGGCAGTGCAGGAACCCATGACCACCGCAATCTGCGGGATGCCCAGCGCGCTCATGTTGGCCTGGTTGAAGAAGATTCGCCCGAAGTGCTCGCGGTCGGGGAAAACCTCATCCTGGCGCGGCAGGTTGGCGCCACCGGAGTCCACCAGGTAGATGCATGGCAGGCGGTTCTGCAGGGCGATGGTCTGCGCACGCAGGTGTTTTTTCACGGTGAGCGGGTAGTAGGAGCCGCCTTTGACCGTGGCGTCGTTGGCCACAATCATGCATTCCACGCCCTCGACGCGGCCAATGCCGGCGATCACGCCAGCGGCGGGTACGTCTTCGCCATACACCTCGTGGGCCGCCAACTGGCCGATCTCGAGAAACGCCGACCCAGGGTCGAGCAAGCGGTCGATACGTTCACGCGGCAGCAGCTTGCCGCGCGAGGTGTGCCGTTCCTGGGCCTTGGGGCCGCCGCCCTGGGCAATGTGGGCGATCAGGCCACGCAGGGCCTGGACCTGTTCGAGCATGGCCGCGCTGTTGCCGGCGTATTGCGCCGAACGCGGGTTGATCTGTGTATGCAAGGTAGCCATGTGCGCCCGTCCCTTGTGCTCAGCGGGTTTCGTTGAACAGTTCGCGGCCGATCAGCATCCGGCGGATTTCGCTGGTGCCGGCGCCGATCTCGTAGAGTTTGGCGTCGCGCAGCAGGCGGCCGGCCGGGAACTCGTTGATGTAGCCGTTGCCACCGAGAATCTGGATCGCCTCCAGTGCCATTTGCGTGGCGCGTTCGGCGGTGTAGAGGATGACCCCGGCCGCGTCCTTGCGCGTGGTCTCGCCACGGTCACAGGCCTGGGCCACGGCGTACAGATAGGCGCGGCTGGCGTTGAGCTGGGTGTACATGTCGGCAATCTTGCCCTGGATCAGCTGGAACTCGCCGATGCTTTGGCCGAACTGCTTGCGGTCGTGAATATAGGGCACCACCAGGTCCATGCAGCTTTGCATGATGCCGGTGGGGCCGCCGGAGAGCACCACGCGCTCGTAGTCCAGGCCGCTCATCAGCACACGCACGCCGCCATTGAGCTGGCCGAGGATGTTTTCCTGCGGCACTTCGACGTCATCGAAGAACAGCTCGCAGGTGTTGGAGCCGCGCATGCCCAGCTTGTCGAACTTGTTGCTGCGGCTGAAACCTTTCCAGTCGCGTTCGACGATGAACGCCGTGATGCCATGGGCGCCCTTGTCCAGGTCGGTCTTGGCGTAGATCACGTAGGTGTTGGCGTCGGGCCCGTTGGTGATCCAGGTCTTGCTGCCATTGAGCACGTAGTGGTCGCCGCGCTTTTCGGCGCGCAGCTTCATCGACACTACGTCGGAGCCGGCATTGGGTTCGCTCATGGCCAGGGCGCCGATGTGCTCGCCGCTGATCAGCTTGGGCAGGTACTTGAGCTTCTGTTCATGGCTACCGTTGCGGTTGATCTGGTTGACGCACAGGTTGGAGTGGGCGCCATAGGACAGGGCCACCGACGCCGAACCGCGGCTGATCTCTTCCATCGACACCACGTGGGCCAAGTAACCCAGGCCCGCGCCGCCGTATTCTTCCGATACGGTGATGCCCAGCAGGCCCATGTCGCCGAACTTGCGCCACATGTCGGCGGGGAACAGGTTGTCGTGGTCGATCTGTGCGGCGCGTGGTGCCAGTTCGGCAGCGACAAAGGTGCGCACCTGGTCACGGAGCATGTCGATGGTTTCGCCCAGGGCGAAGTTCAGGGAGGGGTAATGCATGCGGGGGCACCTTCTTGTTCTTGAAATATGGATGGCACCGTCGGTTCGTACCTCATCACCTGTGGGAGCGGGCTTGCCCCGCGAATGCGTCGGCAGGGCGACCGTCATTGCCTGAACGATCGCTTTCGCGGGGCAAGCCCGCTCCCACAGGTGGCAATGTAGGGCGAAGTGTAGTGCCGTTTTCACCTTTACGTTAACGTAAACCTGCATTCGGTCACTGTCAATCTGCTCATCACCTTTACGTAAACGTAAATCTGCGCCAGAGTAATTGCGCTTGCTTCAGCCGTGCCCAGAACAACCACAAGAAGGGACACCCATGAGTCAACCTAGCTACACCCGCGGTCGCCAGGACCGAGCCTTACTGACCCAGACCATCGGCCAGGCGTTCGATGCCACGGTGGCCCGCTGTGCCGATGGCGAGGCGCTGGTGTCGCGCCACCAAGGCCTGCGCTATAGCTGGCGGCAGTTGGCCGAACAGGTCGAAATGCATGCCTGCGCGCTTATGGCCCTAGGCGTGAACACCGGCGACCGTGTCGGCATCTGGTCGCCCAACTGCGCCCAGTGGTGCATTTTGCAGTTGGCCAGCGCCAAGGTCGGCGCCATCCTGGTTAACATCAACCCGGCCTATCGCGTGGGCGAATTGGACTATGTGTTGCGTCAGTCCGGCTGCCGCTGGCTGGTGTGTGCCGATGCCTTCAAGACATCTGACTACCACGCCATGGTCCAGGAACTGGTGCCAGAGTTGGCCTGCGCCACGCCAGGTGAACTGGCCAGTGAGCGCCTGCCGGACTTGCGCGGCGTGATCAGCCTGGCCGCCAACCCGCCTGCCGGCTTCCTGCCCTGGCACGCATTGGCCGAGCGGGCAGGGCAGACCTCGACCGATGCCTGCACTGCCCGCCAGCAAAGCCTGCAATTCGACCAGCCGGTGAACATCCAGTACACCTCCGGCACCACCGGGGCGCCCAAGGGGGCCACGCTCAGCCATTACAACATTCTCAATAATGGCTTCATGGTCGGCGAGAGCCTGGGCCTGACCGCACATGACCGCATGGTGATCCCGGTACCGCTGTACCACTGCTTCGGCATGGTCATGGCCAACCTCGGCTGCATCACCCACGGCAGCACCATGATCTACCCCAACGACGCCTTCGACGCCGAGCTCACCCTGCGCGCCGTGGCCGAGGAGCGTGCCAGCATCCTGTACGGCGTGCCGACCATGTTCATTGCAATGCTCGACCATCCGGCCCGCCAAGGCATGGACCTGTCGACCCTGCGTAGCGGCATCATGGCCGGTGCCACCTGCCCGATCGAGGTGATGCGCCGGGTCATCGACCAGATGCACATGGCTGAAGTGCAGATCGCCTACGGCATGACCGAAACCAGCCCCGTGTCACTGCAGACCGGCCCAGACGATGACCTGGAGCTGCGCGTGACCACCGTCGGCCGCACCCAGCCGCAGCTGGAAAACAAATTGGTGGACGCCGACGGCTGCATCGTGCCCAGGGGCCAAATCGGCGAATTGTGCACCCGTGGTTACAGCGTGATGCTCGGCTACTGGGACAATCCGCAGGCCACGGCAGACGCCATCGACCCGGCCGGGTGGATGCATTCGGGCGACCTGGCGGTGATGGACGCGCACGGCCATGTGCGCATCGTCGGGCGCAACAAGGACATGATCATCCGCGGTGGGGAGAACATCTATCCACGGGAGCTGGAGGAGTTCTTCTACACTCACCCGGCGGTAGCGGACGCGCAGGTGGTCGGTATTCCCTGCAGCCGGTACGGGGAAGAGGTGGTGGCCTGGATCAAGTTGCACCCAGGGCACAGCGCCACGGTCGAAGAGTTGCACGACTGGTGCAAGGCGCGCATCGCGCATTACAAGGTGCCCCGACATTTTCGCTTCGTCGAGGAGTTCCCGATGACGGTAACCGGCAAGGTACAGAAATTTCGCATGCGCGAGATCAGTGTGGAGGAACTGTCTGCGATTTGACGGACCCTCTCGCCGGCTTGCCGACGATAAGGCCCCTCAGTTGCGCCCGAACCTCAGACCTTCACCGGCGGTTCATCACTCGGTGGGTCCCCCACCGTCGGCGGTACGGTCGGCTTGATCGGCAGTTCGTCCGGTTCTTCTTCCGGCACAGGTGGCGGCAAGCTAGGGTCGTCGATGTTGGGATCGGGGGTTTCCGGTGGAATGGGAATGTTCATGGCCTGACCTCGCGGGGGTGAATGAAGGGGTGGTGCAGCTTTGATTCGGTGGCTGCGCCATTCGCTCAATTTTTTTGAACCCCTCGCAAGCTCCGCCGCTCTGAATCCTTACCGCCAATGCCAACCGGGAGCCAGGACCGATGTCGCGTAACGAGCCCTTCGAAAGCGTACCGATGGCCAACGATCACCCGGACCAGGCTATCAGCCTGTCCCAGGCGCTGCTGGCGCCGCGTATCGTGATCGAAGACAGCACCCCGGTACTGGACGGCGGCACCTTTGCCGCCAAGGCCATCAGTGGCCAGCCGGTTGCCGTCAGCAGCAAGGTATACAGCGACGGGCACGACCGCCTGGCGGTCATGCTCAACTGGCGCCCGGCCAAGCGCCAAGGCTGGCATTGCGTGCCCATGCATTCGCCGGGAAACGACCTGTGGCTGGCTGAATTCACGCCTACGGAACTGGGCCTGCACCTGTTTAGCGTCGAGGCCTGGATCGACCCGTTCGCCACCTATTGCCATGACCTGGAGAAGAAGTACCACGCCGGCGTCGACGTCACGCTCGAATTGGAGGAGGGCAGGTTGCTGCTTGGCAAGGGTGCCGAGCGCAGCGAAGGGGTGTTGCGCGACCAGATCGGCGCGCTTCAGGCACACCTGCCAAACCTGCCAGTGGACGAACAGGTGGCCTTGTTGCTAGGCCCGGACGCCACGCGCCTGATGACCGAAGCCGAACACCGCAGCTACCTTACCCGCAGTGTCGAATTCCCGGTCGACGTTGACCGTCCGGCAGCGCAGTTTGCCAGTTGGTACGAGCTGTTCCCCCGCTCGATCACCGACAGCCCCCAGCGCCACGGCACGTTCAACGACGTTCATGAGCGGCTGCCGATGATCCGCGACATGGGTTTTGACGTGCTGTATTTCCCGCCCATTCATCCGATCGGCAGGACGCACCGCAAAGGCCGTAACAATGCCTTGCAGGCCGAGCCCAACGATCCGGGCAGTCCCTATGCCATTGGCAGCTCCGAAGGCGGACACGACGCCATTCACCCTGAGTTGGGCAGCCGCGAGGATTTCCGCCGCCTGGTCGCGGCTGCCGCCGAGCATGGTCTGGAAATCGCCCTGGACTTCGCCATCCAGTGCTCCCAGGACCACCCGTGGCTCAAGGAGCACCCCGGCTGGTTCAGCTGGCGCCCCGACGGCACCATCCGCTACGCAGAGAACCCGCCCAAAAAGTACCAGGACATCGTCAACGTCGATTTCTATGCTGCCGAGGCCGTGCCCTCGCTATGGCTGGCCCTGCGCGACGTGGTGGTGGGGTGGGTCGAGGAGGGGGTGAACACTTTCCGCGTCGACAACCCGCACACCAAGCCGCTGCCATTCTGGCAATGGCTCATCGCCAATGTGCGTGCCCAGTACCCTGAGGTGATTTTCCTCGCCGAGGCGTTCACCAAGCCTGCGATGATGGCACGCCTGGGCAAGGTTGGGTACGCGCAGAGCTACACGTACTTCACCTGGCGCAATACCAAGCAGGAACTGCGCGAGTACTTCGAGCAGCTCAACCAGCCGCCGTGGAGCCAGTGCTACCGGCCGAACTTCTTCGTCAATACGCCGGACATCAACCCGTTCTTCCTGCACACCTCGGGGCGTGCCGGTTTTCTGATCCGCGCCGCGCTGGCGACCATGGGGTCTGGCTTGTGGGGCATGTATTCGGGCTTCGAGCTGTGCGAGGCCACGCCGCTGCCGGGCAAGGAGGAGTACATGGACTCGGAGAAGTACGAGATCCGCCCGCGCGACTTCACCCAGCCCGGCAACATCATCGCCGAGATCGCCCAGCTCAACCGCATCCGCCGGCAGAACCGCGCCTTGCAGACCCATCTCGGCGTGGCGTTCTTCAACTGCTGGAACGACAACATCCTGTACTTCGCCAAGCGCACGCCCGAGCGCGACAATTACATCCTCGTGGCGATCAGCCTCGACCCGCACAACGCCCAGGAAGCGAGCTTCGAGCTGCCGCTGTGGGAGCTTGGGCTGGATGACGATGCCGACACGCTAGGCGAGGACCTGATGAACGGGCACCGCTGGACCTGGCATGGCAAGACCCAATGGATGCGTATCGAGCCGTGGCATCAGCCGTTTGGCATCTGGCGTATCGAGAAGTCCGGCTAGGGACCGCTGCGCGCCCCATTCGCGGGGCAAGCCCGCTCCCACCCAAAGGATGAATGCTCTCGTTGTAGGAGCGGGCTTGCCCCGCGAATGGGCTGCAAAGTAGCCACATGAGTCTCCACGGTTTTTGCAGAATTGAAAGGAGTCACCCATGGCCAAGCGTTCACGCCCGGCAGCCTTCATCGACGACCCGCTGTGGTACAAGGACGCCGTGATCTATCAGTTGCACATCAAGTCGTTTTTCGATGCCAACAACGACGGCATCGGCGACTTTGCAGGGTTGATCAGCAAGCTCGACTACATCGCCGACCTGGGCGTGAATACCCTCTGGCTGTTGCCGTTCTACCCCTCACCGCGACGTGACGATGGCTACGACATCGCCGAGTACAAGGCCGTGCACCCCGATTACGGCACCATGGCCGACGCCAGGCGTTTCATCGGCGAAGCGCACAGGCGGGGCTTGCGGGTGATCACCGAGCTGGTCATCAACCACACTTCCGACCAGCACCCCTGGTTCCAGCGCGCCCGCCATGCCAAGCGTGGCAGCAAGGCCCGGGACTTCTATGTGTGGTCCGACAACGACCAGAAATACGACGGCACGCGGATCATTTTCCTCGATACCGAGAAGTCCAACTGGACCTGGGACCCGGTGGCCGGGCAGTACTTCTGGCACCGTTTCTACTCGCACCAGCCAGACCTGAACTTCGACAACCCGCAGGTGCTCAAGGCGGTGATCGGGGTCATGCGCTTCTGGCTCGACCTTGGCGTCGATGGCCTACGCCTGGATGCCATCCCGTACCTGATCGAGCGTGACGGCACCAACAACGAGAACCTGCCCGAGACCCACAAGGTGCTCAAGGCCATTCGCGCCGAGATCGACGCCAACTACCCCGATCGCATGCTGCTGGCCGAGGCCAACCAGTGGCCCGAAGACACTCGCCCCTACTTTGGCGAGGGCGCCGGCGACGAGTGCCACATGGCCTTCCACTTCCCATTGATGCCGCGCATGTACATGGCCCTGGCCATGGAAGACCGCTTTCCGATCACCGACATCCTGCGCCAGACCCCGGAAATTCCCGCCAACTGTCAGTGGGCGATCTTCCTGCGCAACCATGATGAGCTGACTTTGGAGATGGTCACCGACCGCGAACGCGACTACCTGTGGAACTACTACGCCGAAGACCGCCGCGCGCGCATCAACCTCGGCATCCGCCGGCGCCTGGCGCCATTGCTGCAGCGCGATCGCCGGCGTATAGAGCTGCTCACCAGTTTGCTGCTGTCGATGCCCGGCACGCCCACCCTGTATTACGGGGATGAACTGGGCATGGGTGACAACATCTACCTGGGTGACCGCGACGGCGTGCGCACCCCCATGCAGTGGTCACCCGACCGCAATGGCGGCTTCTCCAAGGCCGACCCGCAGCGCCTGGTGCTGCCACCGATCATGGACCCGTTGTACGGCTACCAGACGGTCAACGTCGAGGCCCAGTCCCACGACCCCCATTCGCTGCTCAACTGGAACCGCCGCCTGCTGGCGGTGCGCAACCAGCAGAAAGCCTTCGGCCGCGGCAGCCTGCGCACCCTCACGCCCAGCAACCGGCGCATCCTGGCGTACATCCGCGAGTACACCGACGCCGAAGGCAACAGCGAAGTCATCCTCTGCGTCGCCAACGTTTCCCGGGCCGCGCAAGCCGCCGAGCTCGACCTGTCGCAATACGCCGACAAGGTGCCGGTGGAGATGCTCGGTGGCAGCGCCTTCCCGCCGATCGGCCAGTTGCCGTTTCTGCTGACCTTGCCGCCCTATGCCTTCTACTGGTTCCTGCTGGCGTCCCATGACCGCATGCCCAGCTGGCACGTTCAACCTACTGAGGGGTTGCCGGAATTGACTACATTGGTGCTACGCAAACGTATGGAGGAGCTGCTCGAAGCGCCTTCGCGCGATACCCTGCAAGAGGCGATCCTGCCGCAGTACCTGCCCAAGCGGCGTTGGTTCGCTGGCAAGGAAGGGCCGATCGACCAGGTGCGTCTGCGTTATGGCGTGCGCTTGAACACCGCCACCACACCGGTGCTGCTCAGCGAAATCGAAGTGCTCAGCGAGGGTGTGGCCAACCAGTACCAGTTGCCGTTCGGGTTCTTGCCTGAAGAACAGATCGCCAGTGCCCTGCCGCAACAACTTGCGCTTTCCAGGGTGCGGCGTGGCCGGCAGGTTGGCCTGATCACCGATGCCTTCGTGCTTGAGCCGTTCATCCGCGCTGTGCTGCGCGCCTGCCAGGACGGCATGCGCGTGCCGTGCGGCAACGCTCAGGGCGAACTGCGCTTCGCCTGCACCGGGCAATTGGCTGGCCTGGAGCTCACGCAGGACAGCACCGTGCGCTACCTGAGCGCCGAGCAATCCAACAGCTCGGTGGTGGTCGGCGACCGCCTGGTACTCAAGCTGATCCGCCGGGTCAACCCAGGCATCCACCCAGAACTGGAGATGAGCGCCTACCTTACCGCTGCCGGTTTTGCCAATATCTCGCCGTTGCTGGCGTGGGTCAGCCGTGTGGACGAGGCCAACGCCCCGCACCTGCTGATGATCGCCCAGGGCTACCTGAGCAACCAGGGCGATGCCTGGGCCTGGACCCAGAACACGCTGGAGCGCGCCATCCGTGATGAGATGGAGCCGTCCAGCAGTGATACCGAGGCACACACCGATGCCCTGGCCGAACTCAACGGCTTTGCCGCCTTGCTCGGCCAGCGCCTGGGCGAAATGCACCTGTTGCTGGCCGCGCCCACCGACGATGCGGCCTTCCAGCCGCGGCC
The DNA here is from genome assembly GCF_021602025.1 of Pseudomonas ceruminis. GTDB lineage: Bacteria > Pseudomonadota > Gammaproteobacteria > Pseudomonadales > Pseudomonadaceae > Aquipseudomonas > Aquipseudomonas ceruminis. The sequence continues at coordinate 62,879 of NZ_BQHW01000008.1, forward strand.
CAGCGATCACGAGGACAGCGAACGCTGGAGCCGGCAGATCAGCGCCGAGCTCAACCATGCCCTTGATCTGCTGGTACAGCACCGCGACCACCTCGACAGCGACAGCCAGGCCCTGGTCGACGACCTGCAGCAGCAACGCGACGGCCTCACCCAGCACATCGCCAACCTCGCCGGCCTGGCCCAGGGCGGCCTGTTGATGCGCGTGCATGGCGACCTGCACCTGGGCCAGGTGCTGGTCGTGCAGGGCGATGCCTACCTGATTGATTTCGAGGGTGAACCCTCGCGCCCGCTGGACGAGCGCCGGGCCAAGCACAGCCCGTACAAGGATGTCAGCGGCGTGCTGCGCTCCTTCGACTATGCTGCTGCCATGGTCCTGCGCAGCGCCTCGACGGTAGACCTCTGCGAGGCGGCGCGGCAGGCTCGTCAGCGGGTCGCCCGGCAGTACCTGCACCAGTCCCGCCACGCCTTCGTCGAAGCCTATGGCCTGGCCACCGCCGCGATGCCCCACGCCTGGCAACAGGCCGAGGGCGAGCGCGCGGCACTGGAGCTGTTCTGCCTGGAAAAGGCTGCCTACGAGATCACTTACGAAGCCGAAAACCGTCCGAGCTGGCTGGCCGTGCCTTTGCATGGCCTGCATGGCCTGATCAGTACCTGGGGAGAGTCATAGATGAATGCAACCACGCGTGATAACGGTGGCCTTCGGCAGCGGGAGCTCGATGCCCTTGCCCGCGCCGAGCACGCTGATCCTTTTGCCGTACTTGGCCCCCATGACGATGGCGCGGGCGGCGTGTGGGTGCGGGCGTTCCTGCCCACGGCCCTGAGCGCCCGGATCCTTTCCCGCCATGATGGCCGCGTGCTCGCGGAAATGGTCCAAGGCAGCCTGCCGGGCCTGTTCACGGCGCGCCTGGATGACGCACAGGCGTACCTGCTGCACATCGGCTGGGCCGGTGGCGAGCAGGTCACCGAGGACCCGTACAGCTTCGGCCCGCAGCTGGGTGACGTTGACCTGCACCTGTTCGCCGAAGGCAACCACCGTGACCTGTCCGGGCGCTTTGGTGCGCAACCGACTCAGGTCGATGGCGTCGACGGTGTATGTTTCTCGGTGTGGGCGCCGAATGCGCGGCGGGTTTCAGTGGTCGGCGACTTCAACAACTGGGACGGCCGCCGCCACCCGATGCGCCTGCGCCATGGTGCGGGTGTATGGGAACTGTTCATCCCTCGCCTAGGGGTCGGCGAAACCTACAAGTTCGAAGTGCTGGGCAAGGAAGGCGTGCTGCCGCTCAAGGCCGACCCGCTGGCCCGCGCCACCGAACTGCCGCCCAGCACCGCGTCGAAGGTGGCCGGCGAGCTCAGCCACCCCTGGCAGGACCATGAATGGATGGAGCAGCGCGCGCAGCGCCACGCCTACAGCGCGCCGCTGTCAATCTACGAGCTGCACGCCGGTTCCTGGCAGTGCGAGCTGGATGACCTGGGCGAAGTGTCGCGTTTCTACAACTGGCGTGAACTGGCCGAACGCCTGGTGCCATACGTGCAACAGCTCAACTTTACCCACATCGAGCTGCTTCCGATCATGGAACACCCGTTCGGGGGCTCTTGGGGCTACCAGCCTTTGTCGATGTTCGCACCCACCTCGCGCTATGGCACGGCAGAAGATTTCGCAGCGTTCATCGATGCCTGCCACCAAGGCGGCATCGGCGTGATCCTCGACTGGGTGCCGGCGCATTTCCCCACCGATGAACATGGCCTGGCGCGCTTTGACGGCACGGCGTTGTACGAATACGACAACCCCCTGGAGGGCTTTCACCAGGACTGGAACACGCTGATCTACAACCTGGGCCGCAATGAAGTGCGTGGCTTCATGCTGGCCTCGGCGCTGCACTGGCTCAAGCACTTCCATATCGACGGCCTGCGTGTCGATGCGGTGGCCTCGATGCTGTATCGCGATTATTCACGAAAGGCGGGCGAATGGGTGCCCAACCGCCACGGCGGGCGCGAGAACCTGGAGGCCATTGACTTCATCCGCCACCTCAACGGCGTGGCGGCACTCGAAGCCCCTGGCGCACTGATCATCGCCGAAGAGTCCACGGCGTGGCCCGGCGTCAGCCAGCCGACCCAGCAAGGGGGCCTGGGCTTTGCCTACAAATGGAACATGGGCTGGATGCACGACACCCTGCATTACATCCAGAACGACCCCATCCACCGTACCTACCACCACAATGAAATGAGTTTCGGCCTGATCTACGCCTACTCCGAACATTTCATCCTGCCCATTTCCCACGATGAAGTGGTGCATGGCAAGCATTCGCTGATCGACAAAATGCCGGGTGACCGCTGGCAGAAGTTTGCCAACCTGCGTGCTTACCTGACGTTCATGTGGACCCACCCCGGCAAGAAGCTGCTATTCATGGGTTGTGAATTCGGCCAGTGGCGTGAGTGGAACCATGATCAGCAGTTGGACTGGTACCTGTTGCAATACCCTGAGCACCAAGGCGTGCAGCGCCTGGTGAGTGACCTCAACCGCCTGTATCGCGAGCTGCCAGCCCTGCACGAGCAGGATTGCCAGCCCCAGGGCTTCCAGTGGTTGATTGGCGATGACGCGCACAACTGCGTGTACGCCTGGCTGCGCTGGAGCAGCCAGGGCGAACCGCTGCTGGTGGTGGCCAACTTCACCCCGGTGCCGCGTGAGGGGTACCGGATCGGTGTGCCGTTCGGCGAGCGCTGGCAGGAACTGCTCAACAGTGACGCCGGGCTGTATGCCGGGTCCAATGTGGGCAACCTGGGGGCGGTGGAGAGCGAGCAGGTTGCCAGCCATGGCCAGCCGCTGTCGCTGGCCCTGAACCTGCCGCCGCTCGGGGTGCTGGTGATGAAGCCGGCCTGATGGGTAGTCTGGCCCGGCCGCTTTGCGGGGCAGCCCGCGAAGCGGCCGGAACGGGCTCACCAGCGCATCCGTACACCCAGGCTACCGATCAACCCATTCAAGTCATTGTCATCCACATCGCTGCTGTAATCGGCACTGACAAACAACGCCACCGAAGGCGTCACCCGTGCCACCAGGCCCAACCCCAATTCCACCGTGGTCGAATAGCGCGAACTCGAGATCTTGTCGACCTGGTCCAGCTTGACCTCGTCGGCGTTGCTGAAGTCGTACCAGACGTTGGTTCGTACATAGGGCTCGATGGGCATCCCTCGCACTTCGTAGCGTCCGGACAGCTTGGCACCCACGCGCCCACTCCAGCTGGGCTGGCTGTCGAAGGCTTTCAAGGTGTCAGCCTGCACCTGGTTGCCCGGGAAGAACTGCTGGTTGATCAACTGGGCCTGGGGTTCGATCACCCAACTGCCGCCCAGGCGGATCGGGTAGCCACCCTCAACGGAAAAGGTCATCGCGTGGCCGGAGTCATCCAGGCGCTTGCCGCTGTCGCCGCGGCCCATCACATCGATTCGCGAGCCCATCGCCACGGCATCGAGGTGCCAACCCTGTTCATGGGTCATGCTCCAATACACGCCCAAGCTCTCGCCGCTGAGGTTGACCGCATTGCGCTGCTTGTCGCCCAGCAGCGGGCGGGTGCCGCTGAAGCTGCTTTGCAAGTTGTTATGGCCAACGAAAATCCCGGCGCGGTGTACGTTACCGTCGCCCGTCTCACGCACGAACAGGTCCGGGCCAATCAGCAGTTGCTGGCTGGGCGTTTCCAGTTGGTCGGGTGCTTGTGCGCCAGGGCGAGGGGAACCGGGGAAGAACTGCGTCCACTGGCTGGCCATCAGGTCGGGCACCGCCTGACCATGGCGTTGTCCCATCTTGTCGGAAAACGCCGTCAACATGCCCTGGTTCAGGCCACTGGCGCTGACGGGGTCAAGCGACAGGTGCGGCACCGCCGATTGCTGCAGGAAGCCGGGCGAGCCGGGGTCGTCCCGCAATTCGAACGCGAAGGTTTCCACCGGGGTTGCCAGAAGCATCGACGTGGAAACCGCGTAGAAAATACGATCGAAGCGCAGCGGATTCGAGGTTCTTTTCATGGCGGATCTCCTCTGTTTTTGTTGTACAGCCAAGGTCTGGCCTGTTGTCACGAGCTGTACGACAAAAACAGAGGGCGACCCAAACCAGCACGCCAGCGTTCGCGAGCGCGCACGAAGGCGCGAGCTAGAGGCCCGGCGCAACGTTTTATTGCGAGTGATACTGTTCAGCTAAGGAGAGGACGGGGGTTGCGTCAAGAAAGCGTGAAAGGTTCGTGGCGCCTGCGTATTCGCTATCATCCCGTTGATTTCACGAACAAATGCCGGTGGGATAGCCCGCTTCGCTATTTGCCGCCAGGCTGCTATGCCGAATCATTGTTACAGGTGCACTTCAACCGCCAGCGGCAAATGGTCGGAAAGGTGCGTCCAAGGTTTGTGCGCCAGAATCTGCGGCGCATGGCTATCGGCATTGCGCAGGTAAATCCGATCCAGGCGCAGCAGGGGCAAGCGGGCAGGGTAGGTGCGGGCGAGCAGGCCGTGATGGCGCTCGAAAGCCTCGTGCAGGTCGCGCTGCAGGCCCAAGGTGCGGTTGCCTCGCAGTTGCCAGTCGTTGAAGTCACCGGCAATGATCACCGGGGCATCCTCGGGCAGCGCATCGAGCAGTTGTCGTAGCAGGTGCAGCTGTTTTTGCCGGTGGCTTTCAAGCAATGACAGGTGCACGCAGATCGCATGCACCTGTTGCTTGCCGGGTACATCGAGGATGCAATGCAACAGGCCCCGACGTTCCGGCCCGGTGATCGACACGTCGAGGTTGCGGTGCTCGATGATGGGGTATTTGGACAGCAGTGCATTACCGTGGTGGCCGTCGGGGTAGACCGCATTGCGGCCGTAGGCGAAGTCGCTCCACATGCTGTCGGCAAGAAATTCGTATTGCGAGGTCTGCGGCCAGCCGGGGTAGCGCGTGGCGTGTCGGTCGTGGCTGCCAAGCACTTCCTGAAGGAAGACGATATCGGCCTGGGTACTGCGCACCGCTTCGCGCAGTTCCGGCAGGATGAAGCGCCGGTTGAACGCGGTGAAACCCTTGTGGGTATTGACCGTCAATACCCGCAGGCGATGCACGGCGGGCGCCTGGCTGACGTTGGCGAAACCTGGACTGCCGGTTTCGAGCTTCACGTTGGCTCCTGTTTGTCCTGACTGAAAACACCACCCAACCTCAGTGGGCAGGGCCCGCGAATACGCCAGTTGTGTCACCAACGTCTTCGCGGGTCAGCCCGTTGCCAGAGGTTCGGCGGGGCAACTATTACCTAGGACCGGCCTTCATCGCTTGCGTTCAGTCCTCCTCGTGCTGCAACACCATCAGCAGGAATGAGCGCCCGGTGACCTCGAAGGTACTGTCGAACTGCAGGTGCTGGCCCTTGCGCAGCTCCGGCCGGTCGGTGTCCACCAGGCAGCTCCAGTAGTCGCCTTCAGGCACAGCCGGTAACAGGAATGGCACCGTGTCATGGTGGGCGTTGACGATCAGCAGCACGGTTGCCTCCGCGCCTGGCCGGGCGATGCCACTGACCTGCGCTCGCCCGTCGATCAGCATGCCCAGGCAGCGGCCATGGGGATCTTCCCATTGCTCGACGCTCATCTCGTTGCCGTCCGGTGCCAACCAGGTGACATCTTTGACGCCGATGGCTTCGTTGTAGTCGCCAACCAGAAAACGCGAGCGGCGTAGCACCGGGTAGGCCAGGCGCAGGCGGGTCAGGCGTTTGACAAAGGCCAGCAGCTCCTTGCCTTGCTCGTCCAAGTCCCAGTTGACCCAGCCGATCTCGCTGTCCTGGCAGTAGGCGTTGTTGTTGCCGTGCTGGGTGCGGCTGAATTCGTCACCGGCGACGATCATCGGCGTGCCTTGGGCCAGCAGCAGCGTGGCGAAGAAGTTGCGCATCTGGCGCATGCGCAGCGCGTTGATCTCGGGGTCGTCAGTGGGGCCTTCGGCGCCGCAGTTCCATGACAGGTTGTTGTCGGTGCCGTCCTGGTTGTTCTCGTCGTTGTCTTCATTGTGCTTGCTGTTGTACGACACCAGGTCGCGCAGTGTGAAGCCATCATGAGCGGTAACGAAGTTGACGGAGGCGTAGGGGCGTCGGCCACGGTTGTTGAACATGTCACCGGAGGCGGTCATGCGCGAGGCAAAGTCGGCCAACTGGCCCTCGTCGCCTTTCCAGAACGCGCGAACGGTATCGCGAAAACGGTCGTTCCATTCAGCCCAGCCTGGGGCGAAGTTCCCCACCTGGTAGCCACCGGGGCCGCAGTCCCAAGGCTCGGCGATCAGTTTGACCTGGCTGAGCATCGGGTCCTGGCGGCAGGCGACGAGGAAACCGTGACGTTCGCTGTAGCCGTCATGGTAACGGCCAAGAATGGTCGCCAGGTCGAAGCGGAAGCCGTCCACATGCATTTCGCCGGCCCAGTAGCGCAACGAGTCGGTCACCAGCTGCAGCACGCACGGGTGGCTGAGGTCGAGGGTGTTGCCGGTGCCGGAGTCGTTGATGTAGTAGCGTTTGTCATCGGGCATCAGCCGATAGTACGAGGCGTTGTCGATACCGCGCATGGAGAGGGTAGGGCCGCGCTCGTTGCCTTCGGCGGTGTGGTTGTAGACCACATCCAGAATCACCTCCAGGCCCGCATCGTGCAGGTGCGCGACCATTTCCTTGAACTCGGCGATCTTGCCACTGGCCAGGTAGCGTGGGTGCGGTGCAAAAAAGGCGATGCTGTTGTAGCCCCAGTAATTGTTAAGGCCCTTGTCGAGCAGGTGCTGGTCGTTGACAAAGGCATGGATTGGCAGCAGCTCGATGCTCGACACGCCCAGGTCCTTGATGTGCTTGAGCAACTCGTCGTTGGCCAGGCCCGCGAAGGTGCCGCGCAAGGCTTCCGGCACGGCGGGGTGGCGCATGCTGATGCCGCGGGTGTGCGCTTCGTACAGGATCGTGCGCTCCCAAGGGATCTGTACCCGCTGGTCGCGTCCCCAGGTGAATGCCGGGTCGATGACCTTGCATTTGGGTACGAAGGGCGCGCTATCACGCTCATCGAACGACAGGTCGCCGTCGGGGTGACCAATGGTGTAGCCGAACAGGGCCTCGGACCACTTCAGGCTACCGACCAACTGTTTGGCATAAGGGTCGATCAGCAGCTTGTGGTGATTGAAGCGGTGGCCGTTCTCCGGCTCGTAGGGCCCGTACACACGGTAGCCGTAGACCAGCCCGGGGTGGGCGTCGGGCAGGTAGCCGTGGTAGATCTCATCGGTGTACTCGGGCAGTTCGATGCGCTCGAGCTCTTTCTCGCCGGTGGAGTCGAACAGGCACAGTTCGACCTTGGTTGCGTTGGCCGAGAACAGCGCGAAGTTGACCCCCAGGCCGTCCCACGTGGCGCCGAGGGGGAAAGGCATGCCTTCGCGAATGCGCGAAGGCGCGACGGAGCGATTTTTCTTTGGGGTGCGGGGGCTCATGGCAGTCCTCGGATGGCCGTATAAAGGGGGAGAAGTTGCAACAGTAGCGGCCTGTCGCCGGCGGGCCGGCTCCCACACAAACCCGCTGTCATCAAAGGATCACCGGTGTATCTGTGGGGCCGCCTTGTCGGCGATAAGGCCGCTACAGGCTCAGTCTGCGGCGGTCTTTTTCACTGCACTGGGCTTTTTCGCAGCGGCCGGTTTCACACCGGGCAACGCTGCTGCCTTGGGCTCGGCAGGCGCCTTGGGCTTGGCGGCTGCCTTGGGCTCTGCAGACGCCTTGGGCTTGGCAGGTGCCTTCTTGCGCGGTGCAGCCTTGGGTGCCAGCGCCTCGGCCTCGGCCAGCTTGCGGGCCATTTCCCAGTGGCGTTCCTCCTCGCCCTCAGGTTTACCTTCCGACTCCCAGATCTGGTAGGCGAATTCGCGGATTCGTTTCTCATCGACACTCATCATGACGCTCCTGATGCTCAAGATTGTTGTATCAACACATTGACCGGAAATTCCGACAGCACGGCGCTTAACATCAGCTCCTTTGAAGGGCTGACCGCAGCGCTGGGAAAAAGTCCCGTCGAGTTGGCAGGCGACAAGGCAAACGGCAAAATCACCCGGGTATCGTCCCAGTTCTGTGCCGGGATCAACGGTACGGAGGCGCCGCCCAGCAGGCCGCTGGCCAGGCGCGGGGCAACAACGATGGCGCGTTCGCCTTCACCCAGGCGGGCAAAGGCCACTACTTTGTCGGCGTGCCGGCCCTGAACGCTCAGCGGCAGGTAGGCACCGCGCCGGAACAGTTCGGCATGCGCCTGGCGGCAGTCCAGCACCCGCGAAACCAAGGCCTGTTTGATACGGCCGTCGCGCCAATGCGTGAGCAGCTCGATGGGTGGCGTGGCGTCGTCCAGGGTGCGACGCCTGCAAGCGTAGTCCACAGGGCGACGGTTGTCCGGGTCGACCAGGCTGAAATCCCAGTACTCATTGCCCTGGTACAGATCGGGCACGCCAGGCACGGTCATGCGCAGCAGCGCCTGAGCCAAGCCATTGACGGCGCCGGGGCAGGCAATCAACTGCGCGGCATCGGCCAGTGACTGGCGCAGTTGCTGGTTTTCGCGACCGAGCAACACTCCATCGATGTAGGCTGCACAGGCGCCTTCATAGGCCTCATTCGGCGCGCTCCAGCTGCTGCGCAGCTTAGCCTCGCGCAGCGCCTTCTGTTGCCATTGGCGGATACGTTCGGCGTACTGCTGCAAGGCGTTGGCGTCGTTCAGGTCGAGCGTCAGGGGCCAACTGCCAAGCAGCGTCTGTAACAGCAGCAATTCATCGCCCGGGCTCGGCGCCAAGCCATCGTCCAGCTGCGCGCGCAGGGGGGCGGCCAGCTCGCGCCAGTGCTCTACCCGGCTGGCGAACCAGGGACCGCGCTCACTCAACACCGCCAGGCGCGCACGGGTGTCCTCGCCGCGCTTGTGGTCATGGGTAGCGGTGGCTAACAGGTTGTCGGGGAAGTCACGCAGGCGCCGCTGGGCTTCGTTGTGGAAATACTCGGGGCCGGCACTGAAGCGCTCGGCCTCGAAGCCGACGTCGTTGCGCGACAGCAGTCGGGCAGAGCGGTAGAAGCTGGTGTCTTCCACAGCCTTGGCGGCGCTGGGTGCAGTGAGCTGTTGAAAGCGCACGCAGGCATGGCGCAGGTGCTTGCGTGGCCGGCCCGGTGGCAGCGAGCGCCAAGGTTGGCCACCCAGCCATTGTTCGAGCTGCTCGAGCAGTGGCCAGTCGGCTTCACCGAGGTCCTGGCGGGCATTGCTCAAGGCCTGCTGGAAGAAACGTTCATCCTCTGCCGGGCGGCCGCAGGCATTGAAGTAGGTGCGGTACACCGGGTAGTGCGCAACCAGCGCCTGTAATGCACGGCGGATGGCGCCGAGGGTCAGGTCGCGGGTCATCAGGTCGTCGCGCGCCACCTGCAGCAGGGCCTGGGCCACCGATTCGCAGTCGCCGGCGAGGGTGCCATTGAGCACCAAGTGGCGGGCCAGGCGTACCTCTTCGGCAAATGCCGGGCGCTCGCTGACAGTGGCCCACAGTTCGGTCAGCGGCGCTTCGCCCGCCGGGTCGTGCTGCAGCAGCGACACCTGGTTCATGAACTCGTAGCCGGTGGTACCGTCGGTGAGCCAGTCACGGTGCAGGTGCTCGCCGCTGCCCAGGATCTTTTCCACGTAAATCGGGAAGTGCTCCAGCGCCGCCGCCAGGGGGCGCCGGGCGAGCAGGCTATCGACCCGCCGGCGCAGTTTGCGGCAGTAGCCGCGCGGGTCGGCCAAGCCGTCGATGTGGTCGATCCGCAGGCCGTCCACCAGGCCGCGCTCGATCAGCTCGAACAGCTTGGCATGGGTGGCCTCGAACACCTCCGAGCGCTCCACCCGCAGGCCGCCCAGTTCGTTGATGTCGAAGAAGCGCCGCCAGTTGATGTCGTCGGCGGCCGTGCGCCAGCTGGCCAGGCGGTAGGTCTGGCGCTCGAGCAGCAGGTGCAGGCGTTTCAGGCCGTTTTCGCTGCGGCTGTCGAAGGCCACCAAGGCAGACGCCAGGTCGGCGCCTTCGCCTACCAGGCGCGCCAGCTCGGCCTGCAACGGCACCGCCGCAGCCAAGGGCTCGGGCGCGTCGCCCAGGGCAGTGAAATGCTCGGCCAGGGCTTGCAGCGCGGGCGTGGGGCTTAGTGACAGGATCCAGCCGTAATCGATCGGGCAGATTGGAAAACGGTGCTCGTAGTGGGCGACCTGCAGCACGCCGTGCTCGGCATCGAACTGTAGCGGGATATCGCCGTTTTTCAGCGCTGCACCGTAGTCGCTGCCAAGAAACGGCAACAACAGCTGGCCAGCCAGTAGCGGGTCGCTGGAGTGCCACTGGATGTCGAAGAACGTTGCATAAGGGCTGCGTCGCCCCCAGGCCAGCAGGCTTTGCCACCACGGGTTATCCGCCCCCCCCACCGCCATGTGGTTGGACACGGTGTCGAGGATCAGCCCCATGCCGTGCTGGCGCAAGGCAGCGACCAGGCGTTGCAGGGCCGCCTCGCCGCCGAGCTCCGGGTTGACCTGGGTAGGGTCGACCACATCGTAGCCGTGGCGCGAACCTGCGCGGGCCTTGAGCAGGGGGGAAGCGTACAGGTGGCTGATGCCCAACTGGGCGAAATAGGGCACCAGGGGCAGGGCATCGTCGAGGGTGAAGTCACTGTGAAGTTGCAGGCGCAGGGTCGCGGTCAAGGGTTTCATCGGTCACGCTCCCAGGCTTGTTCGCGCGCTTGGGCCAGCAGCTCCAGGCGGCGCGCGGCGTCTTCATCGTCGAGCAGTTCACGGGCTGGCACGGCAAAGCGTCGGCGCCAGTTGGGGTGGCCCTCGGTGGTGCCGGGCAAGTTGGGTTGCTCGTCGTTGCCGAGCAGGTCTTCCAGCGGAATCAGCACCAGCGGCGCGCGGGTGTGGCCGACGTAGCGGATGGCAGCATCGATCAAGGCATCATCGTCCGGTTGTGGGCCATAGTTGCTTTCCAGGGTGCGGCGCAGGCCGTTTTGCTCGGCCTGGCGGGTTTGGCGCCAGTGTTGTTCGGTGGTGGTGTCGATCAGTTGCAGGCGGTGGCTCCAGTCAATGTCGCGGCTTTGCAGCCAGCCGGCCAGAGGCGCCAGGTCATGGGTCCCGGTGGTGGCCAGGGCGTTGTCCGGCCAGTCCAGAAGCGGTGTGAAGTGGCCGGGCTGGGTTTGTTCGAAAGGCAGTACGCGCATGCCCAGCACGGCCTTGTCTGCCAGTTGTTCCCGCAGGCCTGCCGGCACCGTGCCGAGGTCTTCGCCAAGGATGATTGCCTGGTGGCGTACCGACTCCAGGGCCAGCAGGCGCAGCAAGTCTTCCAGCGGGAAGTTCAGGTAGGCACCTTCGCTGGGCTTGCAGCCGCGCGGGATCAGCCACAAACGGCGCAGGCCCATGGCGTGGTCGATGCGCAGCCCACCGGCATGGGCCAGGTTGGCCCGCAACATTTCAATGAATGCACGGTAGCCGTTGCGCTTGAGGCCTTCGGGGGAGAATGCGCAGATCCCCCAGTCTTGGCCTGCGCGGTTGAGGATGTCGGGCGGGGCGCCGACCTTGAGGTTGGCCAGCAGCTCATCCTGACGGCTCCAGGCCTGGCTGCCGGCACCGTCGGCACCCACCGCCAGGTCGGCGATCAGGCCCACCGCCATGCCATTGCCGCGTGCGGCCTCCTGAGCGCGCTGCACGCTGCGTTCGCTTAGCCATTGGCAGAACGCATGAAACTCTACCTTGGCCGGGTGGCTGTTGGCGAAGGCCTCCACCTCCGGGTGGTATGGGTCGTGCCAGGCGCTGGGCCAGTTGCGCCAGTCGGCCCCCAGGCCGTGGCTCACGGCGTGGGCCTGCAGCACTTCGAAGCGGCAATGGTGCTCCAGGGCCTGGCCGCCCGCCTTGCGAAAACTGTCGAAGTCTTTGCGTTGAGGGTGGTCGCCCTGGCTGAAGTCCTGGTACAGCGCCTCGAGCAGGCGCAAGCGGGCATCGACGGCCTGAGGCCAGTCAACCAGCGGGCGCTGCTCCAGCGCTTCGAGCAGTTGCTCAAGCCCGCAGCTTTCGATCGCCATGCGCACGGCGCGCTCGCCCAGCACTGCGGCGGGGCTGGCGTAGAGGGTGTTGAGCAGCAGTCGGCTGGAGGGTGAATAGGGGCTGTAGTGCTGCTGGTCGACCATCGACAGCGCATGGATCGGGCTGATCGCCAAGGCATCGGCGCCGCGCTCGGCGGCGCTGCGGGCCAGTTGTTCCAATGCCAGGCAATCGCCATAACCGCCATCGCCTGGGCGGCGCAGGCTGTAAAGCTGGACCGCCAGGCCCCAGCAGCGTGGGGGGGATTGCTCGACGGCATCCTCCAGGCTGTAACAGCGCTGCGGGGCTACGGCCAAGGTGAACGTGCGGCCTTCGATCTGGACACGGTGGTAGCCCACTGGCAGATCACCGGGCAGGCGAGCCTGGGTGTCGAGGGCGAGCTCCCGTACGCTTTCATCTTCCAGGGTGCAGCGCACGGCGGCGCCTGGGCTGAAGTAGCGCGCCAGCGCCACTGGCCTGCCCAGGTCGGCGGTCAGCAGCGGCGGCAGGTGTTGGCTGTCTTCGGCGGCCTCGACGCTTTGCAGGCTGGCGCGCAGGGCGCTGTCATCACTGGCCGGATGGCCCAGCCCCTCGAGTACCTTGCGCAGTACCTCATCGGTTACCTGTTGGGGTCGGTCGTTGGCGTCGATCCAGTCGCGGGCCAGCCCGACGCGGGCGGCCAAGCGGTGCAGGGCGTTTTCGCTCATGGGCTCTCCTGGCCAGGTGCAAGCAGGCTGATCACGCAGCTGTACGCGGACAGTGCGGTGTCGGGGTGCTGGGTGTCGCTGCTGTCGAACAGGCGGTGCTCGGCAGCGGGCAGTGTCGTGGGTTGCGGCGTGGCGGCCAGGTTCAGGTCGATGCGCAGCACAGTGCCGTTGCCAAGGCGCCAACGTGCGCTCAGCGCCTTGTCGCCCAGCACCTGGGCGCCCAGGGCGCGGCTGCCGGGCAGGTGGGGGATGACATGCTGCCGACGCAGGTCGAGCAACTGCTGATAGAGGCCGTGCCAGCCGGCGATCACCTCTTTGCGCTGGGGCCTGGAGGCTTCGAAGGTCTGCTCGGCATTGGGGTCGGGGATGCGTTCGCGCTGTTCAGGGTCGGCGAATGCCGCGAAATGGGCGAACTCGCCGCGCCGGCCTTCGCGCACGGCATCGGCCAGCGCGTCGTGAAAATCGGTAAAGAACAAGAAGGGCCGACAGCTGCCATCGTCATCGCCCATGAACAGCAGCGGGATCATCGGCGACAGCAGCAACAGGCCGGTGGCCGCTCGCAGGGCTGCAGGTGGGCACAGGCGGGTCAGGCGTTCGCCCAGTGCGCGGTTGCCGATCTGGTCGTGGTTCTGCAGGAACAGCACGAACGCGCTGGGCTCGAGGTGCCCACTGGGCTCGCCGCGCGGTATGCCGTGGCGGTTGGCTTGCCCCTGGAACACGAAGCCTTCGGACAGGCAGCGGGCCAGCTTGTCGATCGGCTGCACCTGGTAATCGGCGTAGTAGCCTTCGGTTTCGCCGGTCAGCAACACGTGCAGGGCGTTGTGGCCGTCGTCGTTCCACTGCGCATCAAAGCCCTGCTCGAGGAGAAACGCCTGGTTGTGTTCGTTTTCCAGCACCAGCCACACGTGCCGCCCAGGCTCGACTGCCGCACGTACCCGCTGTGCCAGTTCGATGAGGAAGTCAGGTTGGTCGATGGCATGCACGGCGTCCAGGCGCAGGCCATCGCAGCGGTAGTCGCACAGCCACATCAGGGCGTTCTGGATGAAGTATTCGCGCACTTGCGGGCGACGGAAGTCGATGGCTGCCCCCCAGGGTGTCTGCCGGTCTTCACGGAAGAACGGGCTGGCGTACTGGTGCAGGTAATTGCCGTCGGGGCCGAAATGGTTGTACACCACGTCCACCAGCACCATCAGGCCCTGGCCGTGGGCATGGTCGACCAGCGCACAAAGTTGCTCGGGGCTGCCGTAACTGTGTTGTGGTGCATAGGGCAGCACACCGTCATAGCCCCAGTTGCGTTCGCCTGGGAACTGCCCCAGGGGCATCAGCTCGATGGCGCTAATGCCTAACTCGGCCAGGCGTGGCAGGTGGCGGGCAACGCCTTCGTAACCCTCAAGCACGCCGACGTGCAGTTCCTGGATCACTGCCTCGTGCCAAGGCCGGCCCTGCCACGGGTGTTGCCAGGCGTAGGCCTGGGTGTCCACCACTTGGCTGGGCCCCTGCACGCCCTCGGGCTGGTAGCGCGACGCTGGGTCGGCCACCTGCAGCGTGCCATCGATACGGTAGTGGTAACGGTCACCGGCCTGACACGGAGCGACCCCCGTGTACCAGCCATCCTCTGCGGGCAGCAACGCGATGGGCGGTTGCTGCTCCAGTTCCAAGCTCACGCTGCGCGCATCGGGCGCCCACAGGGCGAAGCGCGCCGACGTGGCGTCCAGCAGGTGTGCGCCATGCCTGTGCATCTTCGATTCTCCTGCTCAGTAGTGGCTCAGCTGTGTCTGCTTGACCAGGTCCTCGTAGAGGCGGGCATAGGGTTCGACCGCCTGGCACCAGTTGAACGGCTGGGTCATCGACAGGCAGCGCATGGCATTGAGCAGGTTTTTCTTGCCGTATACATAGAAGGCGCGGCTCAGCGCTTCGCGGTAGCTCTGCACCGTGGACTCGTCGAACAGGAACCCGGTAACGCCATTCTCGATGGTGTCGGCCAGCCCACCGGTGTTGCGCGCCACCGGCAATGAGCCAAAGCGCTGCGCATACATCTGGCTCAGGCCGCAGGGTTCATAGCGTGACGGCATCAGCAGGAAATCGCTGCCAGCGAACATGCGCCTGGCGTCGGTTTCGTTGAAACCAATACGCACACCGATGCGGCCTGGGTGGCGCACCGCCAGCTCACTCATGGCCTGTTCTTCTTCCGGCTCGCCCCGGCCAATGATCGCGATCTGCCCACCTTGTTCGACGATGTAGTCCGCCACGCCCAGGGTCAGGTCCAGCCCTTTCTGGAAGACCAGCCGCGAAACCACCGCGAACAGCGGGCCTTCGGACGGCTCAAGTTCGAACAGGCGGCGGACCTCCTCGGCATTGCGCGCCTTGCCCTCCCAGTCGTTGATACTGAAGTTGTGCTGCAGGTGCGTGTCGGTGGCCGAATCCCAGCTTTCGTCGATGCCGTTGGGGATGCCACCGAGCAGGCCTTGCTGGGCCTTGCTGGCCAGGAAACCGTCCAGGCCGCAGCCAAATTCGGGCGTGGTGATTTCGCGGGCATACGTGGCGCTGACCGTGGTGATGTGGCTGGAGTAGGCCAGGCCTGCCTTGAGAAACGACAGCTTGCCGTAGAACTCCATGCCTTCCTGCTGCATGGCATGGTCAGGGATCGCCAGCTCCGGGCTGCAGCCGCGGCTGTACACGCCCTGGTAGGCAAGGTTGTGAATGGTGAACAGGGTCGGCGTGTTCAGCCCGCGCCAGTGCATGTAGGCCGGGGCCAGGCCGGCAGGCCAGTCATGGGCGTGGACCACTTCGGGCTTCCAGTGGATGCGGCCTTCGCCGGCGGCGATTTCGGCAGCGGCCAGGCCCAGGCGGGCGAAGCGAATGTGGTTGTCGGGCCAGTCGCGGCCATTGTTGGCGCCATAGGGCGAACCGTCGCGCTGGTACAGCTCAGGGCAGATCAGCACATAGATGACCAGTCCGTCGGCCATGTCCATGCGACCGATCTTGCACGGTGGCAGGGCGGCGTGGCCACCGAGTTCACCGACGATATGGATGGGGTTGTCGCTTTCCATTACCTGGCGGTAGCCGGGAATCAGCACGCGAACATCGTGCAGGTGCGCCAGCGCCCGTGGCAATGCCGCGGAAACATCGCCCAAGCCCCCGGTTTTTACCAGGTCGGCGATTTCGGAGGTGACGAACAGGATCTTGCGCTTGTTGGGGTTGTGCTGACGCTGGGCGCCGGGTGCCTTGCCTGTCGTGGCGAAATCCGGGGTAAGCGGTTCGCGGTTGTCCGGTTTGAATGACTCTACGTGAGGTTCGACAGCGGCACTGATCATACTTCTCTCCGTCCCTATTGTGTTGTCCGGGTGCGGGCACCCGTTGCTCTATTCGTGTTGGTTATCTCTGCTTCGTCTGTTCGTCGTGCGGTCCTTGCCCCAGGGTCGTGCGCGCAGGCACAGCGCTATCGGCATTCCGGCCGAAGGCGATTGGACAGATTGGGGTGGCGGGGCTCTAGCGAGGGAAGTCCCTTAAGCCTTGGCCTACTTATGTTGCTGACCTGCCACCGTTTGCAAAAGTTCGACTTATTTATGTCGCTTCTTCCTTGAGCAAATGGCGGGCCGAACGCTGAGTGTAGGAGAGCCGGAGATAAAGATGTGACCCGCTGGTCACTTTCGTTATGACGCGAGATAGACGCAAACGTTGGCGTGTGTGACGGGATGTGAAGGCGGTGTTCAAGCACGGCTCGCGGGCGACATTGCTGTGCGCATTTTTGTGGCAGGGGGTGTTGCTTGCACTGTCAGGGTGCGGCTGAGCAGGCGGGTGACGGCCCAAGCCCGTCACCCTGGCGACGCGTGGCTAGGACTGAGGCAGCAATGAGGAGTGATGGTGGTCGATCAACCAGGCTTGGCCATCCCAGCGGTAGATAAAGGTGTACCTCGCCGCTACCTGTCGACCGGTGGAGGCGAAATCGAAGGTGTACAAGCCGGCGAGGGTGGCCGTGTCGCAGCCACGCTTGAGGTGATGGCTGTTTAGCTTGCCGCTAGGGCGATCAGCAAGGAAGTGGCTGAAATAGTCGACCCGCTCAGCCTGGGTTAGCCGAGGCGCGTTCGACACCGTAGGCAACAGTACCGCGTCGTGCTGATAAAGCTTGGCCACCTTCAGCGGGTCGCCGGTCTTGAGGCTGGCATTCCACTGCTCGAACAGCCCGAGCGCGTCTGCCTCGTTCAACATTTGACAGGAGTGCGGCGTAGCTGCCTGCGCAGGCACGGCAACCACGAGTAGCGCTGCTGGGATGAGGTATTTTAAGGGGAACATGCTGGCATCCGTGGATGCAGGCACCGGGGTGGGCCTGCGGCGCGCTCCAAGGTAAAGAGGGCGCCGCGCGTCAACGAGTGGGCAAATCGTTCAGTAGCTAACGGACTTTTCACCACGGTTGGCTTGCTTGAGCATCAGGGTGAGACGCGCTACTTGTTGTAGCAGCTGTTCACGCTCCTCCTTCAGTTTACGCAGTTCATCACGGCGTACGGAGACATAGAGGGTCTGGGTAGGGGTGGCAGGCATCAAGGTACCCATGGATACACCTCGCAGTTTTGGCTGGTGACAGTTAAAGCGTAGACACTTCACGCGGCGCGCATTCTGAATTCTTTCGCTGCCCATGGGAACTTTTTTGTTTAACGTTGTCGCGCCGTCCGTCGCTGAACCCTCAGGCGGCGCGCTGGACTAATCTGAAACGCTGACTGTGTTGTCATTCATTTTCAAGGGAGCATCGGCTCATGCAATTGGGAATCGTCGGGCTGGGCCGCATGGGCGGCAATATCGCAAGGCGCCTGATGCGCACCGGTCACCGCACCGTGGTCCATGACCGCAACCGTGAAGCCATTACCGGGCTGGAAGGCGAGGGCGCACAAGGGGCGCATGACCTGGGCGCGCTGGTGCAAAAGCTCAAGGCGCCGCGTGCGGTGTGGGTCATGCTGCCGGCTGGAGAACCCACTGAACAGACGATTGCCCAACTGGCCGAGCTGCTCGAGCCGGGCGATGCGATCATCGACGGCGGCAACACCTTCTACAAGGACGACATGCGCCGCGCCGCGCAGTTGGCCAAGCGTGGGTTGCACTACCTGGATGTCGGCACCTCTGGTGGCGTTTGGGGCCTGGACCGTGGCTACTGCATGATGATCGGCGGGGAGAAGGACGTGTTCGAGCGCCTGGAGCCGCTGTTCAAGGCCCTGGCGCCGGGCGTAGGTGACATTCCACGTACCCATGGCCGCGAAGGTGAGCACGACCGCGCCGAACACGGCTACATCCACGCCGGCCCGCCCGGCGCCGGGCACTATGTGAAGATGGTGCACAACGGCATCGAGTACGGCCTGATGCAGGCCTATGCCGAAGGCTTTGACCTGTTGCGCAGCAAGGGGGGCAATGAGTTGCCCGAAGACCAGCGCTTCGACCTGAATGTGGCCGAGATCGCCGAAGTCTGGCGCCGTGGCAGCGTGGTCACGTCCTGGCTGCTCGACCTCACCGCCGACGCCCTGGCGGCCGACCCGCACCTGTCGCAGTTCAGCGGTTCGGTGTCCGACAGCGGTGAAGGCCGCTGGACCATCGATGCCGCCGTCGAGCAGGCCGTGCCGGTACCGGTGCTGTCCAGCGCGCTGTTCGCAAGGTTCCGCTCGCGCCAGCAGCAGGGCACTTACGGTGACAAGGTGCTCTCGGCGATGCGCCTGGGCTTTGGTGGCCACGTCGAGAAGAAAGGCCAATGACCAAAAAGACCATTCCCGCTGCACCGCCTTGCACACTGTTCCTGTTCGGCGCCAATGGTGACCTGGTCAAGCGCCTGCTGATGCCGGCGCTGTACAACCTCAGCCGCGACGGCTTGCTTGACCGCAACCTGCGTATCGTGGGCGTCGACCACAACGCCGCCACGGCAGAGGCGTTCGCCGAGCGCCTGCATGCGTTCATGCGTGAGCGTGACAAAGGCGGCGAGGGGGCCTCCCGATGCGTGGACGACAAGGTGTGGGCACGCCTGGCCAAGCGGCTGGACTACCAGACCGGCGATTTTCTTGACCCTGCCACCTATACGGCGCTGGCCCAACGCATCGACAAGACCAGCCACGGCAACGCGATCTTCTACCTGGCCACCTCACCACGTTTCTTCCCCGAAGTGGCGCAGCGCCTGGGCGATGCCGGCCTGCTCGATGAATCGGCCGGTGGTTTTCGCCGGGTCGTGGTGGAAAAGCCTTTCGGCACCGACCTGGCCAGTGCCGAGGCACTCAATGCATGCCTGCTGAAGGTGATGAGTGAGCGGCAGATTTACCGCATCGACCATTACCTGGGGAAGGAAACCGTACAGAACATTCTGGTCAGCCGTTTTTCCAATGGCCTGTTCGAATCGTTCTGGAACAACCACTACATCGACCATGTGCAGATCACCGCCGCCGAAACCGTCGGCGTCGAGACCCGCGGTGCGTTCTACGACAACACCGGGGCGCTGCGCGACATGGTGCCCAACCACCTGTTCCAGTTGCTGGCGATGGTCGCTATGGAGCCGCCTGCGGCCTTTGGCGCCGATGCCGTGCGCGGTGAGAAAGCCAAGGTGATCGGCGCCATCCGCCCCTGGTCGGCGAAGATGGCCCTGAAGAACTCTGTACGGGGTCAGTACACGGCTGGCAAGCAGGGCCGCAAACACTTGGCGGGGTATCGCCAGGAAGACAAGGTCGCGGCCGACAGCCAGACGGAAACCTATGTTGCGCTCAAGGTCATGATCGACAACTGGCGCTGGGCCGGCGTGCCGTTCTACCTGCGTACGGGCAAGCGCATGAGCGTACGCGACACGGAAATCGCCATCTGCTTCAAGCCCGCGCCTTATGCGCAATTTCGCGAGTCGGAGCTTGAGCGGCCCAAACCGAATTACCTGAAGATCCAGATCCAGCCCAACGAAGGCATGTGGTTCGACTTGCAGGCCAAACGGCCCGGGCCGGAGCTGGTGATGGAAAACGTCGAGCTTGGCTTCGCCTACAAGGACTTCTTCAAGATGCCCCCGGCGACCGGTTACGAGACCTTGATTTATGACTGCCTGACGGGCGACCAGACCTTGTTCCAGCGGGCCGACAACATCGAGAACGGCTGGCGAGCAGTGCAGCCGTTTCTGGATGCGTGGGCCGATGGGGGAGACGTGCATGAGTACCCGGCGGGCGAAGATGGGCCAGAGGCTGGCCATGAGCTGCTGACCCGCGACAAGCGTGAATGGCACAGGTTGGGGTGACAGCACCGGCCTCTACTTCATCAACCCAGGAGACTGCATGCCCGCCCCTATCGAAGACTACGCCTTGCTCGGCAACTGCCGCAGCGCCGCCCTGGTCAGCCGTGATGGCTCCATCGACTGGCTGTGCCTGCCGCGTTTCGACGCCCCAGCGGTGTTCGCCGCGCTGCTGGGCAACGAAGAGAACGGTCGATGGCGGCTGGCCCCCAGCGACCCGGTCGAGCACACCCAGCGCGCCTACCTTGATGACACCCTGGTACTGGAAACCACTTGGGTCACCGCCAGCGGCCGTGCCCGTGTGCTGGACTTCATGCCCGTGCAGGGGGACATCAACTCGGTGGTGCGCATCGTCGAGGGTGTTGCTGGCCAGACCAACTTCGAAATGGACCTGGTGCTGCGCTTCGACTACGGCCGCAGCGTGCCCTGGGTGGAAAAGCTCGACCCTCTGACGCTCAGCGCCGTTGCTGGCCCCGACTGCCTGGTCATGAGCAGCACCGTACCCTCGCATGCCCGCGATCATCACACGGTGGCCCGCTTTCGGGTCGGGGCCGGTGAACGCCATGTGTTCAACCTGCGCCATCAGCCTTCGCACCTGCCGGTGCAGCCTGACTGTGATGTGGAACAGGCCTTGGAGCACACCATCAGCCAGTGGCAGGCCTTTGCTGCGCGCTGCCCGGAGGTGGGGCCTTACAGCGCCCAGGTGCGCCGTTCCCTGATCACCCTCAAGGCCATGACCTACGCGCCCACCGGGGGCATGGTCGCTGCGGTGACCACGTCGTTGCCCGAAAGCATCGGCCACGAGCGCAACTGGGATTACCGCTTCTGCTGGTTGCGCGATGCCACCATGACCTTGCTGGCGTTCATGAACCTGGGGTACTTCGAGGAGGCGCAGGCCTGGCGCGAGTGGCTGCTGCGGTCGGTGGCCGGCAACCCCGAACAGATGCAGATCATGTACGGCCTGGCCGGTGAGCGCGACCTGCAGGAATACACCTTGCCGTGGCTGCCCGGGTACGAGCACTCCCAACCCGTGCGCGTGGGCAATGCCGCTGCACAGCAGCGGCAGCTGGACATCTACGGCGAACTGGCCGACGCCATGAGCCAGGCCATCAAGGGCGGGCTGCCCCGACACCCGCGCAGCGCTGCGATCTCGCGCCTGATCCTGCCGTACCTGGAGCGCATCTGGCGCGAGCCGGACGAAGGCATCTGGGAGGTACGCGGTGGCCAGCAGCACTTCGTGCACTCGAAAGTCATGGCCTGGGTGGCCTTTGACCGCTCGGCAGGGCTGGCAGACACCACCGAAGAAGGCCGTGAGCGGGGCCAGCACTACCGCAAGGTGGCGGATGAAATCCGCCGCGAAGTGTGCGAACACGGCCTTGACGCCAGCGGCCAGTATTTCGTCCAGGCCTATGGCGCCAACGAGATGGATGCCAGCCTGCTGCAGATCGCCCTGACCGGTTTCCTGCCGGTCGAGGATGAGCGATTCCTGCGCACCCTCGAGCAGATCGAGCAGCGTCTGTTGAAGAACGGCTTGCTGCTGCGCTACGACACCGACACCTGCAGTGACGGGCTGACACCCGGAGAGGGCACGTTCCTGGTGTGTTCGTTCTGGTTGGCCGATGTGTATGTGCTGCTGGGGCGCCAGGAGGAAGCCCAGGCGCTTTACGAGAAACTGACCGGTCTGTGCAATGACGTGGGCCTGCTGGCCGAGCAGTATGACCCGGCCGGCCAGCGCATGCTCGGCAACTTCCCCCAGGCATTCAGCCATGTCGGCATCATCAATACAGCGTTGAACCTGTACCGGGCACATTGCCCGGTCCGGGACCGGGCGACGTGTGGCTGAGTGCAAAGAGGGCGTGATGCCGGGCGCCACTTATGCTATTTCAAGGCGAACAGATCAGGGCCGTTGAGGCGGCCCATCATAGGCAAGCCAGCGTCTACAAGGGGCGCGTGGTATTAGGAACGGCATGGCCAACCACAAGATCGAAATTCGCCGACGCAACGTCGAAAAAATTCTCGTCGCCGCAGAAAAGGTGTTCGCCGAGAAGGGGTACGGCGCCACCTCCATGGGCGATATCGCCGAACAGGCCGAGCTGCCGCGCTCCAACCTGCATTACTACTTCAGCACCAAGGATGAGCTGTTTCGCGCGGTGTTGCAGGACCTGCTGGATGTGTGGAAGCAGGATGCGCTGTGTTTCGAGAACTTCGACGACCCGCGCGTGGTGCTCACCAGCTACATCCGCGCCAAGATGGGCCATTCGCGTTCGCGGCCGCTGGGCTCGAAGATCTGGGCTGAAGAGATGCTGCACGGCGCCCCGCTACTGGGGGTGAACCTCGATGACAGCCTGGTGCCGTGGGCCAAATTGAAGGAAGACAAGATCCGCCGCTGGGTGGAGGAGGGGCGGATCCTGGCGGTGGAGCCTTCGGCGCTGCTGTACATGATCTGGGCGTCGACCCAGCACTATGCCGACTTTGGTTACCAGG
Organism: Pseudomonas ceruminis; assembly: GCF_021602025.1. GTDB lineage: Bacteria > Pseudomonadota > Gammaproteobacteria > Pseudomonadales > Pseudomonadaceae > Aquipseudomonas > Aquipseudomonas ceruminis. The sequence goes on from NZ_BQHW01000008.1 coordinate 85,334, forward strand.
TGGCACTGCTCAATGGTGGTGAGCCGCTGTCGGACGGGGCGTTCGAGCGGGCGGTCCAGACGGTGACATGCGTGATCCTGCGTGGGATAGGGCTGGAGCCTTGATGGCTGGCAAACGCCGGCAAGCCCGCTCCCACATCAAACATGTCCCCGCCATGGTGTACCTGTCCTGTGCAGCGCATCGAGGCGGATAACAAAGCGCCCCGCGCAATCTCAACTGGCTTCGCGGTAGGGGTTACGCGGGTCCTGCGTCCAGTTCAGGTACGGTTTGCCCGTCTCCTGCGCCACCATCTCGATGCAATTTTCCACCGGGCAGGTGATCTGGCACAGGTTGCAGCCCACGCATTCGTCCTCGATCACCGTGTAGGCATGGGTCCCGTCAGCCTTCAGGGTGCTGGCAATGGCCTGGTGCGAGGTGTCCTCGCAGGCGATGTGGCAGCGCCCACAGCCGATGCAGGCCGCCTGGTCGATATGCGCCACCGATTTGTAGTTGATGTCCAGGTACTTCCAGTCGGTGGTGTGGCCCACCGCCTGGCCACGGAATGCCTCCAGGTTGCGGTGCCCGTGCTGGTCCATCCAGCGCGCCAGCCCGTCCTTCATGTCTTCGACAATGCGAAAACCATGCAGCATCGCCGCTGTACATACCTGCACGGCACCGCTGCCCAGGGCGATGAATTCGGCGGCATCCCGCCACGTGCCGATCCCCCCGATGCCGCAGATCGGCAGCCCGTGCGTTTCCGGATCGCGGGCAATCTCGGCCACCATGTTCAGCGCGATGGGTTTTACCGCCGAGCCACAATAACCACCGTGGGTGCTCTGATCACCGACGATCGGGTGGGCGACCATGCGGTCCAGGTCGACACTGGTAATCGAGTTGATCGTGTTGATCAGCGACACGGCATCCGCCCCGCCGCGATGCGCCGCGCGTGCCGACTGACGGATGTCGGTGATATTGGGCGTGAGCTTGACGATGACCGGTAACGAGCAGTGCTGCTTGCACCAGCGGGTGACCATCTCCACATACTCGGGTACCTGGCCGACCGCTGCGCCCATGCCGCGCTCGGGCATGCCATGTGGGCAGCCGAAGTTCAGTTCGATGCCGTCGGCACCGGTGGCCTCCACCAGCGGCAGGATGAATTTCCACGATTGCTCGACGCACGGCACCATCAACGACACGATCAGCGCACGGTCGGGCCAGTCCTTTTTTACCTGGGTGATTTCGCGCAGGTTGATCTCCAGTGAACGGTCGGTGATCAACTCGATATTGTTGATGCCCTGCACCAGGCGGTTGGCGCCGTAGTGCGCCGAGTAGCGCGACGATACGTTGACCGCTGCCGGGTCTTCGCCCAGGGTTTTCCAGACCACGCCACCCCAGCCGGCCTCGAACGCGCGAACCACGTTGTAGGCCTTGTCGGTGGGTGGCGCGGAAGCCAGCCAGAAAGGGTTGGGTGCCTTGATGCCGGCGAACACGATAGACAAGTCGGCCATTTATGCAGCCTCCACGTTGAGCATGAGTTGGGCATGGATGGCTTCGGCTGCCAGCTTGCCGTGTTGCACGGCCTGGACGGTGAGGTCCTGGCCCAGGGCAGTACAGTCGCCGCCGGCATAAACACCCGGCAGGCTGGTGCGCATGTGTTCATCGACGCGAATGCGTTCACCGTCGCGGACCAGTTGCGCGGCCAGCGGGTCGCTCAGGGCTTGCTCGTCGAAGCGTTGGCCGATGGCCTTGAAGATCGCATCGGCGGCCAGCTCGAAGGTTTCGCCGGTATCGCCCAGGCGGCCTTCGACCAGCGCCGTGCGAGCGAAGCGCATGCCGCGAACCTGGCCGTTGTCGTCCAGCAGCACGGCGTCGGGGCGGGCCCAGGTGTGCAGGCGCACCTGGTTGGCTTTGGCGATGTCTTGCTCATGACCGGTGGCGCCCATGTCGGCAGGGCCGCGGCGGTACACCAGGTTGACATCGTGGGCGCCGAGGCGGCTCATCTGCACCGCCATGTCGATGGCAGTGTTGCCGGCACCGATGACCAGGCAGCGGCCGGCCAGCGGCAATTGCGTGAGGTCGTCCGCCTGGCGCAGTTCGCGGATGTAGTCGGTGGCAGCCAGCAGGCCTGGCGCGTGCTCCTCTGGCAGGCCCAACTGACGCACGGCATTCAGGCCAAGGCCAAGGAACACCGCCGCGTACTGGTCGCGCAGCTCGGCCAGGCTCAGGTTGCTGCCCAGGCGTTGGCCATGGCGGATTTCGATGCCGCCGATTCCGAGCAGAAACTCGACTTCGCGCTGGGCATAGTCGTCCACCAGCTTGTAGCGTGCGATGCCGTATTCATTCAGGCCCCCGGCCTTGTCACAGGCCTCGAACACCACCACCTCATGCCCATGCATGGCCAGGCGGTGGGCGCAGGACAGCCCGGCCGGACCGGCCCCGACCACGGCAATGCGCTTGCCGGTGGCGGGCGAGCGCTTGAACGGGTGCTCGCTGAACCCGGCATTGTCCAGGGCGTAACGCTGCAGCTGGCCGATCAGCACGGGCGCGCATTCCTGGGCGTTGTTGCGCACGCAGGCTTGTTGGCAAAGGATCTCGGTGGGGCATACGCGGGCGCAACTGCCGCCCAGAATGTTGGCCGAGAGAATGCGCTCGGCGGCTCCTTGCAGGTTTTCGTCGCTGATGCGGTGAATGAACGACGGGATGTCGATCTCGCTCGGGCAGGCGTTCACGCAGGGGGCGTCGTAACAGTACAGGCAGCGGGCGCTTTCCACGGCGGCCTGGCGCGCGGTGAGGGGTGGCGCGAGGTCACTGAATTGCTCGGCCAGTTGGTCGGCGCCGGCCCGGGGGCGCGGCAAATGGTTCAGGGCATCGATCACGGTTGTAGCCTCTCTTTTCTTTTTGGATGTGGCAGTCAACGGCAATACGGCGCCGTCCGGCCTCTGAGGGCCGGTTCGGCAGTGCGGGGTGGCTCAGCGCTGAACGGGGGTCGGGCGCTGCTGCTCGGCGCGTCGGCCCAGTACCTCGTACACCGAGGGGTAGGCCGGGCGCTCCACGTAACGACCCGCGCCAGGCTCGGCGCGCAGGTCGCCATCGGCCCAGAGCACGCGGCCCTGGCTGATGGTGTGGCTGGGGATGCCGCGTACGGTGCGGCCTTCGAAGATATTGAAATCCACCCGCTGGTGGTGGGTTTGGGCAGAAATGGTACGTGTGCCCTGCGGGTCCCACAGCACCAGGTCGGCATCGGCGCCGATGCGGATGGCGCCCTTGCGTGGGAACAGGTTGAAAATCTTCGCGGTGTTGGTGGAGGTCAGTGCGACGAACTCATGCATGGACAGGCGCCCGCTGTTCACACCGGCGTCCCACAACACGGCCATGCGATCCTCGATGCCGGCCGTGCCGTTGGGGATGCGGCTGAAGTCGTTGCGGCCCATGGCTTTCTGTTCGGCGCAGAAGCAGCAGTGGTCGGTGGCGGTGGTGTGCAGGTTGCCCGATTGCAGCCCACGCCACAGGGCCTCTTGGTGCTCACGCGGGCGGAACGGCGGGCTCATCACGTAGCCGGCGGCGGTGGCCCAGTCGGGGTTGCGGTAGACGCTGTCGTCGAGCAGCAGGTGGCCGGGCAGTACTTCGCCGTACACCGGTTGGCCTTTGGCCCGGGCGTAGGTGATTTCATCCAGCGCTTCGCGGCTGGAAATGTGTACCACGTACAGCGGTGTACCAATGGTTTCGGCAATACGAATGGCCCGGCTGGCCGCCTCGCCTTCGACTTGCGACGGGCGCGACAGCGGGTGTGCCTCCGGGCCGGTCAGCCCCTGGGCCAGCAGTTTCCGTTGCAGGTGGTACACCAGTTCGCCGTTTTCGGCGTGCACGGTAGGTACTGCGCCCAGTTGCAGGCAGCGCTCGAAGCTGGCGACCAGGGTGTCGTCGGCCGCCATGATGGCGTTCTTGTAAGCCATGAAGTGCTTGAAGCTGTTGACCCCGTGCTGGGTCACCAACTCGCCCATTTCTTCGGCTACCTGCTCACTCCACCAGGTGATGGCGACATGGAAACCATAGTCGGATGCACTTTTTTGCGCCCAGCCGCGCCAGGTGTGGAAGGCCTCCAGCAGCGACTGCTGCGGGTTGGGGATGACGAAGTCAATGATCGAGGTGGTGCCGCCGGCCAGCCCCGCGGCGGTGCCGCTGAAAAAGTCCTCGCTGGCCACGGTGCCCATGAACGGCAACTGCATGTGGGTGTGCGGGTCGATGCCCCCGGGCATCAGGTACTGGCCGCTGCCGTCGAGGGTCTCGCAGTCGGTAGGGGGGACAAGGTCTTTGCCGATGGCGCGGATCTGGCCATCGACACACAGGACATCAGCGGGATAACGCTCTTCGTGGGTGACCACGGTGGCGCCACGGATCAACAGGGACATGCCGTCTTCCTCGCAGGCTGACCGGTCTGTGCCGGTTCTTGAAATTGTTATGTGCCAGTGGCTGGAGGCGGGGCTTTAATCCTGTCAGACCTGACAAGAATGGAATCTAGATGCTGATTGTGGATTGTTCAAGAAATTTTTTTATGAGCTTATAACCGTAATAAGTCATTGATATTAAAGTAATAATTTATGAAATCACCAAAATGGTGAGGTGCTTCACCATTTTGACGCACTTGACAAGAAGCCAAATTGGTCAAGATTTTCCATGCAAAATCAGCCGCTTGAAACCTGGCTCCGAGGCGCAGCCGCGCCGCTGAAAAATCAGGCTGCACCAGATTGAAACCTGATGCAGGGGCCAGGGCCGGCCCATGGCGGTGAGCGCGCCAGTCGAGGGGATAACCGTGCCTTCGCCTGTAGCAGAAAAATGCCTTGCAGATCAGTTGATTACCTCCGGTCGGCGGCGGCCGGCCGGGCAGCCTCAGGCTCGCCCGGCACGCAATTTGAGTACGGCCACAACCGCCAGGCCGGACCGGAGGAGCAGTACTGGTGGTGTGTGTACTCCGGCCATCGCGTTAGCCCGATGAGCAAACAATTAGAAAAATCTGGAGAAGGCCCCATGCAACAGAACAGATCGGAAGTGATCGAGCAGGCTGGCCTGTTCGAGCTGTCCGCAGGCAGTGACGTCCTCGACAGCCCGCGCTACAACCACGATATCGCGCCGACCAAGGTGCACCAGCGCACCTGGAACAAATGGCACATCACTGCGCTGTGGGTGGGCATGTCCATCTGCGTGCCCACCTACACCCTTGGCGGCGTGCTCACGGCCTACTTTGGCCTGAGCGTGGGCGAGGCATTGCTGGCGATTCTGCTGGCCAATCTCATCGTGTTGATCCCATTGACCCTCAATGCCTTTCCCGGCACCAAGTACGGTATTCCCTTTCCGGTGTTGCTGCGGTCCTCGTTCGGCATCCTCGGCTCCAATGTGCCGTGCCTGATCCGTGCGGTGGTCGCCTGTGGTTGGTTCGGCATCCAGACGATGTTCGGCGGGTTGGCCATCCACCTGTTCCTGGGCTCCATCTTCGACGGTTGGAAAGCCCTGGGCGGTACCGGCGAGGTGATCGGCTTCATGATCTTCTGGGCCATCAACCTGTGGGTGGTGCTGCGTGGCGCCGAGTCGATCAAGTGGTTGGAGACCCTGTCGGCCCCGTTGCTGGTGGCGGTGGGGTTCGGCCTGCTGTTCTGGGCGCTGCCGCACATGTCCATGACCGAGCTGCTGGCGCAGCCGCCCAAGCGCCCGGAAGGGGCCAGCGTGGTCAGTTATTTCTGCGCCGGGCTGACGGCGATGGTCGGGTTCTGGGCCACGCTGTCACTGAACATACCCGACTTCAGCCGTTACGCCAAAAGCCAGAAAGACCAGATTCTGGGGCAGATCTTTGGCCTGCCACTGACCATGTTCCTGTTCGCCGCCCTGGGGGTGGTGATGACGGCAGCGTCGGCGTCGCTGGTGGGCGAAACGGTGTCCGACCCGGTGAGCCTGATCGGCAAGATTCACAGCCCCGGCTGGGTGGCGCTGGCCATGGCGTTGATCGTGGTCGCCACGTTGTCGACCAACACCGCCGCCAACATCGTCTCACCGACCAACGATTTTCAGAACATCGCGCCACGCCTGATCGGGCGTAGCCGTGCAGTATGGCTGACCGGCTTCATCGGCCTGGTGCTGATGGGCCATGAGTTGCTGAAGAAGCTTGGCTGGATCGTTTCCGATCTGAGCCTTGAGAGTGTCTATTCCAACTGGTTGCTGGGCTATTCCAGCCTGCTTGGGCCGATTGCCGGGATCATGGTGGTGGATTACTTCCTGATCCGACGGCAGAAGCTGGACTTGGCCGGCTTGTACCGTGATGACGTTTACCCAGCCTGGAACTGGGCAGGGTTTGCCGCCTTTGCGTTGCCGGTGGCGCTGACCGTGATGGCCATCGGCAACAGCAGTTTCAGCTGGTTCTACGACTATGGCTGGTTCACCGGATCGCTGCTTGGCGGGGCGCTGTACTACGCCCTGGGCGGTTTGGCCGTGCGTGGGCCAGTGCAGCCGGTGATAAGTGCAGACAACAAAAACGCCTGAGGAGACCTTACCCATGACCCCAGCCCAACATGCCCTGCAATCGACTGAACGCCACGTGAACAGTGACCGCCTGTGGCAATCGCTGATGGACCTCGCCCGCCTCGGGGCCACACCCAAGGGCGGTGTCTGCCGCCTGGCGCTGACCGACCTCGACCGCCAGGCCCGCGACCTGTTCGTTGATTGGTGCGAGGCGGCCGGGTGCAGCGTCAGCGTCGACGCGGTCGGCAATATCTTTGCCCGCCGCCCCGGGCGCAACCCCAAGCTGCCTCCGGTGATGACCGGCAGCCACATCGACACCCAACCCACCGGCGGCAAGTTCGACGGTTGCTTCGGGGTGATGGCTGGGCTGGAGGTAATCCGCACCCTCAATGACCTGGGCATCGAGACCGAGGCACCGTTGGAGGTGGTGGTGTGGACCAACGAGGAGGGCTCGCGATTTGCGCCCTGCATGATGGGGTCTGGGGTCTTTGCCGGCAAGTTCACCCTCGAGCAGACCCTGGCCAAGCGCGATGCCCAGGGGATAACGGTGGGCGAGGCGTTGAACGCTATCGGCTATGCCGGCCAGCGGGCAGTGCTTGGCCACCGGGTCGGGGCCTACTTCGAAGCACACATCGAGCAGGGCCCGATCCTCGAAGACCAGGCCAAGACCATCGGCGTGGTGCTCGGTGCCCTGGGGCAGAAGTGGTTCGACCTGACCCTGCGCGGTGTCGAAGCCCATGCCGGCCCTACGCCGATGCACCTGCGCAAGGATGCCTTGGTGGGCGCCGCCGCCGTGGTCGAGGCGGTCAATCGTGCAGCGCTTGGCCATCAGCCACATGCCTGCGGCACGGTCGGTTGCCTGCAGGCCTATCCCGGTTCACGTAACGTGATCCCGGGTGAGGTGCGCATGACCTTGGACTTCCGTCACCTTGAAAGCGAGCGGCTGGATACGATGATCGCGGATGTGCGGGCGGTCATCGACGCCACCTGTGCCAAACACGGCCTGAGCCATGAACTGATCCCCACAGCCGACTTCCCGGCGCTGTACTTCGACCGGGGTTGCGTCGATGCCGTACGCGAATCTGCCCAGGCGCTTGGTTTGCCGCACATGGACATCGTCAGTGGGGCAGGGCATGACGCAATCTTCCTGGCCGAACTAGGGCCGGCGGGGATGATCTTCGTACCGTGCGAGAACGGCATCAGCCACAACGAGATCGAGAACGCCACGCCGCAGGACTTGGCGGCAGGCTGCGCCGTGTTGCTGCGGGCGATGCTGGCGGCGTCGGAGGCGATTGCCAGCGGGCGGTTAGCCGCTTAGTGCCAGCACCGGCCCCGTGAAGGGGCCGGTGCTGCAGGCCCAGGCGCCCCTCTGTTTGAACGTGATTACGAGGCGGACAGACGCCCATCGCGCCCGATGTGATAGCGCTGCAGGTCCTGAGCCAGGGTGAGGTGACCGCTGTAGTGGGCCTGCGCTTCAACTCGCACGTCCTCGATATTCGGGCTGCGCCGCGGGTCGGATTGGTAGCGGGCGCTGAAGTGGGTCAGCACCAGGTTGCGCACGCCGGCGGTTTCGGCAAAGCGCGCCACCGTCGCCGCGCTGCTATGGCCGAACGTGGCGCCGGTGCGCTCGATGATTGCCTGGGTGAAGGTCGCTTCGTGCACCAGTACATCCACATCCCTGGCCACCTCGGCCAGCAGTTCAGGGGTGTCATTGTCGCCGCAGACGATCACCCGCCGCGCCGGTCGTGAGGCGCGCAAGTAATCCTGGCCGCGCAGTACCTGCCCGGCATGTTCTACCACTGCGCCCTTGGCCAGGGCGCCCCACAGTGGCCCGCGCGGGATGCGCTCGGCGTCGAGGCGCTGCACGTCCAGGCGTGGTTCGGGATTGCGCTCGGTGAAGATGAAACCGACGCTCGGCACTCGGTGTGACAGCACGACACGTTCGACCTTGACCGTGTCGCTGGACCACCCCTCGAAAACCTCGACGGCGAACAGGCGCAGCTCGAAAGGCAGAAAGGTGTCACTGGCTGCCAGGCTCAGGCGTACCCAGTCATGCAGCGCGGCGGGCATGATCAGGTCCAGCGCATGGGTGCGTCCGCTCATACCGGCACTGGCCAGTAGTCCCGGCAGGCCGAAGCAATGGTCGCCGTGCACATGGGTGATGAAGATCGCGCGCAGGTCGCGCACCGACAGCGAGGTGTGCAGCAACTGGTGCTGGGTGCCTTCGCCACAGTCCACCAGGTACCAGTGGCTGCCATTGGCTTCGATGACGGCGGTGGCGCTGACGTTGCGCCCCTTGGTTGGCACCCCCGCCGAGGTGCCCAGAAACTGCAGGTCCAAAGCCGGGCTCCAGAAGTTGCGGGCTTACACAGTAGCCCGGTTGTCAGGGCTTGGCGAGGTCATCCTGGCGCCAGATCAACTTGCTGGTGTCGTAACCCTGTTTCTGGGCAACCGCCAGCAGTTGCTCACGCGTCTGGTCGGTGATTGCCGGTGTGCGCGACAGCAGCCACAGGTATTCCCGATTCGGGTGACCGACCAGCGCCACGCGGTAGTCCTTGTCGTGGTAAAGCACCCAGTATTCGCCCCTGGTCAGCCCCGGCGCCAGGCGGCTGAACCAGTTGTCGAACTGTACCCAGAGCTTATCGGTCCTGCCGGGCTGCTGGGCTTGGGCGACGCCCTTGGCTTCATTCCACTGGCCGTCCTTCTCCTTGCAACGGTTGGTCACATCGATGCGGCCGTCTTCGCGCAAACCATAGTGCGCCTCGGACTGCACGCAGTTGCGCTGGAAGAACATCGGCAGGCGCGCTAGCTCGTACCAGGTGCCCTGGTAGCGTTGCAGATCGACCTGTTGGGTGGTGGGTGGCGAGCGGTGTTCGTCGTCTGACCCGGCGCAGCCAGCGATGGCCAGCGTCATGCAGGAAACGATCAGGGCTGTACGCAACGCCATGGCAAACCTCCTGAAAGCGGATGAGGGCTTACCTGTGTTCGATGCGCGCACGCTGTAAAAGTTGTATTGAATCAGCCCTCGTCAGCGGGCAGTTCGAACGATCCGGTCTGCACCTTCCCTGCGCGAAGGTAACGGGCGATGATCACGCCCTTGGGCGACACCTGCGAGTGTTGCAAGGTGAAAGCCGCTGCGACGGCGTCGCAGCCGAACAGGCGCCTGCCGTGGCCAAGCAGCAACGGGTGGATCAGCAGGTGCAGTTCATCCACCAGGTCGGCCGCCAGCAGTTGCTGCACCAGCTCGGCACTGCCCTGGGTCAGCAGCGCAGCGCCATCCTGTTGCTTAAGGGCACGCACGGCGCCGGTCACGTCGCTGCCCAGGGCGTGGCTGTTGGACCAGACAAGGGTGTCGGGGGAGTGGGTGGCGACGTGTTTGGGTACGCTGTTGAACAGGTTGGCGATGGAGAAATCTTCGGTGTCGTCTTTCACCTTCGGCCAGTAGCTGGCGAAGATGTCATAGGTGCGCCGGCCCAATAGCAGCTCGAACGGCTGGCTGAACAGCGCTTGCATGGCCTGGCCGAAGACGGCTTCGGCGTAGGGCACGATCCAGCCGCCGTAGGCGAAGCCGCCGCGGGTGTCTTCCTGTGGGCCGCCGGGGGCCTGCATGACGCCGTCGAGGCTGATGAAGGCGGCAACGATGAGTGTGCGCATGGTGGGCTCCTGGGCGATGGCCTGTGGGTCTACAGGCCTTACGCTTAGTCGAACCGCATCAGGCGATTTCGACAGCGGTGGCCAGCCGTCCCGCTTTTGGCACAAGCGCGGCAACCGGCCTGGGTTACCATCCTGGGTTGTGAACCTTTCCCCCCCACAGGAGTGCAGCCCGTGACCGAGTACAGCGCATTCAAGGTCGAACTGACCGACAACATTGCCCACGTACAGATCAATCGCCCGGAAAAGATCAACGCGATGAACGCCGCGTTCTGGGAGGAAATCGTCGCCATCTTCCAGTGGATCGATGACACCGACGCGGTGCGTGCCGTGGTCATCAGTGGTGCGGGCAAGCACTTCTCGTCGGGCATCGACCTGATGATGCTGGCCTCGCTTGCAGGCCAGATGGGCAAGGACGTGGGCCGTAACGCGCGCTTGCTGCGCCGCACCATCCTGCGCCTGCAGGCTTCGTTCAATGCCGTGGACAACTGCCGCAAGCCAGTGCTGGCGGCCATCCAGGGCTACTGCATCGGCGGCGCCATCGACCTGGTCTCGGCCTGCGACATGCGCTATTGCAGCCGCGATGCGCAGTTTTCGATCAAGGAAATCGACATGGGCATGGCTGCCGATGTCGGAACCCTGCAACGTTTGCCACGTATCATCGGCGACGGCATCATGCGGGAGCTGGCCTACACAGGGCGTAACGTCGAGGCCGATGAGGCACTGTGCATTGGCTTGGTGAACCGGGTCTATGATGATCAGGCTGGATTGCTCGACGGAGTCTTTGCCATTGCCCGCGAGATTGCCGCAAAATCACCGATCGCCGTGGCGGGCACCAAGGAGATGCTCAGCTACATGCGCGACCATCGTATCGACGATGGCCTGGACTACATCGCCACCTGGAACGCTGCGATGCTGCAGTCCGAAGACCTGCGCGTGGCCGTGGCGGCGCACTTGAGCAAACAGAAACCGACGTTCGCCGACTGACCGGGCCGGGGGACGCAGCAAAGGAACCCCGACATGTCAGCACGCTGGACTACCGCAGTACTCGACCCGCAGATCACCGGGGGCTGGGCGGTCGCCCGTAGCCCGGACGGGTTCCTGGTGGACGCCAACGGTGCGTTGTTCCCCCGCGACTGGCTCAAGCGCCAGGACCTGGATGTACTGAGCGAACATGGCATCGGTCACTTCGACGGCGAGCCGGTATTCTTGCTGGAGCTGCGCAGCACGGCCGAGTTGCCAGGCTGCAGTTGGCGCGGTCTGCGGGCGTTCATGCTCGAAGGCGATTTCGATACCTACAAAGTGCTCGGCTATGCCGCGCAGATCGGTACCTGGGCCCGCGAGCACCGCTTCTGCGGCAGTTGCGGCCAGGCGATGACACAGATCCGCTGGGAGCGTGCGATGTACTGCCAGCCCTGTGACCTGCGCAGCTACCCGCGTATTTCGCCGAGCATGATCGTGCTGGTGACCCGCGGCGACGAAATTCTGCTGGCGCGTTCGCCGCGCTTCGTCCCCGGTGTCTACAGCACCCTGGCGGGCTTTGCCGAACCGGGTGAGTCGGCCGAGGACTGCCTGGTGCGCGAGGTGCGGGAAGAGGTCGCGGTCGAGGTGCGGAACATCCAGTACGTCGGCAGCCAGTGCTGGCCGTTCCCGCACTCGATGATGCTGGGCTTCCACGCCGAGTATGCCGGTGGCGACATCGTCATGCAGCCGGACGAGATAGAGGACGCCCAGTGGTTCAATGTGCGTGACCTGCCGCCGCTGCCGGCCGGGCGCTCCATCGCCCGGTACCTGATCGACCTGTACGTGGCGCGCCGCTCAGGCCTGCCCGAACCAGTGCTGCCACGCTAAGCGCACGGTCAGCGCCAGCACCACGGTGATGAATACGGGGCGGATGAACTTGCTGCCACCGCTGATCGCCGTGCGTGCGCCAAAGAATGCACCGACCATCACCGACAGGCCCATGCACAGGCCGACGACGTAGTCCACCTGCCCGGAAATGACGAACACCGTCAGCGCGGCGATGTTGCTGACGAAGTTCATGCTGCGCGCCACGCCGCTGGCGCGGACCAGGTCGATGGGGTAGAGCAGCAGCGTACTCACGGTCCAGAACGCACCGGTGCCGGGGCCGGCCACGCCATCATAGAAGCCCAGGGTGAAGCCCTGTGGGAGCTGCCATTTCTTCTTGATGGGCGCATCGGCGTCCAGCGGCGCCTTGGGCGTGCCACCGAACAACAGGTAGATGCCGCACGCGAAGACGATCACGGGCAGCATCTTGTTCAGCCATTCGGCGGGCATGTAGTGGGCGATGATCGCGCCGATCGACGCCCCGAGCAGAGTGGCGAACAAGGCCGGGCGCCACTGCGCCGGGTGGAACAGCTTGCGCTTGTAGTACGTGAAGCCGGCAGTGGCTGAGCCGAAGGTCGAGCTGAGCTTGTTGGTGCCCAGCACCAGATGTGGCGGCATGCCGGCAGTGAGCAGCGCCGGGGTGGTGAGCAGGCCGCCGCCGCCGGCAATCGCGTCGATGAAACCGGCAACGAAAGCGACCACGGCAAGGATCAGTAGGGTGAGCGGTTCTACGGTGAGTTCGAAGGGCATCGGCGTTTGCCAGGCAGTAGGATGAACGCGGCAAAACCGCCGCAAGGCGAGGGCTGCATGGTAATCCGCCTGCCAGGGAAACGCACTACTTCTGGCAGTTCTGGGAGTTCACTCCAGGCATCAGTCGCGGATACAACTGGGCGGCGGTGGCAACTTCTTGCCACCCTCACCCGGAAGAAAAATCACCATGCAAGATTATTTGGAAAGCCCAGTCAGTGATTCCCAAGCGACACAGAGAAGCCCCGCGACACCGTTTGATTTCAAACTTGAAGCACTGTCCGATACGGTCGGCAAGTTCTACTACAAGCAGCCCGCCAGCGATATTCCGATCAAGCGTTGGGAAATCGAGCGCAGTGAGGATAGGTTTGCGACCAGCCCATTCAATCGTTCCATTGCCCAGCTCGAAATCGCGTTCACTGAACGCCGCCGTACCTGGGCCGGGATGAAACCAGACACCGCCTATGCATTTCGCATTCGCACTCGCGGGGTGAACAATGTCGCTTCTCCCTGGAGTGAGATTGTACTTGGGCATACGCTTGGGTTAGGCGGTGTCCCCAGCACCCCGAAGAAGCTGCGCATACTGGCCAATACCGGGCAGCGCCTGGATTTGACCTGGGAGGCTTGCGTAGCAGCAACATCGATCAAGGAATATTCGATCTATCGCGATGGGCGGGTGGTCGGGCGTGTGCCCGGTGAGCACTTGACCTTCCAGGATTCCGGGCTCAAGCCTGGTGCGCTGTACACATATGTCGTCGTTGCATGTGATCAAGTGGGGCAGGTATCCACGCCAAGTGCCACGTTGAGCGCACGGACCGAAGGCAGCAATGGGCAGGCGCAGTGGCAGGTCAACCAGCGCTACGAGATCGGTGACATCGTCACTCATCAAGGCAGCCTATGGCAATGCGTGCAGGCTCATGTCGCCTATAGCCCCGACTGGGCACCGGGGCTGCCCGGCATTGAAGTGCTGTGGCAATTGCTTGGTTGACGTTGGTCAGCGTACCGAATGGCTACTGGTTGTCTGCGCGGCACGCCCGCGCAGACAACCAGCTACCTGCAGCGGCCTCAGCTTCGAATGAAGGCGAGCAAATCGGCATTTATCACGTCGGCATGGGTGGTCGGCATGCCATGGGGGAAGCCTTTGTACGTCTTCAACGTGCCATTGGGCAGTAGTTTCGCCGACAGCGGCCCGGCGTTTTCATAAGGCACGATCTGGTCATCATCGCCATGCATCACCAGCACTGGCTGGCGGATATTTTTGAGGTCCTGGGTAAAGTCGGTTTGCGAAAAAGCCACGATTCCGTCGTAGTGAGCCTTAGCACTGCCAATCATGCCTTGCCGCCACCAGTTGGCAATGACCCCTTCGGCAGGCTTGGCGCCTGGCCGGTTGTAACCGTAGAACGGCCCGCTGGGTACATCCCGGTAAAACTGCGCGCGGTTACTCGCCACCTGCACCTGGAAATCGTCAAACACCGATTTGGGTAACCCGCCGGGGTTGTCCGGTGTCTTTACCATCAGCGGTGGTACAGCAGCGATCAACACCGCCTTGGCTACCTTATCGTCAGGGTAGCGGGCCATGTAGCGCACCACTTCGCCGCCGCCCGTGGAGTGGCCGACGTGCACTGCACCCTGGATACCCAGGTGTTCGACCACGGCCGCCGCGTCATCGGCATAGTGGTCCATGTCGTGCCCGTCCCACACTTGGCTGGAGCGTCCGTGACCACGCCGGTCATGGGCCACCACGCGAAAGCCGTGGGCGAGGAAGAACAACAGCTGCGCGTCCCAGTCGTCGGCGCTCAGGGGCCAGCCGTGGTGGAAGTGAATGACCTGCGCGTCGCGCGGGCCCCAGTCCTTGTAGAAGATCTGAACGCCATCTTTGGTAGATACGTAGCTCATGGTCGTGTCTCCTCTGTACAGGGGATTGCCGAGTGAGCTATTGAGAATAGGAGAGATTTTTGTCTTGTCAGTGCAGCCCTGTCGCAGGGCACGCCTGCGAAAGGGCTGGAAGGCTCACCGGAAGGTCTACAGGAACCACCGGTACTCCCTGGCACTGACTTCCTGCATGAACGCGAGATGGTCCTGCCGCTTGTTCTCGCAATACACCATCACGAATTCATCCCCCAGCCCTTCGTTCACTGCCGGGTGCGCACGCATGGCCGTGACTGCTGCAAGCATGTCCTTGGGAAAGTCCACGCCGCTGGCGCGGTCTTCGTTCAGTGGGGCAATCGGCTCCTGTCCAGCCTGCAGCCCGTGCTCCATCCCACACAAAATCGCTGCCAGTACCAGGTACGGGTTAGCATCCGCCCCCGCCAGGCGGTGTTCGATACGCAGGTTGCCGGCATCCGAGTCGGGAATGCGAATGCACGCATCACGGTCTTCGAAACCCCAGCTGGCGCGGCTTGCAGCATTGACCATGGCACCGTAGCGGCGAAACGCGTTGTGGTTGGCGGCAAAAATCGGCATGCAGTGCGGCAGCAAGGCCAGGCAGCCGGCCACGGCATGGCGCAAGGGGCGTTGCTGGTCGGCTGCCAGCAGGTTGTTGCCGGCCTGATCGTAAAGGCTGACGTGCACATGCATGCCGCTGCCCGGCGCTTGCAGGTACGGCTTGCTCATGAATGAGGCACGTAGCCCGTGCTTGCGTGCCACGCCCCGCGTGCTACGGCAGAACAGGGCGGCCCAGTCGGCGGCGCGCAGGCCGTCGTCGCAGTGACCGAAGTTGATTTCGAACTGGCCCGGGCCCAGCTCGGCGGTGATGACATTGGCATCGACCCCTTGGGTATTGGCGGTTTCTACCATGTCGTGGAGCACGTCGCTGAACCGCGACAAGCGTTCTATATGCAGGTTCGGCTGGTCGTCCGGGTCATCGCTGCTCGGGTCGTGGGGGAACTGTGGCAGGCCTTCCTTGAGTGCCCGGTCGAACAGGTAGAATTCCAGTTCAAATGCTACTACCGGGCGAATGCCACGGCGCTCCAGGCGTTGCAATACACGGGCGAGTACCTCACGTGGCTCGAACTCAATAGGCGCAGCGGTGCCATCGGAACTGATCAGCATCTGGCCCAGCGGTTGGCGCTCCCAATTGACCGGTTTGAGGGTGCCAGGAATCAGGCGCCGCAGCGCATCCGGGTCGCCATCGTTGAAGCAGTAATCGCTTATCGGGAACAGTCCGCCTTGCACCCCCAGCAACGCGCAGTTCTGCGGCAGCTTGAGCGGGCTGCCGGCGGCGACCTTTTCCAGCATGTCGATGGGGTAGCGTTTACCGTAGAAATGCCCGGGAATGTCCAGGCTGAGCAGATCGACGTGGCGCACTTCGGGGTAGCGGGTGCGGAAGGCGCGGACTTCACTGAGCAGGTCGGCAGCGGCTGTAGGTAGTGTTGTCATGCTGTGCTCTCATCGGAAGACCCAGAGGACACGGGTCGTCTGGTCGGTCAGGTTGGCGTAGCGGAACTGGCTGTGCGGCGGTAGCTGAAAGCTGTCGTTGGGGCCTAGCGTCACCGCTTGTTCATGGCCTTCGAGCCACAGGGTCAGCTCGCCTTCAAGCACGAAACCACCCTGTTCGGCGCTGTCATTCAGGTGTCCCTCGCCACTGCTGGCGCCGGGCGCCAGGTGGCTTTCGAGCATGGCGAAGCTGCCGGTGAGCGTGGGCGACACCAGCACGTCGCTGATGCCTGCGGCGTAGTAGAGGGTACGGCGCTCGCCCGGCCGGGTTACCCAGTCCAGCGGGCGCGGTTGGCTGGGCTGGTAGAAGTAAGTGGTCGGTACATGCAGCGCTTCGCTGATGGCGGTAAGGTCGGCCACGGTGGGCTGCGACAGGCCGCGCTCGACCTGGGACAGGAACCCGAGCGAGCGCTTGACCTTGACGGCCAGCTCGCCAAGGGTCAGCCCACGGTGTTTGCGCAGGTCGCGGATCAGTAATGCCAGGCCCTGGGCATCTTCAGACATGATCGCGCATCCTGTACCAGGCCTTGGCGGCCGCCTCCAGTGGCGCGGCCAGCAGGTCGCCGCCGAGGAAGCGGCCATTGTCGATACCCTGGTATAACGCCAGCAGGTCGTCGTCGCCAAGAATCGCATCGCTGACTGCCCGTGCCCCGGCCAAGGTTGGCAGCACACCGTGGCCAGAAAACCCCTGCAGCCAGTAGCGCTGGCCCTCGCGGCCGATATCGGGCGTGCGCTGGATGCTGCAGTCGATGTGGCCACCCCAGGCGTAGTCGATGGCCACGCCGGCCAGTTGTGGGAACACGCGCTCAAGGTAAGGACGGGTTGCACTGGCCACATCCTTGGGGATACCGCCCAGGTAGGTACAGCCACCGCCGAACAGCAAGCGATGGTCGGGGGTGAGGCGGAAGTAGTCGGGCACGAACTGATTGTCGATCACACAGCTGTTGCGCGGCAGCAGCGAGCGGGCGAAGTCCGCCTCCAGGGGCGCAGTGGCCACCTGGTACGAACCGACCGGCAGCAACCGGCGGGACAGGGTGCGGTCGAGCTGGTCGATGTAGGCGTTGCACGCCAGTACCAGCACGTCACAGTGCACCTCGCCATGGTCAGTACGGGCAACATAGCCATCCGTGGTCTGCTGGTAGTTGATGACTTGGCTTTGCTCGAAGATCTGCCCGCCAGCGGTCTCGATCGTGGCGGCCAGCCCTTGGGCCAGTTTCAGCGGGTTCAGGTGCGCGCCCCTGGCGTCATACAGCGCGGCCTGGTAGCGCGGGCTGTCGACCCATTGCCCCAACTCGTCGCGGCTGATCAGTCGTAGGGCGTCATAGCCCCATTTGTGCTCGGCGTCGTACAGGGCTTGCTCGAGCATTTTCACCCGGCGTGCCAGTACTGCCGTCCAAAGGCTGCCCACCCGATAATCGATATCGAAGCCGTGGCGCAGCGGCAGTTCACGCATCTCGTCGGCGGCCCAGCACATGCTGTCCCAGAGGCGGCGGGTGCGTTCCACGCCCAACGC
Source organism: Pseudomonas ceruminis (assembly GCF_021602025.1). GTDB lineage: Bacteria > Pseudomonadota > Gammaproteobacteria > Pseudomonadales > Pseudomonadaceae > Aquipseudomonas > Aquipseudomonas ceruminis. The sequence continues at coordinate 103,014 of NZ_BQHW01000008.1, forward strand.
CTTTTCGAGCGGCGGCATGTCGCACGACCAGCCCAGCAGCGCCTGGCCACCATTACGCCCAGAGGCGGCCCAGGCTACCCGGCTGGCTTCCAGCAGGGTCACGCGCTTGCCGACCACGGCCAGGCGCAGGGCAGTGTGCAAGCCGCTGAAACCGGCGCCGATGATGAGTACATCGGTGTCGTGCCGGCCTTTCAGGGTCGGGCGCAGGGGAATACTGACCGGGTAGGTCTGGGCGTAGTAACTGGCGACGTGCTGGGCGGATTGCTTGAACATGCCGGGCCTCATGAAATTTATTGTGATTATTTTCATGAAAATCTAGCAGGTAATTTTCACCGCGCCAGTCAAACCGGGTGGCGGTTCGATCGGCAGCCCTTCGCGGGCCACTCATGGGCAAGCCCGCCCGCCTGTAAGGCAGCGAGCAGACCGAAACCGGCAACCCTCTCAACCGGACTTTTTTGTTGCCTTGCGCTTCGGTTGCCTTGGCTTGCCTGCAGCCGCCTTCCTAGGCTTTTTCTTCCACGGCGCTGCTTTTGCCACCGCGGGCCCGGTGATAGTCATGCGCATGCCGCTGCAACGCTCCACCAGCTTGCCCATCCACGCCGACTGCCGGGCAACGAATTCCTCCAGGCTCATCTCGCCACGCTGCACCATGTCCAGTGCCTGCTCCCAGATCGCCGTGGTGCCGGGGTCGGCGATGGCGCGGGGGACGGCGTCGATCAGGCTGAAGGCGGCCGGAGTGGCGGCCAGTGCCTTGCCGTGCTTGACCAGGTAGCCGCGGTCGAGCAGGCCCTGGATGATGCTGGCACGGGTCGCTTCTGTGCCGATGCCGGTGGTTTCCTTGAGCTTCTGTTTGAGTCGCGGGTCGTCCACCAGCTTGGCCACGTTCTTCATGGCCTTGATCAGGTCGCCTTCAGTGAACGGTTTGGGTGGCTGGGTCCACAGGTCTTTGAGTTGCAGGCCTTGCACCGTGCAGTCCTGGCCTTCGTGCAGCGCAGGCAAGACCTGGGCCGGCGGTGCCTCGCGGCCCTTGGCCGGTGCCAACGCCTCGGGCAAGGCGCGGCGCCAGCCCGGCTCGACGATCTGTTTACCTACGGCGCGCAGGGCGTGGCCTGCACAGTCGAACTCAGCCTGGGTGCGGTCATACTCATGGTGGGGGAGAAACTGCGCCAGGTAGCGGGCGCGGATCAGGGTGTAGACCGCCTTGTGCTTGGCGGGCAGGCGCGAAGGGTCGCTGGCGGCAGCGGTGGGGATAATGCCGTGGTGGGCGCTGACCTTGGCATCGTTCCAGGCCCGCGAACGGCGCTGGGGTTGGAGGTGCGCTTGCAGTGGCGTCAGGGTGGCGTCGGCGCGCTGCAAGGCACTGATGATCGCTGGCGCTTCGCCGTGCTGGCTGAGGGGCAGGTAGCCGCAATCGCTGCGCGGGTACGTGATCAGTTTGTGGGTTTCGTACAGCGCTTGGGCGATGTCGAGGGTTTCCTGGGCACCGAGGCCGAACTTTTTTGAGCACAGCTCCTGCAGGGTGCCGAGGTCGAAGGGCAGGGGCGCTGCCTCGCGTACGCGCTCGGTGGCGACTTCGAGCACCCGCGCCCTGCCGGCGTTGCCGATGTCACTGGCGGCCTGTTGCGCCAGGGCCTGATTGAGGCAGCGGCCCTGGTCGTCGCAGGCGTCTTCCGGCGCGCGCCATTGGGCGTTGAAGCCTTGCTCGGCATGTTCGAGCTGCACGTCGATGGCCCAGAACGGTACTGGCACGAAATCGGCGATGCTGCGGTCGCGGTCGACCACCAGGCGCAGTGTCGGGGTTTGCACCCGGCCCACCGGCAGCACACCCTGGTAGCCGGACTGGCGGCCTAGCAGGGTGAACAGCCGGCTCATGTTCATGCCGATCAGCCAGTCGGCCCGTGAGCGGCCTAGCGCCGAGTGGTAGAGGTTGAAGGTTTCCTGGCCGGGCAGCAGACGCGCCAACGCCTTGCGGATGGACGCGTCGTCCAGTGCCGACAGCCACAAGCGCTGAATCGGGCCGCGGTAACGGCAGTGTTCGACCAACTCGCGGGCGATCATCTCGCCTTCGCGGTCGGCGTCGGTGGCGATCACCAGTTCACGGGCCTCGCCGAGCAGGCGCTTGACGGCCTTGAACTGGCTGGCGGTCTTGGGCTTGACCAGCATCTTCCATTTTTCCGGAATGATTGGCAGGTCGGCCAGGTTCCAACGCTTGTAGCGCTCGTCGTAGCTGTCGGGTGGGGCGGTTTCGAGCAGGTGGCCGATGCACCAGGTTACGCAGACGTCGGTGCCTTGCCAGCAGCCGTCGCCCTTACGCTGGGCGCCGAGGACTTTGGCGATGTCTTTGGCCTGGGAGGGTTTTTCGCAGAGGAACAGGCGCATGGCCGCAAACGCTTCATCGGGAGTGATGGGCACTAGGATGCGCAAGCGGGGGCGCTGAGGCAAGTTTTATCTGGATGGATGTACAGGTTTTTGTCAGTGGGAATGTTGCTGTGTTCACCGGCCCTGTCCCCGGCAAGCCGGCTCCTACAGGTTGATCACCGCCTTTCAGGGCGATGGGTACGTGTGGGAGCGCAGCGTGCCGGGGTGGGGCGGTCAGCTCAACATCTGCCGGGCTCAGGCGATATCGCAGGAGTCACGCACCATGTCCACATGCGGGATGCCGGCTTCGAGGAACTCCTCGCTGACCACCCGAAAGCCCAGCCGCTCGTAGAACGGCGTGGCGTGCACCTGAGCACTGAGCATCTGCTGCTTGAGGTCGCGGTTCTGCGCTTCGACGATCACCGCATTGACCAGCGCATCGCCAACCTTCAACCCGCGCCAGTCCTTGAGCACCGAGATGCGGCCAATGGTGCCGTCGGACAGCAGACGGGCAGTGCCAACCGGATAATCGCCTTCAAGGGCCAGGAAGTGCAGCGCGTCCTGGTCTTCCGAGTCGAACTCAAGCTCCGGCGGAATATGCTGTTCGGCCACAAACACGGCCTCACGAATACGGCGGATATCAGCGTTGTCCTTCTGCCAGTCAGCGAGGCGCACACGAATCTTATTCATTGGCGAATCCCAGGCTTCCTTGTTTGATCAGTTGCTGTACCAGCATAAGGCCATCTTCATCCTGCAACCACTCTTCAAGGTTGTCGATGTGTAACGCGTCGGCGGCGCAGACCAGCTTCAGCAGCTCGCGGAGCTTGGCGGGCAGCGGGCAACTGCGGCCGCTGGCGAACAGCATCAGGTCATCGTTGAGCTCGGACCAGGCCATGCGCGCGCTGGGGTTGCGGATCAGGATGGCACCGTCTTCCAGGGCTTCGATCAGTTCTTCCTCGCTCAGCGCTTCACCCACGACCTGCTCCGGGTAGCGCGGCTCGGTCATGAACTGGCCAAACCAGGTCAGCAGCAGGTCCTTGTCGCTCATGTGCTTGTCGAGCAATGCCTTGAGGCGGTCGAGGGCGTCGTGCTGGATCTGGTGCGGGTCGCTGACCGGTTGGGCGTCGGCGTCGCTGTAGCGCTCTTCGTCCGGCAGGAACTGGCCGAGGAAGTCGGTGAAATGGGTCAGCACTTCGGCGGCGCTCGGGGCGCGGAAACCGACCGAGTAGGTCAGGCAGTCGTCCACGGCCACGCCGTAGTGAGCCAGACGAGGCGGCAGGTAGAGCATGTCGCCAGGCTCCAGGGTCCACTCGCCGCTCTGTTCGAATTCGGCGAGGATGCGCAGGTCGGCATGCTCGAGCAGCGGGCTGTCGCTGCTGCACATCTGACCGATCTTCCAGTTGCGCTTGCCATGGCCCTGCAGCAGGAATACGTCGTAGTTGTCGAAGTGCGGGCCGACGCTCCCACCCGGGGCGGCGAAGCTGATCATCACGTCATCGATGCGCCAGCTCGGCAGGAAGCGGAAAGGCTCCAGCAGTTCGGCCACTTCTGGCACGAACTGATCTACCGCCTGCACTAGCAGGGTCCAGTCTTTTTCTGGCAGCTCGGCAAAAGTGTCTTCGTTGAACGGGCCGCGGCGCAGCTCCCACGGGTGGGCGCCGTGCTCGAGCACGATGCGCGACTCGACTTCCTCTTCCAGGGCCAGGCCGGCCAGCTCGTCGGGGTCGATCGGGCTTTCGAAGTCCGGGAACGCCTGGCGCACCAGCAGCGGCTTCTTCTGCCAGTAGTCGCGCATGAATTCGCGGGCCGAGATGCCGCCGAGCAGCTGCAGTGGAGTATCAGGATTCATGTTCAACCTATTGAAAAAACGTAATTTTCGTCCGGGAATAAAAACGCCCGGCGAGGCCGGGCGTTGAACGCGACGGTCAGCTTAGATGCGTTTGGCCTGTGCTGTGGCGTTACCGATATAGCTGGCAGGGGTCAATTGCTTGAGCTCGGCCTTGGCTTCGGCTGGCATGTCCAGGCCGTCGATGAAGGTCAGCAGCGCTTCAGGCGTGATGCCCTTGCCACGGGTCAGCTCCTTGAGCTTCTCGTAGGGGTTCTCGATGTTGAAGCGGCGCATTACGGTCTGGATCGGCTCGGCGAGCACTTCCCAGCAGGCGTCCAGGTCGGCAGCGATGCGGGCGGCGTTGACTTCCAGCTTGCCGATGCCTTTGAGGCTGGCTTCATAGGCGATGACGCTGTGGGCAAAACCGACGCCCAGGTTGCGCAGCACGGTCGAGTCGGTCAGGTCACGCTGCCAGCGCGAGATCGGCAGCTTGCTGGCCAGGTGCTGGAACAGCGCATTGGCGATACCCAGGTTGCCTTCGGAGTTCTCGAAGTCGATCGGGTTGACCTTGTGCGGCATGGTCGACGAGCCGATTTCGCCAGCAACGGTCTTCTGCTTGAAGTAGCCCAGCGAAATGTAGCCCCAGACGTCGCGGTCGAAATCGATGAGGATGGTGTTGAAGCGGGCAATGGCGTCGAACAGCTCGGCGATGTAGTCGTGCGGTTCGATCTGGGTGGTGTAGGGGTTGAACACCAGGCCCAGTTCGTCTTCGATGAAGGCGCGGGCGTTCTGCTCCCAGTCGATCTGCGAGTAGGCCGACAGGTGGGCGTTGTAGTTACCCACGGCGCCGTTGATCTTGCCCAGCAGCGGCACGGCGGCCACCTGAGCGATCTGGCGCTCCAGGCGATACACGACGTTGGCCAGCTCTTTGCCCAGGGTAGTCGGCGACGCCGGCTGGCCGTGGGTGCGCGACAGCATCGGCACGTCAGCGTGGGCATGGGCCAGCGAGCGGATAGCTTCGGCAATCTGACGCATCAGCGGCAGCAGCACTTCGTCACGGCCGGCGCGCAGCATCAGGGCGTGGGACAGGTTGTTGATGTCCTCACTGGTGCAGGCGAAGTGGATGAACTCACTGACCTTGGCCAGCTCAGGCAGCTGCGCGGCCTGCTCCTTGAGCAGGTACTCGATGGCCTTGACGTCGTGGTTGGTGGTGCGCTCGATTTCCTTGACGCGTTCGGCGTGCTCGAGCTTGAAGTCGGTGGCCAGGCTGTCCAGCAGGGCGTTGGCTTCGGCGGAGAATGCCGGCACTTCGCCGATTTGCGGGTGAGCGGCCAGGCGCTGGAGCCAGCGCACTTCGACCAGGGCGCGGAAACGGATCAGGCCGAATTCGCTGAAAATGGGGCGCAAGGCCTGGGTTTTGCCGGCGTAACGGCCGTCTACAGGGGAAACCGCAGTGAGCGAAGAGAGCTGCATGGGGTGTTCTCGGACAGTCAGGCTTTTGGAAGGGCGCATATCATACATGAAAAATGCGCCCAGGTCGGGTGGCTGACCAAAGGTCAGGCCAATCCGTTACGGCTTTATTGCCGGAACGGTCAGAACCCCATCAGGAGGGGCTGCGCATCATGTCGTACAGTTCGTTGAGCAGCTTGCGCCGGCTGAATACCAGCTGCCAGCGGTGCCCGCCCAGTTGGCGCCACAGGCGTGCGGCGCGGATGCCGGCCAGCAGCAGGGCGCGGATCTTCGAGGCGTTGCTGGATTGCTGCAGGAAGCGCATGTCGCCGTGCACCTGGATGCGCTGGCGCAGGGTGCTCAGGGTGTCCTGGTACAACGCACCACTGGAGGCGATCACGTTTTCGTGAACCAGGCCGAAGTGGTCGGCCTGGGACTGGATCTGTGGCAGGCGGTTGCCGATGGTGTCGAGCAGGTCACCGCGCTTGTTGAGCTGGCGCTCGAGACCGAGCATCGACAGGGCGTAGCGCAGTGGTTCGCGCTGCAGGCTGCTGGGGTCGCGCTCCAGGGCGCCGACCAGCGCGCGGTAGCCGTCACGCAGGTTAAGGTCGTCACCACCGAACACCTCCAGGGTGTTCTTGGGGTCGCGCACCAGCAGGCTACCGAGCATGCAGCCGATGTTGGCCTCGCTGGCCTGGCCGGTCCGAGCAATACGGTCGACCAGCACGGCAGCCTGGAATACGCCACCCAGGGCAATCAATTGCTCCTGCAGGTTGCTCATGCGCGCGGGCTCCATGGCTCGGCGGTTTCGATCACGCCGCCTCCCAGGCAGACCTCGCCGTCGTAGAACACCACCGACTGGCCCGGCGTAACGGCGCGTTGCGGTTCGTCGAACACCGCGCGATAGCCGCTTGCGGTGCGTTCCAGGGTGCAGTGCTGGTCACTCTGGCGGTAGCGCACCTTGGCGGTGAGCGTGCGCGGGCTGCTGAGGTCGATCGGGTTGACCCAGAAAATCTCCGAGGCGAGCAATGCGCGGGAGAACAACCACGGGTGTTCGTTGCCCTGGCCGACCACCAGCACGTTGCGGGTCAGGTCCTTGTGCAGGACGTACCAGGGTTCGTCGCCGGCGTCCTTGAGGCCGCCAATGCCCAGGCCTTGGCGCTGGCCGATGGTGTGGTACATCAGGCCGTGGTGGCGGCCGATCACTTCACCTTCGGTGGTTTCGATGTCGCCAGGCTGGGCCGGCAGGTACTGCTTGAGAAAGTCGCTGAAACGGCGCTCGCCGATGAAGCAGATGCCGGTGGAGTCCTTCTTCTTGGCGGTAGCCAGGCCATGCTTCTCGGCAATGGCGCGTACTTCGGGCTTTTCCAGTTCACCCACGGGGAACAGAGTGCGGGCGATCTCTTTGCCACCGACAGCGTGCAGGAAGTAGCTCTGGTCCTTGTTCGGGTCCAGGCCCTTGAGCAATTCAGTGAGCTCGCCCGTGTCGCGGCGGCGCACATAGTGGCCGGTGGCAATCAGGTCGGCGCCCAGCGACAGGGCGTAGTCGAGGAACGCCTTGAACTTGATTTCACGGTTGCAGAGGATGTCTGGGTTGGGCGTGCGGCCAGCCTTGTACTCCTCGAGGAAGTGCTCGAAGACGTTGTCCCAGTACTCCGCGGCGAAGTTGGCGGTGTGCAGCTTGATACCGATGCGGTCGCACACGGCCTGGGCGTCGGCCAGGTCTTCCCGGGCGGTGCAATATTCCGTGCCGTCGTCTTCCTCCCAGTTCTTCATGAACAGCCCTTCCACCTGGTAGCCCTGCTCGATGAGCAGAAGGGCGGAGACGGAAGAGTCCACGCCGCCGGACATGCCGACGATGACGCGGGTCTTGGCGGGGTCTTTGAGTGCTGGGCTGGTCATGGCTACCGATGTGTATCAGAGGGGAAAAACGCCGATTCTATCAAAACCGAGGCTGCGCGTCAGTCGCGTAGCAGGGCAAGGCTGTGCAGCGGGCCGGCCAGGTAGTCGTCGAGGCAGCGTGGCACCAGTTCGCTGCGCCAGCGCGAGGGCTCGGCCAGCAGTTCCTCGCGGGTCAGCCAGACGGCGCGGACGATGTCGCTGTCCAGGGCCAGATCGTCGTGATGGCGCACGGGGCGTGCGGCGAAGCAGATGCGCTGGTAGGTCACACCATTGCTGGGCGCCGTGTACAGGTAAATACCGACCACGCCGGTGAGCTCGACTTCCCAGGCCGTTTCTTCCAGGGTTTCGCGCAGGGCGGCCTGGGGCAGGGTCTCGAAAGGTTCCAGGTGGCCAGCAGGTTGGTTGAAGACGTGCTGGCCGGCCTTGAATTCTTCGACGAAAAGGAATTTGCCCTGGTCTTCGACGACGGTGGCGACGGTGATATGGGGTTGCCAGGTCATAGGCCTGTCCTTCAATCGCTGGGGCTGCGTAGCAGCGCCGATTCCCAGAAAGCACAAACCCCGGTGCGTGGCCGGGGTTTGTGCTGTTACTTCAAGCGAACCTTACAGTGCCGCGATGGCGCTGTTCAGGGTCTGGCTTGGGCGCATCACCTTGGCGGTCAGCGCGGCATCCGGTGCGTAGTAGCCACCGATGTCGGCCGGCTTGCCCTGGACGGCGTTGAGCTCGGCGACGATGGTCGCTTCGTTCTCGGCCAGGGTTTTTGCCAGGGGGGCGAAGCGCGCTTGCAGGGCGGCGTCGTCAGTCTGGGCGGCCAGGGCTTCTGCCCAGTACAGGGTCAGGTAGAAGTGGCTGCCGCGGTTGTCGATGCCACCGACTTTACGCGAAGGCGACTTGTTGGTGTCCAGGAACTTGCCGGTAGCCTGGTCCAGGGTGTTGGCCAGGACCTTGGCGCGCGGGTTGTCGTAGGTGTTGCCCAGGTGCTCCAGGGAAGCGGCCAGGGCCAGGAACTCACCCAGCGAGTCCCAACGCAGGAAGTTTTCTTCGACCAGCTGCTGCACGTGCTTCGGTGCCGAACCGCCAGCGCCGGTTTCGAACAGGCCACCGCCGTTCATCAGCGGAACGATCGACAGCATCTTGGCGCTGGTGCCCAGCTCCATGATCGGGAACAGGTCGGTCAGGTAGTCGCGCAGCACGTTGCCGGTCACCGAAATGGTGTCCTTGCCTTCGCGAATGCGTGCCAGGGAGAACTTGATGGCCTCGACCGGTGCCAGGACGCGGATGTCCAGGCCAGTGGTGTCATGGTCCTTCAGGTACTTCTGCACCTTCTCGATCATCACGCCGTCGTGGGCGCGAGCCGGGTCCAGCCAGAACACCGCCGGGGTGTTGCTCAGGCGGGCGCGGTTGACGGCCAGCTTGACCCAGTCCTGGATCGGCGCGTCTTTGGTCTGGCACATGCGGAAGATGTCACCGGCTTCGACGTTCTGCTCCAGAACGACCTTGCCCTTGCTGTCGACCACGCGCACGACGCCGTCGGCCTTGACCTGGAAAGTCTTGTCGTGGGAGCCGTACTCTTCGGCCTTCTGCGCCATCAGGCCGACGTTCGGTACGCTGCCCATGGTGGTTGGGTCGAAGGCGCCGTTAGCCTTGCAGTCTTCGATGGTGGCCTGGTAGATGCCGGCGTAGCAGCGGTCCGGGATGATCGCCTTGGCGTCCTGCAGTTCACCGGCGGCGTTCCACATTTTGCCCGAGTCGCGGATCATGGCCGGCATCGATGCGTCGACGATAACGTCGCTTGGCACGTGCAGGTTGGTGATGCCTTTGTCGGAGTTGACCATGGCCAGCGCAGGACGCTCGGCGTACAGGGCCTGGATGTCGGCTTCGATCTCGGCCTGCTTGTCGGCTGGTAGGTCTTTGATGCGGGCATACAGGTCGCCGATACCGTTGTTGGCGTTGAAGCCGACTTCAGTCAGGGCAGCAGCATGCTTGGCCAGCACGTCGCCGTAGAACGCTTCGACGATGACGCCGAACATGATGGGGTCGGAAACCTTCATCATGGTGGCCTTCAGGTGAACCGACAGCAGTACACCGGCGGCCTTGGCATCGGCGATCTGCTCGGCGATGAAGGCTTTCAGGGCATTGCGGCTCATCGTGGCGCAGTCGATGACCTCGGCAGCTTTGACGGCGGTCTTTTCTTTCAGGACGGTGGTGGTGCCGTCTTTGGCGACCAGCTCGATGCGCAAGCTGTCGTCAGCCTCGATCAGTGCGGCCTTTTCGCTGCCGTAGAAGTCGCCCTGGGTCATGTGGGCCACGTGCGACTTGGAGTCGGCGGCCCAGGCGCCCATCTTGTGCGGGTGCTTGCGTGCGTAGTTCTTCACCGACAGCGGTGCGCGGCGGTCAGAGTTGCCTTCGCGCAGCACGGGGTTCACGGCGCTGCCCTTGATGCGGTCGTAGCGCGCGCGGGATTCTTTTTCTTCGGCGGTAGCCGGCTCGTCGGCGTAGTCCGGGATGTTGAAGCCTTTGCCCTGCAGTTCCTTGATCGCGGCCTTGAGCTGCGGTACCGAGGCGCTGATGTTCGGCAACTTGATGATGTTGGCTTCAGGGGTGGTAGCCAGCTGGCCCAGTTCCGCCAGGTGATCGCCTACTTGCTTCTCTGCGCCCAGTTGCTCCGGGAAAGCCGCGAGGATACGGCCAGCCAGGGAGATGTCGCGAGTTTCGACGGCGATGTCAGCCGAGGCGGTGAACGCTTCGACGATCGGCAGCAGCGAGTAAGTGGCGAGGGCGGGGGCTTCGTCGGTGAAGGTATAGATGATCTTGGAACGGGTGGGCATGCGGGTTAACTCTCTATGTGCTGAGCGTACTCGAGTCTCGAGGTGCGCAGGGTAGGCGCTTCGCCCTGGCGACGCCATGAGCGGAAAGTCGAGAGGCTGCGAGCGGTGATGGTGGATGCATCAGTCGAGCGTCAAGTGCTGAACTGCGGTAACAGCCCAGGCTTCGTGGCCGTTCTTGGCCAAGGGCGAGCCGCATTTTCCAAGGGTTCGCCCCAATGACCCTACGGTCGCGGCGCAGTATATCAAACCAATCGGGCTAATCAGCAAGGCGAAGTGACATCGGTGCCATTTATAAGACCAAAGACGTAGGGGCAATGTGGTGGATTGCCGCAGGGCAGGCCTTGGCAAAAGGGCTGCCGAAGGCGGCACAGGTTCGGCCGCTTGCAGGTCGGCAGATGTGGTTTAGGCTCAGTGGATCGCATGATGTCCAATCACACCCGAACGCGGAGTAGTGCAAGCATGGGATACCAGAAAATCAAGGTTCCGACCGACGGCACCAAGATCACCGTCAATGCAGACCATTCGCTCAATGTGCCCGACAACCCCATCATTCCTTATATCGAAGGCGACGGGATTGGCGTCGATGTCTCGCCGGTGATGATCAAGGTCGTGGATGCTGCCGTGCAGAAGGCCTACGGCGGCAAGCGCAAGATTGCCTGGATGGAGGTGTACGCCGGGGAAAAGGCCACCCAGGTCTATGACCAGGACACCTGGCTGCCCCAGGAAACCCTCGACGCGGTGCGCGAGTATGTTGTCTCGATCAAGGGGCCTCTGACCACGCCGGTCGGTGGTGGCATCCGTTCATTGAACGTTGCCCTGCGCCAGCAGTTGGACCTGTATGTATGCCTGCGCCCGGTGCTGTGGTTCCAGGGCGTGCCGAGCCCGGTGAAGAAACCCGGTGATGTCGACATGGTGATCTTCCGCGAGAACTCCGAAGACATTTACGCCGGCATCGAGTGGAAGGCCGGCTCGCCCGAGGCGAACAAGGTAATCAAGTTCCTCAAGGAGGAAATGGGCGTCACCAAGATCCGCTTCGACCAGGACTGCGGTATCGGCGTCAAGCCGGTGTCCCGCGAAGGTACCAAGCGTCTGGTGCGCAAGGCCCTGCAATACGTGGTGGACAATGACCGTGAATCACTGACCCTGGTGCACAAGGGCAACATCATGAAATTCACCGAGGGCGCCTTCAAGGATTGGGGCTACGAGGTGGCCAGGGATGAGTTCGCAGCCGAGCTCCTCGACGGTGGGCCGTGGATGAAGTTCAAGAATCCCAAGAGCGGCCGTGAAGTCATCGTCAAAGATGCCATTGCCGATGCGATGCTCCAGCAGATCCTGCTGCGCCCGGCCGAGTACGACGTGATCGCCACGCTCAACCTCAACGGTGACTACCTGTCCGATGCGCTGGCGGCGGAAGTCGGGGGGATCGGCATTGCCCCGGGGGCCAACCTGTCAGACACTGTGGCCATGTTCGAGGCGACCCACGGCACCGCACCCAAGTATGCGGGGCAGGACAAGGTCAACCCGGGGTCGGTGATTCTTTCTGCGGAAATGATGCTGCGCCACATGGGCTGGACCGAGGCGGCGGACCTGATCATCAAGGGCACCAATGGCGCGATTGCGGCCAAGACCGTGACCTATGACTTCGAGCGCCTGATGGACGGTGCGACACTGGTCGGCAGCTCCGGCTTCGGTGATGCGATGATCAAGCACATGTAGGGCAAAGGAAAACCGGTCGTCCTGTTACAAGGGCGACCGGTTGTTCGGGTGCCGGCAGATGGCAGGGTTCAGACTTCAGCGGTGCTGGTTGGGTGCGAGACTCCGGTCGAGGTGTTGGCGGTAGCATTGGTGATTTCGGTCGCGTGCAGGCCCTTGGGGCCCTGGACGATCTCGAAGGTCACAGCTTGTCCGGCCTTGAGGGTCTTGTAACCGTCCATTTTGATCGCCGAGTAGTGGGCGAACAGATCGTCGGTTTTGCCGTCTTCATTGATGAATCCGTAGCCCTTGCCATTGTTGAACCACTTGACTTTACCGCTTGCCATCCCTATGTCCCTCTGCAAAGGACTCCATCACTGGAGTATCATCCACTTCATCCGCATACGAACCTGCGAAAAATCTGGTTGACTGCGCGGATCTTTATCGACCACGGTGGGTTCTTATTGGTTGTAACACCGTTTTGCCGATAGTCAAGGTCAGCCGGCGCCCGCGCCAGTAGGCGCCTATGCGGTCAACCCACAACCTTAACCTGTCGCTCATGATGAAATTCTTTCCATGCATGCACGTAGTGAGATTCGACTAACATTCAATCAGGATCGCCCGCAATCGAATGAGGACGATGGCTCAGGTCTTGCGGTTCAGGAAGCCAAGCCGATCCTGCAGGCGCCACCGATGTACAAGGTGGTTTTGTTCAACGATGACTACACGCCAATGGATTTCGTCGTCGAAGTGCTCGAGACGTTCTTCAGTCTGAACCGCGAGCTGGCGACCAAGATCATGCTGACCGTCCATACCGAGGGGCGGGCAGTGTGCGGATTGTTTACCCGTGACATCGCCGAAACAAAGGCCATGCAGGTCAACCAATACGCCAGGGAAAGCCAGCATCCGCTACTCTGTGAAATCGAGAAGGACGGTTAATCGCCGACCACTTGGGTATGAGGTGAAGCTATGTTAAACCGCGAGCTCGAAGTCACCCTCAATCTTGCCTTCAAGGAGGCCCGTTCGAAGCGTCATGAGTTCATGACCGTCGAACATCTGCTGCTGGCACTCCTTGACAATGAGGCTGCCGCGACCGTTCTGCGCGCCTGTGGCGCCAATCTCGACAAACTCAAGCACGACCTGCAAGAGTTCATCGATTCCACCACCCCCCTGATTCCGGTCAACGACGAAGACCGCGAAACCCAGCCGACCCTAGGCTTCCAGCGTGTGCTGCAGCGTGCCGTGTTCCACGTGCAAAGCTCCGGCAAACGTGAAGTGACCGGTGCCAATGTGCTGGTGGCGATCTTCAGCGAACAGGAAAGCCAGGCCGTGTTCCTGCTCAAGCAGCAAAGCGTGGCCCGTATCGACGTGGTCAACTACATTGCCCACGGCATTTCCAAGGTGCCAGGGCATGGTTCGCATGCCGAAAGCGACCAGGAAATGCAGGATGAGGAGGGTGGCGAGACCGCTTCCTCGAGCAATCCGCTGGATGCTTATGCCAGCAACCTGAACGAACTGGCCCGCGCCGGGCGGATCGACCCGCTGGTAGGGCGGGAGCAGGAGGTCGAGCGCGTTGCGCAGATCCTCGCTCGCCGGCGTAAGAACAACCCGTTGCTGGTGGGTGAGGCGGGTGTCGGCAAGACCGCCATCGCCGAGGGCCTGGCCAAGCGCATCGTTGATGGCCAAGTGCCTGACCTGCTGGCGCAAAGCGTGGTGTACTCCCTGGACCTTGGCGCGCTGCTGGCCGGCACCAAGTACCGCGGCGACTTCGAAAAACGTTTCAAGGCATTGCTTGGCGAGCTGCGCAAGCGCCCGCAGGCGATCCTGTTCATTGATGAAATCCATACCATCATCGGTGCCGGTGCGGCGTCGGGTGGGGTGATGGACGCGTCCAATCTGCTCAAGCCGTTGCTGTCGTCCGGCGAGATTCGCTGCATCGGCTCAACGACCTTCCAGGAGTTTCGCGGTATCTTCGAAAAAGACCGTGCCCTGGCGCGGCGCTTCCAGAAGGTCGACGTCAGCGAGCCCTCGGTGGAAGACACTGTGGGCATCCTGCGCGGCCTCAAGGGGCGTTTCGAGAGCCACCACAACATCGAGTACAGCGACGAGGCGCTGCGCGCCGCGGCCGAGCTGGCCTCGCGCTATATCAATGACCGCCACATGCCGGACAAGGCCATCGACGTTATCGACGAGGCCGGTGCTTACCAGCGCCTGCAGCCGGAGGCCAACCGGGTCAAGCGGATTGACGTGCCACAGGTCGAGGACATCGTCGCCAAGATTGCGCGGATTCCGCCTAAGCACGTCACCAGTTCCGACAAGGAACTGCTGCGCAACCTGGAGCGTGACCTGAAGCTGACCGTGTTCGGCCAGGACCAGGCCATCGATTCGCTGGCCACTGCGATCAAGCTGTCCCGCGCAGGCCTCAAGGCGCCGGATAAGCCCGTCGGTTCGTTCCTGTTCGCCGGCCCTACCGGGGTGGGCAAGACCGAGGCTGCACGGCAGCTGGCCAAGGCGCTGGGTGTTGAGCTGGTGCGTTTCGACATGTCCGAGTACATGGAGCGGCACACGGTATCGCGCCTGATTGGTGCGCCTCCTGGCTACGTCGGGTTCGACCAGGGCGGCCTGTTGACCGAGGCCATCACCAAGCAGCCGCATTGCGTGTTACTGCTCGACGAAATCGAGAAGGCCCACCCAGAAGTCTTCAACCTGCTGCTGCAGGTGATGGACCACGGTACGTTGACTGACAACAACGGGCGCAAGGCCGATTTCCGTAACGTGATCCTGATCATGACCACCAACGCGGGTGCTGAAACCGCAGCGCGGGCGTCGATCGGCTTCACTCATCAGGACCATGCGTCCGATGCCATGGAAGTCATTCGCAAGAGCTTCACGCCGGAGTTCCGCAACCGCCTGGATACCATCATCCAGTTCGGTCGCCTGAGCCACGAGACGATCAAGAGCATCGTCGACAAGTTCCTCATCGAGCTGCAGGCCCAGTTGGAAGACAAGCGTGTGCTGCTGGAAGTCAGCGATGCCGCTCGCGGCTGGCTGGCGGCGTCCGGCTACGATGTGCAGATGGGTGCTCGGCCGATGGCACGGCTTATCCAGGACAAGATCAAGCGGCCTTTGGCCGAGGAGATCCTGTTTGGCGAGCTGGCCGAGCATGGCGGTGTGGTACACATCGACCTGCGCGATGGCGAACTGGTGTTCGACTTCGAGACCACGGCTGAGGTTGCGTGACATAAGGGCCGCTTTGCGGCCCAGTCGCCGACAAATTGCCCCCACAAAAAAGCCCGGCACATGGCCGGGCTTTTTCATGGCTGGAGCTTAGCGCGCACGGTAAGTGATGCGGCCTTTGCTCAGGTCGTATGGCGTCAGTTCGACGCGGACCTTGTCGCCAGTGAGAATACGGATGTAGTTCTTGCGCATCTTTCCGGAGATGTGCGCGGTTACGACGTGCCCGTTTTCCAACTCCACGCGGAACATGGTGTTGGGCAGGGTGTCGACGACAGTACCTTCCATTTCGAAGCTGTCTTCTTTCGACATGCAGTTGAGCCCTCGGTGTCCAGTGTTGGCCCGACGCATAACCGCACCGGGCAAAAAAGTGGCGTGGATTATGCCGGAAAATAGTGTTTCAAGCCAATGCTTTCAGTTGAGGGTAACCCAGCGCTGGTTGATCAGCAGTTCGATGGGGCGGTACTGCGTCTTGTAGTTCATCTTCTTGCAGTTCTTTATCCAGTAACCGAGGTAGACCGCTTCCAGGTCTTGGCGCAAGGCCTCGGTAATCTGCCAGAGGATGGCAAAACGCCCCAGGCTGCGACGCTC
Organism: Pseudomonas ceruminis; assembly: GCF_021602025.1. GTDB lineage: Bacteria > Pseudomonadota > Gammaproteobacteria > Pseudomonadales > Pseudomonadaceae > Aquipseudomonas > Aquipseudomonas ceruminis. Next base: position 118,896 of record NZ_BQHW01000008.1, read on the forward strand.
TTCGTCTGGCTCGTAGAAGGTGTAGACCGCTGACAGGCCATTGGGTAGCAAATCGCAGACCGCCACCGCGAGCAGGCGGCCCGCCAGGCGAAACTCATAGAACCAGCAGAACGGCAGGTCGCGCACCAGAAAGGTGGAGAACTGATCGCGGCTGGGTGGGTACATGTCGCCATCGGCGTGGCGGGTTTCGATGTAGCGCCGGTACAGGTCGAAGTATTCTTCCTTGAAGGCCGGGCGCGCCGCTGTCACCGTGAGGTCGGCATTGCGTTTGAGGATGCGGCGCTGTTGGCGGTTGGGGATGAAGCGCGCAGCGGGGATGCGGGCGGGCACGCAGGCATTGCAGTTCTGGCAATGTGGGCGGTACAGATGGTCACCACTGCGCCGAAAGCCCATTTCCGAAAGGTCGGCGTACACATGCACGTCCATCGGCTGGCTGGGGTCGAGGAACAGCGTGGTCGCCTGCTCGTCCGGCAGGTAGCTGCAGGAGTGGGGCTGAGTGGCATAAAACTTCAAACGCGCCAACTCTGTCATGATCGACCCCTTGGGTGAGACTTTGCTTTAAGTGTAAGCCAGCTGGCAAAACTCGCCTAGGTCAGCCAGGTGGCGTTGTTGGGCTGTTCGAGGTAGCGGGCGAGGTAGTCGGCAAAGCTGGCGCGGCTGATGGCGCGGGCGCCCAGGCTGTGCAGGTGGTGCGTAGGCATCTGGCAGTCGATCAGCACGAAGCCTGCCTGGCGCAGGTGGTTGACCAGGGTCACGAAGCCTACCTTCGAGGCGTTGTCGGCGCGGCTGAACATCGATTCGCCAAAAAACAGCCGGCCCATGGCCAGGCCGTACAGGCCCCCGACCAGTTCGCCATCGTGGCGCACCTCCACTGAATGGGCGATGCCGCGCCGGTGCAACTCGCAGTAGGCATCGCGCATGGTATCGGTGATCCAGGTGCCGTCGGCATAGTCACGCGGAGCCGCGCAAGCGGTAATCACGGCCGGGAAGTCGGTGTCGAAGCTGACCTGGTAGCGGCCCTGGCGCATCAGCTTGGCCAGCGAGCGTGAAACATGCAGCTCGTCCGGGAACAGCACGGTGCGGGGATCGGGCGACCACCAGAGGATCGGTTGGCCGTCCTGGTACCAGGGGAAGCAGCCGTGGCGATAGGCCTGTACCAGGCGCTCAGGGCTCAGGTCGCCACCGGCAGCCAGCAGGCCGTTGGGGTCATGCAGGGCTTTTTCCAGGGGTGGGAAGGTCAGCGAGTCGCGGGTCAGCCAGGTGAGCATGGTCTATCGTGCGGTGGGGGAGGGGAGAGGGCAGCATGGCGTGGGTTAAATGCAGGGTCAATCTCTTTGGCCGCCAACGCAGCACTGCAACCTTGTATGTCAGCTTGCCGGTGGGCAGGGCCAGGCGGGCAAAGCGAAGGGCAATTTCGTACACATTCATTAGCCATTCGGCACCATCCAGCACATTTGCTGTCACACCTGTGCAAAAACACAGCATAAGCCTTTGTCACAAAAGAAAATGCGTGCTCAAATTGCACCATACGAAAGTCGCCCCCAGCCAAGCTCCATACGGCGTGCCGCCATGGCGGCTGGCGGGCAGTAATGTTAAAAGTAGTGGTTCATTGGCCCGACACCGGCCGATCACTACTGGACGCGCAGCACGCGCAGGAATAGACGCGTTTTGAAGAAATCCACCGCAACTCCAGCTCCTTTGCCTGTGCCCCTGTGGCGGCAGCAGCTGCATTACCGCCTCAAGGAAGGTGCGTTGATCGCTGTCGGCGCCCTGTGCCTGTACTTGTGGATGGCACTGCTGACCTACGACACCTCCGACCCAGGCTTCAGCCACACCAGCAACGTCGACCAGGTGCAGAACGCCGCCGGGCGCGCGGGTGCGTACTTTGCCGACATCCTGTTCATGGTGCTCGGTTACTTCGCCTATATCTTCCCGCTGTTGTTGGCGATCAAGACCTGGCAGATCTTCCGTGAGCGCCACCAGCCCTGGCAGTGGAGTGGCTGGCTGTTCTCCTGGCGCCTGATCGGCCTGGTGTTCCTGGTGCTGTCGGGCGCTGCGTTGGCGCATATCCATTTCCATCCGCCGGCAAGCCTGCCGTTTTCTGCGGGCGGGGCCTTGGGCGAGAGCCTCGGCGACCTGGCGCGCAACCTGCTGAACGTGCAGGGCAGCACGCTGATGTTCATCGCCCTGTTCCTCTTCGGCCTCACCGTGTTCACCGACTTGTCGTGGTTCAAGGTGATGGACATGACCGGCAAGATCACACTCGACCTGTTCGAGCTGGTGCAGGGCGCGGCCAACCGCTGGTGGGAAGCGCGCAATGAGCGCAAGCGCCTGGTGGCGCAGCTGCGCGAGGTGGACGAGCCGGCATTCGACGCAGCGCCCGTGACTGCCGAAAAGCGCGAGCCGGCCAAGCCGCAACTGCGCGAGCGCATCGTCGAGCGCGACGAAACACCAGCCCGGCCTGCTGCACCGCGTGAGCCGGTGGTACCCCGCGAGCCGGTGGTGCCCCGTGAGCAACCCGTGGCCCCGGTAATCATGCCGCCGGCGGCGCCGGCCAAGGCGCCGGAGGCGAGCAAGCGGGTGATGAAGGAAAAGCAGGCGCCACTGTTCGTCGATAGCGCCGTGGAAGGCACTCTGCCGTCGATTTCCATCCTCGACCCGGCCGAGCAGAAGAAGATCGAGTACTCGCCGGAATCCCTGGCCGGCGTTGGCCAACTGTTGGAAATCAAACTCAAGGAATTCGGCGTCGAGGTTTCGGTGGACTCAATTCACCCAGGCCCGGTGATTACCCGCTACGAAATCCAGCCTGCGGCCGGAGTCAAGGTCAGCCGTATCGCCAACCTGGCCAAGGACCTTGCCCGTTCGCTCGCGGTGACCAGCGTGCGGGTGGTCGAGGTCATTCCTGGCAAGACCACCGTGGGTATCGAGATCCCCAACGAAAACCGGCAGATGGTGCGTTTCTCCGAGGTGCTGTCGACGCCGCAGTACGACGAGCAGAAGTCGCCGGTTACCCTGGCCCTTGGCCATGACATCGGCGGCAAGCCGGTGATCACCGACCTGGCCAAGATGCCGCACCTGCTGGTGGCCGGTACCACGGGCTCGGGTAAGTCGGTGGGTGTGAACGCGATGATCCTGTCGATCCTGTTCAAGTCCGGCCCGGAAGACGCGCGACTGATCATGATCGACCCGAAAATGCTCGAATTGTCGATCTACGAAGGCATTCCGCACCTGCTGTGCCCGGTGGTCACTGACATGAAGGATGCTGCCAACGCGCTGCGTTGGAGCGTGGCCGAGATGGAGCGGCGCTACAAGCTGATGGCCGCCATGGGCGTGCGCAACCTGGCGGGCTTCAACCGCAAGATCAAGGATGCCCAGGAAGCCGGCGAGATCATCCACGATCCGCTGTACCGCCGCGAGAGCATGGATGACGAGCCGCCTGCGCTGAAAACCCTGCCTACCATCGTGGTGGTGGTCGATGAATTTGCCGATATGATGATGATCGTCGGCAAAAAGGTCGAAGAGCTGATTGCCCGTATCGCCCAGAAGGCACGGGCCGCCGGTATTCACCTGATCCTCGCTACCCAGCGCCCATCGGTGGATGTGATCACCGGCCTGATCAAGGCCAACATCCCGACCCGCATGGCATTCCAGGTATCGAGCAAGATCGACTCGCGCACCATCATCGACCAGGGAGGCGCCGAGCAGTTGCTTGGCCATGGTGACATGCTGTACATGCCGCCGGGTACCAGCCTGCCGATCCGCGTCCACGGCGCATTCGTTTCCGACGATGAAGTGCACCGGGTGGTTGAAGCCTGGAAGCTGCGCGGTGCGCCAGACTACAACGATGACATCCTCAACGGCGTCGAAGAGGCCGGCAGCGGCTTCGAGGGCGGCGGCGGCGGTGGCGACGAGGATTCGGAAAGCGACGCCCTGTATGATGAGGCGGTGCAATTCGTGCTGGAAAGCCGCCGTGCGTCGATTTCGGCCGTGCAGCGCAAGCTGAAGATCGGCTACAACCGCGCCGCTCGCATGATCGAGGCGATGGAGATGGCCGGCGTGGTTACCCCAATGAACAGCAACGGCTCCCGGGAAGTGATTGCCCCAGGCGGCCCACGCGACTGATCAACACCTCGCCGGGTGCCAACGGTGGCGCCCGGCTTCTTCAATGCACAAAGAGGATTAACATGCGCGCGATTCGCATGCTGTTGGTTTCTGCCCTGACCCTGGGTGCCATGTCGGCCAATGCCGGCGAACAGGACGTACAACGCCTGACCCAGTTGCTGGAGAAGTCGCAGACGATCGAGGCCAACTTCTCCCAGTTGACCCTGGACGCCGGCGGTACCAGCCTGCAGGAAACGTCTGGCAAGATGACGGTCAAACGCCCTGGCCTGTTTTACTGGCACACCAATGCCCCGCAGGAGCAGGTGGTGGTTTCCGACGGCAAGAACGTCACGTTGTGGGACCCTGACCTGGAGCAGGCGACCATCAAGAAGCTCGACGTACGCCTGAACCAGACCCCGGCACTGCTGCTGTCTGGTGACGTGTCGAAGATCAGCCAGAGCTTCGACATCACCTCCAAGGAGCAGGGTGACGTGATGGACTTCACCCTCAAGCCCAAGACCAAGGACACCTTGTTCGACTCGCTGCGTGTGTCGTTCCGCAAAGGCCTGATCAATGACATGCAACTGATCGACAGCGTTGGTCAGCGCACCAACATCCTGTTCAACGGCGTCAAAGCCAACCAGACGGTACCGGACAGCACGTTCAAGTTCGACATCCCCAAAGGCGCGGACGTCATCAAGGAGTAAGCAGAGCTCACCATGGACCTGTTTCGAAGCGAACCTGTTGCCCAGCCCCTGGCCGCCCGACTGCGCCCGTCCAACCTGGACGAGTATGTTGGCCAGGAGCACCTGCTGGCGCGCGGCAAACCGCTGCGTGAGGCGCTGGAGCAGGGTGCGCTGCATTCGATGATTTTCTGGGGGCCGCCGGGCGTGGGCAAAACCACGCTTGCGCGGCTGCTGGCGCAGTTTTGCGATGCACATTTCGAAACGGTGTCGGCGGTACTGGCCGGGGTCAAAGAGATCCGCCAGGCCGTCGAAGTGGCCAAGCAGCAGGCCGGCCAGTACGGCCGCCGCACCATCCTGTTCGTCGACGAGGTGCACCGCTTCAACAAGTCTCAGCAGGATGCCTTCCTGCCCTTCGTCGAGGACGGTACGCTGATCTTCATCGGCGCCACCACTGAAAACCCGTCTTTCGAGCTGAACAACGCCTTGCTCTCAAGGGCGCGGGTGTATGTGCTCAAGAGCCTCGACGAGCCGGCGCTGCGCAAGCTGGTGGACCGTGCGCTGACCGAAGAGCGCGGCTTGGGCAAGCGCAACCTGAGCGTGGGCGACGATGCTTTCAAGATGCTCATGGCTGCCGCCGACGGCGACGGCCGGCGCATGCTCAACTTCCTCGAAAATGCCTCGGACCTCGCTGAAGATGGCGGCGAGATCGGCGTCGATTTGTTGCAAAGCCTGCTCGGCGACAGCCGTCGGCGCTTCGACAAGGGCGGCGAGGCCTTTTACGACCAGATTTCCGCCTTGCACAAATCGGTGCGTGGCTCCAACCCAGATGCGGCGCTGTACTGGTTTGCGCGCATGCTCGACGGCGGCTGCGACCCGCTTTACATCGCCCGCCGCGTGGTGCGCATGGCCAGCGAGGATATCGGCAACGCCGACCCACGTGCGCTGAGCCTGTGCCTGGCGGCCTGGGATGTGCAGGAGCGCCTGGGCAGCCCTGAAGGCGAGTTGGCGGTGGCCCAGGCCATCACCTACATCGCCTGCGCGCCCAAGAGCAATGCCGTGTACATGGGGTTCAAGACGGCCCTGCGCGAGGCCGCCGAGCATGGGTCGCTGGAAGTGCCACTGCACCTGCGCAATGCCCCGACCAAGCTGATGAAGCAACTCGGCTACGGCGAGGAGTATCGCTATGCCCACGACGAGCCCGATGCCTATGCCGCCGGCGAAGACTACTTCCCCGAGCAGCTCGAGCCGCGTCAGTACTACCAGCCCGTGCCCCGTGGCCTGGAGCTGAAGATCGGCGAAAAACTGCGCCACCTGGCCGACCTCGACCGCACCAGCCCCCGTCAGCGGAGAAAGCCGTGATAGCACTCATCGCCGCCGTCAGTGCAGGCGGTATCGCAGGTACCTTGCTGCGCTTCGCCACTTCGAACTGGGTTGCAGCCCACTGGCCACGGCACTTCTATGTCGGTACGCTGGCAGTCAATCTGGTCGGCTGCCTGCTGATCGGCCTGCTCTACGGCCTGTTTCTGCACAAGCCACTGGTGCCGGTCGAACTGCGCGCAGGCCTGATCGTGGGCTTTCTTGGCGGCCTGACGACCTTTTCTTCCTTCTCGCTCGATACCGTGCGCCTGATGGAAAGCGGGCAATTGCCCCTTGCCTTGGGCTATACCGGTATCAGCGTGGTGGGCGGGCTTCTGGCCACCTGGGCCGGCCTGTCCCTGACCCGATTCTGAACCAACACCTACATAACGAGAGAACGATATGCTCGATTCCAAACTGTTACGCGGCCAACTTCAGGAAGTGGCGGAACGCCTGGCCTCCCGTGGCTTCAGCCTGGATGTCGCGCGCATCGAATCGCTGGAAGAGCGCCGCAAGGCGGTGCAGACCCGTACCGAGCAACTGCAGGCCGAACGTAACGCACGCTCCAAGTCGATCGGCCAGGCCAAGGCCAAGGGCGAGGATATCGTGCCCCTGATGGCCGACGTCGAGCGCATGGCCAATGAGCTGGCCGCCGGTAAAACCGAGCTGGACAGCATCCAGGCCGAGCTGGACGGCATCGTCCTGACCATCCCTAACCTGCCCGATGCCAGTGTGCCGGTTGGTGCCAGTGAAGATGACAACGTCGAAGTGCGCCGTTGGGGTACCCCGCGTGCGTTCGATTTCGAGGTCAAGGACCACGTCGCCCTGGGCGAGGTCAGCGGCGGCCTGAACTTCGAGGCTGCAGCCAAGCTGTCGGGCGCCCGTTTTGCCGTGCTGCGCGGCCCGGTCGCACGCCTGCACCGCGCCCTGGCGCAGTTCATGATCAACCTGCACACCGGCGAGCATGGTTACGAAGAGGCCTACACCCCTTACCTGGTGCAGGCTCCGGCACTGCAGGGCACTGGCCAGTTGCCAAAGTTCGAGGAAGACCTGTTCAAGATCAGCCGTGAAGGCGAGGCCGACTTCTACCTGATCCCGACTGCCGAGGTGTCGCTGACCAACCTGGTGGCCGGCGAGATCGTCGACGCCAAGGCACTGCCGATCAAGCTGGTTGCCCACACGCCGTGCTTCCGCAGCGAGGCCGGTGCTTCTGGCCGTGATACCCGCGGCATGATCCGCCAGCACCAGTTCGACAAGGTCGAGATGGTTCAGGTGGTTGAACCGTCCAAGTCCATGGAAGCCCTGGAAGGCCTGACCGCCAACGCCGAGCGCGTGCTGCAGGCCCTGGAGCTGCCCTACCGCGTGCTGGCCCTGTGCACCGGCGACATGGGCTTCAGCGCGGTAAAAACCTACGACCTGGAAGTGTGGGTACCGAGCCAGGACAAGTACCGCGAGATCAGCTCCTGCTCCAACTGCGGTGACTTCCAGGCGCGCCGCATGCAGGCCCGCTGGCGTAACCCGGAAACCGGCAAGCCGGAGCTGGTCCACACCCTCAATGGCTCCGGTCTGGCAGTGGGCCGCACGTTGGTGGCTGTACTGGAAAACTACCAGCAGGCCGACGGTTCGATCCGTGTGCCAGAAGTGCTCAAGCCTTACATGGGCGGCGTCGAGGTTATCCGCTAAATGGATTACCTGCCGCTGTTCCACAAGCTGCAGGGCGCCCGTGTACTGGTCGTCGGCGGCGGCGAGATCGCGTTGCGCAAAGCTCGCTTGCTGGCCGATGCCGGCGCCGCGCTGCGGGTGGTGGCGCCGGATGTCGATGGCCAACTTGCCGCGCTGGCCCGTGAAGGCGGCGGTGAGGTGCTGGTGCGTGGCTATCAGGCAGCCGACCTGGTCGGTTGCCGTCTGGTCATCGCGGCTACCGATGATTCCGCGCTCAACGCCCAGGTGTCGGCCGACGCGCAGGCACTGTGCGTGCCGGTCAATGTGGTGGATGCACCCGCCTTGTGCACAGTGATCTTCCCGGCGATCGTCGACCGTTCACCTTTGGTAGTGGCAGTGTCCAGTGGCGGTGACGCCCCGGTGCTGGCGCGGTTGATCCGCGCCAAGCTGGAGGCCTGGATCCCGTCTGCCTACGGTGAACTAGCGGGGCTCGCTGCGCGGTTTCGCGACAAGGTCAAAACGTTGTATCCGGACGTCAACCAGCGCCGGGGTTTCTGGGAAACCGTATTCCAGGGCCCGATCGCCGAGCGCCAGTTGGCCGGGCAGGGTGCCGAGGCCGAGCGGCTGTTGCAGGCCATGGTCGAAGGCGCCCCGGTGCAGCAGGGCGGCGAGGTGTATTTGGTAGGGGCAGGCCCGGGTGATCCGGATTTGCTGACCTTCCGGGCCTTGCGCCTGATGCAGCAAGCCGACGTGGTGCTGTACGACCGCCTGGTGGCCCCGGCGATCATCGAGATGTGCCGGCGCGATGCCGAACGCATCTACGTGGGCAAGCGGCGCGCCGACCACGCCGTGCCTCAGGACCAGATCAACCGCTTGCTGGTCGATCTGGCCCGGCAGGGCAAGCGCGTACTGCGCCTCAAAGGTGGTGACCCGTTCATTTTCGGCCGAGGTGGCGAAGAGATCGAAGAACTGGCCGAGCAGGGTATCCCGTTCCAGGTGGTGCCGGGCATCACAGCGGCCAGCGGTTGCTCAGCCTACGGCGGCATCCCGCTGACCCACCGGGATTATGCCCAGTCGGTACGTTTCGTCACGGGGCATCTCAAGGACGGTACCAGCAACCTGCCCTGGAACGACTTGGTTGCGCCGGCGCAGACGCTGGTGTTCTACATGGGGCTGGTAGGCTTGCCGACCATCTGCGCCGAACTGATTCGCCATGGCCGCGCGGCCAGCACCCCGGCGGCGCTGGTGCAGCAGGGGACCACGCGCAATCAGCGGGTGTTTACCGGTACCCTGGCCGACCTGCCAGCGTTGGTCGCCCGGCACGAAGTGCATGCGCCGACCTTGGTGATCGTCGGGGAGGTGGTGCAGTTGCGCGAAAAGCTGGCCTGGTTTGAAGGGTCGCAGCAGGACTGAGAGAGCCGGGGCTGCCCAGCAGCCCCGACCCTCTCAAGCCTGCCAGATACCTTTGCCCACCAATCGCTCCCGGTCGTGCGTCAGGCCAAAGTCCCGCAACGGTCCCTTGGGCACGATCCCGTTCGGATTGATGCGCTTGTGGCTCATGTAATAGTGCTTCTGGATGTGCTCCATGTTTACCGTTTGCGCCACACCCGGCCACTGGTACAGCTCACGCAACCAGTTCGACAGGTTGGGATAATCGGTCAAGCGGCGCAAGTTGCACTTGAAATGACCGTGGTACACTGCATCGAAGCGCACCAGGGTGGTGAACAGGCGCACATCGGCTTCTGTCAGGTACTCACCCGCCAGATAGCGTTGGCGGCTCAGTAGGGCTTCCAGATACTCCAGCTCGTTGAACACTTCGTCGAACGCGGCCTCGTAGGCCCCTTGCGTTGTGGCAAAGCCTGCGCGGTACACCCCGTTGTTCACGGCCGGGTAGATGCGCGCATTGAGGGCGTCGATGGTGGGGCGCAGCGGCTCGGGGTACAGGTCCAGGTGGTTGCCGGTCAGCCCGTCAAAGGCGCTGTTGAAGATGCGGATGATTTCTGACGATTCATTGTTGACGATGCGCTTCGTGTGCTTGTCCCACAATACGGGCACTGTGACGCGGCCGGTGTAGTGGGGGTCATCCTGGGTATAGCGCTGGTGCAGAAACGCAAGCCCATCGAGTGCGTCGCCGGTGGAGCCGTTTTGCGGGTCGAAGGTCCAGCCGTTCTCCTGCATCAGCCAGCTGACTACCGATACAGTAATCAGCGGCTCCAGGCCTTTGAGGGCCCGGACAATCAGCGTGCGGTGAGCCCATGGGCAGGCCAGTGACACATAAAGGTGGTAGCGATCGGCCTGCGGAGCGGGCAGTGGGTTGCGGCGCTGTGCACGCTCGCGCTGGAACGCACCATCCTTGGCATTTTCGTACCACTGGTCGTGCCAACGGCCGTCGATCAAAAGGCCCATGATGAGCTCCTCGGAACAAAAAGGTTTGTCGTTGGAGCCCAGTTTAGGAGATAACGTTCGAACAACTAGCGCAAAGACTGCGCCTGAGTGATCTACTTTTTCGATTGGTTTCGGGCGCGCCAGTAGTCACGGGCGGTCGCGAATGCTTCTTCGCGGCCCTGGCCCAAGCCACGCAGCGCCAGGGCCATGGTCGCCACTATGGCCATCTCCCCATAGCTGTCTTCGGCCTCGCCGCGCCACACTGCCACCAACTGCTCTGGCTGCAAGCTCGCCGGCTTCACATGGCGACGCTCACTGAGCGCTGGCCATTCCTCGTCCCAGGCTTCGCCTGCACGTGTGCCGTACAGATGGCTGATCACATCGGGGTTGACCTCGATTTCGCCGCCGTCACCCTTGATCACCACGGCCTGGTCGCCCAGCAAGCGGCTAGCTTCGCGGTGTACGGCCTGATAGCCAGGGTGGAAGATGCTCTGCAGGCCGCAGCGGGCGCTGAGCGGGTTGAGCACACGGGCCAGTGAATGGATGGGGGAGCGCAAGCCCAGGGTGTTGCGCAGGTCGATCATGCGTTGCAATTGCGGCGCCCAGTCCTGCAGCGGGAAGAATGCCAGCCGCTGTTGGTCCAGGGCTTGGCCGACTGCGGCCCAATCACGGCACAACGCAATGTCCAGCAGGGCCAGCAGTTGCTCGGTGTACATGCGCCCGGTCGTATGGGCGCCGCCGCCGTGCATCAGGATACGCACGCCGTTGTTGGCCAGGCACTTTGCTGCCAGCAGGTACCAAGGCAGGTGGCGTTTTTTGCCGGCGTAGCTCGGCCAGTCAATGTCCACGGCGATAGGGGGCGCCTGAAGGTGCGCGCGCACCGCTTCGGTGAACCCTGCCAACTCGTCGGCGCTTTCTTCCTTGTGCCGCAACAGCATCAGAAAGGCCCCCAGTTGAGTGTCTTCGACACGACCTTCCAGCAGCAGGGTCATCGCCGCACGGGCTTCCTCGCGGCTCAGGCCGCGGGCGCCGCGCTTGCCTTTGCCAAGGATGCGCACGAATTCGGCAAACGGGTGTTCGGCGGGGGTTTGCAGGGTAAGTGGACGAGGTTCTGTCATATGCAATTGGTCGGCTTGGGCAGGCCCGCCAGCTTGGCGGCAAGTTTGGCGGGGGTGCCGTTGAACAGACGGTTGAGGTGTGGGCTGTTGCCTTTTTCCGGGCCCAGTTTGAGCGCGGTGTACTTGATGAGTGGGCGCGTGGCCGGTGACAACTGGTACTCCTGGTAGAACGCGCGCAGCAGTTCGAGAATTTCCCAGTGCTCGGCTGACAGCACAATGTTTTCACGTGTGGCCAGCGCCTCGGCCACAGCATGGGACCAGTCTTGCAGGTCGACCAGAAAGCCGTCCTTGTCCAGCGCAATCGCCTGGTTGCCTAGGGTCAGGGTGTTCATAGCCAACTGTTGACCTTGTCGTAGTGCAGTGACAGCGCGACGAACGCCTGGTAATCCACGGTCGTGGCCAGCTCGCTGGTGATGGCACGTGCTTGCAGGTCTTCATCCAGCGCGAACAGCCGCTGGCCCAGGCCTGCGTCGCGCAGCAGACGCTGTGGCTCGCTACCGTCGCGCAGGGCATACACCGCATCGCCGCACAGCAGCACGCCATCCTCATCGCCGAGCAGGCGCAGGCAACTGTGCAGGCGGTCGTCGCCGAAGGGGGAATGGGATATCACATGCAAAGTCGGCATCAGAGCGTCATCACTTGGTCGAAACGGGCAATCAGCGCGGCGAGGGCGGGATCGTCCAGCACCTCTACCGGCAGTTCCAGGCTGTCGGCAGCCAGCCCGCGCATGGCCAGGCTGTGCTGGCAGGCGAACAGCGCTTCTACGCCGAACATCGGCAGTGCCTGCAGGTTGGCGGCGAGGTTCTTTTGTTGCACGGCAGCGGGGTGCTGGCCCGACGCAAGCTGGAACACGCCGTCATCGAGAAACAGCATGGCCAGCGGCAGGTCGAACGCTCCGCCGCCCAAGGCGATGTCTAGCGCCTCGCGGGCCGATGGGCCACGCCACGGAGCCTGACGGCTGATGATCAACATGGACTTGGCCATTTTAATCGCCTCCAAAGCAGACCAGGCGGTCGGCGAGCTGTGCCGCCTCATGTAACTGGCCCAGGCCAGACAGCTCCCAAGGCTTGGGCAGGTTCACCGCTGGGCGCTGGTAGCGGTTGGCTTCTGCCTCGTCGAGGACGCCACGGCGCAAGGCTGCCGCGATGCACACCACCGCGTCGAGCTGATGGGCCTCGATGAAGGCCCGCCATTGGGCTGCCACATCCAGCTCATCCTGGGGCGACACGATGTTGGCCGAGGCGCTGTGAACGCCGTCCTGGTAGAAGAACAGCCGGGCAATCTCATGCCCGCCAGCCAGCGCCGCCTCGGCGAAGCGCAGGGCGCGCCGCGAGGAAGGCGCATGGGCCGGGGAAAAAACCGCGAGGGCGAATTTCATGGGCAACTCGTACAAAGGAATGCGGCCATGATAAAGCAAAAAGCCCGCGCGGGTGGGCGCGGGCTTTGCGGTTGAAGCAACGGCCTGTCAGGCGTGTTCCTTGCTCTCTGGCAGGAACCAGTTCAACACCAGGGCGCAGATGCCGCCGGTGGCGACACCTGACTCCAGCACGTTGCGGATGGCTGCCGGCATATGGGCAAGGAACTCCGGTACCTGGGCTACACCCAGGCCGAGGGCCAGGGATACCGCGATGATCAACAGGGCCCGGCGATCCAGGCGGGTGCTGGCAAGGATGTTGATGCCGGACGCAGCAACCGCACCGAACATGACCATGGCCGCGCCACCGAGTACCGGCTCTGGCACCGCTTGAATCACACCGGCAACAGCCGGGAACAACCCCAGCAAGATGAGCATCACCGCAATCCAGAGGCCAATGTGGCGGCTGGCGATTCCCGTCAACTGAATCACACCGTTATTTTGGGCAAAGATGGAGCTGGGGAAGGTGTTGAACAGGCCGGCCAGCAGCGAGTTGGCGCCGTTGACCAGCACCCCGCCCTTGATCCGTTGCATCCACACCGGGCCTTCGACCGGCTGGCGTGAGACCTTGCTGGTGGCAGTGACATCTCCAATGGCCTCCAGGGACGTGACCAGGTAGATCACCAGCATCGGGATGAACAGCGCCGACGAGAAGCCCAGGCCGAAATGCAGGGGCGTCGGGACCTGGAACAGCGCCGCTTCATGCATGCCGGTGAAGTCCAGGCGGCCGAGGTAACCGGCCAGGGCATAGCCCACAGCGAGCGCGATAACGATGGCGCAGCTGCGCATCCAGACTACGGGGATGCGGTTGAGGATAACGATGATTGCCAGCACCACGCCCGACAGCAGCAGGTTTTCGCCATTGGCGAAGGTACCGTTTGCCATGGCGCCGAAGCCGCCGCCCATGCTGATCAGGCCGACCTTGATCAGGGTCAGGCCGATCATCAGCACGACGATGCCGGTCACCAGTGGGGTAATCAGGCGCTTCACGAAGGGCAGGATGCGCGACACCCCCATCTCGACGAAGGAGCCTGCAATCACCACGCCGAAGATCGCCGCCATCACACCTTCCACCGGCGTACCCTGCTTGACCATCAGTGCCCCGCCGGCAATCAGCGGCCCGACGAAGTTGAAGCTGGTGCCCTGCACGATCAGCAGCCCCGCGCCAAACGGCCCAAAGCGCTTGCACTGGACAAAGGTCGCGATACCGGAGATGACCAGCGACATCGATACGATCAGGTTGGTGTCTCGCGCAGAAACCCCCAGTGCCTGGCAAATCAGCAGGCCGGGGGTAACGATCGGCACGATGATCGCCAACAGATGTTGCAGTGCCGCCAGCAGGCCGATCAGCAGCCGTGGCTTGTCTTCAAGGCCAAGCACCAGTTCATTGGCAGGCGCCGACGCGCCTGGGCTGTGTTCTTGTGAGCTCATCGGTGAAGCTGCCCCGGAAGAAAAAAGGAGCGCATTCTACGGCCAGAAACGTGATAGGGGTAGGGGCAAGCATGATACCCGCATGATCGCGGGCTGTTCGGTGAACAAGCTGACTTTTAAGTCAGTTTGCAGGCACGAAAAAGCCCGCCGAAGCGGGCTTTCGTCACGTGCGCTCAAACCATCGCAATCAGTCGTCGCGGCCCATGATGCCGAACAGCTGCAGCAGGCTGATGAACAGGTTGTAGATCGATACATACAGGCTGATGGTGGCCATGATGTAGTTACGCTCGCCGCCATGGATGATGGCGCTGGTCTGGAACAGGATGCAGACCGACGAGAACAGCACGAAGCCAGCGCTGATCGCCAGTTGCAGGCCGCTGATCTGGAAGAAGAAGCTCGCGACCACGGCACCCAGTAGCACGAAGAAACCAGCGGTGATGAAACCGCTGAGGAAGCTCATGTCCTTGCGGGAGATCAGCACATAGGCCGACAGCCCGCCGAACACCAAGGCCGTCATGGCGAAGGCCGAGCTGACCACTTCGGCGCCGCCGCTCATGCCCAGGTAGCGGTTGAGGATCGGGCCTAGGATGAAGCCCATGAAACCGGTGAGTGCGAAGGTGGAGACCAGGCCCCAGACCGAATCACGCAGCTTGGCGGTGAGGAAGAACAGGCCATAGAAGCCGATCAGCACGACGAACACGTTCGGGTAGCCGACACGCATCTGTTGGGCAACGAAGGCCATGACACCGCTGAAGGCGAGGGTGAGTGCCAGCAGGCTGTAGGTGTTGCGCAGGACTTTGCTGACCTCGCGCTGCTCGACCTGTTGGCCGTTGTGTACGGCGTAATCCTGTTCGCGCATGGCGACACTCCTTGGTAAACCTGTGGTTTTGAAACATTCAGATGCTAGGAGTCTATCAGAGCTCCTGCAACCGGCGACATAGAGAGTTTGACAGCGTGTTTCATTACGGTATTATGGCGCCGCAAAACGAGCTGGAAGCGTGGCCGAGTGGTTTAAGGCAACGGTCTTGAAAACCGTCGATGGGCAACTATCCTAGAGTTCGAATCTCTACGCTTCCGCCATATTCAAAGCCCTGATTATTCAGGGCTTTTTGCGTTTTTGGGGCAGGAAAATCAACAGTGGCGGGGCTCGCCTAGGCCGTGACGACTGTAGTAGCACGTATTCTTGACGCCCAGCTTTCTCGTCTAGGCCTTCTGCCTGGCGCGATTATCCGCAAAGCACTTCACCACCCCGATTGTTCCTCAGCCATCGCGGACACCTCCCAAGCCGCTGCGTGCCTGGGTTCATCGCCCAACGCGTCGCAACCACGCTTCATAATGCGCAGGCCATTCAACAGTCGGGGTTCCGGGCCTCCCCATCCCAAACCCATGCCCGCCGGTTGAATAGCGATGCATTTCGACTGGCACATGTTCGCGCTCACAAGCCGCCGCCATGATCAGCGTATTCTGCGGATCGGATATAGGGTCATCTTCGGCCTGCACCAGGAACATGGGCGGTGTGTGGCGATTGACCCCTGGCTGCACCGACCATTTGCGCTCTTCTTCCGGCGACGCCGCTTTCCCCAGCAGAACATGGTAGGTGGAGGTGTGTGTGTAAGGCGCCTCCAGGGTGATGATCGGGTAGATCAGCGCCGCTCCATCGGCATAAGCCGGGGACGCGTCAAGGGCGTCTTGTGCGGGGTAGGATTGCAGGTCAGGCCGTGTAGCCGCCATCCCTAGCAGATGCCCGCCCGCAGAAAACCCAAGGACGCTTACCTGTGGATGACGGCTACGTACGATGCGCAAAGCACGTTGAGCATCCTGCAGCGCGACCAGGCTGGCGTCTTGCCAGCTCTCGGACGGCAAGCGGTAAACAAGTACATACGCCGTGTACCCCCGTGCCGTTAACCAATGAGCGGCAGGTAGGGCTTCTGTGCCGATTTCGATTCTTTTGTACCCACCCCCGGCGGCGATCAGCACCGCCTTGCCATTGGACATGGTCGGTTTGAAAACAAGCAATGATGGCCGTGAGATGTGACGAAATGCGCCCTTGTTGCTGACCTCTTCGGCTCCAGTCGGCCCTCCATTTCCGTGTGGCAGGTTGTTCCACAAAGGCAACCTGGCATCCTCTTGAGTCAATGCATTCGCATTCACCGTGCTGAACCGTACGGCGAGCAATGCGGCTGCGGTGCCCATACAAAACTGCCGACGCTTCACGGTGATAGGTTCCTGGACGGTGAGTCACGTAGTGGCAGCGCGTTGCCTGACGCGTTGCACCTGAGCGTCGCACTCTACAGGCATTGGTTACGGCCGGCAGTAGCGCCGGTCGGCGCCAGCGCAGATTTCATACAGCCGCGCGGCAACTTTCATCGGTCACGGTCCTGCCATCACGCTGAACAACGACACCTTGCACGCTGTAGTGCAAGGCTCGCCTGTGATCGGCAGCCACCGTTTCATTTCAGTGCTGCCGCCTGTTGCAGATCGAGCAACCGGGTTTCCGGTGCCAGCAGCCAGGATACCAGCAGCCCCAGCAGGGTGATCAGCGCCGCGGCGTAAAGGGTCTGCGCCACGCCCAGGCTTTCCAGCGAGGCCGGCACTAGATAGGTGCCGGCCGCAGCGCCTATCCGCGAGAACGAGGTGCCTACGCCCACGGCCACGGCGCGCATCTCGGTGGGGAACAGCTCGTTTGGGTAGACCAGTGTCAGCACCTGAGCGCCGCCGATGAACAGCGAGTACAGCGAGAACAGCAACAAAATGACCGGGCCGGTGCCGTCCGGGTAGGTGCCGAGCCCGAGCAACGCCAGGCCAGACAGCAAGAAGCTGTAGATCAGCATGGGGCGTCGGCCCACGTGGTTGACCAGCCAGGTCGCGATCAGGCAACCGAGCACGAAAAACAACGTGATTGCCACCGAGCCTAGCGAGCCCATGTCACCGCTGAGTCTGAGGGCCTCGAGCACTTTCGGGGCGAACGCGTAAACGGCGAACACCGGCACGATCGAACACGTCCAGAACACCACCACGAAGAACAAGCGTTTGGCATAGCCGCTGCGCAGCAGGCGGTACAGTGAAAGGCGCTGTTGCGGGGTTTGTTCGGGGAGGTTGGCCAGGGAAAACGATGGCCCATACGTCCGTCGGATAACCTGCTCGGCCTGGGCGGTCCGGCCTTTGCTGAGCAACCAGCGTGGCGATTCCGGGGTGCCCAGGCGCACCAGAAGCAGTAACGCCCCCAGCACCGCGCCACTGATCAAGGCCAACCGCCAGGCATCCGCGCTGGCGCTGCGCAAAAGCAGTTCGCCAACGATATAGGCGCACGCCGCGCCCACGAACCACATCAGGGCCAGGGCCGCCAGGCGAGGGCCGCGATGGCGGCGTGGCAAAAACTCCACCAGCACCGACGTGGCTACCGGGTACTCGATGCCCACCGCAATGCCGATCAACAAACGCAGGGCGAACAGCACCTCGGCGGACGCCACCCAGTAGTGCGCCAAGGACGCGACCAGGAAGATCGTCGGGCCAACGAACAGGATGCGTCGGCGTCCAAGGCGGTCGGTCAGCCAGCCGCCCAACAGGCCGCCGAAAAAGATGCCGATCAATGCCGAGGCGGCCACCAGCCCTTCCCAGAAGCTGTCCAGGTACAAGGCGGATGACAACTGCACCATCACCACACCAATGATGCTCAATACATAGCCGTCGACGAACGAACCACCCCAGGCGCAGGCCGTGAGTTTCTGGTGAAAGCCACGCAGGGGCACATCCTCGATCGATATACAGGAACGGGTCATCGTTGTTTCCTTGAGCGCTGCCCCGTGTCTGGGGGGCAGGCAGGGGAAGATACCGCCCGGCGTCAACGGCGGGCGGCCCGGGAGGGAAGGGGCTCAGGGTTATTGAGCGACGGCGGTCTGCGTGTTATCGAACATGGCTTTGAAGCGGTCCTTGTGCGCGGCGTAGTAGTCGGCTACCGCCTGGTCGGCAGAGGACTCGCGGGCCTGCTTCATCAGGCTTTCCAGGTCGCTGGTGGGCAGTTTGAAGTTGGCGAAGAAGTGCGCCACTTGCGGGAAGTCCTGGGTAAAACCCTTGCGTGCCACGGCATGGATCTGTTCGGCGCGGCCGTAGGATTGTTTCGGGTCGTCCAGGTAGCGCAGCGACCAGGTGGAAAACATCCAGTGCGGGCTCCAGGCGTTGAGCAGCGCCCAGTTGCCGCGCTTTAGCGAACGGTCGAACTCGTTGAGCATGCCGGTTTCGGAGGAGGCGACGAGCTTGTAGCCATCGAGCTTGTAGTCGGCGATGGCGCGTGTGGCGGTTTTGTATTGGCCGTTGCCAACTTCAGAGGTAAGGATGCGGCCGCCGAACTTCTCCCGGACTTCTGGCTTGTTCAGGTCTTCGATACTGGCCACTTCGCTTTCCGGGATGCTGGTGGGGACGGCCAGGCCCAGGCGGCCTTCATAAAGCACGCCGAGGTCTTCGAGCTTGCTCTGGTAACGGTCCCAGAAAGGCTTGTGGCTGTAGGTCAGCCAGGCCATGGGAATCATGTCGACCTTGCCAGTGGCCATGGCCTGGAACTGGATGCCGATGTCGGCCATGACCAGTTTGACCGGTTGCTTGAGCTGGTCTTGCAAGGCCGTGGTGGCCAGTTTCACGGTAATTTCGGCGTCGGCCCAGTTGACCCAGCCGATCACGACGGGGCGGGTTTCCTCGGCCTGGGCCAGGCTGGCAGCGGCAGCGACGATCAAGGCGCTGAGCCAGCGGCCGGCGGGGTGCACACGGGTAGGTTTTGCGGTCATCGGGCATCTCCATTCTTTTACTTGGTTTTGGCAGATTGACGATGGGTCGCCCCGGCGATTGTTATTGGGATTGCCGAGGTCGGGAGTTGCAACAGGTTCTGTAACGGGTCAGCGGTACTGGTAGCGGTTGGTGATGGCCGCCGAGATCGCCCACACCGCGTGGACGCCTTTGTCGATGGTGACACGGCTGCCGGGAGCAATGGCCACCGGGGCATTGCCGCTGCTGTGAATGACAGCGTTGCCTTGTTGCACCACGAACTCTACGTCCTGCTCGTAGTGGTATTCGAACCGGTCGGTTTCACCGCTTTCCCAGAGCGCCCAGGTCTGGCATTGGAGGCGCTCTTGCTCGTTGGCCGGGCGGTGCGTGATGTGTGTCATGGAGGCTCCTCGCAGGTCAGGCCGAAGCCTTGTGAAGTGTCGGTAAGGCGCACTGGCTGTGGTAAGGCAGCGCTTCGCGGGGCAGGGCGGGTTTGCCCAGCAGCAGATCACTGGCCTTTTCGGCGAGCATGATGGTGGCGGCGTTGATGTTGGCACTGGGCACGGACGGGAACACCGATGCATCGATCACCCGCAGCATGTCGACCCCCCTGACTCGCAGTTGGCTGTCCACCACCGCCAGTGCGTCGTTGGCGTCGCCCATGCGGCACGTGCCGCACGGGTGGTAGGCGCTGGCGGCATCTTCGCGGATGAAATCGTCCATTGCCTTGCCGCCACGCACCTGCACCCCTGGGGTGTCTTCGCGGTGGTTGAAGCGCTTGAGCGCGGGCTGCTCGGCGAAAGCCAGGCCCAGGCGCATGGCTTCGCGCATCACCCGCCAGTCTTCTTCGGTGGCCATGTAGTTGGGGTCTATGCGCAGCGGGTCGGACACCTTGGCGCTACGCAGGCGTACCGTGCCGCGGCTGGTCGGGCGCATGGGGCCGACGCCGATGCGGTAGCCGTAGGTGGTGGGGGCCGGGATCCAGTTCTTGTCGAAGAACACCGGGAAGAAGTGAAACTGGATATCCGGGTGAGGTGTGGTTGGCGCGCTGTTGAGAAACGCCCCAACGTGGCACTGGTTTACCGCAGCCACACCTTTTTTGAGGCCGAACCACTGCACACCAGCCCACAGCATGCGGTGCGGTTGCAGCTCCTTGTTGAGCGAGACTGGCGCTTTGACTTCGACCTGGATGTGGCATTCCAGGTGGTCCTGAAGGTTTTCGCCAACCCCAGGCAGGTTCACATGGCAGGCGATGCCGTGTTCACGCAGGTGGGCAGCCGGGCCGATGCCAGAGAGCATCAGCAACTGGGCAGAGCCAAATACACCACAGCACAGCAGTGTTTCGCGGCGGGCTGTCACATCGATGAGCCGGCCGTTGTACAGCACGCGAGCCCCCTTGGCACGGGTGCCCTGCAGGTTGATCTGCTGGACCTCGCAACCCAGCCAGATGGTCAAGTTGGGCTGGGCACCGAGGGAATGCAGGTAGCCGTAGGCGGCGCTGTTGCGCACACCGTCGCGCACGCTCATTTCAAAACGCGACACGCCCTCCTGACGGTAGCCATTGACGTCATCGGTCAGGGCAAAGCCTGCCTGCTGACCCGCCTCGAGAAACGCCGCGTTCAGTGGGCTCAGCCGTTCCTGGCGTTGCGCCCGGATCGGCCCTGCGTGGCCGCGGTGGGGGCTGTCGATGACGCTGGACTCGATCTTCTTGAAGTAAGGGGCGCAGTCGGCCCAGCCCCAGCCCTGGGCGCCTTCATGCTCCCAGCGGTCGTAATCCATGGGGTGGCCGCGCAGCCAGGTCATGCCATTGATCGATGACGATCCGCCCAGCACTCGGCCACGAGGCTGCTGGATGCGCCGGTTGTTCAAGTGCGCCTGGGCTTCTGTGTAGTACCACCAATTGTACTTGGAGGTTGGTTTGAAGGCTGAGCGCAGGCCAGCCGGCATGCGGATGATCCAGGACTTGTCCGAAGGGCCGACCTCCAGCAGCAGGACCTGGTGGCCCGCATCGGCCAGCCGGCGCGCCAGCACACAGCCTGCGGAGCCAGCGCCCGCGATGACATAATCGTATTCAGCCTGCATTTCTTGCTCTCCAGTACACCAGGCAACTCACCGTGGGTAACCGCGAATCTATCCAAGCCACTGGCGGCTGAAAATTGAATAAAAAATAAGCGCGGCTTAAAAAAAACTTAAGCGTTCCCGACGCGGGCCCGCAGCACCTTCAAATTGACAGGGCCTTGCCCGGCTTGCCTAATGAGTGCATCTCGATGCCCACTTTCTGGGGATGCCCGCGTGCGCCACTTGGACCTGTCACTGTTGCATAGCTTCAAGACCATTGCCGAGTGCGGCAGCCTGGCCCAGGCATCGGTACGCCTGCACAAAACCCAGGCAGCCGTCAGCATCCAGTTGAAAAAGCTCGAGGACCTTGTGGGCAAGCGCCTGATCGACCGCGGCAACCAGCAGGCCCGGCTGACCAGTCACGGTGAGCAGTTGCTTCAGTACGCACGCAAGATGCTGGCGCTGAGCGACGAGGCCATGGCGTTGTTCATCGAGCAGCAAGTCAGCGGGACCGTGCGCTTCGGCATTCCGGACGACTACGCCAGCGCGTTTCTATCGCCGGTGCTGCAACAGTTCACCGCCTTGTACCCCAAGGCCCGGGTAAAGATTCGCAACGACATCAGCCAGCACCTGTTCACTGCCTTGGAGCAGGGGGAACTGGACCTGGCCTTGCTGACACAACGCAGCGGTGATGGGCAGGGCGAGATCTGGCGCTGCGACCAACTGCACTGGGTGGCAGCCGCACATTACCAGGCACAGCCCACTGCGCCGCTTCCTCTGGCCCTGTATCCACATGGTTGCGGGTATCGGCGGCAAATTCTCGCCGCCTTGAGCAACAACCAGCGCGATTATGAAATTGCTTTCGAGTGCACAGGAGTTACGGGTGTGCACTTGGCAGTGGACAGCGGCCTGGCCATTGCTGCAACGTCCAACCCATTGATCCAGCCTGGCTGGCGGGTGCTGGACGAAGAGGACGACGCGTTGCCAACGTTGGGCAATGTCATGATCGAGCTGCGTTTCGGTGCCAATGAAGCCAGTCCGGCGACCTGTTATTTCGCGGATGAGTTACGTAGGCAGGTCATGGACAGGTAGCGTGGTTACTGCAACGTAGGGGGCCTCACGGCGTCAGGCAGCGCTGCTATCACCGCCTCTATCTGTGCGATCTTGCAGGCCATCCGTTGCGCTTCCTCACGCTTGCCCTGCGTTGTAAAACGGTCCCGTTCCTTGCGCAATTCAAGCAGGTTTTTTTGCAACGCCAGGGCAGAGGTAGTGAACTGATCCATGGTTCTCTCATGCTGAAGGCATCCGTGCCATTGTAGGAAACGTGGACCGTAACAGCTCGATATTCCTGCGAAAACTGAGGTTTCATACAGGAAATACTCTCAGCATGTTTTCCTCCTACGGCACACGGAAAAACATCCTACAAATTTGAGATTCCGCTGTTTCTTTTCATGTAAGGCAAACCTTCGCCTGATGCCCGGGTTTGCTGAGTGCTGAGCCCGTCGGCCAGCCTCATCAGATGAGTGAACTGACACCGAACCCTAGGCTTCGCCTGGAAATTTTCTGTAGCAAATACGCATACCGGGGCACGCTCAGTGCTGCCTGCTCAAGTTTTTTGAACACTACAAAAAAATCGCACTAAACGCCTCTGACGGTCATTTGTATTCATTTTGTTGCACTTACACTCCATTTAATTTCGATTATTTTCAGCTCGCCAGCGCTCTAAGCTGCTCCGGTCGCCGCGTTCCAGAGCGGTTTCCGGAGTTTGCTCATGTCGCCTGCCTGCGAAGTATGGATTCCTCCCAAGCGCTCGTCCGATGACCTGATCGAGTGGCTGCGCATGCTGATGCGCGCCGAGCGGGCGGGTGCACCATCGCCCCGCCCAGCACTGACTCCAGCCCGTGCGCCAAAATCAATAAGGACACACCATGCCTTCTGAGCTTTCCACTGATCTGCCCGAACCTGCGCAAGGCAACCGTACCACCCGTTTCGCTCGTTCCCTGCTAGCCCAGGCCGGTCTCGGCCTGCATGGCGAACAGCCCTGGGACATGCACCTGCACAGTGATGATGTTCCCCGACGTGCCTTGGCCCAGGGCAACCTTGGCCTGGGCGAGGCCTACATGGAGGGCGCCTGGGACTGCGATCAGCTGGACGAATTTTTTGCCCGGCTGCTGCGGGCTCAAGTACCCGACCGTATCAGCCCGCTGGCCTTGATCTACCATGCGCTTCAGGCACGCCTGCTGAACCGTCAGACTGTTGACCGCGCCTGGACGGTAGGAGAGCGTCACTACGACCTGGGCAACGACTTCTACGCGGCCATGCTCGACCCGCGCATGACCTACACCTGTGGTTACTGGAAAGACGCCGACAACCTGGCCCAGGCCCAGGAAGCCAAGCTCGACCTGATCTGCCGCAAGCTCGGCCTGCAACCTGGCATGCGCGTGCTGGACATCGGGTGTGGTTGGGGCAGCTTCATGGGATTTGCTGCCGAGCGTTATGGGGTCGAGTGCGTGGGTGTAACCATTTCCCGCGAGCAGTGCCAGTGGGCAGAAAAACGCTACAAAGGCCTGCCGTTGGCATTTCGTCTGCAGGACTACCGCGAACTGAACGAGCGTTTCGACCGCATTGTCAGCATCGGCATGTTCGAGCACGTCGGGCGCAAGAACCACCGCACCTTCATGGAGGTGGCTGCGCGCTGCCTGGATGATGAAGGCCTGCTGTTGCTGCATACCATCGGCAAGAACCGCCGGCGCGATGTGCCCGATCGCTGGATCGACAAATACATCTTCCCCAACGGCGATCTGCCCTCGATCGGCCAGATTGGCGATGCCGCCGACGGCCTGCTGGTGGTCGAAGACCTGCACAACTTCGGTGCCGACTACGACCGCACCCTGATGGCCTGGTACGCCAATTTCGAGGCCCACTGGCAATACTTCGCCAATGAGCTGGGTGAGCGCTTCCAGCGTATGTGGCGGTATTACCTGCTGTCGTGCGCAGGGGCATTCCGGGCACGTGACATCCAGCTGTGGCAGTGGGTGATGTCGCGCCAGGGCGTCGTCGGGGGCTATCAGCGGGTGAGCTAAGCCATGCGGGGGTCGCAAGACGGCCCCGCAGGCACCTATCTGATACGCTTTTTTTCCACAAACCTGAATCTGTAACCGTATCAGCCAAGCCTCGACAATGCTCTTCATCCTGACATCACGTGAAGAGGTTCCGATGGGCAAGCTGGCGCTGTTTCTGGGTGGCTTTCTGCTGTTGACCATTCTGATAGGCCTGCTTGGCACCATTCCGCCAAGCTGACCTGCTTTTTACCCACCGGCCCGCCGTTCTTGGCGGGCCAAATGCGTGTCTGCTCAATCCGCTCTTTTACGTCACCCACCGGCTTGGTGGTTGATGCAAGTCATTCTCAAGTGCTAGCCCATCGTGTACCCTGCCGCTCGCGTCATAATGGGTCGCGGCTGTGGCCGTTCTTTTGCGTTGGAGTGAACAGAGAATGGAATGCATGAAGGCCGCTGCAGCCATGCTGGAGTGGCGAAGCCGTTTTCTCGCGCAAGGCACCCTGGATGAAGACGGCTATGACCAGGCGTTACGCAGTGCCCAAGCGCTGGAGCAGTCCGGTGTGATTAGCGCGGCTGAATGGATCGAGCTGGTAAAGGCGGCGAACGCGGCGCTGCTAGATGTGCGATAAGTCCTTCTTTACGCGGGGAAATCTGTCCACAAAAAACGTGGGTAGGTCTGTGGATAAAATGCTGTAAGCCAGGCCGCTGGCGGCCTCCGTTAAATTGAGCAGATTTTGAACAGCCATCAGGGTGGCAGATGAACGCCGGCCTCTCCTGCCCGGCGTAACGCCAGCAGCAGTTCGCGCACGCGCGCTGGCAGCTCTCCGGCTGGGTACACCGCGTGCATCTGCGGGTCTTGGCCTGTACTTGATGTCAGGCGGTAACCTGCGCACACGCGCACCAGGCGGCCGGCCCTGACCTGTACCTCGCCAACCCAGTCTGCCAGGCGGGCGATGCCGGCACCTGCCAGGGTGCTGTGATAGACCGCATCGCCCGAGTTCAGGCGCAACCGAGGGTGAGGCCGCAGACTGGTGATCCGGCCATCGCGGCAGAAGTGCCAGGCTTTGAGAATGCGCGGGGCGGTGTGCAGGATCAGTGCATGTGCACCCAGTTCTTCCGGCAGTTGTGGTGTGCCATGACGCGCCACGTACTCGGGGCTGGCATAAAGGTGGCGTTGATAGCGCCACAACGGGAAGCCAATCAGCTCGCTTGATTGTGGGAATGCGCCGCGCACCACGAAATCAAGCTTGCCCAGCAACGGGTCCAGGGCCTCATCGCTGTATTGCACGTCCAGGGTCACCTGCGGGTGGCGCTGGGTAAACGCCGCCAGCACGCCGGGCAGCACATGCTCGCCGAGTAACTGTGGCACGGCAAAGCGGATCCAGCCTTGTGCGCTGCCGGTGAGCGCGGCCAACTCGTCAGCGGCGTCGCGTTGCACATCCAGCAAGCGCTCGGCATGGGGTAGCAAGCGCTCGCCCGCCTCGGTGAGCGTGACGGCATTGGCATTGCGGTTGAGCAACTTGCACCCGGTATTGTCTTCCAGGGTCTGCACCGCCCGCGTCACAGCACTGGGCGAGCGGCCCAGCGCACGCGCAGCGGCGACGAAGCTGCGCTTGTGCGCGACACTGACGAAGGCCTGTATTTCGCGCAGCATGTCCAACGCCATGGGAGTCCCTTGTTGCAGTTTTTGCAATGTGGCATTTCACCACAAGCGCGGTGCTTTGTTTAGCCTTGCCGTCTGCTTTCACTGCCTGGAACCGCGTCATGATGGATATTGCCGTACTCTCCCTGTTCGCCTTTGCCGCTGGGCTGATCGATGCCGCCGTTGGCGGGGGCGGGCTGATTCAGATCCCGGCGTTGTTCAACGTGTTGCCAACGGCGCAACCGGCGGCGCTACTGGGCAGCAACAAACTGGCATCGGTATGCGGCACAGCCTTCGCGGCCCGTTCATTCATTCGTCGGGTGACCCTGGACTGGGGCTTGATCGTGCCGGCGGCGCTCAGCGCTTTCGTCATGTCGTTCGCCGGGGCTGCCACGGTGTCGCTGGTGCCGCCCAGCGTGATGCGCCCGGCCGTGTTGGTGCTGATCGTACTCATGGCGATCTACACCTTCTGCAAGAAGGATTTCGGCACCTTGCACAAGCCTGCGAAGATTGGTCGCAAGGAGCAGTGCCTGGCGGTGCTGATCGGCGGAGCCATCGGTTTCTACGATGGCCTGTTCGGGCCGGGTACGGGCAGCTTCCTGATCTTTCTGTTCATTCGTTTCTTTGCCCTTGACTTTCTGCATGCCTCGGCCTCGGCAAAGGTGGTCAATATCGCCACCAACCTGGCTGCGCTGGTGTTCTTCGTGCCGTCTGGCAACGTGCTGTACGCCATTGCCTTGCCGATGGCTGCGTGCAACATCCTGGGGGCGCTGACCGGGACATGGCTCGCTGTGCGTAAAGGGGCAGGCTTCGTGCGGGGGCTGTTCCTGATCCTGCTGTGCGTGCTGATAGCCAAGTTGTCCTGGGACCTGCTGGCCGGTTGAATCAGATCACCTGGCGCTGGGCTTCGGCCTGCTCGACCCGGTTGCGACCCTGGGCCTTGGCGCGGTATAGCGCGTGGTCCGCGCGTGCCAGCACCTCGTCCAGGTTGGGTGCTGGTTCATCTGCGGCGTAACCGTCCAGGCCGATGCTGACGGTGATTCTCAGCCGCCCATCATTCTGCGCAACGTGCAGGTCCTGCACGGAGCGGCGCAAGCGTTCGGCGATAAACTTGGCCTGCGCTGGCGCCAGGCCAGGGAGCATCACCACGAACTCCTCACCGCCCATGCGGGCCAGCAGCTCGCCCTCATGCAACTGGTCTTGCAGGGTGCGGGCAAAAAGGCGCAGTACCTGGTCACCCACGGCATGCCCATGCTGGTCGTTGATCGCTTTGAAGTGATCGATGTCGAGCATCATCAAGGTCAGCGGCAGCGCCTGCGCGTGCTGGCGTCGATTGTCGAGCAGGGTGTTGGCGCGCCGGGTGAAGGCGCTGCGGCTCAGCACGCCAGTCAGGTGATCGATACTGGCCTGTTGTGCCAGGCGGGCCATCAAGCTGCGATTGGCCTGGCTGACGCACGCCACCACCAGCGGCCCCAGCACCAGCATGGCGATGCCCAGGCGGGCCGACATAAGCGTGGTGACCCCGTACTCGCTTTGCGGCACGCTGAAATGCATGAGGTTCTGCGCGACCGCGACGATCAGCGTGCTGCCGGCGGTCAGCGTCAATAGCGACACGAGGAAGGGTGAGTAGGTCCATGCACACCACAGCAGCGCAGCGATCGGGAAGGCAATTGCCCCGGGCCCGCCAAACAGGATGCTGACCGCCAATGACGCCAGCAACACCAGCAGGGGGGCCAGGCGAATTGCCTGGCTGTTGCTGCGCACCAGCACGCGCGCCGAAGGTGCCGTGAGCATTACCGGCAACACCAGCACGCTGGTCGAGAACTGTTCGCTGAACCAGGCCAGCCACGTTGCTCGCAGCGATTGCTCGAACCACGGGGTGGCCATCAGGCAAGCCAGTGTTGCCGCCACCATAGCGCCTGCCGCGCACGCACCAAATACATTGAGGACACCATGCGGGGTACGCAAGCGCCGGTGTGGCCGGGGTAAACGTGACAGGAGCAAGAAGGTGGTCATCACCTCACCCAGGTTGCACAGGTTCAGCCACAAGGCCGGTGCCCAGTCGCTACCGCACGCCAGGTCGGCGGCAACCATCGCCAGCCAGACCAGGCCGAAGCCAATCGGGCCAGCCTGCCGCGGGTAGCGTAGCAACACGCCGATCAGCACGGCATTGACCGGCCAGAACAGGGATAACGATTCGATCGGCCGTGCCAGGATCCCGCACAGGGTCATGGCAAAGGTCAAGCCGAACAGGGCGGCATAGGGCAACACGCGCAATTGGGCTGGAAACACCATAGGTCCGACCGACAAGCGGAAACGAGATCCAGGACAACGGCCGTAGGCACCTGGGGCAATGACGCGTCAGTGTGTTTCCACAGGGGGCTTGATGTCAATCTGCCGTGATCGTGCGCGATTATGCCAATTTGCTACTGCTGCTTGCCGCCTTTATTACAGGCCAAAGAACCAAGGCACCATGACGACCGTCACTGCCATTACCAGCAGGGTAAAGGGCACGCCGACCTTGACGAAATCAGCGAAGCGATATTGGCCAGGGCCTAACACCAAGGTGTTGACCGGCGAAGAGACCGGCGTCATGAATGCCGCCGAGGCCGCCAGGGCCACAGTCATGGCGAAGGGGTAGGGCGACAGTCCCAACTGGGCCGCCGTGCTGATCGCCACAGGTGCCATCAGCACGGCGGTGGCAGTGTTGGAGATGAACAGGCCGATGACCGCCGTTACGGTGAACAGGCAGGCAAGCATGGCGATTGGCCCGGCGCCGCCTAGTAGGCTGACCAGGCCACCCACGGCAAGGTCGATGCCGCCGGTTGTCTGCAAGGCCTGGGCGAACGGCAGCATGCCGACGATCAGCACCAGGCTTTGCCAATGGATGGCCCGATAGGCGCTGTCCATATCAATGCAGCGCCCTGCACCCATCAGCAGGCAACCTATCAGTGCGGCAATGACGTTGGGCACTGCACCGGTGACCATCAGGCCGACCATCACCGCCAGGCTGATCAGGGCATACGGCGCGCGCGCGCGTGCCGGTGCAACCTGGTCGATCTCGGCGGGCAGGCTCAACACCAGAAAGTCCTTTGGCTGGCCTTGCAGCTGACGCACGGCTTTCCAGGGGCCGACCACCAGCAACGTGTCGCCCAGGCGCAGGGGCTCCTCCACCAGGTTCTCGTCGATCGCCCCCTGGTCGCGGCGCAGGCCGACCACGTTGAGGTCGTAGCGGCTGCGAAAGGCCAGGTCCAGGATGCTTTTGCCGATCAGTTGCGAGCCCGGTGGCAGGGACACTTCGGCCATGCCCAGTTCCTGGGACTGGTCGATGAAGTAGGCGGCCTTGAAGTGCAGCGGCTCCAGTTGCATGGTCTGGCACAGGCTGCGCAAGTCGTCGCGGTTGGCGAACAGGTCGAGCAACAGTACATCACCCTGGTGCAGGACGGTGCTGGAGCTGGCGGCGATCACCCGGGTGGTGAATTTGTGCTGGCGCTCGATGCCTATCACGTTGGCGCCATGGCGGGTGCGCAACTGCAGCTCACCAAGGGTATGGCCGATCAGCGGCGAGTGGGGGCGAATGCGCAGGCGCCGCTCGCGGCCGTTGAGCTTGTAGTCCAGCACCAGGTCCAGCAAAGTGCGGCGGCTTTCAACCCGGCCGTCCTTGCGCACTTCACCGTTGAGCCAGTGGCGCGTCAGCAACATGTAGCCGACGCCGAGTACCAGGACCACCAGGCCGAACGGGGTGAAACTGAAAAAGCTGAAACCGGGCTCGCCGTGGCGCATCAGCTCGCTGTGCACCACCACGTTGGGCGGGGTGGCCACCAGGCTGAGCATGCCGCTGATCAGGCCGGCGAAGCTGAGCGGCATCATCAGGCGGCTAGGCGAAATTTGCAGGCGTGCGGCAATGCTCAGGACCACCGGGATGAAAATGGCCACCACGCCGGTCGAACTCATCACCGAGCCCAGCAGGGCCACCGACACCATCAATAACACCAACAGGCGTGCCTCGCTGTTGCCGGCCCGTTCGCTCATCCACTCGCCGATTCGGTAGGCGATACCGGTGCGTACCAGCCCTTCGCCAATGACGAACAGGGCTGCGATCAGTACCACACTGGGATCGCTGAAGCCGGCCAGGGCCTGCTCGACGCTGAGAATCCCCGACAGCGGCAATGCGAGGATGACCAGGAGTGCGACGACGTCCATGCGTGGACGGTTGATGACGAAGAGTACGACGACGACAGCCAGCAGGCCGAGGACCCAGAGCAGTTCCTGGTTCATGGGGCGGGGTGTTCCTTCACACAAGAGGGCACGCAAGACAGTAGCATTCAGTGTGACAGCGTGTGGTGAAGCAAGTGTTGATGAGGGTCAGCGGGGCGTGTTGCTGGCGCGCTGGTGCTTCGCGCGCATGGATGTGCCGGCAGTGCATGAGGGCAGGCCGGCCTGCCCTCACAAGGCTGGGTAATCAATGACGGTGGCGGCGGTGCTTCTTGCCGTTGTCGTCAGCCAGGTGGTTGCCGATGGCGCCACCAGCCGCGCCACCTAGGCCAGCACCGATGGTCGAACCCGCCGAACCGCCCACCTTGCCGCCCAGCAGCGAGCCGCCAGCCGAGCCCAGGCCACCGCCAATGGCGGCTTCGGTTCGGTTTCCTTTGCGCGCAGCGACCGCGCTACCCGCTGCGCCGCCCAGGCCGGCGCCAATGGCCGCGCCCGTGCTGCCGCCCATCTGTTTACCGACAACGTTACCCAGGACACCCCCCAGGCCACCGCCAATGGCGGCAGTACCGTCACCGGCGAAAGCGCCTTGGCACAGCAGCAGGCCAAGGGCGAGGGAAGGCAAAGTCAGACGCATGATAAGAGCCTCGGAAAAATCATCAGGTTTAAAGTGGATTGAAAAGACGTCTTAGCGGTAATCGCGGTCACGGTAGCGGCGATCATCATCGTCGCGGTTGTAACGCTGGTGGTGACGGTGGTCGCGATCGCTATCGCGCCAGCCGCCGTCGTCATCACGATAATGGTGGTGGTGGCAACCGGCGATGAGTAGAAAGGCGGCGATCAGCGAAAGGCTTGCAAGGCGGGGTATCACGGTATAGGTCCTTGATCCGCAAAGGTTTACGGGGCACTTCCTGAGACTGTGATCGATCCATTTGGTTTCCTTGGCGGGCAATATTTTGCCGCGACGGTGATGAGCGGCGTGCTTGCCGGCTGCTGTTCTGTCCCGTTGGGTCATGGCTTGCCTGGCGTACCGGCCCTAGAATTCACCCAGGCCGCATTGAAGATGGCTATCTGCCGCACGGTGAATCACGATGATCGCCCATACTCCGACGCTGTTCGCCGCCGTCGCCCTGGTTGCGACGATCCTGGCCTTTTGCCTGTTGCTGGTTGGTCAGCCCAACCGTCGCGACAACCTCTGGCTGACTGGTTGCGGCTTGCTCGCCCATGCGTTGGCCTATGTCTGCTACACCGTTTATGGGCATGCGCCGTTATGGTTGAGCTATGGCTTGGGTAACAGCCTGCTTTCGCTGGCCCTGGCGTTTTATTCGGCGAGCCTGTTTCGCGTGCGTGAGCAAGCGGTGCCCGGGTGGCGGATCTTCGCTCTCCCGGCGCTCATGCTGGTAGGCCTGATGCTGCTGCTCGATACCCTGGAACCGCGCATGCTGCTGGCGAGCCTGGTGCTGATGCTGCAGTGTGGGATGATCCTGTACTGGGCCCGCCGCCACGTCGAGCGGCCGGGCAGGGCGCACCTGTTGTTGGAAATCGGCGCCCTGATCAGCCTGGTCGGCCTGGGCATGCGCGCGTGGGCGGTGGCCACTGGCACGGCCGGGGAAATGCGCTACGACACCAGCAACCTCAAGCAGAGCATTTCTGTGGCCATCGGCACGGTCACGGTGATGATGTTTTCCATCGGTCTGGTACTGATGGCCAAGGAGCGCAGTGAATCACGCTTGCAGCACCTGGCCTTGCGCGATGTGCTCACGGGCACCTACAACCGCCGGGCGATTCTCGAGCGTTTTGCCGTTGAAGTAGACCGCGCCCGGGAGGAGCAGAGCCACCTGGCCGTGGCAATGATCGACATCGACCACTTCAAACAGATCAATGACCTGTACGGCCATCAAGCCGGCGACGAGGTGCTGTGCCATTGCGTACGTCAGTTGCAACAGCGCATGCGCCAAGGCGATAGCCTTGGGCGTTATGGGGGTGAGGAGTTTCTGCTGCTGTTGCCCCATGCCGATCGCGAAGGGGCCATGACCGCTTTGCAAGCCTTGCGTGAGGCCGTTGCCAGCACGCCAGCGCAGTTTGCCGGTGACACCATTGCGCTGCGTTTCAGCGTGGGCCTATGGTGCGGGGTACCCGCCCCCCATGACAGCACCGCGAGCCTGTTGGCCCAGGCTGACGCGGCGTTGTATCAGGCCAAGGCCGGCGGGCGCAACGCCGTGCACATGGCGGCGTTGCTGAGCCTTGGTTGAATCACGACGCCGGGTGAATGGCCAGCACCACACCGTTGGTGATCTGCACCATCACATAATGATCGCCCATGCGCACCCAGTGGCTCTCCTTTTCAGGGGCTGGCAAGCCCCGGGCTTTCCAATCCTTGACCGCTGCATCCTCACGTTTGTACTGGTCGGGCGCCTTGTCCCCCACCGTCAGTTCGCGGTTGTGGGTTTGTGGGGCGGTCACGCTGTCTTGCGATGATTCGGCCGCCAGCACAGGGAGCGTCGGGCTGAGGAGGGCAGCAAAGGCCAGGGCGGTTACCAGCGGGCGTTTTTTCATCAGTAGCTCCAACGAAGGGGTTCGTTGTGTAGGACTATCGATCGGCGCGAGCATTCAAATTAATTGGCCAAGGGTGCTGGGCTTATAGCCAATCGATCTTCCTATATATCGATTCTGTGTAATGCTTTGAGTTTGCATGACAGTTCGCAAGGAGGCGGTAAACATGTCAACTCAGCATCATATTGTCATCGTGGGTGGCGGCGTTGGCGGCACGATGTTGGCCAACCAGCTGGTGCGAAAGCTGTATCCGGAACTGGGCAGTGGCAAGGTGCGCATCACGTTGCTGTCCGATTCGCCAGACCACTTCTACAAGCCCGCCTTCATGTATGTGGCCTTCGACAGTTTTTTCGAGCAGGAGCTCAAGCGCCCCGAGCGCTCCTTGCTGCGCCCGGAGATCGACTTCCGCGTAGAGAAGGTGGACCGTTTCGATTTCCCCGGGCAGTGCCTGCACACGGCCTCCGGCAAACGCGTGAGCTATGACTTCCTGGTCATCGCCACAGGCTGTGTACCCGCGCCGGAGCGCATCGAAGGCTTGCCCGAGGCGGGCGATCACTTCTACCAGTATGCTGCCGCTCGGCAACTGGCCCAGCGTCTGACGACCATCAAGCAGGGGCGCATCTTCATCACGGTGTCTTTCCCGCAAACCCCCAACGTACCGCACCAATGTGGCATCGCCCCGGTGGAAACCACGCTGATGCTGGATGATTTGCTGCGCCGCCGTGGGGTGCGCGACAAGGTCGAGATCATCTATACGTACCCCACCACGGCGCAACTGCTGCGCAACTGCCTGTTTCTGCAGCGGCCGACGGGTGAGGTGCTGCCGACGATTTTCAGCCAACGCGCAATCCAGCACCAGCGGGGGTTCACCCTTGACCGGGTCGACCCGGATGCACGGGTGGCCTATTCAAAAGAAGGCCAGGCGCAGCCGTTCGACATTCTCATGGCCACACCGCCCATCCGTGCGGTGGATGCCGTGCTGGCCAGTGGCGTATCGCAGTCGGCCAATGATGAAGGCTGGCTGCCGACCAATCATGAGACCTTGCAGGTGTATGGCCTGGAGCGGGTCTATGTCATCGGCGATACCGTCGACCTGCCGGTGAGTAAGGCGGGGGGCAGTTGCCATAACCAGGCACCGGTGATCGCCAACAACATCGCGGGTGAGATTCGCCTTGGCGCCCCTTGCGCCGTCTACGACGGCAAGGTTCAGGCCGTGGCGCAGATGGGCCTGGATGCGGGCATGCCGCTGACTTACGACTACACCCGCGATGTATTGCCAACGCCGCCGACCAAACTGGGTGGCCTGCTGCGCAATGGTTTCAACCGCGGTTTGTACTGGGCCGTGGCCCGAGGAATGTTGTGAGCGATGGAGAGCAATGCCATGAATACCGTTGAAACGAACCCAGCCTCGGTCGGCAATCCGGGGCTGCAAGCCCTGCTGGACAAGCTGCAGCCGCTGCTTGATGGCGGCCGGCTGAACAATATCGTTGATGTGTTATCGCTAGGGGCAGACCTAGTGGACATGGTCGATGCTGCGCTGGTGGAAAAGCTCGCGGTGCAGTTCGAGGAGTTCACGGCGCTCAATTGGGTGGTCGGCAATGCCGTGCGAAGCGCCAAGCGCCAGGGCGAGCAAGACGCGTCCGCGCTCGGCACGCTGGCCTTGCTTCGCTTGCTGCAAGACCCCGATACCCGCCGAGGGTTGACGTTGGTGCTGCGCACGCTGCAGGCGATCGGGCGCCAGTGCTGACGCTGGAGGCGCCACGGTGCTAGAGTCGCTGTTTTTTGAGTGGGGAAGGGCATGCGCAAGGTATTGTTGGTGTTGGCTGTGGCAGCGCTGGGTGGCTGTGCATCAGCGGCCATGGACACGGCACGTGGTGGCAAGCCGACCGCTCAACTCGCCTCGCAGAAAGCGCCCGAGCTGGTGGCCCAATGTATCCAGTTCAGTTGGCAGAAAGAGGACGTGTTCGGCGAGGATGCCAGTGGTTATCTGGAGCCGCGCAAGCAGGGCGGGCTGACTGTCTATACCCGTGAAGCGGAGTCGTTCGTGGATGTCTACCCACAAGCCGACGGTACGCGGGTGGATTACTACGCGCAGAAGAACGATGGCGTGGCATTGCAGCGCCGGGCGGCGGCAGCGACCTGCCTGTAACCCAAGCTGCGCGGGAGGCGCCACCAGGGCAACGGCGCTGGCGGCGCGTGGCAGCAGCGCCACTCGCCTTAGCGCTATGCCCTACAGGCGATCAACGCGGGATCAGGACAGGTAGCCGCCGTCTACATTGAGCGCGGTGCCGGTGGTGTAGCTGGAGGCCGCGCTGGCCAGGTACAACACGGCGCCGGCCATCTCCTTCGGGTCGGCTACGCGCTTAAGTGGGATCTGCTGCAGCGCGGCATTGAGGATGGTGTCGTTTTTTACCAGCGCCGAGGCGAACCTGGTGTCGGTCAGGCCTGGCAGCAGGGCGTTGCAGCGGATGCCGAACTGCGCGCATTCCTTGGCGAAGACCTTGGTCATGTTGACTACCGCTGCCTTGGTCATCGAGTAGATGCCCTGGAAGTGGCCCGGCGATACGGCATTGATCGACGCCACATTGATAATGCTGCCAGCGCCGTTTTCGCGCATCAGCTTGCCGGCCTCCACTGACATGAAGAAGTAGCCGCGGATATTGACATCGACGGTCTTCTGGAATGCGCTCACATCGGTGTCCAGCACGTTGCAGAACTGAGGGTTGGTCGCGGCATTGTTGACCAGGATATCCAGACGCCCGAACTGTTCGCGGATGCTGGTGAACACCTGCTGGATCTGCTCCAGCTCGCCAATGTGGCAGGCCACCGCGGTGGCTTTGCCGCCAGCGGCGACGATCGCATCGGCGACCGGCTGGCAGCCATCGAGTTTACGGCTGGAGACGATCACATGGGCACCCTGCTGGGCCAGCAGGTGGGCGATGGCCTCGCCGATGCCACGGCTGGCGCCGGAGACGAAAGCGATCTTGCCGTCGAGGTCGAACAGGTGGGTCTTGGACATGCTGTTTTCCTTGTTGTCGGTCGTCAGAGCGTGGACTTGGCGATCACTTGCAAGCTCATGTGCTCCAGCAGCCGGTTCATGTGGATGAACTGGGCGAAGCGCTTGTCCTGGGTCTGCTTGTGGTAGAAGCGGTAGTAGATCTGCTGGACGATCCCGGCCAACCGGAACAGGCCATAGCAGTAGTAGTAATCGAAATTGTCGAGGCTGATGCCGGCGCGCTCGGCATAGTAGTCGACGAATTGGCGGCGGGTGAGCATGCCGGGGGCGTTGCTGGGTTGGCGACGCATGAGTTGCACCGGTGCCGGGTCACTCGCCTCGATCCAGTAGGCCAGGCTATTACCCAGGTCCATCAGCGGGTCACCGAGGGTGGCCATTTCCCAGTCGAGCACGCCAATGATGCGCATAGGGTTGTCGGCATCGAGGATGACGTTGTCGAAGCGGTAGTCGTTGTGCACGATGCCGGGGCGCGGATGGTCGCTGGGCATTTTCTCGCGCAGCCAGGCAATCACCTGCTCCCAGCGCGGTGCGTCAGGGGTCAGAGCCTTTTCGTAGCGGCTGGTCCAGCCTTCGATCTGGCGTTGCACATAGCCTTCGGGCTTACCCAGGTCGGCCAGGCCGCAGGCGTTGTAGTCGACCTGGTGCAGGTCTACCAAGCGGTCGATGAAGCTCTTGCACAAGGCTTCGGTGCGGGTGGCATCCAGGTTCAGCTCGGCGGGGATGTCCGAACGCAGGATAATGCCCTTGACCCGTTCCATCACGTAGAACTCGCCGCCGATCAGCGACTCGTCGGTGCAATGCACATAGGCCTTGGGGCAGAACGGGAAACCGTTGTTGAGCTGGTTGAGAATTCGAAACTCGCGGCCCATGTCATGGGCCGACTTGGCTTTCTGGCCGAACGGCGGGCGACGCAGCACGAACTCACGCCCGGGATAAACGACCAGGTAGGTAAGGTTGGACGCGCCGCCGGGGAACTGGCTGATGCGTGGCGTGCCTTCGAGGCCCGCGATGTTGGCCTTCAGAAAAGGGTCGATGACGGCCGCGTCGAGTTCTTCGCCGGGGCGTACCTGGGTGGACTGGTCGGTGAGCGTCATGCGTTTTCCTTATTATCGAGCGCAAGGACTATTGGCTAATCTAATGGCACGAGCGGTTTGGAACAAGCGTGCCAGCTGTCAAATAGGTATGGGTGTTGCCGGTCGATCAATCGCTTTGATCGGGCGGCGGCATACCATGCAAGCGCGCCAGGCAAAAAAAAACCGAAGCCGGTCAGGCTTCGGTTTTTAAGGCGCTCGGTGTGCGCATCCCTCAGGAAGGGAACAGCTCGCTGAGTTTCATCGACAGCATCATGTCGCCTTCGACGCGCAGCTTGCCGCCCATGAAAGCCTGCATGCCGTCGGTTTCACCGCTGACAATGCCCTTGAGGGTTTCGCTGTCCATTACCAGGGTGCAGTTGGCATCCGGGTTCTCGCCTTCCTGCAGGTTGCAGGTGCCATCCTTGACGATCAGCGCGTAGTGTTTGTCTTCGTCGGTGATGTTGAAGCCGAACACCAGGTCCAGGCCTTCGGCTGCAGACGGGTTGAACTTCTCTTGCATCTTTTTCACGGCATCAGCTACGGAGGTCATGGCGCATTCCTTATAGAGTGATATTCACGTCCCCGCAGGGACACAACAGGCCGGAGTCATCGATAGGTGATGAGCTCCGGCACCTTCAACAGCTGCACATGGGCTTGGCTGTTGAAGGAAGCCAGTGCCACGTCGCGGCCGCGGAACTTCAGCTGGCTGAGCGACGTGTTGATGATCTGCCAGTTCAGCGCGAAGGCTTGGCTGGGGGTAATACCGGTAACCAGGTGAAGCAGGGCGGCGATGGTGCCGCCGGAGGTGAACACGGCAATGTTGTCGCCACTGCCGGCATTCTCCAGCAACCGCTGCAGGCCAGTTTGCACGCGGGCCGTGAACGCTTGCCAGGTTTCCAGGCCGTCGTCGGCATGGTCGCAGTCGTACCAGCGTTGCACCATCAGGGCGAACAGGCGCTGGAACTCGCTGCGGTGCTGGGCACCGTTACGCAGGATATGCCGGGCGTTCGGCTCATCGGCCAACAACCCAGGCAGCAGCGCCCGGATCACACCATCGGCATCGAACTCATTGAATGCCGGGTCGGTGTCGATGAGGGGGACGGCGCAGCCGCCAGCGTGCAATGCTTGCAGCGCAAGCCGGGCGGTGTCTTGCTGGCGGCGCAGGTCACCCGCCACGCAACGGTCCAGGCGCACGCCAAGCTGGGCCAGGTGTTCGCCCAGTGCCTGGCTTTGCCGAACGCCTACCGGCGACAGAACGTCATAGTCGTCGGCACCAAAAGAGGCTTGGCCATGTCGGATCAGGTAGAGGTTGCCCACAAAGGTATCCGGCTTGAAGGTTGCTGCGAGGTTAGGTTGCGCCACACAGGCTGTCAACGAAAAAACATACAAGCGTTTGAAAAGGTTGTTTGAACTGTGTTGCCAGCATTTACCGTCGCTGGCAGCGCCTCGGGCGCCCCGGTATGCTTGCATCAGTTTCGCGCTGTGAAGGCGCTGGTTCATAAGGAGTCAACGTGGAGTTTCTTGCCGAATACGCAAGCTTTCTCGCTAAAACCGCCACCCTGGTCATTGCCATTCTGGTGGTGCTGTCTGCTATTGCCGGTTTGCGCGGCAAGGGGCGGCGCAAGGCTGGCGGGCAATTGCAGGTCACCCGTCTGAACGAGTTCTATAAGGAATTGCGCGAGCGCCTGGAGTCGGGCCTGCTCGACAAGGCCCAGCTCAAGGCCCTGCGCAAGCAGCAGGCCAAGACGGAAAAACAACAGAAGAAGGGCAAGGCTGAAGAGAAGGGCCGGGTGTTCGTGCTCGACTTCGATGGCGACATCAAGGCCTCTGCCACCGAAAGCCTGCGCAACGAGATCACCGCGCTGCTCACCCTCGCTACCCCGCGTGACGAAGTGGTACTGCGCCTGGAAAGCGGTGGAGGCCTGGTGCACAGCTACGGCCTGGCGGCCTCGCAGTTGGCGCGGATCCGCCAGGCAGGCATCCCGCTGACGGTGTGCATTGACAAAGTGGCCGCCAGTGGCGGTTACATGATGGCTTGTATTGGCGAGAAGATCGTCAGCGCACCTTTTGCGGTACTGGGTTCGATCGGCGTGGTGGCGCAATTGCCCAACGTCAACCGCCTGCTGAAGAAGCACGACATCGATTTCGAGGTTCTGACCGCCGGCGAGTACAAGCGCACCTTGACGGTCTTTGGCGAAAACACCGAGAAGGGCCGGGAGAAGTTTCAGGAAGACCTGGACATCACTCACCAGTTGTTCAAGGACTTCGTTGCCCGCTACCGCCCGCAGTTGCACATCGACGAAGTGGCCACCGGCGAGGTCTGGCTGGGCGTAGCCGCGCTGAACCGCAAGCTGGTGGACGAACTGCAGACCAGCGACGAGTATCTCAGCGACCGCGCACGTCACGCCAACCTGTTCCACCTGCACTACGCCGAGCGCAAGAGTTTGCAGGAACGCATCGGCATGGCTGCCAGCGGCACCGTGGAGAACGCCGTGGTAGGGTTGTGGAGCAAACTCGGCCGCTTGCGCTAAGACCTTGAACCCCTTGAATATTTTTTATGTTCAGGGGGTTGCAAGGTGCGAGGAATGCAGACATAATGGCGCCCATCGAAACGCAGCAAACCTTGAAAAAGGTGCGGTGTTTCAAGGAGATAGCAAAGCGCAAGCGGCTAGATCCAAACTTTGAGGCCGAGTAGCAAAGTGGTTATGCTCCGGATTGCAAATCCGTCTACGCCGGTTCGATTCCGACCTCGGCCTCCACCATTCGAAAGCCCCGCAGCCATTGAGGTTGCGGGGCTTTTTTCATGCCTGCGGATTTTGCTGGCCCCACCCATTTGGGACAATCCTGGGACACTCGAAGAAATTGCATGTCCCACGGGTCCCCGGCAAAATCCGGTGCATGGCCACTATCGAGCAGCGCCCCAACGGGGCATGGCGGACCAAGATCCGCCGAAAAGGATATCCGACTCTCTCCGCGACCTTTGACACCAAGGCCGAGGCCCAGCGCTGGGCGGCCGAGATCGAAGGCGACATGTCGCGCGCCAGGTTCGTCGACATGCGCGAGGCGGAGAGCACAACCTTGGAAGAGGCCCTTGACCGCTACTCCCGTGAGGTGACTTCGGCCAAGAAGGGCGCCAAGCAGGAGATGACCCGCATCGCCAAGTGGAAGAAGCACAAGCTGGCGAAGAAGGGCCTGGCCGCGATCCGGTCAAGCGATATGGCTGCATATAGGGATGATGAGCTCAAGGAAGGGAAGTCCACCGCGACGGTCAAGCTCGACCTGGCGGTGATCAGCCACCTTTATACAGTGGCCATCAAGGACTGGGGTATTGAGGGGCTGAGCAACCCGGTGGCTCGGCTGAGGATGCCGAAGGGGGCGAAGTCCCGCGATCGGCGGCCGACTGCTCAGGAGCTGAAGGATGTGATCAAGGCAGCAGGCGATATCCACCCTGAGATGCCGGCGATCATCGGTATTGCAGTAGAGACGGCGATGCGCCGCAGCGAACTGCTGACGCTCCGTCGCGAGAACGTCAAAGCAAAGCACGTGATTCTGGAAGACACCAAGAACGGTACCCGCCGACTGGTCCCGCTGTCTGTCCGTGCGCGCAACCTGCTTGAGTCGCTGCCGGCGCGCCTGGATGGCAAAGTCTTTTCCCTGGTCCCGCACTCGGTGAGCCAGTATTTCACCCGAGCCTGCCGGGCGGCCAACGTTGAAGACCTGCACTTCCACGACCTTCGCCATGAAGGTACGTCGAGGCTCTTTGAAAAAGGGCTGTCCATGATGGAGGTCAGCACGATCACGGGGCACAAGTCCTTGAGCATGCTCAAGCGCTATACGCATCTGTGCCCCGATACCCTGGCTGACAAGCTCGGTTAACGCACGCTGGCGAGCGTCGGCGGCGCCTGGCGCTTCCGACCGGGCCGTGCCGGCGTGTGTAGCCCACTCTCGCACTCCTGCAAAAACTGACGCACCGTGCTGACCCGCCAGCAGATCCGGCTGCCCTGTTTGAAGAACGGCGGCAGCCAGGATGCCCCGGCCTGCCGGGCGCTGCGGATGGCGGATTCGGACCGGCCGAGGAGCTTGGCCAGTTCGGGGATGTGGATGATTTCTGGTTCCATGTAGGGCTCCTGCCGCACGCGGCGGCATCAGTAGGATGCGACTATCTTTTTTCGCTGCTCGTGCAGCTCGTTCTCTCTGGACAGCTGCGCCTCACGGTCAGCGAGCCACTTCCTGGCTTTGGCTTGCGCTGCCTTGGCGCTGGTGAACAGCTTCGGCCTCGGGTGCTTCACGCCTTTGCTGTCCACGCAGAACAGGCCTTTGCGCACGATGGTGACCTCCCTGACGGCGAAGTCCTCGCCCAGGGTGTAGGCCTTGAATGGGGTGGTCATGTGTGGTCCTCAGGCCAAGAAGTGGTGCCCGACCTTCGCCGCGCGTGCGGCTTCCTCGGTGCGGAACATGAGCCGGGTAGTGCTAGTGCTGCCCCAGGCGTTGTATTCGACGTCGACCCACCAGGCGCCGAACTTGCGGTACGGCTCGCCGAGGATCTTCGTGACGTAGCAGTCGATCAGGTTCATGGATGGCTCCTGGCTCAGTCCCAGTCGTGAGTGATCTTCGGGTTAATAGGTGGTGTGCATTGGAGGGTGGCCAGATCAAGAAGAGTGAAATGGCCATCCATCCAGCCGGCGGTGTCGATGTGGAAAACATTGCCGAGCACGGCCGGCTGCCGGAGCGGGGTGTGCCCACATACAAGGGCGCGCA
Source organism: Pseudomonas ceruminis (assembly GCF_021602025.1). Taxonomy (GTDB): domain Bacteria; phylum Pseudomonadota; class Gammaproteobacteria; order Pseudomonadales; family Pseudomonadaceae; genus Aquipseudomonas; species Aquipseudomonas ceruminis. Next base: position 160,175 of record NZ_BQHW01000008.1, read on the forward strand.
AGCCTTGGACGCCCTCCTTGTCGCCATCCTGAATTCGGCTGCGCGACCACATGCAGGTGTTTTGCGTCAGTCGCAACTGCTTGGCGGTCTCGGGCGCTTCAAGACCGGACCGCAACTGATCCCAGGACGGGAAAGGGCAGTCCGCGTGCACGACACCCACCAGGCCGCCGGGCGTCTCCACCTCTATGGCGATCGGCAGCTCGCGGAACTGAGCGGCGAACTCTCGCTGCTCATCCCAGGCCAGGCCGGCGAACCAGGCGCCGCCGTTGTACACCCAGTTGTCCACGTCGCAGGTATCGAACCGGCAGACGTAGTCGTCGTGGTTGCCCCGAACCGGGTGGAACCATGGCTTGGCCAGCCAGGCCAGTACATATCGGCATTCGGGCCCACGGTCGACCAGATCGCCGACGCTGAACAGCCGGTCAACTGCCGGATCGAAACCGGCAGCGTCCAAGGCAGCCTGCAGCCGGGTGAAGTGCCCATGGATGTCGCCGACAGCGAAATCGCGGCCAGCCGTGTTTGCGGTGAAGCGCTTGATGCGCACCACCTCTATGTTTTCGAGCATGCAGGATCCTCGCCCGCGCATGTCGGCGGGCTTGAGTAGTAGGGGGAGGGGTTAGGCTGCGGGGCGTTTCATGAAGGTGATCCAGTGCGTCTTTTCGCGCTTGCCGGACTTGTGGCCAAACAGGGGTTTCTCATCGGTCAGGGCCAGCAGCTCGCTGACCAGCACCTGGGTTTCATTCCACTTGAAGATCAGGATTCCCTCGGGCTCCAGCACGCGGAAGCACTCGGCGAAGCCTTGGCGGATGTCTTCCCGCCAGTCGCTGGTGAGCAGCCCATACTTGGCCCGCATCCAGCTGTCTACGCCGGCCCGGGTCAGGTGCGGCGGGTCGAACACCACCAGGCGGAATGTTTGATCCTCGAAGGGTAGGCTGCGAAAGTCCATCAGCACATCGGGCTCTACCTTCAACACCCTGCCGTCGCAGAGTAAGTGCTGCTCGTCGCGGATATCGCCGAACAGGGCGCGCTGGTCTTCCTTGTCGAACCACATCATGCGGCTGGCGCTGCAGGGGTCGAGCACCTTGGCGGCTGCGCTCATCGCGGCCCCCTGTAGATCAGGTAGGCCATGTAGGCGAGGGCGATCATGGCATCAGCTCCTTCGGCACCTGGACGGTATCGCCGAGCTTGGCTTTGACCAGGCCTCGGCAGAAGGCAATTAGCGCGGTCGGGCCGTAGCACCAGAACCCGGACCTTCCCGGGCCAGAGCTGTAGCGGAAGTTTGCATCAGCCAGGTGGGCTTCGTAGTGGAGGCCGCCGTGATGTTTATCTACCAGCGGCCCGCCTTGACTCCAGTCAGCAGATGGCGAGTAAATTGAGCGGATGCTTTCAATCAGCTTGATACCGCCGCGATCGTGTACTTGCACCAACTCGCGGCCATATCGCCAGCTTGTCTCGACGCTCTCCACTTTTGCCACCGCCCAATCCAGCGGTGCGCCGATCAGGTTGGATACCCTCACTTCGATCAGGTCGGTCATGGCGACACCTTCTCGACTGGAAGCAGTTGAGCTGCCATCTCTGCTGCGAGGCCGACGGGCCACCAGTAACGTGGCCGCTGATACTCCGGGTAGCCGGCCTCGCGCAGGACGAGACCTTTTCGCTCCAGAGCCTTGAAAGTGCTGAGCACCGAAGCGGCCGCGAGGTTGAGGCGAGTGCCAACCTCGCGGCTCAGCCCGCCAAGTCCAAAGGCGCAGGCCTGATCGCCTGCAGCCAGCTTCTTGCAGTCTTGCTCGTACAGGTACGGTGTTTTCTCCCGGTACCGCACTACGTTGGCGCGTGATACCTCGCGCAAGGCTTCGAGGACGCGCTGTTGGTTGTCGGTCAGTTTCACAGCTGATACCTCTCATCAATCCAGCGCCCAGGCGCCATAGCGGGTGTAGGTTCGGGTTGGGTTTCGTGCGGGGAGAGCTGGCGCTGGTTGCCGGCCTGGTCCGGGTCGCGCAACATCCAGTCAGGTATGCAGCTGAGTCCGCCGGCGTTGCCTGCTGCATATTTCCAGCAGGTAACTGATCGCTTGTCGTCGTGGAGCACATCTATGCTCGGGGTAAGCTGCTCCGCGCTGGCGCCGGTGGCCAGCAGCAGGAGGCAGATGGTGAGGCGGGTCATGATGGCTCGTTCCCCTCACGCATAGCGCGCAGCTTGTCGCGTTGGATGATTTCGGTGCACTTGGCGTTTCCGTAGAAGCAGGCGTCTGGCATGCCTTTCGGATCGGAAAGGCAGCAGTCGGAGCAGGTCCATCCGCATTCGCCCCGGGCGGCCTGGTCGGTCCAGTCACGCATCTGCTTGTTCATCCCTTCCAGATAGGCCGGGAACTCGCTGGCCGGAATTTCGGTGACCTTCACGAACTCACTCATATGCGGACCTCGCCGGTTGCTGCAAATCTCTGAAGGACCGGCAGCAAGGCCGCGACCTGTTCCCGGCTCAAGTGCATGCGAGTAGTCAGCAGCACCTGGTCAGGGATTGGGTAAGGCACCCATCCGTTCGTTTCTTTGGTGACCACGCCGAAGGCGGCCGCCTGGCTGGCCATGATCTTCGGTTCGGCATCCTCGACGCCCAGCCAGATAGCCTCGGGCTCGACCAGGCTGCTGAGCTGGACGTTGCAGCGCGCCCCGTAAAGGTCAGAAAACTCGAGCAGGGCAAAGCCCCGGCCCGTCGCGCTCGGTATGATTTCCATTGGATGGCCTTGGCCGCCATATCGCGGCAGTGAGTTGTACAAGTGGTTGGGTTCGGTACAAGAAAATCGGCCGATGGTCCGATTCAGTTCTCAAGCTGCGATACCGAGATTGCGTCTCGCCTCGCTTTGGCTATGGTGAGAGTTCACCCGTGGCATACAACTAAAATCGTAGGAGGCCGACATGAGGATTCGCGGTGAAGTTTTCTGGGAGTGGGCTGATCCAACGCTTCACCACCGTGCTCACGACGAAACCCTCAGCGATGGAACGCACATTGATGTTCAGGTGCGCCTGTCGCGAGCGGGTAACACGCAGATGTTCATTGGCGTGTATGCACCAAACGGGTTGGCGATCCACGAAGAGGCTTTCGATTCCCGACCTGGCGAGTCAATGACCAGGGCGCTGGCCTGGGGAGTGGGGCGGGCTCGCCGGATCGCCACCGATACCCAGCCGAAATTCGATAAAGTCGCCTGCTCGAGATAGAGGGGACAGGGGCTACAGCTGAGTGGAGTACTTTTGTACTCCAGTGGTCAGGAGGGCTTGCGATCCAGGGCGGCGCGGGCTTGCCAGTCATTCCATCTAGTTTGCATAGTCCTGCATTCATACTCATCATGACGGACTGGGTGGCGCTTAAGTTCTGAATCAATTGGGCGTCCGGTCGTGAGGATTACATGCCTTTCAAAATCCGCCCGCTCATCGCACTCAACCGGCGCGCTCGGCTCTGCGCTGGCGGATAGGGCGTTGCGTGCGACGGTGCCATCCTCGATGAAATCAGGGTCGTCGCCGCACCAGAGGATGTTCAGCGGCTCGCCGCTCACTGTGTCCCAATTCCCGCTTTCAAAGTGGTAGTGCTCCCGGTCAGCGTAGAACTTCAAGGCAGCGCGCAGCCGCTCAACCTCAGCACGCAGATCGCAGATCTTCTTCCAGTGCTTGGATATGCCCTCCCGGTACCACTCAATTGAGTGTTGGAAATTGGGTTCGCCCATGAAGGTGGCGCCCTCCACGCCTACCGGCTCGCCTAGGTGCTGCTCGGCAGGCGCGACTCCTGCCATCGGTCCCAGCCCAACAATCGGCAGTCCAGTAGCCACCGAATCCCTCTCTGCCTCTTCTTTGGTCCACCAGATGGCAGTACCAACCATCCAGGCTATTGGCTCGGGGTTGGGCTGCGGGGCTGGCTGGGTCATGGCCTGAATGATGTTCAGCAGATCATGGCGATCAAGTTCATCGCAGTCGCCGAGGCACAGGCGGTCACCAACGTCGCGTGTGCACTGCGCATCGTCTTCGGTCAACTCTTCGGAGCTACCAACCCAGCCGCAACGGCGGCATTGGGCGGGGTAGTAACGTCCAACCAGCGGCTCCAGGCCAATGTATGGCGGCACGCTGACCATCTCTGTGTTGCTGGATCGGTTTTCTGTGGGCATGGGGGGTCCTCACGGATATAGTCCGCGCTCTGGATGGAGGTGGTGTTATGGATTTTGCGAAAGCCTACAAAAAATGCAGAAGAGCGCAGGCCCTAGGTAGAGGCCTGAAATCAGTAGAGGCGTGTCTTGAAAGAGAATCTACGGACTATATAAAAATTGAAGAGGCCGAGGTAAACGGCTTCTGGCCGATTCACGGTTACAGAGTGACTACTCTAGATGGGACGGCTTTTTTTCCAAGAAATCTTTCTGAGCTTCCAAGGGCATCCGGGCTAGCTTGGCATCGCGAAGCATTTTCTTCAGCAGATATAGTGGTGCCGCCTTATTATACTTTTCGAACTCTGGGGAGGCACGCGGCCGAAATAAATAGTGCGGTAACCCAAGATGACAAGCTTAAGCTCGGCGATCGCATGCTTTTAGAGATTTATCCACCCGATGGTCTGGCGGAGCTAATTGAAGGCGTTTGGTCTGTAAGGAAAACCTTTGATCAGTTCCATTCCCAGTTAGTGGAGTCATCAAAAGCATACTGCCTGGGATTATATAATATTGCCATCGTAGGTTTACTGCCTTGCATAGAGGGTATCGTTAGGCATCTTGGATTGGCCTCAGGAATGGATGTAGGCAATGACGTAAGCATAAGAACGCTGAGTGTAGTGTTTAAACGGCTGCAACAAAAAGAAATTGATATGATGATGGAGGGTTATGACTGGTATCCAAGAAACGAAATATCGGTATCGTTCCTTGATCGTTTTCATGAGCGTGTTCAAATGTTTGAAAGCATATCAAGCTATCTGAAGTCGAAACTTTATCTACATACTGACTCTGCCCCTGATTATCTCACGTTGAACCGGCATGGGATTTCCCACGGCTTTTTTCAGGGTTACGCGACACCGGCAAATTATCTTCGGTTATTTAATCTGCTGAGTGCACTTTCTTTCGCTGCAGCCATGGTTGAAGGGAAAGGCAGTTTGAAGCATCCCGGTCCAACCCCAGAATCGGAAACTCTTACAATTTGCCTGCTGAAATGTGCAGCGCTAAATCACCTGATCCGCTAATTTAATAGGGCAGCGCCAGAGGGTCAGGCGGCGATCGGGAACTGCTTGGCCAGGGCCTGCTGAACTGCGGCGATGATGCGGCAGAGGTAGTCCCAGTCAGGGTTGCGCTCCATGGCGTCGGTCGGCAAGTTCCACCAGTCATCACCGAACACTCGGTGCATGAACTCGCGGTGGGCGCCGCCGCACTCATCGAGCGAGATGGTGTGGCGAACATCCTCGGCCTCGTCGAGCAGGCTCCGGGCGTCTTCTGCATCCAGATCCCTGTCACGCCGCATTTGCACGATTACCTTCCGCGCTTTGTCGGCCAGCGCTTCAGCACTGAACCGGCGAGAGCTCAGCGACCGGTCGAAGTAGCCGATGATGTAGGCGTCGTGCAGCTTGCAGAAGAACTGTCCGATGGTCAGGCCATCCCACATGCCGCCCCAGTAGGCGTGCCAGGTCTTGTCGTAGCAGCTGACGGTGATCTTGCCCTTGCAGGGCTCGAAGTCTTCGAGGTAGACGCTGATCGGGTCTAGCCATTCGGCGCCGGTGATCAGCAGCTTGGTGACGGTCGAGGTCTCGACGTTCATGGCTTTCTCCATGCATGCGCCGCCCCCCCGTGCTGGTGGCGGCATGGTGGCAATTTGGTTTGGGATGGGGTATTACGGGTTACCGGCATGGGGCCGGATCAAGGAGCAGTGATGGCTAGGGTAAGGGTGAAGCGCCTGTCTATCGGGTCAGGTGCTAGGACAGCTCTCTATGATGAGCACACATGTAAGCCGCTATATGCTGATCAAATTGATTTGAATACTTTCAAGGTCACACTTACGGACGGAAATTACGACCATTCAGGAGATCCACTCAATGAAGGTGAATTTGAGATGGATACTGAGGTCGGGTCCTTTCACGGCTATGCGAAAGAGCAGATGCCAGGGCTGGGGTTACCCGAAACCATCATTCTCACGCTGATCGCTGAATAGTCGGTGCAAATACCTCGTCGCCTGGGTCTTGCTGGAGCATGAGCATGCTCTTCCGGTCGAAGGCCAGGGCCAGGCGTGGCGAGATGCTGATTTCATGACGCGGCGGGGTTAGAAACTTCGCCGCGTGAAGCCGGCCCAGGGCGTGGATGCCGTGGATCAGCGCCTCGATCATCTGGCTGTACGTAGCGTCTGCCCAGCCGCAGATCGCCCGCAGGTGCTGGCCGGTTCGCTTCCTGGCCGATAGCCTCAGCGGCTCAGTCCGCGCCACAGATCGGTGAGCTTCTATTTCGTGGCGCGCGATCCTGAACAGCGCGTGATGCCCGAGCGCTTCGACGTGATGAATCATCAGCGTCAGCGCCTCGCCCTGTTCCTCGATCCCGGCCCACTCCATCAACTCAAGCAGGGCCTGTTTAGTTCCTGGGCGAACCTTCAAGCGCAGGTCTTCTTCCTGCAGGCGCTCTGCCTTGGCGCGGCGTTTTTCGTCACGCTGCTGCTGCGTCAGAGCCATCATCGCCTCCATTGCGCACAAAGGTGGCGCCCGGCCCGATGTCGAGCAGGTCGCACACCCGGTTGATGACCTTGAGCGCGGCAGCAAACACCTCTGCATCGTCCGGCTCGCGGGCCAGGCGCTTCATGTTCGGCTGGTGCTCCAGGCAGACCTTGTCGACCAGGCGCCGGGCCAGCCTGCGCAGGTGGTCGGCGCTGTCGTGCACTCGAAGACTCAGGGCAAAGGCCAGGGCCACATCATCAGGCCGGTACTGGCCGCCGCTGCGGGTGTTGTACAGCTTCTTGACCGGCCGATTCATCCAGGCTGGCAGGGTTACCACTCCAGAAGGTGCTTTCTGCATTTCGGTGCTCCTTGAGGCCGCTTGGCGGCACGTGGAACTGTTCTTGTCGCCGGCGCTGGCGGACCAGGTGGTTGATCCGTCTCATGCGGCGCGCGCCGTTTCGATCTGCTCGGTGACCTCGACCAGTTGCTGGGTCAGGTTCTCGATGGTGGCGGCGCCGCGCACACGTTCGGCGCGGCCCCATTGGCAGCTGCGGTTGAACAGTAGCTGCAGGTGCTGCTCCAGTTCCTTCCGGCGCTGGAGCAGATCAAGGATGGTTGCCAGTGGCATGGCTTACTTCTCCAGCGCTTTCCGCAGATATGGGTCGATGTCGGCCTGGCCGAGCAGCCAGCGCTTGTAGTCGCGCGGGATGTCTTCGATCTTGGAGCCGGCATGCTTGCCGAAGCGGATGACCTTCGGGATGCGAGCGTCTTCGGAGATTTCCCAGAGTTCTTCCCAGCTGGCCACCGGTCGCCCCAGCTGCGCCTTCAGTGAGGTGAAAATTGCAGCCAGGAGGCGACGACAGTTCTTCACGTCGTCCAGCGCGGCGTGGGCGTTTCTCAGCAGTTCGGGCGCTTCCGCCCGGTAGTGCAGGTAGATCATCGCTGACTGTGTGTGCGAGTCAGCATCCGGCCAAAGCATTGAGCTTAGGGCCTTGGTGCAGATGCGCTTGATATCCGGCTTGCCGATCACCCCCCAGTCGTAATCGACGTTGTGACCGATCAGGTAGGTGGCGTCCTCGGGCAGCTTGAAGGAATCATGCGGCGGGCAGTCGACCAGATCTTCGTCCAGGATGTGGCTGGTTGCCAGGGCGCCAAGTTCGATGGGCTTGGATGGCTTGTAGCGCTGCAAGAACTCGCCGGTTACGGCCAGGCCGGCACCGAGCTGCAGCCAGGCGGCCTCAACTAACTCGGGGTTGTTCAGGCCGGTGGTTTCAGAGTCGAAAATGTAGGCGGTCATATGAGGTCCATCGCGGAAGAGGAAGGGGTGGCAGCAGCGGGCTGGACTGCTGCTCATGAGCAATCAGAACGGGATTTCGTCTGAGAAGTCAGGCGGTGCGCCGTAGTCGTAGTTGTCTTGCTGGGCGTATCCGCTGGATACCTGCGCTGACTTCGGTCGACGGTCATGCACTGGCTTCTTCATCAACTGCTGGACCATCTTTTCCAGCTTCGCTGGGGTAGTGCAACGCGGGTCGAGGATCTCGTATGCCGTCTTCTGCTTGAAAAAAAAAAATGGCGCGTAAATGATCGGTCGCGGCATGCCGGTCTGGCTGCTCTTCTCGATCTCCATCTGGATGAGCAGGCCGATTGGCTTCTTCAGGAGCTCGGGGAAGCCAGGGGCGGTTACCTGCTCACGCTGCTTGGTGTCGTTGTTCCATTTCTCGAACTGAGTTGGCTGCGGTGCGCCTACGGTGCGCAGCTGCAGGCAGGCCATGATGGCGTTCATCATGGCGTAGCCGCCCTCGTTTCGGGTGCCGTGCTGGTAGGTCAGGTTGAGGTAGAAGGTCGCCTCAGCCCCGTCGCGGCTCTTGAAGGTGAAGCCGATACCGGTAGAACCTGTGTCCTGCTTCTCCATGTATTCGGCGCGCAGGAACTCGCCAATAAACTTGCCTGCCTCGTCGATGAATGCTGACTTGTTGTCCGCGGATCGCGCGGCATTTGCGTCCAGGTTGAACATTCAGAAGGCTCCTATGCGGCCTGGTTGGTATTGGTGAGGTCGTAGTACTCGCAGATCGCGGCATCGACCAGGGCGAGGTCGTTATCGATCATCGCCTCGTTGAACATGCCCATTGGGGCCTTGGTGGTGTCCGACCCGTTGTTTCGGGTGCTGAACAGGTGCTGGCCGTCGCTGACAACCGATCGAAGGACGATGGTGACCATGCCCTCCAAGGTGATCTTCTCGTCCAGCATCTTGCCGATGGTCTTCATCTTGATCTGGCCGGCGTCCGTCTCCTCGGTGTGGCTGAGGATGTAGACGCGAACGTCATCGGGCAGACCGAGCAGTGCCTCGAAGATGTTCCAGGTGTGCCGGCCGATCTCGGTGAACTTGTCGAACCCTTTCTCCTCGCTCCGGCGCATGAACTCGTTGGCCAGGATGTACTGGAAGTCGTCGATCACGATCACCTTGCGCTTGGTCTGGCGGCAGGCGCCGATCACCTTGACCCAGTTATCAGTCACGTACGACTTCCATGCCTTTGAGCCGGGGAAGGGAAGTGGTTTCTTGATGACCTGAACCAAGGCCACGTCATCAGGCTTGAAATTGCGCAGCGATGCGCTCTTGCCGGCCCCGGACTTGCCGAGGATCAGGGTTACGGTTGCCATGCGGCACCTCAGCTTGGTTGGTTGTCCCACTGCCGCTCAATGCGAGCGGCCTCTTCTTCGTACTCTTTGCGATCGTCGCCCTGGTACCGCTCAGGCGAGAACGATCCGACCGTCTTCCAGTCGAGCTGGGCGGCCAGGCGGGGTGTTGTGTTCATAGGCCCTCCCTTGCGCCGTCAGGCTTGCGTGGCCAGAAGTCGTAGGCAAACGCCGACAGCGCCATGTGCATCTTGTTGGCGCGCTCCATGCCAGGCCGGCGCAGAACCTCCTTGAGGTAGCACCACTGCAGCTCGCCGTAACCGTAGGAGCTGGGGTTGTTGACGTGATCGGCCTCGATCACCTTGGCCAGTTCATCGAAGAACTTGGCCTGCTGGGTGTCCTCCATGGCCCAGAAGGCCTTGGCCAGGATTGCCGGCGTCAGGCCGACAGCCTGCTGCTCGAGCTCTACGCGAATCTCGGACATGCGAATCTCCCGCGCCATGCGTGCGGCTGGCGCTGACAAGTTGGTTATTGGGTGATGGAGCCGGCCAGGGCGCTTGCGAGCATCCAGGCAGTGCAGAGGAATAGGGTGATGAAGCTACCGCGCCAGGTGGCAATACGACGGGCGCGTTGGGAGCTCGTCATAGCTCCACCAGTCGACCGCGAGGATCAATGCCCCAGTCGCTTTCCATGAATGCGCTGGCGTCGCGCTGAGGCTGCCGCCAGGCGCCTTTGACTGGGCACTCAAGCTCACACACGAGGGTTTCGCGTGGCCGCTTGAGTACGTCGCCCAGTTCGGCAACCTGCTCGTCGATGAGCGACTTCACGATTGGCGTTGTCATGCCACCCTCCCGTTTACTTCAAGCCACTGCTGATGGGCACGCTCGATGATTCGATTCAAGCGCTCGGTGTAGCTGCGCTGCTTGGGGATATCGATTGCGCCGGTCAGGCCGGCAAGGTCGATGGCCATCGACAGCTCGCCGCGCAGCCCCTCGCTGAACGAGGCTTCGATGGCCACGAAACGCGAGTTGATGATGGCGACAACCTCGTCGCGTGTTCCTCTGTTCATGCAGTCCTCCTGACGGCGCCTGAGCCGCACATGGCTTCCATCTTGCCTAGTGCCGCGGCAATCACGCGGCGACTGCTGGCTTTGCGGTGCTCTTCTTGCTGTCGGATCATCGCGAGCCAGGCTTGGTTGTTCGCGGCTGCCTGCTCGGGGGTAATGTTTGCGGCCCAGTGGACTTCGAAATCACCGGAGATCCGGCGATCAAGCTCACGGCCCTGGGCACTGTCTGCGTAAAGCTCATGCTCGCGAGCCATGATCGCCTCCAGGTGGTGGGTTCAGTCGGTGTATGCGATGTACTTGAAGCGACCATTACCGAATTGCTCGAAGCGGCCGCCGAAGGTGCCAATGACCTCGCGCTCAACCTCTTCGCGAGTCATGTGTTCCGGGTAGACGCCTTCCTTGATCATTGAGGCGTTGGTGTGGGGCACGAAGCGCCAGCTGACCTTTGTGTTATCCAGCGGGGCATTCCTGAGTCGCTCCCACTCTTCGGCCTGTGCTCTCCAGAAGTCTTTTTGCTCCTGGCTTACTGGTTCTGGTTCGGGAGCCGGATCTTCCGACTCTTCCCAGCCGCAAGCCTCGCAGTAGCCGCGAGGAGCGGTGCATGCCCCGCAGGGTGGGTTGATATGGCAGCTGCAGTTCTCTACATCGTGCGATTCGATGACGCCCTCACAGCCGTCACGGCTGCAAGTATCGCCCTCGCAATATCCGAGTTCGCTCATGTTCGTTTGCTCGATTGGCAACCGCATTGGCCAGGAGCCAGGCGCGGGTGACCAAACCCACCGTGAAAGGTGGCCTGGCGCCTGCCAATGCGGTCGTATGTGAAGGGAAGGGGATGCGGGATGCATCGGGAAGCGCATGGCCGGTAACGACATTTGATCCGGACGATTCCATGCGCTTTCCGATGAGCCCCGCTAAAGGATCATCGGGCCTGCTGGTGGCTCACTGCAGGCAGGTGATTGAGAGCCGCTGTTAGCGCAGCGGTTGCCTAGCTCGACGCTTGCAACATCGAACGTTTCCCGTTGCTGATACCCGCCGGGATTAGGGTCGAAGGAGAAGACTGCTTGACTAGGCAGTCTCACTGATCAGCTCAGTGTTTTCGGCATGCCCTGCGATGGGGATCAGGGCATCGGGCAGTTAACGTCAGGCGGACGTGGCGCTGGTTGTTCAGTCGTCCTCGCCCTGGGCCAGCATCTTCTCGATGTCAGCGGCGTTAGGCTTCTGCCAATTCTTGATCTGGCCGGTTTCCAGATCGATGTTGAGGATCAGGTAGTCGCCGTAGTGTTCTCCCGGGAAGAAGTCGGGCACGTAGCCCTCGTAGCTGCCCACCTCGTCGCCCTGGGCGTCCTGGATGCCAGCGGCAAAGCCGTCGCGCACCTTGATGTGAAGGCGAAGCTCGGTCACGTCGACCTGAACCGTTTTCTGCTGGTTGATCTGCATGCTGTGTTCTCCAGTGGATTCCCCCTGATGCGCCCCGCTTGAGGCGCACCGGGGAATCGCCTGTCATGCCGAATACTCGTACCAACTATTCAGCTCCTGTGTTCCATTGCTGTTGTTGAACCTCCAGATGAGTCGGTCAACTACCGCGCCGTCGCGGAAAATGCAGATGTTCTCCTCGACCTTCTCGCACCATCCGACGAACTCACCGGCAGGTCGTGTCATGTGCTTTGCGCTTGCGAAGATGCGGCAGCCGCGCATTGGCCTGAAGAACCGCATCATGCGTACATCCTCACCGTCACGTAGCCGTTGCTGGCCACGACGTGCTCCCAGCGGTTGAAGTAAACGATGCCGCCGAACTTGTTGATCGCGGCCTGTTTGACCTGCTGCACGACCGATTCAACACGCTCGCCCTGGTCGGGAAGAGCAAGCCATTCCAAGCGCTTGCCGTTACTGAGGTGATTGTCGATGTAGAACTGAGCCATTTCGTCTTCCTCCAGTGGATTCCCGAAACACCCGGTCGCCCAGGTGCTTCAGTGAATCGGTTGGACCGGCCTCGCTACTGGCGACAGGCCGGGGTATTGCGTCAGCGATGTCAGGTGCCATATCCCCGCCGCTGATTGCAGGTCAGGCTTCGTCGGTGTGGGCTTCGAGCTTCCTCCTCATGGCGGCAATCAGTGCCTGTTCGCCATGGATCGCAGGCCCTTACAACATGCACGCTACAGCTCTGAATGCCCGATTGAGTGGGGCAGGGTGCATGAGGTCCGGCGCCCCTCAATGCCGAAGCTCGGGGCGCTAATTCAGTTCGGTGTCTCTCCCTTCTGCCGCTGGGATTCGCGGGGCGCATCGCTTGCCGGGTCATTCACTCGGTTCAGGCATTTCGCCTTCGTCAGCCGTACAGGGTTGTCCCTGTCGTGGGCAGCCTTTCGGGGCTGTCTGGCGCCGGTCGCCGGTAGAGGCAATGCGGTCTGTTGGTTGTTGCGCTGGTTGTTAAAGAGCGGCGGCCGGTGAGGGCCTCGGCAGTCCCTGGTTGGTGACTGCTTGAGGTGAAATTTAGAAAACTAAACAGAAATGGTCAAGGCTTATTTTTAGAAAACTTAACTTTCATGGCGCGAACGGTTTAGGTGGGGTGCAAAAAACCCGCTCAGTGGCGGGTTACAGGAGGGGGTATTTAGGAGCCAGGCAGGCGCGCGGGCATGAAAAAGCCCGCATCAGCGGGCTACAGAAAGAATGCTCTCTACTTCGTCGCGGACAGGACCTGGCGCAGACCCTCTAGATCGTCGGCGCGTATCGCGCCTTCGTCACCGCAAACCTTGTACTCAACGGACTTGGCAGTTGCCAATTTCTCGATGGCCTTACGATCAAGATTTATGGTGAATCGTTCGATGGTGGCACTGCCTGCAGATGAGGATGCATAAGTGGCTTCCAGATCGGTCGCTCTCTGGCCATCCACAAGCCAGTTCACAAAATTGCAGCGTCGATATCGACCTTCGTCACCCCAGGTGAGCAGCTCAACCAAATATTTTGCGCTTTGGCCTTCTGGAAGATAGGCGTAGGTGTTGAATGTAAAGGCTTCTGGGGAAGAGGGTACGGTGGACCAGGATACGCTTCGTAGCCCTGTAAACCGGTCAGTTTCGTCTTTGACGCTTACTGCCTGAGCCCAAAGGGGCAGGCTCATTAACCCCATTGCAGCGACTGCAGCGATGATCCGCATCATCCAGCTCCCTAATTTCAGATTTCGAAAGCAGCGCTATAGGAGCACTGAATACCAGAAGACCTTTCCGAGGACGGTGATGCCCGACTCTTTAAGTTGCTGCGCCGTGTATTCCTCATCTGGATGCTCGTCCTGGTTGAAGCTGCGGAAGCGCAAGCCGCCGCCAGGCATCCGATACAGGGTCTTCACGCGGAGCTCGCCGCCGTGATCAACCGCATACATCTTGCCGTCCTTCACCGAGGTTGATCCCTTGTCGACGCCGACTGTGCTGCCGTCTGGAAGGACTGGCTCCATGCTGTTGCCGCGCACGGTCACGCAGACGGCCTGGTCGAACTGCACGCCTTGGTTGCGCAAGGTCAGCTTTCCGAACCGGAGCTTGCGAGTGCCGGATTTCTCGATCACCGTCCGGCCAGATCCGGCGGACAGCTCTACTTCCTTGAGGAACGGCACGTACACCTCATCGTCGTCCAGTGGGGTGTCGTCGTCCCATACGGATATTGGGCCGAGCATGGTGGCATTGGATTTAGTGGGTGACTCAAGCTCGGGTGAGCCTTTGCCGTCACTCAGCCACTCAGGGCTGCATCGCAGCGCTTTCGCCAGGGCCAGCAGGTTTTTCCCCTTCGCACCGTTGGTCCCGTTCACCCAGAAAGTGACCGTCGCCTTCGATACGCCAGTGGCTTCGCTGATGTCGGTGGCGCGGAGGCCAAGGGCCTCCATGCGCGATTTGAGTCGATCTTTGAATTCCATATTTAGGATTCTAAACATTTGGGTGTTTAGATAACTTGCCTTGTTCTGTTTATTTTTCTAAACTCCGGAAAGACACCGGAGAAACACCCATGACCTACGACGAAGCTCTGAATCACTTCGGCACCGGCCGCGCAATTGGTGACGCCCTGGGCGTGACCAGCAGCCGCGTCTCTCAGTGCCGTGCGACTGGCGGGTTCTCCTACCCAATGCAGTGCGTTCTGGAGAAGGAGTCGAGCGGTGCGTTGATCGCCAAGCGCGAAGACGATCCCGCCAGCGCGCTTAAGAATTCCGCCGCTTAACCATTTCCAACCGCAAGGAGCCATAACCATGGGATTCAAAGACCCCCTGACGCAGCGCCGCGACTTGGCCAGGAAGGTTCGTCTGTACCCGCTGCTTGATAGGCAGCTGCAACGAGCCGCTCACAAGGCCCGCCGCGAGTACGCGACCTATCTGTTCGAGATGCTCGAGTGGGCCGCCGTAAATGGCGGCATCGAAGCCCTCATGCCTGACGATCTGAAGGATATCGCGGGCTAGAGGCCCTCAGGAGGGCACGATGGAATTTTGTGAAGAGAACGTGCCGCCAGAGACCAGAGCCAAGATTCATCGCCTGATGGAAGCCAGGGGTTGGACGTTTGAGGAGGCCGTCAACGAGGTCTTGCTCGAAGCAATTACGTCCGGCGCAACGGTATTCGTAGGAAGGCGAAAGGCGCCGGTTCTGGAGCTGGTGGGACTGAAGAGACCCTCTACCGGATAGGTGAGGGCCTCACGAAGGGCCTCTTTAGGGCCTGAAAAGAGCAGGAGATAGGTATGGCTATAGCCAAGCTGAACATTCGAATGGACACCCAGCCCGGCCTGGATGAGCTGGCGTCCCTAATTGCCACCCTTGAACAGGTTTTCGCCGACGCTCCGCACCTTCGCCTGAAGGTCTGCGATCTGCTTCTCACCGGCAGCGACCACCGCCTCAAACCCGGATTTGTCGATTTGGTCGCGGTGCCCGCAAGCAGGGCAGGTGACCCACCGACCATTCAGCTTCAGGTCTCCGACCAATTCCGAGAACTGGTTGCCGCAACTGTCGCAGAAAAGCTTGAGCTCTTGAGTATCGATTAAAGACATGTCCGGCCTCCGATGGCCTTTTCGTGTGGAAGCAAAAAGCTACCACGGATGCGCCGGACACCCAATGCAGCACCGCAACACCAAATCGCAGAGACAAAAAAGCCGGGATTGCGGCCCGGCCTCTTCAACTGCATATGACTGGAGTCGATTATGCATATCCAACCACCAGATGTACAGGGCCTCCAGAGTCCCGCGCCACAAAATGCAGCCAGCGGTTTCGTGGCGCGCACAATGTCGTCCAAGGAGATTGCCAGCTTGACTGGCAAGCGCCATGACAACGTCAAGCGCGACATTGTCGCCATGCTGAAAGACCTCAAGGTCGATCCCCTCAATTTTGAGGACATCTATCTCGACGGGAGAAACCGTGAGCAGGTGCAGTACCTGCTCGACCGCGAGCACACTGATTGCCTGTTGACCGGATATAGCCCGGCGCTGCGTATGAAGGTCATTCGACGCTGGCGGGAGCTGGAAGGTCAGTCAGAAGCGCGCCAGGCCGTGACAGCCAACGGCACCAAGGTGATCGGTGAAATCGCCATCATGGAGTGTTTCACGCGCCTGCTGAAGCCGGCTCCATCGAGCCAACTGGCGATGCTCACCAAAATCGCAGAGAACAACGGGCTCAACCCGCAGTTTCTGCCGAGCTACGCCATCGACTCGCCACCGGATGCCACAGGCGGCAGCTCGATGCCGACCATGGCTGTGACGGCTCTACTCAAACGCCATGCCGTGAACAAGTCGGCCCCCGCCTTTAACCGTGCCCTGGCCGGGCTTGGCTTCCTCCAGGCTCGAACCCGGCAGAACAGCAAGCGCGAACCTGTGTGCTTCTGGTCCGTGACTGATAAGGGCCTGCGCTATGGCAAGAACATCACCAGCCCTCAGTGCCCGCGAGAAACGCAGCCGCACTGGTACATCGATCGTTTCGAAGAACTCGTCGACCTGGTCGGCGTGGGAGCCAAGTAATGGCCGGAGACTGGATCAAAATGCGCGTAGATCTTCAGACGCATCCGAAAGTTTTCCGCATGGTGTCCGCATTGCGTGCGGACAGGTTGCGGGTGATCGGCGGACTGCATGTCGCCTGGAGCATCTTTGACACGCACTCTGCCGATGGCGTGTTGCATGGGTACACCACCGACGCCATGGATGCTGTGATCGGCTGGCCTGGCTTCACTCAGGCCATGGTGGATGTCGAATGGGCGGACATCGATGAGCATGGAAGCCTTGTCATGCCTCGCTTTGACGAGCACAACGGGGCCAGCGCAAAGCGCCGCGCCAACGACAGTGAGCGCAAGCGAGTTTCTCGAAAGGCTGATTCTGTCCGCAATTCGTCCGCAGATGATGCGGACAGAATGCGGATCAGAGAAGAGAAGAGAAGAGAAGAGAAAGAACAAGATCAAAAGCCTTCGTCATCGAGCGATGACGGCGACCTGTTCGCTCGGTTCTGGAAGCTCTACCCGAGAAAGGTTGGCAAGGCCAATGCCGAGAAGGCATGGTCGAAGCTGAAAGTCGACGCTGACCTGTTCGAACGCATGGCGAGCGCGCTGGCTGCCTGGGCGGTTTCGCCGGCCTGGACCAAGGACGGCGGCCAGTTCATCCCGCACCCGGCCACTTGGCTGAACGGCAAGCGCTGGGATGACGAGCTGCCGGCGCCCGGCAATGTCCACCCGTTTCCACCCCGGCGACAGGGCAATGGTCCAGATTTCAACGACACCACATGGGCTGATGACCTGGGGGCGCTATGAGCACGCCGATCACTCCCAAGAGCGTCACGCAGATCATGGCCACGGCCCGCAACCTGCCGGCCGAGGCGCAGGCGCCGGCCAAGCAGCTGGACCCAGGCACCACCGAAGTGGTCAACGCCCTGTTCAAGGAGCTGCAGGCCATCTTCCCGGCATGGAAGCAGGCCTGGCCGGACGACGACGCGCTGAAGGCTGCCAAGCGCAGCTGGATCAAGTCCTTCGTCGCCGCGGGCATCAACACGCTCGAGCAGATCCGCTTCGGCATCCAGAAGTGCCGGGTGCTGGGCACCGATTTCGCCCCGAGCAGCGGCAAGTTCATCAAGCTGTGCCAGCCAACACCGGAAGAGATGGGCATTCCGCCGCTTGCGAGGGCCCTGGCAGAGGCGCTGGAGAATTTCCACCCCAGCAGGGCAGGGTCACGCGTTTGGACGCACGCAGCGGTGCGCCACGCGGCCCTGCAGTGCGAAGCGCAGAACCTGGGGTCGATGGAGGTGGAGCGGGCCGAGAAGGTCTTCGCCCGTGCCTACGACATCACCATCCGCATGCTGGTCGCCGGCGAGCCTCTGGGCGATATCGCCACCGGCATCGGTCACGACAGCCAGAAGAGCGCCGCCCATCTGGCCGACGAGTACGCCAGCCAGAAGCAGGCCCGCCTGCTCGAGGTCCAGCAAATTCCCACTGGTGCAGCCGCTTGCCGTGCTCACCTGCTAGCCAAGTTGAACATCAAGCGCGCCGGGCAGCCGGCCGGGGAGGGGGTGTGATGACAGCTTTCCACCTAAAGCAATGCCCCTTCTGCGGTCAGGTTCCAGAACTGATCGATGACCGAGTGCAGTTCTTCGTTCGGTGCAAAAACCACCAGCCGCCATGGCCGCTGGTTTATGGCCAGTCCATGCGACATCTGGATCACATCAATGACGACGAAGAGGCAGAGAAGGCGTTCGATGCAGTGGACTGGTCTTCCGTCGAGAAGTCCGCCGTTGACGCTTGGAATGTATGGGCAGAATCGCAGGAGAAGCACTGATGGACACCAACGAGATGCGCGACATCAGCCGCGAGCAGTTCGAGGCGCGCTACCCAGTGCCAGACGGCTGCTGCTGGAATGCCGAGCAAGGCCGCTATGTGCTGTTCCACCTCAAGCTGTGCACCGTCTCTGAGTACGAGCGCTTCGTCGAGAACTGGGTCTGCTGGCAGGCCAGTCGCGAGGCTGTGCTGGTGGAGCTACAGGCAGAGATCGATGGTTACGTTCGGGGCCGTCGCGAAGCTATCGAGGCCCAGGGCCTGAAGGTGGCGCCATGAGCTACTTGATCTCGCACCAAACCCAGCCGACGCACAACACATGTTTCTCGACCTGCTTGGCGATGATCAAAGCCGAGCCAGTTGGCGTGGTGGTTGCCCAACTGCACGAACATTACTTCGCCGGGGATATGAGCACCCGCGAGGCGCTGGAGCAGCAGGCCATTCCATTCAAGTCGTTCGATACCGCTGACCTGCCCAAGCTTGATCGCGACGGTGCCTACTTGGTTGGCGTGCCTTCCCTCAACTGGGAGGGCGGCATGCACCAGGTCATCGTCGAGTGCTTCGACGGGATGATGCTCGTGCACGACCCGGCCATGGGGCGTCCAGGTTGCAAGTACTACGTGGCAGTCGTCCGCGAAGGCGCTCTTGCAGAGGTCAAGCTCAACGGCTTCGTCATCGACGCTTTCGTTGATCGTGCATACCTGATGGAGCGTTACGCCTTCAAGCTTGGCAAGGGAGAGGCGGCATGACCGAAAAAATCAGCGTCAACAGCCAGGCCAAGCTCTCCGAGGCCGTGACCATGCTCACCCGCCTGTTCCGCGACAAGAAGTTCGTCGTGGTCACCATGCGCCCGGGCAAGGACCGCACTCTGGACCAGAACGCTCTGTGGTTCGCGTTCTACAAGCGCATCTCCGAGATGACCCAGATTGGCGATGCCTCGGAGGCCCGCAAGTACTGCAAGTTGCACCATGGAGTGCAGATCCTGCTGAACGAAGACCAGGATTTCCAGGCGGCCTGGTACCGCGTCATGCGCCACCTCTCCTACGAGGAGAAGCTAGACATGATGGGCGACTGCAAGCTGTTCGGGCCGGACGGCATGCCGGTTACCAGCCTGTTCAATCGCGCCCAGGGCGTGGCGTACACCGACCGCATCCTGGCCGAGTTCACGGTCAAGGGTGTTTTCTTCGGCGACCTGGTGGGCGAGGTGGCGGCATGAAGCATGGATATTCAGCCATCACTGCGCTCCTGGGCGGCGCGCTGGCAGCACAGCTCTCAATGATCGGCGTGTACATGAACGGGCCAGCCTTCTGGGCGATCTTCGGTACCGCGCTTGCCATGGGTGGCGTGTTCTACAAATGGGGTGACGAGATATGAGCCAGCAATGCGAATGCCACCGCTGCATCGAAGAGCACCGGCTGGGCATGGAAGGTCCATTCGGCTGGGTACCGTTGTCGTCCACCAAGATGATTCTGTGCCCGGTGTGTGGCTGCAAGCGCTGCCCCCATGCGAGTGATCACGACCTGGCGTGCACCGACAGTAATGCGCCTGGCCAGCCTGGGAGCGTATACCAATGACCACCCTGAAAACACCGAAGCCGAAAAAGTGCGAAGCACCAGGTTGCGGCAAGCACTTCAAACCGTCCATGACCACGCAGAAGGTGTGCAGCGTCGCCTGCGCCAAGGCCATGGCCAAGGACCCGAAGCTGCAGAAGATAGCGGCCAAGGCCATCACCAAGCAGGCCCGGCAGGACCTGCAGGAGCGACGTGAGAAGCTGAAGACCCGGCGCGAGCATATGAAAGAAACCCAGGACGTGTTCAACGCCTACATCCGCGAGCGTGACGCTGGCCTGCCGTGCATCAGTTGCGACTCAAGCCCGAGCGACCACGACCTCATCACCGGTAGCCGCTGGGACGCGGGCCACTATCGGTCCGTGGGCGCCTGCCCGGAGCTGCGCTTCGAGCCGCTCAACGTCCACCGCCAGTGCGTGAAGTGCAACCGGAACCTGTCGGGGAATGCCGTCGAGTACCGCATCCGTCTGGTGAAACGCATTGGCGCCGACCAGGTGGATTGGCTCGAAGGGCCTCATAAGCCCCAGCGCCTGACCATCGAAGACCTGCAGGCCATCAAGACCCTGTACAGGCAAAAACTCAAAGACCTACGGAGGGCAGCAGCATGAACTGGACACCAACCGACAGCGGCCAGCTGCTGCTCCTGGGGTTGATGATAATCGGTGCATACACCATCGGGCACGGCATCGCCATCAAGGCAAAGCTCAAGCGTGAGGAGCAGGTATGAACAAGACCGCCGTACTGGTCCGCATCCTGCTGGCCGGATCTGAAGGGAAGACGGCCTCGGCGGCCTGGGTCGATGCCGACCAGGGCTGCGCAGGCTACGGTGGGCTGAGCCGCCAGGAGCGCTTCGAGATGGACTGCGAGTATCGCAGCCTTCTCCACAAGCGCCTGCTGCCGCGCCACTGGGATTCGCTGATCGCGCGCTACACCCTAGACACTGCAGAGCGAGGTCATGCCATCAAGGGGCTGGGCCGGGTGATTGCCACTCACGCACACCAGCACTTCAAGTTCTACGCCGTGCTGACCTGGGCAGAGCCGCAGAAGCCTGGCGCAGATGGAAAGCGGTCATCCGCCATCCTGCAGGCGAACATCTACGATATGAACCTGTGGGATGACAACAAGGGTACCCCGGAGCGCACTCGCCGCGACTGGCGCAGCAAGATCCACAAGGCTCTGGAGGAGATGGTAGGGGAGGCCATCACCGCCGGCGTAGAGCTTCTGGAGCAAGAGGAGCTGTTTGTGAAGATGGCAGCTTGACATCCTTTGCCGCATTGCCGAATATATCCCCATCCTGTCATTCCTGCGCGTGTTGAGGAGTGACCACCAGAACCCGGCCAATGAGCCGGGTTTTTTATTGCCCAAATAGGCCCTAAAGAGGCCCGACGCCACCTCTGGCGAGGTCATATTTTTTTTGTATAGCACGGAACGTTTTGATGGCGCTATGATTCTGATAGGTTGCTAACTAAACAAACATGGAAGACCGTGATTATGAAAACCGTTCTAGCTGCTGCAGCACTGTCCCTTGTCGCTGCGTCTGCCGGAGCAGCTGAGCTTTCCGGGGCGCTGGGTGCGACAAGTCAAGGCGGCATTACGGCGCGTGCAGGCGTTGGCTTTAACTGGGACAAAAGCTGGTTTGAATCCAGTACTGGCCGTCTAACCGGTTACTGGGATGCTGGGTATACCTATTGGGAAGCAGGAGATGCTTCCGGTGGCGCTCACTCGCTGTCCTTTGCGCCAGTTTTCGTTTACGAGTTCGGCAGCGGTAACGTGAAGCCATTCGTTGAGGCTGGCATCGGCCTGGCGGTCTTCTCTGGTACGTCCGCAGGTGACCAGGACTTTGGTTCGGCCTTCAACTTCGAAGACCGCATCGGTGCGGGCTTGAAGATCGGCGAGACGCAGAAGGTTGGCATCCGAGCGATTCACTACTCCAACGCTGGCATTAAGCAGCCCAACGACGGTATCGAGTCGTACTCGCTGTTCTACAGCCACCAGATTTAAAAAAGCACGATCCCTCTTTGCCCGCCCTGTGCGGGCTTTTTTATGCGGATGACACGCTCAGGCAGCTGGGCTAAGTCGGTAGTGGCGTCGATCAAAGCCGTGCGCTCCCTGATCGGCTACGCGATGAGAGTCTGGGGTATGTGACCCAGCGATCCAGGCCACCAAGCCGGGTATGCACCGGCCCTCCGTACCCATTCCAAGCCTCGGTATCTGCCGGGGCTTTTTCGTATCTGGAGGCTGTATGGAAAAGCTACAGCTCGACGTTGAGGTTGAGGGCGCCGCTGACTTCCTGCGCCCTCTGGGCGAAACGCTCAAGTCACTTGAACAGTTTCCCGAGCTGCCGCTCCAGGTCTTTCGTGACCTTGTCACCCACAGCCTTCATGAGCTTTCCGTAAGTCTCGACAGCGCCGCACTTGCCGCAGGTGACCTTCGAGTTGTTGTTCGGCCTAGCCGGAACCTCGAACTTGTCACTGCCGCACTTGGCGCACTTGAGGGTTACCTTCATCGTTTTTCGCTCCGTGAAACGTCTTGTGTGGAAACTCGACGATAGCACGGGGCCATCTTTTCACGTATCCAAGGGCTCGCCAGTTCGACGGGTCATTTTGTTTCTGGAGCACCACCTATGGCCGAGCCAAGTACCGGCGCCCTCGCAGTGACCGGCGTACTTGCCAGCGTCGGCCTGGGTGCCCCGGCATAGCTAATCATCCCCCTCAATGCGTACATCCGAGATACCCAAATCTGCGACCGCAATGCGGAGATCATCATGTGATAAGCGGCACGGCGCGCGCGCCTCAGACAAGGGGTCAGCGGGGGCATGCAGACGGAGGAGAGCGGTCAGCACATTGTCTTCGTTCGGCGTGCTAGACCAATCGCATATCCAGAATCTGGTATGGCCTTTGAGGTTGTAGTCGATGCGGTATTTCATAGGTTGCCGGACCTCCGCCATTGGACGTCAGTTATGCCGAAGCGCTCAGCAGCAGGCCGAGAGACTTTTCTGATATCCGAAGCAGTGAACTTAGGGATGACTCCAACGCCGGCTTCGCAGGCAGCCCAGTGCCAGGCCTCAGCGTTATCCATCCTCTCGGCGCGGACGATGAATTCGCGAGCTTCTCCATGGAGGTGATAAGCGACCACATAGATGTTACTGACGGGCATTTACTAGTTCCTTCTAGCGAAGCCAGATCGGCCAACATTCCTTTTAACCCCTAGGGATTCCGGGGGCAAGCATCCGGCCGGTTTAACGCCGGAGCACAATTCTCACGTACGGAGCAAGCAAATGGACCCGACCGACCTGGGCCCAGGCACAGCCACCTGGCTGGGCGGTAGTGGCATCGTTGTCACGGGCGCATTGCTATGGGTGCGCCGCTTCCTGTCCAAGGACGCTGCTGATCGCGCTATGGACAATGCCGATATCGGCACTGTCCGCCGGCTTAATGAACTGCTCGATTCCGAGCGAGAGGCCCGAAAGCTGGCCGAGGCCCGCGCCGATCAGTTCGCCAAGGAGCGCAACGAGTTGGCAGCAGCAGTTGGACGGATGGAAGGAAAGATTGAAGCGCTCACGTGTCAGGTGGGCCAGCTCACTGAGAAGGTGACCACGCAGAGCGCAGAGATCTCCAGGCTGCGTGCACAGCTTGGAGGTACAGCCTGATGGACAAATGCGCTTTGGAATTCATCGCTCGACGCTGGTGGCGACGGGCAGAGGTGTGGGTCATCGCTGTGGTGCTCATTGCAGGCGGTGCAGTTCTGGGTTGGCAGTCTGCTTATTGGTCGATGGCCAGCACTCAGTCGCACCAGGTCGACGAGATCCGGAAGGCCTACGACGCCGCAATGGCTGAACGTGACAAGCGTCTGGACGAGCTGACCAGAAAGGCCGAGAGCGCCGCGACCAAGGCGTCGAAGGCAGCCACTACCGCGACCCAGGCAGCCGACAAGGCTGATGAGGCGCTGAACCGGGTATCGCAGTAGCCGCGCCACAAATCAGACATGCGCCGTTTCGTGGCGCGACATCCTGAGGATCCCCCATGGACAACCAGCACAAGAAGATCACCGGCTACCGCGATCTCACCCAAAGCGAGATCGACGGCATGAACTCGATCAAGGCCCTGGAGGCCGACGCCGGTGAGCTGTTCAAGCAGATCGGCCAGATCGAAGGCGTCGACCAACGAACCTTGGCCCTGGCCAAGACCAACCTGCAGCAGGGCTTCATGTGGTTTGTGCGCTCGATCGCCAAGCCGGCCGACCCATTCGCCTGAGAGCAGCCATGACCACCATCGCCTACAAGGATGGCGTGATCGCCTATGACTCTCGCCAAACCCGGGGCGGAGCAATCGTTTCTGATGATGCTCCGAAGTGCCAGGTGGTTGATGGGGTCAGCTTCTTCCTCGCTGGCGCCGTATGCGATGAGAAGGCACTGATCGCCGCCTACTTCGGTACGCCATCGGCGGCGCCTGTCGAGTGTTCAGGTTACGCCGTCGATGGCGGCAGGCTGCTCATGGTCGGCTACGACGACAAGACGGGCATCTGGAAGCAGGAACTCGACCCAGCCAACCCTGACGCCATTGGCAGTGGCTCAGCCTATGCCCTGGCTGCAATGGATATGGGTGCAAGCGCAGAGGATGCGGTCAGGGCCGCGATGAAGCGGGATATCTACACCGGCGGCAGGGTTCGGACTATGAGGGTTGAACAGCATGGAAAGGCCAGTTCCACCGGCTGATCTCCTTGAGCTGACCGAGCTGTCTATGCTCGGTGCCCGGATTCAGCCGGCCCCCGAGGTTGGCGAATGGGTTCAGGCTGCGATCCTCAGTGAGGGTGGCGAGCTGCACAACCCTGACCATGCCCACCTGATCGACGCGCCGCTTCGCTTCCTGTGGGCTTCAGCCTGCTTCGAGAAACAAGGTCGGACGGTAGTTGGCCAGGCCGAGGCGGTGATGTTCCGCGCTGGCGGATGGCAGAAGGCCCGACAAGAGCAACAGATGATCGATTGGTTCGGTGAGGTGCCGGGCTTCGTCATCACCCTGGCTGCTGATTACTGCTCACAGTGCTCCGACACCGAGTTCTGCGCCCTCATCGAGCACGAGCTTTACCACATTGCCCAGAAGCTCGATCAGTACGGTGCTCCTAAGTTCACCCAGGACGGACTGCCAAGCCTGACGCTCCGCGGACACGATGTGGAGGAATTCGTCGGTGTGGTCCGCCGCTACGGCGCCAGCGAAGACGTTCAGCAGCTGATCGACGCTGCAAGCCGGCCGCCTGAGGTGGCCAAGATCAACATTTCGAGGGCCTGTGGAACCTGCCTGCTTAAATCGGCTTGATGTTTGACAGGCGCTTGACGGAAAACAATCTATGGCAGCCCTGAGCAACGAGGTGAAGGCCTTCATCGTTCAGGCGTTGGCCTGTTTCGATACACCGTCTCAGGTGGCAGAGGCCGTCAAAAATGAATTTGGCATTGAGATCAGCCGCCAGGCTGTTGAAAGCCACGACCCAACCAAGCGAGCAGCACGCAACCTGGCCAAGCGCTGGGTGACCCTGTTCGAAGACACCCGCAAGCGTTTCCGCGAAGAGACAGCAGAGATCCCGATCGCCAACCGCGCCTACCGGTTGCGAGCCCTGGGCCGAATTGCTGAGCGCGCCGAGACGATGAAGAACCTTCCGCTTGCCATCCAAGTGCTGGAGCAGGCGGCCAAGGAAGTTGGCGACGTATACGTGAATCGCCGCCTGGAACCCGACAAGCCCCTGGGCTCCCAGGCGGACCAGCAGCACGCCGTTGCTGAGTACAAGCTGGAGCCAGACGAAGGTGTCCCGACTACCCCGTACCTATGATCCGCCGGTGAAGCTGACGCCGAAGCAGGCGAACATCTACTGCTGGGGTTTCCAGCCTGAGGCGCGCTTCCGTGATGCGGTGTGCGGGCGACGATTCGGCAAGACCTTCCTCGGCAAGGCAGAGATGCGCCGCGCGGCCCGGCTGGCTGCGGAGTGGGGCGTGAGCGTCGAGGACGAGATCTGGTATGGGGCGCCAACGTTCAAGCAGGCCAAGCGGGTGTTCTGGCGCCGGCTGAAGCAGGCCATCCCTGAGGCGTGGCGCGCAGCACGGCCGAACGAGACCGAGTGTTCGATTACTCTCAAGTCCGGCCACATCATGCGCGTGGTCGGCCTGGACAACTACGACAACCTGCGGGGCTCGGGCCTGTTCTTCGTCCTGGTGGACGAGTGGGCGGACTGCCCGTGGGCGGCCTGGGAAGAAGTCCTCCGGCCGATGCTCTCGACCTGCCAGTACACGATCCCCCAGACCGGAGAGTCGCGCAAAGGCGGACATGCGCTGCGGATCGGCACCCCGAAGGGTTTCAATCACTGCTACGACACTTACCGCGACGGGCAGCCGGGCGGCGAGCCTGACCACAAGAGCTGGCAGTACACCTCGCTGCAGGGCGGCAACGTCCCGGCCGAGGAACTGGACGCCGCTCGCCGCAAGATGGACCCGCGCACGTTCCGCCAGGAGTACGAGGCAGGGTTCGAGAACTATGCCGGGGTCGTCTACTACACATTCGACAGGGCAGAGTGCCGGACCAGCGAGCGCATCAAGCCGGGAGAGGCGATACACATCGGTATGGACTTCAACGTCATGAAGATGGCCGCGGTTGTGTACGTGGTCCGAGACGGCTTGCCGTTGGCGTTGGATGAGTTCCACTCGGTGCGTGACACGCCCGAGATGATCGAGAAGATCAAGGTGCGTTTCTCTGGTCACAGCGTCTCTGTTTACCCAGACGCCAGCGGACAGAACACCAGCAGCAAAAACGCCAGCGAATCGGACCTGTCCCTGCTCAAGAAAGCCGGCTTCACCGTGGTGGTCGACTCACAGAACCCCGGCGTGAAGGACCGTATCAACGCGGTCAACGCCATGTTCCTGAACACCTACGGGGAGCGGCGCATGATGGTCAACATCGACCAGTGCCCGCAGCTCACTCAGTGCCTGGAGCGGCAGACGTACACCGACAAAGGCGAGCCGGACAAAGACCCCAAGAAGGGGCACGACCACATGAACGACGCCGCCGGCTACTTCATCGCCAAGCGGTTCCCGATCAAGACTCAGTCCGCCGGCACCCGCCGCATCGGAGGTTTGGCGTAATGCCTGTTCAATCAACCAATCCAGACTACGACGCTCACATCGAAGAGTGGCGGATGATGGACGACGCCCTGGAGGGCGAATGCGCCATCAAGCGCAGCCCGCGCAATTTGCCGAAGCCAAGCGGTATGGTCGAGGCAGAGAAGCTGGACGGCGCAGGCAATGCCTACCTCTACCGGAACTACACTGACCGCGCTCAGTACGAGCACTGGGTGCGTGACTCGCTGCGCTCGATGATGGGCTTGGTATCGCGGCTGATACCCGAGGTGAAGCTGCCTGCGGGGCTGAAGGGGCTTGAGGACAACGCCACGGCCGACGGCTTCGGCCTGACTCAGCTGTTCCTGCGGATCGTGCGCCAGGCAATCTCTCATGGCCGGGTACCGCTGGTGGTCAACATCGATGATGCGGGCCAGCCGTACTTCGCCACCTACGCGGTGCGCAACGCCATCAACTGGGACACTGCCGATCAAGGCGGCCGCCAGGACCTGGCGTTGTCAGTGTTCCGTGAATTCCGGCGCAAAGAGCAGGATCGGTACAGCCACGAATGCGAGACGGTCTATCGCGAGTTCTACATGGACGGCACGGTCTGCCGCACTGGCGTGCGCAACGAGGCCGGAGAGCTGGTAGAGGATGACCGGCCACTGGGTGTCGTCGACGGCAACGCCAACCTAGTACGGGGCCTGGGCTACATCCCGGTCATCTACTGCGGCTCGACCGACAACTCACCGGACGTGGACGAGGTCCCGCTGCTGACCATGGCCCGGGCTGCGCTGAAGTCGTACCAGCTCAGTGCCGACTACTTCACCGCACTGCACCAGACCAGTCACCCGCAGCCGTGGGTATCAGGTCTAGACGATAGCGTGGAGCTCAGCGTGACCGGGCCGTCTGCGGCCTGGGATCTTGGGCCGAACGGTAAATGCGGCTACCTAGAGTTCCAGGGCGCTGGCATTCAGGCAGTGCGCACGGCGATGGGCGACCAGAAGAACGCCGCGCTCGAAGCTGGCGCCAAGGTCATGGACGTCTCAGGCACCGAATCGGGCGAGGCCCGCAAAACCCGCCAGAACGACCAGCATGCAACGCTGCATAGCATCGTGATGACCGCTGCAGAGGCCATCGAGCAGGCCCTGCGGTACGCCGCAGAGTGGACCGGCTTCAACCCCGACGAGGTGGTCTTCACGGTCAAGCCTGAGTTCGTGATCCCTGAGGTCAGCGCCCAGGTGCTGGCCGAGCTGCAGAAGAGCGTCATGGCAGGCACCATCAGCGCCGAGACGTATTGGCAGTACCTCACCACTGGCAAGCTGCCCGAGCGCCCGTACAACGAAGAGGCCGAGCTGATCGGCGACGACCACGACGCGGGCGGCGTCAACCTGGACAAAGACGATGGCGACGAAACCGACGCAGACGGCGGACGAGGTGCTGCTGGAGCAGGTCAGTAGGCACGCGGTACTGCTGGAGCGGCTCAAAGCTGGCGAGGTCAAGAAGTTCGAAACCTACCTGCGCCGAGCTGACAGCCATGTCCGTGACCAGCTCACCCGCAAGGAACTGACCACCTACGGCCGGAGCAGGCTGGAAGAGTTCCTTGGGCGGGTGGGCGGCAAGCTGCTGGAGATCTACAAGGCCTTCAGCGACCGGATGCAGTCCGACCTGGTGGACATCGCGCAGTACGAGGCCGCATTCGAGGGCCGGAGCTTGGCCAAGGCGCTGCTGATCGACGCGATCATGCCGGCGGACTCGCTGCTCAGGGCGGCGATCAACACGCAGCCCCTACAGGTGGCGGGCGTCGACGGTGGCAAGCTACTGAAGTCATTCCTCAGTGGCTGGGCGCGTGTCGAGTCGGACCGAGCAACCAACGCCATCCGCATGGGCGTCGTCCAAGGCCAGACCAACGCCGAGATCACGCAGGCAATACGTGGCACCGCCGCGCAGAACTTCACCGACGGTGTGCTGGCAGTCACGAACCGAAGCGCCCGAGCAGTCGTCCAGACAGCAGTCCAGCATGTGGCCACCACGGCGCGTATGGAAACGCTCAAGGCCAACGCCGAGGTTGTACCGGGCTATCGGATCGTCGCCACTTTGGACCGGAAGACCAGCGTGCAGTGCCGGAGCCTGGATGGCCGGGAGTACGAGGTGGGCAAGGGGCCCGTGCCGCCGTTCCACATTCACTGCCGAACCACCATCACGCCGATCACCAGGTTGTCGGCGCTGTTCGGTCAAGGGGCCACGAGGGCCGCAGTGGGTGCGGATGGCGGCGGGCAGGTCTCGGCAAGTCTCAGCTACTACCAGTGGCTCAAAACGCAGCCGGCGGCCTTCCAAGATGCCGCGCTGGGGCCGGTGCGCGGCAAGCTTTTCCGAGATGGGGGGCTGACGGCCGAGCGCTTCGCCGCCCTGCAACTGGACAAGAACTTCAAGCCGCTGACGCTGGACCAACTCAAGGAGTTGGAGCCGTTGGCGTTTGAGCGGGCCGGCATCAGCTGATCCGCGCCACAAAACGCAGAGCCACGATTTCGTGGCGCGATCTACAGGCCTCGCAATTGCGGGGCTTTTTCATGCCCGCCAGGCGGGCCAATCAATCCCCAGGGGATAGCCACATGCCTTTTGACTTCGACCCGGCCGCCCACGGCCTCACCCTCGACGAAACCCAAACCGCCGCGCTGAAGGCGGCGCTGGGCGGCGAGGTGCAGAAATTCCTGGACGGTGAGGTCTCGGGCCTCAAGACCAAGAACCAGGAGCTGATCGGTTCCAACAAGACCATCAAGACCGAGCTGGACAAGCTGAAGGGTCAATTCGAAGGCCTGGATATCGAGGCCGTGAAGGGTCTGCTGGCCAAGGTTGGTCAGGACGAGGAGACCAAGCTGATCGCCGAGGGCAAGCTGGACGAGGTCATCACCCGCCGCACCGAGCGCCTGCGTACCGACCTGGACAAGCAGGTCAAGGCCGCCAACGAACGCGCGGACAAGGCCGAAGCCTTCGCTGCCAAGTACAGCGACAAGGTGCTGGCCGATTCCATCCGCGCTGCCGCCATCAAGGCCGGCGCGCTGCCAGAGGCTGCCGAGGACATCATCTTGCGCGCCCGGGGCACCTTCAAACTGAGCGAAGACGGCGAGCCCGTTGCCACCGACCGTGCCGGCGAAGTCGTGTACGGGAAGGACGGCAAGACCCCGCTGTCTCCCCTCGAATGGGCGGAATCGCTGCGCGAAACCGCTACCCACCTGTGGCCAAGGGCCCAGGGTGCCGGACAGACCGGCGACAACGGTGGCAAGGCCACGAAGAAGTGGGGTGAGTACACCGAGACCGAGCGCGCTGCGATCGCTCGCGACAACCCCGAAGCATTCAAAAAACTGCAAGCCACCCAAGGAACCTAATCCATGGCCACGACCCAGCTGTCGGACATCTTCGTCCGCGACTACTACGGCGCGCTGGCGCCGGTGAACACCCCTGAAAAAACTTCCGTCTTCGAATCGGGAATCGTGACCCGCTCGCCGACGCTCGACAATATCGCCAACAACGGCCAGGGCACCTCCGAGATCAGCTATTGGCAAGATCTCGACGCCGACGAGGCGCCGAACATCTCCAACGACAACCCGGATGACCTGGGCGAGGTCGGCAAGGCCGAGCAGGGCAGCATGCGGGCCCGTACGCTTTACCTCAACAAAGGCTACGGTGTTGCCGACCTCACTGCTGAGCTGGCTAATAGCGAGCCCATGCAGCACATCCGCAACCGCTTCGGTACGTACTGGACCCGCCAGTGGCAGCGTTATCTGCTGGGCGCTGCACGAGGCATCATCGCGTCGAACATTGCCAACAATGCCGGTGACATGGTCAAGGACGCAGGTGCCACCATCAGCGCCACCGCGTTTCAGGACGCTGCCTTCACTGCCGGCGATGCGGCCGACATGTTCGGAGCCATCGGCGTCCACTCGGTGGTCATGAACCAGATGGTCAAGCAGGACCTGATTGAGTACCTGCGCGATTCGACCGGCAAAATCATCCTGGCCACCTACCTCGGCAAGCCGGTGTTCATGGATGACAGCCTGACCTACGCGCCCGGTCAATTCCTGTCGGTATTCTTCGGCCAAGGCGCTTTCGGTTATGGCGAGGGGGCCCCGCATGTACCGGTCGAGCTGCAGCGCAAACCGGACGGTGGCAATGGCGGCGGTGCCGAAGTCCTGTGGGAACGCAAGACCTTCATCCTGCAGCCCGCCGGTTTCAGCTGGAAAGGCAGCAACAACCTTAACCTGAGCCCGAACGCCGCCCAGTACGCCAGCGCTGCGAACTGGGAACGTGTGTTCGACCGCAAGCAGGTGCCGTTCGCCGCCGTCATCAGCGGCACCGCCACCCCTTAACCCATGATGCGGGGCGCCGTCTTGGCGCCCTGTGCAGGAGATCGATATGAAAGTCATCTACACCGACAAGCCAGGTCGCGAGCGCGGCGTTTGTTACCGGCTCCTGAGCCAGTTCTTCGGGGTCATCGACGGCGCAACGCATGTTGTGGTCGAAGGCGAGGCGCCCGAGATCGTCGAGGCCTATGAGGCTGCGGGTATCAAGGTTGGCGAGCAAGACGGCCAAGAAGAGGCCGAGACTGACCCGCGCAAGATGAACGCTCCCGAACTGAAGGAATGGCTCACTGCCAAGGGCATCGAGTTCGACGCCGGCGCGAAAAAGCCCGACCTGCAAGCCCTGATCCCCCAGGAGTAAGCCATGACTGACTTCATCACCGTCGCAGATGTCGACCAGAAGCTCGGGCTGGGCTGGGCTGGCACCGGTGATGCGGTCCTTGCCGTGGCCATGGCCAACGCCTGGCTCACGGCCAAGATCAAGCGAACGGTGCCAGATCCGGTGCCGGACGCCATCGTGAGCGCCGGCGCGCAGGTGGCCAAGCTGGCTGCGGCCGGCAAGTTGTACAAGGACACCCAGCGCGAGGTGCAGAGCAAGACGGTGTCGGCCCAGGCTGGCACTTCGACCAGCAAGACCTACGTCGCGGGATCTGTCGATCGCTCTGCTGGCGAGAACTTCGCCCTTGACCTTATCGCCCCGTGGATCAGGCGCACTGGCACCGTGATGCTCAAGAGGATCTGACCCATGGGCATGCGCGAAGAACTACAGGCCGAGCTGGCGGAAGCGTTCGACGATCCAGATGGCCTGGCCGATGCGGTGAAGCCCGTTGCTGGGAGCCGTATCGTAAAGGGCGGATATGACCCCGAGATCGGCGGCACGGTGCCGGCGTCAACCATCTACTACGCCGGCCGCGGCGTGTTTGGCAGCTATCTGGCCAAGGAGATCGACGGGACCCGCATCCAAACCGAGGATGTGAAGCTGCTGGTGCTCCAGAACGAGATTTTCGAGGGGCAGGCCGGTGCCGCTACCGATGTTCCAGCTGCCCCCAAGATTGGTGACCAGGTGAGCGGGTACCGCGTGCTCAACGTTTCCGAGGACCCGGCTCAGGCTACCTGGACCATTCAGCTGAGGAAGTGACATGGCGCGCGGCTCACACATGGCCCAGCGATACGGCGGGCAGCAGGGCGGGTTCGCTGAGGCCATACGGGCCTTCGCAGAACAGGCGGAGCAAGCCCTGGACGCGACCTTCCGCGAAATCGTGATCGAGATCGGCAGCAGCGTCATCCGCATGTCACCGGTAGGCAACCCGGAACTATGGGCGGCCAACGTGGCTCACCGGGCCAAGGCCAACAAGGCCGCCGATGACTACGACTTCAAGGTCGCGGTACGCAACACCTTGATCAACCTGAACCAGGACAACTTCACCAAGGCCGGCAAGCTGCGCAAGGGCGTGAAGTACGCCAGGCCCCTCACCAAGACGGAGCGCGAGCAGAATTTCGCCACCAATGGCCTGGTAGCGGGCCAGGGTTACGTCGGCGGACGGTTCCGCGGCAACTGGCAGTTCTCCATCGATTCACCGGCTACCGAAGAACTCGACCGCATTGATCCATCTGGCAGCCAGGCGATTGCCGACCTGATTGCCCAGGTGCAGGCGCTAACCATCGGGCAAACCGCCTACATCGTGAACAACTTGCCCTATGCCGTTCCTTTGGAATATGGCCACTCAACTCAGGCACCGCATGGCATGGTCCGGGTGACCCTGGCCAAATTCCAAGCGATCGTCGATCAAGCCATCAGGAACAACCAGATATGAGCCAGGCACTCGCCCGACAGGCCATCGAGATCAAGCTGATGGCCTGGGCCACGGCGCGCCCGATTCGGGTCGCGAACTTCGAGCAGGGTTTCGAGGCTGGGCCCGATGAAACCTACCTGCAGGCTTTCCAACTGCCGGCGGGCACCACCTGCCGCTATCTGGGCGGCGATGCCTACGAGTACGCCGGCATCTACCAGGTCAGTATCGTTTGCCCGGCGGGCCAGCCTCTCGCTACAGCCGAAGCCCTGGTCGGCGAGCTTTCGGGCCTCTTCCGGGTGGATTCGGAACTCAGCCGCAATGGCTTCGAGGGCCTAGTCACCGAGCCAGTTGATCAGGGCCCAGCCATCCCCGAGTCGGCCACCTACACGGTACCGGCCAGCTTCGCCTACCGCGGCGTCGCGGACCAGTAACACCGGTCATCTTTCAGGCTACAGCTAGGGGGCACCCGAAAGCGCCTTCCCTGGGGTGTTGCTGTGGCCGATTCATTCCCAGGGCTATCGCAGGGGATACACCATGGACAAACTGATTATCGGCGACACCGAGCTAAACGTGATCGATCACGGCGGTCAGCCTTGCCTGACGCTGGTCGAGGTCGCAACCGCGCTCTACGGGAAAGGGGGTGACGGAAATGCGACCCCCTTTGAAACCCGCGTGCGAGACCTTTACCGGCGCCATGCGGACGAGTTCACCCCGACCATGACGGCCCTGGTCAAGATGAAAACCCGGGGCGGCGAGCAGGAGGTGCGGGTATTCAGTCTTCGTGGCGCCCATTTGCTTGGCATGTTTGCGCGCACGGAACGGGCCAAAGCTTTCCGGCGAAAAGTCCTCGATGTGCTGGATGAGCAAGCGCGCCAGGGACAGTCGCTTGGCGTCGAGTTCCAGCGCACGCTTCTCGAGTACAGCGGCAAGCAGGCGGTCGCCAGCTTGTGTGGGAAAGGCTTGCGCCAGTGGCAACGACAGAAGCCACCCCTTGAAGCAAAACTGAGCGATCTCGCTTCGCAGTTGCAGCCATCACTCCCACTTCATTGACAACCACCCTGACGAACGAAAGCCTGCCTTGTGCGGGCTTCGTCGTTTTTGGAGATCCGAAAATGCAGAGCGTCAACTACGTGCCAGGAATTTCCGGCATGCGCATCGACTTCCAGAGTGGCGCGATCGAGATCAATGGCGGCAGCGCTGCCGGCGGAGGCTTGCCCAGCGAGCCGCAAATGATCAATGTCACGGCCGGACAGTGGTCGGAATGCGATCTACCAAGCAATGCAATCGATTACTACAAGTTCATCGGCGAACAAGTGATGAGAATTCCCATCGAGCATCGCGATAGCGCTGAGTTTTCGACTGAAGACATATCGTTTGACCGCGACGGCTCCGATGTCCGCACCCGGCTCACCTACCAGCGACTGGAGACTGCTGAAGAGGCCAAGGCCAGGGCATCACTTCCAGCCGATTCGGTAGTGATAAGCGAGCGTGGCGACGCGACCATCACCTCCAGAGGGCGAGTCGTTGTTCGCCTGGGTTGCTGGAATGATGACGAGCAGCCCGCCGAGCAGCCATTTGCTGTCGAGGGTGATCAGGTGTTCATCAACCAGGCCCTGATTGATCCTGCGATGTGGAGCTTGAAGATGTCGTTGAACTCGCAGGGGCAGTACGTGGCCGCGGGTATCGGGTATGGCATCGATCCTACCCAGGGCGAAGCCAAGGATGGTCAGAGGAAAATTGACCGCGCCATCGAGAAGGGCGACGCCACTGAGATCCTAAGCCTGATCGCCGACCAGATCGCCCGGGCTGACCTCGGCCAGGACCTGCGCGACGCGATTGCCAAGATCGCTGACCCTACCGAAACCATCCGTCAGGTGATCCGCGACGAGTTCAAGCCAGGCGGCCTTTTGCATCGCCGCTGATCAAAACACCACCTAAACCCGCCGCGTGCGGGCTTTTTCGTTTCTACCCAAGAGGAAAACACCATGGCCGCACGCTTCCCGCTGCCAAACGGCGCCGTGCTGGAGATTGCACGCGTCATCGGCGCTGCCGTCCCATTCACCGCGCTGACCAATGCGAAGCCTCCGGTGGCGACTGCTGCCGGTCACACCATCCAAAACGGCGACGTTCTGCTGGTCAACTCCGGCTGGGCGCTGATCAACGACCGTGCCGTTAAGGCATCCGCTGTTGCTGCTGACGCGTTCTCCCTGGCCGGCCTGGACACCAGTGATGTAGAGCGTTACACCGCCGGGGCTGGGGTTGGCTCTGTGCTCCCGGTATCCGACTGGGTGCAGATCTCCAAGGTAACGTCTTTCAACTCGGCCGGGGGCGAGCAGCAGTACGCTACTGTCGGGTACCTAGAAGACGACGATGACAAACAGTTCCCAACCAACCGCAACCCGACAACCCTGTCTATTGTGGTCGAGGACCAGCCCTCTGCGGCTTACGTTGAGGCCGTTGAAGGCTACGACTCTTCGAAAGAGCTTGCAGTTATTCGTCTGAAGCTGCGCAACGGTGACCATATCCTGTATCCAGGCTACGTCAGCATCACTCCAGATCCCACAATGGAGCGGAACAACGTGATGACCCGCACCATCAGCGTTGGCCTGTCGGCTCGCTCGCTTCGTTACCTGGCCGGCGCGTAAGGAATTCTCATGGCGAAGATCAAAATCGCGCAGAACCCCACTTTCGCTGCCGTGGTGCAGGTTCCGCGCATTGGCGCCGAGCCGGCACCGGTGGAATTCCAGTTCCGCTACATGGACCGCGTGGCCCTGTCCGCAATGTTCGACCGCTGGAACAAGGCGCGCGACGCTTGGGCGGAAAAGTCCCAGAAGGACGGGGTGACTTGGGAGGAGGTCACTACCGGTGAAATCGCCCTGCAGGCTGAGCAGCTGGGCGATATCGTCACAGGCTGGGACCTGGAGGACGAGTTCAGCGCCGAGGCCATCGCCGACCTGGTGCGCACCTGCACCGGCGCACCGAAGGCAGTAATCGACGCCTACCAGGCCGCCTACAGCCCGGCCCGCCTGGGAAACTGAGGGCGGCGGCCCGGGCCTGCTACGAGCGCGGCCCGTCCGCCGAGCAACTGGCAGCGCTGGGGCTGACCCTGAATGACATCGAAGAGGAGGTAGTGGAGGTCTGGCCGGATGCATGGCCAGCCTTCCGTCTCTTCGATGCCATGGGTACTCAGTGGCGAGTGGCTTCTGGCGGCCCATCTGGCATGGACTACACCGCCATCCCCGCAACCGCCTTAATGCTCGGCATCAAGCGCCGCGACCTCACCGACATTTTCCCCGATCTCCGCGTCATGGAGGTTGAGGCCTTGGCCGTCATGGCCGAATCCATGGAGTAGACCATGACCACCATCGCTTCTCTCGGTCTTCAGATCGACTCAGGGGATGCCGTTGAGGCCAAGGACAACCTCGACCAGTTGACCGACGCTGGCAAGCGCAGCGAGGAATCGGCCGGGCGAACCGGGCGCGCTTGGGAGACTGCCCTGGGCAGCCTGCAGGGTGATACCCGGCAGATCGTGCAGGAACTGCAGGCGCTCAATACCAAGCAGGCCGAATTGGCGCAGCAGATGGCCACCGTGGGGCGCGCCGTTACCAGCGCTTCCACGGCATTCAGCAGCGCCGCGGCGAACATGGGAGCTTTCCGGGCCGAGGCCGCGCAGGCGGGCAAGGTGCAGGAGGCGCTCACCACCGCCACTGATTCCGGGGCCCAGGCTGGCCGGCGAGCTGCCGAATCCGCCGACGAGCAGCAAGCAAGGATTCTGGCCGTGGCCAAGGCCTCGCTGGAGGCCAGCCAGTACGTTCAATCGCTCAACCGGGCAACCGAGCAGAGTGCCGAGGTAACTGCCCAGGCGAACGCTGTATTGTCGGACAGCGCCAGTCGTCAAGCGTCCATCAATAGCCGGGCCCAGGCCCTCATCGCCACGGAAGAGCGCCAGGCGGAGGCGGCGAAGAAGGCCGCCGGCGCGCATCGGGAAGAAGGCCAGGCGCTCGAAGAGCTGCTGGGCAAAATTGACCCGACCGTCGCAGCAATGAGCCGCCTGGACCAGATGGAGCAGAAGCTGAAGGGCTTCCGCGCCAGTGGCGCGCTCGATGCGGACACCTTCGGCGAGTACCAGGCGAAGATCGACCAGGCGCGCACCGCATTGGGCGGCGCCGATGCTGCGCTGAACAAGACGGGCATGTCGGCCAAGGCCACCGCAGCAGCACTGCGCGGCGTACCGGCACAGTTCACCGATATCGTGGTGTCCTTGCAGGGTGGCCAGGCTCCGCTCCAGGTACTGCTGCAGCAGGGCGGACAGCTCAAGGACATGTTTGGCGGCATCGGACCGGCTGTGCAAGCCCTTGGTGGCTATGTCCTGGGCCTGGTGAACCCGTTCACCGTCGCGGCTGCAGCGGTTGCCGTGCTTGGATACGCCTACTACTCCGGCAGCGAGGAGGCCGTCGAATTCCAGAAGGCGTTGATCACGACCGGTAATGCCGCCGGCACTACGTCGGACCGCCTATCCGGGATGGCGCGCGAGGTAGCGGCCACTGTTGGCACCACCGGCGCTGCGGCAGAGGTGCTAACCCAGCTGGCCAGCAGCGGCAAAGTAGCCTCTGCCAGCTTCGTCGAGATCACCGAGGCCGCACTGGAGTGGCGCTCGGCGACCGGTACAGCGGTCGAGGAGACCGTGGCCGAGTTCGTGAAGATCGGAAAGGATCCAGTGGCTGCCGCCAAGGACCTCAGCGAGCAGTACAACTTCCTGACCGCTGCGACCTACTCGCAGATCGTTGCCTTGAAGGAGCAAGGCGACACCATCGGGGCTGCCAAGCTGCTCACCGACTCCTATGTCGATACCATCAAGAACCGGAGCAAGGAGGTCACCGAGAACCTGTCGATCTGGGAGCGCGGTTGGAAAGCCCTGCGGGGTGAGGTTGCTGCCACCGTAGACTCGGTCAAAAACATTGGCCGCGACCAGGACATCGCAAGTCGTATCGTCGACATGCAGCGCCAGGTCGCTGCGGCACAGAGCGCTGTGAATGCCGACGCTGACGACACTGACGCCCGGAAGAAGCTCACCAACGCTAGTCTTGAGCTGAAGGGGCTGATCCAGCAGCGCGACACTATGGCAGCAATTGCCAGTGCCCGCGCCTTGGATGCGCAACAGCAGCAGGCGGCAATTGTCGCGATGGGCAAAGTCGACGCGCTGGAAAAATCAGCATGGACGAACGCCGAGAAGCGTGCCGAAAAGCTCAAGGAATACAGGAAGTCGCTCGATGACATCAGGGAAAAAAATCCCAATGATGAGCGGCTGAAGCCGGAGCGAATCGCGCGGGTCGAAGCCGACATCGCCAAGCAGTTCAAGGATCCGGCCGGCCGCACAGGGTCAGTTGACCTCTCCGGTTTCAACGACCAGAAGAACGCACTTAGCGCCATCCTGGCCGAGTACAAGAATCACCAAAAGGAACTGGATGCGGCACAGAAGGCTGGCCTTATCTCCCAGGAGTCGTATGCCGCCCAGCGCGCGGCGATCATCGAGCAGCAGAAGGGCGACGTCACCTTCGCTTACGAGGCCGAGATCAAGGCACTGGAGGATGCGAAAGGCAAGAGCACTACCAGCGCCCAGCAGCGCATACAACTGGACCAGAAGATCGCCGATGCCCGCGCTGCTATGGTCAAGGCCCAGAAGGACGCCGACACCGAACTGGCGGTGCTGGCGACCAATGAGCAGGGCCGGCTGGCCAAGCAGGCCGCCGCTACCCAGGCCTATGTGGATCAGCTTGAACGCCAGCGCGCTGCGCTTTCGACTAGCGGTGACCGTTCTGCGGCTGCCATTGGTCTAGGAGATCGGCAGGCTGGCCTGCAGCGCGACCTGGACGGAGCAACTGATCGATTTAATGATGAGCGTGCCAAGCTTCTTGATCGCCGCCGCACCGCGCCGGACAAGTACAGCGAGGATGACTACCAGCGCGACCTGGCGATCCTGAGCAAAGCCGAGGAAGAGTACCGCGACACTGTCGTGGATAACTACGACAAAATCTCGGCTGCCCAAGGCGACTGGCGCAAAGGAGCATCCTCGGCCTTCCAGAACTACTTGGATCAGGCGCGGGATGTTGCCGGGCAGACGAAAAGCTTGTTCACGAATGCCTTCACCTCAATGGAGGATGCAGTCGTGAGCTTCGCCATGACTGGCAAGTTCTCGTTCTCTGACTTCACCAAGTCGATTCTGGCTGACATGGCTCGCATTGCTACACAGCAGGCAGCATCCGGTTTACTCGGCAGCCTGGTTAGCTGGGGTGCTACGGCAGCGTCTGCATATTTTGGTGGCGGGACCGGTAACGGCATGGCTGCTGGGTCTGCAGGGGCGGTCTCGTCCAATCTCGGCGCATCACAGGCTGGATACTCGAGCTCCTACCTCCCGCAGGCGCTGGGCGGTGCCTGGTCGAACGGCGTGCAATTGTTCGCCAACGGTGGAGCATTCACCAACACGATCGTCAGCACGCCTACGGCGTTCGGTATGGCCGGCGG
Organism: Pseudomonas ceruminis; assembly: GCF_021602025.1. GTDB lineage: Bacteria > Pseudomonadota > Gammaproteobacteria > Pseudomonadales > Pseudomonadaceae > Aquipseudomonas > Aquipseudomonas ceruminis. The sequence continues at coordinate 199,624 of NZ_BQHW01000008.1, forward strand.
AAAGCTTGGTGTAATGGGCGAGGCCGGTGACGAGGCAGTGATGCCCCTGACCAGAACTGCTGGCGGGCAGCTTGGCGTGATGGCGGTTGGCGGCGGTAGCGGCGGGACTGCGATCAGCGTGTCGGCTCCGGTCAGCATGGTGGTAGAAGATCGGAGTAGCGAGGGTATGGAGCTCGACCAAACGCAACTTCAGCAGAACATGCAGAAGCAAGTTCAGATGGCAGCCGAGAAGGCTGTGGCGGATTCTTGGAGGCCTGGTGGCGTCAGCTATCGAAACACTCAAGGGAGGCGCTGATGGCGATTGAAACATTTAGCTGGCCCACGCAACGGGGAGAGGCGCCTGACATCAGCTATCGAGTCCGGGAGGCGCGCTTCGGCGACGGATACCGGCAGGTGGTAGCTGACGGACCCAATAACAAGGAAGACAGCTACCCGGTCACCGTAACCGGCACGAAGGCCCAGGTCCGCAAGATCATGGAGTTTTTTGACCGGCACGGCGGCGCCAAAGCCTTTCTTTGGTCTACGCCGCTCGGTGACCTGGGGCTCTTTACCTGTACCGATCCAACGCCTACGCCAGTAGGCGGCGGTAGGTTCAAGGTCACTGCAACCTTCGAGCGGGCCTTCCACCCATAAGGATTCATCATGTCACTGATCAAGGATATCCAGACTCTGGAGCCTGGCAGCGAAGTACTGCTGTTCGAACTGGATGGCTCGGATTTTGGTGCTGACATACTCAGGTTCCACGGGCATGCAATCCCGCACACGCCGGAGGAACTGGGCGCTGCCGGCGCGAACGCCGACCAGCTGCCGGCCAAGTCGATATGGTGGCAGGGCAACGAGTACGGCGCCTGGCCCATGCAGATCGACGGCATTGAGGCGAACTCAGACGGTACCGCGGTGCGTCCAACGCTGACGGTGGGCAACGTCAATGGCCGGATCACCGCCCTTTGCCTGGCCTTCGACAATCTGCTCGAGTTCAAGCTCACCATGCGTCACACCATGGCGCAGTACTTGGACGCGGTGAACTTCCGGACAGGCAACCCAACGGCGGACCCCACCGAGGAGGCCATCGAGGTCTGGTACATCGACCAGAAGGTGTCCGAGAGCGGCACCACGGTAGCGTGGGAGCTGGCCAGCCCTGGCGATGTTGGCGGCGAAACCATTGGCCGGCAGATGACCCAGCTATGCCACTGGGCAATGACCGCTGGATACCGTGGCCCCAACTGCGGCTATACCGGCCCCTATTTTGACCTTGATGGGAAGCCCACCAGCGACCCAGCCAAGGACCAGTGCAATGGCTGCTTGGATTCAGGCTGCATTGTCCGCCACGGTCAGGGTAACCAACTGCCATTTGGCGGCTTCCCGGCCGTTTCACTGATCGCACGGAGCTGACCATGCGCAAACACATCCTGGCTGCCGTGCAAGTGCACGCTGCGGCAGAGTACCCACGCGAGTGCTGCGGGCTGATCATCGCCGTTGGTCGCTCACAGCGGTACATACCATGCGACAACACCGCAACCGACCCCGCCGAGGAGTTCCGTATCTCGCCGGAGCAGTATGCGGAAGCCGAAGACCAGGGCGAGGTGATCGGCATCGTGCACTCGCACCCGGACGCGACCAGCAGGCCGTCGCCGCGGGACCTGGCCATGTGTGAGGCCACCGGCTTGCCCTGGCACATCCTGTCGTGGCCGGAGGGAGATCTGCGCAGCGTCACGCCGACAGGTCACGCTCCGCTGCTGGGCCGTCCGTTCGTGCATGGCGCCTGGGACTGCTGGCAAGTCTGCGCCGACTGGTACAAGCGGGAATGGGGCCTGGAGTTCCCGGCCTACGCTCGGGAGGATGGGTGGTGGGAGCAGGCAGACGGCCCGAGCCTTTACGAGCAGGCCTATGAAGCTGCCGGCTTCTACCAGGTCAGCCAGCCTCAGCGCGGCGACATGATCGTCATGGCCGTCGGGCGCACGGCTCACCCAAATCATGCCGGCATCTACCTGGGCACCGACGCCCAGTTGCAGGAGGAGCATGCCCAGGTCTTCGGCCCTGGCCCCTTCATGCTGCACCACCTGCTGGGTCGGCCATCAGAAATTGTTGTGTTCGGCGGTCCTTGGCTCGAACGGACGCGCCTTGTTTTGCGTCACCGCGACGCCAAGTGATGGTACATTCCCGACTTTCAAAGGAGGGAATCACATGCGACTTCTGATCGGTGCGTTGGGGCTGGCGTTGCTGGGCGGATGTGCGACATCACCTGTCCCGCTAAACCAGGCTGAGCAGGCCCCTGCGAGCAGAATCTCTGGCTATCAGGCCGCTGTCAGCGGGGGCGGCCAGATCATCGTCACGCGCGATAGCGGCTTTCCAGGAGGAGGATGCTACGCAACCGTTTTCATTAACGGTGAGCCGGTAGCCCGGCTTAACCCCAAGGAAAAAGCTCATTTCAATGTGCCCGCGGGTGAGTGGATGGTTGGCGCTGCACTTGAAGGAAAAGGCCTCTGCGGATTGAATTCAGAGAGACTTGAGGCGGAGGCTCTGGTAAAGCCTGGGCAAACTAAAAAGTACCGAATTTACACGTCCGCAGATGGGGATGTGAGCGTAAAGCCAACCACATTTTAATGAGCCGCCTTCGGGCGATTTTTTAATGCCCGGAGGAAGCCATGGCAACAGCTGCAGACTACGACCCGATGACAACAATCAAGCTTTCTGGATCGCTTGCTCAGAAATTTGGTCGGGTCCATCGCAGAAAGCTTGAGGAAGGGACAACATCTGAAGCTTTCAGCGCTTTGAAGGCGACGCTTGATGGGTTCGATGCTGAAATCAAGCGACTCAGTGGAATGGGCATGAGGTTTGCGATTTTTCGTAACCGCAAGAACGTGGGTATGGATGACTTAGGGCGTCGTGGAACCCATGAAGTCCGTATTGTTCCCGTGGTGGAGGGTAGTAAGCGCGGTGGGGTGCTTCAGACAATAGTCGGAGTGGTCCTGATCGTGGCTAGCTTCTTCGGAGCCCCTACTCTGCAGATAGGTATCGCGCTGGTCGCTGGTGGCGTAATCCAGATGCTCAGTCCCCAGGCAAAGGGCTTATCTCAAAGTGCCGCACCCGAGAACCTGCCGTCATATGCCTTCGGCAGTGCCAAAAACACCACAGCCAGCGGAAACCCTGTCCCGATCTGTATTGGCGAACGCCGCTGGGGCGGTGCTGTTATTTCTGCCTCGATTCGCGCAGAAGACAAGACCTAGCGTCATCACAACCAACAAGCCGCCTACGGGCGGTTTCTTTTTGCCTGGAGAAAAGTATGGGCGTAGCAGAGCACCTGGAGATCGCTGGCGCGAAAGGCGGCAGTAGCAAGCCGAAGACGCCTGTTGAAGCGCCGGACAGCCTGCAGTCGACCAACATTGCTAGCATTTTGCTGGCCGTAGGCGAGGGTGAATTTGACGGCACGCCGACCGATCGCGACATCTACCTCGACAACACGCCGATCATGGATGCCAGCGGCAACGTGAACTTTCCGGGGGTGAAGTGGGAGTGGCGCCCAGGCTCCGTAGAGCAGGAATATATCCAGGGTATCCCTGCGATCGAAAACGAGACCACCGTCAACGTCGAGCTGCGCAGTGACAATGCATTCACCCGCGCCCTGAGCAACACCCAGCTTTCCGCCGTGCGCGTGCGCATGTCCTGGCCGCGCCTGGTACAGCAGGACAGCAGCGGCAACACCAACGGTTACCGCATCGAGTACGCCATCGACATCGCCACTGACGGCGGAGCTTATGTGGAATCTCACCGCGGTGCAGTTGATGGCAAGACCACCAACGGTTATCAGCGTTCTGTGCGCGTGAATCTGCCGGCGGCGACCTCTGGCTGGATGCTGCGCGTGCGGCGAATCACCCCAAACGCCAACAGTGGCACCGTCGCGGATACGATGACCATCGCTGGCTACACCGAGATCATCGACGAGAAATTGCGGTACCCGAATACCGCGTTGCTGTACATCGAGTTCGACGCTCAGCAGTTCCAGAACATCCCGGCTGTTACCGTGAAGTGCAGGGCCAAGCGTTGGCCGGTGCCCAGCAACTACGACCCCGAGACCCGCACTTATACCGGCGTGTGGGACGGCACCTTCAAGCAGGCGTGGACCAACAACCCTGCATTTGTCACCTACGGCCTGTGCGTCGAGGATCGTTTCGGCCTGGGCAAGCGCATCAAGTCGTGGATGGTCGACAAGTGGGAGATGTACCGCATCGCGCAGTACTGCGACCAGCTGGTTCCGGACGGCATGGGCGGGCAGGAGCCGCGCTATCTGTGCGATATGAACCTGCAAGGGCGGGCCGAGGCCTGGACATTGCTACGTGATTTGGCCGCCATCTACCGGGGCATGGTGTACTGGGCCCACGGATCGTTGTTCATGCAGGCGGACATGCCGCGCGCCCAGGACATCGACTACGTGTTCACCCGGGCCAACGTCATCGACGGCGACTTCGTCTATGGCGGCGCGGAGCGCAACACGCACTACAGCCGGGCCCTGGTCAGCTACGACAACCCGGCCAACAACTACGACACCGATGTCATCCCGGTGACCGACAACGCGCTCCAGCGCCGGTACCGCGACCGCCCAATCGAGATCTCGGCGATTGGCTGCACCCGAGCCTCCGAAGCCCAGCGCCGGGGCAAGTGGGCGCTACTGAGCAACAGCCAGGACCGCACCGTTACCTTCAAGACCGGCATGGAAGGCCGCATTCCGCTGCCTGGCTACGTCATTCCTGTGGCTGATGAGCTGGTCGCGGGTCGTCCAAACGGCGGCCGGATTTCGGCGGCGGCCGGCCGCGTGGTGACTCTGGACCGTGACACGCTGATCAAGGCAGGCGACCGCCTGATCCTGAACCTGCCGAACGGCACCGCCCAGGCACGCACCGTGCAGTCCGTCGCCGGTCGTGCAGTGACGGTGACCACCGCGTATGGCGTTCAACCTGAGCCTGAGCTGCAGTGGGCGATCGACTACGACGACCTGGCGGTTCAGCTGTTCCGGGTACTGAAGACGACGCGCACCCAGGAGGGCGAGTACGAGATCACCGCGCTCGAGTTCAACCCGAGCAAGTTCGCGGCGATCGACACCGGCGCCAAGCTGGACGAGCGCCCGATCAGCGTTATCCCGGTGACCACCGTGCAGCCTCCGGCAAGCGTGACTCTGTCGTCCGCCCACATGATCGACCAGGGTATCGCCGTCAGCACCATGACCATTGCCTGGCCGGCAGTGGAGGGGGCTGTTGCCTACGACGTGGAGTGGCGCAAGGACAGCGGCAACTGGGTTCGCCTGCAGCGTACCGGCGCGGCTTCGGTCGATGTGGTGGGCATTTACGCGGGTGCTTATCTGGCCCGGGTGCGTGCCGTGAGTTCGTTTGACATCACGTCGACCTGGAAGAGTTCGATCCTGACCGAGCTGAATGGCAAGGAAGGCATGCCCCCGGCTGTGACCTTCCTCGACACCGAGAGCCTGCTGTTCGGCATCGGCATCAAGTGGGGCTTCCCTGCTGGCGCCGAGGACACCCAGCGCACCGAGCTGTGGTACAGCGAGGGTACCGACCTAGGCCAGGCCACCAAGCTGGCCGACCTGGCGTACCCACAGAACGAATACGTGATGCAGGGCCTGCGTGCTGGCCAGCAGTTCTACTTCTGGGCGCGCCTGGTGGATCGCACCGGAAACCTGGGGCCTTTCTTCCCGGTCGCCCCGGGCGTGATCTCAGGCATGGCCAGCGCCGACCCCGGTCCGATCTTGGAGCAGATCAAGGACCGGATCACCGAAAGCGAACTGGGCAAGGAGCTGACCGAGCGTATCGACCTGATCGACATGAACGGCCCTGGCTCGGTGAACGAGCGCCTGGGCGAGGTACGCAGCGAGCTGAACGAGCAGATTGTCGAGGTCAACAACTCGGTCAACCAGGTGCATCGCGACCTGCAGGAGCAGATCGACAACATTGCCGACCTGGCCGACTCGATGCCCTACAAGCCAGACCAGGCCTACACCGCTGGTCAAAGCGTGCTGGGCGAGAACGGCAAGCTGTACCAGGCGAAGGTCGCTGTGCCCACCGGTAATCCGCCGCCGAACGACACCTACTGGACCGACATCGGCCAGGCGGTGCAAACGGCGAATGGCATGGCCGCCCGCGTGCAGACCGTGGAAACCAAGGTGCAGACCTTGGAAGGCACCACCAGCGCGCAGTCCCAGCAGATCACGGGCCTGCAGTCGAGCTTGACTACCACCAACGGCAACGTCGCTGCAGCGCAGCAGGCCGCCCAGGACGCGGCAACGCTGGCTGGCGGCAAGGGTAAGGTTATCGTGCAGTCGGCTGCGCCGCCGGTCGCTGATCGCTTGGCGCAGAACCTCTGGATCGACACCACGGGCAACGCGAACACACCGAAGCGCTGGAACGGTTCGGCATGGGTTGCGGTGACCGATAAGGTGGCCACCGATGCCGCGGCAGC
>NZ_BQHW01000009.1 GCF_021602025.1 Pseudomonas ceruminis
CACCTTCCCGCCCGATACCCAGCGGGAAGGTGTGCACGACGTTCTGCCCTTTCGGGAAGTAGTACATGCGGTACTCGGCAAGGTTGATGACAATACCCTCGCGCGGCCCCGGCGGCAGGATGTAGCGGGTCGGCAGAATGATCTCGGTACCGGCGCCGGGCAACCAGGGGTCGACACCCGGGTTGGCGGCGATCATTTCCAGGTAGCCGAGGTCGTTGGCAGTGCCGATGTCGGCGAACGTGTCCTCGTACTTGGCCTTGATCACCTGCACCTGGCCAACGACGTCTTCACCAGGTGGCGGCAGAGGCAGCTCCAGCGCAACGGCACGGCCCGCTACCAACAGGGCGGCCAGGGTCAGGCAACGGGTGACGGCGGGAAAGCGCGGCAACATCCGGTAAATCCTTCGAAAGGTTGTCAAGAGGGTCGATTGTACACCCGCCCCGGCCCAAGCGGGAGGCGTTGAAGATTAACAAGCGTTTCAGATGATGAAAGGTGCGTACAGTTCCCCGGCGCACAGCGCCTCAGAGTTCTGGCCACACCGGGCGCATGCCTCTGCGCTGGGCGTCGAGAATGGCCCGGCACAGGTCACAGAGGCGACCGTCGCGGTAGATCGAGCGCTGCACGCCCGACCAACGCGGTTGCGCCGGCAGCAACCCACCACACAAGGTGCGATCGACCGGTACACCCAGTTCAAGTTGACGCGCGACCAGATGGACGCGGATTTCCTGGCAAGCGAACAGGTCGAGCTGTTCATCGGGCTCGATCAGTTGGTAGGCATACAGGGACCAGGCAGGGCGTGGCATTGGGGGCTCTCGAAACGGGGGGCGCAACATTAGCCGAAAGCCGGCCCCGTTTAAAGCTTCACAGCAACGGTTTTATCGCCGGCCAGGCATTTTCCAGCAAGCGCTGCTGAGCCCCTTGCGCCGGATGGATGCCATCGGCCTGCATCATCTCCGGGACACCGCCTATACCCTCAAGAAAAAACGGCACCAACGGCACGTGTTTTTCCGTTGCCAACTGCTCGTACACCTTGGCGAAGGCCGTGGTGTAGCGTAATCCGTAGTTGGGTGGCAGGCGCATCCCTAGAAGCAGCACCTTGGCTCCCGACTGGCGTGCGCTTTCGATCATCGAGGCAAGATTTTGTTGCAATTGCTGTGGCGGCTGGCCGCGCAGCCCATCATTGCCACCCAGCTCAAGCACCACAAGGCTCGGCTTGTGCGCTGCAAGCAGCGCCGGCAGCCGCGCCTGGCCACCTGCACTGGTATCGCCGCTGATCGATGCGTTGACCACCTGATCGTCGAAACCTTCGTCCTTGAGCCGGGTCTGCAACAAAGAGACCCACCCCAGGCGGCTATCCAGGCCAAAACCGGCGCTGATACTATCGCCAACTATCAGCAGTGTTCCCGCCGCCGCGCTCTGGGCCAGGCAATACAGGGCCAGACCGGCACTCAACCACCACACTCGCATTGGATTCTCCATGGGCCCCAGTATTCTCGTTGCGCAGAACCTTAGCAAAGTGGTCCCCAGTGCGGAAGGTGACCTGACTATCCTTCACGCCCTGTCCCTGGACTTGGCGCAAGGCGACAGCCTGGCCATTGTCGGCGCCTCGGGCTCTGGCAAATCGACGTTGCTTGGGCTGCTCGCCGGGCTCGATCGCCCCAGCGCCGGCAAGGTCATCCTCGCCGGGCACGACCTCGGCCCGCTGGACGAAGATCAACGCGCCCGGGTGCGCGCCGAGCATGTCGGTTTCGTGTTTCAGTCGTTCCAGTTGCTCGACAGCCTCAACGCCTTGGAAAACGTCATGCTGCCACTGGAGCTGGACGGCCGCCGCGACGCCCGTGAGCAGGCCCACACCCTGCTCGAAAGGGTCGGCCTAGGTAAGCGCCTGAGCCACACCCCGCGCCAGCTATCGGGTGGCGAACAACAGCGGGTAGCGATCGCCCGCGCCTTCGCCGCCCACCCTGCGGTGCTGTTTGCCGACGAACCCACCGGCAACCTCGACAGCCACACCGGCGAGCGTATCAGCGACCTGTTGTTCGAACTGAACAAGGAGCGCGGCACCACCCTGGTTCTGGTCACCCATGACGAACGCCTGGCCCGCCGCTGCCGGCGCCAGATCCGGCTGGATGCGGGGCGCCTTGTGGCGCCGGTGGAGGCCTGATGACGCACATGCCGCTGTCCCGTCTGTGCGGCCTGGCGCTGCGCCAACTGCTGCGCGATGTCCGCGCCAGCGAAGTGCGCGTGCTGTTCTTTGCGCTGTTGGTGGCTGTCGCCGCCAGCACCGCAATCGGCTATTTCGGTGCCCGCCTCAACGGCGCCATGCAATTGCGTGCCAGCGAGTTCCTAGGTGCCGACCTGGTGCTGCAGGGCAGCGCGCCAGCCCGTGACGAGCAGATAAACGCTGGCAAGGCGCTGGGCCTGCGCCACGCCCAGGTGGTGGAATTCACCAGTGTGGTGGGGGGCGATGCCGGCATTCAGTTGTGGAGCATCAAGGCCGCCGATGGTGCCTATCCGCTGCGCGGCCAGGTGCGCAGCGCTGCCGCGCCCTATGCCCAGGAGGCGCCCGGCGGGGGCCCGGCCCCGGGCGAGGCATGGGTCGAGCCACGCCTGTTGGCAGCCCTCGGTCTGGCCGTAGGCGACAGCATCGATGTCGGCATGAAAACCCTGCGCATGACCCGCGTGCTGACCTACGAACCGGACCGGGCCAACAATTTCTACAGCCTGACGCCTCGGGTGATGATGAACCTGGCCGACCTGCAGGCCACCGGGGTCATCCAGCCTGGCAGCCGGGTCAGTTACCGTGACCTGTGGCGCGGTGATACCCAGGCACTGGCGCAGTACCGGCAAGGGCTGGAGAAAGACCTCGCTGCCAATCAGCGCCTGCTCGACACCCGCGATGGCAACCGGCAGATCGGCGGCGCCCTGGGCAAAGCCGAACGCTACCTGAACATGGCCAGCCTGGTGGCGGTACTGCTGGCAGGGGTCGCGGTGGCGCTTTCGGCCAGCCGCTATGCGCAACGGCGCCTCGACGCCAGCGCCCTGCTGCGTTGCCTGGGCCTCTCGCGCCATCAGGCGCTGGGCCTGTACTGCCTGCAATTGGCCATGCTCGGCTTGGTAGCCGCAGTCGCGGGTGCGCTGCTTGGCTGGCTGGCACAGCTGGGGCTGTTCCGCCTGCTGCATGGCCTGCTGCCCAGCGTTGTGCCAGGTGGCGGCATCGTCCCGGCACTGGCCGGCATCGCCACCGGGCTGGTGGCCCTGGCCGGTTTTGCTCTGCCACCGTTGGTGGCGCTGGGCAAGGTCCCGCCGCTGCGGGTACTGCACCGCGACTTGCTGCCAGTACCACCGAGCAGCTGGCTGGTGTATGGCGCTGCCCTGCTGGCATTGGGGCTGATCATGTGGCGCTTGAGCCTCGATCTGCTGCTGACGTTCGCCCTGCTCGGTGGCGGGCTGATCGCCGCGCTGGTGTTGGGTGGCCTGCTACTGCTCGGCCTGCGCAGCTTGCGCCGGTTGCTGGCAGGTGCTCCATTGACATGGCGCCTGGGCCTGGGGCAGCTATTGCGCCACCCCATGGCAGCGGCCGGGCAGGCCCTGGCGTTTGGCCTGATCCTGCTGGCCATGGCTCTGGTCGCCTTGCTACGCGCGGAGCTGCTCGATACCTGGCAGGCCCAGCTCCCAAAGGACGCGCCCAACCATTTCGCCCTGAACATCCTGCCGGACGATCGTGAACCTTTTGCCCAGCGCCTGCACGAGGTGAATGCCACCTCAGCACCGCTGTATCCGGTCACCCCGGGGCGGCTCATCCAGATCAACGACCAGCCTGTGCAGCAACTCGTCAGCAAGGACTCTGCTGGCGAACGCGCGGTACAACGCGACCTGAGCCTGACCTGGGCCGCCGAGCTGCCCGAGGGCAATACGCTGACCGCAGGCAGTTGGTGGCAGGCACTGCCTTCGGCCAATGACACCCCAGGCGTTTCGGTAGAAGCCGAGCTGGCCAGCAGCCTGAAGGTGCAACTGGGCGATCTGCTCACGTTCGACATCGGCGGCGAACATCGCCAGGCACGGGTCAGCAGCCTGCGCAGCGTGCACTGGGACAGCTTCCAACCGAATTTCTACATGATCTTCCAGCCCGGAACCCTTCAGGGGTTGCCGACCACTTACCTGACCAGTTTCTACCTGGCGCCTGGGCATGACCTGGACGTCGTTGCCCTTTCCCGGGCGTTTCCGGCGGTGACCATTCTGCAGGTCGATGCCTTGCTCGAGCAGTTGCGCAGCATCCTCGCCCAGGTCACCTTGGCGGTGGAGTATGTGCTGCTGTTCGTATTGGCAGCGGGGTTGGCCGTGCTGTTCGCCGGTTTGCAGGCCACACTGGATGAGCGCATTCGCCAGGGGGCCTTGCTACGCGCACTCGGTGCACCGCGCCCGTTACTGGTCAAGGCACGGCGTATCGAGTTCGGGCTGCTGGGGGCAGCGAGTGGCGCACTGGCTGCACTGGGGTGCGAGCTGATTACCCTGGTGCTCTATCGCTATGCGTTCGACCTGCAGTGGAGCCCACACCCCTGGTTACTGGTGCTGCCGTTGGCGGGGGCATTACTGGTGGGTGGCGCTGGCGTGCTGGGTACGCGGCGGGCACTCAATGCCAGCCCATTGAAGGTTCTGCGGGAGGGCTAATGGCTACGCTGCCGACCTGAAGCTACAGGCAAGAGCAGATCTGCTTTTGCTTGCAGCCTGTAGCGCGCAGCACGTCACTGCCCATAGCTGATACGGTTCACATACCAAGTTGCCTCGCCCGTGGGCGTGTGCACCACTACCTCATCGCCCTCTTCTTTCTTGAGCAAGGCACGCGCCATGGGTGAATCGATCGAAATGTAGTCATTACGCCCATAGATCTCGTCATACCCGACGATGCGAAACTTCATGGTTTCGCCGTCATCGTTCTCGATCTCGACCCAGGCACCGAAGAACACCTTGCCCTCCTGCTGAGGCGAATAGGCCACCACCTTGACGTCCTCGAGGCGTTTGCGCAGGTAACGGACGCGGCGATCGATCTCGCGTAGCAGCTTCTTGTTGTACTGATAGTCCGCATTCTCGCTGCGATCCCCCAGCGAGGCGGCCCACGCAACCTTCTGGGTGATTTCAGGGCGATACACACGCCACAGATGGTCCAGCTCCTTCTTCAGGGCCTCATGACCAGCCGTGGTGATGATATTGGTGCTCAACAGCGCACTCCTCAGCGTCGGGTAATCAGCCCCTGGCGCGCGATGCGGGTGAGATGGCCGATGACCTCGGCAGCCTCTTCACGGGCCGGCGCCTGAATTACCGCCAGATCGAAACGGTCATCGGCATATTGCTCGAAGCGGCAAGCGGTTTCGGCAAACTGGATGAGGAAGGCACGGGCCTGACCTTTACGGCGTGACAAGCCTTCAAGGTGGCGCAGGAGTGTGGGCTGATGCTGGCCACCGAGCAGGATACGCGGTGTACGGGCAGCCGGGTTTGCAGGTAGGGGGCTCAAACAGACACTGGTACGTGGGCAACTCATGGAGTCTCTCTCCGCCTCGCGAATCCCGCTGGGCAGCGGTGGGAGGCGTCACCGAACCAGCGCTTTAGCGGTATTTCGGATGACCCGGAGGGTGGGCCTTCCCGCGCCCCGCAAGTAGCTGTTTAAATCGGCGCAGGCGGTATCCTAGAGCCTCGAGCGGCAAGCTGCAAGTAGACGTTCAGCGCAGGCTGCCGCCCGCTTCGCTGCGCACCAGGTCACGCCTCGGTTTTCTAGCGTTTCGCAACGCGCTCCAGAGCCGCACGTTCACGGTTGAACGCCAGGAAATACTTGTTCACGCTGTTGACGAAGTTCACCGGCCCCATGCCCACCTGTTCCATGGCCACCCGTTCGGTCTGGAAAAACCATTGGTTGCCATTGAGGCCCCGTTTACGGGCCTCGGCACGCATGGCTTGGACCCGCTCCGGGCCCAGGTTGTAAGCCGCCAGCACGAAGGCCATGCGCTCCCGTTCATTTATTTGCGGGCTGGCGAAGAACTTGCGGCGGATGAGCGCCAGGTAACGGGCGCTGGCCTGAACATTGCCATCCACTGTGGCGGTATTGCTGACCCCCACCCGTTGGGCAGCCGAGGGGGTGATCTGCATCAGGCCATGCGCCCCGCCGGTGCCTCGCGCTGCCGGGTCGAGGGTCGACTCCTTGAACGCCAGTGCGGCAAGGTTCAGCCAGTCGATCTGCTGCGCCTCACCGTGCTTTTGCAGCACCGGCCGCAGGGAGACCAAACGCTGACGATCTTTACGGGCGAGCGGATCGTGCACACGGTATTGGCGCCGGTAGATGCGCTCGAATGCCGCGTCCTGGTTTTCGGGTGCGCGATAGCCTTGCAGGAAGCGGTCAACTGTTGCCAGCAGTAGGGTTGCATCGCGGCGTACATACCAGCGCATGGCCTGGGGCTGGCCCAGGTGCACGCGGTTGTCCAGGCGCAGGCGCGGCATCACCCTGGACCAGCGCTGGGCAATCGGCCGCTCCACGATGGTCAGGTGGTAGATGCCGGCCTGAACCATCTCCAGCACGTCCTCCACGGCCAACGTCGAATCGACCCATTCGATCTTGATCGGTGGCCGCTTGCGCAGCGCCAACTGTTGGTTGAGCTGCTGGATCACTGCACCGGCAGCACTGGCGCTGGTGAGCGCCACCGTGCGCCCGGACAACTGTTCGACGCGGGTAAAGCTACGTTCACCCTTGCGCCCGACCAGCCACAACGGCACTTGGTCCAGCACCGGCGCGCTGCTGTTCACCCCGCCCACCAACCCTGGGTCTAGCAACTCGCCCGGCGCGGCCAGGTCACCCTCCCCGCGCTGCAAGGCACCCAACAGCTGCTCCTTGGCCCGCGGGATAAGCTTAAGGCGGATCTGTTGCCCGTCCCCTGCGCGGGCGTTGAGATAATGCTCGAGCCCGCGCAGGCGGTAATATTCGATGCCCACCGGTTCGCCCTTGACCTCCCCGGAACTGTTGCGGCTTTGATTGACCAGCACCCGCAATACCTTGCTGCTGCGGATCTGTTCAAGGTCACGGGCCTTGCCCGCAGGGACGTTCTGCTGCGGACCCGGCAGGCGCGCGTAGGCGGGGCCGAAGGTCATCAGCCCAAGCATCAGCAGCAGGGTCAGCAGGTGTCGCAGCATGCGAGAACATGTCCGAGGTCAGTGGGCGCTGGCCGCGTGATACGAGCGCCTCGTGATAAATAACGGTAAAAGACCATGGCAACAGCATGAAGTTCTTGGTTTTTTCCGATTATCGCGGTTTTTGCTATGCTGGCCGCCCCGCGGCACGAGGTAGCACCATGCAACTGATCGATATCGGCGTCAACCTGACCAACAGCAGTTTCCACGACCAGCAGGCCGCCATCGTCGAGCGTGCCATCGAGGCCGGCGTGGTGCAGATGATCCTGACGGGCACCAGCCTTGCGGTCAGCGAACAGGCTTTGGCGCTGTGCCTGCAACTGGATGCCGACGCCCAACACCTGTTTGCCACGGCCGGTGTCCACCCGCACGATGCCAAGGCCTGGGATGCGAGCAGCGAGGGCCAATTGCGCCAGATGCTGAGCGAATCACGTGTTCGCGCCGTCGGCGAGTGCGGCCTGGACTTCAACCGGGACTTCTCCCCACGCCCACTTCAGGAAAAAGCTCTGGAGGCCCAGTTGGCACTGGCCGCCGAGTTGCGTCTGCCGGTTTTCCTGCACGAGCGTGATGCCAGCGAGCGGCTGCTGGCGATCCTGAGGGATTACCGTGACCATTTGCCCGCCGCAGTGGTGCACTGCTTTACCGGCGAACGTGACGCATTGTTCGGCTACCTGGACATGGACCTGCACATCGGTATCACCGGCTGGATCTGCGACGAACGCCGTGGGACCCACCTGCACTCACTGGTCGGCAACATTCCCCAAGGGCGCCTGATGCTGGAAAGCGATGCTCCCTACCTGCTGCCGCGTACGCTGCGGCCAAAACCAAAGAACGGGCGCAATGAGCCGGCATACCTGCCGCAAGTGCTGCAGGAAGTAGCGTTGCACAGGGGTGAAAGCGTCGAGTCCACTGCGGCACATACCACTGCCACGACCAAGGCGTTCTTCCAGCTTTGCTGAGCACTCACAGCTGTACGGCCCATGGCGCCGCCGCTGCGGGCTTAAACCTTTTGTTGATGCACATCAAAGCCTCTCTGGTGTGAACGGGCACAATGATGGCACCTTGCCAATAATGTTTCCGCTCAACTCAGAGAAGACCTACCCATGGGTGCCTGGCTTAGCAATATTTCCCTGAAGTACAAATTCTGGGCCGTCAACGCGGTGGCCTTTGTCACGACCCTGTTGCTGGTGCTGTACGCCGTGCACCTGGAACAGCAGGCCCGAGCCGAAGCCACACAGGCCCAAGCCCAGTCACAGGCACAGCTGCTGGCCGCATGGCCCGCCGGGCAGCCCCTGCCCCGCCAGGACAACGTGATCACCTGGCAAACGGGGCAAACCCCGTCCTTTGCCGGCCATCCGCTGGAGGCGCTGCGCAATGCGCAAGGCTGGGTCGCCCTGCCGGCCGCCTGGATCCTTGGCGACAACCCGCTGCGCGGTGCCCACGTACTGCGCCATGGCGAGCAACAGGTAGCGGTGCTGGCGCAGTCTCCGAGCCTGCGTCAGGTGTTCTTCGACCGCTTCAGCAACTACGCCGTCTGCGTGCTGATCCTCATGCTGGCCATGCTCTGCGCCTCGCAGCTGCTGATCCGCTTCCTGCTAAGCCAGCTCAATACCCTCAAGGACGTGATGCTGCACGTGGAAAAGACCGGCGACCTGTCGGCCCGTGTGCCTCTTGCCAGCGGCGATGAAGTTGGCCAGATGGCCGGCGCCTTCAACGCCATGCAGTCGACGTATCACCGTGTGGTCAGCACCGTTGCGCGCACCGCCGCACAGCTGGACTCGGGTGCCGCGCGCCTGGCGGCAAGCATGAACGAAGTACGCCATGGCATGCTCGGCCAGCAGAGCGAGACTGACCAGGCGGCCACCGCGATCAACGAAATGACCGCCACCGTGCATCATATCGCTCAGCATGCCGGCGCTACACGCGACCTTTCGCAGAGCGCCGACTCCCTGGCCGGCAGTGGCAAGGAAGTGGTCAGCCGCGTTCAGGATTCGATTTCCGGGCTGTCCAGCGGCGTTCAACAGACTGCCGAAATGATCCGGCAACTGGCCGAGGACAGTCAGAAGATCAACGGTGTGGTCGGCGTGATCCACAGCATTGCCGAGCAGACCAACTTGCTGGCACTCAATGCCGCCATCGAAGCGGCCCGCGCCGGTGACCTAGGCCGTGGTTTTGCTGTGGTGGCCGACGAAGTTCGCAGCCTGGCCAAGCGAGTGCAGACGTCCACCGACGAGATCACCAGCATGGTCGCCGACCTGCAGGCCGGTACCCGTGATGCCGTGGAATTCATGCAGGAAAGCTCGTACAAGGCCGACGACTGCGTCAGGCAGGCCCAGGAAGCCGGGGCGGCGCTGGCGGAAATCACCGGGGCGGTGGCGCAGATGCGTGAGAGCAACACGCAGATCGCCGTGGCAGCCGAGCAGCAAAGCCAGGTAGCCGAAGAAATGAACCGCGCCGTCGTGAGCATCCGCGATGTCACTGAAGACACGGTGCAACAGACCGTCAGTTCGGCCACCACCAGCAGCGAACTGGCGACCCTGGCAGGCGAGCTGAACAAAGCCATCGGCCAGCTCAAGCTATAGCGGCCATAGCCAGCCTACATTGGCTGCGCGCCCAGCGCCGCACTAAACTCTGGGCATGACCGAGAGGAAATGCCCATGAACAAACGCTTGCCAAACCTGCCCGCCTGGCAATGGCGCGGCTATCACCACAATCATCGGCACCCTACCAACCTGGTGCTGCACTTGATTGCCGTCCCGCTGTTCATTCTCGGCGTCTTGCTGGTGCTGTCAGGCCTGTTTGCCCTGGACCTGGGTCAGATTGCCGTCGGTGTCATCGCCCTGATTGCAGGGCTGGGCCTGCAGCGCCAGGGCCACCGCCTGGAGGTCGAACAACCCGAGCCGTTCGTCGACCGCAAGGATGCCATGCAGCGCTTGCTGACCGAGCAGTTCATCACCTTTCCGCGCTTCGTCCTCAGCGGCGCCTGGTGGCGTGCCTGGCGCGAGCGGCACAAGCACCGGCACTGAGGCCTAGGCAAACACCGTGACCGTCTGCCGGCTCAATGCCAGCAACACCCCATCTGCGGTCCACAGCGCTGCCGCCGCATGCCCGTAGCCATCCCGGGCATGCTCGGTTTCTACACAGTAGCGGCACCAGTCGTGGGTCGACAACTGCGCAACCGGCTGAATGAATTCGATGGTCCACGTCAGCGTGCTACCAGCGGCGGGCTGCTTGAGCACGGGCATCAGGCTTGGTGGCCAGGCATCCACAAGGGCCAGCAGGTGGGCCTCGTTGACCGGCTCTTCAGCAACCTCGCGCAGGCGCACCCAGCCCCCCATCTTGCGTGAGGGATTACCACTGAATGGCAACCCGCCAACGGCCCAGCGTAACGCGACATGGCGCATGAACTCCGGTGTGATGCCCTGGATGTAAGGCAGCTCCGGAGCCGCTTGCTCAAGCGCGCTCATCTCGATGGCCGGCATTGCCGGGACATCGACCACCGAAGGCCGACCCGCGCCGAAACTGCCCTGCACCAATGTCACCACTTGCCCATCCTGAACGGCGCGTCCCAACAGTGTGCTGACCGCCTTGCCTTCACGCAGCACCTCGACTTCGAAACGGGTGGGCACACCTGGCGCGGCCGGGGCTACAAAGCTGATGGCCAGCGAACGCACGGGGCGGTTATCAGCAAGTTTCAGGCGCATGGTTTCATACACCATGGCGGCCATCAGGCCACCGAAAGCGGCGCGCCCTTGCGCCCAGGCGGCTGGGATGCTGACGGCGTCAGGGGTGGCGCGCACGGCATCGAGCAGTTGGTTGAAATTCATGGGCCGGCTCCTGCTTACGGCGAAAGAGGTTTGCCCATACTAGCCAGCAACCCGCGTTCGTTCAGCCCGCATATCGGTCATTTACTGGGCTTGCGCCGCTCAAGCGCTGCATGCAGTGCCTCCAGCGTGGCGTCGGACTGGCGTTCGGCTTCGTGCAGTTCCTGCTCCCAATCGGCCGTGAAAGGTCCCAGGACGGCCTGCTCGCGCGCCTGCAACAGCCATTGCAGGCGGTCATGCCAACTGCCCAGGTCGCCTTGGGCTTGCTTGAGCAGGCGCTGCAGCTTCTTGCCGGCATGGTCCAGCTGAGGATAGGCCTGATCGCCATAGCGCACCCGTTTGATCAGCAGGCGCAGGCGATGGCGATCGTGGGCGGGGTCTTGCAGTGCGTCGTTCAACGTGCGCCATTGCTTGACCAGGCGTTTGTCGACGCGCTTGGTCAGGGACTTGGCCAATCCCTCGCGCTGCGCTGCACGCAAGAACAGCGGGAACGCGTCGAGAATGCTCAGCACCCGGCTCAGTTGCGGGCTCACAGCGACGCTGGCGAAGGTAGCCGAGCGCCGCTGCAACAGCCGCTGCGCAGCTTGGGCGAAGCCCCGCTTGACCAACTCGGCGGCTAGCACTTCACGGTCACGCAAGGGCGTGGTCAGGGTGCCAAGGGCTTTTGCCGCATCCTCCAACTGCTCGACCCCCGGCAAACTGCGCAGGGGCCGCAACAGGCTGCGCAGGCGCCGCACAGCAATACGCAGGTCGTGCAACGCCTCGGCGTCGGTATCGGCAGCCAACCGCTCCCGGCAGGCCAGCAAGCGCACCTGCAAGTCCAGCACCTGGGCTACCACATGATCGAGCATGGCGGACATACGATGCTCCTCGGTCAGCGCCCGGCGCGCGACTCACGAATGTAGAAACGTGCCTTCTCGGCCTTGTTGGTGCACCCTTCGAAGCCTTCGAACTGCTGCTGCGTCTTGGCCCCGGTCAGCAGCGACAAGGCCTTGGAATAGCTGACAGTGCCTGCAAAACCTTCAGCCTTGGCCAGGTCCAGCTCCTTCCAGGCGGCATCGAGCTGCGTCGCGCAGCTGTCACGGTAGGCCGTCTTGCCCGCACAGCCAGCAAGGGCCAGGGCAAGCAAAGGAAGGCAGATCCAGGCTTTCATCAGTGATACCTCAACGGTAGAAATAGAGTGGCTGTTCGACGCTCGGGCGCATGAAAAGTGCCGCACTCGGCATGCTTTGCCTAGAGTCTACATTGAAGCACAGGCAACGCTGGGTGCATTGTAGGACCATGGTTGCACAGGCTGGGGAAAGATCATGAGCAAACGTGTGGCATTGGTGTTGGGATCGGGGGGCGCCCGGGGTTATGCCCATATTGGCGTGATCGAAGAGATCGAACGGCGTGGCTACGACATCGCCTGTATTGCCGGCTGCTCCATGGGCGCGGTGATCGGGGGTATCTACGCGGCAGGCAAGCTCGAGGATTATCGCAACTGGATCGAAAGCCTGGATTACCTGGATGTACTACGTCTGGTGGATGTCAGCTTCCGCCTAGGGGCGATCCGTGGTGACAAGGTGTTCGGCCAGATCCGCAAGATCGTGGGCGAGATCAACATCGAGCAATTGCGCATCCCTTACACGGCGGTGGCGACCGACCTCACCCATCAGCAGGAAATATGGTTTCAGGAAGGCTGCCTGCACCAGGCCATGCGTGCCTCGGCGGCGATTCCGAGCTTGTTCACGCCAGTGGTCCAGGGCAACCGCATGCTGGTCGACGGCGGCATTCTCAATCCGTTGCCGATCGTGCCGGTGGTGTCCAGCCACTGCGACCTGATCATCGCGGTAAACCTTAACTCCACCAACCAGAAGCAGTACCAGTTACCGGTGATCGAACGGCCGGCGGCGTTCAAGATGCGTTTTGACGCGCTGCTCAGTTCACTGGGCTCGCGCCTGCCGTTTCGGCGCAAGCCTGCCGAGGAGTTGATTCGTATCGAGCAGGAGATCGTGGCCGAAGGGCTGGCGCCGCCTAACCCATGGTTGGCCGAGACAGCCGACCCAGAGGGCCAGCAACCGGCGGCGGCGCCAGAGAGTGAGGGCGCACCGAAATCGGCCACCGGCTCGTTCATTGTCGACAACGTTGGGCCGGCGTCGCTGCTGGACCTTATCAACCAGAGCTTCGAGGTGATGCAGACGTCGCTGGCGCAGTACAAGATCGCGGGGTATCCCCCAGATGTGCTGATCAACGTACCCAAGCGGGTATGCCGGTTTTTCGAGTTTTACAAGGCACCCGAGCTGATTGCCCTGGACAGGGAGATTGCGCGGGACACGCTGGACAACTACGAGGGGGTGAAACGCTAGCCCGCAAAAAGGGCCGGTACTGCTGGCAAACGAAACAGGCCGCATTACGCGGCCTGTTTCGTTACTGAACACCCACTCAGTAGCGGGTGATATCCGCACTGCCTTCCAGCTGCTTGCGGTACGCCGCAAAGTCCTGCTGGCCGGCACGCGACGCGAGGTAGCGGCGAATCTGCTGCTTCTCTTCATCGCTGGCAGCAGCGCCTTCGTTGACGCCCTTGAGCTGCAACACCACCAGGCTACCATCGGCCAGGACCACACTGCCGTACTCAGGCTTGTCCTTGGCTTCTGGCTTGGCCAGACGGAACAGTGCCTGCAGCTCGGCCGGATCGATACCGTCCTGCCCACGGGTAACAGCCTCGTAGGCTTTCCAGCTCTGACCATCGTGAGCCGCACCGGCGGCGATGGAGCCGTCGCGCAGGCCGGCGATCAGTTTGTCTGCCTTGGTTTTGAGCTCAGCGGTTGCCTTTTCCTTGGCCAGGTGCTCGCTGATGTTCTTGGCCACGGCTTCCAGCGGCATCTGCTCAGGCTTGCGGTGCTCCTTGACGCGCAGTACCACGGTGGTTTCCGGGTCCAGCTCGATGGCGGTGCTGTTGGCAGCCTCCTCCAGCACTTCCTCGGAGAACGCAGCCTGGACCACGGCACGGTTGGCGGTGATGCCCTCACCACCTTCACGGCCGAATGGCGCCGAGGTGTGCACCTTGAGGTTCAGGTCCTGGGCAGGCTGGGCAAGGTCCGCAGCCTCATAGGCAGCGTCCTGCAGCTGTTTGCTGGCATCAACGTAACGCTGCTCGACCAGTGGCGTTTTCAGGTCACGGGTGAGTTTGTCCTTGAGGCTGGCAAAGCTGGGTACTTCCGGCGCCTGCTTGCCCAGCAGCTTGATCAGGTGGTAACCGAACTCGGTACGTACCGGTGCCGACACCTGGCCATCGTTGAGCTTGTACAGGGCGTCCTCGAAGGCTGGGTCATACACACCCGGGCCAGCGAAGCCAAGGTCGCCACCGGTGTTGGCGGAACCTGGGTCCTGGGAGAACTCCTTGGCCAGCTTGGCGAAGTCTTCACCCTTGGCCAAACGCTGCTGGACTTCCTCGATGCGGGCCTTGGCGTGGGCATCGTCAACCTTGTCGTTGACCTCGATGAGAATGTGCGCGGCATGGCGCTGCTCGGCGAGGTTGGCGATTTCTTTCTCGTACTGGGCCTTGAGCTCGTCGTCGGTGACCTTGACCTGGTCGAAGAACGCCGATTTCTTCAGCTCGATGTAGTCAATGACCACCTGGTCGGGGGTCATGAACTCCTTGGCGTGCTGATCGTAGTGCGCCTTGACCTCTTCATCGCTGACCTTGACCGCAGCCGGGTTGGCCTTGAAGGTTAGGGCGGCGAAATCGCGGGTCTGGTTTTCCAGCCGTGCGAAGGCGTCGACCTGCTGGTCGGTGACAAAGCTGCTGCCGGCAATACCGGTGCGCAGTTGCCCGATCAGCATTTCTTCGGCGAGCATCTCGCGGAATTGCATACGGCCATAGCCCATCTGGCGAATGACCTGGTCAAAACGATCGGCGTTGAACTTGCCATCGACCTGGAATTCCGGGGTTTGCAGGATCACCTGATCCAGCGCGGCCTCGGAGAAGGCGAATTTGGCGTCTTCAGCGCCCTGCAACAGCAGTTTGCGATCGATCAGCCCTTTGAGCGCAGAGTCGCGCAGCAATTTCTCATCCAGCATTGCCGGGTCGAAATCCTTGCCCAACTGTTGCATCAGCTGGCGGCGCTGCATGTCGGCCGCCTGGCTCAGCTCATTCTGGCTGATGGTCTGGCCGTTCACCTTGGCAGCGTCCTGGCTATGGGTGGCGGCCTGGAAAATGGCCTCGAAGCCAGTCAACGCCATCAGCACGACGATAAGGCCGATGATGGTCTTGGCAATCCAACCTTGTGAATTGTCCCTGATATTTTGCAGCATGCGTCCCCCAGAAACGGCTGTACCACTGCGTCGACAACCGCGGAGCGTCGGTAGAATCCTGATAAAAGAAAGGCGCATCCGAGGATGCGCCTTTT
The DNA here is from genome assembly GCF_021602025.1 of Pseudomonas ceruminis. Taxonomy (GTDB): domain Bacteria; phylum Pseudomonadota; class Gammaproteobacteria; order Pseudomonadales; family Pseudomonadaceae; genus Aquipseudomonas; species Aquipseudomonas ceruminis. The sequence continues at coordinate 15,386 of NZ_BQHW01000009.1, forward strand.
CTTAGCAAACGTGTCAGGCGGGAACGTTTGCGACCCGCCATCAGCGTGCTCGAACCTGGCAAGGCCCGGTCCGGCTGAAAGAGACGACTTAGTTGACGGCGTCTTTCAGGCCTTTGCCAGCCTTGAAGCCTGGAACCTTGGCAGCAGCGATCTTGATTGCCTTGCCGGTTTGCGGGTTACGGCCGGTGCGCTCAGCGCGCTCCTTGACCGAGAAGGTACCGAAGCCAACCAGCACAACATCGTCGCCTTTTTGCAGGGCGCCCTGAACGGTTTCGATGACTGCATCCAGCGCACGGCCGGCTACAGCTTTCGGGATGTCTGCAGATGCGGCGATAGCGTCAATCAGTTCCGACTTGTTCACTCTAAGTCCCCTTATTCTCTATTGAGTTTGTTTCTAAGTATGTAATGAAAAGCGTATGAAACCTGTACTGGGTGGCCTATTGACAATAGCGTGCCGCTTTATAGCAAGGCCCCGAAAAAACTGTCAAGGAAAGCCCCCCAGGCAAAAACTACTAATGCGTGCTGATTCTTTCCTTAGCATCGCCGTCGCGCTTTTCATCTTTCGCGACAATCTCAGGAGCCACATCTGGCAAGGGCTCCGGGGCGTATTGCAGCGCAATTTGCAGGACCTCGTCAATCCATTTGACCGGTTTGATCTGCAGATCCTGTTTGATATTTTCCGGAATCTCCTTCAGATCGCGAACATTCTCCTCTGGAATGATCACTGTCTTGATCCCGCCACGGTGTGCCGCCAGCAGTTTTTCCTTCAACCCGCCGATGGCCAATACCTGGCCGCGCAAGGTGATTTCGCCAGTCATGGCAACGTCGGCACGCACTGGAATCTGGGTCAGTGCCGACACCAGCGCGGTGCACATGCCGATACCGGCACTCGGGCCGTCCTTAGGCGTGGCGCCCTCAGGCATGTGGATGTGCACGTCGTGCTTCTCGTGGAAGTCGGCAGCTATGCCCAGGCTGCGGGCGCGGCTACGTACCACGGTCTGCGCGGCAGTGATCGACTCGACCATGACATCGCCCAGCGAACCGGTCTTGATCAGCTGGCCCTTGCCAGGGATGACCACTGCCTCGATGGTCAGTAACTCACCACCCACCTGCGTCCAGGCCAGGCCGGTCACCTGGCCGATCTGGTCCTGCTGCTCGGCCAGGCCGTAGCGGAACTTGCGTATGCCAAGCAGGTGTTCAAGCTGCTCGCTGGCCACCTTGACCTTGACCTGCTTCTGACCGGCATGCTCCTTGACCACCTTGCGGCAGACTTTGGCGATCTGCCGCTCAAGGCCACGCACCCCAGCTTCACGGGTGTAATAGCGGATGATGTCGCGAATGGCCGAAACGTCGAACTCAAGTTCTTCCTTTTTCAAGCCGTTGGCCTTGACCTGCTTGGGCACCAGGTACTTGACCGCGATGTTGATCTTCTCGTCCTCGGTGTAGCCCGGCAGGCGGATGACTTCCATGCGGTCGAGCAGCGCCGGCGGGATGTTCATCGAGTTCGAGGTGCACAGGAACATCACGTCGGAAAGGTCGTAATCGACTTCCAGGTAATGGTCGTTGAAATTGTGGTTCTGTTCGGGATCGAGCACTTCCAGCAACGCCGAAGCGGGGTCACCACGCATGTCGCTGCCCATCTTGTCGATCTCGTCGAGCAGGAACAGCGGGTTGCGGACGCCCACCTTGGTCATTTTCTGAATCAGACGACCAGGCATGGAACCGATATAGGTCCGACGGTGGCCACGGATCTCGGCCTCGTCACGCACGCCACCCAGGGCCATGCGCACGAACTTGCGGTTGGTTGCGGCAGCGATCGATTCGGCCAGCGAGGTCTTGCCGACGCCGGGCGGGCCAACCAGGCACAGCACCGGACCACGGATCTTCTTCACCCGCTTCTGCACAGCGAGGTACTCGAGGATGCGTTCCTTGACCTCTTCCAGGCCATAGTGGTCAGCGTCGAGGATCTCTTCGGCCTTGGTCAGGTCCAGACGCACCTTGCTCTGAGCCTTCCACGGCACCTGCACGAGCCAGTCGAGGTAAGACCGAACGACGGTAGCCTCGGCCGACATCGGCGACATCTGCTTGAGCTTGTTCAGCTCCGCCTGGGCCTTGGCCAGGGCGTCCTTGGGCAAGCCTGCGGCCTCGATGCGCTTTTTCAGCTCTTCGACTTCGTTGTGCCCTTCGTCGCCATCACCCAGTTCTTTCTGAATGGCCTTCATCTGCTCATTCAGGTAGTACTCGCGCTGGCTACGCTCCATCTGCTTCTTGACGCGACCACGGATACGCTTTTCAACCTGCAGCAGGTCGATTTCAGCGTCCAGCAGGGCCAATACATGCTCGACACGGGTCGGCAGGTCGACGATTTCGAGGATTTCCTGCTTCTGCTCGATCTTCAGTGCCATGTGCGCGGCCATGGTATCGACCAGGCGGCCAGGCTCTTCGATGCTGTTCAGCGACGAGAGCACTTCGGCAGGGACTTTCTTGCCCAGTTGCACGTACTGCTCGAACTGCGACAGCAGGGTGCGCACGAACACTTCCGACTCGCGCTCGGCGGCGTCGGTTTCATCGATCAGGGAGACTTCGGCACGGATGTGCCCTTCTACTTCGTTAAACCGCTCAACGGCGCCACGCTGCTCGCCTTCAACCAGCACTTTGACGGTGCCATCGGGCAGTTTCAGCAGTTGCAATACGGTGGCGACGGTACCGACCCGATACAGGGCGTCTTCGCCCGGATCGTCGTCGGCTGGGTTCTTCTGGGCCAGCAGGAGAATCTGCTTCTCGCCCGTCATCGCTGCCTCGAGGGCTTCGATGGACTTTTCACGCCCCACAAACAGCGGGATGACCATGTGCGGGTAAACAACGACATCGCGCAATGGCAAAAGAGGCAAGTCGAGGGTGGTCTTCATGATTTCGCCTCTACAGCGGCCTTATGGCCGGAAACCGGTGGAAATGATGCTTGGACCTAATGTGGGGGCACGCCTGGGAAATTACAAGCGCTTGCACATGAAAAGCAGAAAGGGGCCCGTAGGCCCCCTCCTTGCTTGCTGCCATTACCCGGCTATCACCTGTATCAGGCGTCGGGCGCGGCCTTGGCTTGCGGCTCGCTGTTTTCGTAGATCAGCAGCGGCTGCGACGAACCTTCGATGACGCTCTCGTCGATGACCACCTTGCTGACATCCTTCTGCGAAGGAATCTCATACATGGTGTCGAGCAGCACGCCTTCGAGGATCGAGCGCAGACCACGGGCGCCAGTCTTGCGCTCCAGGGCCTTGCGCGCGACGGCCTTGAGCGCATCGCTGCGGAACTCGAGGTCAACGCTTTCCATCTCGAACAGCTTGGCATACTGCTTGGTCAGGGCGTTCTTCGGCTCGGTGAGGATCTGCATCAGCGCAGCTTCGTCCAGCTCGTCAAGGGTCGCCAGAACCGGCAGACGGCCGACGAACTCGGGGATCAGGCCAAACTTGACCAGATCATCCGGCTCGACTTCGCGCAGCGACTCGCCGACCTTCTTGCCCTCTTCCTTGCTGCGCACTTCAGCGCCAAAGCCGATACCACCTTTGGTGGAGCGGTTCTGGATGACCTTTTCCAGGCCCGAGAAGGCACCACCGCAGATGAACAGGATGTTGCGGGTGTCAACCTGCAGGAATTCCTGTTGCGGGTGCTTGCGCCCCCCTTGCGGTGGCACGGAGGCCACGGTGCCTTCGATCAGCTTCAACAGCGCCTGCTGCACGCCTTCACCCGAAACGTCACGGGTGATGGACGGGTTGTCCGACTTGCGCGAAATCTTGTCGATCTCGTCGATGTAGACGATGCCCATCTGGGCTTTTTCCACGTCGTAGTCGCACTTTTGCAGCAGTTTCTGAATGATGTTCTCGACGTCCTCACCCACGTAACCGGCTTCGGTCAGGGTGGTGGCATCGGCAATGGTGAACGGCACGTTCAACAGGCGTGCAAGGGTTTCGGCGAGCAGGGTCTTGCCCGAGCCCGTTGGCCCGATGAGCAGGATGTTACTCTTGCCGAGTTCAACCTCGTCACCCTTCTTGTCACGCTGGTTCAGGCGCTTGTAGTGGTTGTACACCGCTACGGACAGCACCTTCTTGGCGCGCTCCTGACCAATCACGTATTGGTCCAGGATGCCGCTGATTTCTTTCGGCGAAGGCAATTTGTGCGCGCTGCTCTCGGCCTGGGCTTCCTGCACCTCCTCACGGATGATGTCATTGCACAGGTCGACGCACTCGTCGCAGATAAATACCGAGGGCCCGGCAATCAGTTTGCGTACTTCGTGCTGGCTTTTGCCGCAGAAGGAGCAATAAAGCAATTTGCCGCTGTCCTCGCCGTTACGGGTGTCAGTCATTCGATCGATCCAATCCGGTAGGCTTGCAACACAAGATGAAGGCAATTGCGGGCTTTTTCAAGTCCGCAGGTAGGGGCTTTGGGCACCTACCTGCTCTGGCACCTGGGTTCAGGAGGCCAGTTGCCGCTTGTCGTAGACCGAGTCGATCAGGCCGTACTCGGCCGCGCGCGAGGCGCTCATGAAGTTGTCACGTTCGGTGTCGCGCTTGATGGTCTCGAGATCCTGGCCAGTGTGGTAGGCCAACAGCTCGTTCAGGCGCGCCTTGATATTGAGGATTTCCTGGGCATGGATCTCGATATCGGTAGCCTGGCCCTGGAAGCCGCCCAGCGGCTGATGGATCATCACACGCGAGTTCGGCAGGCAGTGGCGCTTGCCCTTGGCACCAGCGGCCAACAGGAAGGCACCCATGCTGCAGGCCTGGCCGATGCAGATGGTCGAGACGTCCGGCTTGATGAACTGCATGGTGTCGTAGATCGACATGCCAGCAGTGACGGAGCCGCCCGGGGAGTTGATGTACAGATGGATATCCTTGTCCGGGTTTTCCGCCTCAAGGAACAGCAGTTGCGCCACCACCAGGTTGGCCATGTAGTCCTCTACCGGGCCAACCAGGAAGATCACTCGCTCCTTCAACAGGCGCGAGTAGATGTCATAGGCGCGTTCGCCACGGGCGGACTGCTCGATAACCATCGGGACCAGGCCGCCTGCGGCCTGGATGTCAGAGCTCTGCTGAATATAAGAATTGCGGGACATGTCCTGCGCTCACTCCCAAATAGTCATGGCTTGAATACGCACAAGCCAGCGCGAAGGCTGGCTTGTGGGGGTTTCCTACGAGAGAACCGTATTACTCAGCTTCGGCAGGAGCCTGTGCTGGTTTTACCGCGTCTTCGTACGAGACCGACTTGTCGGTCACAGTCGCTTTCTGCAGAACAGTATCTACAACTTGTTCTTCCAGCACAACCGAACGCACTTCGTTCAGCTGCTGGTCGTTCTTGTAGTACCAGGCGATGACCTGTTCAGGTTCCTGGTAAGCCGAAGCCATTTCTTCGATCATTTCGCGAACCTTGCCTTCGTCAGGCTTCAGCTCGAACTGCTTGACCACTTCAGCGACGATCAGGCCCAGCACCACGCGACGCTTGGCTTGCTCTTCGAACAGCTCGGCCGGCAGTTGCTCTGGCTTGATGTTGCCACCGAACTGCTGAACAGCCTGGACGCGCAGGCGGTTGACTTCGTTTTCCAGCAGGGCTTTCGGCACTTCGATCGGGTTGGCGGCCAGCAGACCGTCCATGACCTGGTTCTTCACCTTGGTCTTGATCGCCTGGCGCAGTTCACGCTCCATGTTCTTGCGAACTTCGGCACGGAAGCCTTCCAGGGTCGACTCCTTGATACCGAACTGGGCGAAGAACGCTTCGTTCAGTTCTGGCAACTGAGGTGCCGAAACGCTGTTGACGGTGATGGTGAACTCGGCGGCTTTGCCAGCCAGGTCCAGGTTCTGGTAGTCCTCAGGGAAGGTCACGTTGACAACGCGCTCTTCGCCTGCCTTGGCGCCAACCAGGCCATCTTCGAAGCCCGGGATCATGCGACCAGAGCCCAGTACCAGCTGAGTGCCCTTGGCCGAACCGCCGGCGAAGGCTTCACCGTCGATTTTGCCAACGAAGTCGATATTGACCTGGTCGTCTTTCTCGGCGGCGCGCTCAACGGCTTCGAAACGGACGTTCTGCTTGCGCAGCACTTCCAGCATGTTGTCCAGGTCGGCGTCAGCCACTTCGGCGGTCAGGCGCTCGACGCTGATCGACTCCAGACCGGCAACGGTGAACTCAGGGAATACTTCGAAGATAGCAACGAATTCCAGGTCCTTGCCCTTTTCGAAGGACTTCGGCTCAACGGCCGGAGCGCCAGCCGGGTTCAGCTTCTGCTCGACGATGGCTTCGTAGAAGGAAGCCTGGACCAGGTCACCGAACGCTTCCTGACGGGCATCGGCTTCGAAACGCTGACGGATCACGCTCATCGGCACCTTGCCTGGGCGGAAGCCCGCAACCTTGGCGCGCTTGGCAGTCTGTTGCAGACGCTTGTTGACTTCGTTCTCGACGCGCTCGGCCGGAACGGCGATGGTCATGCGGCGCTCGAGAGCGGAAGTGTTTTCAACAGAAACTTGCATGGATATTCCTCGTTGCACAGACGTTAGCCGGCGATAGCCCGACTCCAGAATCAAGGGCAAGCATTCTAGTGAGTCACGCACCAGAAGTCACCCCACTCGGGACGACGGGAAACCACGCCGGTCGATTAGCTTGCAAGGCCCGCACGGCGTGCCGCCGGGCCTCTTTATATAAGTAGGGTGCGCAGCGCCTTTGGCGGCACGCAACCGAAATACCTTGTCAAACAACTGCGCCCTGCGAAAACGCCCCTATTGCGGGTCGATTTCATTGAACTGGCAGTACTCCTCCCACTCCACCCCCAGCGCCTCGGCCACCTCACGGTGTGTTTCCAGGCGCATCGCGTGCAGTTGCTCAGGGCTTTCGGCGATCAGTTGCAGCGCCAGCTCCCAGGGCTGGAGGCCCTGCTCATCGGCCGCATCCTCGAACGCCCATTCGATCTGCTGGGCCTGCTCACGCGCATCCAGCTCACGAATCTCTTCGAGCAGTTGCGGGTTGGCTTCGGCGAAGCGCTGCAGCGCCAAGGCCTGGCGGGCTTCTTTTGCAATCATGGCGCAATTCCTCTACCGACCACTGGGCCGGCGTTTCAACCGGCTGAAATCTATCAGCTTTTATAGCTTCGCCACCAGAGCACGAAACACTGGCTTGAGCCCGCACAAAGATGGGGTCGCCCGCTCCAGACACAACCCCGCCTGCGCATAAAATCAGACGAAACTGATATTCGGGCGCTGCGCGCCGTACACCACCCGCGCCGCCGTGACCAACTGATGAGGCACCTCAACGAAAGGCACGTCCGAATTGGTCAGCGCCATGTCGAAGAGTTTCACCAGCACCGAATCACGACGCACGAGAATGACATCGGACCAGTCGGTATTGGTCATGGCCACGGGGATGAAGTCGGAGCGCTTCATGAAACTGCCAAGCGCCTCCAGCACACCCAGGTTCTGCCGAGTGCCGTGATGACTGTGGCAGCAGTCGTTCAACATCATGATGCCGTCAGGCCCCAACAACTCCTGGTAATACATCATGTCGCGCAGCACGAATTCGTACTGGTGGTTGGCATCCACGTAGACCAGGTCGAATTGCTCGATACCGGTCTGCTCGCGAATCTTCGCGATGGCACCGATGCTGTCAGCGCGAATCACGGCAACTTCAGGCATGTCGATGAATTTTGCCAGGCACTCCTGGTACAGCCGCTCCCAGGTCGCGTCATCGTGCAACGAGCCACCGTAGTAGTACTCGTACTCATCAACCGGCGAAACCCATGGCGGCAACTGATCGAACGGGCTATAGGCCTTGTTCGCATCCTTGCTCCAGCTATCTGCCAGCACCATGCGGGCCGGCGACAACGCCGCACGCAACTTCAGTGCGTTCTCGCCGCGCAGCACGCCCACTTCTGCAACCACCGGACGCTTGTCCATCGCGTCGAACACTGCGCGCAACACCTGATACAGGTTAACTCGATGCGTATTGCAAACTTTCATGTCAGTTCCTTTTCTCGGGGGGGCGACGCCCGGCATAACACTTCAGGCGGCACAAAGGCGTCGTACAAGCAAGAACCTGACCAACTGCTGACTCAACGACACAACCCGCACGAACAGGGCTTACGCTGCGATCAGTGAGCGGGACACGCCAATGAAATGGCACCCACACCCGCCTGACAGACGCACAACGCCTGACTACCGACACGGGAAAGCAATGGATCGCCACCGGCCTTGCACTGACTGAAAGGAAGGGAAAAGAGAGATGGTGCGGACGAAGAGACTCGAACTCTTACAGCTTGCGCCGCTGGAACCTAAATCCAGTGTGTCTACCAATTCCACCACGTCCGCGCGGAGCAGAAAAAACAAAGGCGCCTGATTATACAATCAAGGCGCCCTCGAAGAATATGGGGTGGACGATGGGAATCGAACCCACGACAACTGGAATCACAATCCAGCGCTCTACCAACTGAGCTACGCCCACCATATTGCGGTGTTGCAATGTTGCAGTACAGCCCTACAGAAGCATGGTGCGGACGAAGAGACTCGAACTCTTACAGCTTGCGCCGCTGGAACCTAAATCCAGTGTGTCTACCAATTTCACCACGTCCGCGTAACGCTTAAAACAAAGGCGCCAGATCTACAATCAAGGCGCCTCTGAAGAATATGGGGTGGACGATGGGAATCGAACCCACGACAACTGGAATCACAATCCAGCGCTCTACCAACTGAGCTACGCCCACCATATCGCTATACAGCCTTACTTGCTTGCCCAAGCTGCCTAATGGCGCACCCGGCAGGACTCGAACCTGCGACCATCCGCTTAGAAGGCGGATGCTCTATCCAGCTGAGCTACGGGCGCATAAGCTTAAAGCCTAACCGAACGAGCGGTAAACAAACCACCCATTCTGCCCGACTTCGCCAACCAGTGCTAGGCTGTGCCCGACAAGTGCGGCGAATCTTATAGGCGAGCCGCAAAAGCGTCAACACCTTTCGCAAAAAAATTTAAATTATTTAAGGGGTTAGGGGATTTGCCCGACCACCCGCCTTTGCCCTCGGGCTGTGTCGTGCGAGAATGCGCCCTCTTTATTGTTCCTTTCTCGATGGTTAATCACGCGTCTATGACTGCACACCTAATCGATGGCAAGGCGATCGCCGCCAACCTGCGCAAGCAGATCGCTCAACGTGTCGAGGAGCGTCGCCAGCAAGGCCTGCGCACGCCCGGCCTGGCAGTGATCCTGGTCGGTACCGACCCCGCCTCCCAAGTCTATGTCTCGCACAAGCGCAAGGACTGCGAAGAGGTCGGCTTCATTTCGCAGGCCTTCGACCTGCCCAGCGATACCACGCAGCACGCCCTCACCGAGCTGATCGACCGCCTCAATGACGACCCGGCTGTGGACGGCATCCTGCTGCAGTTGCCACTGCCTGAGCACCTGGACGCCTCCCTGCTGCTCGAACGCATCCGCCCGGACAAGGATGTCGATGGCTTCCACCCGTACAATATCGGCCGCCTGGCCCAGCGCATTCCGCTGCTGCGCCCATGCACGCCAAAAGGCATCATGACCCTGCTGGAAAGCACCGGGCAGGACCTGTACGGCATGAACGCGGTCATTGTCGGCGCCTCCAACATCGTAGGCCGCCCCATGGCCATGGAGCTGCTGCTGGCCGGCTGCACCGTGACCGTCTGCCACCGCTTCACCAAGGACCTGGCCGGCCACGTCGGCCGTGCCGACCTGGTGGTGGTCGCCGCCGGCAAGCCGGGGCTGGTCAAGGGTGAGTGGGTCAAGGAAGGCGCCATCGTCATCGACGTGGGCATCAACCGCCAGGACGATGGCAAGCTGGTCGGCGACGTGGTCTATGAGACCGCCCTGCCCCGCGCCGGCTGGATCACGCCGGTACCGGGCGGTGTCGGGCCGATGACCCGGGCATGCCTGTTGGAGAACACCCTGTATGCCGCTGAAGCGCTGCACAAATAAGTTGGCGTAAGTAAGAACGGCACCTCTGGCAGGTGCCGTTTTTTTTTGCCCAGCCCTTTCCTAGCAGGCGGCCGGCTGACCTTGCCCCTGCCCGCAGCAGCCGTACCCACGGGCTAAAAACGCCTGCGCGACCGAACCTTTGTTGAACGCCAGCGGCTGAAGCGAAGGCAGGGGCCACTGCACCAGCCCTGCCTTCTAGTTGCATGAGAGAGCAAGCTCTGGCAAGCCGATTGCATTGGCAAAACTGGCACAGGCCACCCCAGCGGGTGCTTTACCCAATGAGCGGGAGCAGTTGCCCCCGCCCAACGGCATGCACCGACATAGAGCCAGTAACGCCAGATTGCCCCACAACTGGTCAGACCGGTAAGGCCAAAAACCCTTGCAAAGTCGGATTTTTCGCGCTTTTATGGTCCCGCGCTGAACAAACCGGTAAGACCACAACAATAATGAAGTCCTGCGCTCTTTCGCCCCGTGCGGCACCGAAGCAAGGACACCGATCAGAGATCACTCCCATGCTCAAATGGTGCTCGCGTTCGATCTTCCTGCAAGTCGTGCTCGGCCTTGCCCTCGGCATCGCCTGCGGCCTCAGCTTCCCCGACCTTTCCCTGCAACTCAAACCCCTCGGCGACGGCTTCATCAAGCTGATCAAGATGCTCATCGGCCTGATCGTCTTCTGCGTGGTGGTCAGTGGCATTTCTGGGGCCGGCGACTTGAAAAAGGTCGGGCGCATCGGCCTGAAATCGGTGATCTACTTCGAGGTGCTGACCACCATCGCCCTGGTGATCGGCCTGGTGTTCGCCTTCAGCAGCGGCATTGGCAGCGGTGCCAACATTCACCTGGACCAGTTGTCCAGCGCCGACGCTAGCAGCCTGGCCGAGCGAGGCCAGCATATCCACGGTGCCACCGCATTCTTCATGGACCTGATTCCGACCTCGGTCGTCGGCGCATTCGCCGACAACAACATCCTTCAGGTGTTGCTGTTCTCGGTGCTGTTCGGCAGCGCCCTGAATGTGGTCGGTGACTCGGCCGCCGGCATATCGCGGCTGATCAACGAACTCAGCCATGTGATCTTCCGCATCATGGGCATGATCGTGCGCCTGGCGCCGATCGGCGTGTTCGGCGCCATCGCCTTCACCACCAGCAAGTACGGCCTTCAGTCGCTGCAGCACCTGGGTGGCCTGGTGGCGCTGTTCTACCTGACTTGCGCCGGTTTCGTGCTGATCATCCTTGGCACCGTGATGCGCGTATCGGGGCTCAAGCTGCTGCCCTTCATCAAGTACCTGCGCGAGGAGCTGACCATCGTCCTCGGCACCGCCTCGTCCGACGCCGTGCTGCCCCAGATCATGCGCAAGCTCGAGCACCTTGGGATTGGCAGCTCCACGGTGGGCCTGGTGATCCCGACCGGCTACTCGTTCAACCTCGACGGTTTCTCCATCTACCTGACGCTGGCCATCGTGTTCATCGCCAATGCCACCGGCACGCCCCTGGCGATGACCGACCTGCTGACCATCCTGCTGGTATCACTGGTGACTTCCAAGGGCGCTCACGGCATCCCAGGGTCGGCGCTGGTGATTCTTGCCGCCACCCTGACCGCCGTGCCTGCGATCCCAGTAGTGGGCCTGGTGCTGGTATTGGCGGTGGACTGGTTCATGGGTATTGGCCGCGCCTTGACCAACCTGATCGGCAACTGCGTGGCCACCGTGGCCATTGCCCGCTGGGAAAAGGACATTGACCTGGAGCGCGCGCAGAACGTGCTCGATGGCAAACCCGGCTTCGCCCATGCCCCGCGCAAGCAGCCCAACGCCCATCAACAGGAATTCTGAGCGAACCTGGCCGGCAATGACGCCGGCCTTTTCAGGAGCGAACCGTGATCAGCTCATCGACCGTCGTCAACTCAGTGGTGGAAAAACTGCGCAAGGCCCTGGCCCGTGGCCAATGGCGCACCGGCGACATGCTGCCCGGCCAGCGCGAACTGGCCGAACAGCTGGGCATCAGCCGCCCCAGCCTACGCGAGGCGGTAACGGTGCTGGAAACCCTTGGCCTGGTACGTTCGCTACCGGGCAAGGGCGTGCTGGTGCTGGATGCAGACATGGCCGCGCAGGAGCCCGGCATCGACAACGCTGCGCCAGCGAGCCTGGCCGATGTACTGGAGCTGCGCTACACCCTCGAACCCTTCATCGTCGGCCTGGTGGCGCAATCGGCCAACAGCCAGGACATCGGCCAACTGCGCCTGACCCTGATGGACATGCGCGAGGCGCTGGATGCCGATGACAGCGAAGCGGGCATCAAGGCCTACATTGCCTTCCACGAGGCCCTGTTCGCCCTGACTACCAATCCGATCTTCCAGCGTGTGGTGCAGCAAACCGGCAACGCGCTCAAGCAAAGCGCCAGCATGCTGCGCAACTCACCGGAACACCTGGCCGCGCGGCTCAAGGAAAACGAAGCCGTGGTACGCGCCATCCGCGACCGCAACAGCGCCCAGGCCAGCGCCCAGATGCGCCAGCACATCCTTGCCGAAGGCCTGCGCATGGGTATCGAACTGAACATCCCGGATGACCATCCGCGCCAATGACCCCAGGAGAGCGCCCATGACCGCCTGCGCCCACACCGAACCCCGTTTGCCCGCCCTGCTCGCCACCGGTGAGACACGCCTGTCGGCCGACCAGATCTACCCGCGCCTGTTCGATGCCATTCTCGAACAACGGCTGCCGCCGGGCAGCCTGCTGCCGGAACAGGCACTGGGTAATGCCTTTGGCGTCAGCCGCACCGTGATTCGCCGGGTGCTCGGGCGCCTGTCGGACCAGCAGGTCGTGGTGCAACGCCCCAGCCATACCGCGCACTTGGCCGCGCCTGACCCGCAGCAGGCGCGCCAGGTGCTCAGTGCCCGGCGCCTGGCCGAAACCACGCTGATCAGCCTGGCCGCGCAGCGTGCGCGCCCGGCGCAGGTGCGCCAGTTGCGGCTGCTGGTCGAGCGCGAACGCCAGCACCACGAACGCGGTGAGCGCTGCGCGGCCATCCGCCTGGGCGGCGAGTTTCACCTCAAGCTCGCGCAGGTGGCCGCCAACGCGCCGCTGGCACGGTTTCTCAACGGCCTGGTACCGATGACCTCGCTGATCATCGCCCGCTACGAGTCCCCCTGCTGCGACCACTGCGCCTGGGAAGAGCATGCAGCGATCATCGATGCTGTAGAAGCCGGCGATGGCGCGGCGGCGCTGGCGTTGATGCATGATCACCTTGACCGCCTGGAAGAAAAACTCGACCTCAGCTAAATGGGCAACCCTGGCGATGGGCTGCAAGGCAGCCCCTGGACCCGAGCCCTATACTCGGATAACCACTGGCCTCACATCCGGGAGGCGGCCGCGTGAGCCCGCGCATCCTCTTGCTGCTTTGCCTGGTGCTGGCCTTGGGCGCCTGCGCCGGCAAGCCCCCGCCTGCCCCACCGCCACCTGCCGTGCTCAACCCGGCCACCTGGCAGCGCATCGACCAGGACCTGATCGATGCCTCGGCCGGTGCTGCCGGTTCGGCCAACGATTACGCGCGGCGCTCGATGCGGGTATGGAAAGAGCAGGTGCAACAACGTACCGAAAGCGACTTCATTCCGTGGTTCACGGGCTATTGGACCCAGCAGTGGCTGACGCTCAAGGTTGCCTGGTACAAGCTCGACAGCGGCGAAGGCCGCGAACCGGCGGAAAAACGCCTGGCCCTGTACCTGCAGGAGCAGTACCACAATCGGGTGATCGACCCGGTGGCCGAGCAGATCAACCCGGAGGCTATCCGCGACCGCGCGTGCGAGTTGTATGTGCAACTGCTCGGTCAGCAACTGCCGGCCATCATCCAGCGCTACAATGCCCCGCCCGAGCAATTCAGCCAGCGCCTCAACCGCATCCCGGCCATCGCCCTGGGCCCGCCACCGGCGCGCGACGCCAGCCTGTATGAATTGCTGCGGGCCAAATCCCTCGACCAACAACCAGCCTGGCTCGCCCTGCGCGAACACCTGCACCAGCAAGCCGCCAAAGGCCCTGGGAAAACTGACGTGGGTTTGTCGTCGGTGGCCAACCGCGCCAGCGAGAAACTGGGCGCGACCCTGGCACCGCGCGGTATCGCCAGCGCGGTGGCGAGCGCGGTGGGCAAGGTGGCCGGTGCGATGATTTCGGTGGCAGCGGCCGGCTACGGCATGGTCACCCATGACCGCGAGCACCCGGAGATGGTCGAACAGTTGCGGGTAATCCTCAACGTCGCGCTCAACCAGGAGTGGCAGGAGCTGATGGAGAACCGCCAGAGCGGCGCCATGGCCGGGGTGTACTACCTGTCGGGGCAGGTCGAGGACAGCCTGCTGGCCAGTGCGCAGCGGCCGCAGGACCCGTTGTTGATGCGCCTGCCGCCCTAGCGGTGGTTGGGCCGGCCTTTACGCGACCCAAGTCCTTCACTGCATCACGCGGCCGCCAGCGCCGACGTGGGCAAGCCAAAGATGCGGTCGAATGCCCAGTTGTAGGCGAAGGTGTAGCACGGCACCAGGATGATGAACGCCAGGTCCACCAGGAAGGCCTCGACCAGGCTCATGCCCATCCACCAGGCAATCAGCGGGATCAGGTACACCACCAACGTCAGCTGGAAGCCGATGGCATGGGCCACGCGCCGGGCCACGCTGCGGCCTCGGTTGGCCTGGCGGCTCTCCCAATACTCGAACAGGCTGTTGTAGATCAGGTTCCAGAGCATGGCGATGGTGGTGATCATGACCGCCAGCGGCCCCGTGTGCGAGGCCTCGGTGTCTGACAGGTAAGCCAACCCCAACGTCGACATGCACAGGCCGATCAGTTCGTAGAAAGTCACGTAGACCAGTTTGCGTTTCAGTCCCTGCACCGGGGTTACCTCATGTGACGAAAAGCGAAGGGCGCAAGAATGCTTCAATCTTATTGACAGAAAAAGTCGGCAGCTATCAGATTGACTGACAGGAGGCTGCCATGAATTTTTCCAGTGACAACATTCAACTCTTTCTCGCCGTACTTGACCGCGGCTCGTTTTCCGCCGCCGCCCGCGCCCTTGGCCGGGTGCCTTCAGCGGTCAGCATGGCGATTGGCAACCTCGAGGCCGAGCTGGGCTATGCGCTGTTCGAACGCGGCCCGCGCGAGGTACGCCCTAGTGCCCAAGCCCTGGCGCTGGAACCCCACGCACGGCTGATCGCCGAGCAGCTGGGGCTGTTGCAGGTGCATGCCCTGGAGCTGTCCCAGGGGCTGGAAAGCCGCCTGACGCTGGCCGTGGCCCCAGACATCGACCACCGCCCGTTGCTGGCGGCTATCGCCACCCTCGGCGAGCGCTTCCCGCTGCTGGACATCGGCTTGGTCAGTGCGCCCCAGGAGCACGCCCTGCACCTGCTGCACAGCGGCCGCGCCGACCTGTGCCTGGCATTTGCCGGCCTGCAGGTCGATGCCCGCCTGGGTTTCCAGCACATCGGCATGGAGTCACTGGTGGCGACCCTGTCCCCCACCCACCCGGCGCTGGTCCACGGACGTATCCATTACCTGGAAGACCTGATCAACGTGCGCCAGATCCTGGTGCGCAGCCGCGACCTGCCTTTGAGTGACCCCCGTGCATTGATCGGCGCCACCCACTGGTCCACCGACAGTTTCGACTTTGCCCTGCAGATGGTCGAAGCCGGCCTTGGCTGGGGTGATCTGCCGCTGTCGCGGGTTGCGCCATTGATCGACACCGGGCGCCTGGTGCGCCTGCACTTTCGCAATACCCGCAACGAACTGCAGCTGCCGGTGCATGCGTTCTGGCGCAAGCAGCAACCGCTGCGCCAGGCGGCGCGTTTGCTGATTGAGCAACTGGCAAAACGCTAGGCTACCGTCCGTCGAAATCCCATTAGCTTGTGGGTGTAACTGTTTCAATTTTTTACCCAAAGAGCCGATAGCGGAGGGACAGGACCCGCCATCGCGCCACGAGCGCGCGGCGCCCTCCCCTCCATGGCTCAAGGTCTCGAAACATGAACCTGAAATTTCGCCACAAGATCCTGCTCAGCGCCTGCGGCGTTGTGGTGCTGGCATTTGCGCTGTTCACGCTTTACAACGATTACCTACAACGCAACACCATCGGCCAGAACATCGCGTCATCGGTGCAACAGTCCGGCGCATTGGCCGCCAGCAGTGTGCAGAACTGGATGAGCGGGCGCATCCTGGTGCTGGAGAACCTGGCCCAGGACATCGCCGAGCAAGGGGCCGGCGAGACACTGGCCGGGCTGATCGAGCAGCCTTCCTATACCCGCAACTTCCTGTTCACCTACCTGGGCCAGGCCAACGGCGTATTTACCCAGCGCCCCGACACGCAAATGCCCGCCGGTTACGACCCACGCCAGCGCCCGTGGTACGCCAGCGCCGCAAACGCCGGGCAGACCGTGCTCACCGCGCCTTACCAGGGCGCTGTCGGCGGCCTGATGGTGACCATCGCCACACCGGTGAAAAGCAAACGTAACGGCGAGCTGATCGGCGTGGTCGGCGGCGACCTGACCCTGGATACCCTGGTGCAGATCATCAACTCGGTCGACTTCGGCGGCATCGGCCATGCCTTCCTCGCCGACAGCAGCGGCCAGGTGATCGTCAGCCCGGACAAAGACCAGGTGATGAAGAACCTCAAGGACATCTACCCTGGCAGCGGCCTGCACGTCGCCGCAGGCATGCAGGACGTCACCCTCGATGGTAAGGACCGGCTGATTTCCTTCGCCCCGGTTGCCGGGCTGCCGTCGGCACAGTGGTACATTGGCCTGTCGATCGACAAGGACAAAGCCTACGCCGCGCTCGGCCAGTTCCGCACCTCGGCGATCATCGCCATGCTCATCGCCGTGGCCGTCATCGCCGGCCTGCTGGGCCTGCTGATCCCGGTGTTGATGCGCCCGTTGACCACCATGGGCCGCGCCATGCGCGATATCGCCGAAGGTGAAGGCGACCTGACCCGTCGCCTGGACGTGCAGCGCCAGGACGAGTTCGGCGAACTGGCGACCTCGTTCAACCGCTTCGTCGAGCGCATCCACACCTCGATCCGTGAAGTGTCCTCGGCCACCCGCCTGGTGCACGACCTGTCGGAAAAGGTGGTCAACGCCTCCAACGCCTCGATCATCGGCTCTGAAGAGCAGAGCATGCGCACCAACAGCGTCGCAGCGGCCATCAACGAACTGGGCGCCGCCACCCAGGAAATCGCCCGCAACGCCGCCGACGCTTCGCAACACGCCAGCGGCGCCAGCGAGCAGGCCAACGGTGGGCGGCAAGTGGTTGAAGAAGCGATCAACGCGATGGCAGCGCTGTCGCAGCGCATCAGTGAATCCTGCGAGCAGATTGAAACGCTCAATGCCAGCACCGACGAAATCGGCAAGATCCTTGACGTGATCAAGGGCATCTCCCAGCAGACCAACCTGCTGGCGCTCAATGCCGCCATCGAAGCAGCCCGTGCTGGCGAGGCCGGGCGTGGGTTTGCCGTGGTTGCCGACGAGGTGCGCAACCTGGCGCACCGTACCCAGGAGTCGGCCGAGGAAATCCACCGCATGATCACCAGCCTGCAAGTGGGTTCCCGCGAAGCGGTGCACACCATGAACACCAGCCAGGTGTCCAGCGAGCAGACCGTGCAGGTCGCCAACCAGGCCGGTGAACGCCTGGCCAGCGTCACTCAACGTATCGGCGAGATCGATGGCATGAACCAATCGGTGGCGACTGCGACCGAAGAGCAGACGGCGGTGGTCGAAAGCCTGAACCTGGATATCACCCAGATCAATGTCCTCAACCAACAAGGGGTGGAAAACCTCAACCAGACGCTGCAGCATTGCGATGCTCTGGCCCAGCAGGCCGGGCGGCTCAAGCAACTGGTGGGCAGCTTCCGTATCTGATGCCCATTGGGGGCGCTTGGCGCCCCTGAACCACCATCGGCTTACCCACCCTGGCTCGCCGCACCCGGTGAACCTTTGACGGTTCTGGTTGTGGCCAGCAGGGTTGTACGCGGGCTTATCCGCGCACAGGGCTCACTCACTGCTCGCCGACATAGGCCTGCACTTCAATTTCCACATCCACGCCCAGTGCCAGCGCCGAGGCCACTGTCGAGCGCACTGGCAGTGCAGCACCGAAGAACGTCTTGTACACCTCGTTGAAACCGCCGAAATGGCCCATGTCCGATAACCACACCGTCACCTTGACCACCTGATCGAACCGCGCGCCGCAGGCCTCCAGGCTCTCGGCGATACGCTCGCAGGCTGCGCGGGTCTGGGTCTGGATGTCACCACGTACCACTTCGCCCGAGGCGTTCATTGGCACTTGCCCGGACAGGAACAGGAAGCCGCCCGCCTTGACCGCGCGCGAGAACGGAAACGGCAGGCTGCTGGGGAAACGCTGGATGTCATTGCTCATGGGAACACTCCTTCGAGGATTACTGGAAACGTGCAGGGGGCAGGCGCGAAGCGCCCGCTGCCGATTGGATAGCATAACCACCTTGCGCTGAACATCGGGCCTCAGGAAGGTGGTAATGACGGACCGCTGAGAGGCAGTAGCGCTCTGCGCTCGCAGTTATAACCTAATAACGAACAAGTCTATTTGGCTATAAAAAAATCTATATGCTGGCAGCCATCCGATCACGGGCAAAAGCTGGGCAGTCGAGTAGCGTATGGATGTAGGTTCTTTCGGTTTCACCATTGCCGGACTGGTTGTGGGGTTCATCGTCGGCATGACCGGCGTGGGTGGCGGTTCGCTGATGACGCCGATCCTGCTGTGGTTTGGCATCAATCCAGCCACCGCCGTTGGCACCGACCTGCTCTATGCCGCCATCACCAAAGCCAGTGGCGTCTGGGTGCATGGGCGCAACAAGAACATCGACTGGAAGATCACCGGCCTGCTCAGCCTGGGCAGTGTCCCAGCGGCCGCGCTGACCCTGTGGTTCCTCAGCACCTTGCACACCGATACCTCAGCGCTCAATGCCATCATCAAGCAGGGCCTGGCAGTGGTGTTGATCCTCACTGCGCTGGCAATCCTGTTCAAGTCGCGCCTGCAGGCGTTCGCCAACCGCCATGCCGGCGACCATTACCACCTCAGCGACCGCAGCCTGAACACCCTGACCGTGCTCACCGGCGTGGTGCTGGGCGTGATGGTCACCCTCACGTCGATCGGTGCCGGCGCACTGGGCACTGTGGCGCTGTTTCTGCTGTATCCGTTCCTGGTCACCCGCCGCCTGGTGGGCACCGAGATCGCCCACGCCGTCCCCCTGACGCTGGTGGCCGGCCTTGGCCATGCCGGTATGGGCAACATGGACTGGTCGCTACTGGGTTATCTGCTACTTGGCTCGCTGCCGGGCATCTACCTGGGCAGCCACCTCACCGGGCGGATTTCGGACCGCGTGCTGCGGCCATGCCTGGCGGGTATGCTGTTGCTGATCGGGTACAAGCTGGCATTCTGACAAGGCGAGCGCAAGCCTGATCAGGCCAAGCGCAGGCGCCAGCACCCGGCAAAGCTCAGCTGCAACCGTGCCAACGGCAACACGTCAATGCGGCCAGCGGCAACGGATGGGCAATCCAGCACGTTCATCAATACCGCCCGCATCACCAAGGGATGAGTGACGGCCATCCACGTGCCGTGGCCCTCGAATGAATCGAGCCACGCCGTCATGCGCTGGCGCAGCTGGTTGAAGGACTCCCCACCATGGGGCGCGCTGCAGGGGTCCTGAAGCCACTGCATGAGCGCACCGGATTGCTCCTCCTGCAGCTGCTTGAGGGTGAGGCCCTGCCAGTTGCCCAGGTCGCAATCAGCCAACAACGGATCAACCTGCGCGCGCTCGCACAGCCAGGCGGCCGTGTCGCGGGCACGCCGCTCCGGGGCGGTCAGCACCGTGGATTCGACCACCTCGCGCGGGGCATCGGCTATTGGCAACAGGCCGTCTTCGGGCGTGTGAAAACGGCCGACTTTCTGGGCCTGGGTCTGGGCATGGCAAAGCAGGGTCAGGTGTACGGCTTTCACCGGCGGGGCCTTCGAGCAATTGGGTTAGCCGGTTTAGCACGTCGGCGATGTTTTTTCTGCAACAATGTCGTCGCTGCGGAACACTGCCCCAGCGTCGCCACTCCAACTTAGGCGAAATGCCACCAGAGTTCCCCCGATGTCCGCCACTCTACCTTCTTCTTCCAGTCCCTTGCTGCTCGCCTTGCGCGAGGGTACCCGTGAATGCCACAAGGCGCTCGAGGCACGCCTGCCGTTCTTTGCCACAGGTTTTGATACCGCCGCCTACAGCCGCCTACTGCAAGCCTATTATGGTTTCCACGCCCCGCTTGAGGTGCGCCTTGGGCAGCATCAGGAGGCCAAACGTGCCAAGACCCCCGCACTGACCCTGGACCTGCTGGCCCTCGACCTGAGCACGGCCGAGATCGACGCCCTGCCCTTGTGCCAGGCATTGCCGACCATCAACGATGAAGCCAGCGCCTTGGGCGTGATGTACGTGCTGGAAGGTTCTACGCTGGGTGGCCAAGTGCTGAAGCGGGCGATGGCCGAACGCCTTGGCCTGGGCCCTGGCAACGGCACAGGGTTTTTCGACGTGTACGGGGCGCTGACCGGCCACTACTGGCGCAGCTTCCTCGATCGGCTTGGCCGCGCCCCAAGCGCAGCGGCATCCCAGGCCGCCACGGTACAGGCCGCCATCGCCACCTTCCAGTGCTTCGAACGCTGGCTGGGGCGCCGGGGCGTGCTGAGTCAAGGCTGAGCTGGCCAGCTCAGCCCAGCAGCTGCAACAGCCCCCATACCGGTAGCAAGCCCATCGCTCCTACCGCTGCCCGTGGCCAGTAAGGCAACACCATCACCAGCAGCATGCCCGCAAGCGACATGAGCGCGAACCACGCCACCGGCCCCATCGCCCAGCCCCAGGCCTGGGCACACAGCAGCAGGCTGACCGCCAGTGCGAGCCAACCGGCACTTCGCAACACCAGGCGCAACGCCCGTGGGCAGGCGCGGTGCCAGACCTGCTTGTAATGGCGCTCCAGCCCTTGGCACAGGCCGAGCATTCCGGCGTAGGCGAACAGCACGCCACCTGCAACCCACATCATCATGCGCCTGCCTCCATACGTCGCCCTGCCCTGGCTGTAAGCGGTGCCGGCACCGCGTGCTGCACGCGCCACGCCACCAGGCCCAGCAGGGCGCCAAGTCCCCCCGCGCACACCACAACACCTTGGCGCATGGCATCGCCCAGCCCGCCGCACAGCCCCAGGCCGATGCACAGCAGGGCTGTCAGCCCCAGTTGTTCGACCCAGGCCCGGCGCGCCGGCCTGATGCCCGCGTGCAGTAGCGCCAGCAGCCATACCCCGAAGAACGCCCGCACCTCCCAACCTTCCCGCTGCGCCAGCTCGACCGGCAGCAGGCGGCTGGCCCACAGCAGACCGACGCAGGCCAGCAACAAGCCAGTAACGAAACCGATATTGCACACCTCGGCCACACGGTACCAACGCCGCGCCGAAACGTCGGTACTGGCATTGGCATACTTGCGCCCGCGCTTGACGCAAAACAGCACCAGGCCGCTGGCAATCATCACGCAACTGATGACCCCGCACACGAAGTACAGCCAGCGCATGGGGTAACCCCCAAACTGGGCGAAATGCAGGCCCACCATCACCCGCTGGGTCAACGGCGCCGCCTGCCACTCGCTGACGTCGCTGAGCAACTGCCCGCTGACCCCGTCGAAGACCATGGCCTGGCCCTTGGACAGCGCGATGCGATTACCCAGCTCAGGCCGTATCTCGATGCGTGCCCCGGCGGTGTTGGGGTTGCGGATATTGAACCCGGCGATCGGCCCCAAGCGCGCTTGCGCCTGGGCCAGCAGCGGCGCCACATCGACCAGCTCGCCGGGCTGTTTGGTCAGCCCCCGGGGTTGCTCCAGGCGCGTATTGCCCTGGGCCTGGAAGTAGGCCCGGTTGTCACCGGCAAACAGCGCGTCGACACCTGCCGGGATGTAGATGAGCATGAAAATGACCAGGCCGGTGTAGGTGATCATCAGGTGGAATGGCAGCAACAGCACCGCACTGGCATTGTGAAAGTCGAGCCACGAGCGCTGGCCCTTGTTCGGCCGGAAGGTGAAGAACTCCTTGAAGATCTTCTTGTGAATGACGATGCCGGTAACCAGGGCCGCCAGCATCACCAGCGCCAGCGCGCCAACCACGAAGATGCCCCAGTTGCGCGGCAAGTCGAGGGTGAAGTGGAAGCGAAAGAAGAAATTACCGCCCACGCTGTCACGTACCGCGATGGCTTCACCACTGTGCGGGTCAAGCTGCACGCCGCCGCCATGGCGCCGGTCGCCGGTGGACACACGCAGCCCTGGCGCGCGCTCGGTGGGCAGGCTGACGCCCCAGTTGGCGGCCTGCGGTTCATGTGCTTGCAGGTAGTCGATGGCGCGCTGCGCAGCCTCGGCCTGGGGCACTCCGTGCGCCGGGATTTCCGGCTGCATCCAGTGGTTGAGTTCCTTGTCGAACACCGCCAACGTGCCGGTGACGAAAATGGCAAACAACAGCCACCCGAACACCAGCCCGCCCCAGGTGTGCAGCCAGGCCATCGATTGAGTGAAGGTGTTCTTCATGCCAGCCACTCCAGTGCCTGGGGCCAGAAGCCAATCAACGCCAGGGGTGCGGCCACACCCAGCGGCCACCAAGCGCGCAGCGCGTCACGGCTGGCGAAAGCCCAGAGGATGGCAGCGGTGTAGAACAGGAAGGCAGGCAACGTCGCGACGATGACCGCGTCGGCGGGCGACAGTGGCAGCAGCCGCGCCAGGCAGGCACTGGCGGCGTAGGTGAGCGCATAGCCACCGAACAGTGCAGCGCTGCTACGCGAGACTATCTGCAGCCAGGCAGGGGCTGTGCTCATCGGGAGCTCCTTGGTGATCGTTGTGGGGCTGCCGGGCAGCCCCAAGGCTCAGAAGGAAATATTCAAGGAAGCAAAGACCGCTCGGCCCGGCTGGTTATAGGTATTGGCCCCCGAACTGCTGGCATTGCCACCGCGCAGGATCTGCTTGTCGAACACGTTGTTCACGCCCACCCGCACGTCATAGTTGGCGTTGAACCTGTACCCGGCGCTCACATCCACCAGGCCGTACGCCTCGACATCCTGCTGGGCCTCTGCGTCGTAGTGTTCCTGGGTGCGGTAGTTGTAGGACGGCGACTTTTGCTTGCCGTAATAGGTGCCTGCCACCTGGAACGACAGCTTGTCGGTAGCGCGCCAGTCGAGGGTGCTGTTGACCGTGTACTCGGGGATCACCGACAGCGGCTCGCCCGTTTCGCGGTTGTCGTTGTCGAGCATCCAGGTCAGGTTGGTGTTCCAGTCCAGGGTCGGGGCCAGTTCAATGAACAGGTTGCCCTCGATCCCTTCCACCCGTGCCTTGCCGGCGTTCTCCCATTGGGTAACACGGCGGCCGTTGTTGATGGTGTACAGCACATCGGTGTCGCCGATGATCTTGTTCTTGTAATCGTTGCGGAAGTACGTCGCACTGGTGCGCCAGGTACCACGGTCATACAGCAGGCCGATTTCCTTGTTGACGCTGATTTCCGGCTTGAGGTCGGCGTTGCCCTGCAGGTAGCAGCCACCGGCATTGCTCTGTTGCACGCTGCAGCCATTGCCGCGGCTGTAGAGCAGGTAGTTGGGGTTGGACTGGTACAGGTTGGGCACCTTGTACGCACGGGCGATTCCGCCCTTGACCGACAACGCCTCGGTCAGCTTGTGCGACAGGTTGAGGCTTGGGCTGAAGTTGTCCCCGAACGTTTCGTGGTGGTCGAAGCGCAGGCCGGGGGTGACGGTGGTATTGCCGACAATGAGGTTGTCTTCGACAAACAGCGCGTAGCTCTTGGCGGTCATCTTCGAATCACTGCGGTCGAAACCGCTGATCACATCATTGCCGCCACCGCTGGGGTCGAAACTCTGCGGGCGGAATGAGCCCTGGTCGTTGAGCGACTCGTACAGGTATTCGCCGCCGAGGGTCAGCACATGCTCGGTGCTGCCCATGGCGAACGGCAGGTTGACCTCACTGGCAAGGCGCGTGTTACGCAGCCGCGACATGGCCGCACCGCTGTCATTGATCGCGCCTTCCGGGCCGCCGGCCAGGCCTTCGTTGAGGCGCCAGTTGCGCACGTACTCATAGGCCAGGGTGGTCTTGCTGGTGCCCCAGGTGAAGTCGCCCAGGTGAGTCAGGTCATAGGTGTTGCGCTGCATGACGTTGGTCTCGTGGCCATACAAGCTGGAGATCAGGTCGAGGTTGCCACCGCCGTTACTGTTCATGGTGTCGCCCGCATAGATATTGCCCTGGCGGCTGTAGCCGGCGCTGGCTTCCAGGCGATGCTCGTCGTTCAGCTTCCAGCTCAGCAGGCCGTTGATGTCCTTGTTGCGCACACCCTCACGGCCAGCCACCAGCGCGCTGTTGGCGTGGTCGGCGTTGATGTCCAGGTCGTCGGCGTCGGTCTTCGCCAGGCCACCGTACAAACGGAAACCAAGGTCGTCGGTGAGCCCGCCGCTGAGGTTGAAGTTGGCCCGGCGGCTGGCGCCTTCGGCGCTGTCTTCGGGCATCTGTGTGTAGAGGTTGAGGTTGCCCTTGAGTTCGTCGGTGGGGCGCTTGGTGATGATGTTCACCACACCGCCCATGGCACCGGACCCGTAACGTGCAGCCGCCGGGCCACGCAGGATCTCGATGCGCTCGACCGCCTCGGCCGGCACCCAGTTGGTTTCGCCACGGGTATCGCGGGCACCGTTCCAGCCATAGCGCACCGCATTGCGCGCGCTGGACGGCTTGCCGTCGATGAGGATCAGGGTGTTCTCCGGCCCCATGCCGCGCAGGTCGATCTGACGGTTGTTGCCACGCGCACCGCTGGCACTGTTGCCGGTCAGGTTGACCCCGGGCTCGCGGCGGATGATGTCGGACAGGTCGTTGGCCGGCGGGCGACGCTGGATGTCTTCTGCCGTGATCACCGACGACCCCAGCGCCTGACGGGCCTCGCGCTCGGCGGTCACCAGGGTGTCCTGGATCACCAGCGCGCTGTCGGGCACCGGTACTGCCAGCACCTCACCGGTGCGCCGCTCCTCGCCTTCGGCTGCGGTCGCCATCATGGCCGGCGATGCCAGTGCGACAAACGCCAGGGCCAGGCTGTTGGGTGAGGTTCTTGACTGCATGGGTACATCTCCTGCGACTCGTGGGCGAAAGGGCACATCCCTGCCAGGAAGCCGGGGGCCTTCGCCCACCGGCCCCGCGAACTGCTTGGGGGCCAACAGGGTGGGTAAATATAGTGATTCTCAATTGTGATTAAATCTTATTTACGAAATTTACATGTTTGTAACGGAACTTGTCTAAAGACTGGGATCAAGGCCGACGCATCCCTTTCTGGCGCCGCCCGATCACGTCTGCATATCGCAGCGTCTCGCGCCCTGCCCGCTCATCCGATTTGCATCCTGCCGATTGGCTCCTACAGTTTCGAACGTAACCACACTGCCGAGGGGACGATGCGCAGCGTCGAGAAAAACCCGCACAGGGTCACCGCCCAGGCTTTGCCAAAGATCCCCCGCAGCGTCTGGGCGCTGGGCCTGGTGTCGATGTGCATGGACATTTCCTCGGAGATGATCCACGCCCTGCTGCCGCTGTACATGGTCACTGTCCTCGGCACGTCGGTGGTGGCGGTGGGTGTAATCGAAGGCATCGCCGAGGCGACCGCGTCGATCACCAAGGTCTTCTCCGGCGCCCTCAGCGACCGTCTGGGCAAGCGCAAGCTGCTGACGGTGCTGGGCTATGGCCTGGGTGCACTGACCAAACCGGTGTTCCCCCTGGCGTCGGGGCTGGACTGGCTGATCGGGGCGCGCTTCGTCGACCGTATCGGCAAGGGTATCCGCGGTGCGCCGCGGGATGCGCTGGTGGCCGATGTGACGCCGGCCGAGCTGCGTGGCGCGGCGTTCGGCCTGCGCCAGGCGCTGGACACTGTCGGTGCCTTCCTGGGGCCATTGCTGGCGATCGGGCTGATGTGGCTGACCGCGAGCCATTTCCAGACGGTGTTCTGGGTGGCAGTGATCCCCGCCTTTCTTGCCGTCTACATCCTGGTCGCCTTCGTACACGAGCCCCAGGCACCACACTCGACGCAGCCGGTGCGCATGCCGTTGGCCTGGGGTGAACGGGTGCGGCTGGGGCCGGCCTATTGGCGGCTGACCGGCTTGGCCATGGCTTTCACGCTGGCGCGCTTCAGCGAAGCCTTTTTACTGCTGCGTGCGCAAGACATGGGCCTGGCACCGCTATGGGCACCGGCAGTGCTGGTATTGATGGCACTGGCCTACTCGCTGTCGGCTTACCCGGCCGGGGTCCTCTCGGACCGTGCCGGCCGCCGTGGCGTGCTGATGATCGGTCTTGCCCTGCTCGTCACCGCCGACCTGCTGCTGGCCCTGATGCCGGGCTGGTCAGGTCTGGTACTGGGCGTGGTGGCCTGGGGGCTGCACCTTGGCTTTACCCAGGGCATCTTCGCCGCCCTGATCGCCGACAGCGCCCCCGTCAACCTGCGCGGCACCGCCTTCGGTCTGTTCAACCTGCTGACCGGCGTCGCCCTGCTGGTGGCCAGTGTGGTGGCCGGGCTGTTGTGGGATGGGGTCGGCTTCCAAGCTACCTTTCTGGTCGGCGCCGGGTTCGCGGGGGCTACCTTGGTGGGTGTGGGTACGTTGCGTTAAACCTATACCGGAATCTCGACTTCCGGCCGCTGCTCCAGCAACGACCACCCCCCTTGCCCGTCTACTTCCAGCCGATGGGTATGGAACCCCGCCAGCGTGCTGCGGTGGCCGACACTCACCAGCAAGGTCTGCGGCATCTCGCTGCGCAACAGCGAATACAGCGCATGCTCCAGCCCTTCATCCATCGCCGAGGTGGACTCGTCGAGAAACACCACGTGCGGCCGGTTGAACAGCACCCGGGCGAATGCCAGCCGCTGCTGCTCACCGACTGACAGGATATGCGACCAGTCGCAGCTCACCTCCAGCCGTTCAGCCAAGTGGGCCAGGTTGACCTGGCGCAGGGCCTGCTGCATGCGCCCATGGTCCTGCGGCGCTGCATCGGCCGGGTAGGCAATGGCGGTACGCAGGTCACCCAGGGGCAGATAAGGGCGCTGCGAAAGGAACAGCGCCTCGGTGCCGATGGGCCGCCCGACCTCGCCCTCAGCGTAGGGCCACAAGCCAGCCAGGGCACGCAACAAGGTGGTCTTGCCGCTGCCCGAAGGGCCTTTGATCAGCAACGCCTGGCCAGCGTGCAGGCGCAGGTCGAGGTCGGCGATCAACGCGTGACCGTCGGGGCGGCGGACCTGTAGGCCGACGATATCCAGGGCCTGGGTCTGCGCCTTGGTACTGACCCGCGGCAGTTCGCTGGCCTGCTGGTTGGCATCGAGAAAACCGGTCAGACGGTCGAGCGTGGCGCGGTACTGGGCGAAGGTATCGTAGGACTCACGGAAGAACGACAGCGAATCCTGAACCTGGCCAAACGCCTGAGACGTCTGCATGACATCGCCGAGCTTGATCGCGCCACTGAAAAACCGCGGTGCCTGAAGGATGAACGGGAACACCACGGCGACCTGGCTGACGCCCAGGTTGAAGCCGCTGAACTTCAGGTTTCGGAACACCAGCGCCCACACGTTGATGATCAGCGCACCAAAGCGGCCAAGCAACGTCGCCCGCTCGACCGGCGCGCCTTGGTAAAAGGCAACGTTTTCAGCGTTTTCACGCAGGCGCATCAACGCGTAACGAAAGTTGGCGGTGAGTTTTTCGTTGAGGAAGTTCAGGCGGATCAACGGCCGCCCAAGGCGGAAGGCGATCCAGGTGGCGATCAACACATAGACGTATACCGCGAACACCATCGCCCGTGGGATTTCCACACCCGCCACCGCCAACGGCGCCGACAGGCCCCAGAGAATACCGGTGAAGGCCACCAGCGACACCAGGGCGCTGACGGCACCGAGGGCCAGCGACACGGAGTTACTGACGAACGCGTTGACGTCGAGTTCGATACGCTGGTCGGGGTTGTCCACGGGCTCTGCAAGGAACTGCCCACGGTAGTAGGCATCGCCGTGCATCCAGTCACTGGTCAAGCGTTCGGTCAGCCAGACTCGCCAGCGGATGCTGAAGGCCTGGGTCACGTAGAACGTGAGCAGTGAGCGCAGCACATGCAGGGTAGCCAGTACCGCAAACACCCCAAGCAGGTACCAGAAGGCCGTTTGGTCGAGGGCTTGCAGGGCACTGTAGAAGCCGTTGTACCAGAACGAGAACAGCACGTTCATGCGCACCGAAAACAGCGTCAGGACCAGCAGCGCGGCAAACACCAGCAGTGGCCGCCAACTGCGCCTGAAGGTGAAATACGGGCCGGCGAGCTGCCAGAACTGGCCGCCCCAGCGCGTGTACCTCACGGCCAAGGTCGCGCAAAGGGTAAAGCCGATCAATGTGATGAACGAGGCGATTGCAAGCCAGCTCAGGCTCTCTTGCAGGGCCTGGTGCCAGTTCATGTCCATGGTAGGTATCCGTGACGAATGTTTCCGCGAGCGTAGCATTGCGCTGGGTGGGGCCTGGCAAACATGACGGACATTTCATTTTTGTTCCAGAAGCTAACGCCATTCCTGTGGCCACGCGGCGTACAAGCAAACGCTAAGTCAATGCCTCCACCACCTTAGGGTCCACCCCCTCCCCCGCATTCGCCTCGATCCAATCCCCCAACTGCCGGCGCATCGCCGGCGTCCAAAAGCTCTGCAAGTGCTGCCGCACCCCCTTCACTGCCAAGCCATGATCAGGCTCGCTGTCAAAGTAGTGGGCAATCTGGTTGGCCATCTTGACCAGGTTGCCGCTGCTCATCGGCGCACCTCGGCGTGTTTCGCACAATGGCGCTCCTCGAGCAAACGCCGCTGCTCATCGCTGAAGTCCTGATAGCGTTTCTGCCACTGCGACGGTTGGAACACCTTCATCACCTGCACCGCCGTGACCTTGTACTCGGGGCAGTTGGTGGCCCAGTCGGAATTGTCTGTGGTGATTACGTTGGCGCCGGACTCGGGGAAGTGGAAGGTGGTGTACACCACCCCCGGCGCCACCCGGCCACTGACCTTGGCGCGCAACACCGTCTGCCCGGCGCGGCTGCCGATACCGACCCAGTCGCCGTCACGGATGCCGCGGCTTTCGGCATCGCTCGGGTGGATTTCCAGGCGGTCGGCATCATGCCAGGCGACGTTGCCGGTGCGCCGGGTCTGGGCGCCGACGTTGTACTGGCTGAGGATGCGCCCAGTGGTCAGCAGCAGCGGGTAACGGTGGTTGACCTTCTCGTCCGTGGGCACGTAACCGGTGAGCATGAAACGCCCCTTGCCGCGCACGAACTGATCGATATGCAGGGTTGGCGTGCCGTCGGGCGCGGCATCGTTGCAGGGCCACTGCAGGCTGCCGTGGCGGTCGAGCTCGGCGTAGCTGACGCGGTGGAAGCTCGGCGTCAGGCGGGCGATTTCGTCCATGATTTCGCCAGGGTGGCGGTAGCGCATCGGGTAGCCCAGGGCGTTGGCCAGGGCTACGGTGGCTTCCCAGTCGGCCTTGCCCGCCAGCGGCTCCATGACCTTGCGTACCCGCGAAATACGCCGCTCGGCATTGGTGAAGGTGCCGTCCTTCTCCAGGAACGAGCTGCCCGGCAGGAACACATGGGCGAATTTGGCCGTCTCGTTGAGAAAGATGTCCTGCACCACCACGCACTCCATGGCGCGCAGCGCTGCGGTGACGTGCTGGGTGTTGGGGTCGCTCTGGGCGATGTCCTCGCCCTGGCAGTACAGCGCCTTGAAGCTGCCATCCAGCGCCGCCTCGAACATGTTGGGGATACGCAGACCTGGGTCGGGCTGCAAGGTCACGCCCCAGGCCTGCTCGAACTCGGCTCGCACCGCCTCGTTGGAGATGTGCCGATAGCCTGGCAGTTCATGGGGGAACGAGCCCATGTCGCACGAACCCTGCACGTTATTCTGGCCACGCAGCGGGTTCACCCCTACCCCCTCACGGCCGATGTTGCCGGTGGCCATGGCCAAATTGGCGATGCCCATCACTGCGGTGCTGCCCTGGCTGTGTTCGGTCACTCCCAGGCCGTAGTAGATCGCCGCGTTGCCAGCGCTGGCATAGAGCCTGGCGGCAGCGCGTATCTGTTCGGCCGGCACGCCACAAACGGGGCCTAGCACCTCAGGGGCGTTGTCCGGCAGGCTGACGAAGGCGCGCCAGCGCGCAAAGTCCTCGGGTTCACAACGGGCATCGATGAAGCGTTGCGCCAGCAGGCCCTCCGTGACGATCACATGGGCCAAGGCGTTGAGCATGGCCACGTTGGTGCCTGGGCGCAGCTGCAAGTGCAACTCGGCACGGGCGTGGGGCGAGTCCACCAGGTCGATGCGTCGGGGGTCGATGACGATAAGCCGCGCGCCCTGGCGCAGGCGGCGCTTGAGCTGCGAGCCGAACACCGGGTGAGCGTCAGTGGGGTTGGCACCGATCACCAGGACTACATCGGCCTGCATCACCGAATCGAAGCCCTGTGTACCGGCCGATTCACCCAGGGTCTGCTTGAGGCCATAGCCGGTGGGCGAATGGCAGACCCGCGCACAGGTGTCGACGTTGTTGTTGCCAAACGCCGTACGCACCAGTTTCTGCACCAGGTAGGCTTCTTCATTGGTACAGCGGCTGGAGGTGATGCCACCAATCGAGTCGCGCCCGTACTTGAGCTGGATACGCCGCAACTCGCGGGCCGCATAAGTGACCGCTTCCTCCCAGCTGACTTCCTGCCAGGGGTCTTCCAGGCGTTTGCGAATCATCGGCGTGGTAATACGGTCCGGGTGGGTCGCATAGCCCCAGGCGAAGCGGCCCTTGACACAGGCGTGCCCATGGTTGGCGCCGCCGTTCTTGTCCGGGACCATGCGTACCAGCTGGTCGCCTTTCATTTCGGCACGGAACGAGCAGCCGACACCACAGTAGGCGCACGTGGTAATCACCGCCCGCTCCGGCTGGCCGCGCTCGACCAGGCTTTTTTCGGTCAGCGTGGCGGTTGGGCAGGCCTGCACGCAAGCACCGCACGACACGCATTCGGAGCTGAGGAAGTCGTCACCCCCCGCCGCGGCCACCCGCGAGGCGAAACCGCGGCCGGTGAGGGTCAGGGCGAAGGTGCCCTGGATGTCTTCGCAGGCGCGCACGCAGCGGCTGCAAACGATGCATTTGCTGGGTTCGTAGTCGAAATACGGGTTGGACACGTCCTTGTGCTCGGCCAGGTGGTTGGCACCGTCATAGCCGTAACGCACCTCGCGCAGGCCGACCTGGCCGGCGACCGTCTGCAGTTCACAGTTGCCGTTGGCCGAGCAGGTCAGGCAGTCGAGGGGGTGGTCGGAGATGTACAGCTCCATGACGTTGCGTCGCAGGCCAGCCAGGCGCGGCGTTTGCGTGCGCACCACCATGCCTTCGCTGACCGGCGTGGTGCAGGATGCCGGGTAGCCGCGCATGCCGTCGATCTCGACCATGCACAAACGGCACGAACCAAAAGCTTCCAGGCTGTCGGTGGCGCAGAGCTTGGGGATGCTGGTGCCGAGCAGGGCCGCAGCACGCATCACGGAAGTGCCGGCCGGCACCCTGATGCTACGCCCATCGATGCTCAGGCTGACCTGCACGGCGTTGTGGCGCTCGGGCGTGCCGAGATCGGTCTCAGGGTCGAAGTAATTGATCACTGCGCGGCCTCCGTGGTGGTCAGCCCGAAATCGGCGGGGAAGTACTTGAGCGCGCTGGCCACCGGGTAGGCGGTCATGCCGCCCATGGCGCACAGCGAGCCGTACTGCAGGGTGTCGCACAGGTCGCGCAGCAACAGGGCCTGGTCGTGGCGCTCGGTGAGGTCGCGGGTGGCGATCAGGCGGTCGACCACCTCCATGCCACGGGTCGAGCCGATGCGGCACGGGGTGCATTTGCCACAGGATTCTTCAGCGCAGAACTGCAGGGCGAAGCGCGCCATGCTGGCCATGTTCAGCGTATCGTCGGCCACCACCACGCCGCCGTGGCCGATCATCGCGCCCATGGCGGCGAACGCCTCGTAGTCCAGCGGGGTGTCGAAATGGCTGGGCGGGACCCAGGCGCCCAGCGGGCCACCCACTTGCGCCGCTTTCAATGGCCGGCCACTGGCCGTACCACCGCCGTAGCCTTCGACCAGCTCGCGCAGGGTCAAGCCGAAGGCGCGCTCCACCAGGCCACCCTGGCGAACATTGCCCGCCAGTTGGAACGGCAAAGTACCCAGCGAACGGCCCATGCCGAAGTCACGGTAGAACGCCGCGCCCTTGGCGAGAATGACGGGCACCGAAGCCAGCGTCAGCACGTTGTGCACCAGCGTCGGCCGCCCGAACAGCCCCTGCAATGCCGGTAGCGGTGGTTTGGCGCGGACGATGCCGCGCTTGCCTTCGATGGATTCGAGCAGCGCGGTTTCCTCGCCGCAGATGTAAGCGCCAGCGCCGACCCGGACCTGCAGGTCGAAAGCGAAGCCGCTGCCCGCCACGTCTTTGCCCAGGTAGCCGGCAGCGCGGGCTATAGCCAGGGCCTGATCGAGTACGCGAATGGCAGCCGGGTATTCCGAGCGCACGTAGAGGTAGCCCTTGTCTGCGCCGACAGCGAGGCCAGCGATGATCATGCCTTCGATCAGCAGGAAAGGGTCACCCTCCATCAGCATGCGATCGGCGAAAGTACCGGAATCGCCTTCGTCAGCGTTGCACACCACATACTTCTGCTCTGCGCCGGCGTCACGCACCGTGCGCCACTTGATGCCGGCCGGGAACGCCGCCCCGCCACGGCCACGCAGGCCGGAGTCGAGCACGGCGGCGACCACCTCGGCGGCGCCCTGCGCGATGGCGCGCTGAAGGCCTGTGAAACCGCCATGGCTGCGGTAGTCATCCAGCGACAACGGCCGGGTGATACCGGCGCGGGCGAACAGCAGGCGTTGCTGGGTCTTCAGGTACGGGATTTCCTCCACGGGCCCCAGTGCCAGCGGGTGGCCGTCGGGCTGCTCCGCCAACACGTCCAGCAGTGAAGGGACGTCTTCGGGGGTGACTGGGCCAAACCCCTTGCGGGCTTCGCCGCTTGCGTACTCCACCAGCGGCTCCAGCCAGTACAAGCCGCGCGAGCTGGTGCGCTGGATGTCCAGCGGCAGCTGACGACGCTCGGCTTCACGCTGCAGGGCCTGGGCAACGAGGTCGGCGCCCACGGCGCGGGCCACCGAGTCGCAGGGAATAAACAGCTTCAACATGGGGTGTCCTCCAGGCAACCGTTCACCAAGGCCCGCAAGCGCTCGGGGGTGAGGCGCGCGTGGAGCTGCCCGTCAAGCTCCAGCGCCGGCGAACAGGCGCAGGCCCCCAGGCAGTACACCGGGCGCAGGCTGATGGCGCCGTCGGCGCTGGTGCCGTGATCATCCAGCGCCAACTGCTCGCGCAGTTGCGCAGCCAGGGCGTCACTGCCCCGGCTCTGGCACGACTCCGCGCGGCACAGGCGCAGTGTGTGCCGCGCCGGCGGCGAGGTGCGAAAATCGTGATAGAAGCTGATCACCCCGCGCACTTCGGCCAGGCTGAGGTTCAGGGCATGGGCAATGTCGGCGACGGCAGTGTCGGGGATGAAGCCGATGGCGTGCTGGAGGGCGTGAAGGATCGGCAGCAGCGCACCGGGTGTGTCCTTGTGGCGGCTCAGGATGCTGTGGATCACGGGCAGGTGAAGCAGTTCATCAGGCATACAGCGGACCTCGGCATCACGGTCCCTGCCTTGAGGGTCATGACGGGCAAGTGACCGGCGTGTTCTGCTGCGGCGCACCGGCCACGTCACGGTTGCGTGGTGCGGCGGCCTCCTCGCCCAAGGTCGTGCGTCTGTGCGCACTGTATCCGTGAGCATCCTGCAAGCATGGCACTAATGTGCCCAGGGGGGTGCACGCGAACGACCAGGCGCATTCTGAAACCGACCAGGGGTCGAGATTTTCGGCGCGGGTCATGGGGCCGCTATGGTCTTTATTGCTGGAGCGCCGGATTGCGCTACCCTTAAGACTTTTTCCATGTGCCGTTGACGTTATTTTCACGATCCCCCCACTAGCGTCACAGCCTTTGCGGCAGCCCCTCGGCTGCCGCCATGGTTCAATGAGGCACACGTGGCAAACACCGCAACCCCATCCTCGCCCAAGCGCGTGGACTGGGCCGGCCTGGGCTGGCTCCTGCTGTTCTTCTGGTACTTCTCTGGCGTCACCCAGGCGCTCCTGCTGTTCAGCGGCACAACCGGCTTTGCGGGCTTTCGCGACGCCCTGTTCCTCAGCACCCTGTGGCTTGCCCCGGTGCTGCTGTTGCCACGTTTCACCCGTGCCACTGCCGGAGTCATCGGCGTGGTGCTGTGGGCCGCCTCGCTGGTAGGCCTGAGTTACTTCGGTATCTATCACCAGGAGTTCTCGCAAAGCGTCATCTTCGTGATGTTCGAATCGAACACCGCCGAAGCCAGCGAATATTTCAGCCAGTATTTCAATATCGGCCTGATGCTGGCGCTGCTGCTGTACACGGCGGTGGCCGTGCTGCTCTGGAAACGCGTTCGCCCAGTGACGCTGCCGCTGCGCAGTCGCCTGCCGGTGGTCGTGCTGTTGCTGGCGGCCAACCTGGTATTGCCGTTCTACAAGCAGATGGTCACCCAGGAGCGCACCTTCGCCGAAGCGGCAGAAAAGGTCCAACAGCGCATGGAGCCTGCAGTGCCGTGGCAACTGGTGGTCGGCTACCGGCAGTACCGCCAACAGCTGGACAACATGCAGGCGCTGCTAGCCCAGAACGCCTCGCTCCCGCCCTTGCAGAACCTGCAGGACAGCAGCGGTGACGCGCCACGCACACTGGTGCTGGTACTGGGCGAGTCCACCACCCGCGAGCACATGCACCTGTATGGCTACAACCGCGACACCACGCCCAACCTCGACAAGCTGGCAGCCAACGACAAGGGCCTGACGGTGTTCCGCAACGTGGTCTCGCCGCGCCCCTATACCATCGAGGTGATGCAACAGATTCTCACCTTCGGCGACGAGCAGAACCCCGACCGCTTCCTCACCGACCCGTCGCTGATCAACCTGATGAAACAGGCAGGCTACAAAACCTTCTGGATCACCAATCAGCAGACGATGACCAAGCGCAACACCATGCTCACCACGTTCTCGCAGCAGACGGACGTGCCGGTCTACCTGAACAACCAGCGTAACCAGAATGCCAGCCAGTACGACGACGTGGTGCTCGACCCGTTCGAAAAGGCCCTGCAAGACCCCGCCCCGAACAAGTTCATCATCGTCCACCTGCTTGGCACGCACATGGACTACCGCTATCGCTACCCGCAGGATTACGCCCACTTCGGCGATCGCCAGGGCGCACCGACCGTGCTCAGCGACAGCCAGGTGGAAACCTACAACTTCTATGACAACGCCGTGCGCTACAACGATTACGTGGTGTCCAGCCTGATCAAGCGCTATTCAGCCACCACGCCCAACGGCTTCCTGCTGTACCTGTCCGACCATGGCGAAGACGTCTACAGCTCTGGCAAGCATGACCGCCTGGGCCGTAACGAAGCAGACCCGACCCGGCCGATGTACACCATCCCGTTCCTGCTGTGGACATCACCCAGCTGGCAGGCCGCCCACCCGCGTGACCTGCAGGCCATGGCCAACAGGCCCTACAGCAGCTCGCACCTGATACATACCCTGTCGGACCTGGCTGGGCTGAGCTACGACCGTTACGAGCCTGCAAAAAGCCTGGTGAGCCAGCAGTTCTTGCTGGCGCCGCGCTGGATTGGCGACCCCTACCGCAAGGACGGGCTGCACGAGTTCGACCTCCTGCCTGGAGACAAGGCAGAGCGCGTGCAGGAAACAGCCGTCAACCTCAAGGCCAAGCCAGGCAAGATCTGACAGGCGCTTGCCCGGCGTGTGAGGCGGGCGACCTTGAGTGAGCTCAGGTCGCCCAGGGCAACAGCTGTTTTGCTTGCCTAGATGGTGTTCAGGTAGGCATGGCTTTGGCAGCTGACCACCGACAAACGCTTCTCGATTGCCCGCCCTTGGTAATCCAGTGCAATCCGCGTGATCTGCAACAGCGGTGTACCCACGCCGATGCCCAGGGCCTGGGCATGCGTCTCGTTGGCGCAAATGGCGATTATGCGTTCCTGGGCATGGGCCACGGTCGCGCCGAAGCGCTGCTGATAAAGGCGATACAGCGTGTTGGGCAGCACTTCAGGCTGCTTTTCCAGGCCGATGAACCGCTCGGCGCACAGCACGATCTCCTCGTAGATTTCCGGCTTGCCCTCCAGCTCACGAATGCGCGTGATATGGACCACCTTGCCGCCCGTCGCCAACCCCAACTCCTGTACTTCCTGCGCGCACGCCTTGCGCACCTTGCGCGCCAGCACGATGGACACCGGCATGCTGCGTTCGCCGTCATGCCGGCCGATGTTGAAAAAGCGGAACAACGCATGGTCCGCATCATGGGTCGCGACCGACGTGCCCTTGCCCTGCTGGCGCACCACCACGTTCTCGGCAACCAGCTCGTTCAGCGCCTTGCGTAATGTCCCCACGCTGACTTTGTAGGTTTCGGCCAACGCGGCCTCACTGGGGATGAAGGTACCCGGTGACCACTCTCCCGAGTTGATGCGCTCCATCAGCAAATCTTTGATCTGGCTGTACAGCGGCTGGTAGGTCGGGGCCTTGGGCGGGGTTTGCAGGGCGTCGTTCATGGGCGTCTGTCGTCGGCGAATCGAGGTGGCAGAAGTATAGCGCGACTTCCATGGAAAAAACTTCCTTGACTATCATTCATACTATGTCCTATACATGACTTACGGTATATGACTTACCGGCAATGAGGAGAACAACAATGAGCATTGATTTTGTCGTCCACGACGCCGACGACGCCGTCGGCGTCGTTGTAGTCGAAGGGGTGCAAGCCGGCCAGAAGCTGACAGGCTGGGTCATGGATCAAGACCAGACCCTGCAATTCGTCGTCCGTGACGCCATTCCGATCGGTCACAAGCTGGCCATCCGCGACCTGCAGGAAGGCGACACGGTGATCAAGTACGGCGTTGATATCGGCCGCGTGATCAAGCCCATCCGCGAAGGCGA
Organism: Pseudomonas ceruminis; assembly: GCF_021602025.1. Lineage (GTDB taxonomy): Bacteria > Pseudomonadota > Gammaproteobacteria > Pseudomonadales > Pseudomonadaceae > Aquipseudomonas > Aquipseudomonas ceruminis. The sequence continues at coordinate 52,461 of NZ_BQHW01000009.1, forward strand.
GCACCTTCACGTCCATAACGTCAAAACCAAGAGGTGGTAAGCATGGAACTCAATGGGCGCACTTTCATGGGCTACCGCCGCGACAATGGCCGTGTCGGTATCCGCAACCACGTGATCATTCTCCCCGTGGACGACATCTCCAACGCGGCGGCCGAAGCCGTGGCCAACAACATCAAGGGTACCCTGGGCCTGCCTCACCCTTATGGGCGCCTGCAGTTCGGTGAGGACCTGGAGCTGCACTTCCGCACGCTGATCGGCACCGGCAGCAACCCTAACGTTGCAGCAGTGGTGGTAATCGGCATCGAGCCAGGCTGGACGCGCCGCGTAGTGGAAGGGATTCGCGCCACCGGCAAGCCGGTTGAAGGCTTCTGGATCGAACAGAACGGTGACCACAACACCATTTGCGCGGCTTCGCGCAAAGCCCGTGAGTTCGTGCAGTACGCCACCGAGTTGCGCCGCGAACCATGCGACATCAAGGAGCTGTGGGTGTCGACCAAGTGCGGTGAGTCCGACACCACCTCCGGTTGTGGGGCCAACCCCACCGTCGGCAATGCCTTCGACAAGCTGTACGCTGAAGGATGCACCCTGGTGTTCGGCGAGACCTCTGAGCTGACCGGTGGCGAGCACCTGGTTGCAGAGCGCTGCAGCACCCCGGCCGTGCGAGAGAAGTTCCAGTTCATGTTCGACCGCTACAGCGCCATGATCGACCGCTGGAAAACCAGTGACCTTTCCGAGTCGCAGCCGACCAAGGGCAATATCGAGGGTGGCCTGACCACGATCGAAGAAAAAGCCCTGGGCAATATCCAGAAGATCGGCCGCAAATGCCGGGTAGACGGCGTACTGGACAAGGCCGAGGCCCCGACCGGGCCAGGCCTGTGGTTCATGGATTCGTCTTCCGCCGCCGCGGAAATGGTCACCCTGTGTGCCGCTTCAGGGTATGTCGCTCACTTCTTCCCCACCGGCCAGGGCAACGTGATCGGCAACCCTATCCTGCCGGTGATCAAGATTTGCGCCAACCCGCGCACCTTCCGCACCATGGGTGAACACATCGATGTCGATGTGTCAGGCCTGCTGCGGCGCGAGATCAACATGGACGATGCCGGTGACGCCCTGCTCGACATGCTGATGCGCACTGCCAACGGTCGCTTCACGGCGGCCGAGGCACTGGGCCATCGCGAGTTCGTGCTGACCCGCCTGTTCGAAAGCGCTTGACCCGTACGCCGTTGCCTTTTCGGGCAACGGCGCTTTCACGTGTGCCCGCTCTACCCTGCTTTCAAGAAGTACGTCTCAAAACAACCATAAATGGAGACCTTCATGAATACGCTCATGCCCGCGCAACACCCTCGAGTGCTCTCCCCGCAACGCTCGCCGTCACGACGACCGCGTTGACCCCAGCGTCGCGCCGACAACAACAAGATCGCCCTCCTGCCCTGATCCACGCGATTGGCGCGGGATACCCGCTACGGAGAGACACCCGTGAAAATCCTCAAGAACCTGTACGTCCAGGTCATCATCGGCCTGTTCGCCGGCATTATCCTGGGTTACTGCTGGCCCGCCCTCGGGGTCGAAATGAAACCCTTGGGCGACACCTTCGTCCGCCTGATCAAAATGCTCATTACCCTGGTCATCTTCTGCACGGTGGCCATCGGCATCGCCCGGATGGAAAGCCTCAAGGAGCTGGGCAAAGTCGGCTTCAAGACACTTGTGTATTTTGAAGTCGTGACCTCACTGGCATTGCTGCTGGGCATGATCGTTGCCAACCTGGTGCAGCCCGGTGCCGGCATGAACATCGACCCCGCCAGCCTGGACAGCGGCGCGATGTCCCAGTACCTGAGCGAGGTTCACGCCCAGGAGTCATCCAGCCTGTTGACCCAACTGGTGCCCAACTCCGTGGTCGGCGCCTTCGCCAGTGGCAATCTGTTGCAAGTGCTGCTGTTTTCCGTACTGTTCGGCGTGGCGCTGTCGGCCATGTCGCGCAGCAACCGCCTTGCTGCTCGGGTCATCGAACAGGTCGGTGAAACCCTGATGCGCATCGTCGGCATGATCATGTGGCTGGCACCGATCGGCGCGTTCGGCGCCATGGCGTTCACCATCGGCAAATACGGGATCGGTGCCCTGCAGCAGATGGGCATGCTCATCGTCTGCCTGTATGTCTCCAGCCTGCTGTTCATTGGCATCGTCCTGGGCTCGATCTGTTTCGCCTGCGGCGTGAACATCTGGTCACTGGTCAAGTACTTCCGTGAGGAACTGCTGATTGTCCTCGGGACTTCGACCACCGAATCGGTGTTGCCCCGCCTGATGCAAAAGATGGAACGCCTGGGCTGCGAGAAATCCGTGGTCGGCCTGGTGCTGCCAACCGGGTACTCGTTCAACCTCGACGGGGCTGCGATCTACCTGACCATGTCCGCGCTGTTTTTGGCGCAGGCGTTGAATATCGACTTGTCATGGGGCCATCAGCTGAGCCTGCTGATCATTCTGTTGATCACCTCCAAGGGCGGCGCGGGCGTGGCCGGGGCAGCATTGATCGTGCTGACTGCCACACTGGCCAGCCACGACATCATCCCGGTCGCGGCCATCACGCTGATTTTGGGCATCGACCGCATTCTCAACGAGGTACGGGCGCTGACCAACATGATGGGCAACGTGGTCGGCACGCTCGCCATTGCCCGCTGGGAAGGCAAGCTCGACCTGGCCAAGGCTCGCGCCGAACTCGCTTCTGCCAACCGCCCGGCAACGGCGCCAAAGGCCGAATCCAAGGCAAGCCGGGTGTTGTGAGGCCGTTGCAAAACACCCCACCCAGCCATTGATCACAAGGAGCCGCCCATGACCAAGCACATGACCGTTCAACAGGCCTTGGCCCTGGCGGTGCACGCCCTGCGTCGCGCCGGCATGCCGGAACACGCAGCGCTAAGTTGTGCACGGGCATTGGTGCTTGCCGAGCAAGACGGCCTGCCCTCCCACGGCCTGTCGCGCCTGCCGTTTTACCTCGCGCAAATACGCACTGGCAAAGTGAACGCCGCGGCTGTGCCTGACGTCACCGTCGAAGGCGCCATGGTCCGGGTGGACGCCCGCAACGGCTTGGCATTTGCCGCCATTGACGCAGGCTTCGAACCCGCCACCGCGGTGGCCCGGCACCTGGGTATTGCCGCGTTGGCTATCCGCCGCTCCCACCATTTCGGCGTCGCCGGATACCCGGTAGAACGGGCAGCCCGTGAGGGGTTGCTAGCCCTGGCCCTGAGCAATGCGCCTGCGGCGATCGCCCCCTGGGGCGGGCGCACGCCACTGTTCGGTACCAACCCCATTGCCTTTGCCTCACCGCGCCTGAACGCCGAGCCGGTGGTGATCGATCTCTCGTTGTCGAAGGTGCCACGAGGCAAGGTGATGTTGGCCAAGAACGCCGGGGCGGCTATTCCGCTGGGCTGGGCCCTGGATAAAGATGGCGCTGACACGACCGACCCGGACGCGGCCCTGGGCGGCAGCATGGTGCCTATGGGCGATGCCAAAGGCGCTGCACTGGCGCTGATGGTCGAACTGCTCACAGCAGGCCTGACCGGCAGCCATTTCGGCTTTCAGGCCAGTTCGTTCTTCGATGCACAAGGCGAAGCGCCCGGGGTGGCGCATTTGCTGTTGCTGATCGACCCGGCGCGCGTTGGCAGCGATTACCTGACACATGCCGAAACACTGTTCATGGCAATGCTTGAACAACCCGGCGTGCGCCTGCCCGGCCAGCGGCGGCTTGCCGAACGCCGCGAGCGCAGCCAGTCCCTCTGCTTGCCACAGGCCTTGGTCGAGGAGCTGCAGGGCTACCGCACCTAGACGAATTTCGCAGCGTGTCAGCATTTCTTTGAACTTTCGCCGTGGCCGTTATCTCGAAAAAATCCATTCACTTTTTTTTCACATGTCATGGAGACATTGGCGAATGTTTACTGCAAAACTGCTGCGTCACACCTGCGTCCTGGCTCTGTTGGGCGCCCCGCTGGCCGCGATGGCCGCCCCAAGCACCGACCCTCTGTTCACCTTCGGCCTGCTTGGCTCGTATGACAAATTCAAGTTCGAAGGCGGCAGCGACTCCGACAAGGAGCACATGGGCCAAGGCGGCGTCTTCGCCAACTTCGGCAACAAGATGACCGCTGAATCCGGCTTCATCTACCAGATCGGCGCCGAAGCAAAATACGGCAAGAAGAACGACAACAAGCTCAAGGAAGCCCAGGCCGACCTCGACCTCGGCTGGCGTGCCGCGCTGGATGCGCGCAACTTCGTCGACGTCATCGTCGGCGGTGGCTACAGCTGGACGCGCTTCGAGCCTGAAATCAACGACCTGGACACCAAGCTGACCTACAAGTCGCCGTTTGCCAAGGCCGCACTGGGCTACAACCACCAGTTCGACGCCTCGACCCTGCGTGTCGAAGTGGGTGCCCGTCATACCATCGATGGCCGCGCCCGCCTGAAGGTGGATGACTTCGGCAGCGACACCGTCGACATGAAAGACCGCACCAACCCCTATGCGGAAGTCACGCTGCTGATGAACCAGCAGGGCAACCTGCCGATCCAGGCGGGCGTGTACTACACCCGTACCGAGTACAAGATCGACGAAGATTCGCCCGTGGCCGACAACAACAAACTCAAGCGTGACGAGTTTGGCGTGAAGGTGGGTATGGCCTTCTGATAGCGTCTGGCAGCCCCGCCGTTGGCGGGGCTTGCACCAACCGACCGTACCGCGTCACGGTCCGCAGCGTCGGCGCTGCTATACGTGTGTTCCCACCCACTCGATGACTGCCGGGATCAGTGCACCCGCCACAGCTGATCGATCCGCGTCGTATATGAACGGCTCATCATCTCGCGGCGCATCCCCCAATCGGGGGCATGCGGGACGCTGGCCGTACGCATCGTCCCTCGCCCATACTTACCGTTGATCTCATCCAGCACCGTCATCAGCCGGTCACAAGCCACCGGCTGCGTGATCGCGAACAGGTCCCCGGAAAACTCTCCCGGCCGCCGCAGGTCCATCAGCAGCACTTCGGCCTTGCTGTAGCGAAAACCCGGCCGGTAGATCTGCCCCACGGCCTCGCTGGCCGCCCGGGTGAGCAGCAGCGTGTCATTCGTAGGATAGGGCAGCTCAACCAGCGCGCCTTCGGCGTACCTGGCTTCCCCCGGATTGAACATGCCTGTGCGAATGCTTACCCGCATGCGCTTGCAGACTGAACCCTGGTCCCGCAGCTTTTCCGCCGCTCGCCCGGTGTAGGTGGCCACCGCCTGCTTAATCGGCGCCAATTCGGTCAGCCGCTTGCCGAACATCCGACTACAGCAGATCTCCTGCTTCGGCGGTGCGGCCTCCTCAAGTTCGAGACAAGGAGTGCCGGCGAGCTCCCGAGCGGTCTTCTCGACCACCACACTGAATGTTTGCCGGAGGGTCCATGGGTCGGCCTTGGCCAGGTCCATCGCCGTGCGAATGCCCATGGCCTCGAGGTGCGCGGTCATCCGTTTACCGATGCCCCACACCTCCTTGACCTGGGTGTTACGCAGTACCCAATCACGCTTGAACGGATCGCAGATATCGACCACACCGCCGGTGTGGCTCAGCAGGCGCTTGGCAGTGTGATTAGCCAGCTTCGCCAGCGTCTTGGTGCGGGCGATACCCACGCCCACGGGAATGCCGGTGCACCGCAGTACCTTGGCCCGAACATCGCGGCCTAGTTGAGTGAGGTCGCCAGCAATACCAGTGAGGTCCGCGAAGCACTCATCGATGTAAAGGAAAGAAGAACAGCCATGGACATGACTTCAGCTCAGACATTCCGCTACTCAATCTCTGATGTCGGATGTCCATAGAAAGAACCTCTTTTCCAGGAAATTGGGGCTTGAAGTCCATACCTGCGCAATTGCACCCATTTGACCAGTCAATTGCATTGGTACTGACCACCGCGTGCATCCGACTTGGCCAGTGGGCAGCAGAGACGCAACAGGCAGAAACCGGCCAGGAGCTGCCATTCGTCCAAGTTTCTCGTGCCCCGAAAAACGGGGACAGTGCTCGATAGGAGTACTTAACAGGGCCGCCTACTGTCGTCTCACCGGAAAGACGTCAGCCGAGCTTTCTGCAATAGCAGTAGAGGAACTTCTGCACCGTCCCAAACGGCGTATGGTGGTTTTCCTCAGCCTTCCCCAGCAGCTCAAACTGCGCGCCAAACTCATCGTACAGGGTGTCGGCGCTGTATCGTCTGACAGGCAAACCGCTGCACTGCTCCGGGCCGTCCTCGGCGAAGGTGCCCACGACCACAAAGCCGCCAGGCTTGACCGCACGCCCCACAGCGTTGAGATAACGCGCTCTGTCTGCGGCATCGGTTAGAAAATGGAACACAGCGCGGTCATGCCAGAGCGCGAAGCGGTGCTCGGGAAAGTCCACCTGGGTGATATCTGCCTCCAGCCAATGTACGGCGCTGGCGGCGCCTCCCAGTCGATGACGCGCCACATCGAGCGCGGCGGCCGAAATATCGAGCACGGTCAGGTCGCTGTAATGCGCTGCCAACAAGTCGTCCACCAAGGTCGAAGCACCGCCGCCGACATCGATGATCGCAGCATCCGCAGCGATACCTGTTTGACGAATCAGCGCGAGGGAGCTGTCTGCATGTGGCTGGTACCAGCTCACCGCGTCGGCTGCCTTGTGGGTGTACACGGACTCCCAGTGGGACTTGTCTTGCATCGCTTAGCCGTGGTGTCGCAACTCTTCGATGATGGCCAGCCCGAAAATGGGAGCCTCAGCGGCGTGGTGCAGGATGTGCAGGCGTATCAACCCGCCATAGAGGTCTTTGTCGGTCACTCGCCGCCTCTCACAGGGCAATGCTCAACAACCCGCCCAGGATACCGCTGCCGAGCACGACCAGCCACGGCGGCAGCTTCCAGAACATCAACGCCACCAGTGCCACGAGGGCCAGGCCAAAGTCTTTCGGGCCATGAATCGCACTGGTCCATACCGGCTGGTAGAGAGCGGCCAGCAGCAGGCCGACCACGGCCGCATTGATGCCCAGCAGTGCAGCCTGCGTGCGCAGGTTACGGCGCAGGTGTTCCCAGAACGGCAAGGCCCCCACCACAAGCAGGAAAGACGGCGCAAAGATCGCCAGAAGGCAGATCAGGCCGCCAAGCCAGCCAGTGGGTGCTTGGTTCATCGAGGCGCCGAGAAAGGCTGCGAAGGTGAACAGCGGACCCGGCACGGCCTGCGCCGCGCCATAGCCCGCAAGGAATGCGTCGTTGTCGACCCAGTCTGTTGGTACGACCTCAGCTTGCAACAGCGGCAGTACGACATGCCCGCCACCGAATACCAGCGAACCGGAGCGGTAGAAGGCATCCACCATCGCCAATGTCTGGTTCGGGAACACAGCTGTCAGCAACGGCAGCCCCAGCAGCAGGGCAAAGAACAGGGCCAGCCAGAACAAGCCAACGCGACGTCGCACGCTGATCGGTAGTGGATCATGGGCCTCGCCCTGCTGTGGTTTGAACAGCAGCAGGCCGACGATGGCGGCAAGGATGATGACACTCACTTGCCCCCAGGCAGAGGGTACGAGCAGCACGAAGCAGGTCGCCGCCGCCATGATGGAAATACGCGGTGCATCAGGACACAGATTGCGCGCCATGCCCCAGACCGCCTGGGCGACCACCGCCACGGCCACCACCTTCAAACCGTGCAGCACGCCAGCAGGCATGGCATCACCATAACTGGCGATGCCGAGTGCGAAGAAGATCAGGGCAATTGCGGAAGGCAAGGTGAAGCCCAGCCACGCGGCCAGCGCGCCGCGATAGCCAGAGCGCGACAGACCGAGCGCGATACCGACCTGGCTGCTGGCCGGCCCTGGCAGAAACTGGCAAAGGGCAACCAGATCCGCATAGCTGCGCTCGCTCAACCATTGTCGGCGCACCACGAACTCATCGCGGAAATAGCCCAGGTGAGCGATTGGGCCGCCGAAGGAGGTCAGCCCTAGGCGAAGGAATATCAGAAATACAGCCCAGGGGCGGCGGTCGGTCTTGAGGGGATCGGTCATGGTCGTTGGGTCAAGAGTGACAAGATGAGCCAACAATAATCGAAAATCGTTAACGAAATACGACCATTGAAATCAGTGCTGCCAACTGCGCATGGCCTGTACTCCTCCACCTACAAGACACAGAAATATTTCCAGCGGTTGCCCCCCATTTGTCTGCCGAGCCCTGAACAGTCGGAACCATTTTCTGTGGTTGAGAAGCAGTAAAAAGCCGTCACCAGCTGCCTGTCGGAACAGGCAGCAAATGAGGGAAATTGGCCCGCGCCTTCGGGCGCGCTCCCCGGCACCGACCTAGCGCAACAGAAGCAACGGAGTGGTAGTAGTGCGCAGCATGTGGGCAGTGGTGCTCCCCACCAGGAATTGCCGGATTCGAGAATGCCCGTAGGCGCCCATCACGAGCAGATCAACACCGTGCTCTTCTTGGTAGGCATGCAGTGCGGGCTCAACCTCCCCAGTTCGGATGGCCGTATGTACCTTGTGCCCTGCCGAGGCCAGTATTGAACAGGCCGCCTCCATCTGCGCCGAGTTCTCCATCGTCTCGGTTCCGACCATCACCAGATGGATAGGCAGTCCTTTCAGCAAAGGGCTTGCAGCCAGCATTTCTACTCTCTTGCGCGTGGTGGCGCCGCCATCGAAGGCCAGCATCGCGCTTTCCGGCTGCTTGAAGCGGGTCGGCGTCACCAGTAAAGGGCGGCGCATGATGCGAATGACACTTTCCAACTGGCTGCCGACGTGCAGTTCGGCACCGTCACTGGACTCGCCCTGGCGACCGATCACCAGCAGGCGGATGTCATTTCCAAGCTCGCGCAGGCTTTCCAGAAGATCGCCATGGCGCTGCCTGGTTTCTGGCGAACTCACGCCGTCGGCGATGGCCCGCTCCTTCGCGGCAGCGAGCATGACGAGGCCTTGTTCCAGAGCCAGCTTGTTGCGTTGCTCGTCCAACGCGGCGAGTTCATCCAGCAGATGCTCTCGACTGCCCAAACCGATGTTGCCGCTCAAATCGGCGGACACCGGATACTGGCGTTGATCCAATACGTGCAGGAAGGTGAGCGGGGCATTCAGGCGCTGGCTGGCCCAGGCCGCATAGTCGCAAACAGCAGGGGCGCAGGCGGAGCCGTCAATGCAAGCGGTAACGTAGGTCATCGTTGTTCTCCCTGTCAGTGGCCCATGAGTTGGTCGATGGCATCGGGTTTGTCGTGCACACCAAAACGGTCGACGATAGTGGCGCTGGCCTCATTCAGACCCAGCACCTCGACCTCGGTGCCTTCGCGGCGCAGCTTGACCACCACCTTGTCCAGAGCAGCGACGGCAGTGATATCCCAGAAGTGAGCGCGACTCAGGTCGATGGTCACCTTGCTAATCGCTTCCTTGAAATCGAACGCCGCAACGAACTTGTCGGCCGAGCTGAAGAACACTTGGCCAATCACCTTATAAATTCGATGATCAGCGGCTTCATTCAACTCTGAGCTGATCGCCATGTAATGACCGACCTTGTTGGCGAAGAACATCGCAGCCAGCAGAACCCCAACCAGAACGCCATAGGCGAGGTTGTGGGTGAAGACCACCACGACCACGGTTGCCACCATCACGATGTTGGTGGAAAGCGGGAATTTGCGCAGATTGCGCAGCGAGTCCCAGCTGAAGGTACCGATGGACACCATGATCATCACCGCCACCAGCGCGGCCATGGGAATCTGGCTGACCCAGTCGCTGAGAAACACCACCATCAATAGCAGCACGACGCCCGCGATCAAGGTGGACAGGCGGGTTCGGCCACCGGATTTCACGTTGATCACCGACTGTCCGATCATGGCGCAACCGGCCATGCCGCCCATGAGGCCCGAAGCGATGTTGGCCACGCCTTGGCCTTTGCACTCGCGGTTCTTGTCGCTGGTGGTATCGGTCAGGTCATCGACGATGGTCGCGGTCATCATCGACTCCAGCAGACCAACCACAGCCAGTGCTGCCGAGTAAGGGAAGATGATCGCCAGGGTCTCGAAGGTCAGTGGCACGTCAGGCCACAGGAAGATGGGGAGCGTATCCGGCAGTTGGCCCATGTCGCCGACGGTGCGGATATCCAGCCCGAGATAGATGGCAACTGCGGTCAAGACCAGGATGCACACCAACGGTGAGGGAATCACCTTGCCGAGCTTGGGTACATAGGGAAACAGGTAGATGATACCGAGGCCCGCAGCCGTCATGGCGTAAACGTGCCAGGTGACATTGGTCAGTTCAGGTAGCTGTGCCATGAAGATCAGAATCGCCAGCGCGTTGACAAATCCGGTCACCACCGAACGAGACACGAAGCGCATCAACGAGCCGAGCTTCAGGTACCCGGCGGCGATCTGAAGCACGCCACACAGCAGCGTGGCTGCCAGCAGGTACTCCAGGCCATGGTTCTTGACCAGGGTCACCATCAGCAGCGCCATTGCCCCGGTCGCCGCCGAAATCATGCCGGGTCGACCGCCAACGAAAGCGATCACAACGGCGATACAGAACGACGCATACAGGCCGACCTTGGGATCGACACCCGCGATGATGGAAAAGGCGATGGCCTCCGGAATCAGCGCAAGCGCTACGACGAGACCGGCGAGCACATCGCCTCTCAGGTTCGAAAACCAATTCTGTTTGATTGTCTGCAACATCAGTAAATCCAAGGCAATGGACGCGACAGCACGATGCCAGGACGGCGTGCAGGAAGCGTCAGGTTCAAGTTGTAGGAGTCACGTGGCGCCGTGTGGAACGGCAGATTTGCTACAGGCGCAGCAAGACGAATCAGTCGGTAAGCCGAGCTGACTCAGGGAGGGGGCTATGCGTTATGGCGGCGTAGGCAGCCAGGCAGAGATTTTCGAGACGATCATGCTGTCAGGTATTGAGCAGTCAGAGCAGGAAAGAGCGCAGACCATATCACGGTGAGCCCAGTCTTGCGACACTAGGGCAAAAGTTAGAGCCTGAAAATTGCGCTATGGCGATAACTGCTCTTGGCTGTTCTCTGACGGTCGTGACAGTGACACGCCCTGGTCAAGTTGAACGCAATCCGTGGTCAACGCCAACCCAAATTGGTGGTCAAGAGGAGTGCAATTTCGCACATACCTGAGGACTGCTCACCACATCGCTTGCGTCGGTAGTAGCTTCCGCACTTTCCCCGTCTCTCACCGCTAAACAGCGCTTTCCGGTAGCGGACTTTAGAGCGGCTTGATACTGGTCAGCATGCAGAAATTCTGCCCGTGTAGCGTCACGACCGGACAAGCCACTAGGGTGGCGGTCAGGGAAGGCAGGCAAACGGAACACGGCGAAGCACCTCGAAGGCGCTGGCCACTTGCCATCCAACTGGGCGCGGCCTTTAATCGGCGGATCTGGAAAGGAGACGGATATGCCATTGTTGGACGAGATTATTGGGTGGGCCGGCGGACTCAGACCCTGGCAGCAGGAAGCACTGCGCCGGATATTTGCCCGGGCCGAACTAACCCAAGATGACATCGAGACCATTCTGCGAATGGTTCGCGAGCAAGAACGGGAAGACGCAACCACGGGGGGAGCACGGCCATTCACGTTGGACGACGTACCAGGCGCCGGAAGTGGCGCAACCGTGCGGTTGGTGGGTGTCTCGGGGCTAGACCAGGTAAACGGCTTCCCGTCCGGTCGTGCCTTTGACCTCGCACCGGAGGGCATGACCATTTTCTTTGGTCATAACGGCGCCGGCAAATCCGGCTACGCCCGCGTCTTCAAGAATGCCTGCAACGCTCGGCATCGGGTGGAGGTCCTGCCCGACGCTTTTGGGGCGGCAACCCCAGCTAGACCGCCATCAGCAGATTTCGCCATTTTGGTGGATGGCACTCCGGAAACCGCACGTTGGGTCCAGAACGGGCCGGCCCATTTGCATTTGAGTTCGGTCTCGGTCTACGACGCGGCCTGTGCCAATGACTACATCGACGCGGAAGGGACCCCTGCATTTCAGCCCTACGGACTCACTCATCTGACGCGCCTGGTCCTACTTCAGCGTGATTTACAGGCACGGATTGGGACCGAACGCAATGCCTTGGCTCTGGATACCCGGCAATTCGAACCGCTGAAGGGTGACACCGAAGTCGGCCGCTACATCGCCAAATTAGGTGGGGACTCGGACCGCGCCGTGCTTGCTCGATTAGGGACGGTCGGTGACGATGAACTCCGGCGACTGGAGTTTCTGAAGCGGACATTACTGGAAAGCGATCCTGTGCCGCAGGCGCTGGCCTTGGAACGTTTGGCGACACGCTTGGACCAGGCGCAGCGTCGAGCCGAGGAAGTCCAGCGCTGGGTGAATGATCGCGCCATAGCACGGGCAAAGGAACTGATTACAACGGAAAAAACCGCGCATCTCGCCATGCAACTGGCGCAAGCGCGTCTTCAGGATCGAGACACACTGAACGCCATGGAGTTGCCGGTAACGTCCTCACCCACCGCCACGCTGCTGGAAGGCACAGGAGCTGAACTCTGGCAAACGATGTACCGAGCCGCTGAGGCTTTCTCTCAGCAGACGGCATACCCTGAACATCCCTTCCCGCACCTGGAACCGGACGCTTACTGCGTACTCTGCCAGCAACCTTATTCAACGGATGCCTCGGAGCGCATGCGGCGTTTCGCGGCATTTGTCGCCGACAGCGCCACGGCGGATGCGCAAGCCGCCACGCTTGCGCGCATGAACGCTCTAGGGAAGGTGCAGGCTGTCGATCTAAACGTTCTGGATGTGCCAACACGGGCTGACGTGGAGGAGCGACTGCCCGACCTACACGCTGCCATCACCGCAGCGGCATCGGTCTGGACCGCCCGGCATACTTGGGTTAGCCAAGCCCTGCAAACTGGAAACTGGTCCCCCGAGTCAGAACCGCTTCCTATCGAAGCAAACCTCGATAGTCTCTTCGCCGCCAAAGCTGCTTCGCTCCGAGTCGACGCCAATACCCTGCGGACCTCTGCCGATCCCGCTGTACGCTTGGCGCTGACCCAAGAACTGGCAGAGCTAGAAGCCCGACAACGCCTCGCCAACCAGCTTGGCGCGGTGGAGCGCTTTGTTCAGGACAGTCAGGTCCATGCCACATTGAGCCGCTGCCATGCCGCCCTCAACCCAGCGGCAGTGTCACGCAAACTGACGTCCCTGGCGGCGACGCATGTGACCGAGGCTCTGGCCGCTTCCATGAATGCTGAGTTGAAAGCCCTGGGCTATAAGCGACGGGTGCAACCCGACCTGAGCGGGCGCACAGAGCTGGGGGTGACCAAGGTCACGCTGCGCCTGCAGGAAATCACGGCGAAAGCCTCCAAGGTGCTGTCAGAGGGCGAGCAGCGCGCGTTGGGGATGGCTATGTTCCTCGCCGAGCTCGAATCCCTGCCACATACTTCGACCGTTATTTTCGACGATCCGTCTACGTCGCTGGATCACGTATATCGTCGGGCCATAGCTCGGCGTTTGGTAGCGCTGGCTGAGACCCGCCAAGTGCTGGTGTTCACCCATGATGCGGTGTTCCTGACCGAGCTCGCGATGGCGCTTCAGCGTGCTGATCGCTCGGCCAGCTACAAGACCATCGGTTGGGACGAGTCGCCGGGACTAGTGAGCGAGGGGCTGACGTGGGCGACGATGGACACCAAGGCCCGCCTGGCCGATCTCGAAAGTCGTGCGAAAGCGCTGAACGTTCCGGTCGGCAGCGACCCGGATGATGAGCTTGAGCGGCAAATTGCATCGGGATACTCAAGCCTCCGAGGCACTGTCGAGCGCGCCATCCGCGAGGTTTTTTTGAACAATACCGTCCAGCCGTTCAGCGATGTGGTGAGCGTAGAAGCATTTGGTGCTGTCATTGGCCACCCCGCAGAGGAGTGGGAGCAGTTGCTGGCAGTGTATGCGCGGGCCTGCGAAGCTACCGAGGCCCACGACACCCCAGGCGAGCGCCAACTACCGCTTCCCGCGCGCGAGGAGTTGCTCGGCGATATCGCCCAGGTCCTGGAATTAATCAAAAACGCGACTAAACGCCGAACTGCCTACGAGAATCTACGCCGGGAGCGGACCGCGCAACGCAAGAAGCTCTTCGGCGGCTAGCCCGACGTTTCATGCCGGGCTGGTCGGGCATGGCTGTGTTTCTTTCGAATATTGCGAGCTCTCCGTTTCAAAGTTTTTTGTGGCCTCGCGGATTAAGAGGAAGCACATTGGAGGCCGGCAGTTGGCGCTCCAAGTCCGCAATACGGTCGTACAGCTCAAGAATGGTGGCGTCGGCCTCACCGAGTAGGCTGGCTAGGTGGTCACGCTGCTGCGTGATTTCCTCGATCCGTTCTCGAAGTCCACGATTTTTTCTGCGGGCTAATAAGCTGACTTGGCGCACTGATGGCGGACGTTGCTCAGCGTGTCCTTCCACGTACTTTTGGATCTCAGCGATCAGTAGGGGGAAACGAGCTTTTTTCAGTGCAGAGGGGTCGCTGCCGGCTTCCTTGGCAACGTTGTTCTGACTTACGGGCGTCCCCTTCGGCAGTCGTTCGGGCTTGTTGCTCTTCAGCCGCTCGAACGCTGCGCGATACTGCTCGCCGGCACTCATTCGCTTAGCCGGGTCAGCGGATTCAGGTTTGCCGGATGACATGGCGATAATTCTCCACACTACGTTTCTGGGCTTCCAACGAAGTCCTTAGCGGACTATCTACCTCGGCAGCGGCCAGGCGCTCATCCAATACCGCCTCCAACACTTCGACTTCGTCGAGTTGCTCGGGGTCATAGAGAACGTCCGCACATGGTTTGGTTTCTCCGGGGGAATCGCCCCCTCCGCAGCGAGCGATATTGTCGATGCCCCCATAGGGACAGGGGGTACGGCTCGTGCAGATGCCCAGCAAAATCGGTCGATGAGTGACCGTCCCCTTCTTAGCCAGATTGATCGCTTTCTTAGCATCAGAGGCTGAGATCAGGCGGACAATCTCAGATTTTCGCTTCTCGCCGTGGGGGCTGACGAATCGATTGCTCGTCAGCTGTTGCAGCTGCCTACCCAAAGTTTCGTACATGGTGCGGACGTAGTAGGTATGGGCCTTCTCTTCCAGCCGTACCCTGGAATGGTTTTGCCCGTAGTAGAGACTCATCGCTCTGGCGACGTGCTTTAGCTGAAACTGCAATGAAGCGTCGCTGACCAGCCCGGATGCCTGCATATTCACTGCGCCGGTTCGTCGGAGTTGATGCCAGGCCAACGGCCAGATTTTGCCGACCGCAAACTCGTCGGTCAGCGTCGGCGTCACCAACCGAGCCAATGCGAAATCTTCCGGCGTAATGCGCAATTGCTCAGGGTCGAACAGCTTGTCGAACCACTGAAGCACATGGGCATAGCTCGGAATCGATGGCCGAATCGTGCGGTTGATCTTGGTGAACTTCGTTCCCCACGGTTCAAGGCAATAATCAAGCAGATAGCGCTTGGCCGGATCATCCGGCACCGAGGCCTCGCCGGGGGGAGAATCGCATTCTGCGCGGAGGTCTGCGACCACACGCATGGCTTCAACTGCCACCTGAGCTGACGGGGACGTCACCCAAAGTGCCTCAGAATCCGACATCGTCTTGGTCGTTCGTCCGCGCAATACATGGATGTCGCCAAACTGCGGATCACGTTCTATGTGCAAGCAATCGGCGCGCAGGTTCCAAGCCTCTTCGACTCGCATGAGGCTGAAATTCAGCAGATAGCACAGTCCAGATCGGCTCACGAGGTTGAGGTAGCGACTCAGAGTTTGAATGCGAATTTCGTCGTCGCTCACTCCCAGCCAGCGACGAAATAGTTCCACCATGCCAAACCGATGCGCTGTGTCGATGAATGGGCCGTAGTACTGCCGCCCAGTCCACTTTCCGTTTGATCCATCCGACGGCCACTGAAACGGATAGAACGATTGTGGCCTGCGTTGTCCTTGGAGACTGGCAGAGTTGTGCCGATAGGCAGCCAGACAGAAGCGGAAGCACTCCTCGACTTGGCCTCGATGCGCCAAAAAGTCATCCAGGCATTCACGCAAGCGTGTGATTTGATAGTGCCAAATGCGGGGCGGGATATAGGGGGTCTGGAGCTTCTGGTGGTCGGGCATGGCCGCTGCGAGGCGTGCCAACCCTGCGCGATCCAACAAGGTGAACCCCAGCGCATCCCGCCGCTCATACAGTTCGTGCAGCAATGCCAAAAACTCACCGGACCGGGAAGCCTGGAGCACCTCCGGGAGAAGGTCGGCAACGCGCGGAAAATGACTCAGTTCGGATGCGAGAATGCCTTCTTGAGTGCACAAGACGAACAGCCGACGCATCTGGTCGAAGCGCGTTTTCAGGCCTCGGTATCCACGGGCTCCATTGGGGCCGTATAGCCACCAGCCGATTACGGTCCGCAATAAATCGGCGTTCGCAGGATCGATCGCGGCGACATATTTCTTAGCTGGGCCATCGCCGAAATTGAGAGTGAGCCGTTTTCCCGCCCACGCGTCGAGCCGCCAAATGGCATCGCCCCAACGGCTCACCACCTGGCCAGCGGCATCTATGATGACCGGCCAATCACGCTGCGGTGGCCAGCACGGCGGACGGTAGTTCGGCGCATCAGGAATCGCTAGGGGCGAGTCGATGCCGAGGCCAAGTTCGGAAAGAATATTTTTCGTCATGCTGATCTTTGTCGCAGTTCTGCCAATTGGATGAAGCCATCCCAGGCCGGGTGGTAGTCACCTTCACTTATGCGCGCTCTGGCTTCTTCGACCCAAAGCCTGCGGACCTCGCTACTTTCTTCGAAGAAGCGCAGTTTGGCCGTCAGCCGATCGATCACCAGCAGGGCCGGATGCTCTGTCGTCAGGTGCTTACCCGAACTGGGTGGGCGGTAGCGTGCCAGTTCAAGCGATTTGAGGTGGCGCAAGCTACCGAGAGACCACACATGATCCTCACTTTCGATATCCCGGTGCTGGGTACAGAACAGGCAACCGGCAGCATTGATGCAGTCGGGTCGCGGACCATTCTTCGGCATCGTGCCCACTGGTTCAGGTGTGGCCGATACACATCTACCAGGAGCAGGAGGTGAAAGGGACGGATCGGTTTGCTGATGGAAGCGCGTAATTTCCACCATAGCGATCTGCGGGTGCGGGTCGGCATATACGCGTATCAGCGTTTGCACCGTATGCTGGGCCAACTCCGCAACCTGTTGGGGATTCTGGGACTCCCGAAGCAACCAGTTGATGCGCGTCCCGCGCAGTTTTCGCGGTCTCACAAGCGGTATGCCAAGCTCGCGGCAGATGCGCGTAACGTTCGTGAACTGCGTCGCCTCTTCTAGGATTCGTCCCCCGCTACGTATAAGCGGAAAGAGCAAACCATCCGGCTCATTGGGAAACCATTCGGAACGCCATTCGAGATAGCGCTCGAACCACTCTCGATAACTGGCAAAAATCTCGAATAGCACTTCTCCTTCCCGTCGATTTTTGTAGGTACGTATCTGGTAGCCGTCTAAGTGGCTGGTGTAATGAAACTGCTCAACCCGCAGGGTATGTGCTTGCTGGAGGTTCAGACCGGTCTGGGCGATGAACATCAGCAATTCACTCTCGATCCGTAAATTGACGATGGGGAAACGGGTCCGCAGTGTCCGATCTGCATCGTGGGCGGCACGCGCCGCCAGGGATGCTTCGATTTGCGCTTGGTTTTGCGGCCTGGTACGGCGGGCCGCTACTTTCTCGGGGCTCTGCAATCCCGACCATAGTTCCAGCACTTGGCCGGTGCGTAACGAAATACACACTGGGAGGGGGGCCATTGTCCCCCTCCAGGTCAATGCCTCGCATACGTCAGCTAGAAGGTGTCCGAATGCGAAGGTGTTTTGCAGACTCTGCTTGTCCGCTTTGCTCGTATGTACCTTGCCTTTGCCGCGCGGCTTGCGAATACGTGTGCTCTTGCTCAGGCTTGCTTGGCGGTCCAGTGCTCGGTCCAGCATCGTCGCCGTGAGCCTGGTGAGATCGTACAGGGACCCATCGCTGAAATTACGTTCGACTCGATGACGCTGGAGCAAGTGATCGGTCCAACGAATGAACGTGTCGGCCGCCGTCTCGAGACTGAGATTCACGTTTTCTGAATCGATCCAGGCAAAGAATCGACGCAATGCACTGATCTTGTTCTGCACCGAGAAGCGACTTCCGCCACCAGCAAGGTCGTCAGTCATGTGCTCATGCAGCCGCGTCACCAGCTCGAAACGTTCCGGCAAGGGACTGCCGAGTTCGCTCTGCGCGATCTGGCGGCCCACATGCTTCACCTTTGCTGCTGCACCTCCGCGAAACAGCAGCGGCCGGAGGTCCCAGGGCGTTTCAGTGGCCCCATACTCAAGCATCGGGAAAGTGAGGTCGAATTCGGAACTATCCATCGTACCGCGCCCCAGCGCCGATCCCGCTAAATGCCGCCATGAAGCTATTTGAGAGGGCTTGTTTGATCGGCAGTGCCTGTACGAATCGGATGTATTTGAAGGTGGTGGCTTCAGAGTTAGGCCCGTGAAGCAACGCGTCGCTGACCGTCGCAATTACAATAGCGACATCGGCACAAGCCGATAGCGCCAGACGTGCCAATTCGGTACCGAAGGTGCAGCGCGACTGATGGAAGCGGAATTTACGGAGCACCTGTAGTTCTGCTTTGACGCCCCGTTTTCGAAACTCGGACATCTCAACATTCACAGCAGATGACTGATCGGTGCCGCGCCTGCCATAGGCGTTACCAAAGCGGGTCAAGAACAGCAAGTCACGATTCTCGGGCGAGGCTTTCGCCTCTCGTTCCATCCTCCGCCAGCCTTTGGCATATTCCAGCAATTCATCACGCAACGCTTCGGGTATCCAGACCTGGCCAGTCACACCGAATTTCGTGTGCACTGGCGGAGCTGCGCCTGGACCAACTGCAAGGCGTAGAAGCCCTTCAGCGGAAGGGTCGGGGGCGGCGCGCTCCAGAGATTGAATCTTGAGATCACAGATGCTGCCGAGCCGCATCCCGGTAAAAAATCCAAGGGCCAACATGAGGTAGAGCTCGGGCGTGGCGTTCTCTGCGGCGAAATCCAGAATTGCATCGCGATCGGTCTCCGAGACTGGCAACAGCCCATCTTCAAGCGTTTGGCCTGGGCGCTTACGGTTCGGGATGCTGAGGTCGGTGGTGGTTCCGCTGATCGTTCGCTCGAACCCCACCCGGTCGAAGTATTTAACGACGTAGGGCTTTTCCCGCCACAGCTGGACGTGTGGAGAAAGAAGCTCCCTATGCCTTACCCACCGATAGAACATGATGCAATTGCGCATGTACTCAGACGCCGTGGATGGGCTGATCTGGCCGGCATCGCGCATCTTGATCAACGCCCCTCGGTATAGCACCAGGCAGCGGTCAGCTTTGCGAGCGGGAAACTCGAACCACTGCAAATCACGAGATTCAAGAAATTTAGCGTAATTGAGAAGGCCATTCATGTTACTGGCAACGGTCTTAAGAGAAGCGTCACCAGTCGTTGCTCGCTCCACTGCCCACAGGTTTGCCTCCCTCCAAGGTGCATAGTCTGCCCAAAAGATTTGGGGCAAGCCCTCAATGGATGGCCGGCTGCTACTGGGGGAGTATGCGACGGCGTTCTCTCTGCGCACGAGGTAATGGGGCACGAAATGAATGCGCTCTAGCGTCGCCATTCAACGCCCCTGGGACGCTTAACAATGTCCATAGATAGAACTCAATAGCTTAGGCGTCCGCACTATACAACATACTCTTATCGATCGAATAGACCTCGCAGGCCGGCACCATGGATTCGATCAACGACATGACACGCTCGCTCATATCGCCATACAGCGCGTAATTGGACGAAAACGCCACCACCCCGTGCTGGCGCAGCTTGTCCCTGCACTGGAAATACGGTTCGCCCATCTTCACGAACGGCTTGGCATCGTATGATCGGGCGATCACGCAGCCGTCGTTGTATCTGAATGACGCTAACAGTTAGTAGTGCATAACATATTGATATTTAACGATATTGTTACGCTAACAATTTTTCGTCCTTCGCAGCCTAAATCAGGGCTTTTCAGTCCGACCCACCCCCATGCGGCCAACTAGCTGCCCGCCTCGAATGTCGTGTCCCTGGGGCCGCGAGGCCCCAAAAAACTTTGAATGAACTTCATGAGCGTGCACATCTGTTGTCGGCTGGAGTCGTTCGGTTGTTCGGAAGAGCAGGCGAAACCGAAAAGCACACGGAGTCCTCGCATAACGTCCTTGGCTCGCAGCACTATTACGGAGACCGAAGCGTTCCCGGCCAATCAGGGCTGCTGAGAGGGCCTACATCACCGACACTCCCGGCCTTCTCCGCACCCTGGAGCGCCAAGGTACTTTCGGCCGGCCAGGCGCTCGGGCAGCCAGATGAGCAAGGGTGCCGCCCCCAGTGCCAGCAATAGCCACAGTCTGGAGAACTGCTCGCCATGCGGGTCGAAGCCATAAGCCAGCAGCCCGCCGAGCGCGAGCAACAGGAAGTACGGCGCCGTGAGGTAGCAGTGAAGTCGGCGGCAGCGTGCGGCATTGACCAGGCAGGCGCCACCCATCACCGCCAGCGCGGCGCTTGCGGCCAGGAATAGCGTGGGGTGTCGATCTGCCAGAAGAATGGTTAGCGTCGCGACAACGGCAGGCAGCCCCCAGAAGCTGATCACCTGCCATGTCTGGCGCAGGCTGTCACCCCTGCCGAGTTCATTAGTCTTAATGTTCATGTTTGCACCTCGCATTCTTTACCCGGCGCAGCAGGACAATTGCTTCACGTCCTTACTGAAGGTTTGCGCCGCGAGCTTCAGGCCCTCGACCATGGTCAGGTAGGGGAACAATTGGTCGGCTAGTTCCTGCACCGTCATCCGGGCGCGGATGGCGAGGGCGGCCGTCTGAATCAGCTCGCCCGCTTCCGGGGTCACTGCCTGCACGCCCAGCAGTCGGCCCGAGCCCGTTTCGGCGACCAGCTTGATGAACCCCCGTGTGTCAAAGTTCGCCAGAGCGCGCGGCACGTTGTCCAGGGTCAAGGTGCGGCTGTCGGTTTCGAGGCCGGCTTGGTGCGCTTCCGCTTCGCTGAAGCCGACGGTGGCCACCTGCGGATCGGTGAACACCACGGCCGGCATGGTGTCGAGATTGAGCATTGCCTCGCCGCCGGTCATGTTGATCGCCGCGCGATTGCCGGCCGCCGCCGCGACATAGACGAACTGCGGCTGGTTGGTGCAGTCGCCGGCCGCATAAATATCCGCTTTGCTGCTGCGCATGCCCTGGTCGATCTGGATGGCACCGCGTTCATCCAGCTGCACGCCGGCCGCTTCCAGGTTCAGGCCGTGGGTGTTGGGCGTGCGTCCGGTGGCGACGAGCAGTTGGTCGACCCGCACTTCACCGTGCTTGGTGGTCAGCACGAACTCGCCGTTGGCATGGGCCACCTGGCTGGCTTGCGTCTGTTCCAGCACTTCGATGCCCTCCAGGCGGAAGGCCGCCGTCAGCGCTGCGCCGATGGCCGGATCTTCACGGAAGAACAGCGAGTTGCGCGCCAGGATGGTGACGCGGCTACCCAGCCGGGCAAAGGCTTGCGCCAGCTCCAAGGCCACCACGGATGAGCCGATCACGGCGAGCCGTTGCGGAATACTGCTGCTTGCCAGCGCCTTTTCCGAGTTCCAAAAGGGGGTATCTTGCAGTCCGGGAATCGGCGGCACGGCCGCACTGGCGCCGGTGGCAATCAGGCAGCGGTCGAAGGTCACGATGCGCTCGCCCCCCTCGACCAGTTCCACACTGAGCGTGTGGCTGTCCTGGAAGCGGGCGGAGCCACGCAGCACGGTGATGGCTGGGGTGCTTTCCAGAATGCCTTCGTACTTGGCGTGGCGCAGTTCGTCGACACGACCCTGTTGCTGGGCGAGCAACCGTTCGCGCAAGACAAGCGGCGGCGTGGCGGGCAGTCCGCCATCAAACGGACTTTCGCGGCGCAGATGGGCCACGTGCGCGGCGCGAATCATGATCTTGGAGGGCACGCAGCCGACGTTGACGCAGGTGCCGCCGATGATGCCGCGCTCGATCAGGGTGACGCGGGCCCCCCTTTCTACCGCCTTGAGCGCGGCCGCCATGGCGGCGCCACCACTGCCGATAACCGCCACGTGAAGCCTGTCACCCTCTTTCCCGGCGTCAGTGCCACCGCTCAGCCAGCCCCGTGCCTTATCGAGCAGGCCGGGACGGGTAGGTAGCGTGATGTCTTCGAACGCCGCTCGATACCCCAGGGCCTCGACGGCGGCCTGCATCTGTTCACGGCTTACGGCCTCGTCGACCTTCAATTCGGCCCTCCCACTGGCGTAGGAAACATCCGCCCGATGCACGCCCGGAATCTTCTCCAAGGCCTCTTTCACATGCACGACACAGGATGCGCAGGTCATGCCAATGATTTTCAGTTCGGTCATAACGTTACTCATTGAATCGTCTCTTGTCAGGTTCACTGGTTTGGCGGCGTCGGACAGGACGCCGGGGAGCAACGGCGGTGCGCGGGCGACACGAAGTCCCAGATGGACACCCCAAACATGACGGCCAGGCCGATATAGAGCAGCCAGCCGCTCCGCCAGCCGTGAGCCAGCATCAAAAACACCGCTACCAGCACCAGGGCCGGGCCGATCAGGCCAGGCGCAGCGCGTCGCCACTGCCGGTGACTGAACCAGCCGAGGGCATTGACGAGCAGAGCCACGCCGGCAAACAACGGCAACAGCGTGGTGATGAACAGGCCTTCCCATTGGCTCAAAAAGCCCAGTCCGATCGTGGCGCCCAGGCTGGCAAGGGCGGGAAAGCACGAGGCGCAACCTATGGCGGAAACCAGCACGCCGACGGAACCGGCTTTGTCACCGATCCGTGTGAACAGATTGAAAGAATTTGCCATCGGAATGCCCGCCTATTGCTTGACGCTGGACGGGTAGCCGGCGTCCTCTGTCGCCTTGGTCAGCGCCTGCGCACTGGTCTTGGCATCGTCGAAGGTGACGATGGCTTCGCGCTTCTCATAACTCACCTCGGCCTTGGTCACGCCCTCGACCTTGGTCAGCGCTTTCTTCACCGTGATTGGGCAAGCGGCGCAGGTCATGCCCGGCACCGACAGGGTGATGATTTGGGAGGCGGCCCACACTGGGGAAACCACGGCAATGAGGGCGAGAGCGGCAAGCAGCTTTTTCATGACCAACTCCTGATTAGTAGAACAAGGGGAGGATGTAGGGGAAAGCGAGCGCGACCAGCACCAAGGCCGTCACGACCCAAAAAACGAGCTTGTAGATGGTGCTTACCTGGGGATCAGCGCAGACCTCACCGGGTATGCAGACTTGAGCCGGGCGGAAAATGCGCCGGTAAGCGAAGAACAGCGCAACCAGTGCCGCGCCAATGAAGAACGGGCGGTAAGGTTCCAGAACGGTGAGGCTGCCGATCCAGGCACCGCTGAAGCCCAAGGCGATCAGCACCAGCGGCCCCAGGCAGCACGTGGACGCGAGGATTGCCGCCAGACCTCCAGTGAGGAGTGCACCGCGCCCATTTCGCGATTCAGACATACGTTCATCCTTCCGAGTGGTTGATCGATGGGTTAAGGTTATTTCCGTAGTTAGGTACGGGGTCAAGCGGCATGCACAACGCGGTGGAAAGCCTGACCATCGGCGCCTTTGCCAAGGCAGCCGGGGTTAACGTGGAAACCATTCGGTTCTATCAACGCAAGGGGCTGTTACCCGAACCGGACAAGCCCTACGGCAGCATTCGCCGCTATGGCGAGACGGATGTCGCACGGGTGAGATTCGTGAAGTCCGCGCAACGGCTGGGCTTTAGCCTTGATGAAGTGGCCGGACTGTTGCGACTGGACGACGGCGCGCACTGCGACGAAGCGCGTGTGCTCGCCGAGCAGAAGCTTGAGGATGTGCGTGAGAAACTCGCGGATCTTCAGCGGATCGAGTCGGTCTTGGCGCAGCTGGTTGATGACTGTTGCGCGAGCCAAGGGACAGTGAGCTGTCCGCTGATCGTTTCGCTGCAAGCGAGCAAGTGACCGCCCGCACTTCGCGCGTTAGCCCACGATTTCCCGTTTGTCAGGGCTCTCTGTTTGTCGGTCTGAAGGTGGAAAGAGCGGCGCTCATTGAGCGCCGCTGACTGGGCAAAGGAGCACTTGCAAAGGCCCTAGGTTGGTACTGCTATTTGCCCTTGTGCATCAGTGGGGCGGGCCCACGTTGCATCTGGTCGAGTAGCACATATCTACCTTGCAGGCGGACAGCCGGGCTGCGCTTCGCTTCGCCACGGCCTGCCGCCGTGGCGCCCAGTTGTTCAATCTTCTTGACGGTTTCCGCCACTAGGATTGCGTCAGCCTTGTCGCGCATGGAGACAATCTGCTCGGTCGCTCTCGTGACATCGTGATCGCCGCCGTACAGCCCGTCGCCTCTGAGAAGGTCATGCAGGTGATGGATCGGATCAATTCCAAGTGGGGTCGAGGCACGCTCCGCCTGGGCGGGGTGCCGGTGACTCCTGACTGGGGATGTGTCGGGAAATGCTCGGCCCAAGCTATACCACACGGTTAGATCAGCTCTGGACAGTGAGGTGAGGCACACCCCAGCGCTGCTAGGAAGCCGGCTTACTGCTCAGAAGAACCACCTTACCAGTGGCTACGCCCTTCAGTTGAGCTAGTTCGAGAATCAGGGTCTGATTCACTGAGGCCAGTCGAGCCAGATCCTGGCTTAGCTGTGCGTTCTCCGCGCGCAATGCTCTGTTCAGCTCCCTCTCCTTCAACAATGCTTGGTGCTTCGAATCGCGCTGTGCTCGGACTGATTTCCCCATCAGACCACGAATGCGTTCAGCCACGGCTGGGTAGGTGTTGTGGATGAGACCTGGAGTGACCCCTGCCGCTTTCGCTACGCCAGAAATGGACAGCTTTCCGTTTGTTGAAAGGATGCCGTCGATGACCTTATCGAGCATCTCCGAGGTCTTCTGTCTGGAGCGTCCGGAGGATCGTTGCGCAGTTGGCTTATTGGTCAAAGTCGGCACCTTCAAGTTCGCGTTGGGTCACTGTCGCGAGCGTCCAAAGGAGACAGGCCAAGGCTGCTGATTACGTCGAATGCGACCTGCATATCACGTTTTGCCCGTTGCCTTACAGCCGGCCCGGCATCGTCGATTTCCATCAGCTCCAGCTGATGCGAGTAGATCCCCTGCCACGTGGTGGCAAAGGTCTCGTCAATCACAGAGTGTTTGCAGCCAGGACAACGGGTTGCCTCATACAAACCAGCCCCACCACAGCCCCGTTCTGTCGCGATGCACCAGCCATGACCAGTCGCTCGAATGTTTGCATGGGGGGCTGTCTGGGCCAGCAAGGCACTCCGATCTTTGATCGGAATGGCACGTAGCTCCATGATCCTCTCACCCGCCCCTCCAGCAAGTGGCTGATCATCCAACCACGACTCGATGAGATCGATCTTGAATTCCGTCATCTGTTGGAGGATTTCATCGAACAGGGTGAGATCCTGTAGGGGGTTGGAGGCATAGAGCTGAGTCATGCTCATACTGCTGTGTTTGAACTGCCACTTGAGGAAGACGAGCGAGGTACGCCCCATGCGAGACTCAACGAAGCACCGGGCATAGGTGCGACGGCACTGGTGAGTCCGCAATGGCCAATCACTTCCAGCCGCTTTTGCGACGCGCTTGAAGGCTTCATTGGAACCTGCGGCGCTGAGCACTTCGATGTGTCCAACACGTTCGGCTTTGTTGCCGTACCCATTCAAGCAGAGGAACAGTCTCTTCGAGTCCTTTCTGGCTTTCTCCAATCGAAGCAAAAGATCAGCGGAGTCAACTGAATTGCATGACAGTTCAAGGTCACTCAACTCCGCCTCGAGCTCCCTTCTCATGGGGGTTGAGCACATGGCGAAGAGATTCAACGCATCCAGCGTAAGCTCAGGGACAAGATAGTCGACTCGTCCCTTTCCCGTTTTATGCTCGGTCGTGGTTACCCAGCAGTAAGTAACGCCATCCACTACCTCTTTTCGCCACGCACCGACTTCAATCCCGATGACCTCTTCGTTACGCATGCCACTGGTAATGGATGCAATGTACAAAACAGCATCGCGGCAACGAATCATTTTGGGGCTGCGGCGAGTGAAAGTGTCAATTCCGGTGGCTTTCAGATCTTCTTTCGTCTTATGAACGATCTGCTCGCAATAGTTGAAGATCTTCGCCTGATCATCTGGCGGAATTATATCCGTTCTACCCGTATTCTTATTGGCAGCCGAAGTACCCCTTGCTTCTCCAATTCCGCTGACTCGCCACAGGGACGAGTCCCCCCACGGAAAACACTGAAGAGGGGAAAGGGTTTCGGCAGAGAATATCCATAAAAAGTCAATTATCCGCAGCCTGGAATAAAGAGGCATTGGTCTTAACGACTCTGACTTGCAATGGTGAATATAATTACTAATGTGTATGGGCCGAACATCGGAAAATCGTTCAAGCTCTAAATCGCTAAGCCAACGAATAAATGGAATGACACTGGCACTGACGAGAGTTGTAATACCCCGTGCGACAGGTGGCTTTGACCCTGGAAGCCCTCTCTTGAACCATGCATACGCAACTGCTTTGCAGTCATCAATCATCTCAGGTGGGAGATTAAAATCCCAACTGACGTACTTGTGCCCCTCGTTTACGTTAGATTGATCAAAGAAAGGTCGAAGATCCCAGCGAGCATCGCCAAAGCGGCTTAATACAAGAGTTTCGCCACGATCATTAACAATGGCACTAATAACTATCGCATCACGCTCAGCCTTGCTGAGGCCCGAGGCAGTTACAGGTTGCGCGAATAGCACATCATAGGCCTTAAGGGCGGCCCTAGAGTTCCGATTAGCCGACAAGAGCGTCACCTCGAACTTTCCTCATAAACTCAATCTTGCATCCCCAGAACGGATGAGGGGACGCTTTCGCTTTGGCTTTAGCCGCTTCGATCAGTTCAATCTTGAATTTTCGAGACGTAAACTCGTCAATAAGCCTGATGAAATCGCCCTGGCGTTTCCGCCATGCCGCCCACTCATCCGTTAAAAAATACTCCATCTCAGCGTGCAAAAACTGCTGATAGCTGAACAGTCGATACAAGTCTCCGAGAGTCCCTACAATTGCGTAACTAGGACATGTCAAGCAATGAATGAACTCGGAACAATGGGTAACGCCATCTTTGGGTGCCAGGCTTCCATAGAGGCTATCTTTGCAACCTCCTGGGGGTGTCGGTGTGACGTTGATGCCACGCAGCTGATCGGTGAATGCTTCCCCTACGAAGGTGGCACCCTCAACCTTGATCTCGTCATTTATCTTCAAATAGTGGTTATCAGCAACGCTAGGGGAATGGCCCATCACAGCGGACACCTCCAGTAGGTCGCCGCCGCTGAGCTTCCAAAGCCTACTTTCCATAGTCTTTCGAAGACGACTGAGATTAACGATCAGCGGTTGGCCCTGATCGTCCTTCAAAGCATGCCGCGCACAGATACTCTTTGTTGATTGAAATAGCGTACTGGAAGCCAGCGCGACTACCCTATGACCATGCCCATTCTGTCCGGCGCGGTAAAGCCAAACATGCGACTTAAGCTTTTCAGGCGCAAACCCAACCAGTGGCTCAGAAATTGCCAAAGCCTTATTTACAACAGCCACCCCATCTAAAGGAATTGGGTTATATCCGTCATGCAGTTCAGTTTTTCGAATGGTTTTGCTCTGAGCACCCTTGCCGCGTCTTTTTACGGTGTTCAAGAGCCAAAGATTGGGGATGAATGGATGCGGCTGGAGTGCATCTCTAGACATTTCCAGAAGCGGCGTAGTGTTAATTCCAGATCTGGCCGCAGTAATCAGCAATAAGACCGTCATTGCTTCGGCGTCATTTCCAGAGAATAAGCCCTTATGAATGGCTACTAAATCTGACTTTAGCGCAGTGATGAGCCCCTGCATTTCCGAGAGACTGAGCGGCTTCGCGTCATTGGTCGATTTCGCGGTATGGGGGAAAGGAACGGCTGGAAGTAGATCATCTTTATCCGCCTCAACGAATCCGTATTCAATTAGGCTGATGATCAATGACTTCAGCGACGTGTAATAGTTCTTCGCAGTTGACCCGTTTGGATACTTGAGCTTAAGCCACGAAACATATCGCTCAAGATGCCGCTTGGTCAGGCTGTTCGGGGTTGACGGCGGAGAATCAATCGTTCCGCTTTTCAGGAAGGCCATGAAATATCGAAGGCCATTGCTGGAGTACCCTACAAGAGTGGCCAGGGAGAAATTCCCTCCATTGACCAGTGCTCTGATTACATGAATACTCTGAATAGCCCATGCGTCAAAGCCAAACCCAATGTACTGAGAGTGATCAATCTTAGTTACATTCCGGGGATTTTTCGGAAGATCGATTCTAAGCTCATTCTCTACGGTCTCGAATCCTTTAGTGACCGATTGCATTTCAGCTTTATAGTTTTTCTTTCGGGCCAACAGTAGTACCTCAGATGCTTGGAGTAGAGACGGCCATAAACATCATGTCTATCTCGTCTTCATGAGCAAGGACAGACTGAGCCTCTAGCTGATTAATGAGATGCAGGTACACCATCGTTGTTTGAACGTCGGAGTGTCCCATCCTGTCTCGGACATAGAGCAATGGCTCTCCTTTAAAGTCTCGGCTTTTCCTCAGGGCAAGAAGGGTATAAGTCCCATAGGTATGACGAAGCATGTGGGCCCTAACATAAAATCCGCACTTGCGCTCATACGCCTTCATCACGTCGACGATGGAGTCTTTCGTGTACTGCCGCCCCTCCCTTGTCAGCACCAAGGCCGTGGCGCGCCCGTTGCCGGCCGCTTTCCGTACTTCGCGCTCATGAAGCGTGTACGACCACATTTCCTCCATCAGCGACCAAGGCACGTCAATTGTTCGAGGGCGGCCGTACTTGAGATGCATGTCCGATGGCTCGAGAGCCACGCTGATCATTTGCCCAGGGCGGAGGCCCTTCTTCAGCCGAGGATTAAAGACGTACTTGAAAGGGAAAGTGCGCGCCTCGCAGGAGCGAAGACCAGTGCGAACCATCAGATGGAACAAGATCCGGTGACTTGGATCGGCATCGAGGGCGAGGCAAACCTTAGCCTGATCTTTGGTCAGGAATTTGGTCAATCGCTTACGCTCTCGCACCATCACTGAGGGCTTCGTACTCTCGGCGTTAGGACGAGCTACGTGACTGAGGAAGCCGGAATGCGGAGTCGCTCTGACCCTTCGCTCGCCAAAGGGCAGCGCTGCGATCAGATCACGCTGCTTGGCCCATTGGTAGAACCTCACAATTAGGTTCAGTCGCTTGTTCAGAGTGCTGGGATCTAGTTCCAACTCACCGCTCGACCAGTCTCTATACCGCGACAGGACGCTCAGGCCATCTGCCTGACTCTCCTCATTCCAGGCCAGACCATTGGCCTCGAGGAAGGCGAAGTAGTCGAACAGACGGCGTCCATAGGCCTCCCACGTCAGAGCACTGAGTGCCTCACCTGACTCGACTAGCGTGTGCCAAAGGAAAGATTGCGCCGGCTCCACTGGCCAACCGTCGGCGCCAACCAACAGAGGGAAACCTTCGAATGATCGACCCGCTACAGCAAGGTCTTTTGTTGCGAACACCAGCCTCATTTCACAGCCTTAAACACCATCCAGATGACTCCCCTTCAGAGGCTGGAATGTAATTTCTCAGGCTTCTATCAAGGTGGTGCGGACTGTAATTCATTTACTAACGGAAGCAATCCCTCAGATCGTTGTTGCTCAGCACCACAATGGGGGTCCTGGCCAGATCCGGCCGGAATACGCGCTCGCAGCTCGCATAGAACGAATTGCAGTCGATCAGGGCGAAGACTGGCTCACTGGGCATGGTCGCGCACACTGTAGCGAACCACGCCCCAAATCAGTAGATCGTCAACTTCCAACACATGCCTGGGCGGATAAGCGGGATTTTCCGACTGCAGGATCACCACGCCGTCGCGTCGGTACAAGCGCTTGCACACGGGTTCTGCGTTGATCGCCGCGATCACGATGTCGCCGTGCTCCGCTTCGCGGCTGCGGTCTACGATAAGAAGGTCGCCTGAGTAGATCCCCGCACCCTGCATGCTGTCCCCTTCGACCTGCACCAGGTACACATGGGGCGCACGAAGGTCGAACAGCTCATCGAGGGAAATATGGCGCTCAAGGTGATCCGCTGCCGGGGACGGAAAGCCCGCCGGCACGCGAGACGCGTACACGGGCAACTGCGTGTGGCCGCCCGTCGGGGCGCCAACGAAGGTGATGGTCATGGGGAAGATTCCGACAGAAACTGGATATGTATACAGTTAACTGTCAGATCGGTCCTGCGTCAATGCGCGGTCACCGCCTGCCGACAAACGTTGAGGTGAACTATGTGTGGGCGGTACTCGATCTACGAAGAGATGGACCTCTATTTGAGGCAACTGGCCTTGGACCGGGTCGTGATCAATGGCTACGACCATGAGCGGATCAACCGATACAATGTCGCGCCCTCGACCCGCGTCGAGGTGATTCGCCCTGCAGCAAACGGGCTCAGTGTAGATCGCGTGAAATGGGGGTGGGCGCCCTTTTGGGCGAAGGCGAAGCGTCCCGAGCCGATCAATGCCCGAGCCGAAACGGTGCTGACGGGGCATTTTTTCAAGTCGTTATGGCCGCATGGCCGAGCGTTGGCCCCGGCCAACGGATGGTTCGAATGGATACCTGATCCGGGAGATCCGAAGCGCAAACAGCCTTACTACATCACTGCCGCCAACGGTGAGCCATTGTTCTTCGCCGCCCTGGCAGAGGTGCACCGCGGTCTGGAGGCCGACGACAGCGATGGTTTCGTCGTCATCACAGCAGCGGCTGATCATGGGCTGCTCGACCTACACGACCGTAAACCACTGGTCCTGGCGCCCGCCCTGGCGCGTGAGTGGGTTGACCCTGCTACCTCGCCAGCGCGCGTTGCAGAGATCGTCCAACATGGCTGCCGACCTGCCGCCGACTTCAAGTGGTACCCGGTCAGTAAACAGGTGGGCAACGTTCGGAACCAGGGCGAAGGACTGATTCACGAGCTTCCAGACCCGCGTGGTGGATTGCCCCTGATTTCCTAGCCATATTTGACTAGCTACTTGGCCGATTTCTGCCCGTCGCCACCGGCAGCTTTCGACCCAAAGGGGACATTGAAGGAACGTCAAACGGTCAAGTTCTTGATCATTCTTAGAACCTCATAACTACCTATAGCGGATGTGCGAACAAATCTGTCGCAAACACGGAAACCACAACCCAAGTAGCATTTGATGGCACGCATATTGGTTGACCGTACGTTTAGCGTTACTGCCAGCAGGCGGTGGTCTACAGTCAGTTGATCAAGCGCAAGCTGTATGGCTCGTCGTCCGATCCCTTGCCCCATCAGAGCGGTGTCACCCAGGAGTACGCCAAGTCTGGCATGGGCTGGATAGTCGCAGGACTCTACCCAGATCGTGCCGATGTCTCGCCCATCGACAACGATAACTTGCCAGAGCAATGCCTTTCGACTGGGTTGTGTTCGTGCCATGTAGTGCGAAGCACGCGTATCAAGTGCCCAGCGCTCCAGCGCCGCTTGATCGGCCTGAGTGAATGCACGCAGAGCGACCTGTTTCGTCATGAATCGAGCATCAAGCAATATCGAGTCAGCGGGAGGGGTTCACCGTTTTCTTCAAAGATGCGTTGGCTTCCTGCCTGCGCTGAAAAACCATGCTTGCAGTAAAAGCGTGTGGCTCGCTCGTTGCCATCGAGCACCCACGCACAAACCTGTTGATAGCCATGACCCATTATTGCCTGCTGGGCCTCTGCCCAGAGAGCCGTACCAATACCACACGCCAAGAATGTCGGGTCGAGGTAGATTGCCATCAGTTCAGCAGTGCCGGTGGGAGCATCCTGATCACGGCTAGGGCCGAAGGAAACCCAGCCAATCACTTGCCCATCCAATTCGGCTACGCGAATTGAGGGGTTGCCAGATTCGATTGCCTGCTTAAGGAATACCACACGGCGTTCCACACTGGTGTCCAAGGAACTCAGGTATCGTTTTGACAACAGGCCTTCGTAGGCGCTTTGCCAACTGCGGATGTGAAGGATGGCAATGGCAGCGGCATCATCGCTGACAGGCTTGCGAACAAGGAGGTTGGGTAACAAGCTGATGCCATCCATGTGATCAGATCTAAAAGGGTACTGCGTAGGCTGTTGCATGCGCCATGCCAGTTGGCGAGTTACGATCAACTGGCACTTATGGCGGCATCAGCAAATTTTTCATGCTTCCCAACCACACAAACTGTTTCGGCGGTGTTTTCAGGCCAACAGTAACGGCCTGGTTTCATCCAGCCATGCCTATTGGGGTTTAATGCTTCGCACAAGGAGGTCAACTACATGAGTGTTTCGAAGGAATGGCTGGAGTCAGCCATTCACGTGCTGGAAGTACGTCTGCTTGAACGCGAGTCTCGCCTTGATCGCGACATACTGAACAGCTTGCTGGCTCCAGATTTTGTGGAATTTGGCGCGAATGGTGCCGTTTGGAACCGAACACAGATCATAGACGCCTTGCTGGAGCAGGACTTTGTCCAGCGTCAGATCAACGATTTTCAGATACGCATCCTGTCCGAAAACGTGGTACTGACCACCTATCGATGCACTGTCCTCAGTCCGAGCGGCAACAGCGAATCTTTGAGAAGTTCAATATGGCGCCAGGTGGGAAACGATTGGCAAATGGCATTCCACCAGGGAACGGCGAGGGCAATAGAATAAAAAATGGCGCCAGTTGAATGGCCGCTTTGGGTCGGTTAGCGACGGTCTGCCCTCGACCGTCGCTTTAGATGGTCAGACCTCCGTCTGCTCTGCCATCTCCAAGGCATCGTCGACCTCAATCCCCAGATATCTGACGGTGCTTTCAAGCTTCGTATGGCCAAGCAAGAGTTGGACTGCCCTCAGATTCTTGGTTCTACGATAGATCAATGAGGCCTTCGTTCGCCGCAGCGTGTGGGTGCCGTACAGCGCTGGATCAAGGCCAACGGCTGTCACCCAGGCTTTCACTATTCGCGCGTATTGCCTGGTGGAGAGATGATCTGAACCGTGTAGCCGACTCGGAAACAGACAGTCCTCGCTACGGAGGTGAGCCTGATGCATCCAGGCTTCCAAAGCCATACGGGTTTGCTCGGTGATCTCAAATTGCACTGGATGTTGAGTTTTCTGCTGCATCACAATCGCTCGCGATGACACGTGCTCCCCATGAGCAACGTCGCGTACGCGAAGCTTGGTTAAGTCGCAGGCTCGCAGCTTGCTGTCGATTGCCAAGTTGAACAACGCTAGATCCCGAGATTTCTCCGCGATCTGGAGCCTTACCCGGATGGCCCAGATATCTCTGAGTCGGAGCGGGGCTTTCTGCCCGACTAGCTTTCCCTTGTTCCATGGGCGATGGGTGTAGATAGCACCGGTTTTCATGGGTTGTCCTCCGCGTTAGGGGAGAACAAGGGTGAACTCGATCCGGTGGACGGTCGCCAACCGACCCTGAGCTGCCACTGAACTTGTAGGAGCGGGCTTGTCCCGCGAAGGGGCCTGCCCAGGAAAACAATGCGCATGGCACAAGCTACGCTCGTGTTCGCGGGACAAGCCCGCTCCTACAAAAATCGGGGTCAATCTCAACGACTGCTATCGAATCATAATCATCTTCGGTGATAACTTTGAGTTTGAAATTAACTTTATTCATGATGGTGGTGATTCACTTCGATAATGCACTCAACAAATCAATAATGCCATCGAGCACCCACGCACAAACCTGTTGATAGCCTCAGTCGCGACCGGCTGCTGCCGACCCAAAGCAGACACTGAGCGGGATCTTGATTACAACCTGAAGGTTGGAGCGCCGATTGCTGATCGGCGCCCATGACGCTAGTGGGCTGAGCGCCATGGAATCCGTCACTTTCCAACTTATCGATCAGTGCTACGAGTGCGAAAATAACTCAATGGTCCTGTAGGCCATTACTGCATTTGGTGCAGTTATGCGATGCAATTATCCTATATTGCAAGCGTGGGGATGAGTTTCCATACTAATGGTGATTCCTGACCAACTGGAGCAAAGCCGTGGCCCAAGCAATCCGTTTTGATCACCCTGGGGAACCGTCCGTTCTCTCCCTCGAAGCAGTGACTGTGAAAGCTCCGGGAGCCAATGAGGCGCTCATTAGACATGAGGCTATTGGAGTCAATTACCTGGATGTGACACAACGCAATGGTGCTGTGAAGGTGCCACTGCCTTCTGGCTTAGGCCTTGAAGGCGCAGGCACTGTTGTATCGGTTGGGCCTGGGGTTACAAATTTACGGCCAGGTGACCGGGTGGCCTATGCGACTGGCCCGCTAGGCGGCTATGCAACGGAACGGCTCTATCCAGCTGACCGACTGGTCAAGCTTCCAGGTGCGGTAACATTTGCCGAGGCTGCCGCTGTGTTATTCAAGGGCATTACAGCACAGTACCTGCTCAAATCAACATATGCGGTGGGCCCTGGCACTACAGTGCTGCTGTATGGCGTATCGGGTGGCCTTGGCCAGGTCATGGGGCAATGGGCCAAACATTTAGGGGCTGTCGTCATCGGCGTCGTTTCCAAGCCAGAAAGCATTGAGCGTGCTAGGTCTGTCGGATGTGACGAGGTGTTGGTGTTCGATCCGCACACGCTTGCATCAGACGTGGCAAAAATTACCCAGGGGCACAAAGTAGACGTCGTCTACGATCCTATTGGCAAAGTCTCTTTCGAGGCATCATTGGACAGTCTCCGGCCTCGCGGCTTAATGGTGTCATTTGGGGCATCGTCGGGTGCTCCATCTGCAGTTGAACTTTCGACCCTCAACACCAAGGGCTCACTGTTTCTAACGCGTCCTTCTATCGCTGCACACACCGCTTCCACAGCTGAGTATCTAGAGCGAGCGGCTGATGTACTGGCAGCGGTCGAGACAGGAATCATTACACCCCGTATCTGGAAGACCTATCCACTTGCCGACGTTGCGGCGGCGCACGAAGCGCTCGAAACGGGAAAATCAGCAGGCGCGATTGTCCTTACGCCATGACCGTAGACGTTCTTGATAGTCAGCATAGTGATGAGATAGCGGCCTTTCTTGCGGTAGCTGGCCAAGGTTCATTCGTGGCCGCTGGAAAATTGCTACAACGTCATCCGACGGTAATTTCCAAGCGCCTGGCCGCGATGGAAAAGCGGCTGGGTGTTCGCCTCATGGAACGTTCCACTCGCCAAGTCCGCATTACAGAAGTGGGTGCAAAGCTTGAGCAGCGGTTGAGGTCTGCACTTGGACTGATTGCTGATGCTGAGCAGGAAGCCACTTCTGGTGCGACGCAAGTCCGTGGGTTGTTGCGATTGACGCTGCCGGCCGCTATGGGCCGATTGTGGCTGGGTCCAATGCTGCCAGAGTTCCTAAGCTTACATCCCGGCGTCTCAATCGTCGCGGATTACAGTGAGCACGTGGTCGACATCATTGAACAAGGTTACGACATCGCTATTCGTATAGGTGAGCTTGAGGACAGCAGACTGATCGCGACCAAGCTCTGTGATCACCATCGCATGTTGTGCGCTTCCCCTGCCTATATCGACAAGTTCGGTAAACCGCAGGCGCCCAGAGATCTCACCAATCATAACTGCCTTCGTTTCAGCGGCCTTGCATCCTTTCCAGAATGGCGCTTGCACCGAGCAGACCGTCTGGAAACTGTGATGACCAGGGGGTCGCTGACCTCGAACGACAGCGAGACTCTCCTGTCGGCCGCTTTATCAGGGCTTGGAATTTTGGGTGCTGGCGAGTGGCTGATGAGCCGGCAGATTGCCTCGGGGGATCTTGTTCGCGTGCTGCCTGAATGGCGGCTCGATCCTTTGGGTGGCGTTTACCTGGTGAGGCCGTCATCGAAATTTCCTTCCGCCACGGTTCTCGCATTCAAAACTTGGATTGAATCCAAATTCTCAAGCGCGCCGCCCTGGGAAATAGCCCATCGGTAATCACGCTTCACACGATAAAGGAGGAGACCTCTTGTTAAAAGGCGTTGGTTTATCTGTTACGTCATCTACAATTTTTGCAGGTCTGTATTTCTACGCTACATTGCTCCATCCACTCGATGGCCAGGCAATATTTGGATGGCGGATGCTATTAATGCTTCCATTCATCACATTATTTTTGATCCTCTCCAAGGACTGGGGCAACGTCGTTAAACTTTGCAAGCGCATTCGAACCGTTCCGGCACTATTTCCCCTGCTGTGCGTTAGCAGTGCCCTGTTGGGAACCCAGCAGTGGCTGTTCATGTGGGCACCTCTCAATGGCCATGGCCTGGATGTATCCTTAGGTTATTTTCTGTTGCCACTCGTGATGTTGTTCATTGGGCGTATTGCATATGGCGAACATCTCACCAGGCTGCAGAAACTTGCGGCTCTTTGCGCCGCAGTGGGCGTAGCGAATGAGGTTTACAGAGTCGGTGGAATCTCATGGCCCACGCTAGTGGTCGCGATCGGATTTCCTCTCTATTTCCTATTGCGCCGGCGCTTGGGGTCCGCTCATACCGGAGGCCTTTGGTTCGACATTCTGCTGACTTATCCGGTTGGTGCCTATTTCGCTTTTGAGCACGGCGCAGGCATCAGTGCCATCGTCGAAGAACCGCGTATGTATCTGCTGATGCCCCTCCTGGCGATCATCAGCGCCGCAGGATTCATTAGTTACACCGTGGCCAGCAAGCTCTTACCGTTCAGCCTCTTTGGGCTGCTGGGGTACTTGGAACCGGTGTTGATGGTTGGCGTGGCGCTTATGCTGGGTGAGCAAATTCAAACCGAAGAATGGATGACGTATCTTCCGATATGGCTCGCGGTTGGTGTGTTGGTATGCGAGGGCATTCGTCATTTGGCGAGCATATCCATTCGCCAAAAATCACCAGGTAACTGTTCTGGCGCGACGTGTCAAGGCTGAGAAAAACGAGATTAACGCCACGGAGTGTTAAATGGCCTTGTCAACGATACGGACTGTCAGTGCGGCATCAATGTCATCTGGATTTTAAAGGCCAGAATGCTGGCTAGTTTCCCGCACGATGAACAGCCGTGATGGAAAACCCGAAGACGAGGCCGCCACTGTGCGAAAAACCGCACGGTTTGCCCCCTGATGCGCACAACTCAGCCATCCTGGAAGATGGTTAGATGACCCTCACATGAACTACACAGGCAGCGATATGAAAGTGCTTATCGTCTTGGCTCACCCGGAGCCTCAATCTTTCAACGCGGCACTGAAAAGTACTGCCGTTAAGACTCTGCATAAAGGTGGGCACGAAGTGACTATCAGTGACTTGTATACCATGGGTTGGCAGGCTGCCCTGGGTGCTGATGATTTCGTCGGCGAGCGAGCCGACAAGCATTACTTGAATCTTTCTCGCGA
This sequence comes from Pseudomonas ceruminis, assembly GCF_021602025.1. GTDB lineage: Bacteria > Pseudomonadota > Gammaproteobacteria > Pseudomonadales > Pseudomonadaceae > Aquipseudomonas > Aquipseudomonas ceruminis. Next base: position 89,872 of record NZ_BQHW01000009.1, read on the forward strand.
GCAAGAACATGCGTTTGCCAATAATACCTTAGCGGCGCAGGTCAAGGCCGAGCAGGACAAGGTCAGCCGAGCGGACCTAGTCCTGTTTCACTTCCCGGTCTGGTGGTTCTCGATGCCGGGGATTCTCAAGGGCTGGGTGGACAGAGTCTTTGCGCGGGGGTTCGCCTACTCCACCGGCAGCAAGTACGCCAGGGGGCATTTCAAAGGGAAAAAGGCAATGCTGTGTATCACCACCGGCACGGGTTCATCGCTGTATGAACCAAATGGCATCGACGGCGACCTGCACCACATTCTCTGGCCAATCCACAACGGAATATTGGCTTACACAGGCTTTACCGTACTGCCGCCGTTTACGGCTTGGATGCCGGCCAGCGTCACCGAGCAGGAGCGCCAGGAATATCTGACCGGGTATGCCGAGCAACTCAACCGCCTCGACAGCCTGCAACCCCTGTATTTTCACCCCTGGGAAGATTATGACGATTCGCAACGACTCAAGCCCGGGGTCATTGCCAAATCGGGCGTGCAGTGGAACCCGCGGGCTGACCAGAACAAAGTGCAAGCGTGGTCAGAGTTCACACCTGAGCATAAGCAATAAGCCCTTTTCAGCAGCTACATCACCGCTGTACCGCAGTGTACGACCGGCCGCTTCGACCCATTGCGGACATCTATATACCGGTATATGTCGGGGCCGCTTCGCAGCCCATCGCCGGCAAGCGCGGCTCCCACAGGCGCATGGCTGAAGGCTGGTGATATTCCTGTGGGAGCCGGCTTGCCGGGAATGAGGGCGGTACTGACAAAAGAGCGTTGGGGCGGTGTCCGCAATGGGTCGAGAGCTGACCGTCGTATTTGACCGCTATCAACCCATTGCGGCCATTCACAGATGTTTGCTATCGGCCGAATTCTGCCCTTCAGAGAGGGCCGGTATCGGGACCTCACTCAGAAACTAAACCAGTACCATTAGTCAAAATAAGGCTTGACCCTAATCTATTCTGACTTTGCTTCACAAAATACCTAAAAATTAACCAGTCGTTGATTTTAGGCAACATGTCGCAGTGCTATAATCGCAGGTCTAATGACGAAATTATAAAAATCTCAAGGGTTTTGTCATTAATGGATTTTAATGCGTGTTAAAGGAGCGTTATCGATGGTTCTCTCATTTAAAAAAACAGTATTTTTTACGATGGCTATTTGGATAGCGTTGATTACGGCTCCTCTGATTTACAGCAATACTGTGACGGTGGGATTAGCAATACTATACACGGGTTTGTTACCATTCATGTTGGGGGTATTCTGGATTTCGCTGTCCAAAACAGGAGTTATGCTCAGGGAGCGCTTTAAAGCTTGGCACTGGGTGATTATAACGTCTTGGTTGATTTTTTCTTACTCTCTATATGCTAGAAAGTGGACGGCCGCTACTATTAATGGGATTTTTCATGTAGACCCTGAAAAATTCACCCTAACCTACGACTTTTTAGCATTTGTTTACGCACCAGTATATATTCTGTATCAGCCCAGCCTTGTAAGCGGCTTGCTAAATATATTCGTTGCGTTGGTAGTCGGGCTTGCGCCGCTATTCGTGTTTGCCTTGCTTGCTGACGTTAAAGTCAAACTGATCTTTAAGTGGTCGGGACTTTTAATAGGGTTCATATATTTGGTTTCGTTCTTTCTGACGATGGCAGGTAACATTTCAAAAAGTGTTGATGATGTAGCTTTGAACTTCGCCTTGTGGGCGGACTTTAATGAGAGCCACACATGTTCCGATGACTGGGCTTCTAGTGCAAAGAGCGTGATTTTTTTGGATGCGGAGAAGGTTTTAGCTTATTTTCCGTCTGGGGAGGATGGTAAGCATTTCCAAGTGAAGAGTTGCAATTCGCTCAAGGCGTTTTGATGGGGGCGATTGTGACGTTTTAAAGATCGGGGGCAGGCCACCATTATTTAAAATGTGATCTGCCTCCTTCCTCATACTTCATAGGGCATAGGGCACCATCACCTGCGGGCTGATGTCGGAGTCGCCCTTCTCACCCAGGTGACGGTCGATCATCTGCTTGACCGTGTGCCCTACCCGGCTGGCAGACTCGATTGCATCAGGTTCAGCCAACTCGGTTTCCCGTCGCTTCGCCCACGCCACCGCAGCCTGTTTGCGGGCGAACGTTTGGCTCTCTTGGTAGACTGTCACGTTGCCCCCACCCCCCAAAATTTGGTACAAAACACGTTGAACGAAATGACCGCAACATCAGGCTCCAAGCCACAAACCACGCGCCCTGAGCCGTCACGCCGCTTCAGCGTTGCACCGATGATGGACTGGACCGACCGCCACTGCCGGTTCTTCCTGCGCCTGCTGTCCAAGCACACCCTGCTCTACACCGAAATGGTCACCACCGGCGCCCTGCTTCACAACGACGCCCACCGTTTCCTGCGCCACGACGTCTCCGAGCACCCGCTGGCCCTGCAACTGGGTGGCAGCGTGCCGGCCGATCTGGCGGCCTGTGCTCGCCTGGCCGAAGAGGCGGGCTACGACGAGGTCAACCTCAACGTCGGCTGCCCGAGCGACCGGGTGCAGAACAACATGATCGGTGCCTGCCTGATGGCGCACCCGGCGCTGGTGGCCGATTGCGTCAAGGCCATGCGTGATGCGGTAGCGACGCCGGTAACGGTCAAGCACCGCATTGGCATCAATGGGCGGGACAGCTATGCCGAACTGTGCGATTTCGTCGGCCAGGTGCGCGAGGCTGGCTGCCGCAGCTTCACCGTGCATGCACGGATTGCCATTCTCGAAGGGCTCTCGCCCAAGGAAAACCGTGAAATTCCGCCGTTGCGTTACGATGTGGCCGCACAATTGAAGGCGGACTTCCCGGACCTGGAAATCGTGCTCAATGGTGGCATCAAAACCTTGGCTGAATGCCAGACGCACCTGCAGGCGTTCGATGGCGTGATGCTGGGGCGTGAGGCGTACCACAACCCTTACTTGCTGGCCGACGTCGACCAGCAGCTGTTTGGCAGTGATGCGCCGGTGGTCAGCCGCAGCGAGGCAATGGCGCAGTTGCGACCATATATCGTCGCGCACATGGAAAGCGGCGGAGCGATGCATCACATCACGCGGCATATCCTGGGGCTGGCACAAGGGTTCTCGGGGGCGCGGCGGTTCCGCCAGCTGCTCTCGGCAGACATTCACAAGGCGGCGCAGCCGCTGGTGGTGTTCGATCAAGCGGCGGCGTTGCTGCAGGGGCGTTGAGCACAACCGTTGAGAGGCGGTGGGGAACCTCATGCCAGCGGGTGACTCGAATCATCACCGTTGGCTAATCCCCGCCACCCTACAGGCCCTTGAGTGGCCGTCGGGGGTCGGGTAATGTCGAGTCATTGCACAGGACAGAGCACGCCATGACCTCCAAGCTGGAACAACTCAAGCAGTTCACCACCGTGGTCGCCGACACCGGGGACCTGGACGCCATCACCCGCCTCAAGCCGGTCGATGCCACCACCAACCCTTCCCTGCTGCTCAAGGCCGCCGCCATCCCAGGCTATGCCGAGCTGCTCAAGCAGGTCAAAAGCGATGCCAATGGCAATGTCGACCTGGCCTGCGACACGTTCGCCGTGGCCGTGGGTGCAGGCATTCTGAAAGCCATTCCTGGGCGTATTTCCACCGAGGTGGATGCCCGCCTGTCGTTCGACGAGCCGGCGCTGCTGGCCAAAGCCCGCCAACTGATCGCGCTGTACGACAAAGCCGGTGTTGGTCGGGACCGTGTGCTGATCAAGCTGGCCTCTACCTGGGAAGGCATCCGCGCCGCCGAGCAACTGGAGAAGGAAGGTATCCAGACCAACCTGACCCTGCTGTTCTCCTTCGCCCAGGCACAAGCCTGCGCCGATGCTGGGGTTTTCCTGATTTCGCCGTTCGTGGGCCGTATCTACGACTGGTACAAGAAAAGCACTGGGCAGGAATACGTCGGTGCCGAGGACCCGGGTGTGCAGTCGGTCACGCGTATCTACAACTACTACAAGGCCAATGGTTACGACACCGTGGTCATGGGCGCCAGCTTCCGCAATATCGGCCAGATCGAACAACTCGCCGGCTGTGATCGCCTGACCATCAGCCCAGAGCTGCTGCAGCAACTGAGCGATGACCAGGGCGAACTGCCGCGGGTGCTCAAGCCCGGCAATGCTGGTGAGGCCAGGCAAGTACTGAGCGAAAGCCAGTTCCGCTGGGCGATGAATGAAGACGCCATGGGGACCGAGAAACTGGCCGAGGGGATTCGCCAGTTTGCTCGTGACCAGGAGAAACTGGAGAAGCTGATGGCTGACAAAGCCTGATACACATCCGGTTTGCTCGACGGGCGGGAAATGTTCAGCATTTTCCGCCCGTTTTGCTTTGTCCCGTAAAAATCGGCCCGCCCGCTACCAGAGCTGTTGATGACCTCCTCCACTGCATTGCCCCTCGTCCTCGCCGGCCCGGTACTGCGCCGCCTGGAGCCTCAGCGCCTGGCCATCTGGCTGGTTGGCAGCCAACCCTTGCAGCCAGCGCTCGTCATCGATGGCACGGCCACGGTGGAGTGCCAGGTCGTGCCGATCGGTCGGCACGCTTACATTCACTTGCTGGACGTTCACTTCGCTCAGCCCCTGCCCAGTAACGTCGAGCTCGACTACGACCTGCTCATCGACGATCTGGGCATCGCCGAGTGGGCACCGCACCTGCTCTACCCTGGCCGCCAGCGCCCAAGCCTGGTGCTGCGTGACCGCCTGGACCATTTACTGCACGGCTCCTGCCGCAAGCCTCACCACCCTGCAGCCGACGGCCTGCTGTGCGCCGACCGGCTGCTGCAGGCGTGCCCGCAACCGCAAGAGCGCCCGGCTGTGCTGCTGATGACCGGCGACCAGGTCTACGCCGATGACGTCGCCGGCCCCATGTTGCGGGCCATTCATTCGCTGATCGAGTGCCTTGGCCTGTTCGACGAACCGCTGGAAGGCGCCGTGGTTAGCGACAGCCAGGCGCTGTACCGCCACCCGGCCTGCTATTACCGCCGCGCCGACCTGCTGCCCGCCCAGGCGCACAACGAAACCCTGCGCGCACGCTTCTTCGGTGGCAAGCGCAAGCCGATCTTCTCCTCCAGCAACGCCGACAACCACCTGGTGACCTTCGCCGAGGTCATGGCCATGTACCTGCTGGTGTGGTCACCAGGGCCCTGGCAATGGGTCGAACTGGACATGCCCGCAGGGCTGGCCGAGCAGCACCAGCAGCGCTACCGCAGCGAGCTGCCGTTGATCGAGGCATTCGCCGCCAACCTGGGCCAGGTGGCGCGGGTGATGGCTCACCTGCCCTGCTTGATGATCTTTGACGATCACGACATCACTGATGACTGGAATCTCTCGGCGCAGTGGGAACACACCGCCTATGGGCACCCCTTCTCGCGGCGCATCATCGGCAACGCCCTGCTGGGTTACCTGCTGTGCCAAGGTTGGGGCAATGACCCGGATGCGTGTGCCGCGATGATAGCGCCCTGCCAGGCCCTTGCCCGGCCGCAGCTGGACGGCCAGCGCCAGGATGAACTGATCGGTGAATTGCTGCGCTTCCAGGGGTGGCAGTTCAGCCTGCCCAGCAACCCGCCGCTGCTGGTGCTGGACACCCGCACACGCCGGTGGCGTAGCGAAAGCAACCTGGCCAAGCCGTCCGGCCTGCTGGATTGGGAGGCGCTCTGCGAACTGCAGCACGCCTTGCTGGACCACCCTTCGGCAGTCATCGTGTCGCCGGCACCGATCTTCGGGGTCAAGCTGATCGAAACGATACAGAAGGTGTTCAGCGGCCTAGGCTACCCGCTGTTGGTGGACGCCGAAAACTGGATGGCGCACCGCGGCGCGGCACAGGTGATCCTCAACATTTTCCGCCATTCGCGCACGCCAGGGCACTATGTGATCCTGTCCGGTGATGTGCACTATTCGTTCGTCTACGAGGTGCTGATCCGCCACCGCCAGCGCAGCCCGCACCTGTGGCAGGTCACCAGCAGCGGGATCAAGAACGAATTCCCCCGGCGCCTGCTGGATGTGCTCGATCGGCTCAACCGCTGGCTCTATTCACCGCGCTCGCCGCTCAACTGGTTTACCCGGCGGCGGGAAATGCAGGTGGTACCGCGCTCGCCCAGCCATAGCAAGGCCGGGGAACGGTTGTGGAATGGCGCGGGGTTGGGGCAGGTATTGTTCGATGAACAGGGGCGGCCTGCGCAGGTGTTTCAGCTCAATGCCCAGGGGGGCGAGGCGACAGCGTTTACGCGGCGGGAGTGAACAAGGGGCGAGGCGCTGGGGTGGTTTTGCCGGCCTCTTCGCGGGTCAAGCCCGCTCCCACAATGGCATCCTCAGCAAGAGCCTGATTAAACCCAGGAGTCAGGAGCGCTCTAGCGCATTCACCAAATCATGGAAGGCTTCACGGTTGGAGTCGTTCAACCCCATGAGAATCTTGTGCGCCTCCAGCACCTTGGAGCGTACCACGTCTTCGTTCTGATCCTGGGAAGGCAGATCAGTCAGGCACTCCGGGCACGGCACCGGGCGGTCGACGATATTGAACACCTGGTCGAACCCCATGGACTGCAGCAAGCGCGAAATGTCCGGGTTGGTGGTAACCACCGTCGGTAGCAGCCCCACCTTTTGCCGCGACAGGATCGACAGCTTGGCCAGCAGGCCCAGGGTGGTGCTGTCGATGCTCTCGGTTTCGGTCAGGTCGATGACGATGGCCGAGAAATTCAGCGCAGTGAAGATTTTCTCGATCGTGGCATCCAGCGCTGAACACAGGGTCAGGCGCACTTCACCGACGAATTTCAGGACGAAGGTACCGCTCTGCTCGGCGAACTGGATTCTACCGGTACTCATTGAAGGTTCCTGCTCAACACCAATAGGGCGATATCATCCGGCATCTCCCCAAGCGTAGCCAATCCGAATCGTTGTCGCAGCCCATCCAGGCTGCCACCCGCTGCCTTGACGATGTCCGGCAAGGCGGCTTCTTTATCTTTGAGCGTGTCCCCTGGCAAAAGGTCCAAAATGCCATCGGACATCAGGCTCAGGCTGAATTGCGGCGGCAGTTCCATCACCAGGTCCTGGTAGGTCGCCTCATCAAACAGCCCCACCGGCAAGCCACGGCCTTCCAGGTAGCGGGCCTGCCCGGGGGTATACAGCACCGGCAGCGGCAGGTGGCCGCCCACGGCGTAGGTCAGCAGGCCGGTGTCTTCATCGATCACCCCGCCCACCATGGTCACATGCTTGCCCAGCTTGCAGTTGATCAGGCCACGGTTGATGTGGCTGAGCACCTGCGAAGGCTTGAATTCACGCATTTTGCTACCGCGCTTGAATTCGAACAACAGCCGGGTAGTCATGAACTTCAACAATACGGTGACGAAGGCCGACGACGCACCGTGCCCGGAAACATCGGCCAGGTAGAAGGCGATGCGCCGCTCATCCACGCGGAAGTAGTCGGCGAAGTCGCCAGACAGGTACAGCGACGGGATGATCTGGTGTTCGAAGGCAAACTCGCCAGCAACCCAGGGGCTTTCCGGCAACATGTTCATCTGCACCTGGCGACCGGCGGTCTGGTCTTCCTGCAGCAAGTGCAGGCTGGCCTCCAGTTCGCGGTTGGCTGCTTCGAGCTTGTCGCGGTAACGCTGGTTTTCCAGCACCAGGCGAGAACGGTCCAACGCCCGGCGCACCGAATGTTCAAGTACGGCTAGGTCTTCCAGCGGTTTGATCAGGTAGTCGGCAGCACCCAGGCGCAAAGCCTCGACCGCATCGCTCATCACGCCGGCACCCGACACCACGATCACCGGCAACTGCGGCGCGCGCTCGCTGATCTGGCGGATCAGTTCGAGGCCGCCCATCTGCGGCATGCGCAGATCGCAGATCACGAGGTCGGGCTGGTGTTCTTCAAAGACCTGGAGCCCCTGCTGGCCATTACCGGCCTGGAGGACGCTGAAGCCACTGTCTTCCAGATAGGCGGCGAGGCTCGCACGGACCACGTCGTCATCATCGATGATCAGCAGCGTTGCACTGATTTTCTGCATGTGGGCGAACGGCGCCGATTTGGGTTGGTGCAGGGGCGTCTGCAAGGCTGACATCCGGCTGCTGGAATACTCTATGGTAACGCTCTACTTGAGTTGTAGGCCAAGAAGACGGCCCAGGCAACCGGCAGAGATACCTTGTAAGGCGCAGACGGTACTCCCATCCGCCAGGGGTTTCAAGCATACGTGGGTCGAGTTGGCCGCACTTTACAGGGCAAATCACCGGGAGTTATAAGAAAGCGCCCCAGCGCAGCCCAAAGGGAAGGACGCAGCATGCCCCAAACGCCCTGCAGCCACAGCGAGAAACGCGATTTCATCCGCATGCGCATCGACACCCAGGTCAGCCTGTTGCAGGCTGGGCAGGTGTTCGCTGCCGTGTGCCTGGACCTGTCCAGTGGCGGCATGCAGGTGCAGGCTGGGCAGCACGTCCAGGTCGGGGAGCATCTTGAGGTACGTATCGATTCGGACCACCCCGCACTCGAAGGGCTGCATGCCAGTACCGAAGTGGTGTGGATCGCCGACCAGCCCGGCGGACAGCAGAAGCTCGGCCTGCGCGTGCTGGCCATGCATTGAACTGTTACGAAAAAGGCGACCCGAGGGTCGCCTTTCTCCTGCTCGCATGGCTTAGAAGTCGTCTTCCACTTCGCCGTCCTTGACCTTGAACTCGCGGTTCTGCAGGTAGGCGTTGCGGATGAAGATGTACTTGTCACCCTGAATCAGCTTTTCTGCCGACAGCAGGCTGGCGCGAGTATCGATCACGTCCAGGGCAAAGATCGAGTTACGCGTGGGCACGTGATCGATGTAGCGGTAGGGTTCGGTGTAGGTGTCCGGGTACTTGGCCAGGCCGTCACGCACGGTGCTTGGGCCAAGCAGCGGAATGACCACGTAGGGGCCGCTGGGCACGCCCCAACGGCCGAGGGTCTGGCCGAAGTCCTCGTCGTTGCGCTGCAGGCCCATCTTGGTACCGACATCGAAGAAGCCGCCAAGCCCGAAGGTGGTATTGACGATCAACCGTGCGGTATCCACACCCGCGGCACGCGGCTTGAGCTGCAGCAAGTCGTTGGCCAGGTTGGACACATCCCCCAGGTTGCGGAAGATGTTGTGAATGCCATCCTCGAGGAACTGTGGGGTAACTGCCTGGTAGCCCTTGGCCAATGGCTTGAGGGCATAAGTGTCGAGGGTATCGTTGAAACGGAAGATCGGCCGGTTGACCGCCTCCCAGGGATCCTCCTCGGTGGCCGCCTGGGTGGCTGCCACGGGGGCCAGCAGCAAGCTGGCACAGACACAGGCCTGGGTGACTCGCTCGATCACACCGGCACCGATCCTACGCATAGATGTCTCTCCATCGAATTTCTCGGCCGCAAGCGCAGTAGGTCGCGCTGCTGGTAAGGCGGCAGTATAGTGGCTCGCGGGCTGATAAACAGTTTTACACATTCTTGCTGAATATTTTGTGAACAACTGTTGCTCGTCACAGCACCGTAACAATCGCCGAATAGCCTGCGGAGTATTTCAGGGAAGTTGCCATGCACGATGCGCCCGCCTTCACCGCTGTGCTGTTCGGCCTGCGTGGCTGCCTGGTCCAAGCCGCCAGCGGCAGCCCGTTGCCCGCACCTGGCGCCCTCGACACCCTGGCCGGCCTGCGACGCCAGCAAGTGCCCTGCATCTGGCTGGACGACCTGAGCGGCGTACAGGGTAAACGCCTGGCCAGCGTACTGCCCGACTGGCTGCCAGGGCATGCGGTCAATGGCGTGCAGTGGCCGGCGCCAAATGCCTGCTGGCAAGCCCTGATGGCCCTCGACAGCCAACGCCTGGAAGGTTGCGTGCTGGTCAGTGGCGAGCCGCGCCTGCTGCAGTCGGGCCTCAATGCTGGCCTGTGGACCGTTGGCCTGGCCGCCTGCAGCCCTTCCTGCGACCTGGGCTCCCAGCAATGGCATGCGATGAGTCAGCAGCAACAGGAACTTGCCCGCGGTAAGGCCACCCTCGAACTGTTCCGCCTGGGGGTGCATTCAGTGATCGACCACCTCGAAGCGCTCGACACCTGCCTGCTGGACATCGCCCAGCGGCGGCGCAAGGGTGAAAAACCCTGACACAGCAGCCTTGATGCGGATCATGCAAAGCGTCGGCGAGTGGATTACCCTAGGAAGCAGGCGCGAACCTTTGCCGCTTCGCTGAGGTCCATGCCTTGCCAAGCCATTGATGGAGAACAACCAATGCCTGCCCGCGAACTGCAAGAGCGTTTGAATAGCCTGCGCGAGCAACTGGATCGAAACGTGCCGCTTTCGGAAGAGGAACTGGCCGCGCTGCATGAGGAGGCCAGACAGATCGAGGCGCAACTGAAGCTTGAGGAAGCCACGCCAGACAACAACCTGGTGGATGGTGTGAACCTGGCCATCGAACGCTTCGAGGCCGATCACCCGGACCTCACCGCCACATTGCGCAGCATCGCCAACTCGCTGCACAGCATGGGAATCTGAACGAGCAAGGGCGCTGTGGGAGCGGGTAAAACCGCCCCACAGGCGCCTGTAGCCTGCTTTACTGACGGACCAGGCGCAGGTTCTCAGCGCTGATCGCACCGGTGCTGCGGTACGGGTTGATATCCAGCCCCCCGCGGCGCACATAACGGGCATACACCGTCAAATACTCCGGCTGCAGCAGGTTCTTCAGGTCCAGGTAGATGCGCTCCACGCACTGCTCGTGGAAGTCGGCATGCTGACGGAAGCTGATCAGGTAGGTCAGCAGGCTGGCATGATCCAGCGCCCTGCCCTTGTACGCGACCACCACACTCCCCCAGTCCGGCTGGCCGGTAACCGGGCAGTTGGATTTGAGCAGGTGGCTGTGGAGGGTTTCTTCCACCACGCGCTCGGGGTTGCAGCGCAGCAATTCTGGCTGGGGCTGTTCGTAATTGCTGATGGCAACATCCAGCGCATCGATGCACAGCCCCGGCAGCGCCACCACGCCCTGAGCCTCGACCTCTGCCAGGGTGCGCACCTGCACCTTCACAGGCTTGCCAGCAGCGGCCGACAGGTCCTTTTCCAGGCACGCCTGCAGCTCGCCAAGCGTGGCGAACACCGTCTGGTTCAGAGAGTTGAGGTAGAGCTTGAACGACTTGGACTCGATGATGTTCGGCGAGTCGGCAGGGATGGCGAACTCACCGATGGCCACCACTGGCTTGCCCGACGGCAACAACCACGAGAGCTCGAAGCAGTTCCAGTAGTCCACGCCCTGCCACGGCAGGGTCTGGGCCGTCACGCCCAGCTCGGCCCACTTGGCCGTGCGCGGGATCGGAAACAACAGCGAAGGCGTGTACGTGGCAATGTATTCGCTGGACTTGCCCAGCGGAGAGTGTTCGGCGGCGGGATGCATGAAAACTGACCTGAAGGTTCGGGAATGCCCTTAGTCTACCGGTTTTGCACCCCACCTTGGAGCGCAAGTCACTCGATGGTCAACGCCCCGACCATACCGGCCTGGTAATGCCCAGGCACGTTGCAGGCGAATTCGATGGGTGCCGATTTACGGAAGGTCCAGGTCAACTCGGCGCGCTGGCCTGGCTGCACCAGCACCGTATTGCCGCCGTCATGCCCGTGGACACCGTGGTCCATCTGGCCATGCTCCATGCCCTCGTGGTTCATGCCTGCGGTGAACAGCTTGCCTTGCATGGCAAGCATTTCCTTCTGGTGCTCGGCATGCATGGCCTTGTCACCCAGGTTGAACTCATGGGGCAGCTGCCCTTCGTTGATCAGGACGAAGCGCACCGTCTCACCGGCCTTGACCTGCAGGTCCTTGGGCTCGAAAGCGATGTCCTTGAGCACCACTTCGACGGTGCGGGTGGCCTTGGCCGCCGGGGCCGGCTCACCGAAGGCGAAGCTTTTGCCGCTATCGGCGAGGCTGGGCAGGCTTACCACGGCAAGGGCAGCGGCGATGAACAGATGTTTCATGAAGGCTCCAAAAACGTACTGCGGGATAACGCCACTTTAAAAAGCACTGACTGGCAGGTACCTGACGGCAAGATTACAACTTCGTCAGCTAGGGCGGCGCCCGGGATAGTCACGTATCATTTCAACCTACCGCCGCCGCTGTGATACCGACGCTCCCACAGGGGCCGCGCACCCTCCCGATAAAGTGAATACCGCATGAAACTGCTGATCGTCGAAGACCAGGCCCGCACCGGCCAATACCTTAGCCAGGGGTTGAGCGAAGCAGGATTTGCCACCGAACTGGCGGCCGATGGCGAAACCGGCCAATACCTGGCCCTGACCGGCGATCACGACCTGCTGATCCTCGATGTCATGCTGCCAGGTCGCGACGGCTGGCAGATCCTCCAGGCGGTGCGCCAGGCCGGCATGGATACCCCCGTGCTGTTCCTCACGGCCCGTGACGCAGTCGAGGACCGTGTGCATGGCCTGGAGCTGGGCGCCGACGATTACCTGGTCAAACCCTTTGCCTTCTCCGAATTGCTCGCCCGGGTCCGCAGCCTGCTGCGCCGAGGCGCCAGCACCAGCCAGGACACCACCTTGGCGCTGGCCGACCTGCGCCTGGACCTGATGCGCCGCCGCGCCGAGCGTGGCGGCCAGCGCATCGACCTGACTGCCAAGGAATTCGCCCTGCTGGAGTTGTTGCTGCGGCGCCAGGGCGAGGTGCTACCCAAGTCGCTGATCGCCTCGCAGGTGTGGGACATGAATTTCGACAGCGATACCAACGTGATCGAAGTCGCCATCCGCCGCCTGCGCCTGAAGATCGACGACCCTCACCCCAACAAGCTGATCCACACCGTGCGGGGCATGGGCTATGTGCTCGAGGAGCGCCACGACTGATGCGCAGGCTCTCCCTCAGCGGCCGCCTGGCCCTGCTGTTCGCGGCCTGTACCGCCGCCGTTTCGCTGGGTGCCGGGCTATTGTTCAACCACGCCAGCGAGCAACACTTCATCGAGCTGGACCAACAACTGCTCGAGTCGCGCCTGTCGTTGCTGCGCACCCAGCTGTCAGGCCTTGAACACCACGCGGACCTTGAGGCACGGCTGCCCGCATTGCACACCGAGCTCAGCCATCAGGCCGACCTGGCCCTGCGCATCACTGGCAGTGACGGCAACCTTTGGTACGCCAGCCGTGATGCATTGCCCGAGGCACCCGCCGCCCTGGGCTTGGCCACGGTGCATGGCAACGGCATCGACTACCGCAGCCTCGCCGTGCAACTGAACAGTGAGGCCCGCCTGACCCTGTACCTGGACATCACCCACCACCAGCACTTCCTGCAAGGCATGCAGCGTCTGATCTGGCTGACGGTCGGCCTGTCGGCGCTGGCCACCGCGCTACTCGGCGCCTGGGCCGCGCGCCGCGGGCTGCGCCCTTTGCGGCAGATGGGCCAGGTGGCTGCCAGTGTTTCAGCGCGCTCGCTGACCACGCGCCTGCCAGAGGCGCAAATGCCCGAGGAACTGGCGCAGCTGGCCGGCACCGTCAATGCCATGCTGCAGCGCCTGGACGATGCGTTCCAGCGCCTGTCGGCCTTTTCCGCCGATATCGCCCACGAACTGCGCACGCCTCTGTCTAACCTACTGACCCATACCCAGGTCACCCTCACCCGCCCACGCAGCCTCGAGGAGTACCGCGAGGCGCTGCATGGCAACCTGGAAGAGCTGCAGTGGATGGCACAGATGATCAACGACATGCTGTTCCTGGCCAAGGCCGACCACGGGCTGCTGGTGCCAGGCCAGGTGACGCTGGCGCTGCATGAAGAGGTGGATGCGTTGCTGGAGTATTACGCGCCACTGGCCGAGGACAGCGCAGTGCAGATGCTGCGCGAGGGTGAGGCAACGCTGCAGGGCGACCGGCATATGCTGCGCCGGGCGCTGTCCAACCTGCTCGACAATGCCCTGCGCTTTACCCCGGCAGGCGGGGAGATACGCGTAACGCTGGAACCAGCGGTTCGGATTTGCGTGGCCAATACCGGCACGGCGATCGCGCCGGCGGCACTGCCCCGGCTGTTCGACCGGTTCTATCGCGTGGACCCGGCGCGGCGAGAAGGCAGCAGTGAACATGCGGGGCTGGGTTTGGCGATCACCCGGTCAATCATCCAGGCCCATGGCGGGCGCATTCGGGCGCAGTGCGAGGGTGGCTGGACGCGGTTTGTGATCGAGTTCAGCGAGAATCGTTAGGCCGCCAGGGCTGCTACGCAGCCCCTTTCGCCGGCGTGCCGGCGATGGCGCCCTCAGCAATCACTCAGACCGCAAGCCCAATCGCCGGCTGCACCTGGGAAGCCCGGTACGCCGGGTAGATGGTCGCCAGGAAGCTCATCACCAACCCGGCCGCGCAGATGATCACCACATCGCCCCATTGCAGCTCGGACGGCAGGCTGCTGATGAAGTACACATCCGAGGTGAAGATGTGCTGCCCGCTCACCCGTTCCAGCCAACCGACGATCTGGCTGACGTTGAACGCAGCTATCACCCCAAGCACGCCACCGATCAAGGTCCCGACGATGCCGATCAGGCTGCCCTGGACCATGAAAGTGCCCATGATCTGTGCTGGCGTGGCACCCAAGGTACGCAGAATGGCGATATCCGGCCCCTTGTCGTTCACCACCATCACCAGGGTGGCGATGATGTTGAAAGCCGCCACGGCGATGATCATCAGCAGCAGCAGGCCGATCATGGTCTTTTCCATCTTCATGGCACTGAACAGGCTGCCCTGGGTATGCGACCAGTCATCGGCGCGGTAGGCATCACCCAGACCGGCAGCGATGGCCTTGGACACCTGCGGCGCGGCATACAGGTCATGCAGCTTCAACCGCACCCCCTGCACCTGGCCTGGCGCCCAGCGTTGCATCTCGCCGGCGTCGGCCACGTGCATGTAGGCCTGCGACCCATCCAGCTCGGCGCCCACCTTGAAGATGCCGACCACCGTCAGGCGCTGCATGCGCGGGGTGATCCCGCCTGGCTCCTTGCTGATTTCCGGCACGATCAAGGTCAGCTTGTCGCCGGTATTGAGGCGGAAGCGGCGTGCGGTCAACTCGCCGATGACCACGCCGTACTCACCCGGTTGCAGGTCCTGCAGACGCCCCTGCACGATGTGCTGGCCGACGATCGAGACCTTGCCCTCCTCGGCAGGGTCGATACCGCTCACCTGGATCGGCTGCATCGCGCCCTTGTAAGAGAGCATGCCTTCCATCTCGGTGATCGGCGCCGCCGCCATCACCGCCGGGTTCTGCAGCGCAGCATCAGCCGCCTGGTGCCAGTCGTCCAGGGGTTGCACGCCCAGAATGCTGGCATGCGGCACCAGGCCAAGGATGCGCGAGCTCATTTCGCGCTGGAAGCCATTCATCACCGAAAGCACCACAATCATCGCCAGCACGCCCAGGGACAGGCCGATCATCGAGGTCATCGAGATGAACGAGATGAAATGGTTGCGGCGCTTGGCACGGGTGTAGCGCGCACCGATGAACAAGGGCAAGGGTCTGAACATGTAAAACACCCAATGAAAGAGTTGCGGGGCAGCTCGGGCCACCCCGTGCAAGCGGCTCAGATCGCCACCAGGTGACCGTCGTCGAGTTTCAGTACCCGGTCCATCTGGCGCGCCAGGTTGAGGTCGTGGGTCACCACCAGGAACGCAGTACGCGAAGCGCTGGACAGCTCCTGCATCAGTTCCTGGATGCCCTGGGCGGTGTGGTGGTCGAGGTTGCCGGTAGGTTCGTCGAGCATCACCAGGCCCGGACGGTTGACCAGAGCACGGGCGATGGCCACGCGCTGGCGCTCGCCCCCGGACAGCTCAGCCGGCTTGTGGTGCAGGCGGTGGCCCAGGCCAACGCGCTTGAGCAGTGCTTCGGCACGTTCACGGGCCTCGGGGATTGCGGTGCGGCCGATCAACAGCGGCATGCACACGTTCTCCATGGCGGTGAACTCCGGCAGCAGGTGGTGGAACTGATAGACGAAGCCCAGCTCACGGTTGCGCAACAGGCCGCGGGCGCGCTCGCCCAGCGCCGACAATTCTTCGCCGGCCAGCCACACGCTGCCCTGGGTTGGCCGGTCGAGGCCGCCCAGCAGGTTGAGCAAGGTACTCTTGCCCGAGCCCGAACTGCCGACAATGGCCACCCGCTCACCGGCGTGCAGCTCGAGGTTGAGCCCGGACAGCACCTGCACCGACTCCGGGCCCTCGTCGTAGGACTTGCCCAGGTTGCGGCAACTCAGAACGGCTTTATCACTCATGCGCGACTCACTCATAACGTAGCGCCTCTGCAGGCTGGGTGCGGGCAGCACGCCAGGCCGGGTACAGGGTGGCGAAGAAACTCAGGACCAGCGCCGCACCGCAGACCATGTACACGTCCTGGGCCTGGATCTGCGACGGCAGGTAATCGATGAAATACACGTCGGCGTTGAGGAACTTGTGCCCGATCAGCTTCTCGATGCCGGCGATCACCGCACTGACATTGAGCGCGGCAACGATCCCGACGCCAGCGCCGATCAAGGTACCGATGACCCCGATGACCGTGCCCTGGACCATGAAGATGGCCATGATCTGCCCGGGCGTGGCGCCCAGGGTGCGCAGGATGGCGATGTCCCCGCGCTTGTCGTTGACCACCATCACCAGGGTGGAAATGATGTTGAACGCCGCCACCGCGACAATCAGCAGCAGCAGCAGGCCGATCATGGCCTTCTCCATGCGGATCGCCTGGTACAGGTTGCCGTGGGTGCGGGTCCAGTCGCGACTGTAGTACTCCTGCTCGCCCAACTGCTGGGCGATGTTCCAGGCCACCCGTGGCGCCTGGAACAGGTCGTCGAACTTCAGGCGCAGGCCTTGTACCTGGTCGGGCTTCCAGCGGTGCAGGCGGGACAGGTCGGTGATGTTGGTAAGGCCCAGGTAACCGTCGATCTCGCCGGCGCCGACGTGGAAGGTGCCGACCACGGTGAAGCGCTTCATGCGCGGGAACATCCCGGCCGGGGTCACGCTGACCTCCGGGGCGACGAACGTCAGCTTGTCACCGACAGCCACACCCAGTTTGGCGGCGGCCTTGTCGCCGATCATGATGCCCCACTCGCCCGGCGCCAACTGGTCGAGCCGGCCTTGCTGGATGAAGTTGTCGATGATCGACACGTCATGCTCGCGCGCCGGGTCGATGCCGTTGAGCAGCACCTTCTGCACCTTGCCGTCGTGGGTCAGCAGGCCCTGCATCTGGGTGTAGGGCGCAACCGCCAGCACCTGCGGATTCTGCTTTACTTGTTGGGCAAGGGCAGGCCAGTCGTTGATCGGCTGGCCGCTCTCCAGCGTGGCATGCGGGATCATGCCCAGCACGCGGGTACGCATCTCGTGGTCGAAACCGTTCATTACCGAGAGCACCACGATCATGACCACCACGCCCAGGGCGAGGCCGATCATCGAGGTCAGGGAAATGAACGAGACGAAGTGATTACGGCGCTTGGCACGGGTGTAACGCGTACCGATGAATGCGAAAAGAGGTCTGAACATGTCGGGGCTTGTTCGGATGAAAGGGAACGTCCTTGTGGCGAGGCGCCTGTGGCGGCTTTACACTCGGACCACCGCCGCTACCATGGGTTCGCCATGACGACATTAGACGAAGAAGATCGCCGCGAATACTACCGCATCGAAGATCGGATCGCACTGGAAATCAGCCCTTTGAGCGCGGCCGAAGCCCTTGAGCCAGAACTGTTGCAGGATGATTCACCGCTGTTCAACCTGCTCAGCGAGCTGCACCTGTCGGACTTCGAGTCACAGCACCTGCTGCGCCAGCTCAGCGACAAGGACCGTACCCTGGCCGCTTTCCTGCGGGCGCAGAACAAACGCCTGGACCTGCTCAGCGCCGTGGTCGCGCAGACACTGATCGGCGAGATCGGCCAACCACAGCGGGTGATCATTTCCGAAGGGGGCATCGAGTTCGCGCAACAGCAGCAGATAACCTCTGGCACGCGGGTGAAGGTGAAGATGGTACTGATGCCCCGCGCCCACGGCCTGCTGCTGCGGGGCAAAGTCACCCACTGCGACCCGCGCGCGGAAGGCGGCTTCGAGGTCGGCACCGAATTCACCGACATGACCGACGCCCAGCGCCAACTGCTGGCCCGCTACATCCTGCAGCGCCAACAGCAGCAACGGCGCCAGCAGCTGGAACAGAACGACCCCGCCTCCTGAGCCTTTTCATATTTGACCTGAAGGAACGAACGTGACCCTCATCTACGGCCATCGCGGCGCCAAGGGCGAAGCGCCCGAGAACACCCTGCACAGCTTCCGTCAGTGCCTGTCCCACGGCGTCAACCGCTGTGAACTGGACCTGCACCTGTCGGCCGACAACGAGCTGATGGTGATCCACGACCCCACCCTCAAGCGCACCACCGGCCGCCGCGGCAAGGTGGTCGAGCACCCGGCGGCCGACCTGGTCACCATCGACGCCCGCAAGGGCGGCCCAGGCCATGTGCAGCCCTGCCCTATCCCACGGTTGGAAGAGTTGTTCGAAAAATGCCCCTTCGAGCATTGGCAGCTGGAGGTCAAGAGCGCCTCGCGCACCCGCGCCGCCACCACCGTGCTGGCCATCCGCGAGCTGGCCCAGCAGTACGGCCTGCTGGACAAGGTGACCATCACCTCCAGCTCACGAGAGGTACTGGGTGCCGCGCAGGAACTGGTGCCGGATGTGAAGCGCGGGTTGGTCGCCGAATATGCCTGGCTCGACCCGCTGAAGGTCGCGCAGAACTACGGCTGCGAGCTGCTGGCGTTGAACTGGACGCTGTGCACCCCGGAGCGCCTGCTCAAAGCGCAGGGCCAGGGCTTGCACGTCTCGGTGTGGACAGTCAACGAACCGGCACTGATGCGCCGGCTCGCTGACTTTGGCGTGGACAGCCTGATTACAGACTTTCCCGGTTTGGCCAAGACCACCCTCGGGTAGGGCTGAAATCGGTCTCCCCGACCGGCTCAGGCCACCGGCCGGAGCCGGTCAAAAAAGCCGGTTCAGGCCGTCGTAGGCAGCTACCCGATAGGCTTCGGCCATGGTCGGGTAGTTGAACGTGGTGTTGACGAAGTACTTCAGGTTATTCAACTCGCCCGGCTGGTTCATGATCGCCTGGCCGATGTGGACGATTTCCGAAGCCTGGTAGCCGAAGCAATGCACGCCGAGGATTTCCAGGGTCTCGCGGTGGAACAGAATCTTCAGCATGCCCTGCGGCTCACCGGCGATCTGCGCACGCGCCATGCTCTTGAAGAAGGCCTTGCCCACTTCGTAAGGCACCTTGGCCTGGGTCAGCTCTTGCTCGTTCTTACCGATCGAGCTGATCTCCGGGATGGTGTAGATGCCGGTCGGCACGTCGTTGACGAAGCGCCAGCTGCCGTTGTCGACGATGCTGCCCGCCGCCGAACGGCCCTGGTCGTGGGCGGCACTGGCCAGGCTCGGCCAGCCGATCACGTCACCGGCACCGTAGATGTTCGGCACGCTGGTACGGTAGGCCTCATCGACCTCGATCTGGCCTCGGCTGTTGACCTTGATGCCGATGTTTTCCAGGCCCAGCTTGTCGGTGTTGCCGGTACGGCCGTTGCACCACAGCAAGGCGTCGGCCTTGATCTTCTTGCCCGACTTCAGGTGCAGGATCACACCATTGTCCAGGCCCTCGACCCGCTCGTACTCCTCGTTGTGGCGCACGGTGATGTTGTTGTTGCTGAAGTGATAGCTCAGCGCCTGGGAGATTTCCGAATCCAGGAAGCTCAGCAACTGGCCGCGGTTGTCGACCAGTTCGACCAGCACACCCAGCCCGCTGAAGATCGAGGCGTATTCGCAACCGATAACGCCGGCACCGTACACGATCAGCTTGCGCGGGGTGTGGCTGAGGCTGAGGATGGTGTCGCTGTCGTAGACACGCGGGTGGTGGAAGTCGATGTCGGCCGGGCGGTAGGGGCGCGAGCCGGTGGCGATGATGATGTGCTTGGCGTTGAGCTTTTCCACCACACCGTTGGGGCAAACCACCTCGACGGTTTGCTCGTCGGCGAAGCTGCCGGTGCCGACGAACACATCGACACGGTTACGGGCGTAGTAGCCGGTGCGCGAGGCGACCTGCTTGGCGATCACCTTCTCGGCGCTCTTGAGCACGTCAGGGAAAGAGAACCAGCGCGGCTCACCGATGGCACGGAACATCGGGTTGGTGTTGAACTGCATGATCTGCCGCACCGAGTGACGCAGTGCCTTGGACGGGATGGTGCCCAGGTGGGTGCAGTTGCCACCGACCTGGCGACGGCTGTCGACCATCGCCACCTTGCGCCCTGCTTTGGCGGCGTTCATTGCCGCACCTTCTCCGGCCGGGCCGGAACCCAACACCACTACGTCGTAGTTGTAGACAGCCATGCGTACTCCTTCAGAACTGGCCCGCTGGCCACGGTCGCCGCGGGACTCGATCATGCCGCCAGCGGCGCCATGAGAAAATTCGGGTGCAGTCTAATCAAGCGTGAACGCCGCGCACATTAACCCTTGGTCGCGTCGTAGGCCAATTTTGCCTGCACTACATGTCATTCACCGGCTCCCTGGCGGCAATCATCCCTGCTTGCGCTTTCACTCGCCTTTCACCGCCCGTTCGAATGCGGGCGTAGGTCGGGAGACGAAACCACCCTCTGCCCGAGTCACCAGTACGGCGGCCAGATCATGGGCCACGGCAAAGTCCCAGCCACGTTCTGGCCCAAGGATCAGCAGCAGTGTCGAATAGCCGTCGGCCAGCAGCGCCGAGGCATCGAGCACGGTCACCGCAGCCAGGTCATGCGCGACCGGGCGCCCGAGACGGGCATCGAAGGTATGCGAATAGCGCCGGCCATTCTCCTCGAAATAGTGGCGATAGTCACCCGAGGTCGACACCCCCAGGCCATTGACCGGGAAGATTTGGCGAGCGATCTGGCGGTCTTCGCGGGGTAATTCGAGGGCGATACGCCAGGGGCTACCATCGGGCTTGCGGCCAATGGCCTTGAGCTCCCCGGTAACTTCGGCGACGAAACTGACCACGCCCATGGCGCGCAGGCGCTCGGCAATCAGGTCGACGGCGTGGCCGGCAGCAATGCTGTTGAAGTCCAGTTGCACCGGGGCGTCCTTGCACAAGGCCTGGCCTTCGATGCGCAGATGCTGATAACCCACCCGCTGGTGGGCCTGGGCCAGCTCTTGCGGGTCGGGAACCTGCTCGTGGCGGGCCTGGGGGCCGAAACCCCACAGGTCCAGCAGCGGTTCGACGGTAAGGTCGAAGGCACCATTGCTCTGCTCGGCCAAGTGCTGGCCTAGAGTGACCAATGCGAGCATGTCGGCCGGCAGGGTCAGGCACCGGTTGGCGGGCAACTGGTTGAACTGGCTGACAGTGGAGTCACCGCGGTAGGTGGAGTAGTGCCGGTCGACCTCGTGCAGGATGGTTTCGACTGCGGCTTGCACCTGGGCAGGTGCGGGGCCACCCGGTTCGCGGACGTACTGGATGCTGTAGCTGCTGCCCATGGTCGGGCCACCGAAGCGCTCCAGGGTCGGGCCCTGGTGGCAGGCGGTCAGGAGCATCAGAATGAACAGGAGGGCTGTGCGCAAAGGTGGGTTCTCGGTTGTCTGGACAGGCCCCATCGCCGGCGATGGCCGCCGTACAGACACAGTAGATGCCAGATCGGTTCATCAGGCCAAAAAAAACGGGAACCCGAAGGTTCCCGTTTTTTCATTGCCTTACAAGCGGATCAGCGCGGAAACGCAGGCGGGTTCACACCGGCCATCTCTTCCATCACACGAACCACCTGGCAGCTGTAACCGAACTCGTTGTCGTACCAGACGTACAGAACAACGCGGTTGTCGTTGCAGATGGTGGCTTCGGCATCGACCACACCGGCGTGGCGCGAGCCAACGAAGTCGGTGGACACCACTTCCTGGGAGCTGACGTAGTCGATCTGCTTGTGCAGTTCCGAGTGCATGGCGATCTGGCGCAGGTACTCGTTCAGCTCTTCGCGGTTGGTAGCCTTCTCAAGGTTCAGGTTGAGGATGGCCATCGACACGTTAGGCGTCGGAACGCGAATGGCGTTGCCGGTCAGCTTGCCCTTGAGCACTGGCAGCGCCTTGGCGGCGGCAGTGGCAGCACCGGTTTCGGTGATGACCATGTTCAGCGGCGCGGCGCGACCACGGCGGCTGCCCTTGTGGAAGTTGTCGATCAGGTTCTGGTCGTTGGTGAACGAGTGAACGGTTTCGACGTGGCCGTTGACGATGCCGTACTGGTCGTTGATGGCCTTGAGCACCGGCACAATGGCGTTGGTGGTGCAGGAAGCCGCCGAGATGATCTTGTCATCGGCAGCGATGTCGCCGTGGTTGATGCCGTGCACGATGTTCTTCAGCGCGCCCTTGCCAGGTGCGGTGAGGATCACGCGAGCAGCGCCTGGGCAGGCCAGGTGCTGGCCCAGACCGTCAGCGTCACGCCATACGCCGGTGTTGTCGACGATCAGCGCGTTGTCGATGCCGTACTGGGTGTAGTCGACTTCGCTCGGGCTCTTGGCGTAGATGACCTGGATCAGGTTGCCGTTGGCGGTGATGGTGTTGTTGGCTTCATCGATGGTGATGGTGCCATCGAACGGGCCGTGCACCGAGTCACGGCGCAGCAGGCTGGCGCGCTTGACCAGGTCGTTCTCGGCGCCCTTGCGCACGACGATGGCACGCAGGCGCAGGCCGTCGCCACCACCGGTCTTCTCGATCAGGATGCGCGCCAGCAGGCGGCCGATACGACCGAAGCCGTACAGGACAACGTCGGTGCCCTTGCGCGCCGAGGCGTTCTGCTGACCAACCACGTCGGCCAGCTCTTCACGCACGAACTGCTCGGCGCTGCGGCCGTTGCCTTCCTGCTTGAACTTGTTGGCCAGCTTGCCCAGGTCGACCGAAGCGGCGCCCAGTTTCAGCTCGCTCATGGCCTTGAGCAGGGGGAATGTCTCGTGGACGGACAGTTCG
Organism: Pseudomonas ceruminis; assembly: GCF_021602025.1. GTDB lineage: Bacteria > Pseudomonadota > Gammaproteobacteria > Pseudomonadales > Pseudomonadaceae > Aquipseudomonas > Aquipseudomonas ceruminis. Next base: position 112,812 of record NZ_BQHW01000009.1, read on the forward strand.
GTTTCGTCGGCTTGACGGTGACGCGCAAAGCGGTGGGCCTTGAGGATCGAGATAACCGAACGGTTGATCAGGCTGCGGCCATAGATCGAGCTCACCACGTTGTTGTTGCGGTAGAGCTGACCGATAAGCGGGATCATCGCTTCAGCCAGAGCTTCACGATCGATCCACTCACCAAGACACTGGTCGGGCTTCTGAGTCACGGGAACCTTCCACATGTAGGGGGAGAAAAAAGGGGCTACATTATGACGCCCTAACGCGTAACCGGCAATGAGCGCCTGTCGCAGCAGCCAAAGCCCGTGCTCATGCCCTTTCCGAGCCTGACAGCACGCACCGGCGCCGGTACAATCGGTGTCTTTGCCGCAACGCTTGGAGTGCAATCTCCCGTGTCAGTTCTGCGCCTACCGCAACTGTCGGCCACGGCCGGCAAACAAACCTGGGGCAACCTGCCAGGTGCCGCCCTCAGCCTTGCCATCGCCGAAGCGGCCAGCAGCGCGGGCCGCTTTACCCTGCTGCTGACGGCCGACAGCCAGGCTGCCGACCGTCTGGAGCAGGAGCTGCGCTTCTTCGCCCCAGACCTGCCGGTGCTGCCGTTCCCGGATTGGGAGACGCTGCCCTACGACCTGTTCTCGCCACACCAGGACATCATCTCCCAGCGCATTGCCAGCCTCTACCGGCTGCCGGAGCTGAGCCATGGCATCCTCGTGGTGCCGATCACCACCGCCCTGCACCGCCTGGCGCCAACGCGCTTTCTGCTCGGCAGCAGCCTGGTACTGGATGTAGGCCAGACCATCGATGTGGAGCAGATGCGCTCGCGCCTGGAGGCCAGCGGTTACCGCTGCGTCGACACGGTCTACGAGCATGGCGAGTTTGCCGTGCGCGGCGCGCTGATCGACCTGTTCCCGATGGGCAGCAAGCTGCCTTACCGTATCGACCTGTTCGACGACGAGATCGAGACCCTGCGCACCTTCGACCCGGAGACACAGCGCTCGATCGACAAGGTCGATTCGATCCGCCTGCTGCCGGCGCGCGAGTTCCCCATGCAGAAGGAAGAGGTGACGCGCTTCAAGGCCCGCTTCCGCGAACGTTTCGACGTCGACTTCCGCCGCAGCGCCATCTTCCAGGACCTGGCGAGCGGTATCATCCCCGCCGGTATCGAGTATTACCTGCCGTTGTTCTTCGAAGAAACCTCGACCCTGTTCGACTACCTGCCAAGCGATACCCAGGTGTTCTCGCTGCCGGGCGTCGAGCAGGCCGCCGAGCACTTCTGGAACGACGTGCGCGGGCGCTATGAAGACCGCCGCGGCGACCTCACCCGCCCACTGCTGCCGCCGGCCGAACTGTTCCTGCCTGTGGAAGACTGCTTTGCCCAGCTCAAACAGTGGCCACGGGTCGTGGTCAGCGCTGAGGCCCTGGACGCTGGGGCAGGCCGCGAACGCTTCCCCGCCCGCGCCCTGCCCAACCTGGCTATCGAAGCCAAGGCCAACCAGCCGCTGGCGGCGTTGTCCGAGTTCCTCGACCAGTTCAGCGGCCGCGTGCTGTTCACCGCCGAATCGGCGGGCCGTCGCGAGGTCCTGCTGGAGCTGCTTGAACGCCTCAAGCTGAGGCCCCAGACCGTTGACGGCTGGACTGACTTCGTCACCGGCAAGGAGCGCCTGGCAATCACCATCGCCCCGCTCGACGAAGGCCTGCTGCTGGACGACCCGGCCATTGCCCTGGTCGCCGAAAGCCCGCTGTTCGGCCAACGTGTGATGCAACGCCGACGCCGCGACAAGCGCGGCGAAGCAGCCAATGACGCGGTCATCAAGAACCTCACCGAGTTGCGCGAGGGTGCGCCCGTGGTGCACATCGACCACGGGGTGGGCCGCTACCTGGGCCTGGCCACTCTGGAAATCGACGGCCAGGCCGCCGAGTTCCTGACGTTGGAATACGCCGAGGGTGCCAAGCTCTACGTACCCGTAGCCAACCTGCACCTGATCGCCCGCTATACCGGCAGCGACGACGCCTTGGCACCGCTGCACCGGCTGGGTTCCGAAGCCTGGCAGAAGGCCAAGCGCAAGGCCGCCGAACAGGTCCGCGACGTGGCGGCCGAACTGCTGGACATCTACGCCCGTCGCGCCGCCCGCAAAGGCTACGCCTTCGCCGACCCAGCTGCCGATTACGCCACCTTCAGTGCTGGCTTCCCGTTCGAAGAAACACCCGACCAGCAGAACGCCATCGAAGCGGTGCGTGCCGACATGCTCGCCGCCAAGCCGATGGACCGCCTGGTGTGCGGCGACGTCGGCTTTGGCAAGACCGAGGTGGCCATGCGCGCCGCCTTCATTGCCGTGCACAGCGGCCGCCAGGTGGCAGTGCTGGTGCCCACCACCCTGCTCGCCCAACAGCATTACAACAGCTTCCGCGACCGCTTCGCCGACTGGCCGGTGACCGTGGAGGTGATGAGCCGCTTCAAGTCCGCCAAAGAAGTGGCCGCCGCTGCCGCTGACCTGGCCGAAGGCAAGATCGACATCCTCATCGGCACCCACAAGCTGCTGCAGGACGATGTGCGCTTCAAAGACCTGGGCCTGGTGGTCATCGACGAAGAACACCGTTTTGGCGTGCGCCAGAAGGAGCAGCTCAAGGCGCTGCGCAGCGAGGTGGACATCCTCACCCTGACCGCCACGCCGATCCCGCGCACCTTGAACATGGCCGTGGCCGGTATGCGCGACCTGTCGATCATTGCCACGCCGCCGGCGCGGCGCCTGTCGGTACGCACCTTCGTCATGGAACAGAACAACAGCACGGTGAAGGAAGCCCTGCTGCGTGAACTGCTGCGTGGCGGCCAGGTGTACTACTTGCACAACGACGTGAAAACCATCGAGAAGTGCGCCGCAGACCTCGCCGAGCTGGTTCCCGAGGCGCGTATCGGCATCGGCCACGGGCAGATGCGCGAGCGCGAGCTTGAGCAGGTGATGAGCGACTTCTATCACAAGCGCTTCAACGTGCTGATCGCCTCGACGATCATCGAGACCGGCATCGACGTGCCCAGCGCCAACACCATCGTCATCGAGCGCGCCGACAAGTTCGGCCTGGCCCAGTTGCACCAGCTGCGCGGCCGGGTCGGCCGCAGCCACCACCAGGCCTACGCCTACCTGCTGACCCCGGCGCGGCAAAAGGTCAGTGCCGATGCCGAGAAGCGCCTGGAAGCCATCGCCAACACCCAGGACCTTGGCGCCGGCTTCGTGCTGGCCACCAACGACCTGGAGATCCGCGGTGCCGGCGAACTGCTCGGCGAGGGCCAGAGCGGGCAGATCCAGGCAGTGGGCTTCACCCTCTACATGGAAATGCTCGAGCGCGCGGTCAAGGCCATCCGCAAGGGCACCCAGCCAAACCTGGAGCAACCGCTCGGCGGCGGCCCGGAGATCAACCTGCGCCTGCCGGCGTTGATCCCCGAGGATTACCTGCCCGACGTGCACGCGCGCCTGATCCTCTACAAGCGCATCGCCTCTGCGGCCGACGAAGAAGGCCTCAAGGACCTGCAGGTAGAAATGATCGACCGCTTCGGCCTGTTGCCCGAGCCGACCAAAAACCTGATGCGCCTGACCCAGCTCAAGCTGCAGGCGGAAAAGCTCGGCATCAAGAAAGTCGACGCTGGCCCCAACGGCGGCAAGCTCGAGTTCGAGGCCGAGACCCCGGTCGACCCGCTGACCCTGATCAAGCTGATTCAGGGCCAGCCCAAACGCTACAAGTTCGAAGGCGCAACCCAGTTCCGCTTCCTGGTGCCGATGGAGCGCCCCGACGAACGCTTCAACACCCTGGAGGCGCTGTTCGAGCGCCTGACCCCACAGACCGCCTAAGGAAGCCCCATGCGTGCCATTCGTTGCCTGACCTTGCTGCTTGCGCTGTTCGCGCCGGCTGCCTTCGCCGAAGGCTTGTATCAGGTGGAAATGCTCCTCGTACGGCAAAACACTGTGCCCGCCTTTACCAGCCCGTTTGCACCTGAGGACTGGAGCGCCGGCGCCCCGCGCCTGGACAAAGGCGCCGAGCGCCCACTGGCACTGGACGATGAAGCCACCCGCCTGCAGGCCACCGCCGACTACACCGTGCTGCTGCACAAAGCCTGGCAGCAACAGGTTGGCAGCCAGCCCAGCCGCATCGCCCTGGGCGCAGGCGAGGGGCAGTTCGGCCACTTCCCGATCGAGGGCAACCTCAGCATCACGGAGGGTCGCTTCATCGCCGTGGAAGCCAACTTCTGGGTCAACCAGCTCGACGGCAACGGCAGCGTGCTGCAAAGCGAGCAGTTCAAGCAGAGCAACAGCACCATGAAGGGCGGCCAACTCACCTTTCTCGACGGTGGGCACCTGGCAGTCCTGCTGAAGGTCACGCCTGCGGGCGCGCCGAAGATACCGGTGATGACCCCGGAAATGATGGAGCAGTGACGTGAGCGAAAGCGATGCGCAGTCCTTCGTCCGGGAACACGCCGGCTGGACCTATGCGTTCGACCGTAAAACCTTGCAACGCGGCCTGGACTACGCAGAGCAAGGCAAGAGTGAAATCGTATCGATCCGGGGCCTGACCATCCACGCCCAGTGCGCAGGCTCACAGGGCGGCGCCTACCACCAACGCATTTCCCTGGACATGACCGAAGAGGGCGTCGAATGCATCGGCACCTGTTCATGCCCGGTCGGGAACAACTGCAAGCATTGCGCGGCCGCGCTCTATGTCCTGGAACGCGGCCCGAACTGGGTCGAAGGCGCGCCTGCCAGCCCGCTTGCGAACGCGCAGACAACGGGGCAACCGGTGGACCTCCCCCCCGATCTCGCGCACTGGGTGCAGGCACTGGAAATATCAGCAACGCCTCCCGCCGAGCCGACCCGGCGCAAGGGGCCGTCGCTCTATTACGTGGTCAGCGTCGAGAGCGGGCAATGCATGCTCAGCGTGTTCAAGGGCACTCGACAAGCTGAAGAGGGACTGAAACTGACGCGGCCCAGCTCGATGCCCGAACTGATCTACTACACCCCGCGCTACGTGACCGACGAGGACCTGCGTGCTCTGCGCCTGATCGATGCCATCAGCAAGGATTACAGCCTGCCGATCGCACGACTGGAAGGCAAGAAAGGCGCTGAACTCTACGAGTACGCCCTGGCCACAGGGCGCCTGCTGTTCGGCACCCAGCGAACGCCACTGATTCACGGGCCAGACCTGCAAGCCGAGTTCCGCTGGATGAGGTTGGACAACGGCAGTTACCGTGGCGCCTGGCACCCCGCTGCTAATGACCACACACTGGCACTGCCGCTCGACCCCCTGTACTACGTGGACACCGAAACGGGGCAGACAGGCAAACTGCTGCATGACCTGGACCCGTTCATCGCCAGCCAGCTGGCGAGTGCGCCAACCGTGCCAGAACACCTGGTCATTCCCCTGAGCCACCGCCTGAATGCCCTGAACCGCCAGGTCCCGACGCCCACGACCGTGCAAGTCGAGCACCTCGAGCAGGTTCAGCCGCGCCCTCACCTGACCCTGGGCAGCCTGGAGTTCAGTGCCTACATGCCCAAGACCGGCCGCATGCAGCGCCAGATGCAACACCGCGCGGCCCTCGCGTTCGATTACGACGGCCTGCGCGCCAGCGGCAACGACGACAAGCCACTGACCCGCCTGGTAGAGGCCACCAGCCAACGCATCCGCCGCCAGCCCCAAGCCGAGCAGGTGCTGCGCAAGGCCTTGCATGACCTGGGTTTCAAGCCCGCCACCCGGCAGAGCAAGGCGCTGCCCGACAGCGCCGGCGAAATGCTCCAGCTGCCCGACGATGAGGCCTGGCTGCGTTTTGCCCGTGAAGGCCTGCCGCGCCTGCGCGCGGCGGGCTGGGAAATCGACATTCACCGGGACTTCGCGTTCAACCTGCAAGAGGTGGAGGACTGGTACGCCAGCATCGACGAAGCGCCAGGCCATGAATGGTTCGACCTGGAACTGGGCATCGTCGTTGATGGCCAGCGCCACAGCCTGTTGCCGATCGTCCTGCAACTGCTGCGCAGCAACCCTGAACTGCTGCGCCCCAGCGAACTGGCCCGGCGCAGTGATGATGAGCACCTGGTGATCGACCTCAACCGCGGCCGCCTGGATAGCCCGACACTGCGCGTCGCCCTGCCCTACGGGCGGATCAAGGCGGTCATGGGCACCCTCGGCGAGCTGTACCTGCACGAGGACACCACCGGCCCGTCATTGCGCATGGACCGCGCCGACGCGGCGCGCCTGAACGACATCGACCACCTGCCCCTGCACTGGGAAGGCGGCAGCCATGTGCGCGACCTTGGCCGGCGCCTGCGCGATGCCCGCGACTTGCAGGTCGAGCCACCCGCCGCACTCAATGCCACCTTACGCCCCTATCAGCAGCAAGGCCTGAACTGGTTGCAGGCACTGCGCGAAATGGGTACCGGCGGGATACTGGGCGACGACATGGGCCTGGGCAAAACCCTGCAGACCCTGGCCCACCTGCTGCTGGAAAAACAGAACGGCCACCTGGCTCACCCTGCCTTGGCGGTGATGCCGACCAGCCTGATCCCCAACTGGCTCGACGAGGCCCAGCGCTTCGCCCCTGGCCTACGCGTGCTGGCCCTGCAGGGCCCAGGCCGTAACAAGCATTTTGCCAAGCTGCACGAATACGACCTGGTGTTGACCACTTACGCCCTGGTGCCACGGGACATTGAACACTTGCGCGCGCAACCCTGGAGCGTGCTGGTACTGGACGAAGCCCAGAACATCAAAAGCAGTACCAGCAAGGCCACCCTCGCGGTCTGCGAGCTGCAGGCCAACCAGCGCCTGTGCCTCACAGGCACACCGATGGAAAATAACCTGGGCGAACTGTGGTCGATCTTCCACTTCCTGATGCCCGGCTGGCTGGGCGAGGTCAAGCGCTTCAACCAGGACTATCGGACGCCAATCGAACGCCATGGCGATGCCGAGCGCCTGACGCACCTGGTCAGCCGCATCCGCCCGTTCCTACTGCGCCGCACCAAAGAGCAAGTGGCCACCGAGCTGCCCGCGAAAACCGAAATGGTGCACTGGGTCGAACTCAGCGACGCCCAGCGCGACACCTACGAGGCCGTGCGGGTGGCCATGGACAGGAAGGTCCGCGACGAAATTACCCGCAATGGCGCGGCTCGCAGCCAGATCGTGATTCTCGACGCCCTGCTCAAGCTGCGTCAGGTGTGCTGCGACCTGCGCCTGGTCAAAGGGGTGGAAACCAAGGGCAACCAGGCCGACAAAGGCAAGCTTGGCGCACTGCTGGAAATGCTCGAAGAGCTGCTCAGTGAAGGGCGGCGGGTGCTGCTGTTTTCCCAGTTCACCTCGATGCTGGCACTGATCGAACAGGAACTGCAAAAGCGCAAGGTCCGTTACAGCCTGCTTACCGGCGACACCCGCGACCGGCGCACGCCGGTGCAGCAGTTCCAGCAGGGGGACAGCGAAGTGTTCCTGATCAGCCTCAAGGCCGGTGGCGTAGGGCTGAACCTCACTGCTGCCGACACGGTGATCCACTTTGACCCGTGGTGGAACCCGGCCAGCGAGAACCAGGCCACCGACCGCGCCTACCGCATCGGCCAGGACAAGCCGGTATTTGTATTCAAGTTGATTACCCGCGGCACAGTGGAAGAGAAAATCCAGCAGCTGCAGCAGGATAAAGCCGCGCTGGCGGCGAGCCTGCTCGATGGCGGGCAGGCGGGGCAATGGCGCTTGGGGGATGAGGAAATCGACGCGCTGTTTGCGCCCTTGCCTGGGAAGCGAGGCCGGCAAGGCTAGTCATCGACAGGCAATATCGGCCTCTTTGCGGGTAGCCCCACGAAGAGGCCGATACCATCAATCGACCAACTGCGCTTCGCGCAGCGCACCCAAGGCCTCCAGCCAACGGGGCTGCTGGCGATAATCGGTACGCGCAAAGCCCTGCCCACGCATCCGCGCAATCCGCGGCGAGGGCTTGACCTTCAGCCGCTGCGCCGCAGTCAGCGCCAGCTCCGCCGCGGCCCGGTCGTTACACACCAGCCCCATGTCGCAACCCGCACTCAAGGCCGCCTCGATGCGGTTGGCCGCATCACCCACTACATGGGCGCCAGCCATTGACAGGTCGTCACTGAAAATCACCCCGTCAAAGCCCAGCTCGCCGCGCAGGATGTCCTGCAACCAACGACGCGAGAAGCCGGCAGGCTGGTTGTCGACCTGCGGATAGATGACATGGGCAGGCATTACGGCCGCCAGTTGGCCACTGAGGCGGCTGAACGGAATGAGGTCTGCCTGGCGCAGTTGCTCGAGGCTACGCTCATCGGTCGGGATAGCCACATGCGAGTCCGCCTCGGCCCAGCCATGCCCCGGGAAGTGCTTGCCACAGGCCGCCATGCCCGCTGCGTTCATGCCGCGGATGAAGGCGCCGGCCAGTTGCGTGGCCCGCTGCGGATCACCTTCGAAGGCGCGGCTACCCACCACGGCGCTGCGCTGATGGTCCAGGTCCAGCACGGGGGCAAAGCTCAGGTCCAGCCCCACCGCCAGCACCTCGGTGGCCATCAGCCAACCACAGTGTTCGGCCAGGGACTCGGCATTGACGTTATCAGCGATCGCACGCATGGCCGGCAGGCGCACGAAGCCTTGACGCAAGCGCTGCACCCGTCCACCTTCCTGGTCGACAGCCAGGATCAGCTCAGGACGGATGGCACGGATGGAAGCACACAGCTCGCGCACCTGGCGCGGGCTCTCGATGTTGCGGGCAAAGATGATCAGGCCGGCCACTTCCGGCTGGCGCAGAAGCTGGCGGTCCTCGGCGGTCAGCCATTTACCGGCGATATCCACCATCAGGGAGCCTTGCAGGCTGACGGTCATAGGTAATCCTTCATTGCAGACGGAGAGAAGCCCAGGTCGGGCATGCCAGGGTGCGCTCGAAACAGGCCCGGCAGATTGGTGTTGTGCAGGCGACTGACACCTGGCTCATAGCCATTGCGCCAGAACAGGTCAGCGAGGGGAATGCGCAGGAAATCGAGGTCGGACATGGGCGCTAGCTTAGCTGAAGCGCCCTGCCCCGCCCAGCCTTCAGGCCTTGGCGGTAGTGCTGGCGGCCTTGCTGCGCGGGCGCAGCTGCGCCGATGCCATGGCCGCGTCGGTGACGCCACTGTCGGCGCGCATGCCGGCAGCCAGGAACGGCACCATCAGGCGCATCACCTGCTCGATCGAGGTATTGATGCCAAAATCGGTTTCGGCGATGGCGCGCAACGCCTTGATCCCGGACATGCTGAAAGCCGCAGCACCCAGCATGAAATGCACCCGCCAGAACAGCTCGAGCGGCGGGATCCGCGGCGCGGCCTCGTTGACCAGCAGCATGTAGCGGCGGAACACCTTGCCGTACATGTCTTCCAGGTAGCGACGCAGGTGCCCCTGGCTCTGGCTGAAGGCAAGGCCCAGCAGGCGCATGAAAATGGACAGATCGTTATTGCTGCGCGGCTGCACCACCAATGCCTGCTCCACAAGCATTTCCAGCAGTTCTTCGAGGCTGGGCTTTTGCTCAGGCTTGGCCTGACGCCGCTCCAGCTCACGCTCCAGGCTGGCACAGAACGGCCCGAGGAAACGCGAGAACACGGCCTGGATCAAGGCCTTCTTGGAGCCGAAATGGTAGTTAACCGCCGCCAGGTTGACCCCGGCCTTGCTGGTAATCAGGCGCAACGAGGTTTCGGCGAACCCCCTCTCCGCGAACAACTGCTCGGCAGCATCGAGAATGCGTTCAACGGTTTCCGATTGGGCCATGACTACTCCGCCAGACTGACAAACAAGTGTTTGAAACATACGTTTCAGCCCTGCGGATGTCAAGGCTCGGTGACCGGGCGGTCGTCATTAAAAAGCCCTTGGTTGCACGCTGCAAGCGACATGATCGTTGGCCAGGCAGTTTTTCTTGCAGCTTGGCGCTTGCAGCTCATCCAGCACTGTATATAATCCCAGTCACTGTATAAAAAGACAGAGCGCCCGCCATGTTGAAACTGACGCCACGCCAAGCCGAAATCCTGGCCTTCATCAAACGCTGCCTTGAAGACAACGGCTTCCCGCCGACACGCGCGGAGATCGCTCAGGAGCTGGGCTTCAAATCGCCCAACGCCGCCGAGGAGCATCTCAAGGCCCTTGCGCGCAAAGGTGCCATTGAAATGACCCCGGGCGCCTCCCGTGGCATTCGCATCCCAGGCGTCGAAGCCAAGACCGAAGAAAGCGGGTTGCCCATCATCGGCCGGGTCGCTGCCGGTGCACCGATTCTCGCCGAACAGCACATCGAGCAATCCTGCAACATCAACCCAGCCTTTTTCCACCCACGCGCCGACTATCTGCTGCGCGTACACGGCATGAGCATGAAGGACGTCGGCATCTTCGACGGCGATCTGTTGGCCGTGCACACCTGCCGCGAGGCCCGCAACGGCCAGATCGTCGTCGCCCGTATCGGTGATGAAGTCACCGTCAAGCGCTTCAAGCGCGAAGGCAGCAAGGTCTGGCTCATCGCCGAAAACCCAGAGTTCGCCCCTATCGAAGTCGACCTGAAAGAACAGGAGCTGGTGATCGAGGGTTTGAGTGTCGGCGTAATTCGTCGCTGATCCAGGAGGCGTCATGCAACAGTTCATCCAAGCACATCAGCAGGTTCAGCTTCCACTGTTCGAAGCCTTTCTCGCCCAGCCGGTATTGCCGGGCCTGAAAGCCAGCGAACAGGCACGCAAAAGCAGCCAACCAGACCTGTTCAGTGAACTGTCCCTGCGTGGCGCACCCGAGCACTGCCAGAGTTTGCTGGCACCCGTTTTGCGCGAGTTGAGCGAAGAGCAGGAAGCACGCTGGCTTACCCTGATCGCACCGCCTCCCAGCCTGACCCAGGCCTGGCTGCGCGACGCTGGCCTCAACCGCGAGCGCATCCTGCTGCTGCAGCCTGGCGGCAACCAAAGCGCCCTGCAACTGGCCTGCGAGGCATTGCGCCTTGGGCGCAGCCACACGGTGGTCAGCTGGCTTGGCAGCGTCAATGCCACCGCACGTCAGCAACTGGTACGCGCAGCCAGTGCCGGAAACGCACAAAGCCTGAACATCCGCCTCGGCTGATGTTCAGGCTTTGCCTGTCATAAAACCTGATGCTCAGTGCAGTACGCGTGGCCCTTCGTCGCGCTCAAGCTCGCCATCCATCAAACGGCCGGCCATCTGCACACCCACACTCAGCATGGCCTTGGCCACTTCAACATGTTGCCCCTGCAGGAACGCCTTGGCATCTTCCGAGAAATCCAGGGTTACCAGGGAGCCTTCGTCCTCGGCGCGACGCAACTCGATTCGGCCATCAGGCAACTCGACAATTTCTAGAAAAGACGTAGACATATAGGGCTGTTCTCCACGAAAGGCCGGTATTGTACCAGCCACAGCGGGTATCAGCACTCACTCAACGCGTCACGGAAACGTCTCACCAAACCTTTGAGGTTGTGGCGCCAGCTTTCCAGCTCGTCCCGTGACAGCGCAGGCTGCTCGGGCTCGTCGAGGTTGATGGCCTGAATAAGCGGCTGGGTGACGTCACCTTTTGGGGCTTTTTTCGCGACCGGTGGTCGGAACAATTCGGCATAAGCGCCCAACAGTTGCGCCAACCAGGTTTCGCGTTGCCTGGCCAATTCCAGCAGCTCCGCCACTTCGGGAATGGCAATGCCATTGAGGGCATCGTCGGCAAGCGCTTGCTCGACAGTAGCCGCCACTGGCAGGCGATAGAACCCGCCAATCTCATGGCATAACCCCAACAGCGCACCGTACAGGTGGAACAACGCCGATTCGCGCTCAGCCTGGACCAGGCCCTGAGCATTCATGGCCTGACTGTCCTCAGCCTTGGCCATGGACTCGAGGGCAAGGCCAGCGAAGAAGAGTTTCTGGTTAGTGCGGGTGTAGAGTTCCTGGGCCATCTTGAGTGGCCTCCCTAAGGCTGCAAGGCGAATACCTGCAGTTTCAGGGATCAGGGTGTACTTGTCACCCATGAAATAGGGCCGCATAGCGGCCCCATTCAATTGCACGATCAGCGCTTGTCTTCAACCTTCCAGGCATTGCCGTCGTAAAACGCCTTCCAGCCGGTCGGCTTACCATCGACCTCGGACTGCACGTACTGCTCCTTGGTCTTGCGGCTGTAGCGGATCACCGCCGGGCGGCCCTCCGGGTCTTTGGGCGGCGCATCGCACAGGAAATGATATTTCGGGTCGATCTCGTGCTTGTGCGGCAGAATTTCCAGCACCAACGGCGCACGCGTCTCGCGGTTCTTGGGGAACTGGCTGGCAGCCAGGAACAGCCCCGAAGCACCATCGCGCAGCACGTAGGTATCGTCGACCTTCTCGCACTTGAGTTCCGGCATGTCCACCTTGTCCATCTTCGGTGGCGCCGCCTCACCGCTCTTGAGCAGTTTTCGGGTGTTTTTACAGGCCGGGTTGGTACAGCCGAAGAACTTGCCGAAACGGCCCGTCTTAAGCTGCATCTCGCTGCCGCACTTGTCGCACTCCAGGCTCGGACCTTCATAACCTTTGATGCGATAGTTGCCCTCTTCGATCTCGTAACCGGCGCAATCGGGGTTGTTACCGCAGATATGCAGCTTGTGCTTCTCGTCGAGCAGGTAAGCGTCCATCGCGGTGGCGCAGATCGGGCAGCGGTGCTTGCCCAAAAGAACGCGCGATTCCGACTCACCTTCGTCGTCCGCCGCAATTTCATCGCCCGGCACCAGGTTCACGGTGGCCTTGCAACGCTCTTTGGGCGGTAGGCTGTAGCCGGAGCAACCCAGGAACACGCCCGTGGAGGCGGTGCGGATCATCATCGGGCGCCCGCATTCCTTGCACGGAATATTGGTCATGGTCGGCTGGTTGGCGCGCATGCCGTGTTCAGCGGATTCGGCAGTCAGCAGTTTCTTGCTGAAGTCACCGTAGAACTCGTCAAGAACGTTCTTCCAGTCACGCTCGCCCTGGGCCACGTCATCGAGGTTCTCCTCCATGCCGGCAGTAAAACCGTAGTCCATCAGGTTGGCGAAGCTTTCCGACAGGCGCTCGGTCACGATGTCGCCCATTTTTTCGGAATAGAAACGGCGGTTATGCAGGGTCACATAGCCACGATCCTGAATGGTGGAAATGATGGCCGCGTAGGTCGACGGGCGACCGATACCGCGTTTTTCCATTTCCTTGACCAGACTGGCTTCGGTGAAGCGCGCCGGCGGCTTGGTGAAATGCTGGCTCGGGTCGATCTGGATCAGCTTGAGTGCTTCGCCCTGGACCATTTCTGGCAGTACGTCGTCCTCACCCGGTTTGCTCTGCTGCGCCAACACGCGGGTATAACCGTCGAACTTGAGGATGCGGCCCTTGGCGCGCAGCTCGAAGTCACCCGCGGCCACCGTAACGCTGGTGGACAGGTACTGTGCAGGCGGCATCTGGCAGGCCAGGAACTGGCGCCAGATGAGTTCGTACAGGCGCTCGGCATCACGCTCCATACCGCTGAGCTTGGTCGGGTGCGTGTTGACGTCGGATGGACGAATCGCTTCGTGCGCTTCCTGCGCCCCTTCCTTGCTGCCGTACACCAGCGGCGCTTCGGGCAGGTACTGCTTGCCGAATTCGCGCTCGATGTAGCTGCGCGCCATGTCCAGCGCGTCGGCCGACAAGTTGGTAGAGTCGGTACGCATGTAAGTGATGTAGCCCGCTTCGTACAGGCGCTGCGCCATCATCATGGTCTTCTTCACCCCGAAGCCCAGGCGGTTGCTCGCTGCCTGCTGCAGGGTGGAGGTGATGAACGGCGCCGAAGGCTTGCTGCTGGTGGGGCGGTCTTCACGCTTGACCACGCTGTAGCTGGACGCTTTGAGCTTGTCCAGCGCAGCCATGGCCTGGGCTTCGTTGAGCGGTTTGAAGGCCTCACCCTTCTCGCGGGTGACTTCGAAGCGCACCTTGGCGTTCTTCGCAGTGCCCAGGTCGGCGTGAACTTCCCAGTACTCTTCCGGGATGAACGCGCGAATCTCGCGCTCACGCTCAACCACCAACTTCACCGCCACCGACTGCACGCGGCCTGCCGACAGGCCACGGGCGATCTTGGCCCACAACAGTGGCGAGACCATGTAGCCCACCACGCGATCGAGGAAGCGCCGCGCCTGCTGGGCGTTGACGCGGTCGATATCCAGTTCGCCAGGCTGCGAGAAGGCATCCTGGATGGCCTTCTTGGTAATTTCGTTGAACACCACGCGCTTGTAGCGGGTGTCGTCACCCCCGATGGCTTCGCGCAGGTGCCAGGCAATGGCCTCCCCTTCGCGGTCCAAGTCGGTTGCGAGATAGATGGTGTCGGCATCCTTGGCCAGGCGGCGCAGCTCTTCGATCACCTTTTCCTTGCCAGGCAGGATTTCGTACTTGGCCTTCCAGCCGTGCTCGGGGTCCACGCCCATGCGCGCCACCAGTTGGCGACGGGCCTTTTCTTTGGGCGACAGGGCCGGAGCCTCACCCGCAGCCTTGCCCCGCTTGGCGGCCGGCTCTTTGCTCGCGCTGGCCGAACCGCTGGTGGGGAGGTCTCGGATATGGCCGATACTCGACTTCACCACGTACTGGTTGCCCAGGTACTTGTTGATGGTCTTGGCCTTGGCCGGGGATTCCACAATGACCAGCGATTTGCCCATGGATCGGAGTATTCCTGAATCTGAAGATGAAAAACGCGTCAGGTGCCGGACGCGGCACCGCTATATATAGTGGCAATAGAGTGAGGTCAAGCGCGGTCGTTCACTCTTGCACCTTGCCAGGCTGCCCAGACAACCCCGCTTCGGCCTTGACCAAAGCAAAGCGTGGCACCTGCTCGCCGTCAACCTCGACGGATTCCTGGAACATCGAAAGCGGGCGTACCCAGTAGCTGTAATCACCATACAGGCACTGGTAGAACACCATCCACTCCTCGCTTTCGGAGTGCCGCGCAGCACTGAAGACACGGTACTCAGGCCCTTTGTAATGCCGGTATACGCCTGGTTGTATCTGCATGCCGCTACCCTCTTGAAACAAATGCCTAAAAAAACAAAAACCGGGGCACAGGGCCCCGGCTGCTGCCTTGCTACGCGATCAGACGCGTTCGAAGACCGTGGTAATGCCCTGGCCCAAGCCTACGCACATGGTCGCCACCCCGAGGGTGCCACCATTTTGCTTCATGACGTTGAGCAGGGTGCCGGAAATCCGCGCCCCGGAGCAACCGAACGGGTGGCCCAACGCAATAGCGCCGCCGTGCAGGTTAACCTTCTCATCCATCTTGTCGAGCACTTTCAAGTCTTTGAGCACTGGCAGGGCCTGTGCAGCGAAGGCTTCGTTGAGCTCGATGAAGTCGATATCGGCCATGGTCAGGCCGGCACGCTTGAGGGCTTTCTGGGTCGACGGGACTGGGCCATAGCCCATGATTGCAGGGTCCACACCCGCCACCGCCATCGAGCGAATCACCGCCAGCGGCTGGATGCCAAGGTCCATTGCACGCTGGCCGGACATGACGATCATGCACGACGCGCCATCGGTGATCTGCGACGAGGTACCGGCAGTGACGGTACCACCTTTCGGGTTGAACGCCGGCTTGAGCGACGCCAGGCCTTCGAGGGTAGTTTCCGGGCGAATGGTCTCGTCGAAGTCGAAGACCTTCAGGAAACCGTTCTCGTCATAGCCCTGCATCGGGATGATCTCGTCCTTGAACTTGCCCTCGACTGTCGCCTTATGGGCAAGCTGGTGCGAACGCACGCCGAACAGGTCCTGTTGCTCACGGGTGATGCCGTGCATCTTGCCGAGCATCTCGGCAGTCAGGCCCATCATCCCGGAAGCCTTGGCAGCGTGCAAGGACAGGTGCGGGTTAGGGTCCACACCGTGCATCATGCTGACGTGGCCCATGTGCTCGACACCACCGACCACGAACACATCACCGTTGCCAGTCATGATGGCCTGGGCAGCCGTGTGCAGCGCGCTCATCGACGAACCACACAGGCGGCTGACGGTCTGGGCAGCCGAGGTGTGGGGAATCTGGGTCATCAGCGACGCCATGCGGGCGATGTTCCAGCCCTGCTCCAGGGTCTGGTTGACACAGCCCCAGATCACGTCCTCGACTTCTTTCGGGTCAACCTTGCCGTTGCGCTCGAGCAGCTTGCTGATCAGGTGCGCCGACATGTCTTCGGCGCGGGTGTTGCGGTGCATGCCACCCTTGGAGCGGCCCATCGGCGTGCGACCGAAGTCGACAATCACCACGTCTCTTGGATTGAGGCTCATATTGATAATCTCGCTCTACTCTCTCTAAGGCGTTGGCCGCTCAGTTGAAGAAGCGCTGGCCATTCTTGGCCATTTCGCGCAACTTCGCGGTCGGGTGGTACAGCGGCCCCAGATCAGCGTACTGATCGGCCAGGGCGACGAACTCGGCCACGCCGATCGAGTCGATGTAGCGCAGCGCACCCCCGCGGAACGGAGGGAAACCAATGCCGTAGACCAGGCCCATGTCCGCCTCGGCAGCCGTCTCGACAATGCCGTCTTCCAGGCAGCGCACGGTTTCCAGGCACAGCGGGACCATCATCCAGTTGATGATGTCTTCGTCGGTCACTTCACGTTGCTCGAAGACAATCGGCTTGAGCACGTCGAGCACGGTGGCGTCGAACACTTTCTTCGGCTTGCCGCGCTTGTCGGTTTCATAGGCGTAGAAGCCCTTGCCGTTTTTCTGCCCCAGACGGTTGGCCTCGTACAGCGCGTCGACGGCCGAGCGGCGCTCGTCCTTCATGCGGTCCGGGAAGCCTTCGGCCATCACGTCGCGGCCGTGGTGGCCGGTGTCGATGCCGACTACGTCCATCAGGTAGGCCGGGCCCATCGGCCAGCCGAACTTCTCCATGACCTTGTCGATGCGCACGAAGTCGACGCCAGCGCTGACCAGCTTGGCAAAGCCGCCGAAGTACGGGAACAGCACACGGTTGACCAGGAAGCCCGGGCAGTCGTTGACCACGATAGGGTTCTTGCCCATCTTCTTGGCGTAGGCGACGGTGGTGGCAACGGCCACTTCACTGGACTTCTCGCCACGGATCACTTCCACCAACGGCATCATGTGCACCGGGTTGAAGAAGTGCATGCCGACGAAGTTTTCGGGGCGCTTGAGGGCTTTGGCCAGCAGGTTGATGGAGATGGTCGAGGTGTTGGAGGCAAGGATCGCATCATCCTTCACCTGCCCTTCAACCTCTGCCAGCACGGCCTGCTTGACTTTCGGGTTCTCGACCACGGCCTCGACGACGATGTCGACGTTGGCAAAATCACCGTAGGACAGGGTCGGGCGGATGGCGTTGAGTGCCTCAGCCATTTTGGCCGGAGTCAGACGGCCCTTCTCGACGCGATTGCCCAGCAGCTTGGACGCCTCGTTCAGGCCCAGCTGGATGGCTTCCTCGCGGATGTCCTTCATCAGGATCGGGGTGCCCTTGACCGCCGACTGATAGGCGATGCCGCCCCCCATGATGCCTGCGCCGAGCACGGCAGCCTGCTTCACGTCGTGGGCGATTTCGTCATGGGCCTTGGCCTTGCGCTTGAGCTCTTGGTCGTTCAGGAACAGGCCGATCAGGCTCTCGGCGACCGAGGTCTTGGCCAGCTTGGCAAAGCCCGCCGCTTCTACCTCCAGAGCCTTGTCACGGCCGAAGTTGGCGGCTTTCTGGATGGACTTGATGGCTTCTACCGGAGCCGGGTAGTTCGGGCCAGCCTGGCCAGCGACGAAGCCCTTGGCGGTCTCGAACGCCATCATCTGCTCGATGGCATTGAGCTTGAGCTTTTCCAGCTTGGGCTGACGCTTGGCCTTGTAATCCAGCTCGCCGCTGATGGCGCGCTTGATCAGGTCCAGGGCACCGGCCTGCAACAGTTGCGGGGCGACCACGGCGTCGACGGCACCGACTTTCAAGGCGTCTTCGGCACGGTTTTCCTTGCCAGCGGCGATCCACTCGATGGCATTGTCCGAGCCGATCAGGCGCGGCAGACGCACGGTACCGCCGAAGCCTGGGTAGATGCCCAGCTTGACTTCCGGCAGGCCGATCTTGGCGGTGCTGGACATGACCCGGTAGTCGGCCGCCAGGCACATTTCCAGGCCGCCACCCAGGGCGATGCCGTTGATGGCGGCAACGGTCGGCACTTCGAGGTCTTCGAAGGCATTGAAGATGCGGTTGGCTTCCAGGTTGCCGGCAACCAGCTCGGCCTCGGGCAGCTTGAAGTTATCGACGAATTCGGTGATGTCGGCGCCGACGATGAACACGTCCTTGCCACTGCTGACGATCACGCCCTTCACCGAGGCGTCGGCCTTGATGGCGTCGACGGCCTGGCGCAGCTCGTCCAGGGTCAGGCGATTGAACTTGTTGACGGACTCACCCTTGAGGTCGAACTTCAGTTCGACGATGCCGCTTTCAAGAGCCTTAACCGTGATGGCTTTACCTTCGTAAATCATCAACTGATCTCCACGATATGGAAGCTGAACTGTACACGCCGATCGCTGGAGGCAAGGCAGCACTTGGCTGCTCTCGCTCCAGGCACACCCGTCAGCGCGCTAGTCGGGATTCTGTACGAGCGGTGTGACATACAAACGCTCAATTCATACGCCCGTTTGATTTGGGTATGCACACATTCTCCGAAAAGGTCAGCGTTGTCAAATGGTCGCAGGCACCGGGAAAACGCGACTTTGCGGTCATCGCGCATCGGGTGGGCGCAAAACCCGCTGACAGTGATTGCAGATCATTCATGTCAGCGATTGACCACAAAAACTTCCCTGCGCTGCATTTTTCCAGCAGCGCGGCGACGCTCGGCTACACTGGCAGTGGCTTCAGGAAAACCCGGCCTGCCTGGCCTTTTCTGCGCAGCAGAAACGACAAAGCGGCAATCCGGCAACGCTCCCTCAGGGGCGCTGCCGGATTGCCGCTTTGTCGTTAACGGGGGCTCAGGCGAGGGTTTCGAAGGCGTGGGCAATATCCTGCAATACAGATTTATCGCCCCGCTCGCTCCAGTACAGAGCAATCATGCGTTTATCGGCTTCGACCTTGTAGACAGTCGCCGGCAAGCGTGCAAACACCTCGGCCAGGCGTGCCTCCTCGCACACTTCGCGCCACTGGTTCCACCACACCCCAGGGCTGATCTGCCAGTAGCACCAGCTGTCTTCATGGCCGCGGCGTCGCGCTCGATGGTACTGCGGGCACGGGCTGGGCGGTTCTTTTTCGAGCCAGTGCGGCCACTGCTGCGGCGCCAACTGCATGGCCAGGCCCATGCGCCGCGCCTCCAGGCGCAAGCTCATCTGCTCGCCCTGCTTGCGCGACACCCGCAACCAGGAAAGCGGGCTGAGAATCAGCGCAAGGATTGACACCACCAGCCATACCGTCATATCTGTAGATCCCATAAAGCGTTGCAAATGAGCGGGTTACTCGGTTTCACGGATAACCTGCTCGAAAGCGACCATACTTCTACTATCGCGATTGTCAGGAGTACAGCTCATGTCCTACGAACATCTTCTGGTCGCCGTCGACCTCACCGAAGAGTGCGACCCGGTGATCAAACGTGCCATGAAGCTCGCCGAGCCGACCGGCGCCAAAGTCTCACTGGTGCATATCGTCGAACCCATGGCCATGGCCTTCGGCGGTGACGTGCCGATGGACCTGTCGCAGTTGCAACAGCAGCAGTTCGATCAGGCCAAGGAGCGTATGGATCGCCTGTTCAACAAATACCCTGAGATCAACCGCGGTGATTCGCACCTGACCTACGGCCAGCCACGCCAGGAAATCCACCAACTGGCCAAGGACCAGAAGTGTGACCTGATCGTGGTCGGCAGCCATGGCCGCCATGGCTTGGCTCTGCTGCTCGGCTCCACCGCCAACGACGTGCTGCACGGCGCGCCGTGCGATGTGCTGGCTGTGCGGTTGCTGAAGAAGGAATGATCTAGCCTGTTCCGGCCTCATCGCCCACAAGCCGGCGATGAGGCCAGGACTGCCTCAACCTTCCAGTTCTGCCCAACGCTCTACCAGCACATCCAGCTCGCCCTGCATTTTTTCAAGCTTGGCCAGCACCGCCGAGGTTTCCTCGATCGGCCGCTGATAGAAGCCCGGCGCGTTGACCTCTTCCTGCGCTGCCGCCATGCGCTGCTCCAGCTCGTCGATCTGCCCCGGCAGCATCTCCAGCTCACGTTGCAACTTGTAACTGAGCTTCTTCTTCGACGCATCGGCTGCCGCAACTACCGGTGCAGGCGCCGCTTCCACTGCCGGCTTCTCGACCACCGCAGTATTGAGCTCGGACTTGCCGCCTTTGCTCTCAGTCACGCCAAGCAGCTTCGGCGACCCGCCCTGGCGGATCCAGTCTTCGTAGCCGCCGACATACTCGCGTACCTTGCCCTGCCCCTCGAACACCAGCGTGCTGGTGACCACGTTATCGAGGAAGGCCCGGTCGTGGCTGACCATCAGCACGGTGCCCTTGTAGTTGCACAGCACCTCCTCGAGCAACTCGAGGGTTTCCACATCGAGGTCGTTGGTCGGCTCGTCGAGCACCAGCAGGTTGGCCGGCTTGCTGAACAGCTTGGCCAGCAGCAGACGCGCCCGCTCGCCCCCAGACAGCGCCTTGACCGGCGTGCGGGCACGCTGCGGGCTGAACAGGAAGTCGCCCAGGTAGCTCAGCACATGGCGGCTCTGGCCATCGATCTCGATGAAGTCGCGGCCTTCGGCGAGGTTGTCGATCACGGTCTTTTCCAGATCGAGCTGATGGCGCATCTGGTCGAAATAGGCGACTTCCAGCTTGGTGCCACGCTCGACCTTGCCCGAGGTAGGCTCCAGATCGCCCAGCATCAGCTTGAGCAGGGTGGTCTTGCCGGTACCGTTGGCACCCAGCAGGCCGATACGGTCCTGACGCTGCAGCACCATCGAGAAGTCCTTGACCAGCATCGGCCCCTCGGGGTGCGCAAAGCTGACGTTCTCCAGCACCATCACCTGCTTGCCGGATTTTTCCGCTGCCTCGATCTGGATATTCGCCTTGCCCTGACGCTCGCGGCGCTCACTGCGCTCGACACGCAAGGCCTTGAGCGCACGCACCCGGCCTTCGTTACGGGTACGGCGCGCCTTGATGCCTTGGCGGATCCACACCTCTTCCTGTGCCAGGCGCTTGTCGAACAGCGCATTGGCGGTTTCCTCGGCGGCCAGCGCGGCCTCCTTGTGCACCAGGAAACTGGCGTAGTCGCCGTTCCAATCGATCAGGCCGCCACGGTCCAGTTCGAGGATACGGGTGGCCAGGTTCTGCAGGAAGGAACGGTCGTGGGTGATGAACAGCACGGCGCCATTGAAGCCGCTCAGGGCCTCTTCGAGCCAGGCGATGGCACCGATGTCCAAGTGGTTGGTCGGCTCGTCGAGCAGCAGCAGGTCAGGCTCGGACACCAGCGCCTGGGCCAGCAGGACGCGGCGGCGCCAGCCACCGGAAAGCTCGGCCAAGGTCTTTTCGGCCGGCAGTTGCAGGCGGCTCAGGGTGCTTTCCACCACTTGCTGCAGGCGCCAGCCATCACGGGCCTCCAGCTCGTGCTGGACGTGCATGAGTTTTTCCAGATCCTCGTCGCCGTGGATGTTCTGGCTCAGATGGTGGTATTCGGCAAGCAGCTCACCGACGCCGTCCAGGCCGGCAGCCACCACGTCGAAGACGCTGCGCTCGTCAGCCACCGGCAGCTCCTGCGGCAGCTCACCGATCTTCAGGCCGGGGGCGCGCCAGATTTCGCCGTCGTCGCCCTTCTGCTCACCTTTTACCAGGCGCAGCATGCTCGACTTGCCGGTGCCGTTGCGGCCGATGATGCACACCCGCTCGCCACGGGCGATCTGCCAGGACACTTTGTCCAGCAGCGGCATCGCGCCGAATGCGAGGGACACATCGCTGAATTTGAGCAGGGTCATGTTCGTCTCCAGAAAGCGGGCGCGCATTCTACCTGAGTTGGCCCATTCCGGCATTAAGTTGACCACGCCGCCAGGGTATTGCGACATCCGGTCGAAGTTAATGCCTTGATACAAGCACAGTGCTTTCACCCGCGACCGGCAAACAGCTAAGCTAAGGCATAGCTTCCAACAGTGCTGGCTTCGCCGTCACTTTCCCATGGTTCAACTGCCCGGACGTATCATGCGCAGCCGCCTGTTACAGATTGCTTCCTGCCTGCTGCTCACCGCCGCCACCGTCAGCGCGGCGCAGGCCATCGACCTTTCCCAGCAACGCCAGTACTACGATGAGGCCAAGCGTGCACTGGCCAAGGGGGACAAGGGCCCTTACCTGCGCTATGCCCCGGCCTTGCGCGACTACCCGTTGACCCCCTACCTGGCGTACGACGAACTTACCGCGCGCCTGAAAACCGCCAGCAACGAAGAAATCGAAGGTTTCCTGGCCAAGCATGGCGACCTGCCCCAGGCCAACTGGATGAAACTGCGCTGGTTGCGCTGGCTGGCCGAGCGTGGTGAGTGGAACACCTTCGTCAAGTACTACGACCCCAAGCTCAACTTCACCGAACTGGACTGCCTCAACGGCCAGTACCAACTCAGCCACGGCCTGCGCGCCGAGGGCTACGCCAGCGCAGAAAAACTGTGGAACGTGGGCAAGTCGCAACCGGCCGCCTGCGACACCCTGTTTGGCATGTGGGCCGCCGAAGGCCAGCTGACCGAAGCCAAACGCTGGAACCGGGCCAAGCTGGCAGCCCAGGCGCGCAACTACGCCCTGGCCAATAACCTGGTCAACTCCCTGACCACGCTTGGCGCGCAGGGCCGCCTGCTGGTGGACGTGGCGCAGAAGCCTGAACTGCTCAACCAGCCATCGCGCTTCACCCCGGTCAACGAGGCCATGTCCGACGTGGTCAGCCTGGGCTTGCGCCGCCTGGCCCGCCAGGACCCGGAGCGCGCCATGGCGCTGCTCGACGACTACGCCCAACGCATGCACTTCTCCCGTGACGAGAAGGTCGCCATCGCGCGCGAGATCGGCCTGACCCTGGCACGCCGCTACGACCCGCGCGCCCTCGACCTGATGACCCGCTACGACCCGGAACTGCGCGACAACACCGTCAGCGAATGGCGCCTGCGCCTGCTGTTGCGCCTGGGCCGCTGGGAGGACGCCTACGAGCTGACCAAGCGCCTGCCCCAGGACCTGGCCAGCAGTAGCCGCTGGAAGTACTGGCAGGCGCGCAGCCTGGAGTTGGCGCAACCCAACAACCCGCAGATTCCACTGCTGTACAAGACCGTGGCGCGTGAGCGTGACTTCTATGGCTTCCTCGCTGCCGACCGCGCGCAAACGCCCTATCAACTGAACAACAAACCGCTGGTACTCAGCCCGCAACTGGTGAACAAGGTACGCAATACCCCAGGTATCCAGCGCGCCCTGGAGTTCCATGCCCGTGGCCAGATCGTCGAAGGCCGCCGTGAGTGGTACCACGTCAGCCGTCACTTCAACCGTGACGAGATGGTGGCCCAGGCGCGCCTGGCCTACGACCTGCGCTGGTACTTCCCGGCCATTCGCACCATCAGCCAGGCGCAGTACTGGGACGATCTGGATATCCGCTTCCCGATGGCCCATCGCGATACCCTGGTACGTGAAGCCAAGGTACGCGGGCTGCACTCAAGCTGGGTATTCGCCATCACCCGTCAGGAAAGCGCCTTCATGGAAGATGCCCGCTCCAGCGTCGGCGCCAGCGGCCTCATGCAACTGATGCCAGCCACGGCCAAGGAGACCGCACGCAAATTCAGCATCCCGCTGGCCTCGCCGCAGCAGGTGTTCAACCCGGACAAGAACATCCAGCTGGGCGCCGCCTACCTGAGCCAGGTGCACAGCCAGTTCAACGGCAACCGCGTATTGGCCTCGGCGGCCTACAACGCCGGCCCCGGCCGGGTACGCCAGTGGCTCAAGGGGGCCAAACACCTGAGTTTCGATGTGTGGGTGGAGTCGATCCCATTCGACGAGACACGCCAGTACGTGCAGAACGTGCTGTCGTACTCGGTGATCTACGGGCAGAAGCTCAATGCACCGCAACCCCTGGTGGATTGGCACGAGCGGTATTTCGACGACATGTGATCCGCATCCGGCCTCTTCGCGGGTAACCCGCGACGAGGCCGGTAACGCCCCCCCTTATTCCAGCACTTCGACCTCCATCCCTACCGCCAGCCGGCCACTGCCATCTACCGCCAGGTTCTGCCCGAATAAAATATCCCCCTCCTTTTCGCGGAAGGTCTTGAGCGTGGTCAACGGCTCACGGTCCGGGCTGCGTGCCCCGGTCGCCGGGTCCAGCGTGGTGAAGATGCACCGCACGCTGGGTTTGAGCACACGAAACTGCAACCCGCCAATGCGTATGCGCTTCCAGCCATCCTCGGCAAACGGCGCTGCCCCCTGCACCACTAGGTTTGGCCTGAAGCGCAGCATTTCCATGGGCCGGCCAATGCGCCGGTTCAACTCATCCAGCGAGCCCTGGCCGATCAGCAATAACGGAAAACCATCGGGGAACGCCGCACGGTCACTGTTCAAGCCGTAGCCACTGGGCAGGTAGCGCGCCCGCTGCTCCGGGCAATAGACCAGCCGTACCGGCTTGCCAAGCAGTTGCGACAGCCAGGCTGCAGCCTCATCACCTGCATCCGGCACGCGCAAGGTATCGCGCCAGAGGGTCACACCACGCAAGCCCTCGTCAGCAGGCGGCACTGCCACCTGCACAGGCGCCTGCCCTGGGGTCTCCAACAGCAACGCCCCCGCCTCACTTACGCTCGCCTTGAGCTGGCTGAGTTGCGGCCAGGCGCGCTGGGTCAGGAAGCGTCCGTTGTCTTCCTCGACCACCAGCCAGCGCCGGTCGCCTGACAGACCAAGAGGGTCCACCGCGCATGCCTGCAGGCATTGCGCCTGGCCTGACTTCACCGGGTACCGGTACAGCTCACTCAGAAACATCCCTGCCTGCCTCGTGCCATGTCAAACAGCAAGCTTATACCCGGCAGCGGCATGGATCACGCGGTGGTGGTATCCAGAAGCAGGCGCTGTTTGACCACATCGACCAGGCGATCGGGCTGGAACTTGGAGAGGAAGTTGTCACAGCCGACTTTCTTGACCATTGATTCGTTGAAGCTGCCCGACAACGAGGTGTGCAACACCACATAAAGCTTGCGCAGGCGCGCGTCGTTGCGGATCTCGGTCGTCAGCCGGTAGCCATCCATTTCCGGCATTTCCGCATCGGTGAACACCATCAGCAGCTTCTCGCAGACATCCTCGCCAGCGTCGGCCCAGCCCTTGAGCATGCGCAATGCTTTCAGGCCATCACTGGCCACATGCAGCTTCACCCCCAGTTGCGACAGGGTGTCCCGCAGCTGCGCCAGGGCAACACTGGAGTCATCCACCAGCAGCACCTCACGGCCTCGGGCGCGGGCCAGCACCGGGTCGGCCAGCTTGTCACCGGACACCCTGGCGTTGTACGGCACGATCTCGGCCAGCACCTTCTCCACGTCGATCACTTCCACCAGCTTGTCATCGACCTTGGTAATGGCCGTCAGGTAATGCTGGCGGCCCGCACTGGAAGGCGGCGGCATGATGGCCTCCCAGTTCATGTTGACGATGCGATCGACCCCACCCACCAGAAATGCCTGCACCGAGCGGTTGTACTCGGTGACGATGATGGTGCTGTCCGGCCCGGGTTGCAGTGGGCGCATGCCGATCGCCTGGGACAGGTCGATCACAGGCAACGTTTGCCCGCGCAGGTTGACCACACCACAGACGAATGCGTGACGCTGCGGCATCAAGGTCAGCTTGGGCAGTTGCAGCACTTCCTGCACCTTGAACACGTTGATTGCGAACAGCTGGCGGCCAGCCAGGCGGAACATCAGTATTTCCAGGCGGTTCTCACCCACCAGTTGCGTTCGTTGGTCTACCGTGTCGAGAATGCCAGCCATTGGAAAACCTCCAGGCTTGAGTCGGAAAATGTGAATTCATTCACCCTGTATCGGCGGCTCAAGGCGCAGCTTGACCCTCACGGGAAAATGCCGCACAGGGCAATTGATATCAAATTACCATCATGCTTTACTGCGGTCCTCAACGCCCAGATCGACAGCGATTCCCACCTGCCACCCCCTAGGCAGGCATCAGGGAAACCCTTAGTAGCAATCGGGCGAAAGCTGATGTTCGCGATATCCTTTAGCCATTAATGTGACGCCATTCTCATTGCATGAATGGAGTCAGGCTTTTGCTAGCGATCGACATGGCGTGCCCATTTTCTGCTCCTGCCCTGCGCACTGGAGTGTCTTGATGGACAGCACAGTCCCAAAGAGCGGCGCCCTGCAGGAATTTCTGCTGGATGCTCAGGTCTTGCTGACCCAGTGCCAGGAATGCCTGCAGCACCTGGAGTTGATCGCCAATGACCCGGACGCCTGTCATTGCCTCAGCCACACCCTCGATACCCTGGCACGTCGCGCCAGCGGCCTGGGCCTGCTTGAAGTCGCTCACTACTGCACCGTGCTGCAGCAGTTGCTGGCACCGGCCTGCCAACGCCAGCACCTGCACAGCAAGGCCTTGCCGGCGCTGGATGCCTGCCTGACCCTGCTGGCCTGGCAGCTGGAGCTGGTCGACGCCCAGACCGGCCGCCTGGCGCTGGACACCAGCGAGCAAGTCGCGCTGCTGACCGAACTGGCCACCGTGCTGGATCAACCGGTGCCGCAAACGTGTGCGCCGTGCCACGAACAGGGCAACCGCTGCGATCATCCTCACCAGAGCCTGCCACAGGGCGCCACGCCCAGCCTGCCCAACCAGGCACATTAGCGGGGCGGCAATCCAACTAAGTGCGTATTAAATGCCGCACCCAGGTCGAACTTGTGAACAGCTGTTAGTTCAGGCACCTGCAGTTGACCCATGACAATCCCAAGTTGAAATGGGCCGCCCACCGTTGGACTAAGTGACATCACTTTGATAGCCATTGCCGTCGCCAAAAAGTCGTGTTCCACCCGCAGATTCCGAGGTTTCAAAGCATTGCCCAGCCGCGACCAAACCGGTCCGAGGTGTTACCATGCGCACTAACAAATACCGGCCGACCGTATACAGAACGCTTACTCATCCGCTCGGCGATTAATTGAAAGCACGACGCCAAAGCCTCTGGCAAAACATGTGCAAGGCCTCCATCAGCAAGACTTCAGTGGCTTCCCAATTTATGTTCCCACGCTTGAAGACCCCTTTGCGCTGCCGTTCTCGCGCTACCCTGCTGCGCTGGGCGACGGCATTGCTGTGCGTGGGCTCGCTGGTTGCCAATCTGTTGCTGCTGGTGCAGGGCAACGCGATGCCGGCCAGCCTGCTACTGCTGCAGCTGGTGGCCATGCTCGGGGTCGCCTGGCACCTCAGGCACGGCGCCAAGTCGATCAGCATGCGCCCGGCGGAACTGGCCGACCGCATGCTCAAGGTTCAGGAAAGCGAACGCCAGCACCTGAGCCGTGAACTGCACGACGACATCGGCCAGTTGCTGACCGCCGCCAAACTCCAGGTGGAATGGCTGCAACGCCGTGTCCCCGACGACTTGCAAGCGCATTTCGGGACCTTACGCGGCACCTTGGAAGACACCCTGGGCAAAGTCCGTGACGTCTCCGCCATTCTCAACCCGCGCCAGTTGGCCAGCCTTGGCCTGGAAGCCAGCCTGCGCGCTCACCTGGTGCGTACGCTGGCAAACTCCGATGTGCACTGGAGCCTGGAATGCAACCAACGCCTGGGCGGGATCTGCGAGGAGGTGGCCATGGCCGCCTTCCGCATCACCCAGGAGGCTGTCACCAACATGCTGCGCCATGCCCAGGCGCGTAACCTGACCATCCGCCTGCAGCGCAGCGCCGCCGGCCTAACGTTGTCGATCGAAGATGATGGCCAGGGATTCACGCCGGCGGCCAACCCGGCCGTGGCAGGCCAACGGGGCATGGCCGGCATGCAGGAACGTGCCACTGCCCTGCAGGGCAGCCTGGAGATCGTCAGCCAGCCTGGCCTGGGCACCCGAATCGTTGTGCTGTTCCCGTGGCCACCACGCACCCATGAACGTGCCAGGACGCCTGTTTCCCGATGACCTGTAGATTGCTGCTGGTGGATGACCACTCGCTGATCCGTGCCGGGGTCCGTGCCCTGGTGTCCGATATCCCCGGCTACACCGTCGTTGGCGAGGCCGACGATGGTGGTCAGCTGCTCGAGCATGTTCAGCAACTGCACCCGGACATTGTCCTGCTGGACATTTCCATGCGCACCACCAGTGGCCTCGACGCCCTCACCCTGCTGCGCGCCACGGGCAACACGTGCAAGGTGCTGATCCTGTCGATGCACACCGACCCGGAGTTGATCATGCGGGCCCTGGAGAGCGGCGCCCATGGCTATCTGCTCAAGGATGCCACTGCCACCGAACTGGAGCAGGCGCTTGCCGCCCTGCGCACCGGCGAGCGCTACCTCAGCCCGGCCATCGCCCACACGGTGATCAACCAGGCACTCATGCGCGCCCAGCACGGTAAACAACCGGATACCGAGCGGCACAACCTGACGGCGCGACAACTGGAAATCCTGCGCCTGATCGTACGCGGCAAGTCCACCCGCGAGATCGCCACGGGCCTGGGCCTGTCGATCAAGACCGTCGAAACCCACCGCTCACAGATCATGAAGCGTCTGCAGATCTACGACGTTGCCGGTCTGGTGCTGTTTGCCGTGCGCGAAAAGATCATCAGCCTGGACGACTGAGCAGCGGCGAGTCGGCCGGCAGGTGCAGGCGCAACGCGCCAGGGCGAACATCAAAACGCAGGCTTTCGGCCTGCAGCGGCTCACCGTCGAGGTTCATGTCCAGGCCTTGCGTGCTCTTGACTTCAACCCACGGCACGCGCGCGCGTACAAACAGCCCCTCACCGCCCAGCAGGTCACGCAGAGCCCCCACTACCTGCTGCGGTGCCGGCAGGATCGCCACGTCAAGCAAGCCATCGTCCACCCTCGCCTCAGGGCACAACACCTGCCCGCCACCGGCCTGGCGGCCGTTGCCGATGCCCAGTGCCAGCAGCTCGCCTTGCCAATGGAAGTCCGGACCGGCCACCTCCACCGACGCCGCCTGCAGCTCGCTGAAGCGGGACAGGCCGGTGAACAGGTAGGCCGCACCGCCCAGCACTTTCTTCAGGTCTTCAGAGGTGCTGGCCGTGACCTGGCTGCCAAAGCCGCCGGTGGCCATGTTCAGAAACAGTTGCTCACCCACCCGCCCGAGATCGATCGGCCGTGCCGGCACCTCTAGCAGAGCCAACGCCTGCGCAGGCTGCAGCGAAACGCCGGCGGCCCTGGCAAAATCATTGGCTGTGCCCAACGGAAGCAGCGCCAGGCTGGCCTCGGTGCCCGCCTGCCCCATGGCTTCAGCCACTTCGCGCAAGGTTCCGTCCCCGCCACCGGCAACCACGTGCGTATAGTCGGCCCCCAGCGCTTCGCTGACCAGCCGCTGAGCATCGCCCGCCTCCCAGGTCACCCGCACGTCCAGCGTCCAGCCCTGTTCGCGCTGCGCGAGCACGGCCTTGCGCACCTCTTCGTTCATCGCCTGCTTGCCATGCAGGATCAATATCGCCTTGCGCATCACGCTTCTCCATCGGGACAACCAGTGCAGATCTCGACCACTGGCAGCGGCAGAATGCTGCATGACGCAAGGATTTTAAGCACCGCCAGGTCATGGGTCTGCCTGTTCAAGCAAAAGCGCCCTTTCCAGACCCTCCATGCTCGACAACTCTTTGGCTGTTTTAGGTCAATCATTCAAACAAGACGATTTTTTGACGAAAATCGTACCAACAAGCCCGCAATCACCTGGGCGAAGGCGCCATCGTGCGCTTTACTGTTAGCTACGGACGCGTACCGGCAGCAGCAATCGGCTGGCTGCCAAGGGCGCGTTTTTTGTCCGCGGCCTTTAACGAGGATTCCGGCTCATGCGCATTCTCTGGACACTGCCCTATCTGCCGTGGCCCACCACCAGTGGTTGCAAGGCCCGGCAATACCATCTGCTGCGCGCCCTTGCGCAACATGGCCACCGGATCACCTTGTTGGTGCAGACCAAAATCCCCTTGAGCGATGCGACCCGCGAAGCCCTCACCCCCCTGGTAGAGCGCTTGATCGTGCTACCCCGGCGCGCCCTGCACAGCCCGCTCAACCTGTTGGCTTCGCCGATCATCGACTACCCCATGCGGGCGATCATCAATGGCTTGGCACCTTGCCTGCGCCACCGTTTCGAGCAATTGCTGGACGAGCCTTGGGACGTCATCCAAATCGAGCACAGCTACAGCTTCCAGCCGTTCGAAAAGGCGCTGCAGGCCCGTGGCTTGCCGTACATGCTCAGCGAGCACACCCTCGAATCGGTGATGGGTGCGGCCTGCCATGACCGCCTGCCGCTGTGGCTGCGCCCACTCAACGCGTTCGACCGCTGGCGCTACCGCCGCTGGGAACAACGCGTACTGTGCCAACCCAGTGAAGTGGTGGCGGTCAGTGCCCATGACGCTGAGCTGATCAGCCAGATCAGCGGGCGCCCGGTCAACGTGGTGGTCAATGGGGTGGATTGCGCTTACTACCAGGACGTACGCCCCGCCCTGCACAGCCAGCGATTGCTGTTCGTCGGCAATTTCGAGTACGGCGCCAACCTGGAAGCCATCGAGTGGGCGCTGGAAGAAATCCTGCCGCAAGTATGGATGAGCAACCCGGCCGTGCGCCTGGCCATTGCCGGGCACGCCATGCCTGCCAGCTGGAAGCTGCACTGGAACGATCCCCGTATCGAATGGCTCGGCTATCGTCCTGACCTGCGCGAACTGCAGCGCCGCTCAGCGCTGTTCTTTGCACCGCTGCGCTACGCTGGCGGTTCGAAGGTGAAAATTCTCGAAGCGATGGCCGCCGGGCTGCCGGTGATTACCACCGGCAAGGGCGTTTCCGGCCTTGCCGTGAACAATGGCGAACATTACCTGGGCAGCGATGACGGCGACCAGTTGGCACTGCTGATCACGCAGTTGCTGAACCAACCCTGGCGCATGTGCCAACTGAGCGAAGCCGGCCGCCAGTTTACCCGGCAACGTCACGACTGGAGCGTGGCCGCCCAACAACTGGAAAACGTGCACATGCGGCTGACCCAGGCGGCCACCGCCACCGCCACACAACCGCGCGGTGCCTGGGTCGGGCGGTCAGCCAAGTAGTTCGCTCAACGGTATGAACGGCACGCTGTCTCCGGTCTTCGGCGTGCTGCCTTCGCGCACCTCGACCAGGCCCTCAGCCCAGGCGGCGCTGCGCAGCACACCCGAACTCTGGTTCTTGTAGATGCGTACCTGGCCATTGTCGATCCGTGCGCGCAGGTATTCACGCCGGGTGCCTGCCTTGGGCCAGTCGAACCCTGCCGGCACGTCGAACCGCAGCGGCGTGACCTCGACCACACCTTGACGGCGTAACAGGTAGGGGCGCGTGAGCAGGCCGAAGGTAACCAGGGTCGACGCCGGGTTACCTGGTAGGCCAATCACCGGCACACCGTGGTAATGGCCGAAGGTCAGCGGCTTGCCCGGTTTGATCGCAAGCTTCCACAGCGCCAGCTCACCCGCTTCGCGCAGCGCCGCACCGAGGTAGTCGGCCTCTCCCACGGACACGCCGCCAGTGGACAGTATCAGGTCGACATCGCCCAGGCTGGCCAGGCATTCGCGGGTACGCGCCAGGTCATCGGGCAGGATGCCACTGTCACGCACTTCACAACCCAGGCGCTGCAGCCAACTGACCAGCAGGCGCCGGTTGCTGTTGTAGATCTGCCCCGGGCCCAGCGGCTGGCCAGGCTCGACCAGTTCGTCGCCGGTGGACAGCACCGCCACCCGTACCCGTCGTACCACGTCCACTTCGGCATAGCCCAGTGTGGCAGCCAGGCCCAGCTCAATGGGCCCCAGCCGCGTGCCCGCACACATGACCTGCTCACCTTTGCGGGTTTCCTGACCCTGCGGGCGCACATTCTGATCCACCTTGAGGGGTTCGAGAAAGCGCACCCGGCCATCGTCCAGTACCGCGGTGTTTTCCTGCATCTCGACACAGTCGGCACCAGCGGGCAGTGGCGCCCCAGTAAAGATCCTGGCGCAGGTGCCAGGCTGCAGGGCGTCGGGCGCGTGCCCGGCAAAAATGCGCTGGCTGACCACCAGCGGCTCGCCCTGCCAGTCCGCCAGGCGCAGCGCGTAGCCGTCCATGGCACTGTTCGGCCAGGGCGGCAGGTCGAGCGAGGCGACCAGGTCGGTGGCAAGCACGCGGCCCTCGGCTTCAGCCAACGACACGCGCTCGATGTCCTTGATCGGAGCCGCTTCGGCCAACGCCAGCAAGCGCTCCAGGGCTTCCTCCACCGGCATCAGCGGCCGGGCCGACGATGCCTCAACCACGGCTTTCGCAGGCCGCTGCCTGCTTCAGATGGGGGACGAAATTGCAAGGGCGATGGCGGGCATCCAGCTGTTCGGCGAGGATGCCGTCCCAGCCAGTGCGCACAGCATTGGTCGAGCCCGGCAGGCAGCAAACCAGGGTGCCATTGGCCAGGCCTGCCAACGCTCGCGACTGCACAGTGGAGGTCCCGATGTCGGCTATTGAAATCTGCCGAAACAGTTCGCCGAAGCCCTCGACCTGCTTGTCCAGCAGGCAAGCGACCGCTTCGGGTGTGCTGTCGCGACCCGTGAACCCGGTACCACCGGTAATCAACACAACCTGCACGCTGTCGTCGGCAATCCACGTCGCGACCTGGGCGCGAATCTTGTACAGGTCGTCCTTGAGCAGCACTCGTGCCGCCAGCCGGTGGCCTGCGGCTGTCAGACGGTCCACGAACATCTGCCCGGACGTATCGTTTTCAAAGGTGCGGGTATCGCTGACCGTCAGCACGGCAATGTTCAGCGCCACGAAGGGGGTATCTGCCTTGGCTTTCATGAGTGTCCATCGCAGGAAAAGAGGATGCTCGCATTTATATCACAGCCCACTTCAAGGCAGCCTTGGCAGACCTGGATCAATACGCAGCGAATCGCGCTATGCTGCACTGCAAAGGAACTTGCGCAGAAGCCCTGCGTCATAAAGGTCATCTAGCACCATCGCACTGGAGAAACATGATGATTCAACGGACCCTTCCCGCCTTTCTGCTTGCCCTGGGCCTTGGCGCCCTCGCCGGTTGCGCTTCGCCGACCGTGATTACCCTGAATGACGGCCGCGAGATCCAGGCAGTGGACACCCCCTCTTATGACGAGGACTCCGGCTTCTACGAATTCGAGCAACTCGATGGCAAGCGCACGCGCCTGAACAAAGATCAGGTGCGTACCGTCAAGGAGCTCTGATCGAGCCCCTGTTTTGAACGTAAGCCCTTGTTGTTAAAAGGGCTTGCGCTCAAAAAAACGATGCAGTAGGATTTTGTTCATCGGAGTGTAGCGCAGCCAGGTAGCGCGTCTCGTTCGGGACGAGAAGGCCGCAGGTTCGAATCCTGTCTCTCCGACCAAATCCTCAAAAGCCCGCCTTGTGCGGGCTTTTTGTTGCGCCTGGAAAATGCGTGGAACCTGGACCGGCCTCTGAATGGAGGCCGGCAAGCACTATGCGGTCAACCGCGAGGTTACTTCACCCAGCTGCCCCGACAACCCGTGCAGGCGCTGGCCGGCTTGTTCGGTATGGTGCACCGCTTCCTGGTTGGCGGTGGCAATGCGGGTAATCTCGATCAGGTTGCACGAAATGTCTTCGGCCACGCTGGTCTGCTCTTCAGCCGCGGTGGCGATCTGCCGGTTCATGTCGCGGATGGCCTCGACGGCTGTGGTGATACGCTGCAGCATCTGCCCGGCCTGCTGCACCTGCTCAGCCCCTTCCTCGCTACGCCGTTGGCCGCTTTCGATGGCCTTCACCGCCTCTACCGCGCCAGACTGCACCGCCTCAATGATCTGATGGATTTCGGCGATCGAGGCCGCCGTACGCTGGGCCAGGCTGCGCACCTCATCAGCCACCACCGCAAAGCCGCGCCCAGCTTCACCGGCACGGGCCGCTTCGATGGCCGCGTTGAGCGCCAGCAAGTTGGTCTGCTCGGCAATGCCACGGATCACTTCCAAGACCTTGCCGATGCGCGAACTGTCGCTCTCCAGATGCCGGATCACTGCGGCTGTATCTGCGATTTCGCGGTTGACCCTGGCAATGATATCGATCGTTTGCTGCATGACCTGCTCGCCCGCCTGAGCGTTGTGGTCGGCATCGTCGGCCGCGCGGGCGGCCTCGGCGGCATGGCGCGCCACCTCCTGGGCGGTGGCGGACATCTCGTGCATGGCCGTGGCCACCTGGTCGGTGCGCTGGAACTGGTCATGGGAACCTCGCGCCATGCCACTGGCGAGGGTGCGCAACTGGCCGCTGGCGCCCTCCAGCTCCTGGGCATTGTCCTTGAGGCGGCCGATGGTTTCCGCCAGGAAGTCGCGCAACGTATTGGCCGCAGACGCCAGCCGGCCCAGCTCATCCTCTCGATGGCTGTCGACCCGTGCGGCAAAGTGGCCCTGGCTCAACTGCGCAACGTATTCGATCAACTGGCGAATCGGGTCGATCAAGCTGCGGTTCACCCGCCACAGACTCAGTACGCCTACCAGCAGCGCCGACCCCAGCATCACCAGCACGCCCAGCCACACCGTGCGCTCGGCGCTGGCACTGATGCTGCCAGCGCGCGTACGGGCCTCGGCCCGTAGCTGTTCGACCAACACACTCATTTGCTCGCCGGCGGCGCGGTCAACCCCTTTGACCGCCTGGTCGCCCGCCGCTGGATCACCACCGGCGGCCAGAAACGCCTCACGCCCTTGTGCATAGGCAACGCCCAGTTGCCGGTGGCTGTCACGCAACTGCTGCAAGGGCGCCTTGAGCGTGGCATCGCTGCTGTCGATCAGTTGCCCGAGCAATTGCTGAACCTGTTGCTCGCGGGCCTGAAACTGCTGCCAGTATTTGTCCAACTCGGCCGGCTGGCGGCCACGCAGCAACACGTTCTTCCATTCCTGCACCTGGATCTTGAATTGCAGGTTGGCCTCGTCGATCAACTGCGAGGCCCGCAGCGGCCCCTCCACCAGCTCGGCGTAGCTGCGCACGCTGGAGGATAGAAACTGGAAGCACACCAGCGCGATCAGCAACATCGCCGCCAGGCTGCCGCCAAGCAGGGTGAGAATTTGCACTCTGAGGGATTTACGCAACATCGCGGATCTCGGAACAAGGAGAAAGGAAACAGCGCGCCGTTGGCAGCGCTGCGACAGACATCCATGTCCTCGTTCGCAGGCAAAAAAAAGCTGCCATCGATCGATAGCAGCGAGGTCGAGCACTTACGCAACAGTTGAAATAGATAGTCTCAAGCAATTGCTACAGAAATGTTACAGCCACGGGACAGACTAATGGGTGGTGAACTGCAGTGCGGCCAGGCGGGCATACAGCGGGCTTTCTTCAATCAGCTGGCGATGGGTGCCCACTGCCACCAGTTGCCCCTTGTCAATCACGGCAATCCGGTCGGCGTGTTGCACCGTGGCCAGGCGATGTGCGATGACCAGCGTGGTGCGGCCGGCCATCAAGCGGGGCAGCGCCTGCTGGATCAGGTGCTCGCTTTGCGCATCGAGTGCACTGGTGGCCTCGTCAAGCAACAGGATCGGTGCGTCCACCAGCAGCGCACGGGCAATCGCCAGACGCTGACGCTGCCCGCCCGACAGGCCGATACCGCCCTCCCCCAGGACCGTCTGGTAGCCTTCCGGCAACTGGCGAATGAATGCGTCCGCGTGCGCCCCTCGCGCCGCCGCCTCGACCTCGGCCAGGGTCGCCTCGGGCCGGCCGTAGCGGATGTTGGCTTCGACACTGCCCCGAAACAGGGACGGGGTCTGTGCCACCAATGCAAACTGGCGGCGCAGGTCTGCCAGCGCCAGGGTGTCGATGGGCCGCCCATCCAGGAGGATGCGCCCGTGCTGGGGGTCGTAGAAGCGCAGCAGCAAGTCGAACAGGGTTGACTTGCCCGCACCCGATGGGCCAACCAGCGCCACCGTCTGGCCTGGTTCGATCACCAGGCTCAAATGATCGATAGCCGCTACTGACGGCCTCGACGGGTAAGCAAATGCCACCTGCTCAAGCTCAATGCGTCCAACGGCCCGCTGCCGGTTCTCAGGCACCTCGTCAGGCGCCAGAATCGCACTGCGCGCAGCCAGCAGCTCGGCGATGCGCTCGGCCGCGCCTGCAGCACGCTGCAACTCACCGATCACCTCGCTGAGGGTGCCGCACGCACTGCCGACGATCAAGCTGTAGAAAACGAACGCCGCCAGCTCGCCGGCTGAGATGCGCCCGGCAATCACGTCCATGCCCCCTACCCACAGCATCACCCCTACCGCGCCCAGCACCAGCACGATGACCAGGGTGATCAGCCAGGCGCGTTGGGCAATGCGGCGCCGGGCAACGGTGAATGCCGCCTCGACCGTGTCGGCGAACAGTGCGCGATCCCGCGCCTGGTGGTTATACGCCTGCACGGTCTTGATTTGCCCGAGGGTTTCGGCCACGTAGCTGCCCACATCCGCCACCCGGTCCTGGCTCTGCCGCGACAGGCTGCGCACGCGTCGCCCGAACAGCAGGATCGGCGCCAGCACCAGCGGCAGTGCCACCACCACGATGCTGGTGAGTTTGGGGTTGGTGATGAACAGCAGCACCACCCCACCTAGCACCATCAGGGCATTGCGCAGGAACATCGACAACGATGAGCCGATCACCGACTGCAGCAACGTAGTGTCGGCGGTCAGCCGCGACTGGATTTCCGAGCTGCGGTTGTCCTCGAAAAAGCCTGGGTGCAGCCCGATCAGATGGTCGAACACAGCGCGGCGGATATCGGCAACGCAACGCTCACCGATCCAGGACACCAGGTAGAACCGGCTGAAAGTACCTACCGCAAGGGCAAGCACCAGGATCAGGAACAAGCCGATGGTCTGGTTCAACTGATGCGCGGAGCGGGTCATGAACCCCTGGTCCACCAGCAGGCGAATGCCCTGCCCCATGGACAAGGTAATGGCGGCGGTCACCACCAGTGCCAGCAAAGCCAGTAGCGCTTGCCGACGGTAGGGACGCATGAACTGCCAGCCGAGGCGCAAGGCGCGACGCTGGCGAGGGGAAACCGGTTCGGGCATGACGATGACCACAGCGACAGGGAACCTGCAGCCTACCATTCATCCGGCCTGGCAGTGGCTATAGCCCATCGTTCTAACGGCGCTCTGGAGATTTGCAGCGCTTTCTGATGGACTATTTGTGTCGTGACATTACAAGAGCCACTGTCACGGGCCAGTCACGGCACAGGTTTACCTTGATATCGGACCTGACGAGGAGACAGGACATGAGCTTGCAGCATGCCAGCGATACCCCTAAACCCCAGCATCACGCGCAACCTGAAGTTTGTGGCTCGATCATCGACGCCCAAGGCCGTGAAGTGCCCATCACCGAGCAGATGATCCAACAGGCCTGCAAGGCCCTGGAAGACAGCCGGGTGGCAAAAGTGCACAAGGGCTAAGTGCAGAATTGATTGCAACCCGGCGCTTGCGCCGGGTTTTTATTGGCCTGTTGGTTGGCGGCCTGCTTCAGGTTTGACTGCGTCAGACCACGGTCCCGCCCAGGGCACTGACCATCTGCGCCAGTTGCGGCGCTTCGCCGTGCAAGCGCACCTTCAGCCCTTCGATTTCGCGCCGTGGCGGATAGTGCTTGCGCAACTGGTCGAACGCTGCGCGCTGTTCGTCCACCTCCTCGCTCAGGCTACGGCGAAAATCGGCATCGTCGCGACGCGGGTCATACACCGCCCGGCACAACGTCGCCAACGCCCAGTCGAGGTCGGCTGCGCCATCGAGTTCGATCTGCGCCAGGGGTGGCCGGGGCAGCAGGTCGGCCAGTTGCACGCGCTCGGCCTCGCCGAGGAAGCGGCACACCGCCTGGTAGATCTGCGCCGTGCCGCGCTGGCGGCCATCCAGGCTGTAGCCCGCGATGTGCGGTGTGGCCAGGGTGCAAAGGTCGGCCAGTTGCAGATCGACCTGGGGTTCACCTTCCCAAACGTCAAGCACTGCGTGCACATCTTCGCGGTCCAGCAGCAGTTCGCGCAGCGCCGTATTGTCTACCACCGGGCCGCGGCTGGCGTTGATCAGCCATGCACCGGGGCGCAGGCGGGCCAGTTGTGCGTGACCTAGCAGGTGCCAGGTGGGGTATTCACCGCCACGCTGCAAGGGGGTATGCAGGCTGATCACATCGCAGTGTTCGAGGACTGTTTCGAGGCTGACGAAGTCGCCGCCTTCGTTGGCTTGGCGCAGAGGGTCGCAGACCAGCACCTTCCAGCCCAGGCCGTGCAACACGCGCACCAGCCGGCCACCGACCTCACCGGCGCCAACCACACCGTAGGTGCGTTGAGGCAGGGCGACGCCGTCCAGGTCAGCCAGGGTCAACACGCTGCCGAGCACGTAGTCGACGACGCCGCGGGCGTTGCAGCCTGGGGCGCTGCTCCATTGAATGCCGGCTTCGGCGAGGTAGTCCAGGTCTAGGTGATCGGTGCCGATGGTGCAGGTGCCGACAAAGCGGACGTTGCTGCCTTCGAGCAGTTGGCGGTCGACTTTAGTCACCGAGCGCACCAGCAGTATGTCGGCCTCTTTGACGCTGGCGGGGTCGAGGCTCCTGCCTGGGTAACGGCGAATCTCGCCGAAGCCTTGGAAGAAGGCATCGAGCAGCGGGATATTCTCGTCGGCAACTATCAGCATGGCGCTCTCCTGTCTGGGGAACGCAGTGTAGGCGCTACGCGCGGCCTGATCCAGCGCGGCTCAGTCGGCTTTCTTGCGGATCCAGTACAGGTAGGTGCCGGCCTCTTCCTGCTGCTGCAGGAGCTCGTGGCCGAGGAAGTTACAGAACTTGGGGATGTCACGGCGGGTCGAGGGATCGGTGGCGATGACCTTGAGCAGGCCGCCAGCAGCCAGGTTGCGCACGTGCTGGTGCAGCATCATCACTGGTTCCGGGCAGTTCAGGCCGGAGGCATCGAGGATGGCGTCGGGGGTGAAGTCAGTCATGAGGGGCTCCGCAAATGATCGCTATTGTGGCCCATCACGCCCCACACACCAATACCCATACCCACCGCTGTTGCTGTTGCTGTTGCTGTTGCTGTTGCTGTTGCTGTTGCTGTTGCTGTTGCTGTTGCTGTTGCTGTTGCTCCTGCTCTTGCCTTTGCTTCTAGCGCGCGATAGTTCAAACGCCGCCGATTGCGACTTCAGGAGGCCGAGCGCAGGTCTTGCGGAGGGAGGTGACGGGCATGGATGCCCGTCAAGCGCTGCGGCCCAGGATGGGCCGTTCAGCGCGGTCCTCTCGGGAGCAAGACCGGAGCGAGGGAACCCCGAAGCGCAGCGTAGGGGCCGGATGATAGGAGCCAGCGTTTTTTGGTTACTTTTTGTCGCGTTTGACAAAAAGTGACCCGCCGTAAGGGCGGAAAGGTGAATCAATGTCGCCTTGGCAAATGGATATGTTCCAGTACATCAGCACCCATTCATGGGCCCCAGGCTCAAGTCTCGGGGCTTGGAATTCGGGAGCTTTGGCTTTCGGATCAGGTGAATATCCATTTGCCATGGAGGCGCTGATTCACCTTTCCGCCCTTACGGCGGGTTACTTTTTGTCTTGGCAAAAAGTAACCAAAAACCGCCCGCTCCCATCATCCGGCCCCTACGCTGCGCTCCGGGGTTCCCTCGCTCCGGTCTTGCTCCCGGGAGGACCGCGCTGAACGGCCCCTCCTGGGCCGCAGCGCTTGACGGGCATCCATGCCCGTCACCTCCCTCCGCAAGACCTGCGCTCGGCCTCCTGAAGTCGCAATCGGCGGCGCCTGATCTACCGTGCGCTTAGAAGCAAAAGCAAAAGCAAAAGCAAAAGCAAAAGCGCCAGGGCTTCGCTTTAACGTGGTTTCAGGTCCAGCCTGCGTAAATGGCACGTCACTTCCTCACGGTCGTGATACAGCTGTTTACAGGCAATCGACACCCTGACTTTACGCGCCTTGAACGTCGCCTCCATGCGATCCAGCAACCGCCGTACTTCAGCGTAACGCTGCTTCATCGGCAACTTCAGGTTGACCACCGCCTCACGGCACAACCCCTCCCCCAGCCACGTCTCGATCAATGACGTCGTGCGCGCCGGCTTCTCGACGATGTCACAGACCATCCAGTCCACCGGCTGCTTCGGCTGCCAGGTAAAACCATCGGCCATCAAGTGCTGCACAAGCCCCGTGTCCATCAGGCTCTCGGCCATAGGGCCATTGTCGATAGCCGTCACCAGCATGCCTCGACGCACCAGCTGGTAAGTCCAACCACCCGGCGAAGCCCCCAGGTCCACCCCGGTCATGTCGTCACCCAGGCGCTGTTCCCACTGCTCGCGCGGGATGAACTGGTGCCAGGCCTCCTCAAGCTTGAGGGTCGAGCGACTCGGCGCCTCCCGCGGAAACTTCAAACGGGGGATACCCATCGGCCACAGCGCGCTGTTGTTCGCCTCGGCCACGCCCGCAAAAACCCGCCGGCCGCTGATGAAGGTCAGCAACAACCGAGGCAAACTCGCGTTGTCGACCAGCCGCCCGCTCTTTTCCAACGCCTTGCGCAATGGCACCTCGAATTTACGGCAGAACGTCGACAGCTCCTTGCCCTCATTGCTGTCGAGCACCTCAAGCCACAGGCTGCCAAACACCGGCTGCCCCGCCAGGTGTTCAAGCAACACACTGATGCGATCGCTTTCCGGTAACTCGATGTAACTGCCACGCGCCCACTGCCGCGGGAAGATCAGCTGCGCAAAGCGCAGTTGCGCCATCAACCGTTCGGCACCTTCGGCATCGGCACAGACAAACTCGGCGCAGGCACTCTGCGGCTTGCCTTTGGCATAGCCAGCAACACCCAGGCGCGCGGCATGTTCGCTGATCTCGGCGCACACCTCGCCCTCGAACCGGGGCCGGCAATGCATGAACAGGGTATTCATCTCTCACTCCACTACGGCTGGCGCGCCAAGGGCGCCGGCAGGGCGGCGATGATAAAGGAAGATCGGAACCTGCGACATGCCCCGCCGGTCCAGAATAGGGTCAGGGCCGCCAAACCGGTCTAACCTGACCATTCAGCCAGGTCCGTACCGTGCGGGCCGAAACAGAGCGGTGATACCGGCATCCTTCCAGCAAATGCCGGGCACCGGTGCAAAAGGAGTAGGCAATGCCCTCGCTCGATAGCCTGAACACCCTCAAAACCCTCAAGGTAGCCGATCACACCTACCACTATTTCAGCCTCCCCGAAGCTGCCCGGCAGCTTGGCGACCTGCAGCGCCTGCCCATGTCGCTCAAGGTGCTGCTGGAAAACCTGCTGCGCTGGGAAGACGGAGAAACCGTCAAGGGCGAAGACCTGCGCGCCCTGGCCGGCTGGCTACAGGAGCGTCGCTCCGATCGCGAAATCCAGTACCGCCCGGCGCGAGTACTGATGCAGGACTTCACCGGCGTACCAGCGGTGGTCGACCTGGCGGCCATGCGCGCGGCAATGGCCAAGGCCGGCGGCGACCCACAGCGGATCAACCCGCTGTCCCCGGTGGACCTGGTGATCGACCACTCCGTGATGGTCGACCGCTACGCCACACCCCAGGCGTTCAGTGAGAACGTCGATATCGAAATGCAGCGCAACGGCGAACGTTACGCCTTCCTGCGCTGGGGCCAGAGCGCGTTCGACAATTTCCGTGTGGTGCCGCCGGGGACCGGCATTTGCCACCAGGTCAACCTGGAGTACCTTGGGCGCACCGTGTGGACCCGCGAAGCAGACGGCCGCACCTATGCCTTCCCCGATACCCTGGTCGGCACCGATTCACACACCACCATGATCAACGGCCTGGGCGTGCTCGGCTGGGGCGTGGGCGGCATCGAGGCGGAAGCCGCCATGCTCGGCCAGCCAGTATCGATGCTGATCCCGGAAGTGATCGGCTTCAAGCTCACCGGCAAGCTGCGCGAGGGCATCACGGCCACCGACCTGGTGCTGACCGTGACCCAGATGCTGCGCAAGAAAGGCGTGGTGGGCAAGTTCGTCGAGTTCTACGGTGACGGCCTGGCCGACCTGCCCCTGGCCGACCGCGCCACCATTGCCAACATGGCGCCAGAATATGGCGCCACCTGCGGCTTTTTCCCGGTCGATGAGGTGACGCTCGACTATTTGCGCCTGTCGGGCCGCCCCAGCGAGACCGTGCAACTGGTCGAGCAGTACTGCAAGGCGCAAGGCCTGTGGCGCCTGCCAGGCCAGGAGCCGCTGTTCAGCGACACCCTGGCCCTGGACATGGGCCAGGTCGAAGCGAGCCTGGCCGGGCCGAAGCGGCCTCAGGACCGGGTCGCCCTGGGCCAGGTCAGCCAGGCCTTCGACCACTTCATCGAGCTGCAACCCAAGCCACTGGCCAAAGAAGTCGGCCGCCTGGAAAGCGAAGGCGGCGGTGGCGTGGCAGTCGGTAATGCCGACCAGGCGGGCGAGATCGACTACAGCCATCAAGGCAAGACCTACACCTTGCGCGATGGCGCCGTGGTGATCGCCGCGATCACCTCCTGCACCAACACCTCCAACCCCAGCGTGATGATGGCGGCTGGCCTGGTCGCCAAGAAAGCCCTCGAAAAAGGCCTGCAACGCAAACCATGGGTCAAAAGCTCACTGGCCCCAGGCTCCAAGGTGGTCACCGACTATTACAATGCTGCCGGGCTCACCCGCTACCTGGACGAACTCGGTTTCGACCTGGTCGGCTATGGCTGCACCACATGCATCGGCAACTCCGGGCCACTGGACGAAGCCGTCGAGAAAGCCATCAGCAGCGCCGACCTTACCGTGGCCTCGGTGCTTTCGGGCAACCGCAACTTCGAAGGCCGGGTCCACCCACTGGTCAAGACCAACTGGCTGGCATCGCCCCCCCTGGTGGTGGCCTACGCCCTGGCTGGCACCGTGCGCCTGGACCTGACCCAGGACCCGCTGGGCACCGGCAAGGACGGGCAGCCGGTGTACCTGCGCGACATCTGGCCCAGCCAGCAGGAAATTGCCGAGGCGGTGGCCAAGGTCGACACCGCCATGTTCCACAAGGAATACGCCGAAGTGTTTGCTGGCGACGCCCAGTGGCAAGCCATCGAGGTGCCGCAGGCCGCCACCTATGTGTGGCAGGACGACTCCACCTACATCCAGCACCCGCCCTTCTTCGACGACATCGGCGGCCCGCTGCCCCAGATCGAGAACATACAGGGCGCGCGCATCCTCGCCCTGCTTGGTGACTCGGTCACCACCGACCACATCTCCCCGGCCGGTAACATCAAGGCCGACAGCCCGGCCGGGCGCTACCTGCGCGACAAAGGCGTTGAACCCCGTGACTTCAACTCCTACGGTTCGCGGCGCGGCAACCATGAGGTGATGATGCGCGGCACATTCGCCAATATTCGCATCCGCAACGAGATGCTCGCCGGCGAGGAAGGCGGTAATACGCTGTACGTGCCCACAGGCGAGAAGCTGTCGATCTATGATGCGGCCATGCGCTATCAGGCTGAAGGCACACCGCTGGTGGTGATCGCCGGGCAGGAGTATGGCACCGGTTCAAGCCGCGACTGGGCCGCCAAAGGCACCAACCTGCTGGGGGTCAAGGCGGTGCTGGCCGAGAGCTTCGAGCGCATCCACCGCTCCAACCTGGTGGGCATGGGCGTGCTGCCGTTGCAATTCAAGGCCGGGAATGATCGCAAGCAGCTGGGGCTGACCGGCAAGGAACGCATCGATGTGCTGGGGCTGGCGGGCGTGCAACTGAAACCGGGCATGAGCTTGCCACTGCGGATTACCCGCGAGGATGGGCAGCAGCAGGAAATCGAAGTGCTGTGCCGCATCGATACCGTCAATGAAGTGGAGTACTTCAAGTCGGGCGGGATTCTGCACTACGTCTTGCGTCAGTTGATTGCCAGCTGATTGCAATGACCCGGGGCGCCTTGCGCCCCGCTTCCACGACCAGAGGCTGGCTCTTGGCCAGCCGATGAGTCATGATCTGACTTCTACGTCATGCGTTAGCAAAAAAACGGTCACAATGACGCCTACATCAGTAAATGGACGGTGCTGCTAACGCAACGCCGGTGGCTAGCTATTGCCCCAGATCAAGCAAGTTAAATATTCATTCAATAAAAACACTGGCTTGCCGATACCTGTGGAAAGCCTTGCGGATTACTCAGCCCATGCGTAACAACCAGCCGATTACCCAGAGAGAACGGACTTTCCCTGCCCACCAACGGTTGATCTCCACCACCAATGCCAAGGGTGTGATCACCTACTGCAACGATGCCTTCATCGAGATCAGCGGTTTCACCCGCGAGGAGCTGACTGACGCGCCGCACAACCTGGTGCGCCATCCCGATGTGCCATCGGCGGTGTTCGCCCATATGTGGCAAACCCTCAAGCAAGGCCAGCCCTGGATGGGCATCGT
This sequence comes from Pseudomonas ceruminis, assembly GCF_021602025.1. Taxonomy (GTDB): domain Bacteria; phylum Pseudomonadota; class Gammaproteobacteria; order Pseudomonadales; family Pseudomonadaceae; genus Aquipseudomonas; species Aquipseudomonas ceruminis. The sequence goes on from NZ_BQHW01000009.1 coordinate 157,202, forward strand.
CAAGAACCGCTGCAAATCGGGCGACCATTACTGGGTCAACGCCTACGTCACCCCGATTTTCGACAACAACCAGGTGGTCGGTTTCGAGTCGGTGCGGGTCAAGCCTACCGCCGAGCAGATCCGCCGCGCCGAAGCCCTGTACCAGCGTATCAATCAGGGCAAGACCGCCATTCCGCGCCGTGACAAGTGGCTGCCGGTGCTGCAGGACTGGCTGCCCTTCATCCTGGTCAGCCAGATTGGCTTCCTGATTGGCAACTGGCTGGGCCACTCCTGGGGCTTCGCCCTGGCCGCCGCCCTGTCAGTGCCCCTGGGCCTGCTCGGCCTGGGCTGGCAGCAACGCGGCCTCAAGCGCTTGCTGCGCCTGGCTGAGCAGACCACCTCCGACCCGCTGATCGCACAGATGTACACCGACAGCCGCGGCGTCCAGGCACGCCTGGAAATGGCCATGCTCAGCCAGGACGCGCGCATGAAGACTTGCCTGACCCGCCTGCAGGACAGTGCCGAGCACCTCAGCGAACAGGCCCGGCAGTCTGATGTGCTGGCCCACAAGAGCTCTTCGGGCCTGGAGCGTCAGCGGGTCGAAACCGAACAGGTTGCAGCCGCCGTCAACCAGATGGCCGCCACCACCCAGGAAGTGGCCAACCACGTGCAGCGCACTGCAGACGCCACCCAGGAAGCCAATCGCCTGACCAGCCAAGGCCGCCAGATCGCCGGGGAAACCCGCGACGCCATCGAGCGCCTTTCGGCTGCCGTGGGCGAAACCGGCGAGACTGTGACGCAACTGGCCAAGGACAGTGACGAGATCGGGGGCGTGGTCGATGTGATCAAAGGCATTGCCGACCAAACCAACCTGCTGGCACTCAATGCCGCCATTGAAGCGGCCCGCGCCGGGGAAATGGGCCGCGGCTTTGCAGTGGTTGCCGATGAAGTACGCCAACTGGCGCAGCGTACCGCCGAGTCCACAGGGCAAATCCATGGCCTGATCGCCAAATTGCAGCAAACTGCCAACACCGCCGTACTGACCATGGAGACCGGTCATCGCCAGGCCCAGGAAGGCGTCGACCGCGTCATGCAGGCGGACCAGGCACTGGTCGGTATCAGCGAAGCCGTGGCCAATATCACCGATATGGCCACTCAGATTGCGGCGGCCACCGAAGAGCAGACCGCTGTGGCCGACGAAATCAGCCGCAACATCAGCACCATCGCTGAACTGGCCGACCAGACCGCAGAGCAGGCCCAGCACTCGGCACTGCTGAGTGAAGAGCTGACCACTACTGCGGGTGGCCAGTACTCGCTGGTGGAGCGTTTCAACCGTTAAGGCCGCCTGGCCTCACTGCCGGTAACCCGGCGATGAGGCCAGATGCCCTACCAATCCAGGCTCAAACGGCTCTCGAAATAGCGCCCCTCACCCGTCAGCGGGTCAGCAAAACGCAAACTGTGCGCCAGCAACTTCAACGGCCGCTGATAATCATCCTCTTCGTTGCGCAAGTCAGGATAGAACGGGTCATTGCAGATCGCCGCCCCCAACGCGGCCATGTGGACGCGTAACTGGTGGGTCTTGCCGGTCACCGGCGATAAGCCATAGCGCCACAGCTCACCGTTCTTCTCCAGCACCTCGGCGAGGGTTTCGCTGTTGTCGGCCCCCGGTACTTCCTGCATTCGGAAAAACGGTTCGCCATGTACCAAGCGGCTGGTATGCACCAGGGGAAACTCACGCTGGGGCAACGCAGCGGCAATGGCTTGATAACGCTTGTCGATGCGCCGTTCAGGAAACAGCCGTTGGTAAGCGCTACGCGTTTGCGGGTTGGCAGAAAACAGCACCAGGCCTGCGGTATGCCGGTCGATCCGGTGCAGCGGCACCAGGTGCGGGTTGTCCAGGCGGCGAATCAAGCGGCGCAGCAGTGTCTGCTCGACGTACTCGCCGGTCGGCGTAACGGGCAGAAAGTGGGGTTTGTCGGCCACCACCACGTGCTCGTCCACATGCAGGATGGTTTCCTGTACCGGGATGGGGCGTTCGTTGGGTACTTCGCGAAAGTAATGCAGGCGCATGCCGCGGCGGTAGGGCAAATCGGCGCTGATGGCCTTGCCGGCAGCGTCGAGCACGCGGCCGCGTGCAAAGCGGTCGAGCCACTGCGCACGCTCGATGGCCTTGAAATGGTCGCACAGGCAATCGAGAACCGTTGCCCAGTTGCCGGGGGGCAGGCAGACCGTGCTGGCTTGCTGGTGGGCAGGATCGAAAGGCGTGGTCATGGCAGGCTCGGAACACTCAAGGCTGCGTATTATCCCCCAAGCCCAACAGCTCAGCCAGCCTGCACTACCCGCTCACTGCGCGCCTTCAGCCAGCGCAGTACCTGTACGGCCTCCCAGCGCCCGGGGTCGTAGAGCGCGTAGAGCAAACCCTGATAACCCACCACATCCAGCCCGCGGTGGTATCCCGCCCGCTGGAACAGCGCCTCGATCTCGGCGAAACAGGTATTGAAATGTACTTTGCCAAAAGGCGTACGATCATCGGTAACCAGGCCTTCGAGGCGCAGTTCCAGCACCGCATCGTAGACCCGCTCCACTGGCATGCGGTTGACGCTGTACTTGAGTTGCTCGACGTTGAGCATGAACCTATCTCTATACTGTATTTATATACAGCATACGAGCATACCTGCCCCTGCGTCAATTCGCCGGCCCTTCACTTCAGCCCCGACATATAGCCAGTACCTCTGCGAATGGTCAGCACCTCCCGGCGCGGCGCGCTGGGCGAGACCGAGAGATGAACCCAACTGTCGAACTCCAGGATCAGCTGGTCGAACTCCACATTGCTTTTACTGATCCGATGAACCACCTCGCGATGGCTGATGCCCACCACACCGAAATCCGCAGCCAGCCCTGTCATGTGCTGGCTGCGGGACGAACCGCCGATGCGCGCGTTCAACTCCGCGCTGCGGTAGCCGCTGCTGACGATGACCGGCCGGGCGAACAGCGCACGCACCTGCTCAAGCGCCTGGCATAACAGGTGCAGGTTGGTGATGACCTGCGGCGTAGGTGTATTGATCAGCCCTTCTCTGGAAGCGATTTGCGAAACGATCATTTCTTGCAGGGTGAAATGTGGGGTAATGCGCATGGCTACAATCTCGAAAACGATGATGAGGTGGTGGTGGCTGTGACCAGCACGGCATCATCGTTCAGCAACACAGCTAACGCAGTCAGGCGATGTTTCCCTGGGCCCTCAATGCCCCAGAAAGGCAACCACCTGTTCTGCATCGAACGGCCAGTGCAGTTCGGCGGCGGTATCGCAGCGACGCAGTATGGGGATGATCAGGCCATAGCGCTCGAACAGCGCCTCGCTATCGGCGATATCCACCAGTTCGACCAGCAAACCATGATCGACAAACGGCATCAGGACGGCTTCGGCCACTTCGCACAAGTGGCACCCGACAGTGCCGAAGAGTTGGCATTCAGGCAGCATGGGGCAGGACTCGGTTTGGCTGTGGGAAGAAACCTATTCTAGGCCCCTCCCGCACGCCGTGCACCCCGCCTGCTCAGTCCTGGCTGGTGGCGCCGATACGGTGCAATGACAGGTCGGCCCCTTGGAACTCCTGCTCATGGCTCAAGCGCAAGCCGTGCACTGCGCGGATCAGGCCATACACGGCGAAGCCACCGAGCAACGCGACTGCCACCCCCGCCAGGCTGCCGAACAGCTGGCTGACCAGACTGACGCCGCCCAAGCCACCGAGCGCCAGCTGACCAAAGATGCCACAGGCAATACCGCCCCATACCCCGCATAAACCGTGCAGCGGCCACACGCCCAGGACGTCGTCGATCTTCCAGCGGTTCTGTGCGGCGGTGAAGCTCCAGACAAACAGCACCCCCGCCACCAGGCCGGTGGCCAGCGCGCCAATCGGGTGCATCAGGTCAGAGCCCGCGCAAATCGCCACCAGGCCTGCCAAAGGTCCGTTATGCAGGAAGCCTGGGTCGTTGCGGCCCGCCAGCAACGCTGCCAGGGTGCCGCCTACCATGGCCATCAGCGAGTTGACCGCCACCAGACCGCTGACGCCTTGCAGGGTCTGCGCGCTCATCACGTTGAAGCCGAACCATCCGATGATCAGAATCCAGGAGCCCAGCGCCAGGAACGGAATGCTCGACGGCGCAAAAGCCACCAGCCGCCCGTCACGGTAGCGCCCGCGCCGCGCGCCCAGCAGCAGCACCGCCGCCAAAGCCAGCCAGCCGCCCATGGCATGCACCACCACTGACCCGGCAAAGTCATGGAACGGCGCACCGAAACGCGCCTGCAGCCAGCCCTGAATCCCGAGGTTGCCATTCCACACCACCCCTTCGAAGAACGGGTAGATGAATGCCACGATCAAGGCCGTGGCGCACAACTGCGGAACGAACCGCGCACGTTCGGCAATGCCGCCAGAGATAATTGCCGGGATCGCGGCGGCGAAGGTGAGCAGGAAAAAGCACTTGACCAGCGCATAGCCATGGTCGGCAGCCAGCTGCGATGCCGGATGCAAAAAACTCACGCCGTAGGCGATCCAGTAACCGATGAAGAAGTAGACCAACGCTGAAATGGCGAAGTCGCTGAGGATTTTCGACAAGGCATTGACCTGGTTCTTGTGACGCACGGTACCCACTTCCAGAAACGCGAAACCGGCATGCATGGCCAGCACCAAAATGGCGCCCATAAGGATGAACAGAGTGTTGGAACCGTGGACCAGGGAGTCCATCGCGCTGTGCATGTTTTCCATGAAATAGGCAGACCTGCTGAAAAGGCACCAGGACAGTTCAAAAACCTGCATCCCTGCACCGAATCGGTGCCAGCCGCGACCCCGCTGCAACGAGCGGGGCGGAGCCTGCGTGGTTTTTTCTTGGGTTTGTCGTGGATTGGGTTAAGGTTTATTCGTATCCGCCGGGGTTTTCGCCCTTGATTGGCGCAATGCCCCGGTCTGCGCCCCGCGTTGTGGCACGCTTCATTAGCAAGCCTCATACCAGCGTCGCAGTGAACCTTCAGCGAACCGGGTAACTCGAATCACCTACACACCTACACAGGGAGAGCCACACATGGCGAGCAAAACCGCAAAGACTGCACAAGAGATTTTGATGGCTGACTTCCAGGCCTTGGTGCGTGACACCGAGAAACTCCTGGCTGACACCGCCAACCTCGCCGGTGACCAGGCTGACGAGCTGCGCGAACAGATCCACGACCGCCTGACCCAGGCCCGGGAGACCCTGCAGCTTACCCAGGACTCCGTGCGCGAGCGTGGCCAGGCAGCCCTGGGGAGCGCTGAGCAGTACGTTCAGAACAACCCTTGGCAAGCCATCGGTATCGCCGCAGGCGTAGGCCTGTTGATCGGCCTGCTGGCCAGTCGGCGTTGAGGAGCCCCCATGGAGAATGAAGCCATTGGCACCAGTGCCTCGGGCAAGCGCCTGGGTGCAGCGCTGCTGGGGCTGCTGCACAGCCATATCGAACTGCTCGGCATTGAGCTGCAGGAGCAGAAAGGTCGCACCCTGAGGCTGTTGCTGTTCGCCGGCCTTGCCCTGGTGTTTGCCCTGTTGCTGCTGACCGCCTTGTCGGGGCTGCTGTTGGTCTTGCTGTGGGACAGCTACCGCCTGGCCGGTATCGTTGGCTTGTGCGTGTTCTATGGCCTGGCCGCGCTGTACTGCGGATTACGGCTCAAAGCTGCAGTGTTCGATGAGTCGTCGCCGTTCAGTGCCACCCTCGAAGAACTTGCCAAGGACCGGGAGCGCCTGACGCCATGAGCCTGCCTGAACTGCCAAATACGCGTAACCCACGGGAGCTGCGCAAGGCGCTGCTGCGCCTGCGCATGGAGATGCACCGCCAGCAGATCCGTCACGAGTCGGGGCAGCTGCTGCAACCCCTGCAGCGCTTGCGCGGCATGGGCGGCTCGCTGCACGACGGGCTGGGCATCAAGCACGCACCGCTGTGGGGCATTGGTGCGGTCGTCGCGCTGGGCTTTCTTACCGGCAAAGGCGTGCGCAGTGGTAACCTGGCGCGCCTGGTGCGCCTGGGCACCAGCCTGCTGCCGCTGGTGAAGCTGTACTTCCAGGGCTCGCGACGCCCCTGAACGCTTCGGCACCTGCTGCGGCCCTGTTGCCGTCCTGGCGGCGACAGGGCCGTATTGACTTGCCGCTTGCATAGCCTGCCCCGACACCTGAAGCTACGCCCATCGATCGACAGGAGAACACGCCTTGGACTGGCAAACCCTGCTCACCCGAGAGCGCCTGGGCAAAGCGTTGTACAGCCCCGAAGAACTGGGACGCAGCCCGTTCCACAAAGACCACGACCGGATCATCTTCTCAGGTGCATTCCGCCGCCTGGGTCGTAAGACCCAAGTCCATCCGGTCTCCAGCAACGACCATATCCACACGCGCCTGACCCATTCCCTGGAGGTCAGTTGCGTTGGCCGCTCACTTGGCATGCGTGTGGGCGAAACCCTGCGCGATAGCCTGCCCGAATGGTGCGGCCCCAGTGACCTGGGCATGATCGTGCAGTCCGCTTGCCTGGCCCATGACATCGGTAACCCACCGTTTGGCCATTCCGGCGAAGACGCCATCCGCCACTGGTTCCAGCAGGCCGCAGGGCGCGGTTGGCTGGACGACATGAGTGATCACGAGCGCGCCGACTTCCTCAACTTCGAAGGTAATGCCCAGGGCTTTCGGGTGCTCACCCAACTCGAGTACCACCAGTTCGATGGCGGCACCCGGCTGACCTACGCCACCCTGGGCACTTACCTCAAGTACCCGTGGACCGCCCGGCATGCCGATGCCCTGGGTTACAAGAAGCACAAGTTCGGTTGCTACCAGAGCGAACTGTGGCTATAGTAAACAGCCAAAAATGACATTTTTTGAAAATCAACAGCCAAAAAGTTATAAGTGCAACTATTTTGGCATGAAAACTAAACTTGATAATCAAAAAAAGAATAAGGAGGGCTTTGCTGAACTTGAGCATTCCACCATTGGCGAGAGCCAATCCACCTAAATTCGCTCACCGCCCATACCACTAAACTGTCGAGCCAAATGCATGGCGTAGTTATCAGTCATGCCACTCACGTAGTCCAGAACCTGCATAATCGCGGAGTAGTCCTTTGAAACATTTTCGCAGGCGTTTATAGCAACCAAGTCAAGCCCCATTAAATCGACTACCCGCTTGGTCTTTGAATCAGCGACTCCGCCATTCCTAGCAAAACTCAGAGCAGCCGAACAGCTAACTTGCAACAACGTTGATATCGTGCTGTACGCACCTATTTCAAGTTCAACTTTACGCGGATGTTGGAAAATTTCCTCGCGTGCAAGAATTTTGGCAGCATTTACGCAATCACGCACATTACTGCTACACAGTTCAAATATACCAAGAGCCTTCCCAGCCATAATTTCATCATAATTGCCCATAAAAGCAGCCACCCCTGCATCTACGAATGCAGAGATAACCTTACCGCGAGCCATCGATAACCTACGCCCAACTTTCATTCCCTGCGTTTCTTTGGCCAATTGGTCCCGTTGCTTCTCATCCAGAACAAGGCACAAAATATCAAAAACCTTATCCCATTCGAGGATACCCATCTCCACACCATCCTCCAGATCAAGGATGGCGTAGCAAAAGTCATCTGAAATCTCCATCAAGTTAGCTAATGGATGGCGGCAACGCCAGCCATCACCAAGCTTTAACAACCCCGTCGCATCCGCCACCTCATCGAAAAAACCAAGTTCCGAGCAGTAAACACCATATTTATTTTTAATAGGTCGCAACTGATTAACTGCATCACGTGCCATCCATGGATACTTTATAAAAGCACCCAAAGATGCATAAGTTAGACGCATCCCCCCATCATACGGATGATACTCTGAGGTTGTTAACACCCGGAACCCTTGGGCGTTCCCTTCAAATCTACGGAAGTCAGTAGCTTCATTGAAAGGCAAGTGCTCAATCATCTTCGCACCTACATCATTAGTGAACCAATGACGTATGGCCTCTTCACCTGTGTGTCCAAACGGCGGGTTGCCAATATCGTGAGCAAGACATGCAGTCTGTACGATATCGCCAATGTCCGAAGCTGAATAGAAATCAGAAATTAGTTTTTCCTTCAAAAGCTCCTGCCCAACTCGGACCCCGAGCGTCCTACCTACGCAAGCCACCTCTAAACTATGGGTAAGGCGATTATGTACATGGTCATTGGTCGCCAGAGGATGTACCTGAGTTTTTCTTGCAAGGCGTCTGAACGCACCGGAGAAAATGACTTTATCATGGTCTGAGTGGAAGGGTGAACGACCAAGTTCCGACTTCGGGGGGCGTCCACCTAATCGACTAGTATTCAACAACTTATCCCAACTCATTCTGTCCATAGCACCTCCGGGCGAAGGAACAACACACAAAAAAATCATTAGCCATTGATATCAGCAAAACACAAACTCACAAGACCAATCAGTTACCCAACCTATTAGCAAAACGTCCTACCGCCTCAACCACTTTTTGAGCCCCCTCCTGAATTTCACATATAACATTTCCTGCCTCAGCGGAAAGCTCAAGACCTTGCACTGCATGCATTTTACCCTGCTCTATGATTCGAAGAGCCTCCTCCGCCATTTTTTGGTTTTTAGAAACCACTTCGACAACTTCCTTCGTCGCCTTCGTAGTTCTGGATGCAAGCTGTCTTACCTCATCAGCAACTACAGCAAACCCCCGCCCTTGTTCACCAGCCCTTGCCGCTTCAATCGCCGCATTGAGTGCAAGCAAATTAGTCTGATCAGCAATTCCCCCAATACTTTTTACAATCCCACCAACCAGTTGGGACTGCTGATCCAGTGCACGAATACCCTCTACAGCCGCTTCCATTTGAGCAGCCAGCTCCTGCATTACCCTCACTGTATCCTGAACCACTCCACTACCACGCCGTGCACTTTCATCAGTATTCCTCGAAGTACCATAAGCTATATCGGCCGCCTCAGACACTGCCTGCTCGCGGTTAACTTGCTCAGTAATGACAGTTGCAAACTTAACCACTTTATACAATCTTTTATAAGAGTCCGAAACTGGATTATACGAGGCCTCCAGCCACACAACCCGACCATAACTATCTATACGTTTTAAGCGATCCGCCACAAACTCCCCCCTTCGAAGTCTCTCCCAAAAATCCTCATACCCTTGAGAGGAAGACTCTGCAGACTCACAGAAAATCCTGTGGTGCTTTCCTTTTATTTGCTCCAAGCTGTAACCCATTGCACTTAAAAATCTATCATTTGCAGTTAAAACTATCCCATCAAGATCAAATTCAATAACTGCAGTTGAACGCTGCAAAGCCCCAATCAAATTCTCATGTTCACAGGACTCTGCAATAGTTCGAGTAAGGTCAGTGGCATAAATTGAGAGATGAGAAAGCACCCCCATTGAACTTCTAATTGGCTGAATAATCACACGCAACCATGCCTCCTCCCCATTCCCCCTACAAGCTTGAAGAGCACCAACCCAATGACTCCCAGACTGAACCGCATTCTTCATACGATTAAAATGATCTGTACTCCGAGCAAAAGCTGGAACCAAGTCAAAAATTGGCCTCCCAACCAATTTTTCAACCGAATAAATCATTTCACGTAAAAAATTATCATTACCCTCCATAATAACACCTTGAGAATCTAATCGAAGCACTAACATCTCATCGTCAAGACTTTTCCTAACCTGCTCCAACGAAAAAAGCTTCTCACTAACTTCCGCAAGCTTTTCTTTTAAATCCCTAACCTTGAAAAACATACCATCACCCACTCGAAAAATTAAATTATTTATAGAGATTGGAAACCCACTCTTCTAATTCTCTAGGAGCAAGCGGCTTTGAAAGAAAGTAACCTTGAGCAACATGATAACCCTGCTCCTTGAGAACCTTATATTGCCCCGCCTCTTCAACGCCTTCAGCGACGACCTTTAAATGTAAACTATCACCTATCCTAAGCACAGCCTCACTAAGTGCCCTACTTATCTCATCTTTCTCCAAATCAAGAACAAAGCTCTTATCTAGCTTTAGCTCTTGAATCGGAAGCTTCCTAAGATAGCTTAAACTAGAGTAGCCCGTACCAAAATCATCCATCGCCAACTTAATCCCTTTTGAGTTGACATCACCCAACACCTTCATAGTATTAGGATTTGTATCAAGCAAAACACTCTCCGTAAGCTCCAATGTCAAATCGCCGACCTTTAAATCATGCTGCCCTAGAGTCCTCAATATCATCCCACCAAGATCTAAGTTATGAAAATTACTTGGCGACAAATTCACAGAAACGGCAGGTATTTTCAGCCCTTTCCGCCTCCAACTTGCAAGCTGACGACAGGCCTCCCTTACAGCCCAAGCACCTAAATCCCCTATCAGCCCACACTCTTCAGCAAGAGGAATAAATCTCGAAGGAGAAACTTCTCCAAACTTTGAGTGCCGCCACCTAGCCAAAGCTTCAACACCATAGAGCGTCCCATCATCTACATTAACTTGCGGCTGATAGTGCAACCTAAGCTCGCCACCATCTATTGCCAAACGCAATGCACTTTCCAACTCCTGCCTTTCTAGAGCCAATTGATTCAGCTCAGGACTAAAGAAACTAAACCTGCCTCTCCCACTTCCTTTCGCTTGGTACATAGCCATATCAGCACGATGTATCAAAGTACCCATATCATGACCATCTTGAGGATACACACTAACCCCTATACTGGCGGATGGAGACAAAATAACCCCACCAATATTAATCGGCCTTGATATAGACTTTCTTATTTCCTCAACAATCTCAGTGACATGTTCACTACCACAGTTTGGTAGAGCCACAACGAATTCATCTCCAGACAGCCGCCCTACAATATCAGACGCCCGGCGATTAAATAGTAATCTTTCAGCAACGGCCCTAAGCAACTCATCACCAGCCGGATGCCCAAGTGAATCATTAACTTGCTTAAATCGATCCAAATCAATAAACAAGACCGACATTGAGCTTTTTGATCTCCTCGCATCAACCAAAGCATGGTCGGCTTTAGCATGCAATAGACTGCGATTGGGAAGCTCGGTAAGGCTATCATAAAACGCTAACTGCCGTATGTTCTCTCTATCTTCTTCACGCTCTATCGCAAGAGCACAAAGCGGCGAAGCAACCTCCATCATCATTTCATGAAGGCTTGAAGGAACCCTACGCACCGAGTAATAAAAAACAAGTACACCGACAACACTTCCCTTTGTATTCTTGATAGGCGTAGACCAATAACTTTTAATTCCAAACCTCAAAAACTCTTCTGACAGGCCCTCCCATACTGGATCTTGCTCAATATCCTCCGCAACAACAGGCTCACCATAGTAAGCAGCCTTGCTTGAAGAGCCGACACAATGTTTCACTTGCATCCCTTCTAATAGCCTTGCATACTCAACCGGAAGACTGGGGGCCGCCAGCGGATGCATGACCCCATCTTCATCAATCTGTATAACAGCTATCTTTATATCAGGCTCAACAAATTCAATTTCCCTACATACCAGATCCATTACCTCCTCTAGAGGATTCTCCCGCACCATGGCATCCAATATAGTACTTTGAATAACCTCATGTATCTTTGAGCCTGTCACATCAGCAAGCACAGTAACAGTATTAACAAGATCGCCACTCGCACTCAAAATTGGACTAATAGCAATATTTGACCATATACGCTCGCCATCTTTAAGCCGCGTTAACTCTTCAACCTTAAAAGACAAACCAGCCTTTAATCTAGAGTGGACCGCCTGAATTCTTTCATCACTCAAATGCGGCACTATTAGAGCAGCAGGCCTTAACCCTTCAACCTCTTCAGAAGAATAGCCAAAAATACGCTCAAAACCCTTATTTACAAAGACAATTTTCCACTCATGGTCGGTAATAACAATTGCATTATCTGTCTCATTCGCAACCAGTGATAAAAGCTTGGTACGCTGACGCTCTTTACGCCTATCAGTAATATCCTTCACAAATGCAGTATAAACAACCATCCCTTCACTCTCGACACGAGAGATCGACATAGCTCCCCACCGCTGAGAGCTATCCTTTCTATGAATCGGGACCTCTCGCGTAGTACCTACAATTTTATTGATACCCGTCCGGCGATTTTCATTTATATAGTCATCGTGCTTAGACTGCATTCCTAAAGGAACGAGCATCTTAACATTACGACCTAGCACTTCATCTCTGCTATAGCCCCACAGAGCTTCCGCCGCACGATTAAAAAGAACAACATTATTCTCAGCATCAATAACAACAACACCATCTACAGCTTGCTCAAGTGTCTGAGTGAATATTTTTGAAAGATTATGTGTAATAGGCATTTAGATACTACCGACGAGCTACTCAAAAGGCATCTTACCAACGGAGTTCTAGCAGGCTTAGCCCGCATCACCCGCCCCACGAAACACCAATAGCTTAAGGCCATCAATATCAAAAGTCATCAGGTGCTCTCGAACATCTAATCCCGGCCATAAAATCCTGACCATATGAACAGAAAAATACACTTAGCAGCACTTTATCCACTTAAGCATCGAACCCTAAAATACTGAATCTAAAGAACAATTTTTCCGAAAAACACCTATTTGAAGGTACTCCGCCATCAATATAAGAAATGGTTGTTCAATTACCAAAAGCGGGTTGCCTTTACTGGAGCAGATCGCCCACAAGCTTGGCCTGCCGCTGCTGGAAGAGCAGCGTTGGGCACGCCACCCCCTGGTCTACCTGATGGAGGCAGCAGACGACATCTGCTACGGGCTGATCGACCTGGAAGATGGCCTGGAGATGGAGTTGCTGGAGTACGCCGAAGTAGAAGCACTGCTGCTGGACCTGGTGGGGGATGACCTGCCCGAAACCTACCGTCAGCTCGGCCCTTCGGACTCCCGCCGGCGCAAACTGGCAATCCTGCGGGGCAAGGCCATCGAGCACCTCACCAATGCCGCTGCGGGCGCTTTCGTCGAACAGCAGCAGGCACTGCTCGCCGGGCAACTGAGTGGTGACCTGGTCGAGCACATGCACGGCCCCGCCCAGCGCTGCGTGCTCCAGGCCAAGGCCATGGCACGCAACAAGATCTTCCAGGACAAGCGCAAGACGCTGCATGAAATTGGCGCCTACACCACCCTTGAGATCCTGCTCAACACCTTCTGCGGCGCCGCCCTCGAGCAACATGGCGGGCGCACCCCGTCGTTCAAGAGCCGCCGCGTGCTGGACCTGATCGGCAACAACGCGCCTCACCCTCATGACTCCCTCTACACGGCATTCCTGCGCATGATCGACTTCATCGCCGGCATGACCGACAGCTATGCCAGCGAGATGGCCCGGGAAATGACCGGGCGCTCCAGCCCGACCTGAACTGAGCGATGCCGCATGCCCCGGAGCATGCGGCATCGCTCATTGAAAGAAATTTCCTACACACCTCGTTTACCAACTAAACATCCAAACTAACGTAACCAATAAAAAGTTACCAAAACACCTCTAACACCCTGTTCAAGGGCGGTGCTTCGTGGCTCAAATTGTTATTTCCTGTAAGCCATTTCCCATATACGGCTAATCGTCGTTCCTCGCATCCCGCACGCGTTCCAACTGGGTTAAGGTGCCACTGCCTTTATCCGCCGCAGGGAAGTTGAACATGCACTCCGTATTTATTGTCGATGACCATCCAGTCATCCGTCTGGCTGTTCGTATGTTGCTAGAAAACCAGAACTACAAGGTCGTCGGCGAATCGGACAATGGCGTGGACGCCATGCAGATGATTCGCGAAACGCTTCCGGACCTGGTCATCCTCGACATCAGCATTCCCAAGCTGGACGGCCTTGAGGTGCTCTCCCGCTTCCAGGCCATGGCCCTGCCACTGAAGGTGCTGATTCTCACCGCACAGTCACCAGCGCTGTTTGCCGTGCGCTGCATGCAGTCGGGTGCCGCAGGCTATGTGTGCAAGCAGGAAGACTTGAGCGAACTGCTCAGTGCAATCAAGGCCGTACTAGCCGGTTACAACTATTTTCCCAGCCAGGCTATCCATAATGGCCACGAATCGTCCGACGCCGATCTCAGCCTCTTCCGCCAGGTCAATGATCGCGAACTGATGGTGTTGCAACTTTTCGCCCAGGGGCGAAGCAACAAGGAAATCGCCAAAGGCATGTTTCTGAGCAACAAGACGGTCAGTACATACAAAAAGCGCCTGATGCAAAAACTTCAGGTCGACACGCTGGTCGATCTCATCGAAATGGCCAAACGCAACGCGCTCGTCTGAGGTTTTCAATGGCGCGATTCCTTGCCTGGCTGGCCCTCATGCTGATAGTGGCCAGCGGTGCGCAGGCCACCGAACAGGAGGCTACGCCTTACACACTGCTCGCCCGTTCATCGACCACCCTGTTGCAGCCCCAGTTGAGTGCGCAGCAACGGCAATGGCTGCAGGGCCGTGAATACCTGACCTTGGGCACCTCGGCACCGGACTATGCACCGTTTGACATCACCAGTGGCGGCCGCGACTACCAAGGCCTGACCGCGGAATACGCCAACTTGATCGGCAAAGCCCTGCAACTGCCCATACGGGTTCTGCGCTACCCCAACCGACAAGCCGCTGTTCAGGCCTTAAAAGACGGGCACATCGACCTGCTGGGCAGCGCCAACGGTTTTGAAGCGGCAATCGATGGCCTGGCGCTATCGCACCCCTACGCCGTAGATCAGCCCGTGCTGGTTACCCGCGAGGATGAAAACCGTGCGCTTAACCGCGGCCTGGAAGGCATGCGCCTGGGTATGCTTTATCACTACCTGCCCAACCAGGAAGTCAGCGCGATCTATCCCAAAGCCGAACTGCTGGCCTTCGGCTCTCCAACCCAGGCCCTCAATGCCGTAGCGTTCGGGCAGGCCGATGTGTTCATCGGCGACACCATCTCGACCCACTACCTGCTCAATCGCGGCCACCTGCCACGCCTGCGCATGGCCAGTTTCGGCAAGCACGAAAACGTTGGTTTCAGTTTTGCCATGCGGGCCCAGGACATCCATCTGCGGGCGTTGGTGAACACCACGCTCGAGCGCCAGTCCAGCGCTGTGCGCACCAGCATCTTCAAACGCTGGGGGGCCGGCGGCGACCTGCTGCTGACCGACCGCAAACTGCAGCTGACACAGGAAGAGGCGCAATGGCTGCAGCGCCATCCGGTCATGCAAGTGGCCATCGACGAGACCGCTGCACCGCTGTCCTACTTCGACAGCAATGGCCATTTCCGCGGTATCACCGCCGACCTGCTCGATCTGATCCGCCTGCGTACCGGCCTGCGCTTTGAGGTGCAGCGAGCCAACGGTATCGCCGAGATGATCGCACGCCTGCAAGACGGGCGCGTGAACATGATTGCCGCACTTGCCGTGGACGACATGGGCAACGAGCGCTTGCACCTGAGCCGCCCTTACCTGGAAAGCGCCTATGTGCTGGTGACCCGTGCCGAGACTGCTCAGTACACCTCGCTGGACAAACTGCGGGGCCGCCGCATCGCCGTCACCCGCTACAGCGCGATGGCCAAAATGCTGGCCACCCACTATCCGCAAACCGGCTGGATCGAGACCGAAAGCCCCTTCTATTCCATGGCCCTGCTGAGCAGCGGCGCCGTTGACGCCGTGATAACCACGCTCATCGATGCCAGCCACGCGCTGGCCGGCAATGCCAACCTGGTCATTCGCAATACCGTTGGCATCGAACCTGCCAACTTCGCCATGGCCACGACCGACCAGGCCAGCGCGCTGGCATCGATCCTGGACAAGGCACTGCTGAGCATCTCGCCAGAAGAACTGGGCGTGATCAACAATCGCTGGCGCGGCTACAGCGCGCACGAGGACAACAGCTGGCAGAAGGTTCGCCGGCTGGTCCTGCAGGTGTTGCTGGGCACCGGGCTGCTCCTGCTGTTGGCATTGATCTGGAACGCCCGCCTGCGGCGGCAGATCAAGCAGCGTCAACGCGCCGAACGGGCGCTGAACGATCAATTGGAATTCATGGGCGCGCTGCTCAACGGCACCCCCCACCCGATGTATGTGCGCGACCGCGACGGCTGCCTGAAAAGCTGCAACGCCAGCTACCTGGAAGCGGTTCAGGCAAACCTCGATGAGGTGCTTGGCAAGCGCCTGGAAGATAGCCTGTTCGCGGGCGCCGAAGCCACCCGCCAGATCCATGCTGACTATCTGCAGGTAATGGCCGCCGGCGTACCGCTGATCATCGATCGTCCACTGCGGCTCAAGGACCGCGAGATCACCCTCTACCACTGGATCTTGCCTTACCGGGACTCCCTGGGTGAGGTACAGGGCATCATCGGCGGCTGGATCGACATCAGCGAACGGCGCAAGTTGGTGCAGGAGCTACGCGAAGCCAAGCAACTGGCCGACGACGCCAACCGTGCCAAGAGCACCTTCCTGGCCACCATCAGCCACGAGATCCGCACGCCGATGAACGCCGTCATCGGCATGCTAGAACTTGCAGTCAAACGCGCCAACCAGGGGCAGATCGACCGCACCTCGCTGGAAGTCGCACACCATTCGGCCAAGGACCTCCTGGGCCTGATCGGCGATATTCTGGACATCGTGCGCATCGAGTCCGGCCACCTGTCCCTTGCACCAGAACCGGTTGACCTGGCCAGGCTGGTCGAATCGGTGGGCCGCGTGTTCGATGGTCAGGCGCGGCAGAAAGGCCTGGCGCTGGAGATCATCATCAGCCCCGACGCCCGCTGCCATGCCCTGCTCGACCCACTGCGTTTCAAGCAAGTTTTATCCAACCTGATCAGCAACGCCATCAAGTTCACCGAGCACGGCCAGGTGCGCATCAGCCTGAGCCTGCGCGATGAAGGGCCAGATGCAGCGCCAAGCCTGGAGCTTGAAGTGCGCGACAGCGGCATCGGCATTCACGACGATGACTTGCAGCGCCTGTTCAACCCCTTCGTGCAAGCCAACCCACATAGCCAGGGCGCGCGAGCGGGCACCGGGCTTGGCCTGGCCATCTGCCGCAACCTGTGCGAAATGATGGGCGGCGACCTCAGCATCAAGAGCATGCCGGATTTCGGCACCCAGGTTCGCCTGGTCATGCCGTTGCAATGCGTTGACGCACCGCCGCCGCAGGCACTGGGGGCAGAAGATGTCGAGCGGCCCGATCCGCACCTGAACGTGCTGGTGATCGATGACCACCCGGCCAACCTGCTGCTGATGGAGCAGCAATTGGGTTACCTGGGCCTCACACCCACCAGCGCCAGCGACGGCCGCGAAGGCCTAAGCAAATGGCGCAGCGGGCAATTCGACGTGGTGGTGCTCGATTGCAACATGCCGCACATGAACGGTTACCAACTCGCCGCTGCGGTGCGCGCCGAAGAACGTCAAGGCGCTCGCCCTCGCTGCATCATTCTGGGCTACACCGCCAATGCCCAGCCGGAAGTCAGGCAAAAATGCCTCAGTGTCGGCATGGACGACTGCCTGCTCAAACCCATCAGCCTGCGCACCCTGAGCCAGCGCCTGGCAAGCATTGCCGCCCACCCACAGGAGGCTGACACCTGCCCACTGTTCGACCTGAAGGGCCTGGCCGGCATCGTCGGCAACGACCCCAACGACCGTGACCGGTTTCTCACCGCCCTGCACCTGAGCCTGCAACAGGACCTGGCCCAGCTCATGCGTATGGACCCCGAACATGCGGCACCGGCCATCCACGAACAGGCGCACAAGATCCTCAGCGCAGCACGGATGCTCGAAGCGCGGAACATGATGAAGGCTTGCGAGGCTCTGGAAGAAAGCGGCTTGCCAGCCTCGCAGGTGAAATTGCGACGGCAGGCGTTGGCGCGGCATATGCGCCGCGTAGAGAAAGCCCTGGCCAGGCTGCTGGCCAGGGCTTGAGGAAGCGGCGCGCGGGCGGGCTGCCGCTTCAGGCGTGGATCAGGAAGCCGAGTTGATCGGCTTTTCCGGATACCAGGCGTCCAGCAGCGGGCTGACTTCGATGGTGGTCAGTTCGCTACGGCCTTTGAGCCAGGCTTCGACAGTGGCGCGTTGCTCTTCGCTGACCGAACCACGGTTGGCCAGGCAGACCAGGCCGAAGTCATCGCCGCCGACGTAGTCCAGGCCGTTGGCATCCATGGCTTCAGCCAGGAAGGCGTCGAGGAAGGCATCGATGGCTTCGTCAGACAGGTCTTCCTTGAAACCCAGGTTCAGTTCGAAACCCAGCTCCTGGAATTCATCGACGCACAGCTTTTTGCGCAGACGACGGGAACGGTTGGTAGCCATGAAACAATCCTCTTAAGTAATAACGCGCGGCACTTTAACAGTTTCCGCAGGGCAACGGCGCTTTTCCGTCGAACGTGGCGCATCAGGGCTGCGCTTGGGGCATAATGCGCACTATATTTCGTCGTGGGTCATCATCTCTTACAGCCCCCGTTTCTTTTTCCCTCGTCTGCAGGGTCTTAACCTCCTATGATCAAAACGCTCCGTCCTCTCGTTCTCGCCGGCCTGCTCCTTCCATTCACCCTGTCGAGCCAGGCCGCCGCCGTCAATACCAGCCTGCCACCCAAGGTGCAGCAAGCCCTCAAGGCCAACAAACTGCAGGACACCGCACTGTCGCTGGTGATGCTGCCGCTGGACGGCCCGGGCAATGCCACGGTGTTCAACGCCGATGTATCGGTCAACCCGGCCTCGACCATGAAGCTGGTCACCACCTATGCGGCGCTCGAACTGCTCGGCCCGACCTTTCAGTGGAAGACCGAGTTCTACACCGATGGCACCCTGAGCAACGGCGTGCTCAACGGCAACCTCTACCTCAAAGGTGGTGGCGACCCGAAGTTGAACATGGAGAAGCTCTGGCTGCTGATGCGTGACCTGCGTGCGAACGGGGTGCGTACCGTTACCGGCGACCTGGTGCTGGACCGCAGCCACTTCGTGCAGCCCAACCTGCCGCAGTTCGACGATGATGGCGGCGATGTCAACAAACCCTTCCTGGTCAAACCCGACGCCTTGCTGGTCAACCTCAAGGCCCTGCGCTTTGTCGCCCGCAACGATGGCGGCAAGGTCACCATCGCCGTCGAGCCGCCGATTGCCAACATCCGCATCGACAACCAGGTCAAGGCAGTGGCCTCCAAACAGTGCAGCGGCGACGTGCGCTACAACCCGGTGCCGCAGCCGGACGGCATCAGCGTAGTGGTCAGCGGCCAACTGGGCGATGGCTGCAACTCACAGACCTATCTGTCGCTGCTCGACCACCCGACCTACGCCGCCGGGGCAGTGCGTGCGATCTGGAACGAGCTCGGTGGCAGCATCCAGGGGCGTGACCGCGTCGAGAACGTCCCCAAGAGCGCCCGCCTACTCGCCCGGGCCTTCTCCCCCGACCTGGTGGAGGTCATCCGCGACATCAACAAGTACAGCAACAACACCATGGCCCAGCAGCTGTTCCTCAGCCTGGGTGCACAG
Source organism: Pseudomonas ceruminis (assembly GCF_021602025.1). Taxonomy (GTDB): domain Bacteria; phylum Pseudomonadota; class Gammaproteobacteria; order Pseudomonadales; family Pseudomonadaceae; genus Aquipseudomonas; species Aquipseudomonas ceruminis. The sequence continues at coordinate 176,615 of NZ_BQHW01000009.1, forward strand.
TTCCGTACCGACGCCGACGGCGACGACGCCCGTGCGGCCCAACGTGTGGTGCGCCAGTGGCTGGCGAAAAAAGGCATCACCGCGCCGCACCTGGTGATGGAAAACGGTTCAGGCCTGTCACGTGCCGAACGGGTCAGCACCCGCGAAATGGCAGCACTGCTGCAGGCCGCCTGGAAGAGCCCCTACTCGGCCGAGTTCATCAGCTCCATGCCGCTGGTGGGCATGGACGGCACCATGCGCAAGCGCCTCAAACGCACCGCCATGACCGGTGAAGGGCATATCAAGACCGGTACCCTGAACACGGTACGGGCCATTGCCGGCTTCAGCCGTGACAGCAACGGCCATACCTGGGCGGTGGCGGCGATCCTCAACGATCCAAAACCGTGGGGGGCCTCGCAGGTGCTGGACCAGGTACTGCTGGACCTGTATCGCCAGCCGAAAGCCGGTAACAGTACGGCGGCGGTAGCCCCCTGATTTTGACGGGCCAGTACCCGCCTCATCTGCCGGCAAGCCGGCAATGAAGCGGGTACTGGAGCACGCCAACCTCAGCCCGGCTCACCCTCCACGCGGTCCCTGCCCGCCTGCTTCGCCGCGTACACCCCGGCATCGGCCCGCAGCAGCAAGGCGTCGACCCCCTCGCCCGGGCGCCAGCCGGCCACGCCAAAGCTGGCGGTCACCTTGCCTACCCCCTCCACCGGCACGCAGCGTACCCCCTGCCACAACTCCATGGCCAACAACCGCGCCTGTTCGACGCTGCTGGCCGGGCACAGCACAATGAACTCTTCGCCCCCCAGCCGACAGAACACATCGGTGCGCCGCAAGCGCTGCACAATGCGCTGGCACAGGCTGCGCAATACACGGTCGCCCACCGCATGGCCGTGCTGGTCGTTGATCCGTTTGAAATGGTCGACGTCGAGCATGATCACCGCCAAGGCCTGGCCTTCACGCTGGGCACGGTCCAGTTCAACCCTCAGCCGCTCCTGAAAATAGCGCCGGTTATGAATGCCGGTGAGAGAGTCGGTCACCGACAGGGCACGCAAGTCTTCCTCCACACGCTTGAGGTCGGAGATATCGGTCAGGTAGCCATGCCACAAGGTGCTGCCCTGCTCACCGATCTCCGGTGTCGCTTCGCCACGCACCCAGCGCAAGCCCGCACGTGGCAGGCAAACCCGGTACTCCTCGCGCCAGGGCGTAAGGTGTTCGGCCGAGTCCCTTATCGAGCGTCGCACCCGCTCGAGGTCCTCAGGGTGGATACGCTCGAACGCGGCCGAGGCGTCTTCATGCAACTGCTGCAGGTCGATCTCGTAGATGTCGAACAGTCCTTGGCTGGCGTAAGGGAAGCAAGAGTGGCCATCCGCTTGCAGGCAATACTGATAGATACCGCCGGGCACCTCTGCGCTGAGCTTCTCCAGCAACCGGTCACGCAGCTCAAGGGCCTCGTGCACACGGCGCCGCTCAGTGACATCGATGCAAATCGCCAGGTAGCCCACCCACAGCCCCTGCTCGTCAAGCATGGCGGTCACCAGCATGTTGGCCAGCAACTGGCTTGCATCCTTGCGCACCAGTGTCCACTCGCCAGGCTCCGCCCCTTGCGCCTGTATGGTTTCGGCGAACATCGCCTGACCGCCGACGATGGGTCGCCCGTAACGCAGGCTCAAGGCATGGGCGCGCCGCTCGAGCTCTTCGGGCAACACCAGTGCCTCAAGTTGCAGATGGCCAACCGCCTCGCCCATCGAATAGCCCAACATGCGTTCGGCACCGGCATTGAAGGTGCTGACCACGCCTTTGAGGCTGGTCGCGATGATCGCTACCTGTGTGGCCGCATCCAGCACACTACGCAACTGGGCATGCGTTCCGCGCAGCGATTGTTCGCTGATGCGCAGTTCTGCAGTGCGCTGACCGACCAAGGTCAAGGCGCGTTGCCGCTGGCTGAAAAGGCTGTAGAGCAGAGCACTGAGCAGCAGGCTCAGCAAACCGCCGAGCAACCCCACTGCCAGCGCCGCTGAAGAGCGGTTACCCTGCATGAACACCTGGCTTGGACGGATGTCGAGCCGAAACGGGTGGTCAGCCAGTTGCAGCAGTTGTGTGCTGACCAATGCCAGGGGCGCGACCTGGTTCTGTGAATCGAACAGCACTTCATGGCCGTTGCGCCCGCTTGGGTCGGTAATTTGAACCACCAGGTTGTCTTCGGCAGCGGTCGGCAAACCCTCGGTGATCAGTTGGCGCAGGTTCAGCAGCGCCATCACGTAACCTGCTGCCGGGCCATCAGCCTGCGCATCGGAAAATACTGGCGCGACCATCAGCAGCCCACGGGAATAGTCCGCAACCACATTGATCATGTCCAATGGCTCAGACACCGCCATGCTGCCGGGCAGGACGGCACGCTGCAGGGTTTGGTCACGTTTGGCCTGGCCACGCAGGTCCAGCCCGTAGGGCTGCCCCTGCAAGCGGGTAGCCTGGGTGTAGAGCACCGGGAAGTAGTAATCGCGAGGTGGCGCGGCATGCCAGTTGCCCTGGTCATCGAGATCGCGAATCGCATAGGGCTGCCCCAGCCAGGCACTGGCCTGGCGTTCGAACTCGCGCCGCTGGGCGTGCTCGACCCGCGGCGCCCAGGAATAGGCCTGGGTGCGGCGTAACAAGGGCCGGGCATAGCCGTCGAATTCGCGAGGGGTGATTTCATTGGAGAAGCTGAAGTAGCGCCGCAAACCATCGAGGCGCTGCTGCTGATCATCGAAACGCTCGGCTATACGGCTAAAGCGCTCACTGGCCAACAGCTCGAAGCGCTGGCGCAACTGCTGCATGTAGAACGCCTGTGTGGCCAGCGCCAAGGCTACCGACAGCATGCCACCGGCCACCAGTGCCACCAGGGCCACCCCCCAGGCAGCCATCGCCTCGCTGCACAGGCCCAGTACCTTCGCACGCACGCCATACTTCGACATAGATTGATCTCGTCAACGTCAGCGTCCTGCGAACATTCTGGCCCTGTGCTGATTTATAGCTATTGGCCATTAGCCCTGCAACGCAGCTGGTCGTTTCACCGCAATTGCAGGCGCCAGGCGCGGTGGATGCGATTGTTACGGGCAAAGTCCGGGTCCAGGGTCTGGGCGGTGATTTCCTCGACCACATAGCGCGCCTGCAAGTGCTCATCAAGCTGGAACTTGCGGAAGTTGTTGGAAAAATACAGCACCCCTCCGGGCGCCAGGCGTGCCATCGCCAGGTCGAGCAGTTGCACGTGATCGCGCTGAACGTCGAACACCCCTTCCATACGTTTGGAATTGGAGAACGTTGGCGGGTCGATGAAGATCAGGTCATAGCTGTCGCGGTTGGCTTCCAGCCAGGCCATGACATCCCCCTGCTCCAGGCGGTTGCGCTCGGAGAAGCCGTTGAGCGCAAGGTTGCGACGTGCCCAGTCCAGGTAGGTCTTGGACAGATCGACGCTGGTGGTGCTGCGTGCCCCCCCTTTGGCGGCATGCACGCTGGCGGTAGCGGTATAGCAGAACAGATTGAGGAAACGCTTGCCCGCCGCTTCGCGCTGGATGCGCATGCGCATCGGGCGGTGGTCGAGGAACAGCCCGGTATCGAGGTAGTCGGTGAGGTTGACCAGCAGCTTGACGCCACCTTCGTTCACCTCCTGGAAACGCCCCTCGGTGGCCTGGCGTTCATACTGACGGGTGCCACTTTGCCGCTCGCGGCGCTTGAGCACCACACGCTGCGGGTCAATGCCCAACACCTGGGGGATCGCTGCCAACGCATCCAGCAAACGTGACTGGGCCTTTTCCGGATCGATCGAGCGGGGCGCAGCGTACTCCTGCACGTGTACCCAATCCTGGTAGAGGTCGACGGCCAGGGCGTACTCGGGCATGTCAGCATCGTAAAGGCGATAGCAGTCGACCTGTTCCTTGCGCGCCCACTTGCCTAGCTGCTTGAGGTTTTTCTGCAGGCGATTGGCGAACATCTGCGCGCCTTCGGACAGGCGTGCCGGCTCATTGGCCACCGGCACCTGGCGTCGCGTGTCAGTGTGTTCAGCCTGGGCCTCGCGGCGCTCGCCAGTGACGAACTGGTCAGGCTGCACCTTGAACAGCAGCAGCTTGCACGGCAATGCGCCGTTCCAGAACGCATATTGCTTGTGGCTGCGGATGCCCATGCGCTTGCCCAGCTCCGGCGCACCGGTAAACACTGCCGCCTCCCAGCCCATGCACGCCTGGCGCAGGCGTTCGCCGAGGTTCTGGTAGAGGTACAGCAAGCTGGCCTCGTCGCCCAGGCGCTCGCCATACGGCGGGTTGCTGATGACCAGGCCCTTCTGGTTCTGGTCCGGACGTGGTTCGAAACTGGCGACTTCACCCTGGTAGATCTTGACCCAGTCACCCAGGCCGGCGCGCTCGACGTTGTTGCGCCCCGGCTGGATCAGCCGAGGGTCGGCCTCGTAGCCACGGATCCACAGGGGTGGCTTGGCCAGGCCAGCGTGCGCGCGGGCCTGTGCCTGCTCGTGGACCTTGCGCCAGGTGGCCGGCACATGGCCCAGCCAGGCGCTGAACCCCCAACGCTCACGTTTGAGGTTCGGGGCGATGTCGGCAGCCATCATCGCCGCCTCGACCAGGAAGGTGCCCACACCACACATCGGGTCGGCAAGGGCGCCGCCTTCAGCGGCAATGCGTGGCCAGCCGGCGCGGATCAGCACCGCCGCCGCCAGGTTTTCCTTCAGCGGCGCAGCGCCTTGCTGCAGGCGGTAGCCACGCTGGTGCAGGCTATGGCCGGAGAGGTCCAGCGAGAGGATCGCCTCGCCACGGTCCAGCCGCAGGTGCACGCGCACATCGGGGTCGATCTTTTCCACCGATGGGCGCAGGCCTTCGCGGTTGCGCAGTTTGTCGACAATCGCATCCTTGACCTTGAGCGCGCCAAAGTGGGTGTTGTCGATGCCCGAACCATGGCCGCTGAATTCCACGGCCAGGGTCCCGTCGGCGGCCAGGTGGTCAGCCCAATCAACCGCGTGGACGCCATCGTAAAGGTCGTCGGCGTTCTTCATGTTGAAGCGCTTTAGCACCAGCAACACGCGGTTGGCCAGGCGCGACCAGAGGCACAGGCTGTAGGCGGTTTCCATGTCGGCCTCGCCGCGGATGGCCGAGGTGTGCTCACGCACCTCTTCGAGGCCCAGGCCTCTGGCCTCTTCGGCAAGCAGGCCTTCCAGGCCTTTGGGGCAGGTGAGATAGAGTTCGAAACGGTCCGACATGTGTTTTCCAGAGCCTTGGGCTATTAAAGTGACGAGGCGACGCATCGCCCCGCCGATGTTTGCCCGAACGCCCTTCCAGCAAGCGTCCGAGTGGCCGCCGCTGCCAACAGGTGGGCAGCGGACGGTCCGGGCCGCCTGATCGATCCGTGCTCGCCCAGTGGCAGAAACAGCTTAGATCATCAGGCAGTACTAAAAATTTCCGTCGACATCAGGGCGCATGTGACCCTTCGTCGCATTTCAAATTATTTCTGTCATCACGCTGCAGCGCTGGCGAAATGACGTCAAGCGTCAGCAAACCCCGATCATAGCGGCCTCAACAGCAAATAAGGTTGAGTCGCATTTATTTACTTATCCCTTCACCCTCGGAAAGGTTACGTGCTTATGACAAATCGATCATTCCCAGCGTGACTCGCATTCGTTAGAACTGGTCTTAGGCCGCTTCGCAACGAGGCGGCACTTTCAGCCCGCCACGCCGGCAGCGGGCGCACACCGGCAGAACGACTCTGCCCGGCCTCGGAGAGGCCGACGGGACATTACAGTCAACAAGTGAGGGCAACACCCTATGAGAAGACTTAAGCGTGATCCGTTGGAAAGAGCATATTCACGTGGCTACCAATACGGGGTCACCGGCAAATCCCGCGAACTTTGCCCTTTCAATCTTCCTTCAGTTCGCCAAGCCTGGATTAACGGCTGGCGCGAAGGTCGCGGTGATAACTGGGACGGAATGACTGGCACCGCTGGCATCCATAGACTCAACGAAAATCACGCCGTTGGCTGAACGAGGACACTGAATTCGAGTCACCATGCACGCCCCATCCGGGCGGCGGGCTAAGGCCCAGGGGCCCCTTCAAGGGGCCCTTTTTTATGCGTGCGGTTTATCCGCGGGGCATGGCCGCGATCGCATCCACGGCTTCACGGATCAATGCGGGCCCTTTGTAGATGAAGCCCGAATAGATTTGCACCAGGCTGGCGCCGGCAGCAATCTTCTCGGCGGCGTGTCGGCCTTCGGTAATGCCGCCGGCCGCAATGATCGGCAGCTTGCCACCCAGCTCACCTGCCAGCACCTTGACGATATGGGTGCTCTTGCTCAGCACCGGCGCCCCCGACAAACCACCCGCTTCGCCCCCATATGGCAGCCCTTCAACGCCCTCACGGCCCAGGGTGGTGTTGGTAGCGATCACCGCGTCCATCCCCGACGTCATCAGTGCAGCGGCCACCAGTGCGGTTTCCTCGTCGCTCATGTCCGGGGCAATCTTGATCGCCAGCGGTACGCGCTTGCCCTGTTCACCCGCCAACTGCTCGCGGCGCTCGGCCAACGCATCGAGCAACTGCTTGAGCGAGTCGCCGAACTGCAGGCTGCGCAGGCCTGGGGTATTCGGTGAACTGACGTTGACGGTGATGTAACTGGCCTGGGCATAGACCTTGCTCAGGCAGATCAGGTAATCGTCTACCGCGCGCTCGACCGGGGTATCGAAGTTCTTGCCAATGTTGATACCCAGCACACCGTCATAGCGCGAAGCACGTACCCGCTCGAGCAGATGATCGACGCCCAGGTTGTTGAAGCCCATACGGTTGATGATCGCCGTGGCTTCTGGCAGGCGGAACAGCCGCGGCTTGGGGTTGCCCGGTTGCGGTCGCGGGGTGACCGTGCCGATCTCGACGAAACCAAAGCCCAGCTGGGCAAAGCCATCGATGGCCGCGCCATTCTTGTCCAGACCCGCAGCCAGGCCAACCGGGTTGGCAAAGTTCAAGCCCATCACGCTCACCGGCAACGCTGCGGGCTGCTTGCACAGCACACCGTTGAGACCAAGGCGGCCACCGGCGCCGATCAGGTCCAGGGACAGGTCATGGGAGGTTTCCGGAGAAAGCTTGAACAGCAGCTGGCGGGCCAGGGTATACATGGGCGGGCAAGGCTCAGGGGTGAATGAGGCTGCGATTATAGCCAGCGTGCGGCTGGCATGACAGCAAATCCTGGGAGCGCCTTGGCACATGGGTTGCTACATCGCTTGCACAGTGCCTATTCAGTACAGGCGGGGATATTTGTGACTACATCAGCCCTGGCATGGGTAAACGGCAGCGATGCCCCGGAGAAACCCAGCCTCAACATCGGCTTCATGGCCCTGACCGATTGCGCCTCGGTGGTGGTTGCCGCCACCCAGGGCTTCGCCCAGCAACAGGGGCTGTCCCTGACCCTCAAACGCCAAGGTTCATGGGCCGGCCTGCGCGACAAGCTGGCCACTGGCGAACTGGATGCCGCGCACTGCCTGTACGGCCTGGTGTACGCCGTGCACCTGGGCATAGGTGGCGTGCCGGCCAGCGACATGGCGGTGCTGATGGGGCTGAATCAGAACGCCCAGGCCATCAACCTCTCCCCTGCCCTGCAGCGCCAGGGCGTGACCAGCCCTGAAGCACTGGCTCGCCTGGTGCACCAACAAAGCGCACGACTGACCTTCGCACAGACCTTCCCCACCGGCACCCATGCCATGTGGCTGTATTACTGGCTGGCCAGCCAAGGCATTCACCCCTTGCACGATGTCGACAGCGTGGTGGTCCCTCCCGCCCAGATGGCAGCGCACGTTCAGGCCGGGCGAATCGACGGGTTCTGTGTCGGCGAGCCTTGGGCAGCGGCGGCCGTGGCTCAAGGCCAAGGGTTCACCCTGGCCACCAGCCAGACGGTCTGGCCCGACCACCCCGAAAAGGTTCTGGCCAGCGCCCGCGCCTTCGTCGAACAGTACCCCAACAGTGCGCGCGCCCTGGTCAAAGCCATCCTCGCTGCCGGCCGCTTCATCGAACAGAGCCCAGAGAACCGTCGCAGCACCGCGCAGTTGCTCAGCGGCAGCGCTTACCTGGACACCGCCCTGGGCACCATCGAGCCACGCCTGCTCGGCGACTACCAGGATGGGCTGGGCAACCACTGGCACGACCATCACGCCCTGCGCCTGTTCGACCAAGGCCGGGCCAACCTGCCTTACCTGTCCGACGGCATGTGGTTCATGACTCAGTTCCGCCGTTGGGGCCTGCTGCGTGATGACCCCGACTATCTCGGCGTCGCCCGCCAGGTCCAGCAATGGGCCTTGTATCGGGAAGCGGCGCAAGCCCTGGGTGTGCATTGCCCGGACCTGCCGATGCGCAGCAGCCTGTTGATCGATGGTATCCGCTGGGATGGCAGCGACCCGCACGGCTATGCCCGCAGCTTCAGTCTGCATGCGCTGGGCGAACTGCCCGATGCTCGTATCGGTCTGTGAGGGCCATCACCATGCTGCGCATCCTGCTGATCGACGACACCCAGAACAAGCTCGGCCGCCTCAAGGCCGCCCTGCGCGAAGCAGGCTTCGAAGTAATCGAGGCGCCGGACCTGACCATCGACCTGCCCGCCTGCGTCGAATCAGTGCGCCCCGACGTGGTGTTGATCGACACTGACTCCCCCGATCGCGACGTGATGGAACAGGTGGTGCTGGTCAGCCGCGACCAGCCTCGCCCGATCGTGCTGTTTACCGACGAGCATGACCCTGGGGTGATGCGCCAGGCGATCCAGGCGGGTGTCAGCGCGTACATCGTCGAAGGCATCCACGCCGCTCGGCTGCAGCCGATTCTGGATGTCGCCATGGCCCGCTTCGAAAGCGACCAGGCACTCAAGGCGCAGTTGCTGGCGCGCGACCAACAGCTCGCCGAGCGCAAACGCATCGAGCAGGCCAAGGGCTTGCTGATGACGATGAAGGACTGCAACGAAGAGCAGGCCTACACCCTGATGCGCCGGCAGGCCATGAGCCGGCAGCAGAAGTTGATCCAGGTGGCCGATCAGATCATAGCCATGCACGAGATGCTGGGCTGAAGCCCCAGGCGCGCCAGCTTGGCCCAGCTTTTGCTGGATAAAGTGCACCGGTAGCCAACGGCGGTTGCCCACAGACCCTCGACAAAGACGTCGCTCCCCCTCCACGCCAGTGGGTCGGGTAGCGGCGTCTTTTCGTTTCCGTTGCATTGCCCAATGAGGTGTTCGATGAGTACCAGCTTCTGGAAATCCGGGCATGTGCCCACGCTGTTCGCCGCCTTTCTGTATTTCGACCTGAGCTTCATGGTCTGGTACCTGCTCGGCCCCCTGGCGGTGCAGATCGCCACCGATCTGCAACTGAGCGCACAGCAACGGGGCCTGATGGTGGCGACACCGATTCTGGCGGGGGCAGTGCTGCGCTTTGTCATGGGCCTGCTGGTCGACCGTCTTTCGCCCAAGACTGCCGGGCTGATCGGCCAGGTGATCGTTATCGGTGCCCTGGCTGGGGCCTGGTACCTGGGTGTCCATAGCTATGAGCAGGCCCTGTTGCTCGGCGTGTTCCTTGGCGTTGCCGGCGCCTCGTTCGCCGTTTCATTGCCGCTGGCCTCGCAGTGGTACCCGCCACAGCATCAGGGCAAGGCAATGGGCATCGCCGGTGCAGGCAACTCCGGCACCGTTTTTGCCGCCTTGCTGGCGCCTGTGCTGGCCGCAGGTTTCGGCTGGAACAACGTGTTTGGTTTCGCCGTTATCCCCTTGACCCTGACCTTGGCATTGTTCGCCCTGCTCGCGCGCAATGCACCCCATCGGCCAACGCCAAAGGCCATGGCCGATTACCTCAAAGCCCTGGGTGACCGCGACAGCTGGTGGTTCATGTTCTTCTACAGCGTCACCTTCGGCGGCTTCATCGGCCTGGCCAGTGCCCTGCCCGGTTATTTCAGCGACCAGTATGGCCTCAGTCCGATCACTGCCGGCTACTACACGGCTGCCTGTGTCTTCGCCGGCAGCCTGATGCGCCCGTTGGGCGGCGCACTGGCCGATCGCTTCGGCGGTATCCGCACGCTGCTGGGCATGTACAGCATTGCCGCCATCTGCATCGCAGCCGTGGGCTTCCACCTGCCCAGCGCCACCGCAGCACTGGCTTTGTTCGTCAGTGCCATGCTTGGCCTCGGGGCAGGTAACGGCGCGGTGTTCCAGCTGGTACCGCAACGTTTTCGCCTGGAAATCGGTGTGATGACTGGGCTGATCGGCATGGCCGGGGGCATAGGCGGTTTCCTGCTGGCGGCCGGCCTGGGCGCCATCAAGCAGCACACCGGCGATTACCAGTTGGGGCTGTGGCTGTTCGCCAGCCTGGGCCTGCTGGCCTGGTTCGGCCTGCATGGGGTGAAGCGACGCTGGCGTACCACCTGGGGCTCGGCGGCGGTCACTGCGGCCCGAGTATGAGGCCAGGCGATGAGCCTACAACTGAGTTTTGCCCAGGCCAGTGCCACCGGGCCACGTGCAGAGAACCAGGACGCCCTGCGCCTGGTCACCCCGGCGCCAGAGCTTGCCGCCAGCAAGGGCTACCTGTTCGCCCTTGCCGACGGCGTCAGCCAGTGCGCCGATGGCGGCCTGGCAGCACGGGCCAGCCTGCAGGCGCTGGCCATGGACTATTACGCCACACCCGCCACCTGGAGCGTGGCGCAGGCGCTTGATCGGTTGCTGCTGGCACAGAACCGCTGGTTGCGTGCGCAAGGCGACCAACCACTGCTGACCACGCTCAGTGCCCTGGTCCTGCGTGGGCGCCGTTTCACCCTGGCGCATGTCGGCGATTGCCGTGCCTACCGCTGGCACGACGACCGCCTGCAGCGCCTGAGCGAAGACCACGTGTGGGACCAGCCGGGCATGCAGCACGTGCTCAAACGGGCGCTGGGCCTCGATCAACACCTGTTGGTGGATTACCTGGACGGCGAGCTGCAACAGGGCGAATGTTACGTGCTGGTGAGCGACGGCGTCTGGGCCAGCCTGGGCGACCAGCATATCCAGGCGGTGCTACGCGAGCAGCCTGACCTGCAGTTGGCCGCCGACACGCTGGTCGCCAGCGCCCATTACAATGGCAGCCGGGACAATGCCAGCGCCCTGCTGGTACGGGTCGAGCAACTGGGTACAGCCAACCTGGGCGATACCCTGGTGCAACTGCAGCAATGGCCGCTGCCCGGTCTCCTGCGCGACGGCCAAGCGATCGATGGCTGGCAGGTCGAGACACGCCTGGCGCACAGCCGTCAGGCCTTGCTCTACCGCGTGCGCGACAGCCTAGGCCAGCCATGGCTGTTGAAAACCTTGCCGTCCGCTAGCGCGCACCAGCCCGACGCCGCACAAAACCTGTTGCTTGAGGAATGGTTCCTGCGCAGGGTGGCCGGCCGCCATTTCCCCGAGCTGCACACCGCCAGCCAGCGCCAGCACCTGTATTACGTGATGCGTGAGCATAAAGGGCTCACACTCGCAGCCCAGTTTGCCGAACAAGGCCCATTACCGCTGGCTCAATGGCTGGAAGTGGCCCGCCAACTGCTGCAGGCAATCGGCATACTGCACCGGCGCAACCTGCTGCACCGTGACATCAAGCCCGACAACCTGCACCTGGGCAAGGATGGCCAATTGCGCCTGTTGGACTTTGGCCTTGCGTACTGCCCTGGCCTGAGCGAAGACCCACCGCATGCGTTGCCCGGCACACCGTCGTACATTGCTCCGGAAGCTTTCGAAGGCCACCCGCCAAGCCCGCGCCAGGACCTGTATGCGGCAGGTGTCACGCTCTATTACCTGCTGACTGGGCATTACCCCTATGGTGAGGTGGAAGCGTTCCAACGCCCGCGCTTTGGCCAGCCTGTCAATGCCGCGCGCTATCGCCCTGACCTGCCGCAATGGTTGCAGCACAACCTGCAACAAGCTGTGGCGGCGGACCCGCTGCGGCGCTTCGAAACCGCCGAACAGTGGTTGCTGCTGCTCGAACGCGGCGAGCGGCAGGTGCTCAGTCGCCCATTACCACTGCTCGAGCGCGAGCCGCTGAAGATCTGGCGGACCCTGGCCCTGCTGTCGTTACTGCTCAACCTGATACTGCTATTGAGCCTGCTCAAAAGCTGAGTGCACTTGCCAATGAGCAACGCTGGGTGAGCAAGCACTTGCGATTGGTCTGTGCCGCCCCTGGTTCGCTGCGCAACGGCATAAACGCCAGGCAAAGAAAAACCCGGCCGAGGCCGGGTTTTTCATTGAAGCTTCAAACCAATTACTTGGCCTGGGCTTCTACCTGAGCTTCAACGCGACGGTTGATAGCACGGCCTTCTTCGGTGGCGTTGTCAGCAACCGGACGGGTTTCGCCGTAGCCAACCGAGTCAACACGGCTCGACTCTACACCGTACTGCTGGGTCAGAACCTGCTTCACAGCATTGGCACGACGCTCGGACAGCTTCTGGTTGTAAGCGTCTGGGCCAACGGAGTCAGTGTGACCTTCAACCACGGTGGTGGTTTGTGGGTACTGCTTCATGAAGTCAGCCAGGTTCTTGATGTCGCCGTAGCTGTTTGGCTTGACGACCGACTTGTCGAAGTCGAACTTGACGTCCAGCTCAACGCGAACGACTTCGGCAACAGCCGGGCAGCCATCAGCGTCAACGGTAACGTTGGCTGGGGTGTCAGGGCACTTGTCGACGTTGTCGCAAACACCATCGTTGTCGCTGTCGGAGCAGACTTCAGCAACGGGAGCCGGAGCGACTGCCGCTTGCTTCGGGCTACCGCCGAAGTTCAGGCCAACGCCAACGCTCGGGGCCCACTCGGTGTCGCCCTGGTCGATGTTGTACTGAGCTTCAACGCCGGCACGGGCGTAGAACATGTCGGTGATGTACCACTTGGCACCCGCGCCAACGTTGGCGAAGGTGGAGTGGTCACGACCGCCACGGCCGGTCTGGCCCAGGGACTGGTGCGAGAAACCAGCGGAAACGTACGGACGGATGGCGTCGTACGGGTTGTTGAAGTGGTAAACGGCATCCAGGGCAGTGTTCGAGCCCTTGATGTTCTTGCCGTCGTCGCCACGAGCGTTGTGAACTTCGTCGTAGCCCAGACGCAGCTCAACGTCGTCGGTCAGGAAGTAACCGATCGAACCGCCGAACAGGTTGCCGTCGTTCTTGAAGTCGCGCTGGCTGTCGAAGAATTCCTTCTTGTAGAAGATTTCAGTCTCGACGGCGCCTTGACCTTGTGCCATAGCGCCAATCGAAGTGGCGGCTACAAGCGAACCAATGGCCAAGCCCAAGGTGTTTTTCAATTTCATCCGTTAAATCCCCATCTGGTGATAGTTAAGCAGTCCCACCAAAAATCCGGGGGACAACTCGACGGCAAGTCTAGCAGAACTCGCCGGTTGGTTAGAGATATTTCCGATGGACTAAGTTTCATCCATCCCTGCAAATTTCTCTCTAAGCTTGTCTAGCGCGCGCTTGTAGCGCATTTTCGTGGCGCTCAGGCCCATGTGCATGATATCGGCGATTTCCTGGAATTCCAGTTCTGCGACAAATCGCAGCACCAGAATTTCCCGGTCGATCGGGTTCACATGCACCAGCCACTTGTCCAGCCCACCCTTTTCTTCGGGTTTCGGAGCCTTGTCTTCTGACGCCTCCTCAACAGGGTCAAGACTCAAGGCATCCATCAACCGACGTTTGCGACGCTCCTTGCGGTACTGGGTAATGCACTCGTTGTAGGTAATGCTGTAGAGCCAGGTCTTGAACTTGGATTTGCCCTCGAAGTTCTTCAGACCATACAGCACCTTCAGCATCACTTCCTGACAGACATCATCGGCATCCCGGTCGTTCCCCAAATAACGCGCACAGACGTTGAACAGGGTCCGCTGGTAGCGCCGCATGAGTTCCTCATAGGCGCGGGTAACGTGATACAGCTCTTCATGCGAACGCGCCACCAACTCCTCGTCGGTGAGCTCGCGGGGGTCATAACGCATGGGCGGCGAATGCACTTTATTCAAAACGGATCTGGCCGACAGTCAGGTCAATGTCGCCGCTCGGCCCGTGGGTCGATTTTTGCGGCGGCATACATTAACAGCTTTTGTGCGGTTAGCGGCTATTGACGCGCTGCTCGAGCAGCACGCGATTCGACAACGACACCAGTTCGCCATCGTCGGTCAGCAGCGTCGTCTTGACCGTGCCAATCTCCTCAATCTGCCCTTCGACCTCTCCAATCCGCACCTGCTGGCCAACTTGGTAGAGTTCGCGAACGTAGATACCGGCCAGAATCTGCCCGGCAATTTCGCGACTGCCCAGGCCCATGGCAAGCGCAACGGCCAGACCAACGGTAATCAAGCCAATCACGATGACGTGGTTGAGCAGGTCGGTCTTGACCTCCAGCTGGCTGATCGCCACCGAGATGCTGATGATGATGACCAGGCCCTGCGTGATGCGCCCCAGCCCCGCGGAATATTCAAGGCCGATACCTTCGGCGGCACCGCGCACCAGGCCATTGGCCACCTGTGCCAGCAGCACACCCGCCAGCAACACCAGCGCGGCGCCAAACACCTTGGGCAGGTACAGGGCAAGCATGTCGAGGGTCGCCGAGACCCGCTCGAGACCCAGCGATTCAGCGGCCGATACGAGGAATATAAGCAGCACGAACCAATAGACGATCTTGCCGATCAGGGTCGAGATCGGCACCTGGATACCAACGCGGCCAAGCATCTTGGTCAGCCCGGTACCCGCCATCAGGCGATCGAGGCCGAACTTGGCCAGCAGCTTGGACAGCAGTGTATCGAGCAGCTTGGCGACCACGAAACCGAGCAGCACCACGACCAGCGCGCCGAACAGGTTGGGGATGAAGTTCGCCACCTTGGTCCATAGGGCAGTCATGGCAGTGACCAGGCTCTGGGTCCAGAGATCGAGTTCCATATTCAATCGGCCTTATCAGCTTTGCTGCCAGTGGCAGCGTTACGGGCAGAATTGCGGCGCACCGGCGCCACATGCGCCGAGCCATTGTTCACGGCGATCAGCAGCGCCTGGCTCCAGCGGCCAAGCAGGCTGAACAGATCACCCGCGCCGACCTGACGGTTGGCGGTTTTCAGCACGCGACCCAGACAGGCGGCGTCGTCCCGGTCCTTACCGGACGGCGACGCCTTGAGCAGGTCACGCAGGGATTCTTCAAACGGATCGTGCATGTGCACCTCGCGCAGTGTCAGTCAGAGACGAGAGCGCCGGGCGATGGGTCACACATCGCAGTGGGACGAATGTTTCAAGATGGCTCGCACCCCCTCACACCCAGCGCAGCCGCCGGAACAGCCACCACTGCCCCACCGCCAGCCCCAGCACGACGATGCAGGCGAACAGGAAGCC
>NZ_BQHW01000010.1 GCF_021602025.1 Pseudomonas ceruminis
GCCGCCGATGTCGCCGATCGAGTTATCCAGTTGAGTCAGTTGACCACTGACAGACGTAAACCCTTCCTCTGTTCTAGATACCCTACCTGACACACTGGTGATCGCCGACGCGTTGGCCAGTGCTGCGCTCTCCGCGTTTTTGGCATTGTCTCGCCAGCCGGAAACTACCGGAGACAACTCAGCCTGGGCCCGGTCAACCTCGTAGTAGCCATCACTTACAACACCGCTCAGCGGCCCCCTAACTCGCAAAAGCAGATCTGCGCCGAGCGTCCCGGCAGGTGCAGGCGCACCGGTGAAGACTGTTCGCACCCAGGTATCGCTCAGAGTCGTACGCAGCGGGCCGTGGGTCCCGATAGTGGCGCCGCTACTGTTCTTGTACTGCAGGTACAACTCGCTCACCAGGTCTTGTGTGCCTCGAACATACGCCGATACGGTCAGCACTTGACCAGGCGCCATCGATACCAAACCGGGGTTAGGCAACGCGATATCCACGTAAGTCGAGCCAGACAAGCCCTTGGCGTCAACTCGCTGCGCCCGCCCCCGCGGATCGAGTGTCGACGGCACAAGTGATAGCAGCCGATTCGCTGTTGGAAGGGCAGAGCCCACACGCCAACCATCAGCAAGACCGGGAGTATTGCCCTCAATCTCGAAAGATGGGTTGGGCAGCAAGTTCTCCCCGCCCAGCTGGCTCAACGACGTGTTGATGCTGGTGATGGCCTGTCCGGCCGCCGTGATGTCCTGGCCATGCCGGGTAACCTCATTGGTCAGCGCCTGGACCGTCGATGCGTCCGCCTTCATTGCAACCTGGTTCAGAGCAGACTGAGCAGCTGCAGCGGCGTCCGTTGCCACCTTGTCCGTCACAGCCACCCAGGCGCTACCGTTCCAGCGCTTTGGCGTGTTGGCATTGCTGGTCGTGTCGATCCAAAGGTTCTGGTTCAACCGGTCAGCCACTGCCGGCGCGGTCGACTGGTACAGCACCTTGCCCTTGGCGCCGGCGGCGTCAGCAGCAGCCTGGGCCGCCTGCTGTGCTGCGGTGACGTTCTGATTGGTCGTGGTCAGGCTGCCCTGTAGGCCAGTGATGGACTGGCCCTGGCTGGTCAGTTTGCCCTCGGCATCCGTTACCCGGGTGGTCAGGCTCTGCACCGCAGTGGCATCTGCCTTACCCGCCAGTTGGGTCAGGGCCGACTGCGCAGCTGCCGCGGCATCGGTGGCCACCTTATCGGTCACCGCAACCCATGCCGAACCGTTCCAGCGCTTCGGTGTGTTCGCGTTGCCCGTGGTGTCGATCCAGAGGTTCTGCGCCAAGCGATCAGCGACCGCCGGCGCAGCCGACTGCACGATAACCTTACCCTTGCCGCCAGCCAGCGTTGCCGCGTCCTGGGCGGCCTGCTGCGCTGCAGCGACGTTGCCGTTGGTAGTAGTCAGGCTCGATTGCAGGCCCGTGATCTGCTGGGACTGCGCGCTGGTGGTGCCTTCCAAGGTCTGCACCTTGGTTTCCACGGTCTGCACGCGGGCGGCCATGCCATTTGCCGTTTGCACCGCCTGGCCGATGTCGGTCCAGTAGTTGTCGTTCGGCGGCGGATTGGCGGTGGGCACAGCGACCTTCGCCTGGTACAGCTTGCCGTTCTCGCCCAGCACGCTTTGACCAGCGGTGTAGGCCTGGTCTGGCTTGTAGGGCATCGAGTCGGCCAGGTCGGCGATGTTGTCGATCTGTTCCTGCAGATCGCTCTGCACCTGATTGACCGAGTTGTTGACCTCGACAATCTGCTCGTTCAGCTCGCTGCGCACCTCGCCCAGGCGCTCGTTCACCGAGCCAGGGCCGTTCATGTCGATCAGGTCGATACGGCTGGTCAGTTCCTTGCCCAACTCGCTCTCGGTGATCTTCCCCTTTATTCCTTCCAGGATAGCCCCTACGTCCATCGAGGTAGCCGCTACTACCTTGAGGAAGGCGCTCACGCCGTAGGCATTTTTCGATCGGATGAAATAGGCATAGCTCTTGGCGAACGACAGCCCGGTGTGGGTGATGGTCAGCCCACGCCCAAGGAACTCGCCCTGCGTAGCAGCTGGATCAGGCGACCAAAAATACTCGTAGGTACCGCCGTTGAGGCCGTGCAGCGTGTTCCCGGGAATCAACGTGATCGTGTCGATCGTAGCCTGTACAGCGCAAGTTTCCGGCATGGGCGGGCCATTGACATCAACGGTGATGGTTGCCTCGCCTGAACGGGCCAAAGGCCCCAGCGCAGCCACGCCCATGGTGTAGCTGCCAGAAGTCAGCCCGGAGACCGGAATACGAGTTGTCGTTTCTGGTACTTGCAGAGCCTGCACCGCAGTGCCTCCCTGCCTTACAGTCACAGCAAAGCCTGAGACGATGCCTGCGGGTCGGTCCCAGCTCAACACACCCTGACTGATCTCTGCCGTGTCCTCCACGTCCCAACGCAGGTTGGTCGGGCTCCCGAGCCCACCAGCGGGTAATTTGATGAAGCCGATGGGATTGTAGGGCTTGCCGACGGCGTCATCGAAGATGGCTGGCTCATAGGCCAGTAGTGACGCAGTGCAACCCTCACTGGTGCCCATGGACCAGTTGGTAACCATGAACTCCCCGAGGATATTCAACGATGGAAGGTTGACGCGCACAGCCCGACCTGGCCTGCAGTTATAGCCCAGCAAGTTGAGAGGAATGTTGAGCGCACCACCAGACCGGCGTCGGCGAAGCTCAATGTTCGCCAAGCGTTGAGCCTGGTATGGGTCGCTGACGTAGGGGAAGGTCAGTGTCTCTGCTGCCTCTCCTCCGTCTTCTGCAACCCATTCCGCAACCGAAACTTCCGGATAGTCGGTTTCGGTCCAAGACTGCAATGGATCAATGAAGGTGCCGCGAACGGTGTTGATCGCAGCGTCGTTGGTCGACTCGGTGTTGCCGGTGATGGTACCGATCACCATGTCTTCGGTGATTTCGAAGTCATAGGGCCCATAGTAGGCTCCGGCCTGAAACATCCAGCGACCGCCTACTCTGATCAACTTGCCGGCACACGCCGCCTCGAGCTTTTGCAGGACATTTGTGCGCTGCTCATCGGCGCCGATAACGCAGCCGCTCCGGTAACGAGGGCTGGAGGTTCCGTCGGGGTTGCGCACCGACTCGTTGCAGACGTTCGCCCCGCTGGCGAATGTCTCGAACACGATCTCATCATCAGGCACGCCGCACCGGACGCGAAGAAACCACAGCAAGTGCAGCGCAGTATTGTCAGTCCATCCGGATGTGCCAGTCCGAGGATCGTAGATGTCGTTGCGCCCACGCACGACGAAGCGGGCATCGGGTATGCCGGACGGGAATTTTTCCGCACTGTAACGCAGCGAAATCCGGACGTACGAAAGCCCCAACCCAATCTGTGTGTCTTTCCAGTCTGGGCAGTTTTCTTTAAGGAAGGCGTTTACCTGGGTCGGATTGACGACCAGTTCATACGAAGCATCTTCCCCATAGCTGCCAATGAGCTCCTCACCGAGAAAAATATACTCAAGCTCATCAATGGCGCCTTCGCAGAGTACATACACCAGGTGCAACCATTCGCCGGTCGTCTGTGAGCCTTGCTCTTCCTGCGCCCATACCAGCACGCCACCAGTGCTCACTCGACCCAAGATGAACCGTACCGGGGCCTTGGACGAACGAACGGTCTGTGCCGAGGGCTCATTGTCCCGCAGCGGCGACTTGGTATTGAGCTTTTCCTGCTGTTCAGCGGCATAGAATGCAAGGCCCGCACCGATCACAGCGCCTACCGGACCGCCCTGAACAAACCCAATTACGGCGCCGACGGCGACCTGGGCCAGTTTCTTTACGCCACCGCTCATCTATTCAACCCTCCAAACCGCTAGCGGCTCGCACACCACGCGGTGCACGCCGTCCTCAGTCGTTGCCCAGAACTCGTTTGCCCAGAAGACCGCCATGGACTTGCCACCCGGGGCTTGGTACATGGCAACATCGCCACGCTGTATAAATGCCGGGGTGACCCGTACAAAACAGGCGTCCCAGGCCGCCTCAAGGCTGCCGTGGATCTTCTTTAACGCTCGCTTAGCGCCTGCCTCAGTCTTGTAAGTGCCCCGATATGCTTGGGCTGGGTCTATGCCGCAAACCGCTACAGAGCAGTCAGCAGCGAACAGGCAGCAGTCAAATTCACCCCATGAAAAAGGCCGCTCTTTCGCGGCCTTGATCACTTCACTGAGACGTATCGTCCAATCTCTGTGGCGCATGGTTATTTCTCATAAGCAAAGGTCGGGGCGTCCTTGCTGGAGCCCCAGTAGATCGGCCACTCGGACAGTTGGGCGACCGCGTAGAAGAAGCGATCGCCCTGGTGCCGGGCTCGGTGGTTCTCGTCAGTGAAGCGCTCGGTGCCGGTGCGGCTCCACTCAGCCATACGATCGACGATCGGCACGGTGATCTTGTTGCCGTCTTCGCCATTGCCGGCGTAGGAAAAGGTGGCTGCGTCCATCCGGCCCGAAAAGAGGATGTCGACGGCATAGTTGCCGGCCTCGTCAAAGACTACGAAAAGCAGCTTGCCCGTGCGGCCGCGGCACCCCCGGATGTTGGTCTCGGTGATGATGTAAGCGTCGAGGCCGTTCAGGCTCAGCTCCACAGACATAGGCGAGTTGGAGTTGTCGCTCTCCTGCGACTGGCCGACCTCGCCGAACTGCCCGACACCCAGGTAGGTGATGCCGTCGATCACCAGGTCACCGGTGCCCGTATGGGCGTACACCGGACCATCCTCGAAGTCGAGCTGGCATGCGTACACCGTCATGAAGCGGCCTCGAGCGATGATATCCACCACGCTCTGGCTGAATGGGAAAGAACTGGGCATCAGAAGGCCTCCCGGAACTGGTAGCTGCCGCTGGAAACCACTGGTTGAACGCTCCACTCATTGGTGTCATCCACCCGGCGCATCTCGCAGTAGGGGTTTCGGTACTCGACGGCGGTACCGGCCGCAATGGCCTTGCGGACACGCTTATTGACCCGAATCGTCGCCACGCCTGCGCCATCAGAATCGACGTGCTCAACCACCTCGAACATCTCTCCGAGGATGGTGATGTGATCACCACGACTGAACACCCTGGCGCTCGGCGTCATGTTGCGGAGCTGAATCTGCGTGGACTGCGCAACTGCCGAGGCCACCACTGGAGTACCGATGTTGTCAGTCCTGATCCTGGTGATGGACGGAATGTTCACTGTCCCGAACATGCCCTGCAGACGACCCAGTAACGAAGTCAGCTCGCGCTCATCTTCCTCGTAGAGCACGCCGAAGTTGAGCGTGCAGGTCCAGTACGCGCCGGGGTGAGACATGATCTGCTGAGCGTTGCTAAGCGAGGAGGTGAAAGCCCGGTTGTTGTAGACCACACCCCAGGTCATGTCAGTGGGCTCCAAGTCTTCGGGCCATGCTTCCGCCATTTGGCAGCTCCAATAAAAAACCCGCCGTAGCGGGTTGTGTGCTGTGAGTACCGCCTTATCGCTTGCTCAGCAACTGCCGGCCGGCACCGTTCGTTTTGAAGTCTCGGAGCATCATGTCGTAACCGCGTTGGGCACCATCAAAGGCGGCTTTCTGAACATCCTCTTTGCTCGCCCCGCCAGCGCTGCCGTTGAAGTGGAAGTGCTGGGTGATGTTCCCCATGGTGATAGGGGCTTGATCACCGTCGCTGCTTCCGGTACCCATCGATACTACCCCAAGCGAGCCATCCGGTCCGCGCGCCAGCGGCATGATCGCCTCCGGCCCGGCCTCGGCGAAGATGCCCGCACCCTTGGCGAAAGCGAACATCTGCGGCGAGTCGTGCACCTGGTTCGAGAAGGAAGAAAGGCTCGGAGAGTCATAGACCCCGCCCTTGGCGTTGGCTACAAACGAGCCCTCGCTGAATCCGGTCATGGTGCCCCGCCCCAGCGCCGAGCCACCGCCACCCAGGAAACCGAAAGCCGTACTGAGGAACCCTGCAGCCGCCTGTCGCACCTGAATGCGGATCAAGTCCTCAATGATCGCGTCGGCGAAATCCTTGAACTGGAACTTGCCGGTCTTCACGAACTGGACAACCCCATCCTCCAGGTTGCCGAAAGCATTGGTGAACAACTCCTGCGTCTGGCCAGCCACATCAGAGGCGCTGTCGAGGTAGTTCTCGAAGGCAGCAGATGCGCCATTGCTCCAGTCAGATTGGGCAGCATCGATCTTGTTGAAAGTGTCCTCCTGGACCTGCACAAGCTTCGCGCCGTACTCCTGCCTCAGTGCGATCTGCTTTTCGAGCTCCTGGCGCTGCTTCTCGTTCGAAGCGGTGGCCAGCTCGTCGCGCAGGGCCAAGATCTTGTTGTTGTTCTCCTGCTCGAGCGCCAGGCGAGACTGAGCACGGCCTGCTCGTTTGTCGCCCATCCCGATCGCTGCCGCTGCGGCGTCTCCCTGCTGCTGGGCAATCGCCAACTGGCGCTCTAGGTCGGCCTGGTACTTCATGGCTCGAGTGAGCCCGGTGGAAGCCTGAACGGCCTGGTTGAATTGACCGGCCAGCGCTGCTATCGCACGACCGTACTCCTCGGTGGTGATCTTCTTCTGGGATAGCAGAAGATCCAGCCCTTTTACCTGTTTCTTGAACTCGTCTGCCGCTGCCCCAACAGGGTCGTAGACCTTCTTCAGCTGCTGGAAGGCAGTCTCGGCCTCTTTGAGCCGCTGGTTAAGCTTGGTCTGCTCCTTAGTGGCGTCCTTGGCTTCATCCTTGACCGCCTTGTTGGCTTTCTTGAGCACCTCAGCGGCATTGGCCGCAGACAGGATTGCAACGCGGTCTGTTTCAGTGAGCTCGGAGTGTTCGGCAATGTAGCGATTGGCGATCTTGATTTGGTCGCCATTATCTTGCAGCGTGGCCACCTGCTTCTGCAGCGTCTCAAGATAGGTTTTGCCGGCGGTGCTCATGCCCGACTTGACGGCGTTGTTTTGCCCGGTTGAGGCTGTATTCCGATCAGTTTCATCGGTCAGCTTGGCTATCTTGTCCGTCAGGTTTTGCAGCTCACCACTTAGGTCAGAGGCTTTGATCTGCCCCTTTTCGATAGCCTGGGCCATCGCTTCTGTGACGCCAGGAATGCCGCGCACCCGATCAGCGACAGATTTCCAATCAACAACCGCGCCGGTAGCAGCCTGATTCGCGGCCGACCGCACTAAGTCGAGCGCTTTCTGTGCTTCCTGGGGCATCGGCGCCAGCCCAGCGATGAAGCCGTCAACCCCTGCTGCACCCAGCCCGCGCAGGTCATTCTCGAACCTGTCGGCGATCGACCCTGATACCTGCTTCAGCTGGCCTTGCAGGTCCTCGACCTTACCCTGCAACTCCCTTAACGTCACCGCCTTAGTAGCGCTGTTCAGCTTGTTGAAGCGCTCCACGAGATTGTCGAGCGGGTCGTTGAGGTCGCCAAGCTTCTTCTCGAGTGAGTCGGAGTTGTCTCGCAACAGCAGGAAGCTGGCAGCCGCAGTGCCGGCCAGAATCGCCAACCCCATCGGGCCGCCCAGCGCCGTCAGGAGCCCGCCAGTTGCAGCGCGCGTAACGTTGGCCTGCGCCAGAGCGAGAGCCTCAGTCGAAGCTGTAAGCGCGGCCTGCTTGGGAATCAATTGGGTCTGGACCAGTGCCAG
Organism: Pseudomonas ceruminis; assembly: GCF_021602025.1. Lineage (GTDB taxonomy): Bacteria > Pseudomonadota > Gammaproteobacteria > Pseudomonadales > Pseudomonadaceae > Aquipseudomonas > Aquipseudomonas ceruminis. Next base: position 7,629 of record NZ_BQHW01000010.1, read on the forward strand.
GCGCTGCAATCCCGTGGCGGAAGCAACCGAGGCCTCAGCTTGCTGAAGCTGGGCCTGGGCCAATAACCTTTGAGCATCCGCAGCGATCACTGCAGCTTCAGCACTTCTGACGGCGGCAGCCCGCTGGGCGAACAACGCCTTCACCGCGGCATATGCTTTCGCGGTGTAGATTGTGAGTGCGCCTGCGCCAGCAGCCCCCATCGCCGCAGCGACGAGATCGATGTGATCGGCCAGGACCAGCAACAACTTAGATAGCCCTGCTACAGCTCCAGTTTGTTCCTCTAGTCCCCCCAGGAAGGTGCCGACTGCATTACCGATGTTGTTCAGCGCGTCCTGGACGCTGGTGGACATATCGGCAGCAGCCTTGCGGTTGGCTTCAACCGTGCGCAGCAGGCCGGCGTTTAAGTCATCCAGAGAAAGCTTGCCCTGCACCCCAAGCTTGCGGATTTCATCAGCACTCTTTCCGGTACCGGAAGCGATGGCGTCCACGATGGTCGGCATTGCGCCTTGTATGGAGACCCACCCGTCAGCCTCGATTTTTCCTGTCTGCAGCGCCTTGGAGTAGGCGTCGAGCGCGGAGCCTGCCTTGTCGGCAGACGCAGCATTGGTAACAAGCAGAAAACTGAAGCTGTCGGTGATATCCAGGGTCTGCTGAGTGTTGAAGCCTAAGCTGCGCATCACGTCGGCCGTGCGGATGTACAGCTCCTGGGCTTCGGCCAAGGGGCGGTAGGTTTCCTGCGCAGTCTGAATAAGATGTTGCTGGACTTTCTGATATTCGTCCGCGCTACCAGCTGCCGCTTTAAGCCGGTCGGACATCTGCCCATAAGCATCAACTTGCTTGATTATGCTGCCGATCAATCCCGCACCAGCAACCGCAGCGAAAGCACCGCGAATCAAAGTTCCTGCCTGCTGGGCGGCCCCACCCGCTCTGTCGAAAGCCGAATCCACCGTCGCAAGATTGCGGTCAATCGCCTGCGAACTGCGCGCAACCATCTGATCTGCGCTCGCCAACTCGCGGCGCAGTTGGGAGGTGGTCGCCTCGATCTGAACAAGCATTCCCTGGATTTGTTGATCAGCCATAATCGCACCCAAAAAAAAGCCCGGCATCAAGCCGAGCTTAATAATCAATCTGTTTTAACTGGGGTTTATTGTCACATCCCCATTCCAGTCAGTGTCAAATGTACAAGCAGCGCGCCACCTAACACCTAGGCCATTTGGATTCTTTTCTTCGAACCCGAGAACCAGCCTAACATTACCATTCTGAGCCTTATGATAACTTGAGTCTGACAATGTATGGAAATCCAGACCACGTGAAGCCCCTAGTTTAGTGCTCACTAGATCCTTGCACTTTTCGATTGCGTCAGATCTTCCAATCGACCTGTCTGAGTTGGAGCGAATCGCCCCACTTCCAACTAGCTCTGAACTTTTTACCTCAAATCGCTCACCGTTCTGGCAATCCACCAAAAACTTCAAATTATCAAGAGAGCTTTCCCTGCGCATGAACAGAACACTCACCACGTGCTTACATTTCTTGGCCACCATGGTGGCTACTTCATTTTTTTCTCTATTAACGCGAGGAATATGATCTTTAAACTTGCCATAAGTCGGATCGGCCGGATCGCTGCCGATTACTATTGAATTGTCCTGATAGTCAGCAAGAATCCAGTCGTCGATGATCCCAGCGGCTTCGGCGGCACTCTTGGGCTCGGGATCTCCTGCTCCACAGCCCGCAAGTATCAACAGAGCCCCAGCACAAATCCATTCACGCATAACTTCCACCCCTTCAAAAATACGAAGGGTATCAAAATCAGCGCGCTAATCACTGCGCCTTTCTCCCAGTCAGCGCCGCCCTCAGCTTATCAGCAACGCTCGAAGCACCTGGCTTCTCCTTCGCCCCCTGCTTCTTCCCTGAGCCGAAGGGGTTGGTCATCCGCGCCCACTCCACCCGCGCATCCATGGCCAGGAACAGCTCAGGAAGCGGCGTGCTCCACGCCACATCCGGAGCCCAGCCAAGCCAGCCTACGGCGACCGAATACATCCGGTCGACGTAGCTGCCATCCTCTACGGCGCTGACTCCTTCGGCTCTTGCGGCTTTCCCGGCTCACCGCCCCGTGGGTTGTAGAGCGCTCCCAGGAACTTGGTGGCGGCAAGCGTGAGGTCAGAAACACCATGCTGCCAAACCTCTTCGGTCAGCAGATCGATATCCTCCCCCTCTATCCCCGCTCCCGCTGCGATCACGAGCGTCACTGCATCTACGCTGACCGCGTGCAGGCCATGCGAGGCCGCACGCAGGCCGCCGAAGCGGCTCTCGATGAAGCGTACGGCCTTGAGAGTTGGCTTCAGCACCAGGGTGCGCTCACCAACCTTGACCTCAACGGTACCGTGCAACGTCTTGCTCATGGCGATTCCCTATTAGGCTGCGGGCGCCGGCACCAGCTCCAGAATGTCGGAGTTGATGCCGATGGTGATGTTGCGGCGCACGACGTTGTCGGCAGCACCTGGTGCGACGGTGTTGTTCATCACCTTGCCGCGCATGTAGAAAGTGGTCGGATTGAGCGCAGGGGTAGCGCCAGGGTCACCATCGTTGAGGGTGATCTTGATGTTGTAGTCGCCCTTGCTACGGTCCTTGTGGGCAGTCTTCACCGCATTCTGGCCCGCATCGCCGTTGTCGAGACCCACGGTCAGGGTCAGGTCGCCAGCGTCGGCGGTGCCCTTGTACTTGCGCACGCGGCCATCCTTGAGCGACGTGAAGGTCACGCTGCTGAAGGTGTCGCCGAACTCGCCAAGGTCTTCGATCTCGCCGATCTCGACATAGGTGTCTGCCTTGTACTCGGTTTCGGTGTCGGCGCCAGTCTTGCCGCCAATGGAGAAGCGGCAGCCGGCGGCTGTGTTGAGGTTGTCTTCGGCCATGGGGGTTCCTCCAAAGGCACATTGGATAAAGCCGCAGCGCGGCCGGTGGTTGAATCAGTGGGTGGTGATGATGCGAACCGTGATCGAGCCCTGGTAGGTAACGCCGTCAGCATCCCGCTGGGAGTCCGACTGGATGACGCGTACCGATACAGCGCGGCCTACCTCCAGCGGCAGCGGGCGCTCGTCCAGGGCGGCGATCACCTCGCCGTTGATGCGCTTCACTTCGGCCTGGCCGACAGCATCAGACCATACGGACAGGTACAGCAGGCGCTGTTCGCGCTTGCGCCCGGAGATCGGGCTTTCGTTGACCGAGACCTCGCGGTCAATCGACACGTAGGGCATATCGGCGTTCATCGGCGCACCGTCGTAGATCGGGCAACTGACCTCGGCGAGGAGCCTGGCAAACAGCGCCTCTTGCAGGGCAACAGAGGGATCAGCCATTGCCTACCCCCTGGCTTGCCTTGCGGAGCGTTCGACGCACCGCCGTCTCGATATCAGCCATGACGTACTCGCGGTTTACGTCGATGGACGGGCGTAGCCAGGGATGCGCCGGCCTGGCCGGAATATCCGGGTATTTGCCGAAGAAGTGTTCGCCATCGCTCTTGTTGGTTGCGCGGCGGTTCCGGCTCCCTGCGCGCTTGCCGCCGATGTAGCCCTTGGTTCCGTACTCGATGAAGCGCAGGTAGAAGAACTTTCGATTGTCGCGCTTTCCTCGAATGCCGATCTGCGCATCCAGCCCGCTGGGCGCGACGTAGATCTTCAGCGCGGCGGCCGCTGCTCCCGTGTCCTTGGGCATCAGCTGTTGCTGGGTGGCCAGAACCCGCTCAGCGGCTTGGCGCATCGCCGGGGCCAACTCGTTGTCCATCGTCTTGTGGATGTTGCGCAGCGTCCGCCGGAGGCGGATGTCGCCGCGCATTTTCGAGCGGCGCGCCATGACCTACTCCTTGGCTGGTTCGGCCTTTGCTGGCTTGACGGCCTTGTCGACCACGGCCTCAGCGTAGCCTCGAGCAATCAGGCCTTCGCCCTGCTCCTTGGTCACCTCGAACTCTTCGCCCTTCTCGCGCTCACCAGATGCGCCCGTCAGCGGGCCCAGTGCACGAATTTTCATGGTTCACCTCATGGGTTGGGGACGCTGGAGCACAGCAGCCGCAGCATGTCCCGTTCGTTGTTGAGCAATGCGGCCTCGACCTTGTAGGTGATGCCGGTGCGCTTTTCGGTGACCCGCCAGCCGGCGGCGATATCCTTTCGCGGCCGGATGCGGATCTCGGCGGTGACAGTCGCCTGCAGCTGCTCCGCCACGGGCATGACCCGTCCGGTGGGCATCGTGACCTCGGCCCACACCTCAGCTGTCGCCGGCCAGGTCTCCTTGAAGCCGCCGGTGCTGTTCTGCTCACGCACGACCTGGGCCAGAATGCAGCGGTGCCTCATTGGTCCGGCTCTCATCAGAATCGCTTCCTGTACCAGAGCAGGCGGTCAACAGCGAGCGGCACGGAAGTGAGCCCGCCCGCGGCCACTGCCTCCCGGTTGGCGTACCAATGCCCCACCAGCAGCAAGATGGCCTGCTGCACGTCCCCGGTGAGCCCCATCTGCTCTGGCTCAATGGGTTCGCCCTCGACCAGCTTCCGGTCGCAGTGCTGCTCGACGTGCGCCTTGGCGGCTTCGATGTAGCCGCCAATCAACGGGTCTTCATCGTCACCGTCGACGCGCAGGTGCAGCTTCACGGTGGCTAGGTCGACCATTTACTTGGCCTCGTCAGCTGCTTTGTCAGCAGCGGCCTTGTCCTCCTTCGGCGCTGCGGGCTTGGTTTCTTTCGGCTTCGGCACGCGAGGCTTGCCATTGGCGTCGAGCTCCACCGCCAGGCCCTTGCCAATGAGGGTGTGTGCGTACTCGTCGTTCGCATCGTCGAACACCTGCCCCGCGACGACTTTGTTCGTGTCGGAGCCCAGCAGCGCGCCCTGGCCGACAAATCCCCACTCGATCTTGATTTTCATGATGCCTCCAAAAACAAAGAGGCCGGCGATCTGCCGGCCAGCGGGTGAGGATTACTTGGCAGCTGGGAAGCGGCCCTTGACCAGCGCTTCGCGGCGGCGAACACCGAGGCCCAGCCGCTCCTCGACCAGCAGCGCCCGCTCGTTGCGGATGAATTGATCGTTGATCAGGCCCATCTTGAACAGGAAGGTGAGGCGATCGAACAGGGTGACGGATCGGGCGAAGTTCGCGACCAGGAACTCACCGCCGGTGTCGGTGCCCCCTTCGTCCATGCTGTCGGAGGTGATCACTGGACGCCCCCACAGAACCGGGGTCACGAGACCCTGAAGGTTGGCGAACAGGTAGCGGTTCTCGCCGTCCTTCTGCAGCTCGATGTTCATCCAGTCCAGCTCGGTCATAACCGCGCCGTCTGCGGACATCTTCGACTGCTTGCGCACCTGATAGATGGCACGGCGCACCAGGTCGATCGACGTGTCGCCAGCCTTGTTCAAGGCTACGTCATAGCTGGTTGCCTGGGTCATCAGGCCGTTGAGGTTGTCGCCGGTGCCGTCGCCCTTGAGGATCTGCGTTTCTTCTTCCAGTTTCAGGTCGTAGCGCAGCAGCTGCTGGATGTAGGCGAGCATCTGCGGAACGTCATCGAGAGCTTCGTCGGTGACCGGCATCCATACCGCCAGTTTTTTCACGCGATCGGTGATGCGCTCGAAGGTCACGTTGCTGGTGGGCTTGAGACCGCCCTCCGCCACCGGCGCGGCGCCCTTGGTGTGCAACAGCTCACGGAAGTAGGTGTACTCCTGCGCCGACACAGGGATGACGGTCAGAAGGTCGCGGATGCGCAGTTCCTGACGAATACCTGGTTGGATCACAGGATCGTAGACAGGCGGCACGATGCCGGCGCTGGTAACCTTCATCTCCTTCATGCTGGCCATGTCGGACTTGGTCACTTCGAGCTGGGCCTGGGCGGCGTTCTTCTGGTTCAGGGCCTTGTAACCATCATCGCCCTTGATCATGTCGATGAAGCTTTTGCCCTCGCCGGGCTGGCCACGCAGCTTGACGCCCTTCTGCTCCAGGTCCACGACCTGGTCGATGACCTTCTGCAACTCGCCCTTCTGGTCTTCGATCTGCTTCTTCAGGTCGCCGGTAACCTTGTTGCCCTTCTCGACCTCCTCCATGGCCGCGTCGTACTTCTTCTGCAGGCCCTCGAAGCCGCTCTTCAGTTGCAGCTCGATGGTATCTTTCAGCTCTTTCACTTCGCTCATTGCGATGCTCCAAAATGGTGGGTGAACAGGGTGGAAATTTCTTTCAGCTCATCCACGATCGCCGTGGCCTCGCTTCCGCCATCACGGCGCAGCGCGGTGTAGCCGAGCGAAGCGACTGCCGCCGCTTCCTTCTGCGAGAGGCCCATGCGTTCGCGCAGCGCCTTCTCGAAAAGCCTGATGTCCGACTTGACGCTGAGCACCTGCGCCTCGGGGTTCATGCCGAACGGGACGAAGGAGGCCTCCCACAGTTCGGCCTCCTTGATGAGGCGTACACGCCGGCCGGCGCGCTCCTCGAAATCTGCCTTGATGGTGTTGAAGCCGATCGACATGCTGTCGAGGATGTCGGCCTTCATCAGCTCATAGGCATCGCGGGCATAGCTCACATTGAGATTGACCTGGCCCTTGAGCAGCAGCCCATGGTCGTCCTGGGCGTAATCGGCGGCGCCGACCAGGCGGGTCAGGTCGTGGTACAGGGCCAGCTTGAGCTTGCCTGCACGGGTCGCTTTCACACGGGTGAAGGCCCCAGGCAGGATCACGTCGTCGCCCAGATCCACGTTGTTGAACACGGCGGCGTAAGCTTCGAAGTTGCCCGCGTCGTCAACCGACTTGAGTTCGATTGGAACCTCAAGAGTCGCCATTTTTCTGAACCTCCCACCGGGTGACCCGGTTGTATTCGTCGCCTTCCAAGAGAGGCAGATTTTCCTTGGCGCGGGCTTCGTTGATGGTCATCCAGCCAGAGCCGCCTGAACCGCCGAGCGCTGCCCCCAGGTACGTGGCACGGCCTGCGCTATCAGCGCGCAGCAGCCCCTCGACCACGAACTCGACGAAGCGTGTGGTGCTGCCAAACAGCTTGCTGTTCAGCTCGTCTTCAATGGTGTCGATGTAGGGCTTGAGGCCGAAGGTGATGAACCCGATGAGCTGCTGCTCAAGGTTCGAGCCCATGATCGAGGTCTTGCCCGCACGGTTGGCCAGCCACAGCGGAACGCCGTAGATACCCGCCAGGGCTTCTTCCTGGAACTGCTGGGACTCGATGAACTGTGCGTCTTTCTGGCTGATCCCTGCCGGCACGATCTTCGGGCCGCCCTGCAGAATGGCCATCTTGCCGATGTCATCGGTGTCGGCCTTGCGTACGTCGGGGAATCGCTTGAGCACCTGCGCCTGCTGCTGGTCGGTCAGGAAGCCGTCGTAGATGACATAGCCGCCGGTGAAGCCGCCCTTCCTCATGAACCGCGCCGACCACTGCTGGCCGGCCTTGGCCAGGCCCATGGTTTCGGCCTGGTACTCCAAGGGCGAGAGGCCGACCACACCGTCAAGGCTGAACAGCTTGAAGTGCAGCATGTACTCCGGCGAGACGGGGAACGGGTCTCCTTCCGAAGGCGTCACGGTGTACAGCAGATCCTCCTCGGTATCGATCTGCACTGTCCGGCCATCGAGCGGAACCAGGCCGATGATGTCGCCCTTGCCGTTGCGCTCGATCAGGGCAAAGGCATTGCCGCGAAGGGCCATGTTCACGACCACGAACTTGAGGAAGTTCAGCATCGTCATGTACGGGTTGGGCTTGCGAAGCAGCTTGAGCATCCGGTCGCTGCCGCTGATCAACTCCCGCCCGCCACCCTTGTCGTCGTAGAGCTTGAGCGGCAGACCGCTCAGCGACTCGGAAAGGATCTTGACGCAGGACCAGACCATGCTGATCGAGAGCGCGTTCTTTGTCGTGATCCGAACGCCAGCCTTGGTCCGTTTGCCACCCACCTCGAGGTCGGCTTCCACGTAGTCCCCAGTAACGGGGTCGGTGTAACCGAAAAAGCCCCAGGTCGAGGGTTTGTACCATTTGAATCTCATGGTCAGCCTATGAGGTCGAAGAAGCCGTTGTTGAGGTAGTTGTCCATGCCGCCCTTCGCCTCAGGGTTGAGCGCCATCAGCGTCACAGCGTTGAACAGCGCCATCAGCGGGTCGATCTTTGCCGAGCCGCTGGCCTGCTTGGTGATCAGGATCGAGTTGCCCCGTGGCTCGACGCGGGCGTTGCCGCAGCACCAGGCCATGAGCGGCTGGCCACCGTGCAGCAGCGTCCCCTCGGCCAGCTTGCGCTCGGCAGTCTTGATCGCCCCGCCCAGGCGCCAGCCCTGTGAAACACCGTCGATCTTGTCGCGCGGTATGCCGACCGCCTCGAGTGCATCGAGAATGGCGCCGACGCCCGCCGGGTCTAGACCGACTTTGTCCAGCAGGCCGGCCTGCTCCACTCGCGCCACAAGCTGGGCCACGTCCTCGATGTCGTCACCGATACGCTGCACCAGGGTCAGGTGCCCGTCCTTGGCGAAGTCGCGGATCCGCGGCGCCTCGGACTTGCGCCGCTCCAGAACGGAGGGGTGAGCCCAGGCGTGGGTCCACGTCAGCCAGCGGCGCGTGCCAGTCTCCCGGCCGATGGCAGCCAGGCCCAGCAGGTCGTCAAGACCGCCGCCGTCGACGCCGATGTCGATCACCTCGCAGCGCTCGAGCAGATCGTCCAACGTACGGCAGAGCTCGGACGCTTGCTGCTCCCAGAAGTCCGCCCCGGCCCACCTGTCCGATAGCAGGGCCAGGCCGATCTCGACGTTGAGGTGCTTGGCCAGGAAGCCCCGGAACGACTCCTCTCCGTCGAGTTGAGCCTGCGCATAGCCGCGCTCGATGAACGGCTCGTCTACCGAAAGCCCCAGGTTCGGGTTGGTGATGTAGGCGTTGGAGAAATCCCGGTGGGCACCGGCATCGAGCATCGCCTTGGGGAACTCGTACAGCACGGGCAGAAACGACTTGTCGATGATCTCCCCATCCCGAACCTTCCGGGCGTACATCAGCTTCTGGCGGAACACGCCGGCCGGCGGCGCATCGGACTGGGTGGTGGCCCAGATGATGAATCCCTCTGGCCGAGAGGCCAGGCCACCAGTGGCCTCGCGTAGCATGGCCTCGGCGTTGGCCCGCTTGCCGAACACCCACAGCTCGTCAACGAACACGCCGATGGCTTTCTTGCCCGACACCGTCTCGCTGTCCGCCGCAACCACCTTGAGGGTGGCGTTAGTCTGACGGTGCGTCACGGTGCGCAGGTGATCCTGCACCTTGAGCAAGGCCTTGAGCTCTTCGTCAGCACCCACCATGTCCCGGATCGGGAGGTAGGAGTTATCCGCGATCTCCTTGGTCGGCGCCAAGATGATGAACTCACCCGACGCCCGCCAGTTAAGGATCAGTGCGGTGAGCATGATGCCGGCGGCGATGGTCGACTTGCCGTTCTTCTTGCTGATCAGCAGCATGAACTCGCTGACCAGGCGCCGGCCTGAATCCGGGTCATAGGCGCCGAAGATCGCAGCCACGAACTGGTTGACCCAGTCGCGCACGGTTTCGCACATCAACGGGCTGCCGGTGGCGTCCACCATGCGCAGCGCGCCGAACACGTCCAGGGCTTCCTCAGCCTCGGTCGGGAACAGCGGCTCGAACGGAATCAGGCTCCGGCGGGCAACTATGCGCTGCTCCCAGTCTGGGCAGGCGGTTGACCACTCCATCATTTCACCGACTGCAGCGGGCCGCGGCGGGTGCCGAACTTGCCGGTAGCTGCCTTATCGGCGTTGGCCTGGGCCTGATCCTTCTTGCCGCTCTCGCCTTTGCGCGGGTGAACGAAAGGCATCAGGGCCTTGGCGGCATCTACGCGAAGCTTCGCTTCCGTGCCCATGTCGTTCATCACCGAGAGGAGGAAGTCCTTCGGGTCACGGTGGAGCAGCGCCTGGGCCAGGTCGAAGCCGGCACGCTCCGGCTCTGCTTGCTCCTCGGATTCCGGTGCCCCTTCCGGGCCCGGCTCAGCCTCTTTGGCAGCCTTGGCGGCGGGCCTGGCTTTAACATCCGGTTTAACATCGCCTTTAACATCTGGAGGCATCAGCCCCAGGGCACGCAGCTTCATCAGTTCGGCAGCGACGTCCTTGTCCTTGACCAGCCGAGAGCCCGCCGCAGACGCTGTCTTCTCGGAATAGCCGGCCGCCACGGCAGCGTCTCGATTGGACGCACCTTCCCTCAGCGCAGCGATGAAAGCGCGCTTGCGGGATGTTAAAGCCATTTAACAAAAATCCTGTGGGGGAAAAAAATCTGTACGTGGGGTCGGTGGCGGTCTAGCTAAGTGAGAATAACTATATTTTGACCACCCCCGGGGTTTGTGGCACGTCACTGACGTGCATTTTGCAATGTCGCCCGCGCCGCCGCGGCCTCAGCCCAGCCCTGCAGCCTCCTCGGCCTGCTTGACCGAGTCGTGGCAGGGCTTGCACAGCGACTGCCAGTTGCTCTGGTCCCAGAACAGCGTCATGTCGCCGCGGTGCGGGGTGACGTGGTCCACCACGGTGGCTGCGGTGGTGCGACCGAGCCTGGCGCAGTAGACGCAAAGCGGGTGGTCGAGCAGGTGGCGCTCGCGGGCCTTCTGCCACTTGTAGTTGTACCCGCGCTGTGAGCTGGTCTTGCCGCAGCGCCAACTGCTGGGGTTCACGACCTTGACCCTGGAGCCTGTGCCATCCGCAAGTCGCGGCGTGATCGTCTTGAGCCTGGCCATCAGCGCACCTCGGTCACGATGCCGCGCTCGATCCAGCGCATGACGCGAGCCAAGTTCGGTTCGCGACCGGTGATGTGGGACATGGCCATGACGCCGGCCAGGTAGTACTTCAGCCACCAGCGATGGCGGCAGACGATCGTTGCTATCATGCGGGCCATTCAGCCTCCTCGCGCCACGAAATGGCGCATGTCGATTTCGTGGCGCGGATCATTCAACCCGCACAATCTTGGCGACGTTGCCCTTCGCCCGGCAGACCAGCATGGCGGCCAGCAGGTAGAACGCAGTGTTGAACCACGACACATCAGCGAACTCGTCATGGAGCACCATGCGGCCGATGAGGCTGACGCACTGCATGCCAGTGACCGCACATGCGGCCCAGGCCATCAGCGATACGCCCAGCTTGTACCGGGCATCGGGATATGGCCGGTAGCGCAGGCCGATCATCACGAAGATGACGGCGCACAGAGCGGCCTGGATAACGGCAACCATTCAACCCTCCTTCCTGGCTCGCAGGCGGAAGACCCATTGCAGCCAGCGAGGCATTTGGCCGGTCTGCATCCACTCCAACACGCCGGAGAACGTGACCACACAGAAGACACCGCAAACGAAGGCGCTGAGGCCTGCCGTTTGCGTCCAGGCCCGGGCCAGTAACTCAGCAGCACCAAGGTAGCCGCCAATCCAGCCAGTCAGCAGGTAGCCGATCCGGCGCAGCATGCCGATGTCTCGGGCGTAGACAACATAGAAGAAAGCCCCGCCGAACGCGCCCACCAGGGTGGCCAGGTCCAGCTGAGGAAAGAAGGCACCGAGGCCGACGCTGGCAAGTACGCCGGTCACTGCAAGGGTGCCGGTGCTTGGTTCGGCCATAGGGGTGCTCCAAAAATAAAAAAGCCCGCATAGAAGCAGGCGTGACTTAAAGCTACCATCGATGTTCCACCAACGAAGTAGCTCTAAAAAAGGAAGCTTTGATGAGCAGATACAAACTCAATAGCCTGAATCTCGCCAACCTTCATGCCGGCGAGCATTGGAACTTGATTGCAGATATTCAGCTGCCAGCAGGAAGCTCGACCACCTACTACCCGTCGACGCCAAAGAACGTCGATCAGATGACCATTGCCGAACTGAAGGCTTATGCACTAGCCGAGTTTGAGCGAGCCAACGACTGACTCAAGCGCCGCCAACCTCTGCTCAGTTGTGATCTTGGCGGCGTCTTCTCGGCCTTTCCGGGCCAATAGATCAAGCTCGATTTTTCCCAGCCTTTCGTTGATAGCCTTCTCGGCGCCGGCGCCAATCAGCTCTTCGCGAAACAGGCGGCGCACATCCTTTTCCAGGCTAGGGCCAAGCTTCAGCTCACTAGCCACATCGCTCAAACCAAGCCCGACGCCTGCCACGTAATACTGGCCTTGCTCGTTCACTGCCACCTTGACACTAATGCGAGCAGGGTCGATGGCGGAATCCTTGATCGTCGCGGCCGTGATGAATGCCTGTCCGTCAACGACAAAGAAGGGGCTGTCACCCTGGCTTTCGCGCTTCACCACCTCAAGCTGGCCCGCTCCAGCAGCGCGAAGGACTTCCTGCGCATCACGGATTGCACGGGCCGACTCACCGTAGAAGGTGACCGTGCCCATGCGCAGGGGCTCAATGGCCTTGCCTGGGTCAACCTCCAAAGTTGGCTCCTCAGCACTGGAGACTCGGGTAGCTAGAGCCGAGATCGCTCTTGCTGCGGCACGATTGTCCTGCAAGCCACAACTGAGCGCCCCGATATGAGTGCACAGAGCGTCGTCAGCATCTTCTCTGGCGCTGGCCTCGTGGGTGATCGTGTTGGTTAGGCCGGTGACGGTTTGGCCCTGCGCGGCGACCGGAGTGCCAAGCTCGGAAATCTTGCCTTCGCAGGCGGTGACACGGGAATCCAAGGCCGAGAAAGCTGTGGTATCAACCTTGGTACATACCTGAGCTTGTATCCCGGCCACTATGGCGCGAAGCACGTCGATGCTGGAGCGCAAAGAGGCGATGGCTTCGTTGGTTTCGGACATTTGCGATCTCCAGATACGAAAAAGCCCCGGCATGTACCGAGGCTCAGAATGGGTGCGGAGGGCCGGTGCTTCCCGGCTTCGTGGTCTGGATCGCTGGGTCACGTACCCCAGACTCTCATCGCGTAGCCGCCCATTGTCCGCACGGGATTAGACGACGCCACTACCGACTTAGCCCAGCTGCCTGGGCGTGTCATCCGCATAAAAATAACCCTAGGCGCATCTTTTCTCTTTACGAGTTATACGCCTAGAGGTACAATTTCAACATCAACCACACAAGGAGACGGAGGTGCAAAGCAGGCAGTTGATCAAGGAGCTTGAAGCAGCTGGATGGGTTCTAAAACGTGTCACTGGAAGCCACCACATCTTCAAACACCCCAACAACCCAAACTCGATACCAGTGCCACACCCCAAGAAGGATCTACCGATCGGCACGGTAAAGAGCATCAAGGAACGAGCCGGGTTGAAATAACCCGGCTTCACCCTTTGCACCTCTGTAGGAGACGAACATGCAATACCCAATCTGCATCGAGTGGGGCGACGAGAACACCGCCACCGGCATTCAGATCCCCGATATTCCAGGCGCTGTTACCGCGGGCGACACCTTCGAGGAGGCCTATACCTCTGCCGTCGAGGTCGCCCATATCATGCTGGAAGAGATCGCCAGTAACGGCCAGGCCATCCCGATGCCAACCAGCGCCGCGGCCCACCGGGACAATCCCGACTTCGCTGACATGGGCTGGGGCATGCTGGAGATCGACATTACGCCGTACCTGGGCAAGACCGAGAAGGTCAACGTTACCCTGCCGGGGTTCGTGATCCAGCAGATTGACCGATATGTGCGAGACCACAACGTGAAGAGTCGGTCGTCTTTCCTGGCTGACGCGGCCATGGAGAAACTGGGTCGCTGAAACGCAAAAGCCCCGGCTTAATGGCCAGGGCTTTGTGTCTCAATCCCGTTTATGCGCAGGGATCTGAGGATGGTGGGCAATTTCGCTCATTCGCTCACCATTGTCAAGAGACTCAATCAATTAGCTGCTCTCTCTCCAAGATCTCGGTTACATGGATGACAGCGCCCTCCTCCAGCTCCTCAAGGCATTTGTGAATACCCCGGCGCCATCGGGTGCGGGTTGAGTCTGGCCGCGCGTCCACATCCCAGGTGTTCATGTCGTAAAACTCATCAGGCAAAACCGCAACATCGGAGGAGCGCTTACCATGCTTGCCCTTCATCTTCGGGATGAACCACACGGTGGTGGCCTTGTAGATGAACAGGGCCGGTGCCGGCGAACTGATCCGGGGAATGCTGCGGGCGATCGCACTGACACGGTTGGCCTTGTGCGTCGAGAACTTGCCCACCAACACATCCCAGTGCTTAGGGCTGAGCTCTCGGTGCAGCAGGGCATGCAAGATGCAGTCATAGTCGAACTGATCGCGAGCCGACAGCAAGGCTCGAAACCCACCGGTTCGAGGACCAGAGTCAATCAACTTCTGCCAACTCTGCCGGGTCGCGTTGCTGGTGCTGTCTGCGGCCAGCACCCTGACGATCGCTGCCATTACACCCTGGTAAACCATCGGTTCGAAGTCAGCCAGCATTCGGCGCGGCAGCGCTGCAGTAACGTTGCTCATCGAGTGGCTCCTTGGGCCATGCGGGCCTCAGCAATTCGAACAAAGCCCAGGAATTGGTCAGCCGGCATTGCCTCCTTGATAACGTCGAGGATGACCCGATCCATGTGCTGCTGGGTGTGCGCCTTGGCCTCCTTGCGCAACTGGCCGCACCGGTACAGCAGGCGGGTGCGGTCATGGTTGATGTGCTTGAGCGCGGCCTTGGCCCGGTTGTACCAGCTGCGGTCGTATGGGCGCCCCTGAACAGCGCCCTCTTGTGCCTGGCTCAGCGCCAGCTCCAGGCGGATTGCGTCACTCACCAGCTGCTCGTGCAGGGCCTCGCAGGCCTCAAGGGTTTCCGGCAACTCGCGGGGCCCCACCAGGCGTGGGTGAGCTTCTGCGAGTTGCGGGGTATTGCCAGTGGCAACAGGCTGCTCAGCGCCAGCACGCTTGGTGACGGTTACCGAGAGGACCGGAGTTGCAGGTTTGCCAGCGCCAGCGCGCGGCCACAGATCAGAAAGTTTCACGATGCTTGCTCCCCTTGCGGTGTTTGGAGAAATTCAGAACGCGGGCCATCTCGACTTCATCGTCAGGTGGTAGTCGGTTGCCGGCAAAATTGACAAATCGGGCGTACTGCCCTTGGCGCTGTACCAGGCATGAGCCCTGCGGGGCCTGGCGCCCCTTGTCGAGGATCAGCTCGGTAACGCCCTGCTCGCCCGCTTCCGACTCCGGGTCGTGGTGGACCAGGATCACCGCATCGGCGTCCTGCTCGATCTGGCCGGAGTCGCGCAGGTCGCTGGCCTGGGGCTTCTTGCCTGGGCGACTCGCTGGGTTCCGGTTGAGCTGCGCCAGCACCAGCACCGGCACGCTCAACTCCTTGGCCAGGTTCTTCAGGGCAATCGAAATCTTGGCCACGGCATCGGTGCGGCTCTGGTTCTTGCCCTCCGCGCCCACCAGGCCCAGGTAGTCGATCATCAGGATGTCGAGGCCCTTTTCGCGCTGGAGTCTGCGAGCGTCCGAACGGATCGCGCTCATGGTCATGCCCGGGGTGTCGTTCAGGTACAGCTGGGCAGCCTCGATCTTGCTGCCGGCGGTCCCGATGCGCTGCCATTCGTCCTCGTCGAGGCTCTTGACCTCCTCCATGCGGCGCAGGTCTACGCCGCCCTGAGAGGCGATGGTGCGAACAGTGAGTTCCTTCTCGTCCATCTCCAGACTGAAGATCAGGCCCACTCCGGCGCCGCGGATGGCTACGTGGTTGACGATCTGGAGCCCCAGCATGGTCTTGCCGCTCCCTGGGCGCCCGGCAATCACCACCATGCTCTTGGGGCGCAGGAAGCCGATCAGCTTGTCCAGGTCAGTCAGGCCGGTCGACAGCTTCGGTGGTGCTCGGTCGTCCAGCACTTCCTGCATGCCGTCAAAGACCTTGGGCAGCACCTCGGCCATGCGCTTGTACCCGGCCTTCTCGGAGCCCTGAAGGTCGCGTAAGTCAGCGATGGACTGCTGGGCCTGGGCAATGATCTCGTCTGGCACCAGGCCACTTGCAACGGCAGCCTTCGCAGAATGGCCAAGGTCGACCACCTGGCGGATTACCGCCCACTGCTTGACCTGCTTTGCGTAGGCCATGACGTTCGCCACCGAGGGCACATTTCGGCACAAGTCCGCCGCGAAGCCCAGGGTGGCCTTGCCGCTTGGCAGGGCGCGCTGTGTATCCCCCACCGTTACAGGATCGACAGGTAGGCCACGCTCAAGGCAATCACGGATCACGTCGAACAGGGCCGCGTGGTCGTCGTAGAGGAAGTCGCCGCTGGTCATCTGCCCCATGATGTCATCCACCAGCGAGGCATTGCCGTCCAGCGACGCGAGCATGACTGCCCCCAGCACGCCGTGCTCGGCCTCTGGGTAGCCCATTACCAGTTCGTCAGTCATGCGTCACCTCGCGCCGAGGACCAGGTGAACAGGACGGCGCTCCCGCCAGCATCGGTCAGTCGATCAACAGCACGATCTCCCAGGCACTTGCGCAGGCCGGCCAGGGCCAGGTTGGAGATCACGATGGTCGGCATGAGATTCCGGTACCGCAAATCGATCACCTCAAACAGAACCTGCCGCTCGAAGTCGCTGCCGTGCTGAACGCCAACCTCGTCGATCACCAGCAAGTCTGGTTTCAGCAGTGCTGCGTAGACATCGCGCTCGGTCTGCTCAGACTTCTTGTCGAAGGTCATCTTGATGTCGCGGATGATATCGATCGCCATGGTGTATCGGGCTGTAGCCCCGAATTCTCGGATCACCTGCTGGGCGATGGAGCATCCCAGGTGTGTCTTCCCGGTGCCCACGTCCCCCAGCAGCATAATCGAACGGCCAACGTCCCAATTGGGCTCGAACTCGCGCACGTAATCACTGCACTCGGTCAGCGCCACGGCCTGCCCTGCGGTCTCGGTGCGGTAGGTGTCCAGGGTGGACGACCGGAAGCGAAGCGGGATGTCAGACGCCATCAGGGCGACGTTCAACGCCCGTTCATGCCGGGTAGCCTGTGCCGCCCTACGGACGGCCTCGTCAGCAGAATGCAGCGCGTCGAACTGGCAGCGCTTGCATCCCTGCCAGAAGTGTTCGCCCGAGAACGACTCAATCAGCTCATCAGTGAAGTCACCGTGCACACGGCACTGGCCAGGTTTGAATTCCAAAGTCTGTGGAGTGGTCATTTTCTTGCTACCCGGTAAGTCCCGTTGGGCTGGCGTACAAGCCCTTCGGTGTGGTCAATCTTGTCGAGGTCGGTGTGATGAGATTGGCGGCTGGCGCCGGCCCCTGGTAGAACCTTGTCCGGGAACAGGCCCCTCCAACCATTGCTGATGGACAGGTTGATCACCTTGTCGGGGTGTGGGTGCTTGGCTAGGTCTGCAGCCAGGCGCTTGCAACTGGTGGCCGTCAGCGGGTGCTTGATCTCGCGGCGGTGCTGACACCAGTCAGCCCACACCTGTTCGCTCACGTTGGCCGGCTTGGCAGTCATCGGGTCGAACTTCTGAGCCTTCGTCTTCGGTGCCGAGGGAGCGTTAGCTCCCATCATTGGTTCTTTCTCTATTGATTGAGTAATAGAATCCTTTATTAAGTAGCTGTCGGTTTGCCCACAGTTCGGTAAACCCACACTTCGGTTAACCGAATATTCGGAAACCTGTAGGTTCGGTTCGTAGTGGACGATCACACGACGGCCGAGCACCTTGCCGGTCCCCTCCTCGCGCACCACCTCATGGCTGACCAGGCCCAAATCCTTGAGGCACGCCATGGCCTTCGAATAGCGCTCACGACCGATTGCGAACCGGTCCTGCAGGTGCGAACCAATCACCTTCCAGTCGCTGGAACGGGTCTGCAGGTAGGTCCAGATCGCCAGGGCATCCGGGTTGATGATCATGGCCACCACGTCGTTGCTCAATGAGCTGTACGGCGCCTGCTTGGCGTGGAAGGTCGTGGGCGTTGCTTTCTCCACATTCACTGGCTTGCTCACAGCTGCAGCTCCTCTGTGACCCGGCGCACGAAGGCGTCGTAGGTTTCGGCCATCTGGAAGCCTTGAAGCTCCAGCGCCTCGCGATACGCCTTCGCGCTTCCGTAAAGCGTCAAGCGCTCGCGCTCTGGCAGATCTCGGAAGGCCGAATAGGTTGGCCAGGGGCCGGTGATGATCGCTGCGCCAGCGCGCTGCTGGAGCGCCTGGGCAGGGTTTGGGGTCGGGGTCATTGGAGAGTCTCCGATCCAGCGCCGGTGATCTTGGCGACGTGCTGCGCAAGATCGGTCAGCGAGCCACCAGAAAGCCGCAGAACGAGTGAGCGCAGCGCTGTCACCGCATCCAGCGAAGAAACCCGCGCCTCGGCCATTTCAAGCGCCTGGGGTGAGTGGTTGCTGATCGTCTCGAACACCTTGTCGGCATAGTTGAACGACGCGCTGGCGAGCTGCAGAGTGGTCAGATGGTCGAAAACCTCGGGCCGCAGTGGCTCGCGCAGAGTGTTGACGATCGGAATGCTGAAGGTTGGCGGCTCACCACCCTCCAGCAGATGCCGACGCTCCTGCGCGAGGTGCTCGCCCGACACGACCGAAGCATCACTGCCGGTCTGTCGTTCGAACAGCACACTCAGCGCCAGGCTGGCGCCAACCAGGCCGACATAGGTTTCGTCAAACTCGCGGATCTTGGCGCCATCGCTGACCACCTCGATTGCGTCCATGACGGCCTCGAAGGACAGCAACATCAGAGCCGAATTGGAGAAGCTCTCGAAATAGGCCTTGTTGATCACCTTGCTCATTGGGCATCCTCCAGCAGATCTGCATCACGGCTAGCCCACAATGCCTGGATTTTGGCGAATCCCTTGCCCGTTACGCGGCAGGTGAACTTCGTGCGCCGCTCGCCTGTGTCCGGGTCTTTGTAGGAGCTTGCAGAGGCAACCAAGTACCCCGCCTCGATCTTTGCTTGATAGGGCTGTCCATACCGATCGACCCAGCGCTTTTGTTTGAGGAAGTCGAACAGTCGGTTCTGACCAGTACCGATTGCTTGGGCCACTTCGCGCACGTACATGACGTTGTGCGAAACCACCACTTGATCGTGGAACTCCACCTTCGGGGAATCAGCCGCGACCTTCTGCTCCAGCAGCAGGTTTTCACTAGCCAGCTCCCTGTTATCGCCTTCCAGCGCCAGGCGTTTCTCGACGTTCTCCAGCAGCAACCCCTTGAGCACCGTCGGATCAGACAGCGCAGCCATTACGTCGGCTTGCGGCCTGGCCAACCGCTGTTCGAGCTCGGTCATGTAGTCGAACACTGCGGCCTGCAGCTCGTAGCTGTATGACATGGCGAGCAGGCACGACTCCCGCTTGGGAAGTGCGTAGCAGGGCCGCTCCTTGTTCTGAGTGTCTCGGTAGGTGCCCAGAAATTTCTGGGCACCTGTTTCACCCAGTACCTGCGGGACTTTCTCCAAAAAAGTGTAGTGCTCAAGCCTTGCGAAACCCTTGGATGGGAAAACCTGGCCAGCCAGGTCGGCCTGTCCCTTACGATGATTGTTGATGAAGTCGACCAACTCCAGGCTGGTCATGGTGACGGCATCGCCGCCTTGGAATTTGACGATGCTCATGCAGTTGCTCCTTCGAGTACCATCCAGCGCTCAAGAATGATTTGCTCACGGAATTCGCAGCCGGCGACCCAGGACAGCAGTCCCTGGACTTCACGCTGCGCTTCAGGGTTGGTGATATCGCCGCCCATTTCCTCTATGCGGATGGCGGACATGACACAGCGCCAGGCGGGATGGATGCTCAGGCCGGTGAGCGCCATCACCTGACGGTAAATCGCCAGCGAAATGTGCTCGAGGTCGATCAACTGCATCTGGTTAAGACGATGGCGGCGGGTGCGCGGCCCCTCCTCCGGCGCATCGATGATCCCGCTCACCTTCCAGTAGGCGCTGACCAGCGACGGCAGATCCCCGCCAGTCGCAGTGGGATCGGGAACGTCGATATGGCGGCGGACCATCGCTGCAAGGTCGAGGGAAAGCTTGGCGATAGCGGGTGAGTTCTTCATGCCGCACCTCCCGCGCCACGATTACGAGAGGAAGGTTTTTGTGGCGCGGAGCGTGGCAGGGTCTGGAGCTTGTAGTCTGCGCTCTCTTGTTCGTCGTGAAGGCGGCCGGCGGTGTCGGCAAGATGCTGAATCAACCAGCCAGTACTGGTTAGAGACTCAGCGCTCAGCTCGCCAGTAGTGCCAACCCAGGCCAAAAGCTCACCCATCGCGGCAATCCCGGAGGTCAGCAGCCCGGCAGTTTGCGAAGCTGCATCACTGATGCGCTTGAGTTGCTCGGCCTGCTCATCCGTGAGAAATGCGCCCTCCTCCCAGGCCGAAGGGAACTGCTGATCAACGCGCAGCAAAAGCTCGCTGAAGCAAGGTGGTGTCTTACTCATGGCCTGGCACCTCCACACTGGAAGCACCGCCCTTCTCCACCGACCAAACGAGCGTGCTTACCGTCTCGCTCAAGAACTTGAGGGTCGACATCGCATCGCAGTAGACGAGCTCGCCGTAGTTGAGCGAGTCGTGCATGTGCTGACAGATCTGGCCCATGCCAGATGCGAGGACCTTGGCGGTATGCAGCGCGTCCTCTGCATTGATGCCCCCCCTCCACCTTGAGCAGGTAAAGCCCGCGGTTGTCGATTGGGGTGTCGAGGAAAGAGCTCCCGACTGTCTTGATGGCTTGCGCCGGTGATGGCGCGGTGGTATTTTTTGGGTGCATGAATTCGTCTCCTTTCGACGAAGATTCAAAAAGTCCCTGCCAGGGGACTGGTTAGAGAAACCCGCTTCCTACGGCGGGTTTTTTGTTGCCTGGAGAAAAGTCAGCCAGACAACAAAAACTGGGATGCCCAGGCGCTCATGGGGAGGCCTGCGCGGTACTGGATGGATTAACAGCAGATTCAACGGACTGCTCGCACACGCAGTCGACAGGTAACCTTTCGTTCAAGGTTGGGGCAGGGTCTGGATACAGATCAGGCCGAAGCAGGCAGCGGGAAACGCCGGACTCAGCCTCAATTCGAAGAACGTGTTTGGCTGGCACATGGCCGGTGGCGCACATGCGCTGAACGTTCTGAGGCGTGCAGCCAAGTTTTTTCGCCAGGTTGGTCTGGCTTCCCAGAGCCTCCACGGCGCTGGACATTGCTTCGATACTCATGGGCGGTCTCAGCGGACGTATGACATTGCTGCAGAGACTACAGCCGAAAAACTGTAATTACAAATGACATTTGCAATGCTGACTACAAGGAACGCTTGTAATCTATGGACATGAACACACCGACCATTGCACAGGCCATCTCTGAAGCTCGCGAAAAGCTGGGTATCAATCAATCAGAATTGGCCCGGCGACTGGGCATCACCCCTCAATCAGTCCAAGCCTGGGAATCAGGGCGATCGTTCCCGCGCTCATCTAAGTTCAAGGAAATAGCCAACGTCTTAGGCATCAGGCCACAGGTACTTCTGGTGGCCAGCGGTATGATGAACGTGAAGACGCCGGCTGAGTTTCTCGAGGGCCTTGCTCGAAGTGATCTCAAGCAGACAGCTGACACTCAGCTACCTGAGATCAGGGTATGGGATGAATCCACCCCTCTTGATGATGACGAGGTCTACGTCCCGCTCCTTCGCGAGGTAGAGCTATCCGCAGGATCAGGAAGGTTTGCCATCGAAGAGGGCCCAGTCTCGAAGCTCCGGTTTTCAAAGCAAGATCTGCGAGAAAACGGCGTCCAGTTCTCAAACGCGAAGTGCGTAACGGTTAGCGGAAGCAGCATGCTGCCTGTCCTGAGGGACGGAGCGACGGTGGGCGTGAACATAGGTAAGAACCAGTTGACCGATGTGGTCGATGGCGAGATGTATGCGATCAGCCATAACGGCCAACTCCGCATCAAGCAGGTATTTCGCCTTCCCAGCGGCCTGAGGCTGCGCAGCTTCAACCGTGATGACCATCCAGACGAAGACTACTCCTTCCAACAGCTGCAAGATCAGCAGGTCACCATACTCGGCCACGTCTTCTGGTGGGGAATGTTCGCCTAACCACCGCATCAGTCCGCACGAGCGGCCTTTTTTGCAAGCCAAATTACAAATTTCGTTTGCAATTGAAAATTACAAGTTGTAACTTCCGCTCCATAGCAACCAGCATGGGGCAACGAAGATGCACACTGAGACGATCACTGCAAACGGGCTTGTCGGCTTCCTCGGTCGAGGAGCCGCGCCCCGCGAGCTGGAATGCCTCATGGCAGTCGCATCTGGCCTTACCTCCAAGGAAGCAGCCAAGAGCCTTGGCATATCAGCAGGATCGATCGACAAGCGCCTGCTCGCCCTGACCACAAAACTCGGCGTACAACGCCGCGCAGCTCTGGTGGCGGAAGCGTTCAAGCGGCAGATCATCAGTCCGGCCATCATCGCCCTCTGCGCCATCCTGGTCGGCCACTCCGTTACCAGCACCACCGAAGAATTCACCCGCGTCCGCCGACCAGGCGATCGCAGCATCGCCTCATCACGGATCTACCGGCGCGCCGAGTGCGCCTTGGCGGTGGCGTGACGCCTTCCGCCTGAACTGACCCATCACTGATTTTTGCGAAAGCCATCAACCGCGGCATGCCCTCGGCTTGCCTGGAAAAAGGAGATTCACCATGAAGCAAGCGCCATTGGTCCAGGCCAAGAACCTGCACCTGACCTTCAACTTGTTCTCACCAGAGTCACAGCCAACTGTCGCCCAGTTCCTGGAAAGCCTTTCCGAACCGGTCGCCGAGGCTGCGCTCACCCCTCCCGCCATCGGTGAGTACTGGCCTGGCCAAGGCGGCATCTACGGCGGTCTGCGTCTTTACCCTGAAGGCATGTGCCACCTCATCTTCGCCGCTCAGGACGTAGGCAAGCACGCCTATAGCGAGCACGGCACCAAGGTCGAAGCTACCAGCCAGATCGATGGTCGCGCCAACACCGCCATCCTGGTCAATCGCGACGGGTCGCACCCAGCAGCCGACGCTGCATACGCCTTTACCTGCGACGGTCACGCCGATTTCTACCTCCCAGCCTCCGGCGAGCTGCACCACGGCTACCTGTACCTGCCTGCGTCGTTCGAGAAGGCCTGGTACGTGTCGAGCTCGCAGCGCTCCGCCTACGGCGCCTACAACATGGACTTTGAGGTTGGCTGCCTCGGCGGCAACCGCAAGAACTACGAGTTTCTCGTCCGCCCCGTCCGCAGAATTCTTCAGTAATTCAGTTCTTCATTTCTTCCGCTGGGCGCACGCCCGGCGGCCAGAATCAGCCAATCTCGAAGGAGCCGCACCATGGCCTTTGATAGTCACAGCCTCGACAAATTTGTTGTCCGCCTGCCGGACGGGATGCGCGACCAGGTAGCAGCGGCAGCGGCTGCCGACGACCGCAGCATGAACAGCTTAATCGTGAAGGCTCTCCGCGAGTACCTGGACATGCAGCGGCGCCAGCAGGTGCTGATCGGAGCTCTTGTGCTGGCAAACCAGATTCAGGGACAGCAGGAGCAGCAGCCATGAAGCAAGTCGACCTGCTCCTGCTGCTGTGGGATGCCCTGCAGCAGCGCTCGACAACCTTTGGCCAGGTCGCCGCTTTGTCCGCCGCGTGCGGGCTCGACGGGCGCCGGGTGCTGGCTGATCACTTCCGGGGGCAATCATGCGCATGAAGCCCGAACACTTTGACCGCCTGGTCGAACTCAGCTGCCGTGAAGGCCTGTCGCTGCGCACCTACTTGATCATGATGCGCCGGGCGCTTCGCCACGTCATCGCTGAAGACGACCGGGAGCGCCTGGATGCTAGCAAAGGCATGCGTGCATTCAAGCGCAACTTGCCATGGAGCCAGTCCGTTATGGACAGGTACGCCGAGGCTTGCCGAGCACTGCAGCAGCACAACCGCGAACTGCTGGTCATGTACGGCTGCTACCTGCGCGACCACCATGTCGCGCTTGAAGCTGAGCTCGGCTGGGACGGTCTGTGCGATGTGCTGTGCGTAAACCCTGCGCACCGCGCCGAGGCATCGGAAGCCGACAAAGGTCTGTTCGGTATCACTTGGATCGGCGGCCAGTTCGAGGATAGCGCCACCTACTACGGCAGCGACGACACCGGCAAAGGGCCGATCACTCGAGCCATCAACGCGGCGATGACGGAATGGATGATCAACAACATGGACAAGCTGCCGGATCCATTCGCGCCCGATGGCCCCTTCTACGGCGTGCCGACTTACTACCAACAACCCGACGGTCGCATGGCTCGCCAGAGCGCCCCTCTGGTGGTGCATGACGAACAGGGCAGCCGGATCGTTACGCGCAAGATTGAGGTGAGCAAATGAAACGCCGATCCATCAACCCCGCCGCCCTCCCCGCTGTCGGCCAGCCCCTGGGCGGGGGATTCTTCGCCGGCCGGATCTTCTTCGACGGCGCCGAGCATGCGGTGATCGATGCCGGTCGAGACTTCGAAGTCGCCGCCCACTGGTGGCAGGAACAAGGCCCGCGCCCGCGCATCCGTGGGGCAACGTCACGCTTCAACGGGATGGCCAACACCCAGGCCATGGCCGCCGAGGGCAGCGAAATCGCCCGCAAGGTGCTGGGCATGAACATCCGTGGCACCTGGGGCTGGCACATCCCGTCAATCGAGGAACTGCAGGTGCTGCGCTGCAACCTTCTCCAGCTTGAAGGCTGGGGTCGCGCCGGGGCCATTCCAGACCACGACGCCGCGCAGGCATTTGGTTTGCGCGAGTACTGGACCAGCAGCCAGAAGTCGAACGCCGCCACAGCCTGGTGCCTGCACATGCTGCCCTGGTGCGTGCCCGATACGAACTGGGTGAGCAAGGTGAAGGGCATCAGGCCTGTGCGCACCCTGCTGATCAATCAGGAGGCATTTATCCATCCGGCCGCGACTGATGCGAAACGTCCGGAAAATTTTCCGGAAGTTGATCTGCGCGGCCTGGCCAACCAGCAGGCCGTGGCCACCGTGCTCGAGCGCTTCGTGAATGAGGATGCTGGGAAGTTTTACGGGCGCACTGAGGCGCTGGTGGCTGAACTGGCTGCATTGGCAGGAGGTCGAGCATGAGCATCCTGCAGCACTTCCCGATCAACACCGCCGGGCGAGATTTCGCTGTGGGCGACATTCACGGTCACTTCACCCGGCTGCAGCGCGCCCTGGACCTGGTTGGCTTCAATCCCGCAGTGGACCGGCTGTTCTCGGTAGGTGACTTGGTCGACCGCGGCCCGGAGTCTGACCAGGTGGACGCCTGGCTGGCCAAGCCATGGTTCCACGCTGTGCGCGGGAATCATGAGCAGATGGCAGTCGAGGCGTACCGGTTCGATCCATCCGGTCGCGTTGGCGATGTGCATCTGGCCAACGGTGGCGCCTGGCTGTATGCCAGATCGTCTGTCGAGCAGGCGTGCTACGTCGAGCTGCTGGCCGACCTCCCGCTGATCATCGAAGTCGAGACGCCGCAGGGGCTGATTGGCATTGTGCACGCAGACTGCCCTTACCACTTATGGAGCGAGTTCACCTGGGCGGCAAAGGACGGCTCACAGGCAGAGGCCGAGCACGTCTCAGCAATGGCGCAGTGGTCGCGCAGGCGCATTACTGCCGAGGACTGCTCCGGCGTCGACGGTGTGCGCGCAGTAGTGGTGGGCCATACCCCAGTTCGACGCCCGGCAGTGCTTGGCAACGTCTACCACATCGACACCGCCGGCTGGATGGACGGGCACTTCACGCTGCTGGACCTGCACACCCTGCAGGCTCACCCGCCGATTGATCCAAAGCTGAGCTGGGATTGGGATGACGTGACAGATCAGCGTGACAACCACAACCTGACGCGCCAGGAGGAATAGCGATGGCAGCAGCAGAGAATCTGCCCGAGGACCATGTGCACGACAAGGTCACCGAGAAACGGATGGGCGAGTTGGTGGGGTGTACAGCGAAGGCGCTTCAGCGCAAGCGTGAGAAAGGCATCATCCCCAACTGGGTGTGGATGAAGATCAACGGCAGGATCATGTACAGCAAAAGGAGATATGACGAATGGATCGAAAGCCTATGGACCTGCCGGCCGGAGTCGAGCTTGTCGGGCGCTCAATCCGAATTCGCTTCACCTGGAACAAGAAGCGGTGCTGCGAGACGCTCCCCTTCCCTCAGACCCCGAAAGGGATCGCAGCAGCAGCGAGTCTACGTGCTCAAGTAAAGGGGCTGGACAAGCTCGGCGCGCTGACGACAGAGAAGTACGCCGAGCTGTTTCCCAATACGCGCAGCGTGGTGGTGCAGGAGCAAACTACCCCGATCTTCTTTGACTACGCGCAGGACTGGCTCAACAGCTTGCAGATCGTGGAAGGTACTCGGAAGAACTACCGCTCTGCTCTGCAGGTGTATTGGGTTCCTTACCTGGCCGAGAAGCCGATCGACACCATCACGTCAGTGCTCCTGCGCAAGATCATGAACGATATCAAGTGGACTTCCCCGGTACGCCGCAAGGGCGTGGTCGGCCTACTGGCGTCGATCTTCCAGCAGGCGGTGACGGACGAGTTGATTGTTCGAAATCCGGCCCTGTCTATCCCAGGCGCCAAAGTGCCGAAGCGTGAGGTCGACCCTTTCACCAAAGAGGAAGCGGATTCGATCATTGCTCATCTTTACGAAACGACGAGCGGCATGACGGCAATTTACGCCGCCTATTTCGAGTTCTGTTTCTACACCGGCATGCGGCCGGGCGAGGTGATGGCTCTGCGCTGGAGCGAGATCGACAGGCGCGTAAAGACTGCCAACGTTTGCCGCATTCAGATCCGTGGAGTGATCCAGGATCGCACCAAAACGAAGCGTTCCCGAAAAGTTTTATTGAACGATCGCGCCCTGCATGCGCTCGAAAAAGCCAGACCGCTCACCGAGGCCCGTTCAGATTACGTGTTCGCGCCCAGTGGGACAGGTGACCGCTCGGAGATGTTCATTCGCTCCGAGACGAGTCAAAAACGCTACTGGCTGGCAGCCCTACGGAAGCTTGGTATCAGGCGTCGCAGGATGTACGACACGCGCCACACATACGCGACCATGTGCCTGATGGCCGGCATGAACCCGGCATTCATCGCCGCGCAACTCGGGCATAGCGTGCAGGTGCTGCTTTCGACATATGCGAAGTGGATCAACTCGCCGAATGACTGGGCTGAGCTTGATAAGCTGAAATCGCTGGAAAGTGGTACAAAAATGGTACGAGCTAAAAGCCAGTAACGCCAAGAGTGCCGAAACTCAAAGGGTTTACGTTACATGTGCGGATTAGCAGGAGAGTTACGTTTCACCCCCCTCGGCCAAGCCCCTCGCCCGGCGGACCTCGCCGCGGTAGAGCGCATGACCCATCATTTGGCGCCACGCGGTCCCGACGCCTGGGGCTTCCATAGCCTGGGGCCGATTGCCCTCGGCCACCGGCGCTTGAAGATCATGGACCTGTCCGATGGCTCGGCGCAGCCGATGGTCGATAACACCCTCGGCCTCTCGCTGGCCTTCAACGGGGCCATCTACAACTTCCCCGAACTGCGCCAGGAGCTCCAAGACCTGGGCTACACCTTCTGGTCCGACGGCGACACCGAAGTGTTGCTCAAGGGCTACCACGCCTGGGGTGCGGCCCTGCTGCCCAAGCTCAATGGCATGTTCGCCCTGGCCATCTGGGAGCGCGATAACCAGCGCCTGTTCCTGGCCCGCGACCGCCTGGGCGTCAAGCCGCTGTACCTTTCGCGCAACGGCGAGCGGTTGCGTTTCGCGTCGACCCTGCCAGCGCTGCTCAAAGGCGGCGACATCGACCCGATGATCGACCCGGTAGCGCTCAACCACTACCTCAACTTCCACGCCGTGGTGCCAGCGCCACGCACCCTGCTGGCCAACGTGCAAAAGCTCGAACCCGGCACCTGGATGCGCATCGATCGCCATGGTGAGGTGGAGCGCCAAACCTGGTGGCAGCTGCAGTTCGGCCCCAACCCGGATGAGCGCGAGCTCGACCTGGAAGGCTGGACTACCCGGGTACTCGACGCTACACGCGACGCCGTGGCAATTCGCCAACGCGCTGCCGTGGACGTCGGTGTACTGCTGTCTGGCGGTGTCGATTCCAGCCTGTTGGTCGGGCTGCTGCGCGAGGTGGGCGTCGACGACCTGTCGACCTTCTCCATCGGCTTCGAGGATGCCGGGGGCGAGCGCGGCGACGAGTTCCAGTACTCCGACCTGATCGCCAAACACTACGGCACCCGCCACCACAAGCTGCGCATCGCCGAACACGAAATCATCGAGCAGTTGCCGGCGGCCTTCCGCGCCATGAGCGAACCGATGGTCAGCCATGACTGCATTGCCTTCTACCTGCTCTCGCGGGAAGTGGCCAAACACTGCAAAGGTGTGCAGAGCGGCCAGGGCGCCGACGAATTGTTTGCCGGGTACCACTGGTACCCGCAGGTGGACGGCGCCGAAGATGCCTTCAGCGCTTACCGCAGTGCGTTCTTCGACCGTAGCCATGCCGAGTACCGCGACACCGTACAGGCCCCTTGGCAGCTGGACACAGACGTGGCGGGTGATTTTGTCCGCGAGCACTTCGCCCGCCCCGGCGCCCCCGATGCGGTAGACAAGGCACTGCGCCTGGACAGCACGGTGATGCTGGTCGACGACCCGGTCAAACGGGTCGACAACATGACCATGGCCTGGGGCCTGGAAGCACGTACGCCGTTCCTCGACTACCGCCTGGTCGAACTGTCGGCGCGCATTCCGGCGCGCTTCAAGCTGCCGGACGGCGGCAAGCAGGTGCTCAAGCAGGCCGCGCGACGCGTCATTCCCCAGGAAGTGATCGACCGCAAGAAAGGTTACTTCCCGGTGCCGGGCCTCAAGCACCTGCAGGGTGCGACGCTGGATTGGGTACGCGAACTGCTGACCGACCCGAGCCAGGACCGTGGCTTGTTCAACCCCTCCATGCTTGACCGCCTGCTGAGTAACCCCCACGGCCAGCTCACCCCGCTGCGCGGCTCCAAGCTATGGCAGTTGGCAGCCCTGAACCTGTGGCTCAGCGAACAAGGAATCTGACCGATGAAAGCCCATGAAATCGCTTACGGTCAGCGCCTGCTGCGTGGCCAGACGCCGTCTTACGAGCGCCTGCAGGCACGCCTGGCAGGTGATGGCAGCGAGCCCCACGACCAGCCGCGGGCTTTGCACTGCGGTTGGGGGCGGCTGCTGATCGGCCATACTTACCCGGACCCTGCCAGCCTGGCAGAGGCGCTGCAGGACGAACGTCCCGGTGAGCGCGACATCGCCCTGTATGTGGCCGCGCCTCAGCAGTTGCTGGCCCAGGCGCCGCAGCATTTGTTCCTCGACCCGTCCGACACCTTGCGGCTGTGGTTCACTGATTACCGCCAGGCGCAACGGGTCTTTCGTGGCTTTCGCATCCGCCGGGCGCAAAGCGATGCCGACTGGCAGGCGATCAACACCCTGTACCAGGCGCGCGGCATGCTGCCTGTGCAGCCGGACCGCCTCACGCCGCGCCATCAGGGCGGCCCGGTGTATTGGCTGGCCGAGGACGAAGACAGCGGCGCGGTAATTGGCAGCGTCATGGGCCTGAACCATAGCAAAGCCTTTGACGACCCCGAGCATGGCAGCAGCCTGTGGTGCCTGGCCGTGGACCCTCAGTGCACCCGGCCCGGGGTTGGCGAAGTGCTGGTGCGCCACTTGATCGAACACTTCATGAGCCGGGGCCTGGCCTACCTGGACCTGTCGGTGCTGCACGACAACCGTCAAGCCAAGCGGCTCTATGAAAAGCTGGGTTTTCGCAACCTGCCGACCTTCGCGGTCAAGCGCAAGAACGGCATCAATCAGCAACTGTTCCTTGGTCCCGGCCCCGAAGCCGGGCTCAACCCCTATGCGCGGATCATCGTCGATGAAGCCTATCGGCGAGGAATCGAGGTGCAGGTGGACGACGCCGAGGGCGGCCTGTTTACCCTGAGCCTCGGCGGGCGCCGGGTGCGGTGCCGCGAGTCGCTGAGCGACCTGACCAGCGCGGTGAGCATGACGCTGTGCCAGGACAAGCGCCTGACCCAGCAAGCGCTGCACGCGGCAGGCTTGCAGGTACCGATGCAGCAGCTGGCGGGCAACGCCGATGACAACCTGGCGTTTCTCGACGAACACGGCGCCGTGGTGGTCAAGCCGGTGGATGGCGAACAGGGCCAAGGGGTAGCGGTCAACCTGAGCACTTATGACGAGGTGAGCCAGGCCATCGAGCACGCGCGACGCTTCGACAGCCGCGTGCTGCTGGAAAGCTTCCACCCCGGCCAGGACCTGCGCATCGTGGTAATTGGCTACGAAGTGGTGGCAGCGGCGATACGCCACCCGGCGCACGTGGTGGGTGACGGCAAGCACAGCATCCGCCAGCTGATCGAAGCCCAGAGCCGCCGACGGCAGGCCGCCACGGGTGGCGAAAGCCGCATTGCGCTGGATGACGAAACCGAACGCACCCTGCGTGACGCCGGTCTGGACTACGTCAGTGTGCTGCCCGCCGGCCAGCGCCTGGCCGTGCGCCGGACTGCCAACCTGCATACAGGTGGCACCCTGGAAGACGTGACTGAGCGTTTGCACCCGGTGCTGGCCGACGCGGCCGTGCGGGCAGCACGGGCACTGGAGATTCCAGTGGTGGGCCTGGACCTGATGGTGCGCGATGCCGAACACCCGGATTACGTGATCATCGAGGCTAACGAGCGCGCCGGCTTGGCCAACCATGAACCGCAGCCAACGGCAGAGCGCTTCGTCGACTTGCTGTTCCCGCACAGCCGGGCGTTGGCGTGAATCAGTGACGGCCCTGTCGCCGGCACGCCGGCGCCCACACGTACTGCACCGCTCTCTAGCCGTGAATGGTCTGTGAGACCCGGCTTGCGGCGATAGGGCCTGCAACGGTACAGCATGACCCGAGGAGTACCCATGTCTGAACGACACCCCGAACCCGATCTCGACTACCTCAAGCGTGTCCTTCTGGAGATGCTGGCCATCCCCAGCCCGACCGGCTTCACCGACACCATCGTGCGTTATGTCGCTGAACGCCTCGACGAATTGGGCATCCCCTACGAACTGACCCGCCGCGGCACCATCCGCGCCACCCTCAAGGGCCGGCAAAGCTCACCCGACCGCGCTGTCTCGGCCCACCTCGACACCATCGGTGCCAGCGTGCGCCAGTTGCAGGACAATGGCCGCCTGGCCCTGGCGCCGGTGGGTTGCTGGTCGAGCCGTTTCGCCGAAGGCAGTCGCGTCAGTGTGTTCACCGACACCGGGGTATTGCGTGGCAGCGTACTGCCGCTGATGGCCAGCGGGCACGCGTTCAACACCGCCATCGACCAGATGCCGGTCAGTTGGGAGCACGTGGAAGTGCGCTTGGACGCTTACTGCACCACCCGAGCCGACTGCGAAGCCTTGGGTGTATCCATCGGCGACTTCGTCGCCTTCGACCCGTTGCCAGAGTTCACCGAAAGCGGCCACATCAGTGCGCGCCACCTGGACGACAAGGCCGGCGTAGCCGCCTTGCTGGCCGCGCTGAAGGCTGTAGTGGAAAGCGGCCGTCAGCCGCTGATCGACTGCCACCCTCTGTTCACCATCACCGAGGAAACCGGCTCTGGCGCTGCTGCGGCCCTGCCTTGGGATGTCAGCGAATTCGTCGGCATCGATATTGCCCCGGTCGCGCCCGGCCAGGCCTCCAGCGAACATGCCGTCAGCGTGGCGATGCAGGACTCTTCGGGGCCTTACGACTATCACCTGTCCCGCCACCTGCTGAATCTGGCCGGCGACCAGAACCTGCCGGTGCGCCGCGACGTATTTCGCTACTA
Organism: Pseudomonas ceruminis; assembly: GCF_021602025.1. Taxonomy (GTDB): domain Bacteria; phylum Pseudomonadota; class Gammaproteobacteria; order Pseudomonadales; family Pseudomonadaceae; genus Aquipseudomonas; species Aquipseudomonas ceruminis. The sequence continues at coordinate 39,291 of NZ_BQHW01000010.1, forward strand.
CTTCAGCGATGCCCACTCGGCGGTGACCGCTGGGCACGACATTCGCACAGCGCTGGTAGCGTTCGGCTGCGATGCCACCCATGGCTACGAGCGTACTCACATCGACAGCCTGGCCGCGCTCAGCCGTCTGCTGTCCGGCTACCTGCTCAGCCCACCGGTCTTTGCCAGCGACTCGCACCCGGCCAATGCCTCGCTGGAGCGCTTCAGCCATCAGCTTGAGCACGATGCCCAGATGGAGAGCGACACGCGGGTCCCGGCGGTGGACAGCCTGGTGGGCAACAAGGGGTGAGCACCCGGTGCCAGGTTTCGCGTAGCATTGGCGTCATTCATTACCGAAGCCGAACCCCATGCTGATCCCCTACGAGCAACTGCAAGCCGAAACCCTGACCCGCCTGATCGAGGACTTCGTGACCCGTGACGGCACCGACAACGGCGACGATACCCCGCTGGAAACCCGCGTACTGCGGGTGCGCCAGGCATTGGCCAAGGGCCAGGCGTTCATCCTGTTCGACCTGGAGAGCCAGCAATGCCAGTTGCTGGCCAAGCATGATGTGCCGCGGGAGCTGCTTGACTGAATCACAAGCCCTATCGTCGGCAGGAACACGCGCGGCCAGCACCGGTCACCAGGATTGATGTGGGAGCGGGCTTGCCGGCGATAGCGCCGGCAAGCCCGCTCAGACCGACTTCGACTTGCGTGCCTCCCCCGCCTTGATCCGCTTGTACACCTCTGCCCGGTGCACCGACACCTCCCGCGGGGCACTGATGCCAAAACGCACCATGCCGTCTCGTGCTTCCACCACCATGATCCGAATATCGTCACCTATGGTGATGACTTCGCCGACTTCACGTCCAATGACCAACATGTTCCAGTCCTCCGGCATCAGGGAAAACCGGAGATTGCATGGGGATATTCCGCTACTCAACGCCTTCACTGCAAATCAGAACAAGCCTACGCAGACGGGTAATTACCCTTACAGACAAACCCTAAAATCAGCGCACTTGGGCCTTGCCCCGCATCTTCACCGCCATTTCCGCCATCTCGTCGTACAGCCGCTCCGGTGTCTGGCGCTTGAGCTGCCAGGCCTGGCGCCCGGCCTCATGGGGCAGGATCAGAAACTCGCCGGCACCGACCTGCTGATGGATGTAGTCGGCGATGTCAGCCGCGCTGATCGGCGAGCCCTCCAGCAACTTGCCGACCTGGGCCTTCATCGCCGGATTGGGGCCACGGAACGAATCGAGCAGGTTGGTCTGGAAGAACGACGGGCAGACCACATGCACCGCCACCTCCAGCTGGCGCAACTCTACCAGCAGGCTCTCCGACAGTGCCAGCACACCGGCCTTGGCAACGTTGTAGTTGCTCATGCCCGGCCCCTGCATCAGCGCCGCCATGGACGCCACGTTGATGATGCGCCCCTTGCTGCGCTCGAGCAGCGGCAGGAAGGCCTTGCAGCCTTTGACCACGCCCATCAGGTTGACCGCGATCTGCCAGTCCCAGTCCTCTAGCGACAACTCGGCGAAAAAGCCACCCGAGGCGACCCCGGCATTATTGACGATCACATCGATGCCGCCGAACTTCTCCTGGCAGGCCTGGGCCAGGGCGGTGAGCTGGCTGTAGTCGCGTACGTCGCAGCGCTGGGTAAACCCATCGCCGCCGGCCGCACGCACCTGCTCGAGGGTTTCGCGCACGCCGGCTTCGTTGACATCGGCCAATGCCAGGCGCCAGCCCTCACGGGCCCAGCGCAGGGCGATTTCGCGGCCGAGGCCAGATCCGGCGCCGGTGATCATGATGCGGTTGTGCATGGTGGCAGGCCTTGTTCTGCTGGGTTGTCTGGCGAGTCTAATCAAGGCCTTGGCGCGAGGCAGGGTTCATCAGGCTAGTGAATGGGTTGGCATGACCGAGTGGTCAGTGCGCAGCAAATGGAATCTTTGCCAAGCGGCATCGGTCCGAATAAACAAGAGGCCAGCTGTACGAGGCCCTTGACCCTCAACCACGCAAGGACTCCGTCATGACCACGATCCTCATCATCATCCTGATCCTGCTGTTGATTGGTGGCTTACCGGTCTTCCCGCACTCGCGCAGCTGGGGCTATGGCCCTTCCGGCATTGTCGGCGTGGTGCTGGTGATTCTGTTGGTGCTGTTGTTACTCGGCATGATCTAGCACCCGAAACAAAAAAACCGCGCTACGGCAAATGCCGTAGCGCGGTTTTTCATTGCGCGTGAGTCAGTGGGAGACGGCGCCGGAAGCCCCCAGGCCCGTCTGCGAACGCACGAACTGTGGGAAGAACAGCGCACGTTCGTTTTCAGCGGCCTTGGACTTGTCAGTCACCGAGAAGAACCAGATACCGACGAAGGCAATCAGCATCGAGAACAGCGCTGGGTATTCGTACGGGTAGATCGGCTTCTCGTGACCGAGGATCTGCACCCAGATAGTCGGGCCAAGGATCATCAGGCCCACGGCACTGACCAAGCCCAACCAGCCGCCGATCATGGCGCCGCGGGTGGTGAGTTTCTTCCAGTACATCGAAAGCAGCAGCACCGGGAAGTTGCAGCTGGCCGCGATGGAGAATGCCAGGCCGACCATGAAGGCGATGTTCTGCTTCTCGAACAGAATACCCAGGCCGATCGCCAGCACGCCCAGGGCGATGGTGGTGATCTTCGATACGCGGATTTCATCCTTGTCGTTGGCCTTGCCTTTGCGCCAAACACTGGCGTACAGGTCATGGGACACTGCCGAGGCGCCGGCCAAGGTCAAGCCGGCCACCACTGCCAGGATGGTGGCGAACGCCACCGCCGAGATGAAGCCGAGGAACACGCTGCCACCCACGGCGTTGGCCAGGTGCACCGCCGCCATGTTGTTGCCACCGAGCAGGGCACCAGCGGCGTCCTTGAAGTCCGGGTTGGTGCTGACCAGCAGGATCGCGCCAAAGCCGATAATGAAGGTCAGGATGTAGAAGTAACCGATGAAGCCAGTCGCGTACAGCACGCTCTTGCGCGCTTCCTTGGCGTCGCTGACGGTGAAGAAGCGCATCAGGATGTGCGGCAGGCCAGCGGTACCGAACATCAGCGCCAGGCCCAGCGAGAAGGCTGAGATCGGGTCCTTGACCAGGCCGCCCGGGCTCATGATTGCCTCACCTTTGCTGTGCACCTTGATCGCTTCGGAGAACAGGGTGTTGAAGTCAAAGCCTACGTGCTTCATCACCATCAGCGCCATGAAGCTGGCACCGGACAGCAGCAGCACCGCCTTGATGATCTGTACCCAGGTGGTGGCCAGCATGCCGCCAAACAGCACGTACAGGCACATCAGGATCCCCACGAGGATCACCGCAACGTGGTAGTCGAGGCCGAACAGCAGCTCGATGAGCTTGCCGGCACCCACCATCTGCGCGATCAGGTAGAAGGCCACCACCACCAGCGAACCGGAGGCCGACAGGGTACGGATTTCCTTCTGCCCGAGGCGGTAGGAAGCCACATCGGCGAAGGTGTACTTACCCAGGTTGCGCAGGCGTTCGGCGATCAGGAAGAGGATGATCGGCCAGCCGACCAGGAAGCCGATCGAGTAGATCAGGCCATCGTAGCCAGAGGTGAACACCAGCGCGGAAATACCCAGGAAGGAGGCTGCCGACATGTAGTCGCCGGCAATCGCCAGGCCGTTCTGGAAGCCCGTGATGCGGCCACCGGCGGCGTAGTAGTCCGACGCCGACTTGTTGCGTTTGGAGGCCCAGTAGGTGATGCCGAGGGTGAAGGCAACGAAGGCCACGAACATGGCGATCGCCGAAACGTTCAGCGGCTGTTTGTGCACCTCACCGGTCAGGGCATCAGCGGCCCACACGGCAGGTGCAAAAACGCCGCAGGCCAGTACGGCCAGAGCTTTGGCGTGGCGAATCATTGTTGCGCCTCCTTGAGGATGGCCTTGTTCAGCTCATCGAACTCGCCGTTGGCGCGGCGTACGTAGATGGCGGTCAGGACGAATGCCGAAACGATCAGGCCGACGCCCAGGGGAATGCCCCAGGTAATCGACGACTCAGGGCTGAGCTTGGCGCCCAGAATCTGAGGACCGTAGGCGATCAGGAGGATGAAAGCGCAGTACAGGCCGAGCATGATCGCCGAGAGAATCCAGGCGAACCGTTCGCGTTTGGTAACCAGCTCCTTGAAGCGCGGGCTGTTTTGTATCGAGAGGTAAATGCTGTCGTTCATTGTTTTTGTCCTAGCAGCACAGATAGGGGTAAACCCACCTTCACTTTATGCTGCCTTTGAACGCCAACCAGACGACCTTAGTCTTAGATGCAATAGTGTTTTGCAGGATTGGTAACAACCCGATAGCCGTGTGCCCCCGTTGCCGGCAGGTCGGCGATTGGGGCACACGGGTGCTCAAATCAATTACTTACCGGTCCACTCCTTGACCCGATCCGGATGCTTGGCTACCCAGTCCTTCGCTGCGGCCTCAGGCTTGGCGCCCTCCTGGATCGCCAACATGACCTCGCCGATCTCATCCTTGGACTGCCAGCTGAACTTCTTGAGGAATTCGGCCACTTCCGGCGCCTTGGTCGCCAGTTCCTTGCTACCGATACTGTTGACGGTTTCAGCTGCGCCGTAGACCCCTTTCGGGTCTTCAAGGAACTTCAGCTTCCACTTGGCGAACATCCAATGCGGCACCCAACCGGTCACGGCAATCGATTGCTGCTTGGCATAAGCACGGCCAAGTTCGGCCGTCATCGCCGCACCGGAACTGGCCTGCAGCTTGTAGCCATTCAGGTCATAGTCCTTGATCGCCTGGTCAGTCTTGATCATCACCCCTGAGCCTGCGTCGATACCGACGATCTTCTGCTTGAAGCTGGTATCGGTCTTGAGGTCGGCGATGCTCGCCGCCTTGACGTACTCAGGGACGATCAGGCCAATTTTGGCATCCTTGAAGTTGGCGCCATAATCGACCACGTTGTCCTTGTTCTTGGCCCAGTACTCGCCATGAGTCACCGGTAGCCAGGCCGACAGCATGGCGTCGAGCTTACCCGTGGCGACCCCCTGCCACATGATGCCCGTGGCCACGGCCTGCAGCTTGACGTCATAGCCGAGCTTCTGCTTGATCACTTCGGCGGCCACGTTGGTGGTCGCCACGCTGTCGGCCCACCCATCCACGTAACCAATGCTTACTTCTTTGGCCATTGCCTGCGCAGCGCTCATGGCCAATACCAGGGCGCTGCCCACACCCAGGAAACGTCGCATTCTTTTCAAAGTCGCCATCAAAGCATCCCCTCGTCAGGTCTCGGAGATTGCATCATCTTCCTGCAACAAAGCATGACCTGCTCCAGCTGCGACCTTTACCCGAACCCTTTGCGACAGCACTATGCCATTAGCGCCATCGGCGTACGCTGCCCAGCGCGATCCTTGCATGCCAAAGGATTGGCGCCGGGCTACTATCTAACGTTTTGCGCCTGACGATGGACCGCCTGATGCCCACCTCTGCCCGCCTGCTCCCTGTCTACCTGTTCGCCTGCCTGCTGGCCCTGCTTGGCCTGGGCGCGCTGTGGTACGACCTGGGCAAGCCCATACAGCTGCCGGACGCGGCCAGCCCCACGCACAAATTGCAGTGCGCCTCCTATACCCCGTTCGACAAGGATCAGTCGCCGTTCGACCAGCCTTTTCGCCTGCGCCCGGCACGCATGGATGCCGACCTGGCGCTGTTGGCCGAGCGATTTCAGTGCATCCGCACGTATTCCATGACCGGTCTGGAAGCAATTCCTGCGCTGGCGCGCAAGCATGGGCTCAAGGTGATGCTCGGCGCCTGGGTCAATGCCAACCCGGTCGATACAGACAAAGAAGTGCAATTGCTGATCGCCGCCGCCAATGCCAACCCCGACGTGGTCAGCGCGGTGATCGTCGGCAACGAGGCGCTGCTGCGCAAGGAAGTCACCGGCGAGCGACTGGCTGCGCTGATTGGCGAAGTGAAACGCCAAGTCAAGGTGCCGGTGACCTATGCCGATGTGTGGGAGTTCTGGCTGCAACATCCGCAGGTGGCACCTGCGGTGGACTTCCTGACCATTCACCTGCTGCCCTACTGGGAAGACGACCCCCGCGGCATTGACGATGCCCTGGCGCATGTCGCTGATGTGCGTCGGGTGTTCGGCACGCGCTTCGCGCCCAAGGACATCCTCATCGGCGAGACCGGTTGGCCCAGCGAAGGCCGCCAGCGCGAAACCGCCGTGCCCAGCCGGGCCAACGAGGCGCGTTTCATCCGCGGCTTCGTCGCCCTGGCCGAGGCCAACGGCTGGCACTACAACCTGATCGAAGCGTTCGACCAACCCTGGAAGCGTGCCAGCGAAGGAGCGGTAGGCGGCTACTGGGGCCTGTATGACGCCGACCGGCAAGACAAAGGCGTACTGGAGGGGCCGGTAAGCAACTTGCAGCACTGGCCGCAATGGTTACTGGCAAGTGCCGTGCTGATGGCAGCCATGCTGATGCTCGCCGGGTGCCCGGCAACAACGCTTGGCGCCTTGCTGTTGCCGCTGTTGGCGGCGTTTGGCGCGGCCTGCCTGGGGCTGTGGGGCGAGTTGATGCGTACCCATGCGCGGTTCGCCGGCGAATGGGTGTGGGCGGTGCTGCTGGCAGGGCTGAACCTGCTGGTGCTGGCCCATGCCGTGCTCGCGCTGGCGCGGCGGGCAGGCTGGCGTGAACGCTTGTTTGCCTGGCTGGAGGTGCGCGCTGGGTGGTGGCTGCTGGCGGCCGGTTTTGCGGCGGCGGTGAGCATGCTGGCGATGGTGTTCGACCCGCGTTATCGCAGCTTTCCTACGCCGGCATTGGCGTTGCCCGCGCTGGTTTACCTGCTGCGACCGGTAGCGGCGGCGCGGGCGGAGGTGGCGCTGCTGGCCTTTATCGTCGGCGCTGGGGTGTTGCCGCAACTGTACCGGGAAGGGCTGCAGAATCAGCAGGCCTGGGGCTGGGCGGTGGTCAGTGTGGTGATGACGGCGGCGTTGTGGCGCAGCTTGCGCAGGCGCAAGGTTTAGCGACCGCAGCGCCCTTGCCGCACCAACCGCAACCCCGCCAGCACCACGGCAAACACCGCAATGCTGGCGGTATACAGCACCAGCGCCGGTACGCCGAACACGAGCGCCAATACCGCCAGCCACCAGCCGCCTCGCCCCGGCACCACCTGCCCCAGCAGCGCCAGGCCCAACCCGGCCCAGGCCATCACCTGAAAATGAATGCCCAAGCCCAACAGCGCGCGCGCCTGGCATTGCCAGTACTCACCGGGTGTCGTGCACAAGCCAACCCACTGCGCATCCTCCATCAAGCCGTAGCGCACGCCATAGCTGGCAGCCAGCCACAGCGCGAGCCACAGCAGCAACAGTGCAACCGGCCAGGTACGTGACATCCCGTTCTCCAAAAGCGGTAATGGAAGCCCTGCATGATCACCCAAGGCCAGTTGTAAGGCAAAATGACCGTCGTGCAGCTATGTTGCAGATACCAAGCACACCAAAGGCCGCTGCACCTGGCAACTTTGCCCAGGTAGTCGCGGTCCTAGCCTGCACAGCGCACTACCTTGCCTGCGTTCTTTTGGGGGATTACATGCTTCGATCTTGGCGCCTAGCCGCCCTTCTTGGCGGCCTGCTCATGGCTGCGGCCGCTTCGGCGCGAGACATCGACGCCGCAACCTATGGCTACCCCTTGACCAACCCGTTCGAGGCGACCATCGCCACCACGCCGCCGGATCAGCGCCCCACGCTGCCCAGCGACGATGAAATCGACCAGGCCGACTACAGCCTCAACCTACGGCCAGAACGTGAGTTCACCTTGCCCGACAACTTCTGGGCAGTGAAAAAACTCAAGTATCGCCTGGCCCGCCAGGACCACGAGGCGCCGCTGATCTTCATCATCGCCGGCACCGGTGCGCCCTATTCGAGCAGCATCAACGAATACCTGAAAAAACTGTACTACCAGGCCGGTTTCCATGTGGTGCAACTGTCTTCACCCACCAGTTACGACTTCATGAGCGCCGCCTCGCGCTTCGCCACCCCCGGTGTCAGCCAGGAAGATGCCGAAGACCTCTACAGGGTCATGCAAGCGGTGCGGGCCCAGCACCCACGCCTGCCGACCAGCGAGTACTACCTCACCGGCTACAGCCTCGGCGCGCTGGACGCCGCATTCGTCAGCCGCCTGGACGAAACCCGGCGCAGCTTCAATTTCAAGCGTGTGCTGCTGCTCAACCCGCCGGTCAACCTGTACACCTCGATCAACAACCTGGACAAACTGGTGCAAACCCAGGTCAAGGGTATCGACCGCAGCACCACGTTCTACGAACTGATGCTCGAAAAGCTGACCCGGTACTTCCAGGACAAAGGCTACATCGACCTCAACGACGCGCTGCTGTATGACTTCCAGCAATCGCGCCAGCACCTGTCGAATGAACAGATGGCCATGCTCATCGGTACCTCGTTCCGCTTCTCGGCCGCCGACATTGCCTTCACTTCCGATTTGATCAACCGCCGCGGCCTGATCATTCCACCGAAATTCCCGATCACCGAGGGCAGCAGCCTTACGCCGTTCTTCAAGCGGGCATTGCAGTGCGATTTCGACTGCTACATGACCGAACAGGTGATCCCGATGTGGCGCGCCCGTACCGACGGCAACAGCATCCTGCAACTGGTCAACCAGGTCAGCCTGTACGCCCTGGAAGATTACCTGCACAACAGCCCGAAGATTGCCGTGATGCACAATGCCGATGACGTCATCCTGGGCCCCGGCGATATCGGCTTTCTGCGCAAGGTGTTCGGCGACCGCCTGACCCTTTACCCCCACGGCGGCCACTGCGGCAACCTTAATTACCGCGTCAACAGCGACGCCATGCTGGAGTTTTTCCGTGGCTAACAAATTCCTCCTTGCCACCGCCCTGCTGGTTGCCGGCAATGCCCTGGCCGCGGAAACCGCGCCACGTGCCAGCGTAATCGAGGCCGACCCCCAGGTGACCGCCCAGCCACTGGCGCCTGAAGCCGACGGCTTCATCGACCCGCTGCGCGAACTGAAATTCAACCCCGGCCTCGACCAGCGCGAATTCGAGCGCTCGACCCTGGCGGCATTGAACGTGTACGACCCGCTGGAATCGATGAACCGGCGCATCTACCACTTCAACTATCGCCTGGACCAATGGGTGCTGCTGCCGCTGGTCGATGGCTATCAGTACGTCACGCCGCGTTTCGTGCGCAGTGGGGTGAGCAACTTCTTCAACAACCTCGGCGACGTGCCGAACCTGCTCAACAGCGTGCTGCAATTCAAGGCCAAGCGCTCGGCAGAGATCACCGCAAGGCTGATGTTCAACACCCTGATTGGGGTGGGTGGGCTGTGGGATCCGGCGACCAAGATGGGCTTGCCGCGCCAGAGCGAGGACTTCGGCCAGACCCTGGGCTTCTATGGCGTACCTGAAGGGCCATATATCGTGCTGCCGGTGCTGGGGCCGTCGAACCTGCGCGACACCACGGGCGTGGTGGTGGACTATGCCGGCGAACAGGCGATCAACTTCCTGGACGTGGCCCAGGCCAGTACCGATCACCCGGAGATCTTCCTGCTGCGGGCGGTGGACAAGCGCTACACCACCAAATTCCGCTATGGCCAGCTCAACTCGCCATTCGAGTATGAGAAGGTGCGGTATGTGTACACCCAGGCGCGCAAACTGCAGATCGCTGAGTGATGGCTATCGGCCCTATCGCTGTCGATAGGGCCTGTTAAACCAGCTTCAAATCCCCAGAAACTGCTCAAGTTCGCGTCGCTTGGCCAACGCATCCCGCCGCCCCAGCTCGATCAGTTCGCTGCAATAACTGGCCTCGAACAGCAGGTAACTCAACACCCCTGCGCCACTGGTGCGGGTCGCGCCCGGCCCACGCAGGAAAACCCGCAACGCCGCTGGCAGTTCCCGCCTGTGCCGTGCGGCAATCTCGTCCAGCGGCTGGCTGGGCGCCACCACCAACACATCGATTGGCGCCAGGCCAAGGCGCCGCGCATCCAGGTGCGCGGGCAGCAGGCGGCTGAGGTGGTTGAGCCGCTGCAGCAGTTCGATGTCGTCCTCCAGGCTGTCGATGAAGGTGCTGTTGAGCATATGCCCGCCAATCTGCGCCAGGCTTGGCTGCCGGCCACTGAACACACGCTGAGGCGGCAGCGGCGGCGCTGGCCGCTGCGGATTACCGCTGACCCCGACCACCAGGACGCGGCTGGCGCCCAGGTGCAGCGCCGGGCTGATCGGCGCCGACTGGCGCACTGCGCCGTCACCGTAGTACTCCTCACCCAGCCGCACTGGGGCGAACAACAGCGGAATGGCGGAACTGGCCAGCAGATGATCGATGGTCAATGGCGTGGGCATGCCGATACGGCGATGGCGTAGCCAGGCGTCGATGCTGCCGCGGGCCTGGTAGAAGGTCACCGCCTGACCGGATTCGTAGGCGAAGGCGGTCACCGCCACCGCGCGCAGTTGCTCGCTGGCCAGGGCCTGGTCAATCCCGCCCAGGTCAAGGTGCGTTTGCAGCAAGCTGCGCAATGGGCTGCTGTCGAGCAATGCCACCGGCCCCTGGCCCCCCAGGCCCAACAGGCTGTGGCCAACGAAGTGGCTGGCCTGGCGGATAACCCCGGGCCAGTCGCTGCGGATTACCAGGTGGCTGCGAAAGTTCTGCCAGAACGTGGTAAGGCGTTGCACCGCGTCGCTGAAACGAGCGGCCCCGCTGGCCAGGGTCACGGCGTTGATGGCGCCGGCCGAGGTGCCGACGATCACCGGGAACGGGTTGGCCGCACCGGGTGGCAGCAGTTCGGCAATGCCGGCCAGGACACCGACCTGATAGGCGGCGCGGGCACCACCGCCAGAGAGGATCAGGCCGGTGATTGGGGGTGGGGCCATGTATTGCTCCCTGGAGCTGTGACGGTCAGGCCGGCGATCGGCGCGGGCCTGCCAAGAGACAAATCAGCGTTTTTTCTTGTCGTACAGCCGCGGCGCACCCTCGGGTCGCGACTTGAAGCGCCGGTGCGCCCACAAATACTGTTCAGGGCATTCGCGCAACACACCTTCTACCCACTGGTTGATGCGCAGGCAATCGGCCTCTTCGCTTTCCCCGGGGAAGCCCTCCAGCGGCGGGTGAACCACCAGGCGGTAGCCGCTGCCGTCCTCCAGGCGCTTCTGGGTGAAGGGGATGACCTGTGCCTTGCCCAGGCGGGCAAATTTTGTGGTGGCAGTGACCGTCGCCGCCGGGATACCGAACAGCGGCACGAACAGGCTCTGCTTGGCGCCATAGTCCTGGTCCGGGGCGTACCAGATCGCACGGCCCGCGCGCAGCAGTTTGAGCATGCCGCGCACGTCTTCGCGCTCCACCGCCAGCGAATCGAGGTTATGCCGCTCGCGGCCGCTGCGCTGGATGAAGTCGAACAGCGGGTTACCGTGCTCGCGGTACATGCCGTCAATGGTATGGGCCTGGCCCAGCAAGGCAGCACCGATTTCCAAGGTGGTGAAGTGCACAGCCATGAGGATGGCACCCTGCCCTGCCTGTTGGGCAGCCTGCAGGTGCTCGAGGCCTTCGATATGAGCCAGGCGCGCCAGCCTGGCCTTGGGCCACCACCAACTCATGGCCATTTCGAAGAACGCGATGCCGGTGGAGGCGAAATTCGCCTTCAACAAACGGCGCCGTTCGTCGACGGACATTTCCGGGAAGCACAGCTCAAGGTTGCGCGCAGCAATGCGCCGGCGCTCGCCGGCCACCCGGTACATCAGCGCCCCCAGGGCACTGCCGAGCCACAGCAGGGCACGGTATGGCAACTGCACCACCAGCCACAGCAGGCCCAGGCCAAGCCACAGGCCCCAGAAACGCGGGTGCAAGAAATAGGGACGAAAACGCGGACGTTCCATTGAAGCTTCCGGTAAGACAAAGGCCGAGCATTCTACATCGGTTCGGCGCCGGTTGCGGCCAACCGGTCTTATCGTTATAAGTCAGGGCACTTTTTTCGTAACAAGCCGTCTATGCAGACCATGAGCCCAAACCACACACCCGACACCGCCTCCGTGTTCCAGCTCAAGGGCAGCATGCTCGCCATCACTGTGCTGGAACTGGGGCGTAACGACCTGGAAGCCCTCGACCGCCAACTGGCGGCGAAAGTGGCCCAGGCGCCCAATTTCTTCAGCAACACGCCGCTGGTGCTGGCCCTGGACAAGCTGCCTGCCGACGAAGGGGCGATCGACCTGCCCGGGCTAATGCGCATCTGCCGCCACCACGGCCTGCGGACCTTGGCCATCCGGGCCAACCGCATCGAGGACATCGCCGCGGCGATTGCCATTGACCTGCCTGTACTGCCCCCTTCCGGTGCCCGGGAACGGCCGCTGGAGCCCGAACCGGAAGTGAAGAAGCCTGAGCCGGCACCGCCACCTGCACCGGTGGCCGCGCCAGAGCCGGAAATCCGCCCGACCCGGATCATCACCTCGCCGGTACGTGGTGGCCAGCAGATCTATGCGCAGGGTGGCGACCTGGTGGTGACCGGTTCGGTCAGCCCAGGCGCGGAACTTCTCGCCGATGGCAACATCCATGTGTACGGCGCCATGCGCGGCCGTGCCCTGGCCGGTATCAAAGGCAATACCAAGGCACGTATCTTCTGCCAGCAGATGACCGCGGAAATGGTGTCGATCGCTGGCCAGTACAAGGTTTGCGAGGACCTGCGCCGCGACCCGTTGTGGGGCTCCGGCGTGCAGGTCAGCCTGTCCGGTGACGTGTTGAACATCACCCGTCTTTAACGGATACTTGCCTACATTTTTAGAGCAACTTTTTCACTCGTTGCCGTTTTTGCATTTTGCTGGGACACAGGTCCCGTCTTATTTTAGGGGTGAAACACCTTGGCCAAGATTCTCGTCGTTACTTCCGGCAAGGGGGGTGTGGGCAAGACCACCACCAGCGCCGCCATCGGCACCGGCCTCGCACTGCGCGGCCACAAGACAGTCATCGTCGACTTCGACGTGGGCCTGCGTAACCTCGACCTGATCATGGGCTGCGAACGCCGCGTGGTCTACGATTTCGTCAACGTCGTCAATGGCGAAGCCAATCTGCAGCAGGCCCTGATCAAGGACAAGCGCCTCGAGAACCTGTTCGTGTTGGCCGCCAGCCAGACCCGGGACAAGGACGCACTGACCCAGGAAGGCGTGGAAAAGGTGCTGATGGAGCTGAAAGAACAGTTCGATTACGTCATCTGCGACTCCCCGGCCGGTATCGAGAAAGGCGCACACCTGGCGATGTACTTCGCCGACGAAGCCATTGTCGTGACCAACCCAGAGGTTTCCTCGGTACGTGACTCCGACCGTATGCTGGGCATCCTGTCGAGCAAGTCGCGCCGCTCCGAAAACGGCGAGGAGCCGATCAAGGAGCACCTGCTGATCACCCGCTATCACCCCGAGCGTGTCGAAAAAGGCGAAATGCTCAGCATCGCCGACGTCGAAGAGATCCTGGCGATCAAGCTCAAGGGTGTGATCCCCGAGTCCCAGGCAGTGCTCAAGGCTTCCAACCAAGGTATCCCGGTCATCCTTGACGACCAGAGCGATGCTGGCCAGGCCTACAGCGATACCGTCGACCGCCTCCTGGGCAAAGAGAAACCCCTGCGTTTCATCGAAGTGCCGAAGCAAGGATTCTTCGCGCGCCTGTTTGGAGGCAAGTAAACCATGAACCTTTTTGACTTCTTTCGTGGCAGACAGAAACAGACCAGCGCGTCGGTAGCGAAAGAGCGTCTACAGATCATCGTGGCGCATGAGCGCGGCCAGCGCAGCGAGCCGGACTACCTGCCGGCGCTGCAGAAAGAACTGCTGGAAGTGATCCGCAAGTATGTGAACATTGGCAACGATGACGTGCATATCGAGTTGGAAAACCAAGGCAGTTGCTCGATTCTTGAGCTGAACATCACCTTGCCTGATCGCTGATCGGCCAAGCTGGCACTTTGGGGCTGCCTTGCAGCCCATCGCAGGCAAGCCAGCTCCTACAGGGTCGCGCTGTACCTGTAGGAGCTGGCTTGCCTGCGATGGGCCGCAAGGCGGCCCCAATGGTTTTCCCCGATTTAACCGAGATCACGCAATGCCGCTGTCCAACATTCAGATCCTGCACGAAGACGCCGCCATCCTGGTGATCAACAAACCGACCCTGCTGCTGTCGGTACCAGGCCGTGCCGACGACAACAAGGACTGCCTGATTACCCGCCTGCAGGAAAACGGCTACCCGGATGCGTTGATCGTACACCGCCTGGACTGGGAAACCTCCGGCATCATCCTGCTGGCACGGGATGCCGACAGCCACCGCGAGCTGTCGCGCCAGTTCCACGACCGCGAAACCGAAAAAGCCTACACCGCACTGTGCTGGGGCCAGCCGACGCTGGACAGCGGCAGCATCGACCTGCCACTGCGCTACGACCCACCCACCAAGCCGCGCCACGTGGTGGACCATGAACAGGGTAAGCATGCCCTGACCTTCTGGCGCATCATCGAGCGTTGCGGCGACTACTGCCGGGTCGAGCTGACCCCCATCACCGGCCGTTCCCACCAGTTGCGCGTGCACATGCTGTCGATCGGGCACCCGCTGCTAGGTGACCGGCTGTATGCCAACCCTGAGGCCTTGGCGGCGCATGAGCGGTTGTGCCTGCATGCGGCAATGCTGAGTTTCACCCACCCGACTACCGGGGAGCGGTTGAAATTCGAGTGCCCCGCACCTTTTTAAGCTGCACGCCTCAAGCTACACGGCTGCAAGAAAAAGCCAGGGCAGATCGCGTTGGAGCTTGCTCCGCGAGCTGCTCTTGCTTGAAGCTTGCAGCTTGCAGCTTGAAGCTCGAATCTGGAGTGAGTTATGCGCGAAGCACTGAATACCGGCCTGATCGATTTCCTCAAGGCTTCCCCCACGCCCTTCCACGCCACCGCCAGCCTGGCCCAGCGCCTGGAGGCTGCCGGCTACCAGCGCCTGGACGAGCGTGACAGCTGGGCCACAGTGCCTGGCGGCCGCTACTACGTCACCCGCAACGACTCTTCGATCATCGCCATCAAGCTGGGCAAGCAAGCGCCGCTGCTGGGCGGTATCCGCATGGTCGGGGCGCACACCGACAGCCCGTGCCTGCGGGTCAAGCCGCAGCCAGAGCTGCAACGCCAGGGCTTCTTGCAACTGGGCGTGGAAGTGTACGGCGGCGCCCTGCTGGCGCCGTGGTTCGACCGTGACCTGTCACTGGCGGGCCGGGTTACCTTCCGCCGCGACGGCAAGGTCGAAAGCCAGCTGATCGACTTCAAGTTGCCGATCGCGATCATCCCTAACCTGGCGATCCACCTCAACCGCACCGCCAACGAAGGCTGGCAGATCAACCCGCAGAACGAACTGCCGCCGATCCTGGCCCAGGTCGCGGGTGACGAGCGTATCGACTTCCGTGCCCTGCTCACCGAGCAGTTGGCTCGCGAACATGAACTGAACGCCGACGTGGTGCTGGATTACGAACTGAGCTTCTACGACACCCAGGATGCCGCACTGATCGGCCTGAACGGCGACTTCATCGCTGGCGCTCGCCTGGATAACCTGCTGTCGTGCTACGCCGGCCTGCAGGCCCTGCTGGCGGCCGACAGCGATGAAACCTGCGTGCTGGTATGCAACGACCACGAAGAGGTCGGCAGCTGCTCGGCCTGCGGCGCCGACGGCCCGATGCTGGAGCAAACCCTGCAGCGCCTGCTGCCGGACGGCGACGCCTATGTACGTACCGTTCAGCGCTCGCTGATGGTTTCGGCCGACAACGCCCATGGCGTGCACCCCAACTACGCCGACCGGCACGACGGCAACCACGGGCCCAAGCTCAATGCCGGGCCTGTGATCAAGGTCAACAACAACCAGCGCTACGCCACCAACAGCGAAACGGCTGGTTTCTTCCGCCACCTGTGCATGGCCGAAGAAGTGCCGGTGCAAAGCTTCGTGGTGCGCAGCGACATGGGTTGCGGCTCGACCATCGGCCCAATCACCGCCAGCCACCTCGGTGTACGCACGGTCGACATTGGCCTGCCGACCTTTGCCATGCACTCGATCCGCGAGCTGTGCGGCAGCCATGACCTGGCACACCTGGTGAAGGTGTTGACGGCGTTCTACCGCAGCCGCGAACTGCCCTGATCGACAGCAATGCCCGCCCCATCCGTGGAGCGGGCATTGCTGTGATGCATGTCATCCCGCTTCGCCAGCTAACCACTATGCTTAAAGCATCCACCTTCACCGTGCACAAGGATCGCTCACCATGTCCCCCTTCATCTCGCTGTTTATCCCGGTATTCCTGTTCCTGATGCTGCTGACGATCGGCTTCAGCATGCGCGAGCGCAATGTCGGCGTGCTGATGATGTGGATCGGCACCTTGGGCATATTCGGCCTCACCTGCTGGAAGATCCTGGAGAAACTCCCCACATAAACCTCTACACTCGGTCAATCGTTTGACCTGAGGTAGATTTCCCGGTGCCAGCCTTTCTGCGTTGCCTGATCCTGCTGCTTTTTCTGTTCATCGCCCCGGTACAGGCCGCAGGCCTGCCCGGCCTGCTTGGCTCCAGCACACCCGCACAGCCAGAAGCCACCGAGCCTTTGGGCAAGTCGCTGGACGAGGTGATCAAGAACCTGGAAAACGACCAGCAACGCGCCAAGCTGCTGGCCGACCTGAAGAAGCTGCGCGACGCCACAAAACAATCTCAACCGACCGTGGAACAAGGCGTGCTGGGCCTGATCGGCGGCGCGCTGCATGACTTTGAACAGCAGTTCAGCGGCGATGCCAGCCCGTTTCATCGCTGGTCGCTGGAGATCGACCAGGCGCAGGCGGAGTTGGCTGAGCTGGTGGTACCGGTGCACCAGTGGCCGGCAATCCTCTTCGGTTTTGCCGCGATCATCGCGGTCTGGAGCCTGCTGGCCTATGCCTTCAACTGGATCGGCCACCGCGTCCGGGTCCGCTTTGGCCTGACCGAGGAACTGCCGCAGCACCCCCGTACCTGGGACTTGGTGCGCTTCGCCTTGCGCAAGCTGGGGCCCTGGCTGGTAGCGCTGGTGTTCACGGTGTACCTGAGCTTTGCCCTGCCCTCCTCGCTCGGCAAGTCGATGGCCATGGTGCTGGCCTATGCGCTGGTGGTAGGCACCTGCTTCTCGGCCATCTGCGTGATCGCCTTCTCGCTGCTCGACGGCCCGCACCGCCACCGCGCCTTGCACATCCTGCGTCACCAAGCCTTCCGCCCCCTGTGGCTGATCGGCAGCTTCGCGGCCTTTGGCGAAGCGATGAGCGACCCACGCCTGACGGTCGCCCTAGGCACCCACCTCGCGCACGCCCTGGCCACCTTGGCCAATGTCGTCGCCGCGCTGTGCACCGGGTTGTTCATCCTGCGTTTCCGCCGCCCGATCGCCCACCTGATCCGCAACCAGCCGCTGTCTCGGCGCCTGACGCGGCGTACCCTGAGCGATACCATCGAGATTCTTGGCAGCTTCTGGTTCATTCCGGCGCTGATTCTGGTAGCGATCTCGCTGTTCGCCACCTTCGTTTCGGCCGGTGACACCAGTACCGCATTGCGCCAGTCGCTGATGTGCACGGTGCTGGTGGTGGTGTGCATGGTGCTCAATGGCCTGGTGCGCCGCCACGCCGCCAACCCCAAGCGCGCCAACAAGCGCCAGGCGGTGTACACCGAGCGCCTGCGCAACTTCGCTTACGTGCTGTTGCACCTGTTCATCTGGCTGGTGTTCATCGAGCTGGGCCTGCGCGTGTGGGGCCTGTCGATGATCAGCTTCGCCGAGGGTGACGGCCATGAAGTCAGCCTGCGCTTGCTGGGCCTGGCCGGCACGCTGATTGTCGCCTGGCTGGTGTGGATCCTGGCCGACACTGCCGTGCACCACGCGCTGGTGCGTTCGCGCCGAGGCCTGGCCAATGCCCGGGCGCAAACCATGATGCCGCTGATCCGCAACGTGATGTTCGTGGTGATCTTCATCATCGCGGTGATTGTCGCCCTGGCCAACATGGGCATGAACGTCACCCCGCTGCTGGCCGGTGCCGGTGTGATCGGCCTGGCCATCGGCTTTGGCGCCCAATCGCTGGTGGCCGACCTGATCACCGGTCTGTTCATCATCATCGAAGACTCGCTGGCCATCGACGACTATGTCGACGTCGGCGGCCACCTGGGCACCGTAGAGGGCCTGACCATCCGCACCGTGCGCCTGCGCGACATCGACGGCATCGTGCACACCATCCCGTTCAGCGAGATCAAAAGCATCAAGAACTACTCCCGCGAATTTGGTTATGCGATCTTCCGCGTGGCGATTCCACACAGCATGAACATCGACCAGGCCATCACACTGATCCGCGAAGTGGGGCAGAAGATGCGCAACGACCCGCTGATGCGCCGCAATATCTGGTCGCCGCTGGAGCTGCAGGGGGTGGAAAGCTTCGAGTCGGGCTCGGCAGTGCTGCGGGCGCGCTTCAAGACCGCACCGATCAAGCAGTGGGAGGTGTCGCGGGCATTCAACCTGGCGTTGAAACGCCAGCTGGATGAGGCAGGGTTGGACCTGGCGACACCACGCCTGTCGGTGCAGGTGGTGACGGCAGGCGGGGGTGGCCTCTCAGACACTGCGGGCGCTTCCAGCTAGGGACCGCTTTTAGTCCAAGTGATTTGCAGGGCAAGTCGCTCCTGGAGCGATTGCCCAGCCCTACCCTGCCTGTGCGCGGATGCGAATCGCATCATGGCGCCAATACTCCAGGTCACAGTCGATCAGGTGCCCATGCTGGTCACTGTTGACCCGGGTGATATGCAACCCCGGGCTGCCCGTGGACACCTTCAGTGCCGCTGCCGCCTCCACCGGCAATGCCGTCGGCAGGATCTCGAAACGCACCTGCCCATAGCGGATGCCATACACCCGCCCGTAAATCTCCGTGAGCGATTGCGCCAGGTTCTGCTCGAGGATGGCAGGGAAGTACGTCGGGTTGAGGTAGTGCTCGGCGTACAGCACCGCACGCCCATCGATACGCCGCAACCGACAGATCCGCACCACACTGGACAGCGCTGGCAAGCGCAGGCGCGCACAGATGGCCGCCGAAGCCGGTTGCAGCCGGGCCGACAGCAGCTCGGTGCTTGCCTCCCGCCCCTGGTCCCGCACCATTGCATGAAAATGGCTACGCTCGATCAGGTCGTAGGTCAGCCGCTCTGGCGCAACGAACCAGCCGCGCCGCTCTTCACGGTAGATCAACCCGTGTGCCTCCAGTTGCGCCAGCGCCTCACGCAGGGTAATGCGGGTGGTGTCGAACACTTCGCTGAGCTTGCGTTCGGCCGGCAGCTTGCCGCCCGGCGCCAGCAGGCCGTGCTCGATCTGCTCCTGCAAGGCATGGCAGATGGCTGTTACCGCACGCGGTGGCGTTGACTGCATCAAAGGTTACCTATCTGGACTAGTCCAGCCCCAAAACAGGGCAGTTGGAGAATAGTGCAAGCCTAGGCAGGGCTTATGAACATCCTGTGACAAAGGCTGCGCCCCCCATTGCCCGAGCATTGCGAGATTCGGGCCAAGCCCTGTAAATCGCGGGCTGCGATCTGGGCTACGCTGTATTTTCAGCAAACCTTGCCACCTGTTTGAGGGCATCCCGTACATCAAATTGTCACGCAAGCGGCCTACCTTGGCTCAAGGTTTGCTGACCTAGACCAAAGGGTTCACAAGCAAAGGTTTCATTCATAACAACGATCGCTAAAGGCACCCACCCAAGGAGCTTCGGATGAAAAAGTTCTTCATGGCCTCACTGCTCGGCTCGGCCATCGCATTGTGTAGCTCGGCCATGGCGGCCGGCACCGACCTCAAGGCCCTGGAAGACGCCGCCCGCAAGGAAGGTACCGTCAACAGCGTGGGCATGCCCGATGCCTGGGCCAACTGGAAAGGCACCTGGGAAGACCTGGCCAACAAGTACGGCCTCAAGCACAGCGACACCGACATGAGCTCGGCCCAGGAAATCGCCAAGTTCGACGCCGAGAAGGACAATGCCAGCGCCGACATCGGCGACGTGGGCGCAGCCTTCGGCCCGATTGCCGTGGCCAAGGACGTGAGCCAGCCATACAAGCCCAGCACTTGGGACCAGGTGCCCGACTGGGCAAAGGACAAGGACGGCCACTGGGCACTGGCCTATACCGGCACCATCGCCTTCATCATCAACAAGGACCTGGTGAAGGAAGAGGAACGCCCTAAAACCTGGCACGACCTGGAAAAAGGCAAGTACAAGGTCGCCATCGGTGACGTCGGCACCGCCGCCCAAGCTGCCAACGGCGTACTGGCTGCGGCCATCGCCTACAAGGGTGACGAGAGCAACGTCGCGCCGGGCCTGCAGCTGTTCACCAAGCTGGCCCAGCAAAAACGCCTGTCGCTGGCCAACCCGACCATCCAGACCCTGGAAAAAGGCGAAGTGGAAGTCGGCGTGGTGTGGGACTTCAATGGCCTGAGCTACCGTGATCAGATCGACCCCAAGCGCTTCGAAGTGCTGATCCCTTCGGACGGATCGATCACCTCGGGCTACACCACCATCATCAACAAATACGCCAAGCACCCGAACGCGGCCAAGCTGGCACGTGAATACATCTTCAGCGACGCCGGGCAGATTAACCTGGCCAAGGGGCATGCCCGGCCGATCCGCGCCGAGCACCTGAAACTGCCGGCCGACGTGCAGGCCAAGCTGCTGCCCAACGCGCAATACGGTGCTGCGCAGCCGATCAAGAATGCCGAAGTGTGGGAAGCGACCTCGAAGAAGCTGCCGCAGATGTGGCAGGAGCAAGTGATCATCGAGATGGAGTGACAGCGAGGGCAAGCCCTCGTTCGCGGGGCAAGCCCGCTCCCACAGGTACAGCACAGGATGCAAGAGCTGTGGAGAACCAATGGGAGCGGGCTTGACCCGCGAACGGCCGCACAGCGGCCGATCTTGAAAACCTGCGGAGCTTCGAATGAACCACAATGTCATCCTGGTCCTGCTCGACGGCCTCAACTACCAGGTGGCCCACCACGCCATGGGTCACCTGCACGCCTACGTCGAAGCCGACCGCGCCGCGCTGTACCGCGTGGAATGCGAGTTACCTTCCCTGTCGCGCCCGTTGTACGAGTGCATCCTGACCGGCGTACCGCCGATCGACAGCGGCATCGTGCACAACAACGTCAACCGCCTGTCCAACCAGCGCAGCGTGTTCCACTACGCCCGCGAAGCCAACCTGGGCACAGCTGCGGCGGCCTATCACTGGGTAAGCGAACTGTACAACCGCTCACCCTTCGACCCGCTGCGTGACCGCCATACCCACGCACCGAAGCTGCCAATCCAGCACGGCCTGTTCTACTGGGCTGACCATTACCCCGACTCGCACCTGCTGGCTGATGCCGAATACCTGCGCCGGCGCCATGCCCCGAACTTCCTGCTGGTGCACCCGATGAACATCGACGACGCCGGCCACCGTCATGGCCTGGACAGCAGCCAGTACCGCAACGCCGCACGCAGCGCCGACATTCTTCTGGCCGACTATCTGCCACGCTGGCTCGAAGAGGGCTACCAGGTGCTGGTCACCGCCGACCACGGTATGAACAACGACCGTTCGCACAATGGCCTGCTGGCCGAAGAACGCGAGGTGCCGTTGTTCGTGTTCGGCGATGCTTTCAGCCTCGACCCGGCGGCCAAGCCGTTGCAGACCGAACTGTGCGGCACCCTCTGCGAGCTGTTGGGCGCTCCCCATGACAAGACCGTCTGCCGGGAGCTGCTCAAGTGAAGTCCAGCTCCCGTGGCCGTTACCTCGCCCTGCTCTGCCTGCTGCCGTTCACCGTGTTCTTCATCATTTTCCAGATCGCCCCGCTGGCCTGGGTGGCGATCAACAGTGTGCAATCAGAGGCTGGCTGGGGTGTTGAAAACTTCAGTAAGGTGTTTGCCTCCAAGTTCTACCTGCAGGCGCTGCAACGCAGCCTGGAGATCAGCTTCTGGTCGAGCCTGTTCGGCATCGTCATCGCCACGCTGGGTGCCTATTCGCTGCGCCAGGTCGATTCACGGTTGCGCGACTTCGTCAGCGCCTTCGCCAACATGACCAGTAATTTCACCGGTGTGCCGCTGGCCTTCGCCTTCATCATCCTGCTCGGTTTCAATGGGGCACTGACCCTGCTGCTCAAACAGATCGGCCTGCTGGAAGACTTCAGCATCTATTCCAAGCCCGGCTTGATCCTGGTCTACACCTACTTCCAGATCCCCCTGGGCGTACTGCTGCTTTACCCGGCATTCGACGCCTTGCGCGAAGACTGGCGTGAATCGGCCGCGCTGCTGGGCGCCAGCCACTGGCAGTACTGGCGGCACATTGGCCTGCCGGTATTGACCCCCGCGCTGCTGGGCACGTTCGTGATCCTGCTGGCCAACGCCCTGGGCGCCTACGCCACGGTGTATGCGCTGACCACCGGCAACTTCAACGTGTTGACGATCCGCATCGCTGGCCTGGTGGCCGGGGACATCAGCCTCGACCCGAACCTGGCCAGCGCCCTGGCCATGGTGCTGGTGGGGTTGATGACGCTGGTCACAGTGGCCCATCAATGGCTGCTGAAAAGGAGCTACCATGCCCGCTAAGCCCTTGACCAAGCCGAACCCCAGCAGCCTGTATCACCGGCTGGTGGTGTACTTGCTGTTCCTGATCCTGCTGCTGCCGCTGGCGGGCACCCTGCTCTACTCGCTGGCCACCAATTGGTCCGCCAGCCTGCTGCCCAGTGGGCTGACCCTGAAATGGTACGTGGCATTGTGGAGTGAACCGCGCTTCCTCGCCGCCTTCGGCCAATCGCTGCTGGTGTGCGTGGGTGCGCTGATGCTGTCGGTGGTGCTGATCCTGCCGCTGCTGTTCGTGGTGCACTACCACTTTCCCAAGCTCGACGCCTTGATGAATGTCCTCATCCTGCTGCCGTTCGCGGTGCCGCCGGTGGTGTCCTCGGTAGGTCTGTTGCAGCTGTACGGCAGTGGTCCGATGGCCATGGTCGGCACTCCGTGGATCCTGATCGGCTGCTAC
This sequence comes from Pseudomonas ceruminis, assembly GCF_021602025.1. GTDB lineage: Bacteria > Pseudomonadota > Gammaproteobacteria > Pseudomonadales > Pseudomonadaceae > Aquipseudomonas > Aquipseudomonas ceruminis. The sequence continues at coordinate 62,297 of NZ_BQHW01000010.1, forward strand.
TTCACCATCGCCTTGCCCTTCATGTACCGGGCGATCACCAACAACCTGCAGGCCATCAACCTGCGCGATCTGATGGACGCTGCCCAGTTGCTTGGTGCCAGCACCTGGCAAGCCGCGTTCCTGGTCGTGCTGCCTAACCTGCGCAAAGGCCTGATGGTAGCGCTGCTGCTGTCGTTCTCGTTCCTGTTCGGTGAGTTCGTGTTTGCCAACCTGCTGGTCGGCACTCGCTACGAGACCCTGCAGGTGTACCTGAACAACATGCGCAACAGCAGCGGCCACTTCAACAGCGCGCTGGTGATCTCGTACTTCGCCTTCGTGCTGGTGCTGACCTGGGTTGCCAACCGCCTGAACAAGGATAAAACCTGACATGAGCTTCGTCAGCGTACAGAAACTGCACAAAAGCTATGCCGGCACCCCGGTGTTCGAAAACATCGATTGCCAGATCGAACGCGGCGAGTTCGTCACCCTGCTTGGGCCCTCCGGCTGCGGCAAGTCCACCCTGCTGCGTTGCATCGCCGGCCTGACGCCAGTGGACGGCGGGCAGATCCTGCTCGACGGCCACGACATCGTCCCGCTGAGCCCGCAAAAGCGTGGCATCGGCATGGTGTTCCAGAGCTACGCGCTGTTCCCCAACATGACCGTGGAGCAGAACGTCGCCTTCGGCCTGCGCATGCAGAAGATCAAGGTCGACGAGAGCCAGGTGCGGGTGCGCGAAGCCCTGGACCTGGTGGAACTGGGCAGCTTTGCCGGGCGCTACCCGCACCAGTTGTCGGGGGGCCAATGCCAGCGTGTGGCCTTGGCCCGCTCGCTGGTCACCCGCCCACGCCTGCTGCTGCTCGACGAGCCGCTGTCGGCACTGGATGCGCGTATCCGCAAGCACCTGCGCGAGCAGATTCGCGCCATCCAGCGTGAGCTGGGGCTGACCACGATCTTCGTCACCCACGACCAGGAAGAAGCGCTGACCATGTCAGACCGCATCTTCCTGATGAACCAGGGGCGCATCGTCCAAAGTGGCGATGCCGAGACCCTCTACACCGCGCCCGTCGACCTGTTCGCCGCAGGCTTCATCGGCAACTACAACGTGCTCGATGCAGACAGCGCCAGCCGCTTGCTGCAGCGCCCGGTCGCCAGCCGGCTGGCCATCCGTCCTGAGTCGATCACCCTGGGCCTGAACGGTGAACTGGAGGGTGAGGTACGCAGTCACAGCCTGCTCGGCAACGTGATCCGCTACCGGGTGCGGGTGCGAGAGGTAGAGCTGGTGGTCGATGTGCTCAACCGCTCACCGGCCGACCTGCACCCCGACGGGCAGCGGGTATCCTTGTCGATCGACCCCACGGCGCTACGGGAAGTGGCCTAAGGAGATTCAATACATGGCACTGGCAATATTCGATCTGGATGAAACCTTGATCCACGGTGACTGCGCGTCGCTGTGGAGCGAGCAGATGGCACGGCTGGGCTGGGTCGACGGCAAGGAGTTCCTGCGCCGTGACCATGAACTGATGGAGGCCTACGGCAAGGGCCACCTGCAGATGGAGGACTACATGGCCTTCAGCCTGGAGCCGATTGCCGGCCGCACTCTGGAAGAGGTCGAGCACCTGGTGGAGCCCTGGGTCGAGGAAGTGATCGAGCCGATCATCTACGGCGATGCCTGCCGCTGCATCGCTGAACACCGCCAGCGTGGCGACCGCATTCTGATCATCTCAGCCTCGGGTACGCACCTGGTTGGGCCAATTGCCGCACGGCTGGGCGTGGACGAGTACCTGGCGATCGAGCTGGAAGCGGTGAATGGGGTATATACGGGCAAGACCCATGGCGTGCTGACTTACCGTGAGGGCAAGATTACCCGGCTGCTGGAATGGTTGGACCAGGAGCAGGAAAACCTGGAAGGGGCCAGTTTCTATTCCGACTCGAGGAATGACCTGCCGTTGTTGTTGAAAGTGGATTACCCCCATGTGGTGAACCCGGATGCTGTGCTGCGCGAACACGCCCAGACCAATGGCTGGCCGATTCTGAGCTGGTCCTAGCCTTTGCCAGGGTTTTCGTTCCGGCCGCTTCGCAGGTTGACTGCGAAGCGGTCGGCCCTGATTACACCAGGCTCGGATCTATCACCATCACCAGCTTGCCAGACACCTGGTTGCTCTCAAGCTCGGCATACGCCGCCTGGGCAAACTCTACCGGGTAGGTATCCACCAGCTGTGGCGACAAGCGCCCTTCGGTAAACAACGGCCACACCTGCTGCTGCAGCTCGCGCAGCAGTTCGGCCTTGAACCCATCGTCGCGGTTGCGCAATGTGGAGCCGGTGATGCCCAGGCGCTTGCCCAGTACCTGAGCCAGGTCCAGCTCGACCTGGCGCCCGCCCATCAGGCCAATGATCACCCAACGCCCATCGCGTGCCAGCAGCTTGAGGTTCAATTGCCCGTAACTCGCCCCCACTGGATCGAGAATCACGTCGAACGGCCCGTGCCCCTCGAGATCATCGAGGTTCTCGTTACGCACCACACCCCCGGCCGCACCCAGGGCCTGGCAGTATGCAAGGCGGTCCTGAGAGCCAACGCTCACGTACACCGGGCTGCCAAACGCCTTGCACAGCTGGATCGCCGCCGAGCCCACGCCGCTGGCCCCCGCGTGCACCAGCACTTTCTCGCCCGCCTTGACTGCGCCCAACTGGAAAATGTTCAACCACGCCGTGGCGTACACCTCGGGCAGCGCTGCCGCCTCGTGCAGGCTCAAGCCTTCTGGCACCGGCAGTACATGGCGGGCGTCCACCACCACTTCTTCGGCCATGGCGCCGCTGGCCAGCAGCGCGCATACCCGATCGCCTACCCGCCAGTCAGCGCCCGCCCCCACTTCTTCGATCACCCCAGCGCATTCCAGGCCCATGTATGGGCTGGCCCCTGGCGGTGGCGGGTACAGGCCCTTCATCTGCAACAAGTCAGCGCGGTTCAGCCCGGCAGCCGCCACGCGAATACGTACTTGGCCGGCGTCACAGGCCGGGCGTTCGGCCTCGACCCACTCCACATGTCCGTCAACGCCTTGCAATGCCTTCACAGTGCCTCCATAGTTGAATCATGACTGAGCCTGGGGAACGCTTACCCCAGGCTTTTTGCAGTATTTGTCCGGCTCAATGGAACCGGCAACGGAAAAGACGGCCTACTATGCGTGATCAATTGCCTCCACGTCGAATCAGCATGAAGCATTTCCTACCAAGCACCGCCCTGGCCCTGATGATTGGCCTGGGCAGCCTCACGCTCGGCGGCAATGCGGCGGCCGCCAACAAGTGGGACAGCCTGCAGCCGGACCGTGACGAAATCGTCGCCAGCCTCAACGTGGTGGAGCTATTAAAGCGCCACCACTACAGTAAACCGCCGCTCGATGACGCCCGCTCGGTCATCATCTACGACAGCTACATCAAGTTGCTGGATCCGGCGCGCAGCTATTTCACCGCCGCCGATATCGCCGAATTCGACAAGTGGAAGACGCAGTTCGACGACTTCCTCAAAAGCGGTAACCTGGACCCCGGCTTCACCATCTACAAGCGCTACCTCGACCGCGTCAAGCAACGCCTGGACTTCGCCCTGGCCGAGCTGAACAAGGGCGTGGACAAGATGGACTTCACCACCAAGGAAACCTTGCTGATCGACCGCAAGGATGCCCCATGGATGAAGAACCAGGCCGAGCTGGACGACCTGTGGCGCAAGCGCGTCAAGGACGAAGTACTGCGCCAGAAGATCGCCGGCAAAGAGCCCAAGCAGATCCAGGAAACCCTGACCAAGCGCTACAAGAATCAACTGGCGCGCCTGGACCAGACCCGTGCCGAGGACATCTTCCAGGCCTACATCAACACCTTTGCCCAGTCCTACGACCCGCACACCAACTACCTGTCGCCGGACAATGCCGAGAACTTCGACATCAACATGAGCCTGTCGCTCGAAGGCATCGGCGCTGTGCTGCAAAGCGACAACGACCAGGTCAAGATCGTGCGCCTGGTGCCTGCCGGGCCTGCGGCCAAGACCAAACAGGTCGCACCGGCCGACAAGATCATCGGCGTTGCCCAGGGCAACAAGGAAATGGTCGACGTGGTCGGCTGGCGCCTGGACGAAGTGGTCAAACTGATCCGCGGCCCGAAAGGCTCGGTGGTGCGCCTTGAAGTCATCCCGGCCAGCAATGCGCCGAGCGACCAGACCAGCAAGATCGTGTCGATTACCCGTGAAGCGGTGAAACTTGAAGAGCAGGCAGCGAAGAAGTCGGTGCTCAAGCTCAAGCAGGATGGCCGTGATTACAAGCTGGGCATCATCGAAATCCCGGCCTTCTACCTGGACTTCAAGGCCTACCGTGCCGGGGATCCGGATTACAAGAGCACCACGCGCGACGTCAAGAAGCTGCTGACTGAGCTGCAAAAGGAAAAAGTCGACGGCGTGGTCATCGACCTGCGCAACAACGGCGGCGGCTCCTTGCAGGAAGCCACCGAGCTGACCAGCCTGTTCATCGAGAAAGGCCCGACCGTACTGGTACGCAACAGCGACGGCCGCGTGGATGTGCTGGAAGACGAAAACCCTGGCGCCTTCTACAAAGGCCCGCTGGCACTGCTGGTCAACCGCCTCTCGGCTTCGGCCTCGGAGATCTTCGCCGGCGCCATGCAGGACTACCACCGCGCGCTGATCATCGGTGGCCAGACCTTCGGCAAAGGCACCGTGCAGACCATCCAACCGCTTAACCATGGTGAGCTGAAGCTGACCCTGGCCAAGTTCTACCGGGTTTCCGGCCAAAGCACTCAACACCAAGGCGTGTTGCCGGATATCGACTACCCGTCGATCATCGACACCAAGGAAATCGGCGAGAGTGCCCTGCCCGAGGCCATGCCATGGGACACCATCCGCCCGGCGATCAAACCGGCAAGCGACCCGTTCAAGCCGTTCCTGGCCCAGCTCAAGGCACAGCATGAAGCGCGCAGCGACAAGGATGCGGAATTCACCTACATCCGCGACCGCCTCGCCCTGACCCAGAAGCTCATGAACGAGAAAACTGTCAGCCTCAACGAGCAGGACCGTCGTGCGCGCCACGATGAAATCGAGGCCAAGCAGCTGGCGCTGGAAAACACCCGCCGCAAGGCCAAGGGTGAAGAGCCGCTCAAAGAGCTGAAGAAAGAGGATGAGGACGCGCTGCCGGCCGAGGACGAAAACACCAAGCCGGAGGACGACGCCTACCTCTCCGAAACCGGTCGCATCCTGATCGACTACCTGAGTGCCAGCACCAAGGTAGCCAAGCAGTAACCGCGTCACGGACGTGAAGCAAAAGGGCCGGGCATCTCAATGCCCGGCCCTTTCGTTTTCAAGCCCGCTGAGAACCGATCAGGCGATCTCGGGATAGCTGTATTCGAACACCCGCACCACCTCCGAGGCATGCCATGAGGCTGCTTCCATGCCATCGGCCGGCCCTGTAAAGCGCCCCAGGCGCTCTACACACTCGAAAAAGCCGGTGCGCGGCAGGCGGCTGGCGCCTTGGCTGATCACCAACGAGCTACGCAGGGGCTGCTCGGCACGGGCATCCAGTACTGCCAGGTACTCCAGAGCGGCAGTGAGTGTCTGCATTGCTGGACAGGGCAATTGCAAGCGCTCGATCAGCGCGCGGTAAGTCAGCAAGTGCCGTTGACGGCGGGCCAGATCAAGCTCGTCCAGCAGGCTTTGCCAATGCTGACGACTGATCCTGACCTGGCTCATGACGGCTCGCTCCAACCCGCGACGCCCAGGTGCCAGGCCAGGGCACGGCGGATTGCCGCATCCGGCTGGCGCTCACCTGACTCGATCATGCTCAGGTACGCCGGGCTTACGCCGACATTACGCGCCAGCTGCTCTGGAGCGATACCTTTGGCCTGACGCAACTGCGACACCTGGCTGAAGGCCGGCAAAGGTGCACTTGACGCATTGCCCTCGCTGGTTTCGGCAAGCACCTCGGCAGGGGCTTGCCCTGCGGCCCTAAGCAGCGCTTGGTATTGCTCCCAGGGAACGACGGCGTACTCGGGCTGACCGTCCCGGCTAATGACCTGAATACCCATTACAACCCCCTTACGTAGGATTACGGCATGTAATCCGTAGGCATAATCCTTATGCCAATTATATTACCAAGTGCGGGAGTGTGTGGGGACCTGCTTGCCTTCAGTGCGATTTACGCTCCAGGCGCAGCGCTTCAGGGGTATCGGGCAGGCGTTCTACCACACGCAGGCGCTCGGGTGTCTGGCTGTCGCGCCAAGCCTTGAAGCGCGCCAATTCATCGGCGACGGTCTTGAGCACCCAGCCCAGCACGGCGATGTCATCAAGGAAGCCGACGCCGAGGATCCAGTCGGGTATGGCGTCGATGGGGCTGACGAAGTACAGCAGACCGGCGACGATCGTTACCAGGGCCTTGGGGCTGATCGCTCGGTACTCGCCACGCCACCAGGCCAGGCACAACGACTGCATCAGCTTGACGTCTTCGCGCAATTGGCCAAGGCGCGGGCCCTTGCGCGCCACGGCAAACAGCAAGGCCGGCAACCGGCCGCGGCTGAGCAGGCGCTCAGCCAAAGGCAGGAAGCGTGCGAAATTCCAAGGTGCGCTCATGGACCCTCCAGCAGGGAATAGGTTATCCACATTTATTGTGGATAACCTTGTGAACAGGGTGAAGTTTCTGACGGCAGGCGCCCACAAGGCAAGGGCCCCGGTCAGATCGGGCGTTTTTTACACAGTCGTTGCAGTTGCGCAAACAATTAGCGTCACACCCACTGTGCTTCTTCACGCTGCCTCTTCTCGGACAGTGACCAGGCTGCGAGGTTCGCCCAGCGTGGTCCAGATATGACAACGCCCCGACGAGGCGGGGCGTTGTACGCGGTGCAGCCAGTATTACTTGGCGGGTGCTTCAGCCGGAGCTTCGCCTTCCGGTGCATCACCCTGCAGTTGGGCCGGGTCCTTGATGGCGATCAGTTCCAGATCGAACACCAGGACCGAGTTGGCCGGAATGAGCGGGCTCGGGCTTTGCGCACCGTAAGCCAGCTCAGCTGGGATGAACAGCTTGTACTTCTCGCCAACGTGCATCAGTTGCAGGCCTTCGACCCAACCTGGGATCACACCGCTGACTGGCAGGTCGATCGGGCTGCCGCGTTCGACGGAGCTGTCGAACACCTTGCCATCGATCAGCTTGCCTTCGTAGTGAACAGTGACCACGTCGGTCGGCTTGGGCTGCGGGCCGTCGGCCTTCTTGACCACTTCGTACTGCAGGCCCGAAGCGGTGGTGACAACGCCTGGCTTCTTGGCGTTTTCTTCAAGGAATTTCTTGCCGGCGGAGGCGGCTTCTTCGCTGGCCTTGGCCAGGCGCTCCTCGGCACGTTTTTGCAACGAGGTGAAAGCTTCTACCAGCTCTTCGTCCTTGATGCGCTGCTCTTTCTTGCCGACGGCATCTTCGATGCCCAGGGCCACGGCCTTGGAATCAAGGTCTTCCATGCCTTCCTGAGCCAGGCTCTTGCCCATGTTCAGGCCGATACCGTAGGAGGCTTTCTGTGCCGGAGTCTTCAGCTCGGGGGTGCTGGCTTGTTGGTCGCAGCCAGCCAATACCAGGCCTACCAGGGCAACCGCAGCCGCCAGACGATGCTGTTTCATGCTATTTCCTTGTTCATGCGCCATAAGGGCAATCAGGGTAAAGCCGCGAGCTTAGCAGGCGGCCATGACCAATGGCTACCGGCATAGGAGCGGGTTTTAGTAAGGAAGTTCAGTAGTTAAACGCTTATTCATCCAAGCGTTTGCAGCCAGTGGCCAGTATTGACCTGTTGTGCCGTTTTTGCCCGGTTACTGCGGGGGTTTATTTCACCGGGTGTTGAAATACCTGCGCTCAGGGGTACTTGCCCTCGCGGTACTCCCCTGCCACCTCGCGCAGCACTTCGCACACCCACTGCCCCGGCAGGCTCTGCGGCAAGGCGGCATTGCGGCATATGCCAACCGAGCCGCCCGGCTCGCGCATGCCCAGGTCAAGCTCCACCAGCTCGCCACGGCGCAGGTCGAGCAGCACCGCATCGCGCGGCGCCACCCACAGTGCATCGCTGCCCAGCAGGTAGCGCCGGCTCAGGGCCAGCGACAGCGTCTCCAGGCGCTGCGCCGGCATCTGGATGGCGCATTGCACAAACAGGCTGTCGGCATGCTGGCGGATGGTGGTGCCTGCGGGCGGCAACACCAACGGGTAACGCCCCACCAAGGCGCGCTCGACCGGCGTGGCGGCCAGCAGCGGGTGACCCGGGCGCACTACCAGGCTCATCGACTCGCTGTACAGGTGCTCGAACGAAAGGCCCTGGATCTGCGGGCTGTCGGTCATGCGCCCGACCACCAGTTCCAGTTCGCCCAGGCGTAGCTGGCCGAGCAGCTGCGCGCTGACCCCGGTGGCCACACTGAGCACCAGCGCTTCATGGCGCTGGTGCAGGCGGCACAGTACCTCGGGCATGAGCAGGCCCTCGACCGTCGACAACACGCCGATACGCACCTGTGACGGCGCCCGCGCTTCGCCGCGCAAGCTGCTGACGCCGTCGCGCAGGGCCTGCACGCTGGGCCCGGCGTAACGCATGAAGCGCGTCCCGGCCGGGGTCAGCTCGACGCCCTGGCGGCTGCGCGCGAACAGGCGTGCTTCCAGCAGGTCTTCGAGTTCCTTGAGGGTCTTGGAAATGGCCGGCTGGCTGATGGCGAGCATGTCGGCAGCCCTGGCCAGGCTGCCCTGCCGGGCGATCTCCAGGAAGCACAGCAGGTGACGGTACTTGATGCGGGTGTCGAGATTCATGCCGCAAGCTTACCGCATCGCCGCCTGCGGCGTATCCGGGTCATGCCGCCACAGTTTCACTCGTCAACCCATGATTTGAACACTCACGCACCTGTCATTTCTGTCAGTAGCAGATCCTGGCAGCATGGGGCTGAATAGGCCTTCCGATCTCTACCACACCGGGAGCTCAAAGCCATGACCCGACTCAGGAAGCCTGTACGCTCGCCCCACCCCGTCCGCCCTTTCTGCGAGGCCGCTGCGCAACAGCCCGTGGCCCCCATCGACTTCAGCTATGGCCAGAAAGGCCATGGCCACTTCACAGACAACCGCGAGGGTAACCTGGGGTCTGCGACCAGCGTGCTCAAAAGCAAAGTACGGCCGGGGCGATTCTACGTAACTGGCTATCAGGCCGATTCCGATGGTCAACACCAGGTCTTCATTGCCTGCCTGGACGAGAATGGCAAGCCAGACACCACGTTCAACGGCAGTGGTATGGTCGATTTCACCAAGCTGTCCACGGGGAACTATTTGAACGCCGATGCGGTAGCAGAGGACGAGTCGGGCAATCTGCTGGTGAGCGTGTCGGTTATCCAAGAATCAACCACCCATCTATGGAAGCTGGGTGCCAAAGGCGAAGTCGATCCGAATTTCGGCCAAGGTAGGGGTTATGTCGACACGCGTGATTTGTTCGGTGTGGATCTTGTATTGGAGAAACTGGCCTGTCATCGAGAAGGGGCCGTTGCAACGGCTCTGCGCCGCGAAGAAGGTGTATTCAAGGCAGTGGTTGTGGCCCTGAAGGCCGATGGTGGCAGGGACAGCGGCTTCGGTGAAGAGGGGTTGCTAGCCATGAGTAACCTGATTCCCGAAAGTCCGGTGCACATCCTTGACGGCATTGCCGTCATCGCCTCAAAAACCGGAGTACAGCGAATAGTCATCTCCACTTATGTGAATCTCAATGGGGACGATCATGCCGTAACCAGTAGCCTGTCACTGCGAGGAAGTCTCGACGAGACATTCGGCGATAAAGGCCATCACTGGTCGGAGGTAGGCATTATCAACAATGGTTTTACGGTAGAAGATAGCAGCGAGCGCATCACTTTATACGGCCAGCACTACTCGATTGACGACGACAACAGCCCACCGACCCTCTACCGGCTGGATTATCAAGGCAAACCTGCACCCGAGTTCAACAACGGCCAGGTGGTACGTTTCGACATTGATGGCGCGTGGGACCATATCGCAGAAGCCGACGGTAGCCTGATCGGATACGGTTCGTTCTATGACTTCGCCATGGCAGTGCGCTACACCTCGAGCGGCCAACTCGACACCCGCTTTGTCCCCCCCCATGGCTACGGTCAGTTTGGCGCGATCGTGCCGCAGCATGGGTTCTATTCCTATACCTACTCGATGATCATCGATACCGAAAAACAGCGCATGCTGGTGAGCGGAGAAGACGTGCAACAGAGCTATCGGCTCCCCTGCCTGATCGCCGTCTCCTTGAAACAGGCCCGGTAGTACGCCGCTGCAGCAGAGGCAAGCTCAAAGGCTCTTTGCGGGTAATCCCGCTCCTGCAAGAGCGGGTTTACCCGCAAAGAGCCGGCACTGGCAACACGGGAAAATCAGGCTATAGCCAACTCGACAGCACCATCGTTCAACCGCACCGGCCACACCCGCAACCTCTGCCCGCCATCCTCCAGGCACTCCCCGGTCTGCAGGCTGAAATGCTGCTTGTACAACGGCGCCGCCACCACCAGTTCGCCCTGCACACTGCCCACCAGCCCGCGGCCGATGATGTTGGCACCGGAACGCGGGTCACGGTTGTCCACCGCGTACAGCGGCTGCGCCTGCCCCGGCAGGTAGAACAACGCCACCTGCGCCCCATCGAGCCATACCACCACCCCAGAATCGGCGACCAGGTCGTCGGCCTGGCAGACCGCCTGCCAGTTCACCTGCGTTGTCACAGCAGCATTGAGCAGAGCCATCAGACAGCCTCCTCGACGGTTGGAATAAGGTGCAGGGGTGCAGCGGGGCGACGCTGCTCGCGCTCACGGATGAAATGCACATCCGGGTCGGCCCGCTGGTCGTTGACGAAGGTACGGAAGCGCTTGAGCTTTTCCGGGTCGCTGAGGGCGTTGGCCCACTCGCATTCATACTGATCGACCACGTGCTGCATTTGCGCCTCCAGCTCGGCGGCCAGGCCCAGGCTGTCGTCGAGGATCACCTGTTTGAGGTAGTCCAGGCCGCCTTCCAGGCTTTCACGCCACACCGAGGTACGTTGCAACTTGTCGGCGGTGCGGATGTAGAACATCAGCACGCGGTCGATCAGGCGCACCAGGTTTTCATCGTCCAGGTCGGTGGCAAACAGCTCGGCATGCCGTGGGCGCATGCCGCCGTTGCCGCACACGTACAGGTTCCAGCCCTTGTCGGTGGCGATCACGCCGATGTCCTTGCTCTGCGCCTCGGCGCATTCGCGGGTACAACCAGACACCGCGAACTTGAGCTTGTGCGGGCTGCGCAGGCCCTTGTAGCGGTCCTCCAGGCGCAGCGCCATGGCGACGCTGTCCTGTACGCCATACCGGCACCAGGTGCTGCCCACGCACGATTTCACCGTGCGGGTGGACTTGCCATAGGCATGGCCAGTCTCGAAGCCTGCCTCGATCAACTCGCCCCAGATCAGCGGCAGCTCATGCAACTGGGCGCCGAACAGGTCAATGCGCTGGCCGCCGGTGATCTTGGTATAGAGGTCGTATTTTTTCGCCACCTGGCCGATCACGATCAGTTTGTCAGGGGTGATTTCCCCACCGGGGATGCGTGGTACCACCGAGTACGTGCCGTTCTTCTGCATGTTGGCCATGAAGGTATCGTTGGTGTCCTGCAGCGGCACCAGGGCGGGGTCCATGATCGGCTGGTTCCAGCATGAGGCGAGGATATTGCCCACCGCTGGCTTGCAGATATCGCAACCGACATGCCCCTGGCCATGGCGCGCAAGCAGGTCGCTGAAGGTACGGATGCCTCCGACCCTTACCAGCCCGTAGAGCTCTTGACGGGTATAGGCGAAGTGTTCGCACAGGCGCTTGTCCACGGTCACGCCTCGGGCGGTAAGCTCATGCTCGAAGACCTGCTTGAGCAGCGCCGCACAGCCGCCGCAACCGGTCGCCGCCCTGGTGCAGCCTTTGAGCGCGGCCAGATCGCTGCAGCCACTGTCGATTGCCGCGCACACAGCACCTTTGCTGACGTTGTGGCACGAGCAAAGGGTCGCGCTGTCAGGCAATGCATCGGCGCCCAGGGTTGGCGCACCGCCGCTTTGCGGCAGGATCAGCGCGGCCGGGTCGGCCGGTGGTGCGATGCCATTCTGGACGTATTGCAGCAGGGTGTCGTAATAGCTGTTATCGCCCACCAACACGGCACCCAGCACCTGCTTGCCACTGGCATCCACTACCAGCCGGCGGTAGGCGGCGTTGGCTTCGTCGATGAAGCGGTAGCTGCGCGAGCCTGGGGTGGCCCCGTGGGCATCGCCGATGGAGCCAACATCCACGCCCAGCAGCTTGAGCTTGGTCGACAGGTCGGCACCGGTGAATTCCCCTGCCTGCGCGCCCAGCAGCAGCGCCGCCAGGTTGCGCGCCATGTGGTAGCCGGGGGCGACCAGGCCGAACACGCTGCCATTCCACGAAGCGCATTCACCGATGGCGAAGATGCAGGGGTCGCTGGTGCGGCAATGATTGTCGATCACCACCCCGCCGCGCGGGGCAATCGCCAGGCCGCAGGCACGGCCCAGGGCATCCTGCGGACGGATGCCGGCGGAGAACACGACCAAGTCGGTTTCCAGGTGTTCGCCGCCGTCAAAGTTCATGCGGTAACGGTAGGCCTGGCCGGGGCTGATCGACTGGGTCGCACACGACAGGTGCACACCTACGCCCAGCGCTTCGATCTGCGCCTTGAGTGCCGCGCCGCCTTCGTTATCCAACTGGACCGGCATCAACCGGGGGGCAAACTCCACCACGTGGGCTTCCAGGCCGAGGGATTTGAGTGCATTGGCGGCCTCAAGGCCCAGCAGGCCGCCACCCACTACCACACCACGGCGGGCACCGCTGGCTGCGGCGCGGATCGCGTCGAGGTCGTCAAGGGTGCGGTACACCAGGCAGGCATTGGCGCTGGAGCCCTCGATCGACGGCACGAACGGGTAGGAGCCGGTGGCCAGGACCAACCGATCGTAGCCGTAGCGGCCTTGGGCCGTAACCACTTCGCGGCGCGCGCGGTCAATCTCGAGCACTGCTTCACCCAGGTGCAGGTGCACGCCGCTGGCGTCATAGAAGCCCGGCTCACAGAGGGCAAGGGTTTCGGCGCAGCTGCCGGCGAAGTACTCCGACAGGTGCACACGGTCGTAGGCGCGCTGGCGCTCCTGGCCGAACACCCGCAGCTCGAAGCGCGCCAGCGCGCCGCGCTCGACCAGGTGCTCGACGCAGTGATGACCGACCATACCGTTGCCGACGATGACCAGCCGCTCTCGTTGCCCACTGCTCGCTGTTGCCTTCATAAGCCGATCCTCGATCAAAAAAAAAGCGCCTGGAGCCGAAGCCCCAGGCGCCTTTGCCTGTATTCATCACGGAGTGCCCAGGTGTGATCGCCATTGATCAGTGGGCGTTGTTGTAGCTGAGCTGAAGCAGGGACTGTGCCAACCCTGACTCCTGTGCTGGCCTCTACCCGGGCAAGCCCGCGCCTAGGGAATTGGTTTGCCGCGACCCCCTGCCTGGTGAAGAACCCGCCGCTGACGATGCACTTTCCCGGTGCAGCGCTCCCCAACCTGGGGCACCTCAATACACATCGCGCCGATACCGCTTGGCTTTGCTCAGCGCCTCGACATACGCATCGGCATCCGCACCACCGTGCGCCGCAATCACCTCGCGCAGTGCCGCATCCACATCCTTGGCCATGCGCCGGGCATCTCCACAGACATAGACATACGCCCCCGCTTCCAGCCACTGCCACACCTGTGCCCCCTGCTCTCGCAGGCGCTGCTGCACATAGATCTTTTCGGCCTGATCACGGGAAAACGCCGTGTCCAGCCGCAGGTGGCCACTCGCCTGCCAGGCCTGCAATTGCGCCTGGTAATAAAAGTCGGTGGCAGCGCACTGCTCGCCAAAAAACAGCCAGTTGCCGCCTTTGGCACCCCGTGCCTCACGCTCCTCAAGGAAGGCACGGAACGGCGCAATCCCGGTGCCAGGGCCGATCATGATCACCGGCACGTTGTCATCCTCGGGCAGGCGAAAGTGCTTCGACACCTGCGGGAAGATCGCCACCTTCGCTGCCTGCCCGCGGTCGGCGAGAAAGCTTGAGCACACCCCCTTGCGCGCACCATAACGCACGGTGGAAACGGTCAAGTGCACCTGGCGCGGATGGGCCAACGGGCTGGAGCTGATCGAGTACAGCCGTGGCTGCAGAGGTTTGAGCAACGCGAGCCAAGTGGCCAGCGGCAGGTTCTGCGGGAACGCGCGCAACACATCGGCCAACTGCCGGCCCCACAGCCAGTCCTGCAACTGTGCCTTGCAGTCGGGCTGCAGCAAGCGCTGCAGGTCGGCGGCCTGCTGGCTGAAGACCTGCAGTTGCTGCAGGGTGACGTTGGCAATTTCCAGGTGCGATGCCAGGGCCTCGGCCAGCGGCATCGGCGCATGGCCTTTGAGCTCCACCTGGGCCTGGCCATCGAGCTGCATGAGGGCCAGCAATTCCTCGACCAGCGCCGGGCAATTGTGCGGCCATACGCCCAGGGCATCGCCAGCCGCGTAGGTGAAACCGCTGTCGGCCAGGTCGAATACCAGTTGGCGGGTTTCCTTGCCGGCGCCCGGGCCGCTAAGCAAGCGGTTTTCCAGCAAGGTCGCCGCGCAGGGGTGATGTTTGCTGTAGCTGGCAACGGCGGCAGGCTCACTGATTGGCAGTTGCGGCGCTTCGCCCCCCAGTTTGGGCAACAACGCATCAAGCCAGTTAGCGAAGGCGTCCTCGTAGTCCGGCTCACAATCAACCCGTGGCAGCAAACGGCGCCCACCCAGCTCGGCCAGGCGCAGATCGAGCTTGCGGCCAAACCCGCAGAACTGGTCATAACTGGAATCTCCCAGCGCCAGCACGGCATAGGGCAGCGCCGCGCAATGGGCGCCACCCTCGGCTTGCAGCGCCTGCCAAAAGGCCCTGGCGCTGTCGGGCGGATCGCCATCGCCGAAGGTGCTGGCGATCAGCACGACACTGGCCGCGCCCTGCAACTGGCCGAGGTTGACCGCGTCCAGGCAAGAGAGCTGCACCTGCAACCCCGCCCCACGCAAACCTTCGGCACAGCGTTCGGCCAACGCTTCGCCGTTGCCGGTTTGCGAGGCCCACAGCACTAGATGGCAAGGCGATGTGGCAACCGGCGCAGCCACTGGCGCCGGCTGAGCGAACAGCCCCGCCAGCAACCCGTCGACGAACAACCGGCGGGCAGCGGCCAGTGGCGCGTTGGCCGGCAAGCTGGGCACGCCCTGGGCGCGCGCCTGGTCAAGACCGAGCAGAAAGCCCTGTAGGTAATGGCGCTCATCGTCTGCCAGAACGGGCGTTTGCAGGGTGTCCAGACCCAGCAGGCGTGCAAGGGTCGCGGTTGGCATGGGGGCAGGCTCCGGTGCAAAGGTTGCGGTGCTGAGGTCGAGGGCGTCGATGCGTTCGCCAGCGATCCGCTGCAGGGTCACCGCACAGTGCTTGAACGCTGGCTGCAGCGACACAGGGTCGACGGCATCACAGGTGACGGCATTGATCGCCAGTTGCTCACCGATCACATCGTTCCAATGAAAGGGCGCAAAGCAGTTGCCCGGCATGACCCGGTCACAGACCCGCGCCGGCAGCACGGCCTGGCCACGGCGTGAACGAATCGCCACCTGGTCCTTGTCCTGGATACCCAGCCGCGCCGCATCGTCGGGGTGGATTTCGACGAAGGGGCCTGGCTCCAGCTTGTTCAGCGCAGGTACTTTGCCGGTCTTGGTCAGGGTGTGCCAGTGGTGTTGCACGCGCCCGGTATTGAGCACCAGCGGGTACTCAGCGTCCGGCAACTCGGGCGCGGGCAACCAGGGCCGGGCAAAAAAGCGTGCCTTGCCGCTGGGCGTAGGAAACAACAGAGCGCTCGGGTCGCCCTCACGGAGGTAACGCAGGGGGCTGCGGTCGTCCGTACGACCCGGTGCGCAGGGCCACTGGCGCGGCCTGTCGCGCAATTGCGGGTAGCCAATACCCCGCAGATCGTAGCCGGTGGCCGGGTTGTGAAAACGGCGAATCTCGTTGTACACCGCCTCGGCATCGGGGTAGTCGAACGCCTCGCCGTAGCCCATGGCGCAGGCCACTTTGGCGATGAGCTGCCAGTCAGGCAGGCTTTGCCCCGGTGCCTCCACCGCTCGGGGCATCAACGTCAGGTTGCGCTCGCTGTTGATCATCACACCCTCGCCTTCGGCCCACAGGGCGGCGGGCAACAGAATGTCGGCGTAACAGTTGGTTTCGGTATCGAGGAAGGCATCCTGGGTGATCACCAGTTCAGCCTGGCGCAGCCCTTCGATCACCTGCTGGCGGTTGGCGACGCTCGCCACTGGGTTGCTGCAGATAATCCAGCAAGCCTTCACCTCACCGGCCTGCATCTGCTCGAACAAGGCAACGGTGCCCTCCCCCCCTTCTGCACGTACGCTGCCGGAGGGTAGCCCCCACTGCGCCTCGACAAAGCGGCGGTCCGCCTCCACCAGTGCCGAGCGCTGGCCCGGCAGGCCTGGCCCCATATAGCCCATTTCGCGCCCACCCATGGCATTGGGCTGGCCCGTCAGCGAGAACGGCCCGCTGCCAGGCCGGCCGATGGCGCCGGTGGCCAGGTGCAGATTGCAGAGCGCATTGGTGTGCCAGGTGCCATGAATGCTCTGGTTAAGGCCCATGGTCCAGCAGCTCATCCACTCGCGGGCGCCGCCGATCAATGCCGCTGCCTGGTGGATAGCGGCTTCGCTCAAGCCAGTGATGGCGGCTACCCGCTCAGGGGTGTAGTCATCGAGAAACGCTGGCAGCTCAGCCCAGCCTTCGGTGTGCCGGGCGATGAAATCGGGCTGGGTCTGGCCGTTGCGGTGCAGCAGGTGCAGCAGGCCGTTTAGCAGGGCCAGATCGCTGCCGGGGCGCAGTTGCAGGAACAGGTCGGCCTTCTCGGCGGTGGCGGTGCGCCGCGGGTCTACCACGATCAGCTTGGCCCCGGCTTTTACCCGGTCGAGCAACCGCAGGAAAAGAATCGGGTGGCAGTCGGCCATGTTCGCACCGATCACCAGAAACACATCGGCCCGGTCGAAATCCTGATAACTACCAGGCGGCCCATCAGCGCCGAGTGACTGTTTGTAGCCACTGCCCGCGCTGGCCATGCACAGGCGCGAGTTGGACTCGATATGGCGGGTGCGAATGAACCCTTTGGCCAACTTGTTGGCCAGGTACTGGGCCTCCAGCGACATCTGCCCCGACACATACAGCGCTACGGCGTCCGGCCCATGCTGGTCGATGATGCCACGCAGACGCAGGGCGGCTTGGTTGACGGCCTGGTCCAGGCTGCAGCGGGCCGGTTCATGGTCACGTTGATAGCGCACGAAGGCACTTTCCATTCGCCCGGCGGCGGTCAGCGGCACGTGCGCGGTGAGGCCTTTGGTGCAAAGGCGGCCGAAATTGCTCGGGTGCTGCTTGTCACCACTGATCTTGCTGACCTTACCGTCGGCCACACTCATGACGATGCCACAGCCGACGCCGCAATAGGGGCACACACTGCGTACTTCGGTGCTGGCCATGGGGGCTCCTGATGGAAACGCAAAAGGCGCCGGCTGCCCGGGCTTGCTTGGCAAGCGGGGGCAACACGGCGCCTTTGTCGTGAAGGTTGCAAGGCGGTCGACGTTGACGGCCCTGGGTGGAGGGCTTTCAGCAATTCCTGGGCCAGTTATGCTGGCCCCTGCCCGGGGCAAGCGCGCTCATACCGTGACGGCGATGCTTGTTGGATCAAGGCCCCGCGCGAGCCGCTTCACTGCACCATGCGGTAGCACCGCAAAGGCCCATGGCGCTATGCTGGGGCAATTTCCAGCCAGAGTTACTACCCCTCCCCCATGTCCCAAGTGATCCTCAAGACCCCTGTCCAACTCGACCTGATGCGCAATGCCGGCCATTTGCTGGCCCAGGTTTTCGCCGACCTCGACGCCTTCATTCGCCCCGGCGTGACCACGATGCAGATCAACGACCGCGCCGAGGCGTTCATCGTCAACACCCTCAGGGCACGCCCGGCGAGCAAGGGGCAGTACGGTTTTCCCTACGCGCTCAATACCTCGGTGGACCACGTAGTCTGCCACGGCATGCCCAAGGCCGATGAAGTACTGAACGAAGGATCGATCATCAACGTCGACATCACCTTGGAACAGGGCGGCTACATCGCCGACTCATCGAAAATGTACTGCCTCGGCGAAATCAGCGAAGCGGCGCGGCGCTTGGTCGACACCACCTACGAGGCACTATGGAAAGGCATCAGCCAGGTTCGCCCCGGGGCAACGCTCGGCGACATCGGCCACGCCATCCAGGTGCATGCCGAGGCGGCCGGCTACAGCGTGGTACGCGAATACTGCGGGCATGGCATTGGCCAGCAGATGCATGAGGGGCCCGAGGTGCTGCATTTCGGCCAGCGCGGCATGGGCATGAAGCTCAAGCCGGGGATGGTGTTTACCATCGAGCCGATGATCAACCAGGGCGGGCGTGGTACACGAACCCTGAAAGACGGCTGGACGGTAATTACCCGCGACCACCTGTTGTCGGCGCAGTGGGAGCATACCGTGGCGGTAACAGAAGATGGCGTAGAGGTGCTGACGTTGCGCGAAGAAGAGCGCAACCGCTGACAGAAGCCCCGTGGGTGCTGCCGTGGCTTGACCAGCATCCGCGGGAACCTGAGCAGCCATTGAATCAGGCACAAAAAAAAAGCGACCCTAAGGTCGCTTTTTCTGTAACTTCCGGGTGTTCAGTGGGCCCTGGAAGTTGAATATGGCGCAGCGGACGGGACTCGAACCCGCGACCCCCGGCGTGACAGGCCGGTATTCTAACCGACTGAACTACCGCTGCGCTATACATCGAGTGGTGGGTGATGACGGGATCGAACCGCCGACCCTCTGCTTGTAAGGCAGATGCTCTCCCGGCTGAGCTAATCACCCTTCGTCTCGGTGTGGCGCGCATTCTACGGAGGGCATGCCACCCTGGCAAGCACTTTTTTCAACTTTTTTAAAAAAAATTCTCAGGCCTTTCAAAGACCTAGCCGCACTGGCGTTTTCCTTCCTTATAAGCAGCTGCTGGCCCTATGACAGGGCTGGCCTGGAACCGCCGCTCGGAGAATAATGCCCGCCTTATGCATTAAGGAGAGATTGCCCCCCATGTGGTTCAAGAACCTGCTGACCTACCGCCTGACCCAGGATGTCCCGTTCGAGCCTGAAGCGCTGGAAGCCGCCCTGGCCAGCAAGCCGGCCCGCCCCTGCGCCAGCCAGGAGCTGACCACCTACGGATTCGTCGCGCCGTTCGGCAAAGGCGAAGATGCTCCCCTGGTGCACGTCAGCGGCGAGTTCCTGCTGATTGCCGCGCGCAAGGAAGAGCGCATCCTGCCAAGCAGCGTGGTCAACGACGCGGTCAAAGAAAAGGTCGAAGAGATCGAGACCGAGCAGATGCGCAAGGTCTACAAGAAGGAGCGCGACCAGATCAAGGACGAGATCATCCAGGCGTTCCTGCCGCGCGCCTTCATCCGTCGCTCGATGATCTTCGCGGCCATTGCCCCGCGCCTTGGCATGATTCTGGTCAACTCGGCCAGTGCCAAGCGCGCCGAAGACCTGCTGTCGACCCTGCGTGAAGTCATGGGCTCGCTGCCGGTACGCCCGGCCACCGTGAAAATTGCCCCCAGCGCGACCATGACCGACTGGGTCAAGTCACAACACGCCGCCGAAGGCTTCTATGTACTGGATGAATGCGAGCTGCGCGATACCGCCGAAGATGGCGGCATCGTGCGTTGCAAGCGCCAGGACCTGACCGGCGAGGAAATCCAGCTGCACCTGAGCACCGGCAAGGTCGTCACGCAACTGGCCCTGGCCTGGCAGGACAAACTGTCGTTCGTGCTCGACGATAAAATGGTGATCAAACGCCTGAAGTTCGAGGAGCTGCTGCAGGAACAGGCCGAACAGGATGGCGGCGATGAAGCCCAGCAACAGTTCGATGCCAGCTTCCTGCTGATGATGATGACCTTCAGCGAGTTCCTTCCGGTGCTGTTCGAGGCGCTGGGTGGGGAAGAGATTCCGCAAGGGGTCTGACACCAGGCTGCAAGCGCAACGCGACAAGAACAATCAGAAGCGCCAGTGCGGTGCCCCCCGTGGCACCGCTTGAAGCTCGAACCGGAGGTTTTCAAATGCGTGCCCTCGCCGCCTTCAGCCGCTTCGTCGGCAACACCTTCGCCCTCTGGGTGCTGGTGTTCGCCTGCCTGGCCTTCCTGCAACCACAATGGTTCATCGCCCTCAAGGTCGCCATCGTGCCGCTGCTGGGCCTGGTGATGTTCGGCATGGGCCTGACCCTCAAGCTCGACGACTTCGCCGCTCTCGCCCGGCAACCCTGGCGCGTGGCCCTCGGCGTGGTCGCCCATTTCGTGATCATGCCGGGCATGGCGTGGTTGCTGTGCCAGCTGTTTCACTTGCCGGCGGAAATCGCCGTGGGCGTGATCCTGGTCGGCTGCTGCCCAAGTGGCACGGCGTCCAACGTAATGGTCTGGCTGTCCAAGGGTGACCTGGCACTGGCGGTGGCAATCGCTGCAGTCACCACCCTGCTTGCCCCGCTGCTGACTCCGGCGCTGATCTGGTTCCTCGCCTCGGCCTGGTTGCCGGTGTCCTTCATGGACATGTTCTGGTCGATCCTGCAGTTGGTGATGCTACCGATCGTGCTCGGCGTGCTGGCCCAGCGCCTGCTGGGCGCGCGGGTGCAGGTGGCGGTGCAGGTGCTACCGCTGGTTTCGGTGGTGAGCATCGTCATGATCGTCTGTGCGGTGGTGGCGGCCAGCCAGGCAAAAATCGCCGAATCGGGGCTGCTGATCATGGCAGTGGTGGTGCTGCACAACAGCTTTGGCTACCTGCTCGGCTACCTCACCGGCAAGTGCTGCAAACTGCCGCTGGCGCAGCGTAAATCGCTGGCGCTGGAAGTGGGGATGCAGAATTCGGGGCTGGGGGCTGCGTTGGCGGCGGCGCATTTCTCACCATTGGCGGCCGTACCCAGTGCGCTGTTCAGCGTTTGGCACAATATTTCCGGGGCACTGCTTTCGACCTGGTTCCGGCGGATGGAAGCGCCTTCATCGGCAGTGGAGCGTGCAGAACCTGCCAGGGATTGATACTGGCTTGCCGAGCCATCAACAGATGTGCACTATAGTGCCCACTGTGAGGACGGCCTCACGACGCAACGCGTGACCATTCCGGGGACGGCCCCATCATTCAAACGATGGAGACTCACTATGTCCTGGATCATCCTGTTCTTCGCCGGCCTGTTCGAAGTCGGCTGGGCTGTCGGGCTCAAGTACACCGACGGCTTTACCCGCCCACTTCCCACGGTGCTCACGGTCGGCGCCATGGTCATCAGCCTGGGCCTGCTGGGCCTGGCCATGAAAGAGCTGCCGCTAGGCACCGCTTATGCCATCTGGACCGGGGTGGGCGCAGTGGGTACGGTGATCGCCGGCATCATCCTGTTTGGCGAATCCATGGCGCTGGTGCGGTTGGTCAGCGTGGCACTGATTGTCTGCGGCCTGATCGGCCTCAAAGTCAGCGCCAGCTGAAAACCTGTCCTTAACGCAGGTCGCCGCGCAAGCGGCTGACCTGCTCACGCAGGGCATCCGGCTGCGCTGCCTCCACCGGGATGGCGGCACCCGCCACGATGGTCACCCGCGACCACAAGCGCTTGAAGAACCCCTTGGCCGGATCACGGCTGAAGAAGCTGCCCCACAGCCCTTGCAGTGCCAACGGAATCACCGGCACCGGGGTTTCCTCCAGGATACGGCTGATGCCGCCCCTGAACACATCGATCTCACCATCGCCAGTCAACTTGCCTTCCGGGAAGATGCATACCACCTCCCCCGCCGCGAGGTACTGGGCGATGCGGGCGAAGGCGCGTTCGTAAATGGCCGAGTCCTCGTTGCGCCCGGCAATCGGGATGGCCCCTGCGGTACGGAAGACGAAATTGAGCACCGGCAGGTTGTAGATCTTGTAGTACATGACGAACCGGATCGGCCGACGGATCGCCCCGCCCAGCAGCAGCGCATCGACGAACGACACATGGTTGCACACCAGCAGGGCTGCGCCCTCGTCCGGGATGCGCTCAAGGTCACGGTGCTGCACGCGGTACATCGAATGGCTGAGCAGCCAGATCAGGAAGCGCATGGTGAATTCAGGCACGATCCTGAAGATGTAGGCATTGACCAGAATGTTGAGCAGCGACACCACCAGGAACAGCTGCGGGATGGTCAGGTCGGCCAGGCCCAGCAACACCATGGTGAGGATGGCCGAGACCACCATGAACAGGGCATTGAGTATGTTGTTGGCAGCGATCACCCGGGCGCGCTGGTCCTGGGCAGTACGCGCCTGGATCAACGCATACAGCGGCACGATGTAGAAGCCGCCGAACACACCAAGGCCCACGATCGACAGCAGGATCCACCACGCCTGGTGCATGCCCAGCAACGCCAGCCAGTCGTGTGGCGCTGCGCCAACCGGCACGTCGCCGGAATGCCACCACCAGAGCAGGCCGAACACGGTCAGGCCGAACGAGCCGAACGGCACCAGGCCGATCTCCACCTTGCGCCCGCTCAGCCGCTCGCACAGCAGTGAACCCAGGGCAATGCCCACGGAGAACAAGGTCAGCACCAGCGTTACCACGGTGCCGTCGCCGTGTAGCCAGTCCTTGGCGTAGGCCGGGATCTGGGTCAGGTAGATGGCACCGACGAACCAGAACCACGAGTTGCCTACGATCGAGCGCGACACCGCCGGGGTTTGCCCCAGGCCCATGCGCAGGATCGCCCAGGACTGCTTGAAGATGTTCCAGTCCAGTTGCATCTGCGGCGACACAGCCGCTGCACGCGGGATCCAGCGGCTGGCCAGGTAGCCCAGCACGGCAGTACCCACCACGCCGCCTGCCACCACGGTGGCGTAGCTGTCGCTGGCCATCATCATCCCAGCACCGATCGTGCCGGCGAGGATCGCCAGGAAGGTGCCCATTTCCACCAGGCCGTTGCCGCCCACCAGCTCTTCTTCACGCAGGGCCTGGGGCAGGATCGAGTACTTCACCGGGCCGAACAGCGCTGAGTGTGTACCCATGCCGAACAGCGCCACCAGCATCAGCGCCAGGTGATTGCTGACAAAGCCGAGCGCGCCGATGGCCATGATGACGA
Source organism: Pseudomonas ceruminis (assembly GCF_021602025.1). GTDB lineage: Bacteria > Pseudomonadota > Gammaproteobacteria > Pseudomonadales > Pseudomonadaceae > Aquipseudomonas > Aquipseudomonas ceruminis. The sequence goes on from NZ_BQHW01000010.1 coordinate 85,503, forward strand.
TCTCGGCCAGCTTGATGGCCCGTATCAGCGCGTCCTTGGCGAACTTCTCGCCAAACTGCCCGCCCAGCGCCGAGAACAGGAAGAACGGCAGGATGAACAGCAGCGCACACAGGTTGACCCAAATCGAGCGGTCGCCGTCGCCCAGGCTGAGTTTGAACAGGATGGCCAGGATCAGCGACTGCTTGAACAGGTTGTCGTTGAAGGCACCCAGCGACTGGGTGATGAAAAACGGCAGGAAGCGCCGCTTGCCGAGCAAGGTGAATTGCGAGTGACTCATCGTCCTTGTTCCTGGAGAGGCTTTGTCATTGGAGGTACGCAGGGCGCAATAAGCCACAAATCTGCACAGGAAAGCCCTGGCCTGGCAAGTGACGCCTAGGCCAACTGCAACAGACCGATAGCACAATAGTGGCTATTTCTTTGCTGTAACCGTTCAGATTTTGTTACATCTGCCGACAATTCATATAGATAACTATATCTGACATAAGGAACAGACCTCCGGTCTCCTCCAACGCATAAGAAAAGGAGCTCAGCAGCATATGTTTACCTGGTTCGGTGATCTCAAGATCGCCAATAAGCTTTTTCTCGGATTCGGTCTGGTGCTGTGCCTGACGCTGATCCAGTCACTGATCGGCTGGAACGGTCTGGGCAGCCTGGTGCGCCGCAGCGAAGTGGTCAGCGACGTTTCCGGGCTCAATGATGCCCTGGGCGATCTGCGGGTGGCGCGCTTGCGCCACGCCATGGCCAATGGCGAGGAGAGCGAGGGCAAGGCATTGCAGGCGGCACTGGATGCATTCGAGCAACCTCTGATCAAACTGCGCGGACTGTTGGTAAAGCCGGACAACCTGGCCATCCTCAGTCAAGCCGAGCAGGCCCTGAATACCTATGCCGGCAACCAGGCGCTGAGCTTCCAGGCCTACCAGAAGATGCGCGCCGCCCAGCAACAGATGGGCGCACTGGCGACCCAGTCCTTTGCCAGCATCGAGCAGATCCGCAACCAGGTACGCGCCCTGCCCGACGCCGAACAACGCTTCGTGCGGAGCGAGGCGATCAACCAGATTCGCGAAAACCTGATCCTGTTGCGTTACCACGTGCGTGGCTACACCGGTAATACCAACGCCGAAACCGAAAAGCTGATGAACACCCAGATCGCGACCACGGTGAATGAGCTGTCGGGCCTGGTGTCACGGTTCAACGGCAGCTTTGCCGACGAATTTGCGCAGCTCGAGCAGCAGGTACGGGCCTATACCGATGCCGTGGAGGCCTTTCGCGGTGAAGTGAGCAAGCTGGTGCAATACCGCACCGCCATGGCTGATGATATCGAGCAGCTGAACACCCTGATTGGCAAGCTGCTCGATGCACAGGCCGTGGCAGTGGTCCAAGACAGCCAGTTCGCCAAAGCCCTGCAGATAGTCACCACGCTCCTCGCCCTGCTGATGGGCGCGTTGGCCGCCGTGCTGATTGCCCGGCAGATCAGCCAGCCGCTACGCCACTTGCTCAAGGCCATGGAACAGGTGGCCGCAGGTGACCTCGGCGAGCAACCGGCCAGCCACCGGCGTGACGAAGTCGGCCAACTGCAGAATGCCCTGCAGGGCATGACCCGTAACCTGCGCGAACTGATCGCCCAGGTGCGCGACGGTATCTCGCAGATCGCCAGCGCCACTGAAGAACTTTCGGCGATCACCGAGCAGACCAGCGCCGGTGCCAACAACCAGAAAGTGGAAACTGACCAGGTTGCCACTGCCATGCAGGAAATGGCGGCCACCGTACACGAAGTGGCGCGCAACGCGGGTCAAGCCTCCCAGGCCGCCAGTGCCACCGACGACGAAGCACGCGAAGGCGACAGCGTGGTCAACCGCGCCGTGGCGCAGATTGGGCGCCTGGCCAGCCAGGTGGATGCCACAAGCGAGGCCATGGACGCCCTGCGCAGCGAAAGCCAGCGCATCGGCAAGGTCATGGATGTGATCAAGGCCGTGGCCGAACAGACCAACCTGTTGGCACTCAACGCCGCGATCGAGGCAGCCCGGGCAGGCGAAGCGGGCCGAGGCTTTGCCGTGGTCGCCGATGAGGTGCGTAGCCTGGCCCAACGTACGCAGGCATCGACCCAGGAGATCGAGTCGGCCATCGCCAGCCTGGAAGACGGCACCCGCTCGGTGAGCGAGTTGATGGAGCAAAGCCAGAACCTGACCGAAAGCACTGTGGCACTGGTGCGTGAGGCGGGTATGGCGCTGGGAGGGATTACCCAGCGGGTGTCAGGCATACAGCTGATGAATCAGCAGATTGCCGCAGCGTCGGAACAACAGAGCGCAGTGGCCGAGGAAATCAGCCGCAGCGTGGTGACCGTGAGGGATATTTCCGAACAGACGGCTGAGGCCAGCCTGCAGACTTCGGCCTCCAGCGTGGAATTGGCGCGGTTGGGTGGGCAGCTGCAACAAATGATCAGCCGGTTCCGGTTCTAAGCGTAAGCAAGCCGCCTGCAGGCGAGCTCAGCCTGCTGCGCCCCTATCGCCGACAAGCCGGCGACAGGGGCGCAGCTACCGCTGTATCACTCGAAACCAAACAAGTCCCGCGCCGTATCCACCAACAGTGCCCGACGCAGCTCAGCCGAACAGCCCAAGGCCTCGAACTGCTCCACCACTGTGGCAAAGCTCACCGCCGCCTCATGCTGGGTATGCGGCCAATCGCTCCCCCACATCAGCCGCTCGGCACCATAATGCGCCTCAAGCGCACCCAGGGCCTGGCGCGCGAACGTCAGGTTCTGCTCCGGCGTGCCTTCCAGGCGGTAGACCCCAGACACCTTCACCCACACCTTGCCCTTGCCGCCGAGTGTCAGCAGCTCGGCAAAGCCCGGCTGCCCCAGCCCCAGACGGGCGTCGGGCCGGCCGAAATGATCGACGACGATGTTCAGGCCGTAGGGCTCGAGCGCTCGCACCAGCGCCGGGATGTCGGCCACGTGACGGTGCAGCTCCAGGTGCCAGCCTTGTTCGGCAATGCGTTCCAGCAACGGGCGCCACGCACGGTCGCGCAGGTCGGGCAGGGCCTGGCCCATGAGGTTCAGGCGCACGCCCCTGACGCCAAGGCGGGCCATTTCATCCAAGGCTGCACGCTCAACGTCCGGCTCCAGCATCACCACCCCGCGTAACTGCCCCGGCACGGTTTGCAGCGCGCTGAGCAGGTAGCGGTTGTCGGTGCCCAGAAAACTGGGCTGAACCAGTACGCCATGGCTGAAACCATGGCGTTGCAGCTGGCCCAGGTAATCGCCCAGCAGTGCGTCGTAACTCGGCGCGTAGCGGCGCTCGCTGGCCAGGTTCAGCCCACGGGTAAAGACGTGGGCATGGCTATCGATAGCCGTTGGAGAGGAAGCAGGAACGTCGGGCATGGTGGTCTTCAGGACTTGATCAGGTTACTTGGCGCCAGCCGTCGCCATGGCTGGCGCTGGGGTGGCTTCGAGCGTGCGCCCACGGGTTTCCGGCAGGCACAGTGCGGCAATCATGGCGACGCCGTAGGCAATGCCGGCATCGATGCCGATCGCGCTGCCCAGCGACATGGACTCGCTCATGTGGCCGACCAGGAACGGGAACACTGCCGACAGCACACGGCCGAAGTTGTAGCAGAAGCCAACCCCAGCGCCGCGCACGTCGGCCGGGTACAGCTCGTTGAAGAACGAGCCCAGGCTGGCCGGAATGCCGGCGGCGAAGAAGCCCAGCGGGAAGCCGAGGAACAGCATCTGGGTATTGGTCAGCGGGAAGAATACATAGGCCTGCACGGTCAGCACGCAGCACAGGGCAAACAGCAGAATGTTCTTGCGTCGGCCAATGCGGTCGATCAGCAGGCCGCTGATCACGCAGCCGCACCAGAAGGCGAAGATGATGACGGCCAGGTAGCCGCCGGAGTTCAGCACCGAAAGGTTGCGCTCGGTCTTGAGGAAGGTCGGCAGCCAGGTCATCACCGCATGGTAGCCACCATGGGCACCCAGGCCCAGCAGGCCGCCAAGCAGGGTCACGCGCAACAGTTCGGGGCGGAAGATCCCGGCCATGGATTTGAAGAAGCTGCCCGGGATGGCCTTCTCTTTCTGCAGGCGCTGGAAGCTGTCCGGCTCTGGCACATTACGGCGTACCCAGATAATCAGGAGCGACGGCAGCAGCCCGACGAAGAACATCACCCGCCAGGCGAACTCTTGCGGTACCAGCGAATAGATCAGCGCGAACAGCCCGACCGCCAGGCCCCACCCTACGGCCCAGGCACTCTGCACGGTGCCCATGACCTTGCCGCGGTATTTCGGATTGATGGTCTCAGCCATCAGCACCGCGCCGGCCGCCCATTCACCACCGATGCCAAAGCCTTGCATGGCCTTGACGAACAACAGCGGGTAAAAACCGGTGACGAACGCGGAAAGGAAGGTGAAGAAGGAGAACCAGAGGATCATCCACTGCAGCGTGCGCACGCGCCCGTAACGGTCCGACAAGGTACCGCCGAGCCAGCCGCCGATGGCGGAGGTAACCAGCGTCAGGCCGCTGATCAGGCCTGCGTCACTCTTGGTCAGGGAGAACGCGGCAATCAGCGCGGGAATGGCCAGGCCGAACATCTGCACTTCCAGCGCATCGAGCGACCAGCCACCGAAACAGGCCCAGAACGTCTTGCGTTCCCGTGAAGTGATCTGGCGATACCAACTGAACATGGTTTTTATCCTTCTAGTCGTGTGTGTTACGGCCGGGCGTGCCGAAGCTCTTGGCGCGCGGGCGACCGGGCAGGCGAAGCCACTGCGCCGAGGCAGACCGGCGCAGACGGGTAACGGGGTGAAACAGCCGGGTCAGCGAATGTCGATGCGGTAGCGGAAGTGCTGCGCATGGCCGCGCGAGCGGCGCCATTCCAACGGTTTGCCGGCGTAATCACGGGCCAGACGCTCGATCACCACCACCGGGCTGTTGGCCGGCAGTTGCAACAAGCGGCCATGCGCCGCATCGACCGCTTCGGCGGTCAGGGTCTCTTCGGCGTAGGCGACCACCTGGCCGCACAGTTGCTCGTAGATCGGGTAGAGCAATGGGCCTTTGCTCTGCAACTCGACCTCGAGCAGGGGCTGGAAGGTCTGCCGTGGCAGCCAGATTTCCTCAGCAAGCACCGGTTGGGCGCCGAGTAGACGGGTACGGACAATACGAATCACCTCGGCTTCGGCCTGCAGCCCCAACGCTTCGGCCACCGCAGACGGTGCAGGCACGGGCGCGATGGAGAGGATGCGGCTTTCCGGCATCAGCCGTTCGCCGCTGGCAGACTCGAAACGGAAGAAGCGGAACAACGAGGACTGGAACTGCGGGCGGCGGATGAAGGTGCCGCGGCCTTGCTGGCGCTCCAGCACACCTTCGGCCACCAGCACGTCGACAGCCTTGCGCACGGTCCCGACGGACATGTCGAATTCGGTGGCCAGGGCCGCTTCGGTCGGAATCGCCTCGCCCGGGCGCCAGCGATTGTTGGCAATCTGCTCGACCAGATGGTCACGCAGTTGTTGGTAGCGGGGCAGTCGAGCATCACCGGACAGTGGGTGCATGGGTCGCTCTCTCGTCTTGTTATATAAACATATATATGAATTTTTCCGAGAGTATTCCCGCAGTACCGCAGCGTGTCAATCCTCCGCTGGTCGCCTGCGCAAACCGGCGACGAGGCCAGCACAGGCGACACGCAACCTCAGCCTCCCTTATGCTGAAGCATCGGCACCCCACCACAACAAGGAAGTGGCAATGCTCGCCGCCCTCAAGCACTACCCTGCTGCCGTACGCCTGCTGTTGGTCACCACCTTCACCCTGACCGTGGCCCGTGCCCTCACCCTGCCCTACCTGGTGGTCTACCTGGCCGACAACTTCCAGCTTTCGGTCAGCCAGATCGGCCTGCTGATCGGCGGCGCGTTGATCGCAGCCTCGTTACTGAGCCTGTATGGCGGGCACTTGGTGGATACGTTGCGCAATCACACGTTGGTCAGCGCTAGCACACTGGTGTTCGCCCTGGCCTTCGTGGCGGCCATCTCCAGCCGCTCGGCAGTGCTGTTCTTCCTGTGCCTGGTGCTGATCAACCTGGCCCTGGCAGTGGTCGACATTGCCGCCAAGGCCGGCTTTTGCGCCTTGCTGCCCGTGGAGCGACGGGCCGAAGTGTTCGCCATCAAGTACACCCTGAGCAATGTGGGTTACGCCATCGGTCCGATGCTGGGCGTGGCGATGCTGGAGCTGGACGATCATTTGCCCTTCTTCGCTTCTGCGCTGATTGGCATGGGCATGTGCCTGGCGTACTGGCGCCTGGGCGAGCGCACGCTCAAGGCCAGCGCACCGGCGCAGCCCGGTGCGGGCTTCGCCCAGGTGGCGCTGGGCCTGGCGCGCGACCGCCGGCTGGTCTGCTTCACCCTCGGCGGTGTACTCAGCGCCGTGGTATTCGGCCAGTTCACTGCGTACCTGTCGCAGTATCTGGTGGTGACCACCAGCGCCAGCGAAGCGGCGCGGCTGGTGGGCTACCTGGTAACCACCAACGCCGTGACGGTGATTGCCCTGCAGTACCTGGTCGGCCGACGCATCAGCCGCCAGCAGTTGATGCCCTGGCTGCTGGCGGGCATGGCCCTGTTCATTGCCGGCCTGCTGGGCTTCTCCCTGGCCGGATCGGTGCTGGCCTGGTGCCTGGCCATGCTGGTGTTCACCCTGGGCGAGATCATCGTCATCCCGGCCGAGTACATGTTCATCGACCTGATTGCGCCAGAGCATTTGCGCGGGGTGTATTACGGCGCGCAGAACCTGTCCAACCTGGGAGCGGCGCTAGGGCCGGTGATGGTCGGACTGGTCCTGGGACACTGGTGGCCGGGGCTGATCTTCTACCTGCTGGTGTTGTCGGTGATACTGGCAGGGGTGTTCTACTGGAGGGGAACTCGGCAGGCATGAGGCACTACAGGTATACGCCCAACCCTGCGACGACGCGCCACTGCGACCATCGTCGGCGCTGACGAACCCTCGTCTGCGTGCCAGACTGATTGATCGGGACCGCGTTATCTTTTTTGCTCCGGAGTTTTCATGTCGTTGTCCAGCGGGCTGATCGCCGTGGTCGCCCTGGCCTATATGGCCATCATGTTCGCCATCGCCTTCTACGGCGACCGCCGCAGCACACCGTTGCCGCCGCGGCTGCGTGCCTGGGTGTACAGCCTGTCATTGGCCGTGTACTGCACCAGCTGGACCTTCTTCGGCGCGGTCGGCCAAGCCGCCGAACAGCTCTGGGCTTTCCTTCCCATCTACCTGGGGCCGATCCTGCTGCTGATCTTCGCACCCTGGGTGCTGCAGAAAATGGTGCTGATCAGCAAACAGCAGAACATCACCTCGATCGCCGACTTCATCGCCGCACGCTACGGCAAGTCGCAAACCCTGGCGGTGGTCGTTGCGCTGATCTGCCTGGTCGGCGTGCTGCCCTATATCGCCTTGCAGCTCAAAGGCATCGTGCTTGGCGTCAACCTGCTGATCGGGGCCAATGCCGATGCCACCGGCACTCGCGTGCAGGACACTGCCCTGGTGGTGTCGCTGGTGCTGGCATTGTTCGCCATCGTTTTCGGTACGCGCAGCCTGGATGTCACCGAGCACCACCGCGGCATGGTCCTGGCCATTGCCTTCGAATCGCTGATCAAGCTGCTGGCCTTCCTGGCCGTGGGCGTGTTCGTGGTCTTCAACCTGTACGACGGCTTCGACGACCTGTTCACCCAAGCACGCCAGTCGGTGCAACTGGACAGCTATTGGCAGGAAACCATCAACTGGCCGTCGATGGTGGTGCAGACCGCCGTGGCAATGATGGCGATCATCTGCCTGCCGCGGCAGTTCCACGTGACCGTGGTGGAGAACATCGAGCCCCAGGACATGCGCCTGGCACGCTGGGTGTTCCCGATGTACCTGGCACTGGCGGCGCTGTTCGTGGTGCCGATCGCCCTGGCCGGGCAGATGCTGTTGCCCGGCACGGTGATTTCCGACTCGTTCGTGATCAGCCTGCCATTGGCCGAAGCGCACCCGAGCCTGGCGCTGCTGGCCTTCATCGGCGGCGCCTCGGCCGCTACCGGCATGGTCATCGTCGAGGCGGTGGCGCTGTCGACCATGGTCTCCAACGACATGCTGCTGCCCTGGTTGCTGCGCCGCAACAATGCCGAACGGCCTTTTGAAGCCTTCCGGCACTGGATGCTCTCGGTGCGCCGGGTGACCATCGTGGTCATCCTGCTGCTGGCCTATGTCAGCTATCGCCTGCTCGGCTCCACGGCAAGCCTGGCCACCATCGGCCAGATCGCCTTCGCGGCCGTGACCCAACTGACCCCGGCCATGCTGGGCGCGTTGTACTGGAAGCAGGCCAACCGCCGCGGCGTGTTCGCAGGCCTGGCAGCGGGCATCTTCCTGTGGTTCTACACCCTGGTGCTGCCCATTACCGCCCATAGCCTGGGCTGGTCACTGCAACTGTTCCCGGGCCTGGCGTGGCTGCACGGCAACCCGCTGAACCTGCCGATCACGCCTCTTACCCAGGGCGTCGTGCTGTCACTGGCCGGCAACTTCACGTTGTTCGCCTGGGTTTCGATGCTTTCACGTACCCGCGTGTCGGAACACTGGCAGGCCGGGCGCTTCATCGGCCAGCAGACCAGCGCTCGCCCCAGCAGCAAACCGTTGCTGGCCGTGCAGATCGACGACCTGCTGACCCTCGCCTCGCGTTTTGTCGGTGAAGAGCGTGCACGGCAAAGCTTCATCCGCTTTGCCTATCGCCAGGGCAAAGGCTTCAATCCCAACCAGAACGCCGACGGCGACTGGATCGAGCACACCGAGCGCCTGCTCGCTGGCGTGCTCGGCAGCTCCTCGACCCGCGCTGTCGTCAAGGCGGCCATCGAAGGCCGGGACATGCAGCTTGAGGACGTGGTGCGCATCGCCGATGAAGCCAGCGAGGTGCTGCAGTTCAACCGCGCCTTGCTGCAAGGTGCCATCGAGAACATCAACCAGGGCATCAGCGTGGTCGACCAGAACCTGCACCTGGTGGCCTGGAACCGCCGCTACCTGGAACTGTTCAACTACCCCGACGGGCTGATCAGCGTTGGCAGGCCGATCGCCGACATCATTCGCTACAACGCCGAACGCGGCCTGTGCGGCCCAGGCGAAGCGCAGGTCCATGTGGCGCGGCGCCTGCACTGGATGCGCCAAGGGCGTGCACACTCCTCCGAACGGCTGTTCCCCAACGGCCGGGTGATCGAGCTGATCGGCAACCCGATGCCCGGTGGTGGCTTTGTGATGAGCTTCACCGACATCACCCCGTTCCGCGAAGCCGAGCAGGCCTTGCGTGATGCCAACGAAGGCCTGGAGCAGCGGGTAGCCGAACGCACCCATGAACTGTCCCAGCTCAACCAGGCGCTGTCGGAGGCCAAGAGCCAGGCCGAAGCGGTGAGCAAGTCCAAAACGCGCTTCCTGGCAGCGGTCAGCCACGACCTGATGCAACCGCTCAATGCCGCCCGGCTGTTCTCCGCCGCCTTGTCGCAGCAGGCCGAAGGCATGAACGAAGAAGCCCAGCAGCTGGTTCAGCACATGGACAGCTCGCTGCGCTCGGCCGAAGAACTGATCAGCGACCTGCTGGACATCTCGCGCCTGGAAAACGGCAAGATCACCCCAGATGCCAAGCCGTTCGCACTCAACGACCTGTTCGACACGCTGGGGGCGGAGTTCAAGCTGCTGGCCGCCGAGAAGGGCTTGGAATTCCGCCTGCGTGGCAGCCGCCTGCGGGTCGACAGCGACATGAAACTGCTGCGCCGGGTATTGCAGAACTTCCTCACCAACGCCCTGCGTTACGGCAAGAGTCCTATCCTGCTGGGTGTACGCCGCCAGGGCGAGCACCTGTGGCTGGAAGTGTGGGACCGTGGCCCGGGCATTGCCGACGACAAGCTGCAGGTGATCTTCCAGGAATTCAAGCGCCTGGACAGCCACCAGACCCGCGCCGAGAAAGGCCTGGGGCTGGGTCTGGCGATTGCCGACGGCCTGTGCCGAGTGCTTGGCCATAAGCTGGAAGTGCGCTCATGGCCCGGCAAAGGCACCGTGTTCCGGGTCAACGTGCCGATCGCCCGCCAAGCTGTGGCAGCACCGAGCGCACCTGTGGAGCAGGCGAGCCAGCCGCTGGCCGGCCTTCACGTGCTGTGCGTCGACAATGAAGACAGCATTCTGATCGGCATGAACAGCCTGCTCAGCCGTTGGGGCTGCCAGGTATGGACTGCGCGCAACCGCGCCGAATGCGAGGCACTGCTGGCCAAGGGCATGCGCCCGCACCTCGCACTGGTGGACTACCACCTGGATGACGGCGATACCGGTACGGGCCTGATGGGCTGGCTACGAGCCCGCCTGGGCGAACCGGTCCCCGGTGTAGTGATCAGTGCCGACGGCAGCAAGGAAACCCTTGCCACGGTGCATGCCGCAGGCCTGGACTACCTGGCCAAGCCGGTCAAGCCGGCGGCCTTGCGCGCCCTGCTCAATCGCCATCTGAGCCTGGTGCAGTAACCGCCTCGTCCGGCAGCGCTTCGCCGGACAATGCCCGCTCCAGCAAGTCGGCCGGCAGGCTCTTGCTGGCACGGGCACCGAGCAGTTTGAGCTGTTCGCTGCGGCTGATCAGGTTGCCGCGCCCTTCGCAGAGCTTGTTGCGCGCAGCAGCATAGGCTTTGTCGACCTGCTGCAAGCGGTTGCCCAGTTCATCCAGGTCCTGAATGAACAGCACGAACTTGTCGTACAGCCAGCCCGCACGCTCGGCGATCTCACGGGCATTCTGGCCTTGGCGTTCCTGCTTCCACAGGCTGTCGATGACCCGTAGGGTAGCCAGCAAGGTGGTTGGGCTGACGATCACGATCTGCCGGTCGAATGCCTCCTGAAACAGGTTGGGCTCAGCCTGCAGGGCAGCCGAGAAGGCCGCTTCAATGGGCACGAACAGCAACACGAAATCCAGGCTGTGCAAGCCTTCGAGACGGCTGTAGTCCTTGCTGGACAAACCTTTGACATGGCTGCGCAGCGACTGTACGTGCTGTTTGAGCGCGCCTTCATCGTTACTGCTGACGAACTGCTGATAGGCCGTAAGGCTGACCTTGGCATCGACCACTACCTGCTTGTCGCCAGGCAGCATGATCAGGACATCGGGCTGATAGCGCTCACCTTCGGCGCTCTTGAGGCTGACCTGGGTCTGGTACTCGCGGCCCTTCTCCAGGCCGGCATGCTCCAGCACGCGCTCGAGGATCAACTCGCCCCAGTTGCCTTGGGTCTTCTGGCCCTTGAGTGCCTGAGTAAGGTTGGTAGCTTCATCGGACAGGCGCAGGTTGAGCTGTTGCAAGCGCTCCAGTTCCTTGCCCAGGGAGAAACGCTCACGGGCTTCCTGCTGGTAGCTTTCTTCCACGCGTTTCTCGAAGGCCTGGATCCGTTCCTTGAGCGGGTCGAGCAACTGGCCCAGGTGCTGCTGGCTGGTCTGGGCGAAGCGTTGCTCGCGCTCATCGAAGATTTTCGTGGCCAGGTCGGCGAACTGCGCACGCAGGGTATCGCGGGCTTGCTGCAGGTCTTCCAGACGCTGCTGATGGCTTTCCTGCTGTTCGCGCAGCTCGGCTTCCAGGCGTGCAGCCTGCGCCTCCAGCCGACGCAGCTCGGCTTCACGGTTGGCCCGCTCGAGGTGCCAGGCGTGGGCGGCATCGCGGGCATTGTCACGATCAATCTGCAACAACTCCAGCTCGCGGCCCTGCGCAGCCAGTTGGGCCTGTTTGACGCTGTTGGCTTCGCTGAGGTCGCTGACCTCATCACGGCTGGCGTCCAATTGCGCCTGCAAGCTGGCCTGAGCCAGCAGCGCGCTGTTCAGGCGCTCTTCGAGCAAGGCGTGCTCGCCTTGCCGGGCACTTTCGCGGCGCTGTAGGTACATGACCCATCCCAGGCCAGGCAAGGCGCCTGCCACCAAGCCCAACAGAATGCTGGTCAGATCCACTGCCATGCTTACCCCAATCGAACGGTTGCGAAGTGAGTGCAGCTTATCAGCCTGGTTGAGCGCACGCCTGCACAGACTCAGCGCTCTTCAGCCTGGAAACCACTGCCGGAGCAGCCGCAGAGCTTCCTGCGAGCCCTGCCCCGCTGCCAGCTCAAGCCAGTAACGCGCCTGCTCCGGCTCAGCGGCCTGACACAGCCGCGCATACTCCAGTTGCGCCCGCCGATCGCCCGCGCGGGCCGCCTGGCGTAGCAAATCATGGCCGATACGCCGATCACGGGCATTGCCACAATCCCGGCACAGCATCTGCCCCAGCCGGCTCTGGGCCACCACCACGCCCTGGCGGGCCGGTTGCTTGAGCAGACGCCCCGCCAAATGCTTGACCTGCGGTTTGTCACCCAGGCGCGGGCTGTCGAGCAACCAGAGGGCCACTTTCAAAGAAAAGCGTTTGGACGCAGGGGCTGACGACGAAACAGCAGGGCTGGCGAGGGGTTTACCGCGAAGCTTCATGACAAACAGGGAAGGCAGCTCGAAAGGCGCGCCACTCTACTCCTTTTTTTGGCCCATGGCCCATCCATTTCCGGAGGATGGAAAAAAAATTTCACTGATCTTTTCTTGACGTTTCCAAGTCAGTGACCAGGCAGTCGTCAACTGCCGGATGATTGTCGGACAGTTCTGTAATTTGCTGGCACGCCCGTGCTAGAGCAAGTGCTTTGGACAATCCACAGTTCCTGTGGATAACTCGGTGGACAACCCCCTTAATGACCCCGCAAACCCCTATGAATTAAGGCTTCCAGTCAAACTGACGATTTTTTCACCAGCTAAAATTAGTGTTTTTTTTCATTGACTTAAGGTATCAGTCAAGGCATTGGCGAGCGTTGGCGGGCCTGTTGCAAGGCTGTTACAAGTCGCGCCTCAAATGTGAACAAGTGCACCAGAAACCCGCATTTGAATGCACGAAATCGGGACATTCGACCAAATGCGGGTTATTCACCCCCCTTCCCACAACGTGAAAGACGCGCCATACTGCGCGGCTCGCCTGAAGAAACATGGCAAAGCTTGCAAAGCCCGCCAGGTTCCGGTAAGGTGCGCCTCGTTAGTACCAAGCTGAAAGTCAATTCTGGCCAGAAGCGTCCTTGCAGAACAGCTCCCCCCAAGAGCATCACTGCTGAAACCAGGACCGGCCCTTTCGATGATTCACTCGCCAGCCTTGCGCTGCCCAAGCACGAATCACGTGACAGATTGATCAGGATTCCATTCCGACGGCCTAGAACCTTGGCCCCGGCATGCTGCCTGCCCTCTGAAGTACCTACCAGTCAGCCCAAGCGCCCACATTTGATTGCGCCCCCTCTGGCTGCCCTGTTCCAGTCAGGTTCGTTCGTCCCTTAATAAAGGCGTCACTGGAACGTTTCTATCATGCACGGATCATATCCACCGTGTTTAAAGCAGGAACATCCAACAATATGCAAACTCATCATCAAATTCAGGCTGCCATTGGCACCCTCTCCCAGGCCTTCTCGCCGTTGAAGTGCCTTATCACTGCCCCACGCAAGGGCAACTTCAGCTTCACGCTGGTGGACGAGCACGGCGTCGCCTGCCACACCGAACGCCTGTACCCTGAACAGTACAGCCGCTCTGGGCCGCTGCAGGCAGTCATTGATCGCACGCGCCAATCGCTCACTGCGTGAGCGGCGAATACCGTGGCATTCAGTGGCTGAATTCTATCGACAGTACCCTGCCTGAACGTTCTTGGCGTAATTGCCTCAGGGCATATAGCGCCCTACGTCAGGCAGCAATCGATTTAAAAACAGCTCTTTACACCACGATTATCACACTACACTTCAACTCGAGCGGTCCTAACCGCTTCCGGCGGGCCTGAACATTCACCAGCTGCCAAGCTCCAGCGCCCGTCGGCCCCTTACTGCTCGAGGGCATCATGGGTATTGCGGCGAATGAATTGTGTCAGTATGTGATCCGACCGACCCTGGTCTACCTGAATCGTCATTGCGCCAGTGCCGAAGCCCTGCTGTTGGGCATCGCGGCCAGCCAGTCGGCGCTTGGTTCAGCCTTGCATGACCGCCGTGGCCACGGCCTCTACCGCATCGGTGAAAACCGGCACCAGGCGGTGTGGGACGACTTTCTCGCCCGCGACCCGGAGCTGGCCAGCCTCGTGCGCGGCCTGGCAAGCCAGCACGCCTTTCTTGGCGGCCCGCACCTGGAACTCACGGTAAACCTGCGCTACTCCACCGCCATTGCCTGGATGCTCATCGAAGAGCAGGCCACGCGCTTGCCTGCCGCGGACGATCTGCTGGGGCAAGCGCGCATCTGGCGGCAGATTTTCCATCCCCAAGGCCGCCTGCGGGACTTCACCCAGGCCTGGCATCACTGCGTTGATCAGAAATTACCTCAAGCATCTTAGGAAGCGTCCTACATCATTACCGGAAAAAATGGAATTTTAGTCGGATTGTCCTACAAAACCGCTCTATCTCCAGTGATTGAGGCTATAGCGCGGCGCGTGATTTGTTGGTAGCTTTTCGCCCCGGAGATCCCAAGGAGTTTCTAATAATGAAAAAAGCAATGCTCAAAACCTCCCTCGGCGTAGCCGTTGCTCTCGCTTCCAGTCAATTGTTCGCTGCCGGCTTTGCCCTCAACGAACAAAGCGTCAGCGGCATGGGGACAGGTTTCGCGGGTCGTTCTTCCGCTGCCGATGATGCCAGCACGGTGTATGGCAACCCTGCCGGTATGTCTCGCCTGAAGCGCCAGCAAGTCACCGTGGGCGGCGCAGCCGTCATCGCCAAAACGGACATTTCGGGTGCGGGCAGCAGCCCACTGCCAGGGGAAACCGATGGTGACATGGTGCCTGTGGTTGGCGTACCAATGGGTTACTACGTCAAACCGATCGACGATCACTGGAGCGTCGGCTTCGGCGTTTACGTGCCGTTCGGCCTGGTAACCGACTACGGCAGCGGTGACGCCGCACGCTACTGGGGCAAAAAGAGCCACGTCGAGGTCATCACTTTCCAGCCTACTGTCAGCTATGCCTTCAACGACAAGGTTTCGATTGGCTTCGGTCCGACCATCAACCGCATCAAGGGTGAGCTGGGTTCCAACACCCTCAACCCGCGCTCGCCCGGCTTCAATGACGGCGAAGTGAAGATCAAAGGTGACGATACCGCTGTCGGCTACAACGTCGGTATCCTGGTGCAAGCCACCGACCGCACCCGCGTCGGCCTGACCTACCATTCGATGGTCGACTACAAGCTCGAGGGCGACACCAAGGTCAACAACGCCTTGATCGGCCCGTTCAGCGGCAGCAAGTTCGATGCCACGCTGAAGATCAAGACTCCAGAGTCGGTCGACTTCTCGGTCACCCACGAACTGGACGACCAGTGGACCCTGTACGCAGGTAGCACCTGGACGCGCTGGAGCCGCCTGAAAGACATCACCGTCAACAACGAAGTACCCGCACCGCTGGCTGCTCAGTTCGGCACCATTACCGAGGAGCAGAACTGGCACGACACCTGGGCGCACGCCATTGGCGCATCGTACAAGGTGAACAAGGAATGGGTACTGCGTACCGGCTTCTCCGTCGACCAGTCGCCAACCAACAACCACGACCGTTCGCCGCGCATCCCTACGGGTGATCGCAAGGCAGTCAGTTTTGGTGCCGGTTGGAGCCCGAACGACGACATGACCATCGACGTGGCCTACTCCTACCTGTGGGAAGAGGACACCAAGGTCAACCTGGCCAGCCCTACCAAGGGTCGCTACCAGGCCAAGTACGAGAACAGCGCTCACGGTATCGGTGCTTCCCTCACCTACCGCTTCTGATTCGTACCGCTGCATGGAAAACCGCCCTCGTGGCGGTTTTTTTACGCCTGAACCTGCCAGTTGTCGCCCAGCGCATCGCGCAGGTAGTCCATGAACACGCGCACCTTGGCGGTCATGGCGAAACGGTCAGCCAGGCACAGGTAGATATCCATCGGCTCGGTCTGGGCATAGGCCTGACCGTGGTCGCTGTATTCAAACAGCGGCACCAGCGCACCGCTGGCTAGATGCGGCCGGACAATGAACTCGGCGAGCCGGGTGATGCCACCGTCGTTGAGCGCCATCTGGGTCAGGGCATCGATGTCGTCACTGATCAGCACGGTGCCGAATTCCGCTTCAAAACGCAGCCCGTCGCGCATGAACCCCCAACGCAGGAAGCGGCCATCCACGGGGTAGCGAAACACCAGGCACCGATGCTCACGCAATGCTTGGGGCGTGGTGGGCAACCCAGCGTTTGCCAGGTAGCCAGGCGAGGCACAGCAGATGAACGGTATGCGAGCGATGTGCCGTGCCAGCAGGTGATCCTCCAACTGCGGGGTGATGCGCAGGCTGACATCGACATCCTCACGGGCATGGTTGACACGTCGATCAGTCGTTATCAACTCTATCGAAAGCAGCGGGTAGCGGGCGCTGAATGCCGGGATCAGCGGCGCCAGGACATGGCGCCCGAACGCTGAGGTAGAGGCAATGCACAGTCGCCCCTGGGGTTCGCTGTCAGGGGTGGTGACAGCCTGCTCGGCCAGGGCCAGATCGCGCTCGATGTGCCTGACGCGGTCATAGTAGAGCGCGCCGGCTGGGGTCAACACCATGCTGCGGGTGGTGCGGCTGATCAGGCGTACCTGCAGGTGCCCTTCGAGGCGTGCGAGGTTCTGGCTGACCGCTGCGGGGGTGAGGCCAAGGTTGCGTGCGCCAGCGGCGATGCTGCCAGCTTCCACGACCTTGATGAAACAGCGGATAGCGTTGAGGAGATCCATGGGGGAACGCTTTTATTCGTAAGAATCTCTTTATAAAGAACTCAGTATTACCGGTCTACAGTTGTTACCTGTTGCATTGCTAACCTGCGGCTCCAACCCCATCAAGGAAATCGCATGAGCAACCTGCCCCAGCCGCGCAGCCTGCGCAAATTGCGCCCAGGTGCAACCCCTTACGTATTCGCGTTCTACATGTCATCCATCATGGCGCTGTTGATGTGCTTCGTCATCACCGCCGCCAACGCGGGAGTGAACCCACAGTACCTGAGCAATGTGCTCAAGGCCTACCAGTTGGCAATGCCAGTGGCATTTGTCTGTGTGCTGATGGTCAGGCCGTTGGTCGTGCGTTTGGTTGCGCTGACGGTGCACCCACATTGACCCAAGTTGCTCTGGCTTGTGCCGTTGCTTCTGCTTCAGGAGACCGAACGCAGGTCTTGCTCAGGGAGGTGACGCCATGGATGTAGGCCAAGCGCTGCGGCCCAGGAGGGCCCGGTCAGCGCGGTACTTCCAGGCACAAGACCGGAGCAAGAGAACCCCAAGCGCGGGAGCCGGCCTTCAAGGTTGCGAGGCAATCGCCTTGTCAATTGCCGCCCTGAACGCAGGATCATCAGGCTTGGTCAGGCTGGAAAAATTGGCAATCACCTTACCCTTGCGGTCCACCACATACTTGTAGAAATTCCACTTCGGCGCACTGCTCTGCTTGGCCAGCTCCACAAACAGTGGAATCGCATCCTTGCCACGCACCGCCTGGGCCTTGGTCATGGTGAAGGTCACACCGTAATTGGCGTAACACACCTTGGCAGTCTTCTCGCTGTCCGCATCTTCCTGCTTGAAATCGTTGGAAGGCACACCCAGCATCTCCAGGCCCTTCCCGTGATAAGCCTTGTAAGTGGCCTCCAGCCCCTCGAACTGCGGAGCAAAGCCGCAATAGCTGGCCGTATTGACCACTACCAACGGTTTGCCGACAAAACGCTGGCACAAGTCGACCTGCCCCTTGCCCCGCAATTCCGGCAGGCTCCCCTGCAACAACGCCGGGCAATCTCCCGCCCAGGCAGAACCCGCCGCCACCAAAGCCAGCAACGGCATTGTCAACCAATGTGCACGCATCGTTGGGTACTCCTGCAAGACAGTCCAAGAACTTGCAGGGTAGCGCTTAACAAACGCCCATGCCCAGTTGCATCAACGCCATGCCACCCCGATGCCAGCCCCACCACACCAGCGCCAGCAACAGCACGCCAGCGACAGCCAGCAAGCCACAGGCCCAGTAGCGGTTCATGCCGCCTTGGCCTGCAGCCGAGCGACCGGGCGCTCGCTCACGGGCCAGTTGAGCGCTGCAGCCAGCAAGCTGAGCAGGATCGAAATCTGCCATACCAGGTCGTAGTTGCCCGTGCGGTCATACACCACACCGCCCAACCAGCCCCCCAGAAACGCGCCTAATTGGTGGAACAGGAAAACGATCCCACCAAGCATGGACAGGTTACGTACACCAAACAGGGTAGCCACCGTGCCGTTGGTCAACGGCACAGTAGAAAGCCACAACAAGCCCATGGCGATACCAAACAGATAGGCGCTGAATTCGGTCACCGGCGCCCACAGGAACAGTACGATCACCACTGCGCGTAGCAGGTAGAGCCAGGTGAGCAGGCGCGGCTTGGACATGCGCCCGCCGAGCCAGCCCGCGGTATAGGTACCCACAATGTTGAACAGCCCGACCAGCGCCAGCACGGTGGTGCCGGTGGTGGCCGCCAGATGCTGATCGACCAGATAGGCCGGCAGGTGCACGCCGATGAACACCACCTGAAAACCGCAGACGAAAAAGCCCAGGGCCAGCAGCCAGAACCCGGAATGCGAGCACGCCTCGCGAAGCGCCTGCCCCAGCGTCTGCTCCACACCATGGCTGGGCAGTGGGCGGTCGCGCAGCATCCCGACGAAGGGCACGATCAGGGCCACCAACAGGCCCAGCACCAGCAAGGCAGCCGACCAGCCCAGCCATTCGATCAGGCCAAGGGTACCCGGCAACATGGCGAACTGACCGAACGAACCGGCAGCGCTGGCAATGCCCATGGCCATGCTGCGTTTCTCCGCCGGGACAGCGCGGCCGACCACGCCCAGAATCACCGAGAACGAGGTGCCGGAGAGGCCAATACCAATCAGCAAGCCGGCACTGAGTGACAGGGACCAGGCCGAATCAGCGGTGCTCATCAGCAACAGGCCTGCGGTATAGAGAATGCCACCGATGATGACGACCCGTGCTGCGCCGAGGCGATCGGCCAGCGCACCGGCAAACGGCTGAGCCAGCCCCCAGATGAGGTTCTGCAGCGCAATGGCGAAGGCAAACACCTCGCGCCCCCAACCAAAATCGGCGCTCATCGGCGCCAGGAACAGCCCGAACCCATGCCGCACGCCAAGCGACAACGCCAAGATCAACGCTGCCCCCACAAGCACCCAACCGCTGGTTCGCCACACCGAAGTCATTGTTGTTATCTCCAGCACATCGCAAGGTTATGCGGGTATATACCCGCGTTTGGTCGTAGTCGATCAGGCCAGCCGTTCCAGCAAACGCACCAGTTCATCGCGCGGCCCTTCACCCAGGTGCTCCACCAACCTCTGCTGCGCAACCTCCCACGCCGGGTAGGCGACCCGCAGGCGCGCTGCGCCTGCCTCGGTCAGCAGCACCACACGGTTGCGCTGGTCGTCACCGTCAGTCAAGGCCACCAAGCCCTCCGCCTCCAGGACCCGCAGGTTGCGCCCCAAGGTACTGCGCTCCAGGCCCATGGCCTCGGCCAGGGTGGTGATACTGGGTCGGTCAAGCCGCTGCAGGTGGCGCAGCAGGGAAAACTGGGCGACATTGATACCGAAACCGGCAAGGGCCTCGTCGTAATGTCGGCTTACTCCGCGCGCGGCACGACGCAGATGGGTGCAGATACATTCACTGGTCAACATGGGTACGTGTATATACCCGCAACCTGGACGTTGCAAGCAGTTTCACGGCGCCAACCGCCGGCGGATAGGCTCGAACACCTCCGTGGCGCGCCGCGGGAGGCTGTCCGGGGTACCCTGTTCGATGGCCTGCCAATAGCGCCATGGCACCTTTGCCACGCCCAGTTCGTAATCCATGCCATCCCAACTGTCTTCACGAAAGCTATAAAACGCCCAGTGCAGCTGATTACGCTCCAGCACCGTGAGCACGTCTTCCAGGTATTGCCGACAGCCTGGCAGGCGCCGCATGCAGCCAAATTCGCCGACAACCAGCCGTGAACGCGGCACCTTCATCGCATCCACCCACCCCAAGGCTTGAGCGAGGTACTGTTCGACACGCTCACCGTCCCAGTATTGGCGTGCGCCCGCGAACGGCACCGGGCCTGGATAGGCGAAAGGCCGCTTACGCGACAAGTTAGGCGCGCTGGTGGCGGCATAGGGCTCGTACATGTGCACGCTGTAGAGCACGCGCTCATCCTGCAGCGGTTCGGGCCAGTAGCTGAACGCATCGGCGCCGGCATACCAGCCAGCATCCACCATGATGGGGGTATGTGTGTCCACCTCGCGAATAGCCGCCAGCAGTTGGCCATACAGCGCTGGCAAGTCTCGCGCACTGCCCCTGGCCTGCCCGTACCAGCGCTGCATCTGCTGTGCAGGGGCATGCTCGGCGAGGCCGCCATGCTTCTCCGGGGCCGGTTCGTTGATCAGGTTATAGGCGGCGACGGCCGGGTGATCCTTCAGTTCACGGGCCAGGTCGCGCCAGAACGTGGCCGCCTGTGACCAGAAGCGTTTGTCCTGCCACAAACGGTCGTCGAACTGGCCCTGGTTGTTCTGCGACCATCGCATGCCCGGCAATGACAGCGGTGCGATGACCACCTTGAGCCCGGCCTGATGAGCACGGTCAAGGGTGTCGCGCAAGCGTTTCAGGTCCGCGGCGGGCAGGCCCTGGTAGTGGTCGGCATCGCCCAGCAGAACGTCACGCTGCGCGGGCTGCCATTTATCGTAGGACAGCCGTACCCAGGTGGCGCCATAGGCGCGCAAGGCCTCGAAGTAGGTCTGGTCGGGCGGCAGACGGTTGAAGCTGTTGCCACCATGGCGGGGGGTGTTCCAGAAGTCGATGAGGTCTGCGGCGCTGGCCAGAGGCGACAACATCGCCAGCAGACTGGCAAGAATCCAGTGATGCATGCGGCCTCCCGGCCAATCGAACAGACAGCCGAGGATAACCCCGCAGGGTCAGGGAAATGGGCACCAATGCATTGCTGAAAATGACTGTACGCGGTCAACTCAACGGGTGAGCGCCAGCCCCAGCAGTACCGTGAGCTCGAGCAACTCCAACAGCGCACCGGCCGTGTCCCCGGTAGTGCCGCCCAGGCGTTGGCACATCAACCGCCGCAACCAGCAGAACACCCCGAGCGCCGCCAGCATTGCCCAGGCCGCCCCCAGCCCGCCAAGCACCAGGCACACCAGCAGGCTGGCCAACAACACCCAGGTTGCCGCAGGGCGCGGCAGGTGCTCGGCCAAAGCCTGCCCCAGGCCGCCTTTGCGCACGTAGGGCGTGCCGAGGAACAATCCAAGCACCGCCGTTCGCCCCAACACTGGCGCCAGCACCAGCAGCGCGCCCGCACCGCGCTCGACCAATACCCACAACGCACAGAACTTCAGCAGCAACACCAGTACCAGGGTCACCACGGCAATCGGCCCGCTGCGCGGATCCTTCATGATCGTCAATGTGCGTTCGCGGTCGCCGAACCCACCCAGCCAGGCATCGGCGCTATCGGCCAAGCCATCCAGGTGCAACGCGCCACTGAGCAGCACCCACAGCGTCAATAACAGCGCCGCGTGCAGAGGCGCTGGCGTCCCTTGCAGCAGGTGGCTCGCCAGCCACAACAGCAGGCCGAAAAGCAGGCCTACCAGCGGGTAGAAAAGCAGCGAGCGACCCATTTCACGAGGCGCGGGCATGCCTGGCAAACGCACCGGCAGGCTGCTGAGAAACTGCAAGGCAATCCAGAACGCCAGCACTCAGCACACCTCCTGCAGCAGGTCGCCGTTCACATCCAATCGCACCAACGCACCATGGCCAACCTCAACCTGCAACAGGTGCGCCCGAGGCAAGCCACGGGCTCGTGCCAGCAGCAGACGCATGACGCCACCGTGGGTGACCAGCAACACGCGCTTGCCCGCATGTTGCTGCCCCAGGCGCTCGATGCCCGCGAGGACGCGGTCGGCGAATGCGCTAACCGGCTCGCCTGCAGGCGGCGTATAACCATAGGGGTCGGCCCAGAAACGCCCCAACTCATCCGCATGGGTTTGCATGAGCTGCAGAGCGCTGCGCCCTTCCCAATCGCCAAAATGCAGCTCTTGCAGGTCGGCCTCCCGCTGCACCGGCAGGCCCAGGCGCGCCCCCAGTTCGTCGGCAAACCGTGCGCAACGCTGCAGCGGCGAGCTGACCAGCACCTGCCAAGGCCCACCGGCGGCCACGGCCTCTCGCATCTGCGCCCAGCCTTTTTCGGTCAAGGCATCGTCGAGGCTGCCACGCAGGCCGCCGCCGTACTCGGTTTCACCGTGGCGCAGCAGGTCGAGGATCATGCCGGCCGATCCGCCACCGCCGCTTCGGCAAACGTCGCCATCTGGCCATGCAGGGCGCAGGCCAGGCGTAACAGCGGCACCGCCAGGGCCGCACCACTGCCCTCGCCCAGACGCAGGCCCAGAGCCAACAGCGGTTCGGCATCCAGGGCAGCGAGCAAGGCCTTGTGCCCTGGCTCGGCGCCCTGGTGGGCGAACAGCAGCCAAGCGCGGCACTGCGGGTTGATACGTACCGCCACCAAAGCGGCAACGCTGCAGATGAAACCATCCACCAGCACCGCGATGCCTTGCTGGGCGCACGCCAGGTAGGCACCTGCCAGGGCTGCGATCTCAAAGCCGCCAACGCAGGCCAGTGCGTGCAGCGGCTCATCGGCACGCAGGCCATGCAGCACCAGGGCGCGCTCGATGACTTCAGCCTTGTGACGCACACCGGCAGGGTCCAGGCCAGTGCCTGGGCCGCTCAGTTCAGTGGCCGGACACGCCAGCAGTGTGCTGGCAAGGGCCGCGGCGGCCGTAGTGTTACCAATCCCCATTTCGCCACCGATGAACAACTGCGCACCGCTATCGGCAGCGCGCCGAGCACTGTCCCGGCCCGCCTGCAGGGCCGCGTGCAATTGCGCCTCAGTCATCGCTGGCTGGTGCGCGAAATTGGCAGTGCCCGCTCCAAGCCGCACGTGGTGCACACCCGGCAGTTCCAGGTGCGGATCGACAGTACCCAGGTCAACCACCTCGAGGCTGGCTTGCAGTTGACGCGCCAGCACGCTGATTGCTGCACCGCCGCCGACGAAATTACGCAGCATTTGCCCGGTGACCGCTTGCGGGTAGGCCGAAATGCCCTCCTGCACCACCCCGTGGTCACCCGCGAACAGTGCGATGGCGACATGCTCCAGGGTCGGCCGTGCACAGCCCTGCAGGCCGGCCAGTTGCACCGCCAGGCCTTCCAGCTGGCCAAGCGACCCGGCAGGTTTCGTCAGCTGCTGCTGACG
The DNA here is from genome assembly GCF_021602025.1 of Pseudomonas ceruminis. Classification (GTDB taxonomy): domain Bacteria; phylum Pseudomonadota; class Gammaproteobacteria; order Pseudomonadales; family Pseudomonadaceae; genus Aquipseudomonas; species Aquipseudomonas ceruminis. The sequence continues at coordinate 108,814 of NZ_BQHW01000010.1, forward strand.
GGCCTGGGCCAGGTCCATGGCAGCGTTATCGAGGGGTTGGCAGGCGTCACGCCACCAGGGTTGATTCATAGTGCGGGTCCTTTAAGCATAAGAGGCAGGCCGGCCACGGTCAGTACCACGCGCTCGCAGCGCCCGGCAACGGCCTGGTGCAAGCTGCCGGCCTGGTCGACATAGCGCCGTGTCAACTCGCCCATGGGGACGACGCCCAGGCCGGTTTCGTTACTGACCAGGATCACCGTACCGGGCAAGTGCGTCAGGCATTCGAGCACAGCATCGCGCTCCTGGGCCAGGCGCTGGTCGTTTTCAAGCATCAGCAGGTTGGTAAGCCACAGGGTCAGGCAGTCCACCAGCAGGCAGCGCCCTTCGGCGGCCTGGGCGCGCAACACGGCGGCCAGCGCCAGTGGCTCTTCGATCAGCCCCCAGTCAGCCGGCCGACGCGCGCGGTGCAGGCGCACACGCTCGTTCATTTCACCATCGAGCGGCTCGCTGGTGGCGATATAGGTCACGGGCAGGCCGCTGTCGATCGCCAACTGTTCGGCCAGGCGGCTCTTGCCGGAGCGGGCACCGCCAAGGATAAGGTTGCGCATGTCAGGCGACTCCACACAATTGCCGCAGGTGCGCGGTGTCCAGGTGCTTGTCCACCAGGTCCGCGAGGCGTTCTATGTCCCGCTCACGCAGGGCTTGGTAATCGACCGTCTGCACCTGTTCAAGGCCCGCCCAGCGTAACAGCGCAGCGCACGACTGGCTGCCTTCGAACAGGCCATGCAGGTACGTGGCGAGCACTTGCCCGTCAGCACTGATGGCCCCATCGGCACGGCCACCGGCCAACTGCACGGCAGGGTGCGCCAAGGCAGGGCCTGTGGTGACGCCGGCATGGATTTCATAACCGGCCACTGGCGATTGCTCAAGGCTCAACGTACCGGCCACGTTGCGCAGTTGCTTTTCGGCCTCGAGCACGGTGGCATAGTCAAACAGGCCAAGCCCTGGGCTTGATCCGGCAGGCCCTTCCAGACCAAGCGGGTCGTGCACCTCAAGGCCAAGCATCTGCAGGCCACCGCAGATCCCGATCAGCTTGCCGCCATAGCGCAGGTGCCGCGCGATGGCCTTGTCCCACCCGCGCTCGCGCAGTTGTGCCAGGTCGCCACGCACGCTTTTGGAGCCGGGCAGGATGATCAGGTCGGCGGCCGGAATCGGTTGCCCTGGGCCGATGAACTGCAGGTCTACCTGTGGGTGCAGGCGCAGCGGATCGAAATCGGTGTGGTTGCTGATGCGCGGCAGCACCGGGACGATCACCTTGAGCACGCGCTCATCCTTGGTGCCCTGACGCATATCGATACCGTCCTCGGCCTCCAGGTGCAGGTCGCTGACATAGGGCAACACACCCAGAACCGGTTTGCCGGTGCGCTGCTCCAGCCAGTCCAAGCCCGGCTGCAGCAGCGCGATGTCGCCACGGAAACGGTTGATGACAAACCCTTTCACCCGCGCCTGCTCACTTGGCGACAACAACTCAAGGGTGCCGACCAGGTGGGCAAAAACCCCACCGCGGTTGATGTCGGCGACCAGGATTACCGGGCAGTCGACCGCCTCGGCAAATCCCATGTTGGCGATGTCGCCGGCGCGCAGGTTGATCTCCGCCGGGGAGCCAGCGCCTTCTACCATCACCACGGGGTAGGCATCACTGAGGCGCTGGTGGGAGGCCAGCACCGCCTGCATGGCGATAGCCTTGTAGTCGTGATAGGCCACCGCGTTCATGCTGGTGACCGCCCGGCCATGGATGATCACTTGAGCGCCGGTGTCGCTGTTGGGCTTGAGCAGTACCGGGTTCATGTCGGTGTGCGGGGCCAGCCGACAGGCCTGGGCCTGCACCGCCTGGGCCCGGCCGATCTCACCGCCGTCGGCCGTCACGGCGCTGTTGAGTGCCATGTTCTGCGGCTTGAACGGCACCACGGCAACGCCCTGGCGCAGCAGCCAGCGGCACAGGGCAGTGACCAGCGTGCTCTTGCCAGCATCGGAGGTGGTGCCTTGCACCATGAGGGTGGTCATGCCATTTCCTTCTGATAAGCGAGCAGCGCCTGGGCCAGGCGCTGCTCATCCGCCGAGCACGCGGGCAGGCCCAGGCGGACGGCAAGTGGCTGCTCGAACAAGCGCACCAGGATGCCGCGACGGGCGAGAAACGCATGCAACGCCGCGGCATGCTCGCTGCGCACGTACTGGAACAGGTCGCAACCGCCGCTGGGGGCCAGGCCTGCGCGCTGCAACAACGTGGCCAGCCGCTGGCTGGCCTGCGCGCATCGGCTTATCTGGGCCTGGTGTGCGGCCCGATCGGCGAAACAGCGCTGAGCCAGCACCCGGGTGGGGCCACTGACTGTCCAGGGTCCAAGAGCATCGGCCAACCGATGCAGCAAGGGCAGCTCAGCAACAACACAACCCAGGCGCACACCGGCCAGGCCAAAGAATTTGCCGAACGAGCGCAGCACGATCAGGCCCGGCCGCTCAGCGCAGTCGACCACGCTGTACTCGGGGGTGTTGTCCATGAATGCTTCGTCCACCAACAGCCAGCCGCCACGCGCAGCCAGGCGAGCATGCCAGGCGAGCAGGCGTTCACGAGAGATGCGGCAACCGGTGGGGTTGTTCGGGTTGACCAGCACCAGCACGTCGAGCTCGTCGAGGCAGGCTTCGATTTGGGTTTCATCCAGCTCGACCAGGGTGTGCCCTGCCCGCCGCCAGGCATGTGGATGCTCGGCATAACAAGGCGACATCACGCCTACGCGGCTGCTCGGGCGCAACAGCGGCAATGCCTGAATCGCCGCCTGGGAACCGGCGACCGGGAGCAGTTGGCGGGCCCCGTAATAGCGGCGCGCCGCGTCTTCGAGGCCATCTTCCACCTCTGGCAAGCGAGCCCAGGCGTCCACGGGGATCGGTGGAATCGGGAAGGGCCACGGCGCGATGCCGCTGGACAGGTCGAGCCAGGCTTCACGGGCAATCCCGTACCGTTGGACAGCGCGCAGCAAACGGCCTCCGTGTTCAAGCATTGAGGTACGCTCCCAGGCAGATCACGAGCAGCCACAGCCACACGCTGCGCTGCACCAGGCTCCAGCCACGCTCGATGGCATCGGCATCAGCCATGGGGCCCTCCCCCAGGCGAGGGCGCTCATGCAGTTCACCGTGGTATACCGCCGGCCCGCCGAGCTCGACCCCCAGCGCTCCAGCGCCTGCCGCCATCACCGGCCCGGCGTTGGGGCTGTCCCACAAGGGCCCCTGCTTGCGCCAGCAGGCCAGCGCCAGGCGAGTCTTGCCCAGCAGCGCATAGGTCAGCGCCACCAGCCTGGCGGGAATATAGTTGAGCACATCGTCGATGCGCGCCGCGCACCAGCCGAAACGCTCGAAGCGTTCGTTGCGGTAGCCCCACATGGCATCCAACGTATTGCTCAGGCGATACAGCACCACGCCGGGCGCCCCCGCCACGATGAACCAGAATAACGCGGCGAACACTGCATCGCTGCCGTTCTCCAGTACCGACTCAGTCGCAGCCCTGGCCACGGCAGGCTCATCCAGCTCGCGGGTTTCACGGCTGACCAGAAAGCCGACGCGGCGGCGCGCCTCCTCCAGGTCGCCCTGGCGCAGGGCGCTGGCAACCGGCACCACGTGTTCACCCAGGCTGCGCAAACCCACGGCGCAATACAGCGCCAGCACGTCCACCAGCCAACCAATGTAGGGCAGCCAGGACAGAATCAGCGCCAGCAAGGTCAGGGGCACCACGGCCAGGAACCACGCGCTGACGCCGTGGCTGCGCCAGCCGCGCCCGCCCGCGTTCAAGCGCCGCTCCAGGCTCGACGCCAGGTTGCCAAAGGCCACCAAGGGATGGCGCCGTTGCGGCTCACCGAACAACGCATCCAAGGCCACCCCGGCCACGGTCAGCAACGCCACGCTCATGGGTGCTCTCCCCAGTGGTTTTCATAGAGCAGGTCGCTCAATGGCCGTTCCTCGGCCCAGTGTTCCATGACCAGCATCGGTGCTGGATAGAATGCAGTCACAGGCCCCAGGCACAGTATCGCCACCGGTTTGGCCCCCGCAGGCATACCCAGCAGCTCGGCCAGCGCCTGCGGATCGAACAGGGACACCCAGCCCAGACCCAACCCTTCGGCACGGGCCGCCAGCCACAGGTTTTGTATGGCGCAGGCCAGCGAGGCAAGGTCCATTTCCGGCAGGGTCCGGCGGCCAAAAATGTGTGGCTCGCGGTTGTCCATCAGCGCCGCCACCAACAGTTCGGCACAGTCGTTGATGCCTTCGACCTTGAGCGTCATGAACGCATCGCTGCGCTCGCCCAGGGCGTGTGCCGTGCGTACGCGCTCCTGCTCGACCAATGCCTGAATGCGCCCGCGCAGGTCGCGCTGGGTAATGCGAATGAAACGCCAGGGCTGCATCAGGCCAACGCTGGGGGCCTGATGGGCTGCGCCGAGCAGGCGGCCCAGCAGGTCAGGGGCAACGGCACCACCGGCGAAGTGGCGCATGTCACGGCGTTCACCAATGGCTCGGTAGACGGCGGCGCGCTCGGCGTCACTGAAGGCATGTTCGCTCATGGTCGCAACAACGCCGCCGCCGCATCAGGGTTGGAAGGGAAATAAAAATGCACATACGAGGCTGTCAGGCGACCCCGGCGGTACACCGCTTCGTTGCCACGCCCACCATTGGGGCTCAGGCCGCGGGCGATGGGTTCGAGGGCGGTGCTGGTCAGCGAATGATGGTAGGTGTGCCCGCGCAGGGTGCCCTCCGGTAGCTCCACCGCTTGCAGTGCAAGGGCCGCCAGGCGCTTCTGCATAACGGCTTCGCCCGGCAGCAGGCCGAGCAGCTCGGCACGCTCACCGGCAACGTCGGTCAGGGCATCGAGCAGGTACAACATGCCGCCACATTCGGCCAGCAGAGGTTTGCCTGCGCCGTGGTGGGCGCGGATCGCCTGGCACATCGGCGTATTGGCCGCCAGTGCGTGGTGGTGCAGTTCAGGGTAACCGCCGGGCAGGTACAGGCTATCCACTGCTGGCAGCTCACGGTCGTGCAACGGTGAGAAGAATGCCAGTTGCGCGCCCAGGTTGCGCAGCAGGTCAAGGTTGGCGCCGTAGGTGAAGGCAAACGCCTCATCCTTCGCCACGCCAATGCGCACCCCGGCCAGCGGCGTGGCACACGGCTGCGGCTCGGCTTCGGCGAAGGCCACAGGGGGTGGCAAAGCTGCGTCGCAACTGTCCCCCAGCGCCTGCGCGGCGGCATCCAGGCGTGCATCCAGGTCGTTCAGCTCACTGGCCTGTACCAGCCCCAGGTGGCGGCTGGGCAGCTCGATCCCACGCTCGCGCGACAGCCCGCCATACCAGCGCAAGCCTTCGGTCAGGCTACCCTCAAGCAGTTGCGCATGGCGCAGGCTACCCACCCGGTTGGCCAGTACACCGGCGAACGGCAGGTCAGGCTGGTAGCGCGCCAGCCCCAGGGCCAACGCGCCGAACGTCTGGGCCATGGCGGTGCCATCGATCACTGCCAGCACCGGCACGCCGAAGTGGCGGGCCAGATCAGCGCTCGAGGGCGTGCCGTCGAACAAACCCATCACCCCCTCGATGAGGATCAGATCGGCCTCGCCCGCCGCTTCCCACAACAGGCGACGGCTTTCCTGCGCGCCAATCATCCACAGGTCGAGTTGATAAACCGGCGCCCCACTCGCCCGCTCCAGGATCATTGGGTCGAGAAAGTCCGGCCCGCACTTGAACACCCGTACCTTGCGCCCCAGGTTGCGGTGCAGACGTGCCAGGGCCGCGGTAACGGTGGTCTTGCCCTGGCCGGAAGCCGGCGCGGCAATCAGTACGGCCGGACAATGTCGCGCGTGGCTCACAGTTCGACGCCCTTCTGCGCGCGGATGCCCGCCTGAAAGGCATGCTTGAGCATGCCCATCTCGGTGACAGTATCCGCCAGTTCGATCATTTCGGCCTTGGCCGCACGCCCCGTGACGATGACATGCTGCATGGGCGGACGCGCCTGGATATCCGAAAGTACCTGATCGAGGTCGAGGTAGCCGTGCTTCAGCGCAATGTTCAACTCATCGAGCACCACGAACTGTACGCTTGGGTCTTGCAGCAACTGCCGCGAAACCACCCAGGCCGCTTCGGCGGCGGCGATGTCACGCTGGCGGTCCTGGGTTTCCCAGGTGAAGCCCTCGCCCATCACGTGGTAACGCACCTGTTCGGGGAAGCGGCGGAAGAACAGCTCTTCGCCGGTACTGTTGCGCCCCTTGATGAACTGCACCACGCCGCACTGCATGCCGTGGCCCAAGGCGCGGGCCAGCATGCCGAACGCCGAACTGCTTTTGCCTTTGCCGTTGCCGGTCAGGACCAGCAGCAGCCCGCATTCGTTAGGGGAATTGGCGATACGCTCGTCGATGATCGCCTTCTTGCGCTGCATGCGCGCCAGGTGGCGTTCGTCGCGTTCGGTGGGTTCGCTCATGAAGGTTCTCCGCAGGCTGACGCCACGCGAAGAAGCGGCGACAGGTCGATAGACAGGCAGACGGGGAACGCGCAGGGGCCGTGGCCGGGATGCCACGGTGCACCGCGCATCACCCTCCGTGATGCCGTTGGCAGTGACAGGCCGGTCTCCGGGCTCGTGAGCGGGCCTTTGGCCCAAGCCTGCGCGCCTTCCCGGGTGCGTGCACCCAGTGGCCCTGCGCGGCCTTCGACTCACCTACCGTTGCGGGGGCAGCGCCGGGATCGCACCTTGTGGCGCCCACCGGCTTCCCAGTTTCACCCTGCCCAGACGGGGCTGGCAGGGCACCTGAAACACGCCGCGAAGGTTAGAGGGTTGCACCGGGAGCGTCAATCGAACAGGGCCGAATTAGCCCGTATCAATGGCCGATCCGTCAGCTTGTGCCACACTGACAGCAAGTGATATCACATGGCTATCACCGTAGCGCTGAACGCGATCATAACGATAAAGGAGAGCGCAGCATGCAAGGCCAACTCATCAACAACCCGCGCCTGGAGTTCCTCAGACCGGTACTGGAGCGCTGGGTCGATTGCATCGACCGCTTCAACCAGTACGCCGGTGATGCCGACGCCGCTTACTGGCATGGCGCCGCCGCCAACGCTGGCGTGCTCGCAGCGGCAGCGTGGCAGGCCGAACTGGCGGCGCTGCAGCAGTTTCCAAGCAAGAAACAACGGGACGAGGGCGAGCGCGAAGGGCGTTGCGACCTGGCAATCGTCAGCGCCGACGAGGCACTTTACCTGAGCATCGGCCAGCGCTGGCCAAAGCTTGCCCGACTGGACGCGGCCACCGCCCTGCTAGAAACCGCCGCTCAGGCACGCCAGGTGGCCTACTCCAGCCAGCTGAAAGCCGGCGCGCTGTTCGTCAGCCCATGGAAGGCTGGCCAGCATGCCAGCCCAGAAGAACTGCAGGACTGGGTCGATGACTTACAGAAGCACTCCGCCTGCGCCATTGCCTGGTACTTCCCCTACGCGTACCGCAAGCTGCACAACGAATTGGGACACTATTTCCCCGGGGTGGCACTGCTGCTCAAGCAGGCCTGAACCACCGCCGTCAAACCACGCTCTGATCATTAAAGCGTAACGTTTGAGGGCGGCGAACATGAAACGCATCGGCATCGTCTTACCGTGGCTGTTCGGCGCCTGTCTGACAGGGTGTGGCGACACTGCCTTGCTGAGTGTGGATGACGGCAGCGGCACCTCGCCACAACTGCCCGCCCCCCACAAGACCTTGCTCCCGACGGTCAATATCGCGCCCGCCGTCGGCTGGCCGGGCGGTGCCAAGCCGAAAGCCGCCACCGGCCTGCAGGTGGTGGCCTTTGCCGACAAACTCGACCATCCGCGCTGGCTCTACGTGCTGCCGAACGGTGACGTTCTGGTGGCTGAAACCAACGCCCCACCCAAACCCGATGACGGCAAGGGCATACGTGGGTGGATCATGGGCAAGGCAATGCAGCGGGCCGGAGCAGGCGTGCCCAGCGCAAATCGCATTACCTTGCTGCGTGACGCCGACCATGATGGCGTTGCTGAAATACGCACCACGTTCCTCGACGGACTCAACTCACCGTTCGGCATGGCCTTGGTCGGCAATGAGTTCTATGTTGCCGACACCGACAAGCTGCTGCGCTTTCACTATCCGCCAGGCGCCACCCAACTTCGCGAGCACGGAACGCAGGTCGTCGCGTTGCCTGGGGGCCCCCTGAACCATCACTGGACCAAAAATGTGATTGCCAGTGCCGATGGCAAGCACCTGTATGTGACGGTGGGTTCCAACAGTAACGTAGGGGAAAACGGCCTCGACCAGGAACAGGGCCGTGCAGCGATCTGGGACGTCGATGCCGCCACTGGCGCACATCGGCTCTATGCATCAGGCCTGCGCAACCCCAATGGGTTGGCCTGGGAGCCACGCACCGGCCGGCTGTGGACGGCAGTCAACGAGCGGGACGAGATTGGCAGTGACCTGGTGCCTGATTACATCACCTCGGTCAAAGAGGGCGGTTTCTATGGCTGGCCGTACAGCTACTACGGCCCACACGTCGATGAGCGCGTACAGCCGCAAGATCCGCAAAAGGTCGCACGGGCATTGGTCCCGGACTATGCGGTAGGCCCGCATACCGCCTCATTGGGCTTGGCATTCGCCCAGCCGCAGACGTTGCCAGCGCCCTTCGACCGCGGTGCATTCGTGGGCCAGCACGGCTCGTGGAACCGAAAGCCACACAGCGGCTACAAGGTCATTTTCGTGCCGTTTGACAGCACAGGGAAACCGGTCGGCAAACCACTCGATCTGCTCACCGGTTTTCTGGACAGTAATGGCAAGGCAATGGGCAGGCCGGTTGGGGTAGCCACTGACCCACGCGGCGGCCTCCTGGTGGCCGATGACGTCGGCAACGTCGTGTGGCGGGTGAGCAAGGCGCCGTAGCGCCTGATGCTCAGGGGTTCTGCGCCAGGTGCCCCTGGGGGATAACCCTTTTGGCCTGCAGGTAGGCCTTGGACCAGTAGCTGTTGGACAGGTAATCCAGGCGCACCGTACCCCCTGTGGAGGGCGCATGCACGAAGCGCCCTTCACCTACGTAGATCCCGGCGTGGCTGACCTGCGAGCCGCCACTGGTGGCAAAGAACACCAAGTCGCCGGACTGCAGCGCGTTGATGTTCACCGTCGGCGCCCGCATCACGATCATTTCGCGGGTCGAGCGCGGCAAGCTGATACCTGCAGCATCGCGGTAGACATAGCCAATCAAGCCGCTGCAATCAAAACCAGAGTCGGGGGTATTGCCACCCCATCGGTACGGCGTACCCACCAGCCCGATGGCGCGAATAAGCACGTCGTCGGCAACCGGGGAAACACTCGGTTGGCTATAGGTAACCTGAGGCTGCACCACAGGCGCCGGCGCAGGAGCACGGCTGGAGCAGGCAGCAAGTGATGCCACCAGGGAAAGAAATACGAAGCGCGCCATCATCGTCATGGCCAGAACTTCCTGTCTGAGACCGCACGACCGCAGCCGAAAAGAGTTGAGAATTTAGATTAGACGCTTTCTGTAAATGCGCACGGCGGCGAGCTTTTTTTCAAGCATCGCCGCCGCGGCAGGGTACATCATTTGGCCATCAGTTGCGCGCGATATTGGTAGTCGGCGCCATCGCCAAGGCACGCTTGGCTTCGATGAAGGTCTTGCTCCAGTAGCGATCACCGAGGTTGTCGATGCGTACGCCACCGCTGCGGCGGCTGCTGGAGTGGATGAACTGGTTGTCACCCAGGTAGATACCGGCGTGGCTGACCCGGCCACGGCCATTGGTGCTGAAGAACAGCAAGTCGCCTGGCTTGAGCTTGTTGCGGGCGACCTTGGGCGCATCGACGTTGATCATCTCGCGGGTCGAACGCGGCAGGTTCATGCCGGCCTCTTCGCGGAACAGATAACCGATGAAACCACTGCAGTCGAAGCCGGACGCTTCCGAGGTACCACCGAAGCGGTAGCGGGTGCCGATCAACGACATGCCGCGCTCGAGGATACTGTCCGCCAGCACAGGCAGCTGGTAGGGCTTGCTGCTGGAGAATGCCTCCAGGTCATCTTCAGTGGCCAGCTCTTCCTGTTCGCCGAATACCGACGAAGCCGAGGCTTTGGCCTTGGTCACCGACTGGGTGGCGACCGGGGTGTGCTCCTGAGTCTGGGAAACCGGGCCTTGAGCCGCGCAGCCAAACAGCAGGGTCACGAGTGCGAGTGGCACGAGGGGTGCGAAGCGCTTTAGCATGGGCACGACCGTGTCTGTAATCCTTTAGAAGGGGGAAACTATGCCTTCTATCGGGACCATTTGCAAATTTTATCGAAAAAGATGTGACTTTTTTGTTTTACCGCTCAAAGCCCCGTATTTACGGGCCTACCAGCCGAGCGTTTCCTTCAGGAATGGGATGGTCAGCTTGCGTTGCGCCTGCAACGAAGCCTGATCGAGGCGCTCGAGCAGGTCGAACAGCGCGCTCATGCTGCGCGTGCCACGGGTGAGGATGAAATGCCCGACTTCGTCTGTCAGGTGCAGCCCGCGGCGCGAGGCGCGCAGTTGCAGGGCGCGCAGTTTGTCTTCGTCGGACAGCCCGCGCATCTGAAACACCAACGCCAGGGTCAGGCGGGACTTGAGGTCGGGCAGCTTGATCGGCAGTTCACGGGGCGAGGCCGAAGCCGCCAGCAGCAGTCGCCGGCCACTGTCACGCAGGCGGTTGAACAGGTGGAACATGGCCTCCTCCCAATCAGCCTTGCCAGCGATGACATGCAGATCGTCGATGCACACCAGCTCGTACTGGGCCAGGTAGTCGAGCAGTTCCACGCCGCGGTCGAGCAACTGGGCCAGCGGCAGGTAGACGGCAGGCTCGCCGCGCTGCTGGAAACGGTGCGTAGCTGCTTGCAGCAGGTGGCTGCGACCGACACCCTGCTTGCCCCACAGGTAGATGAGGCTCTCGGTCCAGCCGGCGTCGGCTTCGCATAGCCGCTCGACGTAACCCAATGCCGCAGCATTGGCGCCCGGATAGTAGTTGATGAAGGTGGCGTCATCGCGCAGGCGCACACCCAGGGGCAACTGGATCGGTGGTTTCATGCTCGCGGGCGGTCGGGAGACCACAGGGGGCCTTTGGTGAACGGTGCGCAAAGTCTATACCTGCAACGCCGGAGGCACAATCGCACAGGCGCAGAGCACAAGCAAAATCAACGAGTTGCGCCGTATAAGGCGCTGCCTCGCCACCCTCGCGCCGTGGTGCCGTCGCAAGGGAGACGCAGCGGCCAAGGCTTACAACTCAGGGTCGACGTCCCCTGCATACATGTCGGATTCCTTGTACAAATCATGCACATGCCGCAGCAGCACCATGATCACCGCAGCCACAGGCAAGGCCAGGAGCACACCGGTGAAACCGAACAGCTCGCCGCCGGCGAGGATGGCAAAAATCACGGCCACCGGGTGCAGGCCGATTCGGTCACCCACCAGCAGCGGCGTCAGCACCATGCCTTCCAGCGCCTGGCCGACCATGAACACCGCCACGATGCCGAGCATGGGGTACAGGTCACCGCCAAACTGGAACAGCCCCGCCACCAAGGCCGCACCAATGCCGATGATAAAGCCCATGTACGGCACGATGGCGGCCAAGCCTGCAAGCATGCCAATCAGCAGCCCCAGCTCCAGCCCTACCAGCATCAAGCCAGCAGAATAAATGACACCGAGCGCCAGCATCACCAGCAACTGGCCACGCACGAATGCCCCCAGCACTTCATGGCACTCGCCCGCCAGCTCTACCACCTGCGGCTCACGTTGACGCGGCAGCAAGCTGCGTAGCTTGGCCATCATCACGTCCCAGTCACGCAGTAGGTAGAAACCCACCACCGGAATAAGCACAAAGTTGGCCAGCCAGGCGATCAGCGCCAGGCTCGAGGCTGTGGCCTGGGACAGCACCACGCCGACGATGTCTGTGGTCTGACCCATGTGTTCGCCAATGGCGGCCTTGATCTTGTCGAACTTCCAGAAGCCATCGGCCAGGCCCAGACGGTGCTGCACCCACGGCAGCGCCACATGCTGCAGCCAGTCGAGCATCTGCGGCGCCAGTTCGTACAGGCGCACCAACTGCTTGGCCAGCATGGGGACCAGTACCAGCAGCAAGGCGAGCAAGATCAAGGTGAACAGGGCGAAAACCACCACCACACCCCAGGTACGCGACAACCCCAGGCGCTCGAGGCGGTCGACCAACGGGTCAGCCAGGTAGGCCAGGAGAATGCCGACCAGGAACGGTGTGAGAATGTTGTGCAGGCTATACAGCAGTACAGCCAGCAGAAGGGCTGCCCCCAGCCAGATCCAGCGACGGGTATCGATCATGGTTACCACTCCTTACCAGCGAAAACGCAGACCGTCGAACGGCTTGGCTGCAGGTTGGGCGGTTGCAGGTTGCTCCTGCGATGGCCCTGGCGCAGGGGCTGCAGGCGCGGCCGGTGCCGGTTCGTCCGGCAACTCCTGCAACTTGGCCAGGCCAAGCTGGGCGCGCAACTGATCGCGGTTGGCGGTCACGCCATAGGTCAGCGTGTTGCCCTCGGCCATCTGCAGGCGCGGCCCGAACGGCTCGAGCACGCGACTGAGCTCGGCATAGCGCTGCAGGTTCATGCCCTGCACCTGCACCTGCAACTGGCTGCTGGCGCCCGGCCGGGTCACGTAGCGCGGCGCCATGCGGTTGCTCACCGCCAGCATCACCGCGTCGGCCAGGGCGGCCTGGTCGGCACCTTCAGCAGTCCCTTGCTCGCGCTGGTCGCCTTGCCACAACTGCCATTTGCCTTGCCATTTGCCGTCGGCGTCCTGTGCATGCACCGCCAGCAGCGCATCGGCGCCGTAGCGCTCGGCCGCTTCGCGCAGTGGCCCAGGGTCGTTGCCTTCGAGCTGCTTGGCGTTGGCCACCAGTTGCTCCTGCAGGTCGGCCAACGGCAAGCGCAGCGGCAGGCCACGGTGCTGGGCAGCGAGGCGCAGGGGCTGGGCACTGGCCTGGCCATCACCGACCAGATTGCTGCCTTCGACACTGTCGTTGAGCCACCAACCCAGAATGGACGGCCGGTTGCTCCCCCACAGCGCCAGCCCGGCCTTGCGCAACGCCCGTTCGGTGCTGCCCGGGTCGAACTCGACCAGTACCGACTCCGGCGGGCCGGCCTCGGTGCCGACCTGGTTGATGATCTGTTGTGGGTCCTTGCGCAGTTCGCCCAGCGCTGGGTTTTGTACCGCCTTGGGGTCGCCGGTCAGGCGCAGCACCAGGGTATCGAATGCCTTCACGGTGGCTGCAGTACGGGCTTCGGCGCCCTGCCCCGCGACCGGTTCGCGCACCTGATAAAGGCCAGAAACGTTTTCGGCCTGGGCGGCCAGCGTGACCAGGGCCAGGCAACTGCCTGCCAGGATGTTGAAAAAGCGCATGGAGGATTCCTGTCCAGAAAACAAGGAGCAACGGGCTGCTACGTGCTGGCTGTGTGACCGCCACGGGGCAACGATTGCTCCCTCGCACGGCGCATTTTGCGCCATCGCCTTTCCTATACCTTATACAGCCACCTGCACGGCAACCAGTCGAAGCCCGTGAAAGGATGTTTTTTAATGCTTTAGTGCCCTGCCCGTCGGCCTGAGGATGGCCGCTGCACGGCAACCCTGATAAAATCGCGCGCCTTCACAGACTCTGACGTTTCAGGCAGCCGCCGCTTCCCAGCCGGCCTTGGCCGTCACGGTCGTTTTTACGAATCCCTCCCTCTTAAAGGCCTGGATCAATGAGCAAGCAACCCTCCCTGAGCTACAAGGACGCCGGTGTAGACATCGACGCCGGCGAAGCACTGGTCGAACGCATCAAGGGCGTGGCAAAGCGCACCGCACGCCCTGAAGTCATGGGTGGCCTGGGCGGCTTCGGCGCCCTCTGCGAGATCCCGGCCGGCTACAAACAGCCTGTACTGGTCTCTGGCACCGACGGCGTCGGTACCAAACTGCGCCTGGCGCTGAACCTGAACAAGCACGACAGCATCGGCCAGGACCTGGTCGCCATGTGCGTCAACGACCTGGTGGTCTGTGGTGCCGAGCCGCTGTTCTTCCTCGACTACTACGCCACCGGCAAGCTCAACGTCGACGTGGCCGCCACCGTGGTCACCGGCATCGGCGCCGGCTGTGAACTGGCAGGTTGCTCGCTGGTGGGCGGCGAAACCGCCGAAATGCCTGGCATGTACGAAGGTGAAGACTACGACCTGGCCGGTTTCTGCGTGGGCGTGGTGGAAAAAGCCGAAATCATCGACGGCTCCAAGGTTGCCACCGGCGACGCGCTGATCGCCCTGCCCTCGTCCGGCCCGCATTCGAATGGCTACTCGCTGATCCGCAAGATCCTCGAAGTGTCCGCGACCGACATCGAAAACACCCAGCTCGACGGCAAGCCGCTGACCGACCTGCTGATGGCGCCGACCCGCATCTACGTCAAGCCACTGCTCAAACTGATCAAGGACACCGGCGCCGTCAAGGCCATGGCCCACATCACCGGCGGCGGCCTGCTGGACAACATCCCGCGCGTTCTGCCAGACAACGCTCAGGCGGTGATCGACGTGGCCAGCTGGCAGCGCCCGGTGGTGTTCGACTTCCTGCAGGAAAAAGGCAATGTCGATGAGCACGAAATGCACCGTGTGCTGAACTGCGGCGTGGGCATGGTCATTTGCGTGGCCCAGGACCAGGTCGAAACCGCCCTGAACGTACTGCGCGCAGAAGGCGAGCAACCTTGGGTCATCGGCCGCATCGAACAGGCCGCCGAAGGCGCTGCCCAGGTCGAGCTGCAGAACCTCAAGGCACACTGATGCCGAGCAAGCCCTGCAATGTCGTGGTACTGCTGTCGGGCTCCGGCAGCAACCTGCAAGCCTTGATCGACAGCAGTTGTGGCGCGGACAGCCCGGTGCGCATCGCTGCGGTGATTGCCAACCGCGCCGATGCCTACGGCCTGCAACGGGCCGCAGCGGCCGGTATCGCCACCGAGGTGCTCGAGCACACCGGTTTCGACGGCCGTGAAGCCTTCGATGCGGCGCTGATGGCACGCATCGACGGCTTTGCGCCAGACCTGGTGGTGCTGGCCGGCTTCATGCGTATCCTCAGTGGCGGCTTCGTGCGCCACTATCAGGGCCGCCTGCTCAACATCCACCCGTCGCTGCTACCCAAATACAAGGGCCTGCATACCCACCGCCGGGCACTGGAGGCAGGCGACGCCGAGCATGGCTGCAGCGTACACTTCGTCACCGAGGAACTCGATGGCGGCCCCCTGGTCGTACAGGCAGTGGTGCCGGTGGCGCCAGGCGACACCGTTGAAAGCCTGGCCCAGCGGGTACACCATCTGGAACACCAGATCTACCCATTGGCAGTGCACTGGTTTGCCGAAGGCCGCTTGCGCCTGGGCGAACAGGGTGCGTTACTGGATGGCCAGCCATTGCCGGCCAGTGGTCACTTGATCCGACCCTAGGAGAATATATGCGTCGCGCCCTGCTCTTGGCTCTCGCCGTGCTCGCCCTGCCCCTTCAGGCAGCTGACCTCAAGCCTTTCTCGGCCAGCTACACCGCCGACTGGAAGCAACTGCCCATGAGCGGTACTGCCGAGCGTAGCCTGGTCAAGAATGCCAACGGTACCTGGGACCTTAATTTCAAGGCTTCCATGATGATTGCCAGCCTGACCGAACAAAGCTCCCTGCGCCTGGACAACGATACCCTGCTGCCGCAGAAGTACCACTTCGAGCGCGGCGGCCTGGGCAAGGCCAAGAAAGTCGACCTCACGTTCGACTGGAACAGCAAGAAAGTCACCGGCACTGACCGTGGCGATGCCATCAACCTGCCGCTTAACCGCGGCGTGCTGGACAAGTCTTCCTACCAGCTGGCACTGCAGCATGATGTGGCCGCCGGCAAAAAGAGCATGACCTACCAAGTGGTGGACGGTGACGAGATCGACACCTACGACTTCCGCGTGCTCGGCACCGAGAAGGTCACCACCAAGACTGGCCAGGTCGATGCCGTGAAGGTCGAGCGTGTTCGCGACCCAAGCCAGAGCAAGCGCATCACCGAGCTGTGGTTTGCCAAGGACTGGGACTACCTGCTGGTGCAGTTGCGTCAGGTCGAGACCGACGGCAAGGAGTATGTGATCGTGCTGCAGGATGGCACGGTCGATGGCAAGTCGGTAAAGGGTAACTGAACCGCCACAGCCCGCAGCATCCAAAGCCCCGCCTTGTGCGGGGCTTTTTTGCACCTGAAGCGCGGCGCCGCTTCATGAAACTTGTTTCATCGCTGTTTTATTTACTTAGCCTGCTAACAAACTCTATAAAGAAGGTGTGCGACACAGTGTCGCAACCAACTGGAAAGTGGAGTTTAACGATGACAGTCCAAGTAACCGAACGCGACGAATCGAAAATGTCCCACGAAGGCCTGGCCGCTGGCGTGCGGATCTGGGATGTGCACCAGCAGGGCCAATTGGTCGGGATGTTCCACAATGAACATGAAGCCCACCAGTACCGGGTTGAGCTTGAAGTCCTGGAAAACCAGCGCACCACGCAATGACACAGACTTCTCAAAGAAAACCCCGCCTAGGCGGGGTTTTTCGTGTTTACCACATCAGATCGTCAGGGATCTTGTAGGCTGCGTACGGATCATCTTCGTCCGCTTCCTCGACATGGGTGTTGAGCAGCAGGATACGATGAGGGTCGCGCTCCTGGATCTTCACCGCCGCCTCGCGGGGGATCACCTCGTAGCCGCCGCCATGGGACACGATCGCCAGCGCACCGTTGCTCAGCTTGCTGCGCATCAAGGCATTGACAGCAATGCGCTTGACCTTCTTGTCGTCGACGAAGTTGTAGTAGTCCTCGGTGTTGAGCTTGGGCAGGCGGGTCGCTTCGATCAACTGCTTGACCTGCGCGGCACGGGCTTTCTGCTCGGCCTTTTCCTGCTGCTGACGGTTGAGTTCCTGGTCACGCTTGGCCTTTTCGGCCATCGCTTCCTTGGCCAGACGCTGCTGGCTGTCGTCAACTTCGACCTGGCCTTTGTGTTCCAGGCGTTTCTGTTTCTTCTCGGCCTTATTGGCCTGGGAGACCTGTTTCTGGTTGACCAGACCGGCCTTGAGCAATTGATCGCGAAGGGAAAGACTCATGAATGTTCACTCACTTATGCAGCCACTCAGCCGCAGCTGGGCAGGTTCTTTTCCTGACGTTTGGCTTCTCCCCAAAGGGCGTCCAGCTCGTCAAGGTTACAATCTTCAATCGGTCGGCCACTGTCGCGCAATGCCTGCTCGATAAAGCAAAAACGCCGCTCGAACTTGCGATTGGCGCGGCGCAGGGCGTTTTCCGGGTCTTGCTTGAGGTGTCGAGCCAGGTTCACGGCGGCGAACAACAGGTCGCCAACTTCATCTTCAAGGGCCTGGTCATCGTCATCGGCCATGGCCTGCAACACTTCGTCGAGTTCCTCGCGAACCTTGTCCAGCACCGGCAACGCCGAAGGCCAGTCGAAACCGACCGTGGCCGCGCGCTTCTGCAGTTTGGCCGCCCGCGACAGGGCCGGCAAGGCCGCAGGCACGTCATCGAGCAACGACAGTTGTTCAGGCCCACTCTTTTCGGCGCGCTCTTCGGCCTTGATCGCGTCCCAGCGCGACTTCACCTGCTCCTCACTGAGGCTGGGCGTGTCCAGGGGCGCATAGAGCTCACCGGTAGGGAACACATGGGGGTGGCGGCGGATCAGTTTGCGGGTAATGGCATCGACCACTCCGTCGAACTGGAAACGCCCTTCTTCGCGGGCCAGTTGGCTGTAGTAGACCACCTGAAACAGCAAGTCACCAAGCTCACCCTGCAGGTGCTCGAAATCTCCGCGCTCGATGGTGTCGGCGACCTCGTAGGCTTCCTCGATGGTGTGCGGCACGATGCTGGCGTAATTCTGCTTGAGGTCCCATGGGCAGCCGTATTGCGGGTCACGCAGGCGGGCCATGAGGTGCAGCAGGTCTTCGAGGGTGTAGGTCATTGGCTTCTATTCCCAGGCGAGGGCTTCGCCCCGATCGCCGGCAAGCCTGCCCTCACACGGTATCTGTGGGCGCCGGCTTGCCGGTGATCGGCCGCACAGCGGCCCAATGCAGTTGTTCAAGGGGTGCGATTGCGCCGCGTCTCGATGATGTTAGGCAACTGCGAGATCCTGCCCAGCAAGCGGCCCAGCGCATCCAGGCCAGGAATCTCGATGGTCAGCGACATCAGCGCGGTGTTGTCTTCCTTGTTCGAGCGGGTGTTCACCGCCAGCACGTTGATCTTTTCGTTGAGCAGCACCTGCGACACATCACGCAGCAACCCCGGGCGGTCGTAGGCACGAATGACGATGTCGACCGGGTAGGTCTGCACCGGTATCGGCCCCCAGCTGACCTGGATCATCCGCTCCGGCTCACGCCCGGCCAACTGCAGCACCGAGGCGCAATCCTGGCGGTGAATGCTCACGCCGCGGCCCTGGGTGATATAGCCGACGATGGCATCGCCGGGCAGCGGCTGGCAGCAGCCAGCCATCTGCGTGAGCAGGTTGCCGACGCCCTGGATCTGGATGTCGCCCCGTTTGCCGGTACGCGTGCCGGTGGGCTTGCGCGGCACCAGTTCGATCTGCTCGATACGCTCGGGTTCGAGCAGTTGCTGGGCAGCGTTGACCAGGTGCGCCAGGCGCAGGTCCCCGGCACCGAGCGAAGCGAACATGTCCTCGGCGGTCTTGACGTTAGTCTTCTCGGCCAGGCGCTCGAAGTCCACTTGCGGCAGGCCCAGGCGGCTGAGCTCACGTTCGAGCAAGGTTTTGCCGGCAGCCACGTTCTGGTCACGCGCCTGCAGCTTGAACCAGTGAACGATCTTGGCCCGGGCCCGCGAGGTGGTGACGTAACCCAGGTTGGAGTTGAGCCAGTCACGGCTCGGGTTGCCGTGCTTGCTGGTGATGATCTCCACCTGCTCGCCGGTCTGCAGGCTGTAGTTGAGCGGTACGATGCGCCCGTTGATCTTGGCACCACGGCAGTTGTGGCCGATCTCGGTGTGCACGCGGTAGGCGAAATCCAGCGGTGTGGCGCCCTTGGGCAGGTCGATGGCGTGGCCGTCGGGGGTAAACACATAGACCCTGTCAGGTTCGATATCCACCCGCAACTGCTCGGCCAGGCCTCCGATGTCGCCCAGCTCTTCGTGCCACTCGAGCACCTGGCGCAACCAGGAAATCTTTTCCTCATAATGGTTGGAGCTGGGTTTGACGTCGGTGCCCTTGTAACGCCAGTGGGCGCAGACACCGAGTTCGGCTTCCTCGTGCATGCCGTGGGTACGGATCTGCACTTCCAGCACCTTGCCCTCGGGGCCGATCACCGCGGTGTGCAGCGAGCGGTAGCCGTTTTCCTTGGGGTTGGCGATGTAGTCGTCGAACTCCTTGGGAATGTGCCGCCACAAGGTATGGACGATACCGAGCGCGGTATAGCAGTCACGGACCTCAGGCACCAGAACACGCACCGCGCGCACGTCGTAGATCTGGCTGAATTCCAGGCCTTTGCGCTGCATCTTGCGCCAGATCGAATAGATGTGTTTTGCCCGGCCGCTGATATCGGCATTGACCCCGGTGGCCAGCAGCTCATTCTGCAACTGGTTCATCACATCGCTGATGAAGCGCTCGCGGTCCAGCCGGCGCTCGTGCAAAAGCTTGGCGATCTGCTTGTACTGATCCGGTTCGAGGTAGCGGAACGAAAGGTCTTCAAGCTCCCACTTGATGTGGCCAATACCCAAGCGATGGGCCAGCGGCGCATAGATGTCGAACACCTCGCGCGCTACGCGCAGGCGTTTTTCGTCATCGGCGGACTTCACCGCCCGGATCGCACACGTCCGCTCGGCCAGCTTGATCAGGGCCACGCGAACATCGTCGACCATGGCCACCAGCATCTTGCGCAGGTTTTCGACCTGCGCCTGGGACCCTAACACCAGCGACTGGCGCGGGCTCAGGCTGGCACTGATGGCCGCCATGCGCAGCACGCCGTCGATCAGCTTGGACACCACCGGGCCGAACCGCTGGCCGACCTCGGCCAGGGTCACCTTGCCTTCGCGCACCGAGCGATAGATTACCGCCGCCACCAGGGAATCCTGGTCGAGCTTGAGGTCGGCAAGAATTTCGGCGATCTCAAGGCCAGCCTGGAAGCTGGACGTACCATCGGCCCAAGAATGCTTGGCCGGGTTGCCCTTCTTCTCGACTTCCTGGGCGAACTCGCAGGCCTCCTTGAGTGCGACGCGATCCAATGCCGAATCGACGCTCACTACATGATCCAGCCATGCTTCGAGATTGATACTGCCGTCCGTGTTGACCGGCTGGTGCACTCTCACCTGTACCATCTTTGTTTTACCTTTCCATACAGCACACCCCGCGGGTGCACTGGCTATCACCGTGTGGCCTCCCATCCGTGGAAGCCGCACCAAGGGGCCAGCCTGCTAGCCCACTTCGAATAACGCCATGGCCTCGACATGCGCCGTCTGAGGAAACATGTCGAGAATCCCGGCCCTTTTTAACCGGTACCCCTGGCCAACCAGCACCTGGGCGTCTCGCGCCAGCGTGGCCGGGTTGCACGATACATACACCAGCCGCCTGGCCTTGAGGCGGGCGATGTCTTGCACCACCTCGAAAGCACCGTCACGCGGTGGGTCCAAGAGTACCGCAGAAAAGCCCTCGGCGGCCCATACGGCACCGGCCAAAGGCTGCGATAAATCGGCCTGAAAAAACTGTGCGTTATGCACATTGTTGTTTCGGGCATTGGCAGCAGCCCGATCGACCATGGCCTGCACACCCTCTACTGCGACCACTTCACGGGCGTACCGGGCTAACGGCAAAGCAAAATTGCCCAGCCCGCAGAACAGATCGAGCACACGCTCGTCGGCTTGCGGTGCCAGCCAGGCCAGGGCCTGCTCGATCATTGCGCTGTTGACCTGGGCGTTGACCTGGACGAAATCGCCCGGGCGCCAGGCCAGCTCAAGTTGCCAGGGCGCCAGGGCAAAGCCGAGCGTGGCCTGCGCCTGCACAGGCGCCGGCTCACCCTCACCCTGCAGCCACAACTGCGCCTGAGCTTCAGTGCAGAATGCCTGCAGGCGCGCCAGGTCATCAGTTGGCAACGGTGCCACATGGCGGACCAGCACAGCCTCGGCGGTGCCGCTGAACAGTTCCACATGGCCAATGGCCTGGGGCTTGCCCAGCGAACGCAGCACAGTCGGCAGATGACGCAAAATAGACTGCAAGGGCTGTACCAGCACCGGGCAATCGTCGATGGCAACGATGTCCTGGCTGGCTTCGGCGCGCAAGCCCACGTCCAGTTGGCGCGCTTTCACGTCCCAGCGCACCGCTACCCGCGCCCGGCGCCGGTAACCGAATTCCGGCCCGCTCAATGGCGCGGCCCATTCTTCAGGTTGTACCCCGGCCACCCGCTGCAGCTGTTCGGCCAGGGTACGCTGCTTGAGCGCCAGTTGACTGGCGTGCGGCAGGTGCTGCAGGTTGCAGCCACCGCAGCGCTGATAATGACGGCACGGCGCCTCACGGCGTTCGGCGCTGGCCTGCAGCACCCGTTCCAGACGCGCCTCTACCACCTTGCCGCGGGCATTGAGCACCCGTGCCTCGACTGTTTCACCGGCCAGCGCACCGCTGACGAACCAGGTGCGCCCGTCATGGAAGGCGATGCCACGGCCGTCACCGGCCAGGCGCTCGATATCCAGGCGCTGCTTTTTGCCCACAGGTACCTGGGGGGTGCGGTTGCCACCGGCCGGTTGGAAGCGCAGGCCGCTGTTGCTTTTCTTTCTGGACATTTAGCTCGGGTCGAACAGGCCGGTGGACAGGTAACGGTCGCCGCGGTCACAGATGATCGCGACCATCACAGCGTTTTCTACTTCGCGGGACAGACGCAACATGGCTGCGACCGCACCACCGGAAGACACGCCACAGAAAATGCCCTCTTCGCGGGCAAGGCGGCGAGTGGTGTCTTCGGCTTCCTGCTGCGACATGTCGACCACCCGGTCGACGCGGGTAGCGTCGAAGATCTTCGGCAGGTACTCCTGCGGCCAGCGACGGATGCCGGGAATGGCCGAGCCTTCCATCGGCTGCAGGCCGACGACCTGTACCGCCGGGTTCTGCTCCTTGAGGTACTGCGAGCAGCCCATGATGGTGCCGGTGGTACCCATGGAGCTGACGAAATGGGTGATGGTGCCTTGGGTCTGCTGCCAGATCTCCGGGCCGGTGCTGGTGTAGTGGGCGATCGGATTGTCGCCGTTGGCGAACTGGTCCAGCACCAGGCCGCGGCCTTCGGCCTGCAGCTTCTCGGCCAGGTCGCGAGCACCTTCCATGCCCTCTTCCTTGGTCACCAGGATCAACTCGGCACCATAGGCAGTCATCGCTGCCTTGCGTTCAGCGGTGGAGTTGTCCGGCATGATCAGGATCATCTTGTAGCCCTTGATCGCCGCCGCCATGGCCAGGGCGATGCCGGTGTTGCCGGAGGTCGCTTCGATCAGGGTGTCACCGGGTTTGATCTGGCCACGCAGTTCGGCGCGGGTGATCATCGACAGTGCCGGGCGATCCTTCACCGAGCCCGCTGGATTGTTACCCTCGAGCTTGAGCAGGAGAATATTGCTGGTTTCGCCACCGATGCGCTGCAGGCGAACCAGAGGCGTATTGCCGACGCAATCGGCGATGGTTGGGTACTGCAAGGTCATGGCGTATTTCACAATCCGAACGGCAGGGGCGCCTATCATACCGGCAAACCCTTCCCGGCCATATCACGCAATCTGTAGTCGCTATAGCTACACGTTATAAGCCCCTGTGATGGGCTGTAGCTGGGCAAGCGCAGTGCCCCGCGAAGTAGGCACTGCATGCGCGGGCAGGCGCATGCACAAGCGCAGCCCACGCTTGCCGTTCTCCGCCCACAAGGTGCCGCCTTGGCGCTGAATGGCACTGCGGGCAATGCTCAGCCCCAGGCCGAACCCACCGTCCCCGGGGCGCGAGCCATCGAGCCGGGAAAAGGGTGCAAAGATCCGCTCGAGGTCCTCCTGGGCCACTCCGCTGCCTTCATCTTCCAGCCACAGGTGCCAGTACCCACCCTCACGCTGCCCGCCCAGCCTTACCAGGCCTTGGTCCGGAGAGTGGCGAATGGCATTGCGCAGCATGTTCTCCAAGGCCTGGGCCAGGTAATTGAGGTTGCCTTGCACCCAGCATTCAGCCGGTAGCTCGCAGCGCAGTCGCGTGGGCGACCAACCGCTTTCGTAACTGGCGTCCTCAACCAGCAAATCCCATAGCGCCTGCACCTGGATCGGCTCAAGGTTCATCGGCGCGCGCTCGGCGTCCTGCCAGGCAAGCTGCAAGGTGTTCTCGACCAGTTGCTGCATGCAGTCCACCTCACGACCCAGGCGCTCGCGCAGGCGCTGCAGGTCGGTTTCGCCATCACAGGCCACCCGCAGGCGGCTCAACGGTGTACGCATCTCGTGGGACAAGTCGCGCAGCAACTGTTGCTGCATGGCCACGGTACCCTGCAGCCGCTCGGCCATCTGGTCGAAGGCGCGGGCCAGTTCGCCCAGTTCGTCATGGCGGGCGATGGTGCGTGAGTCCAGGCGGGCTGAGAGCTGGTCGGCGCGCCAGGCATTGGCCTGCTCGCGCAGTTGATTGAGCGGCACGATCAGCATGCGGTACAACCCCACGCACAGCAGCAAGGTGAACAGGCCAGGGATGATGCCGTTGGTCACCACGCGCCACAGCACGCGGTATTGACCAGGGTTGAAACGTTCTGGCAGCTCGATCACCAGCATGCCCTGCTCCGGTGCACCCGGGAACGGTATGCGTACCCAGGGTTGGTCGATACTGCGCCGGCTCATGGGCCAGTCGACCCCGCGCAGGCGGGTGAGCCGTTGCATGATCTGTGGGCCAAGCGTGGCGCTGTCGAGCGGCCGCAGGTTGATGTCGAGCACCC
The DNA here is from genome assembly GCF_021602025.1 of Pseudomonas ceruminis. Taxonomy (GTDB): domain Bacteria; phylum Pseudomonadota; class Gammaproteobacteria; order Pseudomonadales; family Pseudomonadaceae; genus Aquipseudomonas; species Aquipseudomonas ceruminis. The sequence goes on from NZ_BQHW01000010.1 coordinate 132,780, forward strand.
CGATCCAGCCACGCTCACGCTGGTGCATGGCCGCCACCCAGCGGTCCAGCCCAGCTCGCCCGCCGCTGCGCCAGGCCTGCTCGGCCTCACCGGCGTAGCCGCGCAGCGCCTGGCGGGCGGGCTCACTGAGAAAGGCATTCTGGGTTTCCATATGACGGCCCCAGGTGTAGCTCAGGCCGATCATCAACAGGCAGAAGCCAATCAACAGGATGGCCAGCTTCCAGAACAGCGAATGGCGGTCGAGCATGATCTACTCCGCCTCGCCGACGCTGAGCACGTAGCCTTTGCCCCACACGGTGCGGATCTGCCGCTCCTGATAACCCATACCCTTGAGCTTGCGGCGGATCTGGCTGATGTGCATGTCCAGGCTGCGGTCATGCCGCGAGTAACCACGCTGCAGCACCTGCTGATACAGGAAAGGCTTGCTCAGCACCTCGTCGACATTGCGATTGAGGATGTCGAACAGCCGATACTCACTGGGGGTCAGCCCAGCCGGGCGCCCTTGCAGGCTCACATCGCACAGCACCTCGTCGAACACCAGTTCGCCGGAGGCGGCCTCCTGCAAAGGCAGGTGGCGACGCTCAAGGGCGACGCGGCGCAGGATCGCTTCGATGCGTACACGCAGTTCGGCCATGCTGAAGGGCTTGGGCAGGTAGTCGTCAGCCCCGCGCTGAAAGCCGCTGATGCGATCGGCCTCGGCCCCCAGCGCCGACATCAGGATCACTGGCGTTGCGCTGCGCCGGCGCAACTGGGCCAGCGCATCCAGGCCATTGAGCCCTGGCAGCAGGATGTCCATCAGCACCACGTCGAAGGCTTGCCGGCCGGCGGTTTCCAAACCCTCCAGGCCATTACGGCACCAGGTGACCTGGAAGCCGCCACGCTCCAGCTCTTCGTGCAGGTAGGCCCCCAGGATCGGGTCATCCTCGATGGCGAGGATGTTCGATGTATGAATAGCTACGGGATTCATTGGCAACTGCCATCCATTCTCAGTTGCGCAATTATTGGGCATGCACTCAGTCTAGGCAACCGCCTGGCGACCAATACCTCGACACACCCGTGAAAACACCGACAAAGGGTGCATTAGTGCGGCAGGCGGAGTAACTTTCCGCTTTGGTCCGTCGCCTCGCCGACGGCGTCCAGGCACATCACAGGAGGCGAGTGTGCTCGATCGTTTGGGAATCAGAAGCCGGGTTTTGCTGCTGGCGCTCTTGCCTGCCAGCCTGATGGCACTGGTACTGGGCAGCTATTTCACCTGGCTGCAGCAAAACCAGTTGCGCACCCAGTTGCTGCAGCGCGGCAAGATGATCGCCGAGCAGCTGGCGCCGCTGGCCGCCCCCGCACTGGCCCGGCAGACACCCGCGCAACTGGAACGGATCGCCGCCCAGACCCTGGAGCAGGCCGACGTTCGCGCAGTGGCCTTCCTTGCCCCGGACCGTGCACGCCTGGCCCATGCCGGCCCGAGCATGATCAACCAGCCGCCCAGCGGCGGTACCGGCACCCAGTTGCTTGAGCGCAGCGGCAACGACGCCACCCGCTACCTGATGCCGGTGTTCGGCCACCACCGCGACCTGGCCACCGACGCCGTGCCGGCCGAAGCCGAGCGCCTGCTGGGCTGGGTCGAGATCGAACTGTCACACGACGGCACCCTGCTGCGTGGTTACCGCAACCTGTTCACCAGCGTGCTGCTGATCTTCGCCTGCCTGGTGCTCAGCGGCCTGCTGGCGATGCGCATGAGCCGCACCATCAACGACCCGATCGCACGCATCAAGCATGCGGTCAACCAATTGAAGGACGGCCACCTCGAGGAACGCCTGCCGACCATGGGCAGCCATGAGCTGGACGAACTGGCCCGCGGCATCAACCGCATGGCCGAAACCCTGCACAGCGCCCACGAAGAGCTGCAGCACAGCATCGATCAGGCGACCGAGGACGTGCGCCAGAACCTGGAAACCATCGAAATCCAGAACATCGAGCTGGACATGGCGCGCAAGGAGGCGCTGGAAGCCAGCCGCATCAAGTCGGAGTTCCTGGCCAACATGAGCCATGAAATCCGCACACCGCTCAACGGCATTCTGGGCTTTACTCACCTGCTGCAGAAAAGCGAGCTGACCCCGCGCCAGCTGGATTACCTGAGCACCATTGAAAAGTCCGCTGACAACCTGCTGGGCATCATCAACGAGATCCTCGACTTCTCGAAGATCGAGGCCGGCAAGCTGGTCCTCGACAGCATCCCGTTCAACCTGCGTGACCTGGTGCAGGACACCCTTACCATCCTTGCCCCCGCCGCCCATGCCAAACAGCTCGAACTGCTCAGCCTGATCTACCGCGATACCCCGTCCTCGCTGGTCGGCGACCCACTGCGGCTCAAGCAGATCCTCACCAACCTGGTGAGCAACGCCATCAAGTTCACCCGCGAAGGCACCATCGTCGTGCGCGCCATGCTCGAGGACGAACACGAAGACAGCGCGCAACTGCGCATCAGTGTGCAGGACACCGGCATCGGCCTGTCTCCGCAGGATGTGCGCACGCTGTTCCAGGCCTTCAGCCAGGCCGACAACTCGCTGGCGCGGCAGCCCGGAGGTACCGGTCTTGGCTTGGTGATCTCCAAGCGCCTGATCGAGCAAATGGGGGGGCGAGATTGGCGTCGACAGTACACCGGGCGAAGGCTCGCAGTTCTGGATCAGCCTGAACCTGCCCAAGGCCCACGACGACGTCGAAGAGCAGCCCTTGCAACCGCTGCTGGGCCGCCGCGCCGCCATCGTCGACGGCCATGAGCTGGCACGCCAGGCCCTGGAACATCAACTGGAAGACTGTGGCCTGAGCGTCAGCCTTTTCGGCTCCTACGAGCAACTGCTGCACGGGGTGCAGGCTGGCTTCCAGGCCGGGCTGCCGTTCGAATTTGCAGTGCTCGGCGCCAACCTGGGCAACCTCTCGCCCGAACAGCTTGGCCAGTACCATCAGGAGCTGGAACGCTATCACTGTCAGTGTGTGGTGCTATGCCCAACCACCGAGCAGGCGCTGTACCACCCTTACCTGCCCAATGGCCACGGCCAACTGCTGTCCAAACCGACCTGCACGCGCAAGCTGCGCCGCCTGTTGCTGGAGCTGTTGCAACCGCGCCGCCCACTGGGTGAGCCGGCCCCGGGTAACAGCGGCCAGCGCCGGCCGAAAATTCTTTGTGTCGACGACAATGCTGCCAACCTGTTGCTGGTGCAGACACTGCTCGAAGACCTGGGCGCCGAAGTGCTGGCGGTGGACAACGGCTATGCCGCCGTGCAAGCCGTGCAGAACGAACCCTTCGACCTGGTACTGATGGACGTGCAGATGCCAGGCATGGACGGCCGGGCCTGCACGGAACAGATCCGCCTGTGGGAGAACACCCAGAGCGGCAGCCCGCTGCCGATCGTTGCCCTGACTGCCCACGCCATGGCCAACGAAAAACGTGCCCTGCTGCACAGCGGCATGGATGATTATCTGACCAAACCGATCAGCGAACGCCAACTGGCCCAGGTCGTGATGAAGTGGACCGGCCTGAGCCTGGGTGCCGCCCCGCTGGAGCGCCAGGAACAACAACTGGCCGAAGGCTCTGAGCTGGCGATCCTCGACCCGGAGGAAGGTTTGCGCCTGGCGGCCGGCAAGCCGGACCTGGCCGCAGACATGCTGGCGATGCTGCTGGCTTCGCTGGACAGTGACCGCGAGGCGATCCGTGCCGCGCGCGAGGCGCAGGACCGCACAGGACTGATCGAGCAAGTGCATCGGCTCAACGGTGCCTCGCGCTACTGCGGTGTGCCACAGCTGCGCGCGGCGTGCCAACGCAGCGAGACGTTGCTCAAGCAGGACCACCCCCAGGCGCAACAAGCGCTGGATGAACTGGACGGAGCGATCTGCCGGCTGGCGGCGCAGGCGCGTCTGAGCGCCTGAGCTCACCGCCTTCATTGCCGGTTTGCCGGCAATGAAGGCGGTGCAGATCAACATCCCTCTCCAGCCAGGTGGCTACAATCGCCCAACCCCCGCCAAGGAGCCCGACCATGCGCGCCCTGTTGTTCAGCAGCCAGCACTATGACCAGGAAAGCTTCACCCAGGCCAGCCGCGACCAGGCCCTGGACCTGCATTTTCAGCCCGCCCGCCTGACCCTCGACACCGCCGCCCTGGCCCACGGCTTCGAGGTGGTCTGCGCCTTCATCAATGACGAACTCGACGCCCAGGTACTGCAATGCCTGGCCAACGGCGGCACGCGCCTGATCGCCCTGCGTTCGGCGGGCTACAACCATGTCGACCTGGCTGCCGCCAAACAGCTGGGCCTGGCGGTGGTGCGTGTACCAGCCTATTCGCCGCATGCCGTAGCCGAACATGCCGTGGCGCTTATCCTGGCACTCAATCGACGCCTGCACCGGGCTTACAACCGCACCCGCGAGGGCGACTTTACCTTGCATGGCCTGACCGGTTTCGACCTGCATGGCAAGACTGTCGGCGTGGTCGGCACCGGCCAGATCGGCGAGGCCTTTGCCCGGATCATGGCGGGCTTCGGCTGCCAGTTGCTGGCTTACGACCCCTATCCCAACCCGCAGTTGCTGGCATTGGGCGCACGCTACCTGGAGCTGCCCGAGCTGCTGCGCGAGGCACGGATCATCAGCCTGCACTGCCCGTTGACCGAACACACCAAGCACCTGATCAACGCGCAAAGCCTGGCCCTGTTGCAGCCCGGTGCCATGTTGATCAACACCGGCCGCGGTGCGCTGGTCGACACCCCGGCGCTGATCGATGCCCTCAAGAGCGGCCAACTCGGTTACCTGGGCCTGGACGTATACGAGGAAGAAGCTCAACTGTTCTTCGAGGACCGCTCCGACCTGCCGCTGCAGGATGATGTACTGGCGCGGCTGCTGACCTTCCCGAATGTGATCGTCACTGCACACCAGGCCTTTCTGACCCACGAAGCACTGGCTGCGATTGCCACGACCACACTGGACAACATCAGCCGCTGGGCGGCAGGCAATCCGCAGAATCTGGTCACAGGTTGATGCTAGGATACGCGGCATTTCTGGAGGACCCATGGTCGAGCACGATTTCCGCTACACCCTTTTCAATCCGCAACACACCCTGATCGAGTGCCGCGCCCTGGTGCCGGGGCGCTACCAAGTGACCGGCAACGGCGGCTCGATGCACAAAGGCGATACCTTGCTGGTAACCCTCAAGGGCAGCAAGGACCTGGCCATGCGCCTGAGCGTCGAAAGCGTGCGCCACCTGATCAACCCGCGCGGCCAGTGGGTCGCTGTGGCCAGCGGCCCGGTGTTCAACGAGCTGGAAATCCTCAACTGGCAGGCCGAATGCGACAGCTGCGACGCGGTGCTGGACTTCGAGTTCGCAGTCGATGCCAAGCTGGGCAAGAAGGCCCGCCAACCTGCGGCCAGTGCGCGCATCGCTGAACTGGGCTGGGCCAGCCGCGGTGACAAGCACCTGTGCCCCCGTTGCCAGGAGCGCGCCGAGTGAAGAACGTGTTGACCGGCGTGCTGGTTGCCACCGGCCTGCTCGGCTGCGCCGCCGAACCGTCGAAGCTGCAGCAGGAGCGCAGTTATGTGCTTGAGTGGATCGGCGAACGCCCGTTGATGGACTACAGCCACCTGACCCTGACCTTGGCCAGCGATGGCCGCGCCTATGGCAATGCCGGCTGCAACCACTGGTTTGCGCCCTATACCTTGGATGGCGAGCGTTTGAGCTTCGGCAAGGTCGGCAAGACCCGCAAGCTATGTGCGCCAGCGCTGATGGAGCAGGAAAAACGCTTCTTGCAGGCGCTGGAAACCGTACAGCGCTGGGATGTATCGCCCATCGAGCAAGTGCGCTTCTGGCCGGCCGAAGGCAAGCCGCTACGCTTTTGGCCTGAGGAAGGCTAAACGCTCAACTGCAAGCTGCAAGGAAAAGCAGACCGAGCACCGTTCTGTCTTTACCTGCAGCTTGTAGGTTACCGTTTCCTGTCAAGCGCCCTTGAGGGCTTTGATCTTGGCCTGCAGCCCTTCCAGGGTCTGCTCGCCCAGCAACTGCTCGCGCACCTTGCCCTTGTCATCGATGATGTAGGTCACCGGCAGCGCCTCGCTGCGGGGCAGGTCGTAGCGTTCGGCCGGGTCCTGGGCCAGCACGGTGAAACCAATGCCCAAGGTATCGGCAGCCTGCTTAAGGTCCTGCCCCTGCAAGCCGTCGAAGTTCACGCCGACCACCCTGATACCATCGGCCGCCCACTGCTTGGCCGCTGTGTTCAATTCCGGGATTTCAGTACGGCACGGGCCGCACCACTCGGCCCAGTAGTTGAGCACCAACCAGTGCCCGTCGATCTGCTCGGCCTTAACCGTATTACCGTGTTGGTCCACGCCATAATCGGCACCGCAACCACCGAGCAACAGGCTCGCGGTGATGGCCAGTACTGCTGCCAAACGCCTTGCCATGGGTCAATCCTTCTCGAAGTTTCAAGCAAATGGGTCAGTCGCTGCGGTTAGAATAGCCGTCACAACCCGCTGGATGCGACCCGACATGACTGACCTGACGCTCTATCATAACCCGCGCTGCTCGAAATCCCGCAGCGCGCTGGAACTGCTCGAAAGCCGCGGCCTGGCGCCGACCGTCGTGCGTTACCTCGAAACCCCGCCAGACGCCAACACCCTCAACGCCCTGCTCGACAAGCTGGGCATTGCCCCGCGCCAGTTGCTACGCACCGGCGAGGACGAGTACAAGGCACTGGACCTGGCCAACCCGGCCCTGACCGATGCGCAACTGATCGATGCCATGGCGCAGCACCCCAAGCTGATCGAACGGCCAATCCTGGTGGCCGGCGACAAGGCGGTGATCGGCCGACCGCCGGAGAAGGTGCTGGAGATTCTGCCGTGAGCCAACCCTATATCCTTGTGCTGTATTACAGCCGTCACGGTTCCACCAGCGAGATGGCCCGGCACATTGCCCGCGGCATCGAACTGGCCGGTATGGAAGCGCGTCTGCGGACGGTACCGGCGATTTCCACCGAGTGCGAAGCCGTGGCCCCGGACATCCCGGCCACCGGTGCGCTGTATGCCACCCTCGATGACCTGCGCCACTGCGCTGGCCTGGTATTGGGCAGCCCGACCCGCTTCGGCAACATGGCCGCGCCGCTCAAGTACTTCCTCGACGGTACCAGCAGCCTGTGGCTGGGCGGTGAACTGGTCGGCAAGCCAGCCGCGGTGTTCACCTCCACCGCCAGCCTGCATGGCGGCCAGGAGACAACCCTGCTGTCGATGATGTTGCCGCTGATGCACCACGGCATGCTGGTGATGGGGCTGCCCTACAGCGAGTCGGCATTGCTCGAAACCCGGGGCGGCGGCACCCCTTACGGGGCCAGCCACCATGCCGGTGCGGACGGCAAGCGTGAGCTCGACCAACACGAAATCACTCTGTGTCGTGCCCTTGGCCAACGCCTGGCAACCACTGCCCTGGCCTTGGAGTCCGCGCGTGGCTAAAAAGCCCAAGGTGTTACCGTCACTGCACTGGCTGGCACCGCGCCTGCGCCTGACTCGGGCCTTGAGCCTGGCGTTCTTCTTCGGCCTGATCGCGCTGCTGGTGGTGAACAACCTGTGGTTCGCCAACCTGCATGGCGCACGGGTCCAGGTGATCCTGGCGATCGAGCTGGTACCCCTGCTGTTGCTGCTGCCGGGCATGTGGCTGGGCAGCGCCCGCGCGCACGCCTGGACATGCTTTGTGGTGAATATCTATTTCATCAAAGGGGTGCTGGCAGCGTTTGACCCGGCGCGGGCGTTTTTCGGCTGGGTTGAGGTGGTGGTGAGCCTGGGGTTGTTCGTCAGTGGGCTGTTGTTTGTGCGCTGGAAGTTCCAGCATGAGCGACGCCTGGCCGGCGAAGGGCGCTGAGTTCTTCGCGGGTAAACCCGCGAAGGCGGCCTGGGGTCAATGATTGACGGTGTGCGCCAGCATCACCGACAACTGGCACAGCGGGCGCCCGCTTTCTTCATGCCACTGGTTGAACGCCTGCTGCACCAACGCCAGGTCGCGCTGGCTGGTCGGCTGCTTGTCGATCACCTTCTGGGCAATCAACGCGGCGGCCATGTCGTCGGTAGGGATGAACGTGTCCTTGCCGACCATCCGCAGAAAGCGCGGCGCTGACAACCCACCCAGCTGGTTGCCATGCTTGGCCAGGTACTTCCACAACCCGACGATATCGGTCACAGGCCAGTCGGCGATGAATGCACCAAAACTGCCCCGCTCCTTCGCCACATCGAGGATCATCTGTGCATTGCGCGGCACGCTCTTGAGCTTGCCCAGGTGGCGGATGATGCGCTCATCCTGCATCAGCCGCTCCAGATGCTCGGCGCCCATCAGCACTACCTTTTCCGGGTCGAAACCAAAGAACACCTGCTCGAAGGCCGGCCATTTGGCGTCTACCAGGCTGTGCTTGAGCCCAGCGCGGAATACGCGCAGGGCCAAGGTGGACAGGTAGCGATCATTGCTGATGTCGCGCAACTGAGCCGACGTACGCGGCTGCGGCAGGAAGGCTTCCAGGGCCTGGGCCGAGCCGAAGCGGTTCAGGCAGTACTCATGCAGCCATTGGTAATCACGCATGGGTCAGATGTTCAGCACATCAAGAAAACGCGGCGTAGCGCTCTGGTCGATCTTCAGGCTGGTGAAGTCGAACAGGTTGCGGTCGGCCAACTGCGACGGCGCCACGTTCTGCAGGGCACGGAAGATGCTCTCGGTACGGCCTGGGTGCTTGCGCTCCCACTCCACCAGCATGTCCTTGACCACCTGACGCTGCAGGTTCTCCTGCGAACCGCAGAGGTTGCACGGGATGATCGGGAATTCCTTCATGTCCGAGTAGGCCTGGATGTCCTTCTCGCTGCAGTACGCCAGCGGGCGGATCACCACGTTGCGGCCATCGTCGGCACGCAGCTTGGGTGGCATGCCCTTGAGCGAGCCATTGAAGAACATATTGAGGAAGAAGGTTTCGACGATGTCGTCGCGGTGGTGCCCCAGGGCCATCTTGGTCGCACCGATTTCATCGGCGAAGGTGTACAGCGTGCCACGGCGCAGGCGCGAGCACAGCGAACAAGTGGTCTTGCCCTCGGGGACCAGCTCCTTGACCACCGAATAGGTGTCCTTCTCGACGATGTGGTACTCGACGCCCAGTTCCTTGAGGTAGGCCGGCAGCACATGCTCGGGGAAGCCCGGTTGCTTCTGGTCCATGTTCACCGCGACGATCTCGAACTTGATCGGTGCCACCTTCTGCAGGTGCAACAGAACGTCGAGCATGGTGTAGCTGTCCTTGCCGCCGGACAGGCAGACCATGACCTTGTCGCCATCCTCGATCATGTTGTAGTCGGTGATGGCTTCGCCGGCGAGACGACGCAGGCGTTTTTGCAGTTTGTTCTGGTTGACCGAAAGGGTGCCCATAGCGCTTGGATCCGCGAGGTGTGACAAAAGGCGGCTATTTTACGCACAAACCGCTCGCCGCTGTAGGGCTTGGCCGATATTAGGGGCCATATCCGATAAAGACTTCAAGGTAATCAGTAGCGCTGGCGACAGCGCAATTTGCTCTAAAAAGCCGGGTTTGTGCGGGGAACCGCTTCCTATACTGCGACATAAGGCCACATTGCCGCTTGTATCGGTGTCCTGGCCTCGGGCCGCTGGCGCTCCATCTGGGGGGCGTTTGGCAACGACGATAGGAGTGACCGGCATGATTCATCACGTTGTGGGGCTGTTTACCCATCCCGACCAGGAATGGCGAGAGATTCGGGGCGAAGAAGAAAGCATCAGCCACATGTACCTCACGCATACTCTGATCCTGGCGGCGATCCCTGCCATTTCCGCGTTTATCGGCACGACCCAGGTGGGCTGGGTGATCGGCGGGCGGCCGGCAGTGATGCTGACCATGGAAAGCGCGTTATGGATGAGCATCATGTCTTACCTGGCGATGCTGGCCGGGGTGGCGGTGATGGGGGCGTTCATCCACTGGATGGCCCGCACCTACGACGCCAACCCGTCCATGGCGCAATGCATAGCCTTTGCCACCTATACCGCCACGCCGCTGTTCCTTGGCGGCCTGGCGGCACTCTACCCACACCTCTGGCTTGGCATGCTGGTAGGTACGGCTGCCATTTGCTACACCGTCTACTTGCTGTATGTCGGATTACCGACGTTCATGAATATCCCTTCGGATGAAGGTTTCCTGTTCTCCAGCTCAGTGCTGGCAGTAGGCCTGGTGGTACTGGTAGCGATCATGGCTGCCACCGTGATCATCTGGGGATTGGGCGTGGGGCCCATCTATACCAATTGAGACACTGTTACCAACACTGGGGCATCAAACCAGAGGCCGCCGCAAGGCGGCTTCTGACTCTGTGCTGACCGGTGGCTCCGCAACCGGCCATTGCTTGCGGCATAATGCCCGGTCAGGAGAATTACCACGCCATGCCCGAGCTGCTCAAACAACGCGTCGAAACCTGTTACCAGCAAGCCGAAGTCTTTTTCAAACGCCCCTTCCCCCGCCCGGACGTCAGTTTCAAGTTGCGCGGTCAGAAGGCGGGCGTCGCCCACCTGCACGAGAACCTGCTGCGCTTCAACCTGCAGCTGTACCGCGAAAACCAGGAAGACTTCCTGCGCCAGACGGTGGCCCACGAGGTGGCCCACTTGGTTGCCCACCAAGTGTTCGGCGACCGAATCCAGGCCCATGGCGAGGAATGGCAGTTGATCATGCGCGGGGTCTACGAGTTGCCACCCAAGCGTTGCCACAACTATGAAGTGCAGCGACGGGTGGTGACCCGGTATATCTACCGCTGCCCGTGCCCGGAGAGTGATTTCCCGTTCACTGCACAGCGGCACAGGTTGGTGCACCAGGGGCGGCGGTATCTGTGTCGGCGGTGCCGGGAGATATTGGTGTACAGCGGCGAGACGCGGGTTGAGTGATCGGCCCCGTCGGCGGCACGCCTGGATGACGACCCGCGCCGCCCGAAACAGCGATCAAGCAGCAAGCCAGTACTGAACGATGAGCGAACTGCCAGAGTGATCCAAGCGGGCTTGCCCCGCGAACAGGCAATGCGGTGGCTGGTACCGGCTTCGCCGGCGACAGGGCCATACAGGCACAAAAAAGGCGACTCGAGGGTCGCCTTCTTCATTTATTGCATCAGCCTCAACGAGCCGGGCCTTCAGCAACGCCCAGGTCGTCAGTCGGACGGGTATCAACCAGTGGCGCACCACCGGAAGCCAGTTCCGACGCCAGCTTGTCGTTGTCCATTTCCTTGACCCACTTGGCCACCACCACGGTGGCCACGGCGTTACCGACCAGGTTGGTCAGGGCGCGGGCTTCGGACATGAAGCGGTCAATACCCAGGATCAGCGCCAGGCCGGCCACCGGCAGGTGGCCGACCGCCGAGAGCGTGGCAGCCAGGACGATGAAGCCCGAACCGGTTACACCGGCAGCACCCTTGGAGGCCACCAGCAGTACCAGCAGCAGGGTAATCTGGTGAGTGATATCCATGGTGGTGTCGGTGGCCTGGGCGATGAACACCGCAGCCATGGTCAGGTAGATCGAGGTACCGTCCAGGTTGAAGGAATAACCCGTCGGGATCACCAGGCCAACTACCGACTTCTTGGCGCCCAGGCGCTCCATCTTGGCCAGCATGCGTGGCAGGGCCGACTCCGAGGAGGAAGTGCCCAGCACGATCAGCAGCTCCTCACGGATGTAGCGGATCAGCTTGAGGACGCTGAAGCCGTGGGCACGGCAGATGCCGCCCAGCACCACCAGCACGAACAGCAGGCAGGTGATGTAGAAGCAGGCCATCAGGTAACCCAGCTGTACCAGCGAACCAACGCCGTACTGGCCAATGGTGAAGGCCATGGCACCGAAGGCACCGATCGGCGCCAGCTTCATGATCATGTTGATGATGTTGAACATCACATGGGCGAAGCGATCGATCAGGTCCAGTACCGGCTTGCCGTAGCTGCCCAGGCGGTGCAGGGCGAAGCCGAACAGCACCGAGAACATCAGCACTTGCAGGATGTCGCCGTTGGCGAAGGCGCCGACCACGGTGTTGGGGATGACATTGAGCAGGAAGCCGACAGTGGTCTGCTGCGCGCCGGCGGCGGCGTAGGCGGCCACGCTGCTGGCGTTCAGGGTGCTGACGTCGATATGCATGCCAGCGCCCGGCTTGACCACGTTGACGACCACGAGGCCAATGATCAGGGCGATGGTGGAAACGATTTCGAAGTACAGAAGCGCGTAGCCGCCGGTCTTGCCGACCGACTTCATGTTCTGCATACCGGCGATGCCGCTGACCACGGTGCAGAAGATGATGGGCGCGATGACCATCTTGATCAGTTTGACGAAACCATCACCCAACGGTTTGAGGGCGACGCCCGTTTCTGGATAGAAGTGGCCAAGCAGAATGCCGATGGTGATGGCGACCAACACCTGGACATACAGGGATTTGTACAGCGGCTGACGTGTCGTCATGGCTAATTTTCCTCAAGTGTGCCGGCTTCACCCTTCCCAGGGTGTCGGGGCACCTGAATCGCTAACCCTCCTGCACCCGGAGGGATTTGTCGTTGTGTTCGAGCTGCCTGGGCAGGCCTCTGCCAGTGAGATAGCAAGGGCAATGCCAAAATGCCCATGAAGGGTGCAAAAGCAGTAACCACTAGGGCTTGATGCCCAACGACGGGGCGATTTTGTGCAGAGGAGATGGCGGGTTTCCGCCCGGTGGCGGATTTTGAACAGGGTGCATGGCGGGAATCCGCCCGATGTGCAGGGGCCCCCGTCCTAGGGCAGGCCCGCTTCGAGAGAGGTAGCAGTGGCTCAAGGAAGCCACTACCGCCTAGCTGTCATTCAAGGTGAAAGCTGATCTTGAACGCCGCACCGCCCAATGGAGAATCATCGAGGCTCAACTCGGCGTCGTAGCTGTCGACGATATCCTTGACCACCGCAAGGCCAATCCCCTGCCCTGGGTGCTGGCGGTCGAGCCGCTCACCGCGTTCCAGAATCCGCTCACGCTGATCGGCCGGCACACCGGGCCCGTCATCTTCGACGCACAAGGTCAACGCACCGGGGGCTTCGAGCAGGCTGACACGCACTTGCCCCAGGCTCAGCCGATAGGCGTTTTCCAGCAGGTTGCCGAGCAGCTCCAGCAATGCCCCCTGCTCCATGGGTACCTGGGCCTGCTCAGGCACCTCCAGCAGCACCTCGACACGCTTTTCGCGGTAGACCTTGGCCAGGGTGCTGCACAAGCTCTCAAGCACGGGCCGCAGTTGCACGCTGTGGCGCACCAGGCCGCTCTTGCGCAGGCTGGCACGTTGCAACTGGTAGTCGATCTGCTGGCTCATGCGCTCGATCTGGCTCTGCAGCACGCGCGCCTGCTCACGCTCAGTGGCGCGCTGCTGCATGCTTTCACCCACCCCCTGCAGCACCGCCAACGGGGTCTTCAGGCTGTGCGCCAGGTCGCCCAGTGAGTCGCGGTAACGCTGGCGCTGTTCACGCTCGCTACGCAGCAGACGGTTGAGCGAGCCGGTCAATCGCAGCAATTCACGCGGGTGCTCCGCGCTCAACCCGTCCCGCGCGCCGGCCTCCACCTCATCCAGCTCGTGGCTCAGCCGCCGCAGTGAGCGTAGCCCCCAGGTCAGGCCAGCCCAGAGCAACACCAACAAGGCCAACAAGGCCGCGCCAAACCCCAGGTAGAGTTTTTCACGCAGCCCATCGAGGGTTTGCCTGTACTCACGCACCGGCTGCAGGGCAACGATGCTATAGGCAGCGCTTTGACCGCCGAGCAGCTTGATCTCGACGTCATAGACGAAGAATTCTTCACCGTCGGCCTGGTGGATACGGGCGAATTCGTTGCCGCGCCCGTCATAACGCGGCTGGTAATTGATGTTCTGGTCGGTCGTGGCCCGCGACCGCCAGACCAGCTTGCCCTCGCGGTCGAAGATATAGCCGAGCAAACCGGTATAGGGCAGGTTGTAGCGCTCGTCCGGCAACAACGCGGGCATCTGCAACTGGCCATGCTCGATACGCGCCGCGGAAATCAGTGTGGTCACATCCGAGGCCAGCCGTTGCTCGATCGATTCCTGCAGGGCCAGGCTGAAAGCCTTCTGCAATGCGGGCAGCAGCGCCAACATGAACAGCACCGCCAGCACCGCCGCCGCGAGCATCAGGCGCACCCGCAGCGAACGGATCATCGGCAGCGCTCGGTGAACAGGTAGCCAAGCCCGCGCACCGTGTCGATCGGTTTGAAGGCATGTTCGCCCTCGAGCTTGCGCCGCAGGCGACCGACCAGCACTTCGATGACGTTGGGGTCGCGCTCCTCGTCGCCGGGGTAGAGCTGCTCCATCAGGCGGTCTTTGGCCACGACCTGCTGGTGATGGCGCATGAGGTATTCGAGGATGCGGTACTCGTAGGCCGTCAGTGCCAGCGGCTGCTCATCCAGGGTCGCCTGCTTGCGGTTGAGGTCCAGTACCAGGGGGCCTGCGGCGATGGTCGACTGGGTGAAGCCGCTGGAGCGGCGCAGCAGCGCATTGAGGCGTGCTTCGAGCTCTTCGAACTGGAAGGGTTTGACCAGGTAGTCGTCGGCACCGGCGGCCAGGCCTTCGACCTTGTCCTGCCAGTTGCCGCGAGCGGTGAGGATAAGAATGGGAAAGGTCTTGCCCTGGCTGCGCAGGCGGCCGATCAGTTCCAGGCCGCTGATACCCGGCAGGCCCAGGTCGATCACAGCCAGGTCGAAGTGGAATTGCTCAGCTTGGTACAGCGCTTCCTCGGCATCGGCCACAGCTTCGATCACATGGCCGCTTTCGCCCAGGCGCGTGTAGAGGTGGTGCCTTAGCAGGGCTTCGTCCTCGACCACCAGCAGTTTCATTCGGTTCTCCTTAGTTGTGATACCTGTGCCGGCCTCCTCTGCGGCACGCCGGCGCCCACAGGGAGTGATGGGAGCGGTTTAGCCGCGAAGAGGCTGGCACAGAATACCGCGTGTCCTCAGAACTTGTAGTTCGCCGAAAGGTAAGTCTGTGCACTGCTGGTCAGGCGCAGGGTGCCATCTTTCGGCCCACCGCTTTCACCCACTTCGGTGGCAGCATTGGTGCGCAGGTAACGGTAGCCCAACTCCACCGAGGCCTTGTCGGTAATTTCCTGGATCACACCGGCCTGCAGGCCCACGGCGTAACCATAATCGGTATCGCGGCTGGCGCCCGGCGAATCCTGGGTCAGCTTGGTCATGCCCAGGCTGCCACCGCCGAACAGTTTGGTGGTATCCCCTACGGGCAGGAACAGGTCATAGCTGCCCAGCAGGTTCTCCTGGCGCAGCTTGAGGCCGCTGTGGTCGCCGGAGACGTTATCGTAGGTCATGTAGTAGCGGCCCTGGTCGTTGATCTTACCCAGGCGCACGCCCCAGGTATTGTCCTTGCCAATGATGCCGTCGGCGTTCAGGTTGTCGGTATTGCGCTGCAGCAGGCCGGACTTGCGCACCTTGTCGCTGGTCTGGCCGTAGGTGAGGCTGGCAAAGTTGTCGTCAGCGGCCTGGGCAGTGGTAATGCCAGCGGCACAGACGGCCATGGCGGCAAGCAGGGTATTGAAGGTTTTCATGGCTTGGTCACTCCTGTTGAATGCGCTGTTTCTGTCTGGAAGCTAGAGTAAGCAGGGTGCCCTGAACCGCGCCTGAACCCGGCCTGAACCTCGGCTGAACGATTCGTTTGCCAAAACAAGGAGTAGTGAACATGCGTGCCCTGCTGGCTCTGACCCTGATGTGCAGCGCCGCTCTTGCCCAGGCGGCAGTAGTGACCCGCGATATCCCCTACCAGGATGCCGACGGCAAACGCTTTGTCGGCTACTACGCCTATGACGATGCGCTGGAGGGCAAACGCCCGGGCATTGTCGTGGTGCATGAATGGTGGGGGCTGAACGACTATGCCAAGCGTCGCGCCCGCGACCTCGCGGCCCTGGGCTACAAGGCGCTGGCCATCGACATGTACGGCGACGGCAAGCACACCGAGCATCCGCAGGATGCCCAGGCATTCATGGCCGAAGCGATGAAGGACCCGGCTGGCGCGGCCAAGCGGTTCGACGCAGGCCTGGACCTGCTGAAAAAACAGCCGAACGTCAATAAGCACCAACTGGGCGCCGTCGGTTACTGCTTCGGCGGCAAGGTGGTGCTCGATGCAGCCCGGCGTGGTGAGAAGCTGGACGGCGTGGTGAGCTTCCATGGTGCGTTGGCGACCCAGACACCAGCCAAGCCTGGCGTGGTTCGGGCCGACATACTGGTCGAGCACGGCGCCGCTGACAGCATGGTCACCCCAGAACAGGTGGCAGCGTTCAAGGCGGAAATGGACGCGGCCAAGGTCAACTACCAGTTCATCAGCATTGCCGGGGCCAAGCATGGCTTTACCAACCCGGACGCCGACCGTTTGAGCCACGGCGAGCACGGCGGCCCGGACATCGGTTATAACAAGGCGGCAGATGAAAGCTCGTGGGCGGACATGCAGGCGTTCTTCAAGAAAGTGTTCAAGTAGAACGTTGTGGGGCCACGCCGCGGCCCCACCTCCCACACAGCCACATTTGGCTGGCACAATAGCCGCCATGAACAGATTGCCTTCCTGCTGCGCCCCGCTCAAGCATCACTGGCCGCTGCCCCGCCCCCTCCCCGGCGCGGTACTGGTCAGTTGCGCCTTCGACCCGGCCCTGCTGGCTGCCGACGATTTCCAGCGTGCCGGCATCGTGCCCAGTGCCAGCCTGCAGCGTTCGGTAGCCAAACGCCAAGCCGAGTACCTGGCGGGGCGTATCTGCGCCCGTGCAGCCCTGCAACGCCTGGATGGCCGCGACTATGTACCCGGCACTCACGATGATCGCTCCCCCATCTGGCCCGCAGGCATTCGCGGTTCCATCACCCACGGCAAAGGCTGGGCGGCGGCCGTGGTTGCGACCGAAGGCGACTGCCCTGGCCTGGGCCTGGATCAGGAAGCGCTGCTTACGGACGAGCGCGCTGAGCGCCTGATGGGCGAAATTCTCACACCGCCGGAGCTTGAGCGCCTGGACCGCGGCCAGCCAGGCCTGGGAGTCACCCTGGCCTTCTCGCTGAAAGAAAGCCTGTTCAAGACGCTCTACCCCCTGACCCACCAGCGCTTCTATTTCGAGCACGCCGAGGTGCTGCAGTGGTCGGCCGATGGCCTGGCACGCCTACGCCTGCTCATCGACCTTTCGCCCGAGTGGCGCCACGGTGCCGAACTGCAAGGCCAATTCTGCGTGCAAGACGGTCAACTGCTCAGCCTGGTCAGCGCCTGAGCCTTACAGGGGCGCCTGCTCGCGGGGCCAGCTCAGGCTGAAACAAGCACCGCCCAGCGTTTCGCTGCGGCCCACCATGGCCCGGCCGGCATGCCAGTAGATGATCCTGCGCACGATCGACAGGCCCAGGCCATGCCCGCCAGACGCGCGGGTGCGACTGTCGTCCAGGCGGGTGAAAGGCGTAAAGATACGGTCCCAGTAGCCTTCGGGAATACCCGGCCCGTCGTCCTCGACATCGATGCGACAGCGCTGCTGGCCAAGCTGGTAGCTCAGACGCACCTCGGACACGGCATGACGCAAGGCATTGCTGACCAGGTTCTGCAAGGCCCGGTGCAGGTAACGTGGCTCGGCTTCTACCCAGGCGCCGTCGGCGTCCTGCACCTGGCAATCGCCGCGCACCAGCCTGACCTGGGTATTGAGCGGCGCCAGCTCTGCGATCACCCGGGCCAGCAGGGCATCCAGGTCGACCCGCTGAAACTGCAGCGCAGGCGCGCCTTGCTCCAGCCGGGCATAGGTCAGCATCTCGTCCACCAGCTTGTCCAAGTCCTGGATATCACCGTCCATGCCCGCCAGGTGCTTGGCGCGGGCCTGCTCGGTCGGCGCGCTTTCGATCATTTCCAGGCCAAAGCGCAACCGTGCCACCGGGGTACGCAGTTCGTGGGACACCGCTCTAACCAGTTCGCGCTGCATGCTGAGCGAGCGCTGCAGGTGCTCGGCCATGCCATTGAACGCCGCCGCCAGGCGCCCCACCGAGTCGGCGTCGCCTGCCGGCACACGGGTTTCCAGGCTGCCCTGAGCAATACGCGTGGCGGCGATTTCCAGGCCCGACACACGCCGCTCCAACTGACGCACCAGCAGGTAGACCACCAGGCCGATCAGGCACAGGCCAAGGAACGCGATGAGTATCAGCAACTGCGGTGGGTAGGGGTTGAGCTGATGCAGCGGGCCGATCTCCAGCACCCAAGGTGAGCCCGGCAAGCCGGCGAACACGCGGATCGAATCGCCGTCCTTGCCCAGCGCCATGACGGTGTCACCCTCCTCTACCCGCCGCCGCTGGTCATCGTCCAGGCTGACCCGCTCCAGGCGTTGCAGTGCGACGCCAAAACCGAACCCCTTGCTTTGCTTCAATTGCGCCAGGCGCTGCTGCTGGTCGGCCACCGGGTAGCGCACCAGTTCGTCGATCAGTAAATAAAGGGTGGCCCGAGCCAGTTGTTCGCTGACTTGTTTGACCTCGGCGACCAGCAACAGGTCTTGCTGGCCGACCTTGCGCAACACCTGGGCGGCATGTGGCCCGGTTTTCTCCACCACTACCAGGCCTCGGTACAAACGTGCCCGCTGGCCGCCGTCAAGGGTGCGCGCCGACATGGGTTGCAAGCCCAGCGGTACACCTAGCAGGCGCTCCCACATCACCAGGGAGCGCTTGCGTTCGGTGTCGTTCTGTTGGGCCAGGTTGTCGGCCATCAGGCTGAACGTGCCTTGGGCCAGGCGCTCGCGGTGCTGGGCGGCGCGCACCTGGTTGGTCAGGTGCAGGCTGAGCACCCCCAGCAGGGCCACCAGCACCAGCACAGCGAGCATACCGCCGTAAATGCGCAGAAAGATCGAGTTGTTCATGGCGCGTCGCCGACGAACAGGTAACCCTTGCTGCGCAGGGTCTTTATCAGCCGTGGGTGGACGGGATCATCGCCGATCTTGGGGCGGATCCTGGAGATACGCACATCGATGGAGCGGTCCTGGCCGTCGTAACCGACCCCGCGCAGGGCGGTGAAGATCTGCTCGCGTGACAGCACCCGCCCGGCGTTGCTGGCCAGCAGCCAAAGCAGGTCGAACTCGGCACCGGTCAGCTCGATCGGCTGTTCGCCGAGCCAGGCTTCGCGCAGGCGGTTGTCGATGCGCAGCGCGCCGAACACCAGGTCGCTGCGCTTGCCTTCTGCCGGCTCGCTACGCCTCAGCAGGGCCTGGATACGCGCCAACAACAGGCGCGGCCGCACCGGCTTGCACACATAGTCGTCAGCGCCCAGGTCCAGGCCCTGAACCTGGTCAAGTTCATCGCTGCGGGCGGTCAGCATGAGGATCGGGCCAGCATATTGGCCGCGCACGCGACGGCAAATGCTCAGGCCATCTTCGCCGGGCAGCATGAGGTCGAGGATCACCATGTCTGGCTGGCTGTCGACGATACGCCGTGCGGCGCGGCCACCATCGCCCTCGACCGACACTTCGAAACCGTTGGCCTGCAGGTATTCGGCCGTGAGCTCGGCCAGGCGCTGGTCGTCCTCGACAATCAGGATGCGGGGTAAGGGTTGGTCCATGGCGTTGCCTTTGATTGTAGTTTTTGCTTTGCCCGTAACGTTTGCCCTTCACCAAAAGGCAACATTGCCCCCGGATACTACGTCCCGCACCGGACGCTGCCAACCTGACCCGAAAAGGCCCTGGACTGAACCGTTTTTTGTGCTAGGGTTCGCGCCCTGAAAAATCTGCCGTGGGGCAGCGAGCAGCCGAAAAATACTGCAAACCACTTGGCACAAGGCCTACAGCGAATACCCACTCTTCACACACAAAGTACGCACAACTTATCCACAGGCGCTCGCCTTGCAAAGCCCCCAATACCGCATTATCTTGTATCCCCATCGCAGCGAACCACTAGATATTGGGTTTCGCGCAAAATCACAATCACAAGTCAGCAGTCAAATTCAAGCGATTTTTCTGGCTGAACTTCCGGTGATTTCAGCAGCCAAACCGCTCCTGCGGAGGCGACCGAGGCAAGCCCTCCTGGGCATTGTTCGGGTATGAGTGTTGCAGGCATTGCCAGGCACTCATCAGCAACAGTTTTTGGGCGTAAGCCCAGAATCTTTGACTTCGGCCAGGGAGCGGCAGGTTATTGCCCTTATTCCTGAGTCTGTCCCGAAGTCGGTACGCCCGAGCGGGCGGATGCGCACGCATGACGCATCCCCGCCCGGGCCAATCGAGCAAGTGGACGGAACGGTGGGCGCCCAAAAGGCGCCTGAACAATAGAAACAGTGGAGACACCCACCCATGCAAACCGACACAACTCGCGAGAACCCGCAGGCGTTGGCGCCGCAGGCCGCCGATTCCAACCAGGATCTGGCAGCCACCGCCCCAGGCCAACTGCGCGTGATCAAGCGTAACGGCACTGTCGTCCCCTACACCGACGACAAGATCACCGTGGCCATCACCAAGGCGTTCCTCGCAGTTGAAGGTGGCACCGCCGCCGCCTCGTCGCGCATCCACGACACCGTCGCGCGCCTGACCGAGCAGGTCACCGCCACGTTCAAGCGTCGCATGCCATCGGGTGGCACCATCCACATCGAAGAAATCCAGGACCAGGTCGAACTGGCCCTGATGCGTGCCGGCGAGCAGAAAGTCGCCCGCGACTATGTGATCTACCGCGACCAGCGCGCAAAAGAGCGCGCCACCCGTGCCAACTCCGATGCCGTGGTCGAGCCGCACCCAAGCATCCGCATCACCCTGGTCGACGGCAGCCTGGCGCCGCTGGACATGGCCCGCTTGAACACCATCATCAGCGAGGCCTGCGAAGGCCTGGCCGAAGTCGACGGCGACCTGATCCAGCGCGAAACCCTCAAAAACCTGTACGACGGCGTGGCCATCAAGGACGTCAATACCGCCCTGGTGATGACCGCCCGTACCCTGGTCGAGCGTGAGCCGAACTACTCGTTCGTCACCGCCCGCCTGCTGATGGACACCCTGCGCGCCGAAGGCCTGGGCTTCCTGAACGTTGCCGACAGCGCCACCCACCACGAGATGGCCGACCTGTACGCCAAGGCCCTGCCGGCCTATGTCGCCAAGGGCGTCGAGTTCGAATTGCTGAACCCAGCCCTGGCCGACTTCGACCTGGAGAAGCTGGGCAAGGCGATCGACCACGAGCGCGACCAGCAATTCACCTACCTGGGCCTGCAAACCCTGTACGACCGTTACTTTATCCACAAGGATGGCGTGCGCTTCGAGCTGCCGCAGGTGTTCTTCATGCGTGTGGCCATGGGCCTGGCGCTGGAAGAGAAAGACAAGGAAGCCCGTGCGATCGAGTTCTACAACCTGTTGTCGTCCTTCGACTACATGGCCTCGACCCCGACCCTGTTCAACGCCGGCACCCTGCGCCCGCAGCTGTCGAGCTGCTACCTGACTACCGTGCCGGACGATCTGTCGGGTATCTACCACGCGATCCACGATAACGCCATGTTGTCGAAATTCGCCGGTGGCCTGGGCAACGACTGGACCCCGGTGCGTGCATTGGGCTCGTACATCAAAGGCACCAACGGTAAATCCCAGGGCGTCGTGCCGTTCCTGAAAGTGGTCAACGACACCGCCGTCGCCGTCAACCAGGGTGGCAAGCGCAAAGGTGCTGTCTGCGCCTACCTGGAAACCTGGCACCTGGACATCGAAGAATTCATCGAGCTGCGCAAGAACACCGGTGATGACCGCCGTCGTACCCACGACATGAACACCGCCAACTGGATCCCTGACCTGTTCATGAAGCGCGTCTTCGATGACGGCAAGTGGACCCTGTTCTCGCCGTCGGAAGTGCCGGACCTGCACGACCTGACCGGCAAGGCCTTCGAAGAGCGCTACGAGTACTACGAAGCCCTGACCGAGTACAACAAGATCAAGGTGTTCAAGACCATCCAGGCCAAAGACCTGTGGCGCAAGATGCTGTCGATGCTGTTCGAGACCGGCCACCCATGGCTGACCTTCAAGGACCCGTGCAACCTGCGTTCGCCGCAGCAGCACGTGGGCGTGGTCCACAGCTCCAACCTGTGCACCGAGATCACCCTGAACACCAACAAGGACGAGATCGCGGTCTGCAACCTGGGCTCGATCAACCTGCCGAACCACATCGTCGATGGCAAGCTGGACACCGCCAAGCTGCAACGCACCGTGAACACCGCCGTGCGCATGCTCGACAACGTGATCGACATCAACTACTACTCGGTGCCGCAAGCCCGTAACTCGAACTTCAAGCACCGCCCGGTCGGGCTGGGCATCATGGGCTTCCAGGATGCGCTGTACCTTCAGCACATCCCGTATGGCTCCGATGCGGCCGTCGAGTTCGCCGACAAGTCCATGGAAGCCGTCAGCTACTTCGCTATCCAGGCGTCCTGCGACCTGGCCGACGAACGTGGCGCCTACGAGACCTTCCAGGGTTCGCTGTGGTCCAAGGGCATCCTGCCGCTGGATTCGCAACAGATCCTGATCGAAGCCCGTGGCCAGAAGTACATCGACGTCAACCTGGAAGAAACCCTGGACTGGGCGCCGGTGCGGGCTCGCGTACAAAAAGGTATTCGTAACTCGAACATCATGGCCATCGCGCCAACCGCGACCATCGCCAACATCACCGGCGTGTCGCAGTCCATCGAGCCGACCTACCAGAACCTGTACGTGAAATCGAACCTGTCGGGCGAGTTCACCGTGATCAACCCGTACCTGGTCCGTGACCTGAAGGCCCGCGGCCTGTGGGACTCGGTGATGATCAACGACCTGAAGTACTACGACGGTTCGGTACAGCAGATCGAGCGTATCCCGCAAGAGCTGAAAGACCTGTACGCCACCGCGTTCGAAGTCGAGACCAAGTGGATCGTCGATGCCGCCTCCCGTCGCCAGAAGTGGATCGACCAGGCCCAGTCGCTGAACCTGTACATCGCCGGCGCGTCGGGCAAGAAATTGGACGTGACCTACCGCATGGCCTGGTACCGTGGCCTGAAAACCACCTACTACCTCCGTGCCCTGGCCGCGACCAGCACCGAGAAGTCGACCATCAACACCGGCAAGCTCAACGCCGTGTCCAGCGGTGGCGACAGCGCCCCGGTCCAGGCCGCTGGCCCGGCGCCAGTGCCGAAAGCCTGCGCGATCGACGAGCCTGACTGCGAAGCCTGCCAGTAAGGCCTGAATGCCGCACGGGGTGCCTATGGGTGCCCCGTGCGGCTTTTTTGTATCCGCGCCTTAGAGAAACCTTGCCCTTTGCCCACCGCTCACACGGCTCGGTAAAAGAACAGGACCTCTCAAAAAAGGACGCAAGCCCATGGCGCGGAAAAAAGTGGCAACTCGCAAGATTGGCCGCAATGCTGAAACCGGCCGTTTCACCTCGGTTGAACAGGCACGCAAACACCCTAAGACACACATTGTCGAAACGCTGCATGCCCCTCACAGACACTGCTTGCCTGACCGGGCCTGATCATCCGCAAGCCGGCCCCACAGGTACTGGACCGCCCTCCAGCCAAGCGCGATACCTGTGGGCACTGGCTTGCTGGCAAGGAGCCCGGCACCGCTAGCATGCAACCTTCAAAAACACCATATGATGTGCCTTGAAATTTAAACTGGCACAACATATAGGTTGGCGCTACACTCTTCCCCCATACAGGACGACACCCGATTCGTGAACGGACGCACGCAAAACCGGTCGAAAAAGTTACCCTCGCCGGCACGACATGCGCCCCGATCGAAGGTGAATTCCGGTATACTTTGCGCCCTCTGAAAAGCGCACCATTCAATTGTCCTGGCCCCTCTCAGAGGCCTGGCCAGGTACAAGCCAGAACACATTCAGATGTAAACGAGAGTCAGCCTCTCGCGCTGTCCATTCGCCGTTACGGCCTTGCGTCAGGCATCACATTCTTAACATCCAACCGGTTGCCCCAGGGCGACCCTCAAGCAGGAGCCAAACCATGCTGAGCTGGGACGAATTCGACAAGGAAGACGGCGAAGTAGCCGCCAAAGGCAACACCCCTGCGCAGGCCACCGCCGCCGCCACCCTCGACAAGCTCGACAGCGCTGGCGGTGCCGCCGCCCTGGAAGCCCGTGCCGCCACCGCGTCCGACTCCGACGCCGTGAAGCGCGCCAAGGCTGCGCTCGACGCCCTCGACATCGCTGAAGGCCTGGCTGAACTGGAAGGCTCTTCGGCCCGCGTCGCGGTGGACGAAAAGCGCATGATCAACTGCCGCGCCGACCTCAACCAGCTGGTACCGTTCAAGTACGACTGGGCCTGGCAAAAGTACCTCGACGGCTGCGCCAACCACTGGATGCCGCAAGAGGTCAACATGACCGCCGACATCGCCCTGTGGAAGAGCCAGGACGGCCTGACCGAAGACGAGCGCCGTATCGTGATGCGCAACCTCGGCTTCTTCTCCACTGCCGACTCGCTGGTAGCCAACAACCTGGCCCTGGCCGTGTACCGCCTGATCACCAACCCCGAGTGCCGCCAGTACATCCTGCGCCAGGCGTTCGAAGAGGCGATCCACACCCACGCCTACCAGTACTGCATCGAGTCGCTGGGCATGGATGAAGGCGAGATCTTCAACATGTACCACGAGATCCCGTCGGTCGCGAAGAAAGCCGCCTGGGGCCTGAAGTACACCCGCGCCATCTCCGACCCGGAGTTCAACACTGGCACGGTCGAAACCGACAAAGAGCTGCTGCGCAACCTGATTGCCTACTACTGCGTACTCGAAGGCATCTTCTTCTACTGCGGCTTCACCCAGATCCTGTCCATGGGCCGCCGCAACAAGATGACCGGCGTTGCCGAGCAGTTCCAGTACATCCTGCGTGACGAGTCGATGCACCTGAACTTCGGTATCGACGTGATCAACCAGATCAAGATCGAGAACCCACACCTGTGGGATGCCGCGATGAAGGAAGAAGCGACCCAGATGATCCTGCAAGGGACCCAGCTGGAGATCGAATACGCCCGTGACACCATGCCACGCGGGGTGCTGGGCATGAACGCGGCGATGAT
Source organism: Pseudomonas ceruminis (assembly GCF_021602025.1). GTDB lineage: Bacteria > Pseudomonadota > Gammaproteobacteria > Pseudomonadales > Pseudomonadaceae > Aquipseudomonas > Aquipseudomonas ceruminis. The sequence goes on from NZ_BQHW01000010.1 coordinate 157,808, forward strand.
GGAGGACTACCTCAAGTTCATCGCCAACCGCCGCCTGACCCAGATCGGCCTGAAGGAAGAGTACCCAGGGACCACCAACCCGTTCCCGTGGATGAGCGAGATCATGGACTTGAAGAAGGAGAAGAACTTCTTTGAGACGCGAGTGATCGAGTATCAGACAGGTGGGGCACTGAGCTGGGATTGAGGCGGAGCAAACTTCTAGCGCCTAAATAGCCCCGTGCAATGCGGGGCTACTGACACTTCGCGGATAAATCCACTCCTACAGATTCAGCTCAACACTCAGGCCAAGTGCGCCTGCCCCCGCAAATGCTCAGCCAGCATGTCAACGAATGCGCGCACCTTGGCCGAGCCGTACTTGCTCTCGCGGTGCAACACATGAATCGGCCAGGGCGCTTCCTCATATTCGGCGAGGATCACCTGCAGTTGCCCGCTGGCGATCTCATCAACCACCTGGTACGACAACAGCCGGGCGATTCCGAGGCCACCTACTGCCGCGGCGATCGCGCCGTCGTTACTGGTCACAGTCAGCCTGGGCTGCATGCGCACCATCGTCGGCTGGTCGGTCACACCGAAGCGCCAGCCGGCACGAGGCGACAGGTTGGTGGTGGCGATCACTGCATGATCGGGCAAGTCCGCGGGGTGCTGCGGCACGCCGTGGCGCGCCAGGTACTGCGGCGAAGCGCAGAGCATGCGCCGCACCTTGCCCACGCGCAGGGCCTTGAGGCCGGAATCGGGCAACGGGCCGATGCGCACGGCCACGTCCATGCCCTCTTCCACCATGTTGACGATACGGTCCAGGAAGTAGGCCGACACGTCCACCTCGGGGTACTGCTGCAGGTACCGCACGATGCAGGGCATGACGAACTTTTTGCCGAACAGGATGGGCGCGGTCACCGCCAACTCCCCCTTGGGCGTGGCGTTGATGCCGGCGGCGGCTTCGTTGGCCTCGCTGATGCTGGCAAGGATGTGTCGGGAGTCTTCCAGATAGCGGCTGCCGGCCTCGGTCACGCGTACACTGCGGGTGGTGCGCAGCAGCAGCTTGACCCCGAGCTGGTCTTCGAGAGCGCTGACGGCACGGGTGACGGCGGCCGGCGAGATGTCCAGGCGGCGGGCGGCGGCAGCGAAGCTTTCCAGCTCGCCAACGGCGACAAATACCTTCATCAGGTGAATCTGGTCCATGCCGGCTCCTGGGCCTCGAGGATGGCGGGATTATCTGCTATCTGCATAGTTTGCGCTGCCTGGGCCGCATCTATCGACGGCACAGACAGCTTCAGAGCGCCAGCACCAGTGCCTGCGCCCCCTCCTCTAGCCTGGCAGGCACAGCGCAGCAAATCAGTACCGTCCCGTTCTCCGGCAGCTCGGCAGGCGGATTTGGGTAATGCACCTGCCCGCTCACCAGCCTGGTCTTGCAGGTGCCGCATGACCCTCCGCGACAACTGAAATCCGGCGAGAGCCCACGCGCCTCAGCCAGTTCCAGCAGGGTGCCGCTGGCGGGCGCCCACCGGGCCTCTTTGGCTGAACTGGCGAAGTATACCGGTACCGGCTCGCTGGCCGCCGGCGGCTGCTGCAGCACCGGCTGGTTGTCGTTGCCATGGCGCCGGAGCGTCGAAGGGCCGAACGCTTCGGCATGGATGCGCCCATCCGGCACGTGTACGGCGCGCAAGCCTTCGTAAAGGTCTTGGGTGAAGCTGGCCGGGCCACACAGGTAGAAATCGTAATCGTCCAGCGGCAGCGCTGCCTTGACCTGCTCAATGCCGAGGCGACCGGCATGCTCATAGTCGCGCCCTGGCAACGCTTCGGGCTCCGGCTGGCTCAACGCGCGATGCACGCTCAACAGGGCTCCGGCCTGCCACTGCAATTGGGCAAGCTCCCGCTGGAATGGCAGTTCGGCAAGGCTACGAGCGCCTTGGAACACGTGAATACGCCGCCCCGTCCGCATCGCCAACTGTTCACGGAGCATGGCCATCAGCGGGGTAATGCCCACGCCTGCGCCAATCAGCACCAGGGGCCGATCGCTGTCGCCCTGCAAGGTGAAGCTGCCCATCGGCAGGCGCACCTGCAACGTGTCGCCGACGGCAATCTGTTCATGCAGGTAACGCGATGCCGGGCCCTGCGCCTTGACGCTGATGCGCAGATGGCCATCGGACGGCGCGCTGGACAGGCTGTAGGTTCGAATCAATGGAGCAGCGCCCGCCTGGGGAATACGCACGGGAATATGCTGACCGGGAGCAAAGGGAACCGGTCCATCGGCCGCCAGGTAGAACGAACGGATATCGCGGCTTTCCTGCTCTACCCGCAGCACGCCCCACGTCAGCCACTGGCGTTGCCGCTCACGCTGCTGCAGGCGCTGTTCGGCTTCTGCCCAGGTGCCGGTCATCAGGCTGGTCGGCGAGTATTCCTGAAAGGCCCAGCGCAAGGAAATAGCCGCGCGGCGCAGCACTACCTGTTCGACCATCAGCGTCCAAAGCCGCTCGGCGCCTTCGAAAGCCTTGATCAACGGGCTGTCGAGGATCACTTCGGTGCGACCAGTCACCTGTAGCACGTTGCCGTTGCTGAAATCGACGAACAACAAGCCCGCCTGGGGGTTTTCCAGCAGGTTGCCAAGGGTGTTGAAATGCAGGTTGCCGGCATAGTCGGGAATGGTCAGGCGGTTGCTTTCAACCTTGACGAAACCGGGGCGCCCACCTCGATGGGAAACGTCCACCGCGCGATGCCCTTGCGGCAGGTCGACGTAACTGGCGACAAAAAAGGTGTCGGCATTCTCGATCATCTGCACCGCGTGGCTATCCAGCGCTGTCGAGTCCAGCCGCCCTTGCGCGGGCTCATCAACACGGCGGTAGACGCGTTGCTGGATGTACTGCGGGCAATTGCCGAACGACTGCTCCACCTCGACCTCGAGCGAACCGCCGAACGACTGCCGGATCAGCCCATTGATACGGTTGCGTCGACGGGTATGCAACTCGATGCCGAGCAAGCCAATGGCCCCGCCAACCACCATCCCTGGCGTAGCCGGGTCATCGCCAGGGCGGCCGGTTTCGATCAGCAGGCGCTTTGGATCGGGCGAACTGGCGAAGCCCTCCGGGCCTTCGAGCACCGTCGCCCAAGGCTTGCCATGCGCGTCCACGGTGCCTGCCACCAGGAACGGCAACTGGTGATAGAACGCGCGGTGCTGATCAGGCATGTGGTCACGGATGACCTTCTGCCCGAACGCCTCCATGCGCTCTGCCACCCCCACCTGTTCCTGCAGGCGTTTCTCGCCAGCGTGCCAAGGCGAAGTTCGAGGAGCTGGTTGTCGCGCCATGGCGGCATACCTCGTGTTGATGATCGCTCAGACGCTGGTCTGCAGGCCCACAGCGGTACGTGGCATGGCAACGAAACCGGGCAACGCCTCAATGCGCGCCAACCAGGCGCGCACATTCGGGTACGGCTCCAGCGAAACGTTGCCCTCTGGGGCGTGGGCAATATAGGAGTAGTTGGCAACATCGGCGATGGTCGGCTCGTTGCCGGCCAGGAACGGTGTCTTGGCCAGCTCGCCGTCTATCACATTGAGCAGGGTGTGAGCACGGCCAATGACTTCATCCGTGTTGAACGAAGCACCAAATACCGTGACCAGACGCGCGGCGGCGGGGCCGAAGGCCAGCGGCCCAGCGGCGACCGACAACCAGCGTTGCACCCGAGCCGCGCCCACCGGGTCTTGAGGCAACCATTGGCCACCCTTGTCGTAAGTGCTGGCCAAATAAATGAGGATGGCGTTGGAATCGGCAATGACAGTGCCATTGTCGTCGATCACCGGCACCTGGCCAAAAGGATTGAGGGCAAGAAACGCTGGCTGCTTGTGCGCGCCCTTGGCCAGGTCGACAAACACCAGCTCGGTAGGCAGGTTCAGCAGCGACAGCATCAACTCGATGCGGTGGGCGTGGCCGGATTTGGGGAAATTGTAGAGTTTGATCATGCTCTGCGCTCCAGGGTAGGCACCGGTTGGTGCGTGTGGAGCACATGCTGCGCTGATTCGGCTGGCAGCGGAATCAGCGTGGCGGGGAAACCATAATTTCGCTTGGCGAAATAATTGGGTCGTTATTTTTCCGAGCGCTGATAACGATACAGGCTTCGCGCAGCCTCGATTACCTGCGGCACACAGGCTTGAATGTCTTCCTCGGTCATCTGATCGAGCAACTCGAAATTATCCTCAAGGCCATGCAACGAAATAGCATTGAGCAGTTGTGCCTGCTCTGGCGGCAACTCGCCCCAACCGGCAACCTGGGTGCCGCGCATGTAGCCAAAGCACCATTCCTCCATGATGACCACTGCCCCTTCCTCGGCGTCGCTTTCCTCGAACAGCGGCTCGAAGCGGTCCAGGTCATCCGCCAGGGCTTCGGCTACCTGATTGGCATAACGCAGCATCAGTGCGGTATAGGCTTCTTCGTGAGCAGGCTTCTTGAACTTCGGCACCTTGCCCCCGGCGACGGTGGGCAGCCATTGCTCAGGGTTCACGCGGGTCGGGGAGCTGGCCAGGGCGGTGAAGAAGCCATTGAGCTCCGCCAGGTTGAGCACCGAATAATCGTTGCCGTAAGTGATCAACAGGTCTTCGAGGCGGTCGAGTTCTTTTTCGCTGAGAGCGGGGAGCATGAAGGATTTCCTGAAAAGCAAACGTGCACGCACCCTAGCACAGCACGCACCAGAAGGCTGCCCGCAGCCGAGCGGCTACGGGCAGTTTCCCTAGCGGGGTAACCAGGTATGCAGGCGCGATTGCGTGCCTGTGCCGATCAGTAGCCATAGAAGGATTCGACACTTGCGTGGGCACAGCTGCCCAGCCATGTGTACGCCTTTTTTCTGCAGGTCGATCTCGCCCCCGGCAAACCCATAGCTCGACCTCGCCGTTGGACCACTCCCAGTGCGGGTAGCTACGATTACAGGCATCTGGAGTACCAGTTGGTCCAACATCTCGGACCAGGTATCGGAAACGTGCCCCGCGCCGAAACCGGCGATGACCAGGCCTTCGTAGCCTAGCGACGGTATCGATTTCAACAGGGCAGTGTCCGCATCCAGGCAGGCCTCTAGCAGCGCAACCTGATGGTCGAGACGATGGGGAGTCGGCAGCACTGAACGTGGTGAGGGCGGGTGATAATAGGCCGCGACACCCTCCACGACTTCGCCCAGGGCGCCGCCTCCGGGTGACTCGAAAGCAGCCATCGCAAAGCTGTCGGTCTTGCGCACCCTTGCGGCACAGTGGATCTGGTCGTTGATAACAACCAGCACGCCACGCCCATGGCTGGGCTGAGCTAATGCCACTTGCGCTGCCGCCAGCAGATTGGCCGGCCCGTCACTTCCCGGTCGGTTGGCCGAGCGCATTGCACCGGTTAGCACCAAGGGCGTGTCAAAGGGCCAGAGCAGATCGAAGAAGTAAGCCGTTTCCTCCAGCGTATCCGTCCCTTGAGTCAGCATGACTGCCTGCGCGCCCCGCTCAACCTGCTCACATGCCCAGGCCAATACGTCGAGCAGCGCCTGAAAGGCGAGCGAGGCACTGGGCACCATGCCCAGCGTCGCCAGTTCGAGTTGCGCCATCTCGCGCAGCTCTGGCAGCAACGCCACCTGCTGCTCACAACCCAACGCGGGGATTACACCGCTCTGAAGCGTGCCGGCCTGCATACTGACCGTTCCACCCAGGCTGCCGATCGCAAGCCGAGGCAGTGCCGTAGTCGCTGTCATACATCACCTCCTGCCATCAGCCCTACCAGCGGTACTATCGCCAGCGTACTGATGGCCATGGACAACACATTGCCGATATAACCATGCATATGGCTCGGCAACCGATCGCTGATAGCCACAGCCAGCGGCGGTGCGACCAAAGCCCCCAGTACAGCGCTGATGATCACAACCTGCCAGTGGCCACCGTGAGTCAGGACGGCAGCAGGAACGACCGACACAATAGGAATGTACGTGGGATACCAGCTACGCACCTGCCATTGACGACGCCACACCAGCACGCCCACCAAAGACGCCATAAACTGCCCTGTCACCATCTGCAGTACCAGTTGCGAGCCATAGGCCGGCCCAGCAGGGGCCACTAGGTAGGCCAACAGCAAGCCTAGAAGCAGTCCCAGACTGGCAAGCTCATTGCCAAAGAATGGTGCCTCGCTGAAGTCGGCCAATACGCGGCGCAGGGTCCAGACCACGCCGTAATTCGGCTCGCCGCTGACTGGCTGCAACGCGATGTGCTTTCGACCCTGCCCCACCCATGACGGAAAACGTCTGCACATCATAAACGCGACAGCGCTTGCCACGGCCATGCCGCTCACGTTGCCAATCACTACCGGCAGTTGCAGAGGAATACACAGGTAGTTGACGAAGAACAGGCTGGCAGGCGTTACCAACAGTGCACCCAGCACTGCACCGCTGATCGTTACCTGCCAGCCGCCACCCAACAGGAGCACCATTGCAGCCGGCAACGACACGAAGGCGACGAAGGTCGGTTGCCACACGCCAGCGGCCAAGGTCCATCCCCATAAGCCGTGGCTCAGCAACAGACCCAACAGTGAACTGCCGACAACCCAAGGCCATAGACCACTGCCATAGCAAATGGCAAAGCCTTGCCAGCGGTAGCCACGGACCGATGCCCAATGCGCCAGACAGGCACCCAGCAGCAAGCCTAACGCGGGCAACTCATGCTTGTAGAAAGCGACCTCACTGATATCACCCACTATCCAACGCAAACGGCTCAGGGGCTGATCAATCGTTGCAATGGTGTGTCCATAGTCCGGCCATTGACCAACAACCAGGCTGCTGATCAGCAGTCCGAGCATGCAGGTGAACACCACCAGTAATGGCCATTGCCGCGTCGGGACGTTCATCTCTTTCATGTCCGACTCCTCAGCGCGGCATCGGGGCATGCAGCCGATAACCGAGGGTATGGTCATAGAGATCTGTGCGCCGGTCCCGTGGCAGGTCGTTGAGGCTGTTCCAGATCGGCGCAGAACGTGCAGCACTGAGGTCTACATCGGCATAGAGGATATGTTCTTCCTCTGCACTGGCTACCTCACCGATCGGCCAGCCGTTGGTTCCTGCAATCAGCGAGCAGCCCAGGAAACGCCCGCCACGCTCGCTACCTATACGATTGGCCGCCGCAATGTAGACGTTGTTGACGTGTGCTGCAGTCATGGTCAAGTAAGAGGCCATGCAGCGCCCGGCTTCATCGAAAAGAGGCGGTGGCGTCCATACCCAGTTGTTCAGGCTGCAGAGGATGTCGGCACCTTGCGCCGCCATCACGCGAGGGACTTCGGGAAACCAGATATCCCAGCAAATGAGCAAGCCGATACGCCCAATGGGCGTCTCGAATACGGGGAAACCTAAGTCACCAGGGGTGAACCATAGCTTTTCCTGGTTCCATAAATGTGCTTTGCGGTAGTGCCCAAGCAAACCCTCCGGCCCGAAGAGTACTGCACTGTCATACAGCTTCAGGCCATCTCGCTCGGCAAAACCCGCCGCCAGATAAACGTGATTGTCCCTTGCGAAGTCGGCCCACGCCTGCACACAGCTGCCGTCTTGCAAGGTTTGGGCATGGGCGTAAGCTTCGGCCCGTGAGGTGAACGTATAGCCGGTGTTGGCAAGTTCCGGCAGCACAATCAGGTTGGCACCATCGTTCACAGCGCGCCGGGCCAATGCCAGCCCTTTGCCAAGATTGCTGTCACAGTAGTCGATCCCCACCTGAGGGCCATATTGGATGACTGCGATTCGCACGGGACTGACGGGAGTGCAGTGCTCAGACATGGCGGCTTCCTTTTATCGTTGTTGTGGAAGGCGCTAGTAGAGTGGCGATGAGTCGGGGAGCGATAGTCAGCTCACTCCCACAAACTAGTAGGAAAACGGAATGTGTATAGAAGGAAGACTCTTACATACTCACTGCCAAAACCCTGCCTACCGTACTTGGTAATGCGGATAGTGGTCTAAGGTGAAGCCACCATTGAACGTTGCTGAAGTCCGATCGCAAAGGTTTATCACGGTGTCGATTGCCGTGCGCAGGCAAGGTTCTGTCCAGCCCGCATCTACAGAGAAGGACTCTCTGTAGTGTGGAACGGGAGAAATCGATTTTAAAAAAGGCTACCGCGCTTTTGATGGCCGAGGAACACGAGCGCTCGCGTTGATTGATCAGCTCCGCCGCGAGGAGCCTGTCGAATTACTCTGCTCGGTGTTTGAAGTCACTCGCTCGTGTTACTACGCGCATTGCCATAAACGGCGATCTCCGGACGTTGCGCGACTGGCACTGCGCGTTCGGGTTAACGAGCTATTTACACAGAGCCGTAATGCCGCAGGTAGTCGAACCATCATGTGCATGATGCGCGAAGAAGGCATTCAGATCGGCCGCTTCAAGGTGCGCAAGTTGATGCGCGAAATGAAGCTGATCAGTAATCAACCGGATTCACATGCCTACAAGAAAGCCACAGTGGAGCGCCCTGACATCCCGAATGTGCTGGAGCGCGCATTCGATGTCACGGCACCGAATCAAGTATGCTGCGGCGACATCACGTACGTGTGGGCTCAAGGTCAGTGGCACTATGTGGCGGCAGTTATCGACCTGTTTGCACGGCGCATGGTGGGATGGGCGTTTTCACCTAAACCGGACAGTGAGTTGGTCATCAAAGCGCTGGACATGGCGTACGAGCACCGTGGGCGGCCGCAGAATGTGCTGTTTCATAGTGACCAGGGTAGCCAGTATGGCAGCCGAGTTTTTCGACAGCGGTTGTGGCGTTACCGCTTCAGGCAGAGCATGAGCCGCAGAGGTAATTGCCTGGACAATGCGCCCATGGAACGTTTGTTCCGCAACCTGAAAACAGAGTGGGTGCCGAGTGTGGGCTACATGAGTGCTGCGCAGGCACAGCAGGACATCGGCAGTTTTCTGATGCAACGCTACAACTGGGAGCGACCGCATCAGTTCAACGGTGGATTACCGCCAGCGATTGCCGAGGAAAAACTTAATCCGGTGTCCGGGATTAGTAGACCACTACAAGGCAACTGAGGTGCCGCTGCAGGCCTCATCACCAGCACGCTAGCCTCCACAGGTTCAGCGCCGTCCTTGAGAACAGCACGCTCCCTGTGGAAGCCAGCTTGCTGGCGAGGGGTCCTTAAGCCTTATACCGCCAGCGCACGCTCACGCAGTTCGCTGTTGAGGATGCGGTCGTTCTCGCTGTAGTCGACCGGGCAGTCGATCACGTGCACGCCCGGGGTCTTGATGCAGTGCTCGAGCAGCGGCAGCAAACCTTCGGCGCTTTCCACACGGTGGCCATTGGCACCGTAGGCTTCGGCGTATTTGACGAAGTCCGGGTTGCCGTAGTCCAGGCCGAAATCGGTGAAGCCCATGTTGGCTTGCTTCCAGCGGATCATCCCATAGCCATCGTCACGCAGAATGACCACAGTGATGTGCATGCCCAGGCGTACCGCGGTTTCCAGCTCCTGGCTGTTCATCATGAAGCCGCCATCGCCGCATACCGAGATCACCGGGCGGTCCGGGTATACCAGGTGCGCTGCCATGGCCGATGGCAAGCCGGCGCCCATGGTCGCCAGGGCATTGTCCAGCAGTACGGTATTGGGCTTGTGCGCCTTGTAGTTACGGGCGAACCAGATCTTGTAGATACCGTTGTCGAGGGCGACGATACCTTCGGATGGCAGGGCACGACGCACGTCGGCTACCAGACGCTGCGGATAGACCGGGAAGCGGTCGTCGTCCTTGCCTTCGGCGATCTGCGCTTCGTTCGCTTCGCGGATGGCCATCAGGCGGGTGAAGTCCCAATGCGAGGTGTCGCCCAGGCCTTCGCCGATCTGCCACACGGCGTTGGCGATGTCGCCGATCACTTCGACTTGGGGGAAGTACACGGCATCGACTTCAGCAGAGCGGAAGTTGATGTGAATGACCTCGGTGCCGCCACGAACCATGAAGAACGGCGGCTTCTCGATCACGTCGTGGCCGATGTTGACGATCAGGTCTGCAGCTTCGACGGCCCGGTGCACGAAGTCACCGGAGGACAGTGCAGCGTTACCCAGGAAGCGCGGGTTGCGCTCATCCACCACACCTTTGCCAAGCTGAGTGGTGACAAACGGGATACCCGTCTGGTCTATCAACTGCTTGAGGACCTTGGCAGTCATCTTGCGGTTGGCGCCGGCGCCGATCACCAAGATAGGGCTGCGCGCATTGCGCATTTTCTCGATGGCAGCATCGATGGCCACGTGCTCGGCCAGCGGGCGACGGTGCAGGCTCGGCGGAATCGGCATGGCGTCGGTCTGCTCGGCAGCGATGTCTTCCGGCAGCTCCAGGTGTACCGCGCCCGGTTTCTCTTCTTCGGCGAGACGGAAGGCCTCACGCATACGCGACGGAATGTTGTCGGCCGAGGCGAACTGATGGGTGTACTTGGTGATGGGGTCCATCATGCCGCACACGTCGATGATCTGGAAGCGCCCCTGTTTGGACTTCTTGATCGGCTTCTGGCCGGTGATCATCATCATCGGCATGCCGCCAAGGTAGGCGTACGCACTGGCGGTCACCAGGTTGGTCGCGCCTGGGCCGAGGGTCGACAGGCTGACGCCGGTCTTGCCGGTCAGACGGCCATAAGTCGCAGCCATGAAGCCTGCAGACTGCTCGTGGCGGGTCAGTACCAGCTTGATCTTCGATTTGCGCAGGGATTCCAGCAGGTCGAGGTTCTCCTCGCCGGGAATGCCGAATACATACTCGACACCTTCGTTTTCCAGGCATTGCACAACGACATCGGCGGCCTTGGCCATCTTGCTTCTTACCTCAGTTGTATAGGACGGTGGAGGTCCAGAAATGCGCAGCACGGTACGCTGGCATCGCTATGTCCGGGCGCGCGGATGCCCCGAACCTAAGCCTTGACGCAGACCAGGCAGGGGAAAGTCACGTTTACGAACAGGATTAATTGTCGCACCGTTTCGGACACCTGCGTAGGTATAGGGCGGACAAAACAGCTTTGCCTGAGCATACAAAGCCAGAAAAGACAAAACCCCTACCTGCTCGCGCAGATAGGGGTTTTGCGAAATGAATCTTGACGATGACCTACTCTCACATGGGGAAACCCCACACTACCATCGGCGATGCATTGTTTCACTACTGAGTTCGGGATGGGATCAGGTGGTTCCAATGCTCTATGGTCGTCAAGAAATTCTGTTGCCAGAATGTCCAGCTGGACAGCCTAGCGAATTCGGATATGCGATATGTGTGATGTTGC
>NZ_BQHW01000011.1 GCF_021602025.1 Pseudomonas ceruminis
TCCGTGAGTGGGGGTGCGGGGGGAAGCGCGCTGTTGGTCGAGTGGTCAGCGGCGCGGCGCATTGGCCCGCACCGCCCTATGCAGGGGCCTGCAGCCAGGTTTTACACGGTGCCGAGCCATTCGCTGCGTGTCAGCTCCCAGATCTCGAGCTGCATAGGCCCACAGACAAAATGCCCGTCTCGCACGCCTACCCTGCGCATCCCCTCGCGCTCCGATACTTTGCGCGAAGCATCGTTATCAACGGCTTTGGGCACCTGCATGAGCGGGCGCGCCAGGGTCTGAAACCAGTAGGTGTTGATGACCTCGCATGCCTCACGCATGTAACCCTTGCCCCACCACTGGGGCGCGAGCCAGAAGCCTCTGTTGTTCCCGGCTTGCTCGTACAGGCTGATACTTCCGATGCTGCGTTGGGGGTTGTCGATGGTGCGAATCATCCAGTGCCATTCGCGGCCCGCCGCCATGGCAGGCAAGGCAATATCGCGCACATACACCAGCGCCCCATCGTCCGGATACGGCCAGGGCACACGACGGTCGAGATAGCGGACAACCTCCCATTGCGGGAACAATTCCTGTATCTCGGGGGCATCCTCCAACTGCAGCGGGGTGAGGACAAGGCGTTTTGTATACAGGGTCGGTAGGCATTCCATAGCATCATTCCTGAGCACGCGCTGTGGTGGAGTGTGGATCCTCTGCCAATTAACCGATCAAGTCGAGCGTTCCTGGCTGAGTGAGTTGTGCCTACCTGCACCGTGCGGGCTATTTGGCACCTGCTGCCTGCGACAGCTTGCCAGGCCCTGAACTGGCGATACCAACCTCGGTCACGCTGCGCCGATTCACTCTCAGCGTTGTATAACGGGCGGGCTGCGTGGCGTTGAGCTTTTCAATCGAGGCGAGAAACGCCAGCGGGCTATCAAGGGGAAGTGCCTTGAGCGTGGCCATGTCCAGCTCCCACCAGCGGCTGTCCAGCAGCCGGCTGATCACGCCTTCGGGGTGGCGATAACGTATGATCTTTGCCGGGTTTCCGCCGACAATGGCGTAGGGCGGTACATCACGGGTCACCAGTGCCCGGGTGCCCACAATAGCGCCTGTGCCGACCTTCACGCCTTCCAGGATGGTCGCCCCCTCCCCCATCCACACATCATGGCCAATGGTCGCAAAGGACTGGTCAGGCCGATAGGTCAGGTGGTTGTTTTCATATTGGAAGGGGTGCGAACTGACCCAGTTGGACGGGTGAGTGTTCTTCTCCTGCCCAATCACGCAACCGGACCCTATCGAGCAGAACCGGCCTATCGAAGACACCAGCGAAAGCCTTGAATGGCTTCGGATGTAGGTGTGGGCACCAATGCTCACACGTGTGGACTCGATGTGTATGTGGCCCAGTTGGACGAAGGCTTCAATATCCGCTTCGGCAACTTTATTGAAGGTCTTTGAGCCACCCGCGATCTTGCCGCCTAACTGTCTGATGCGTTTTTTATACCGTGATTCTTTTATTGACTGGATCAGATTGAACATGCACAGCGATCTCTACGACTTTTGCAGAGTGTACCAAGCGGGTTGGCAAAAATCTTGACGCCCTAGGGCCACGCAAAACCGCAGACAACCAGTTGGAACTATTCCAGCAGCCGTGCCCCCTAACCCTGTGCGATATGCCCATTGCCAATCAAAGGAAGGTGTTATCAATCATGAAACGTGAACAGATCGAAGGGGTTGCACAGAAAGTGGCAGGCAAGGCACAGAGTGCGGCAGGCCAGTTTCTTGAAGATCAGGCCATGGAAGCCGAGGGTGATGTGCGCCAGGCATCAGGACAGCTCACCCAGACCTATGGTGACGCGCTGAACAATGTATCTGCATTTGTGAGAGAAAAACCGCTGACTGCACTGGCGGTCGGCGCAGCCATCACGCTGGTCGTCAGCCGCCTGCTCCGGCGCTGACGGCTGCCAGGAGCGGCCCTGGCGTGCATCGCAAGGGCCGTTCCTGCACCCGGCAGGCCGGACGCGCTGCTCACAGCACCGGTTTGCGCGCCACCCCGCTACGCCGCTTGGCCATCGCTGCCAGGCGCACTGCAACGTTTGCCGCCCCATACCCCGCATAGCCCCCCTTGCGCTGGATGATCTCGAAGAAGAAACGGTCCTCGAACGCCTCGGTATACACGTGGAACAGCTCGCCCCCTTGGGCATCGCGGTCGTACAGCACGTTGTAGTAGGCCAGTTCGCTGAGAAACTCGTCGTCGAAATCGAACCGCGCCGCCAGGTCGTCGTAATAATTCAGCGGTATCTCCAGCAGCGGCACACCGGCGTCCTTGGCGCGGGCCACTTCACGGAAAATATCCTCACAATCGAAAGCGATGTGGTGCACGCCAGAACCGCGATAGCTGGACAGCGCATGGGCGATGGCGGTGTTGCGGTTTTCCGAGATGTTCAGCGGCAGGCGCAGGCTCCCGCATTGGCTGCGCAGGGCGCGGCTCTTGACCAGGCCGTAGGGGTCGGGCAGCACCACCTCGTCATCGGCGGCAAAGTCGAACAGGCTCTTGTAGAACAGGACCCAGCTGTCCAGCGCCTCGGCCGGCAGGGCCAAGGCCATGTGATCGATGCGCTGCAGGCCGCCGGTGGTCGTGACGGCCTGGTCCAGAAGAAAGTCGGTATCGTACAGCGACGGGCCTTCCTTGCCCTGCTCCACCAGGTAGATCAGGCTGCCATCCGGGGCGCGCACGGCAGGGACCTCACATTCATTGGGGCCGACCAAGCCGCGAAACGGCTGGCCCCGGAAGTCGGTAGCGCGTTGCAGCGCCGCGTGCTCGTCCTTGACCCGCAGCGCGGTGGCGCACAATGACGGGCCATGGGCTTCGAAGAAGTTGTGGCCAAACGAGTACGGTTCGGCGTTGAGCACGATATTGATGTCGTTCTGGCGCAGCAGGCGCACGTCCTTGCTACGGTGCTTGCCGGCTTCGGTAAAGCCCAGGCGTTTGAGCCAACTGCCCAGACGCGCGCCGACCGCTTCGTCGACGGCAAATTCAAGGAATTCCACCCCGTCATAACCACTGGCGGCGGGCGGGGCGAACAGCACGCCCGGCTCGAGGGCCGTGCCTTCCTGTTGCAGGCGCAAGCGGGTCTGTTCCTCCAGGTACAACAGCGAACGCAAGCCATCGGCGGCATTTTGCCTGGGCGGCGCGGCGCGAAAACCGTCGTTGAAGATCTCCAGCGACAACGGGCCACGGTAGCCGGTGGCGAGGATGGGCGCGAGGAAGCCCGCCAGGTCCATCTCGCCCTGCCCTGGGAAGCAACGGAAGTGACGACTCCACTCCAGCACGTCCATGGCCAGGATCGGCGCATCGGCCATCTGCACGAAGAAGATCTTGTCACCGGGGATCCCGCGAATCGCAGCAGGGTCGCCCTTGAGCGACAGGGTGTGGAAGCTGTCGAGGATCACCCCCAGCGCCGGGTGGTCAGCCTGGCGCACCAGGTTCCACACCTGTTGGTACGTGTTGACGTGGCGGCCCCAGGCCAGGGCCTCATAACCGATGCGCAGGCCGCGCTGGCCGGCATGCTCGGCCAGCAGGCGCAGGTCGTCCACCAGCAATTGCTCATCGCCCAGCGCGTCGGCCTGCACGTTGCTGCACACCAGCACCAGGTCGGTGCCCAGCTCTTGCATCAGGTCGAACTTGCGCTCGGCGCGGTCGAGGTTCTTCTGCAGGCGGTCGCGGCGGCAGCCTTCAAAATCGCGGAACGGCTGGAACAAGGTAATGGCGATGCCGAGGTCGGCGCACATCTGCCGTACTTCACGGGGGCTACCGGCGTAGTAGAGCAGATCGTTCTCGAAGATCTCGACGCCGTCAAAACCGGCGGCGGCGATGGCTTCGAGCTTTTCCGGCAAGGTGCCGCTCAAGGACACGGTGGCTATCGAACGCTGCATGGTGAATTCCTTGTTAGGGGCTACGGGGCTGGCAGGTCGTGGTGCGTCTGTACCCGCCGCTACGCGAGTTGGCTGGCAATGCACCTTCTGACTGCTTGGCACCCTCGATTATTCGCAGGTAAAGTCACCCTATCAATGACTTTGTACGGAATGGTTAGTTTTGCGTTCGATTACCGAACAAAACCCGTTTCTACGAATTGATTCAGCGCAACCCGTGGGCAACCATGAAAACCAGACGCAGGCATACCGACCGCCACCGCCTGGCCCTGCCGGCAGTTCGGTGCAGCCCGCGCTGACAAGCCCAACGCACAACATAATAAGTTCAATAAAACGGGTACCGACCTATGCACACTTCGCTCGCCTTGTACCGCGCACCTGCTCGTTCGCTCTCCTGTTGCCCCCGACGCCACCTGCGATCGTCCGCCCTTTGAAAGCGCACCCAGACTCCCGATAGCGACTGCACAACCACTGGCCGCCGCCGGACGGCGCCAGCAGTGCGGCGACCAACAAGAACAACGGAGACAACGATGGCCCACTCAAGCTCTCAAGCCAAGAAAGCGACCGCCAGCGGATGGATAGGCTCGGCACTCGAGTACTACGACTTTTTCATCTATGCCCAGGCGGCGGCACTGATCTTCCCGCAGATCTTCTTCCCCAACACCGACCCGAAGATGGCCATCATTGCCTCGCTGGCCACCTACGGGGTGGGCTACCTGGCCCGCCCGGTCGGCGCCTTCGTGCTTGGCCATTGGGGCGACACCCGTGGTCGCAAGAACGTGCTGCTGCTGTGCATGTTCCTGATGGGCCTGTCGACCATGGCCGTGGGCCTGTTGCCGACTTATCACGACATTGGCCTGCTCGCCCCGGCGATGCTGGTGGTGCTGCGGCTGATCCAAGGTTTCGCCGTTGCCGGTGAGATTTCCGGGGCCAGTTCGATGATCATGGAGCACGCACCGTTCGGTCGACGCGGCTACTACGCCAGTTTCACCCTGCAGGGCGTGCAGGCTGGCCAGGTATTGGCAGCGGCCGTGTTCCTGCCACTGGCCTACTTCATGCCAAGCGAGGCGTTCAACGAGTGGGGCTGGCGCATCCCGTTCCTGATGAGTGCGGTGGTGCTGATTGCCGGTTTCATCATCCGCAAGGAAGTGCATGAAACCCCAGCGTTCGTGAAGGAAGAGCAGCAGGACAAAGTCGCCAAGTCGCCCATCAGCGAGGCCTTCCGCCATAGCTGGAAGCACATGGTGCTGGTGATGTTCATGGCCCTGATGAACGTGATTCCGGTGGTCGCGACCATCTTCGGCGCCGCGTATGCGGTGCAGCCTGCCTACGGCATCGGCTTCGACAAGAGCGTGTACCTGTGGATCCCGGTGGTGGGCAACATCGTCGCGGTACTGGTGATCCCGTTCATGGGCAACCTCTCTGACAAGATCGGCCGTCGCCCGACCATGATCGCTGGCTGCCTGGGCTCAGGGCTGCTGGCGTTCGTCTACCTGTATGCGATCAGCATTCAGAACGTACCCCTGGCCTTCGCCGCCTCCATCGTCATGTGGGGCATGGTGTACCAGGGCTACAACGCGGTATTTCCAAGCTTCTACCCTGAGCTGTTCCACACCCGCTACCGCGTGTCGGCCATGGCCATCGCACAGAACATCGGCACCATGCTGACGGCCATGCTGCCTGCACTGTTCGCCCTGGTGGCACCGCCAGGTTCGCAAAACATTCCGCTGGTGGTGGGTGGGCTGGCATTCCTTATTACCTGCGTGTGTGCCCTGGCTGCGTACATCGCGCCAGAAACCCATCGCCTGGCGATGGAAGACCTGGGCAATCCGCAGGCCAAGCCTATGGAAAAAGAGGCCTTTGAAGCCAGCCGCAAGGGGAGCTTTCAGGCAGTGAGCCACTGACAGATCGCCGGGGCCGCACAGCGGCCCCGGCACGTTCAGCCGTTAACCACTGCCCGCAACTGCTGCCACAGCGCTTCCACATGCTCACGCTCCGTTGGCAGCGCCCCCACCGACACCCGCACCATCCAGCGCCCATTCAAAGTCGCCGGGGTTACATACCCCTCACCGGACGCGTTGAGCCGCTCGGCCCAGGCCTTGGTATGCGCATCCAGCGCCTCCCCTTCCAGCCCCGCCGGCCGATGCTGGATGCACAAGGTCTGCAACTGAACTGGCGCCAACAGGGCCCAGTCCGGCGTTGCCTCGACCTGTTCAGCCAGCCAACGGGCATTGTCCAGGTCACGCCGCAAGCGTTGTTGCAACGCCTCTACCCCTTCGCTACGCAACATGAACCACAGCTTCAAAGCGCGGAACCGGCGACCCAGCGGGATACCCCAGTCGCGCAGGTTCTTCACCTCGCCATCGACCGCCGATTGCAGGTAGCTGGGGTTGGTGCTCATCACCCGGATCAGGTGCTGCGGGTCGCGCACGTAGTAGATCGAGCAGTCGAACGCCACGCCCAGCCATTTGTGGGCGTTGACCACCACAGAATCGGCCAGTTCGATGCCGTCCCACATCCAGCGGCACTCGGGCAGGATCATCGCAGAGCCGGCCATGGCCGAGTCAACGTGCAGCCACAAACCCTTGGCCTGGGCGATTTCGCCGATCGGACGCAGCGGGTCCAGCGCCGTGGTCGTCGTGGTGCCGGTGGTGGCGACCACCGCACAGGGCTGGTTGCCGGCGGCAATGTCCTGCTCGATGGCCACCTGCAAGGCCTCCGGACGCATGGCGAACTGCTCATCGGTGGCAATCAGGCGGATGTTGGCGCGGCCGAAGCCCGCCAGCAAGGCAGCCTTGTCCACCGAGCTATGGGCGTGGGCGCTGACATAGACGATCAGTGGCTTGGCTTCGGCCTGCAAGCCACCGCGCACCAAGGCGTAATCGGTGGCACGCTCGCGGGCGCAAATCAAGGCGACCAGGGTGCTGGTAGAGGCCGTGTCTTGGATCACCCCGCTCCACTGCGCCGACAGGCCTAGCAACTGGCGCAGCCAGTCGAGGGTGGTTTCCTCCAGCTCACTCAGCGCCGGGCTGGACTGCCACGACAGGCCCAGCACGCCCAGGCCGGTGCTGAGGAAGTCGCCGAGCACCGACGACAAGGTGCCATTGGACGGGAAGTAGCCATAGAAGTCCGGGTGTTGCCAATGCGACAAGCCAGGCATCACCAACTGGTTGACGTCATCGAGGATCGCGTCGAACGGCTCGCCCTGCTGCGGGGCAGCTACAGGCAAGGCGGCTTTCAGGTAGCCGGGTTCGACCTGGGCCATGACCGGGCGCTCGCCGACGGTTTGGCGGTAGTCGGCGATCAGGTCGATCAGTTGGTGGCCGTACTGGCGGAATTGTTCTGGGGTCACGCGCGGTCTCCTGTGGGCTCATGGGTGCTCGTGCTGGCCCAATCGCCGGCAGCCGGCGCCCACAGGGGCTGGCATTGCCCAAGATCGGTGGAGGCCCCGCGAGAGGGGCCGGCACAGACACCCTAATGCTCACAGTCTAGGCCGCTGCAGCCTGGCGAATAACCCCGCTTCGCGCATACCTGCTATGGCAAATCCGCATGCCCACCCTGCACGCCGAACTGCGACTGGCGCCACAACTCGAACACGCGGTTGCGCAACCAGCGATGCTCAGCCGATGCCTGCAAGCGCTGGTGCCACACCACCCAGTAGCGCTGGGTGTGGTCGACGAACCCCAGCGGCCGCCAGGCCAGGCCGTGCAGGCGGCTCAACTGACGGGCAATGTGCTCGGGCACGGTGGCCAGCGCCTGGCTGTTGCCGATCACCTGCACGGTGGCCGAGAAGAACGGCACTTCCAGGCTCACCCGCCGCTGCAGCCCTTGGCCGCGCAGGTGGCGGTCGATGAAGCTGTCCTTGTCACCCCCGCCAGAGATGCGCACATGCTTGAACGCCAGGTAATCGTCCTGGTTCAACGCTGCGCAGGCCGTCAGCGGATGATCCTGACGCATCAGGCACACCGCGCGGTCCTCGCCCAGCAGGCGACCATGCAGGTTGGGCGGCGACTCGTCGAACAGTGTGGTGGCCAGGTCGATCTCGCCACTGGCGAGCAAGGCGTATTGGCCGGCCTGCCAGGTGCGGTACTCGATGCTCACGCCGGGGGCCTCCTGCTCCAGCGCGGCCACCAACCGTGGCAGCATGTGCTCGGCGACATAGTCCGAAGCGGCCAGGCAGAAGCGCCGCTCGCAGCGCGCAGGGTCGAAGGAAGCAGGCTGGCGCAGGGCCTGAAGCTCTTCGAGGACCTGGCGCAGGGGTTCGACCAGCGCTTCGGCGTACTCGCTGAGCACGTAGCCACGGCCTTGGCGCACCAGCAACGGGTCGTCGAAGGCTTCGCGCAGGTGAGCCAGCTGCCGGCTCAGGGCTGACTGGCTGACGCCCAGCCGTTCGGCAGCGTGGCTGAGGTTCTTGAGCTGAAGCAGGCAGTCAAGGGTACGCAGGTGGGCGAGGCTGAGGGAGGCGAAGGTCGGGTTCATGCAGGCTCCCTGGTTGCATTCACCGGCCCGATCGCCAACAAGCCGGCCCCGCCACTACCCCACACGCCTGAAGGCCTGTGCCGTAGCCGCGCAGCCGGCTTGCCGGCGTTCGGGCCGCAAAGCGGCCCTGGTTTCAGTCGGTCAGGCCGACATAGACGTTTTGCACGTCGTCATTCTCGTCGATCGCTTCAAGAAACGCTTCAACCTCGGCCAACGCCTCGGCGCTCAGGCTGCCAGCGCTCACGGGGTTCTTCGGGGTATAGCCGATCTTCGCCGAAGTGACGGTAAAACCATGGTCTGGCAGGGCCTTCTGTACCGCGTCCAGGTCGGTTGTGTCGGTGATGAACAGAGTCGAGCCCTCTTCTTCACCTTCTTCGAAGTCCTGCGCACCGGCTTCGATAGCCGCCATTTCGGGGTCGGCGTCACCGTTGGGCGTCGCCTCGACCAGGCCTACGTGGTTGAAATCCCACGCCACCGAGCCGCTGGCACCCAGCTGGCCTTTGCGGAACAGCACGCGGATCTGCGCAACGGTGCGGTTGACGTTATCGGTTAGGCACTCGACGATCAGCGGCACCTGGTGCGGCGCGAACCCTTCGTAGCTCACCGCATGGTACTGCACCGCATCACCGTCCAGGCCGGCACCCTTGCGGATCGCGCGTTCCAAGGTTTCGCGGGTCATCGAGGCCTTCTTGGCCTGCTCGATGGCCAGGCGCAGGCGCGGGTTCATGTCCGGGTCGGCGCCAGATTTGGCGGCGATCTGAATTTCCTTGGACAGCTTGCCCATGATCCTGCCTTTGGCGTTGGCCGCGGCTTCTTTATGTTTGGCTTTCCACTGTGCGCCCATGTCGACTCTCTTGTTTCAGCGGCCGGTTCAGGAAGCGACCGGCCAAAAAGTGGGAGCAGTTTATACGCCCTCGCCCCCCTGTTCGACAAGAAATCTCACGCTTTGTCGGCCTTGCCCGCCGCCGCTGCAAACCGCGCCAGCCGCACATCCAGGTGGCGTGGCCGCACCCCACGGTCCTCGGCCCGCTCCTTGCGGCGGATGGCGTTGCGCACCACCAGCGAGCCGAGGTAGCGGATCGGCTCAGGCGGGAACCAGCCCAGCGGGCCTTTGACCAAGGGCGAGCGGGTCCACGGGTTGTCCAGCCCCAGGGCCAGCGACGAGAGAATCTGCCCGCCCATGTGGCACGGCCCGACGCCGCTGCCGGAGTAACCGAAGCCATAGAACACGTTGCTTTGCCCGTCCAGCCGGCCGAAGAACGGCAGCCCGGTCACCGAGCGGTCCGACGGGCCATTCCAGCTGGCCGCCAGTGGCACTTCTTCCAGGGCGGGGAAAAACTCGCCCAGGCTTTCGCGCAGCAGCGGCTGGTACGGCGAGGGCTGGTCGAATACCGGCAGCATGCGCCCACCATAGGCAAAGGTGTTGCCGCCCTTGCCCAGCATCAGGCGACCGTCGCTGGTGTTGTGGTAGTAATGCACGAAAATGCGCGAATCGAGGACGCTGACGCCCGTGTTCAGACCAATTTCGCCCAGCAACTCGGGGCACGGCTCGGTGATGACCATGTCGCTGGAGACGATCGCCACGCTGCGTTCGAACTGCGGGAAGGCCCGCGCCATCCAGGCATTGAGCCCCAGCACCACGCGGTCAGCACGCACTGTGCCATGGGCTGTGCGTACCTGCACCGGGCTGCCATGTGCCAGGCCGGTCATGGCCGTGCCTTCATGGATGCGCACCCCGCGCTGCAGGGCCACACGGCGCAGGCCGCGCACCAGCCGGCCCGGCTGCACGGTGGCGGCGGCCGGCGAGAACCAGCCTTCCAGGTGCCGCGCAGAGCCTGCCAGGCGCTGCACCTGGTCCAGCGCCAGGCGCTCGAACGAATTGATCCCCTTGCGTTCCAGCGCAGCGATTACCGCATCGGTGGCGCCGACCTGGGCCTGGTTGGTGGCGGTGTACAGGGTGCCGTCCAGGCGGTAGTCACAATCGATGCCGTTGGCGGCGCAGAACGCACCGATGGCACCGATGCTGCGCTCCGACTCACGGACCAGGCGCACCGCCTCGGCCGCACCGAACAGGCGCTCAAGGGTGAAGTACTTGGCCGACCAGGACAACGCGCATCCGCCGTTACGCCCACTGGCACCCGCACCGCAGATGTCCGCCTCGAGCAGCAGCACATCCAGCGCCGGTACCGCTTCCTTGAGCATCAGTGCAGTCCACAGCCCGGTATAGCCGCCGCCGACGATGCACACGTCACAACGGGCATCGCCTTGCAGCGGCGGGCATGCCGCATCCTGCGCTGAATCCAAAGCCTGTTGCAGCCAGAAGGGTCTCATTCGCTCGCTTTCCTTTAGGTACGCAGTGGCTTGATCGCCATGCTGGTATTGGGTGCCACATCATTGGCCTGGGCTACGCTGGCCGGGCGGCTGTTCCAGTGCGGCAACAGCACCAAGGCCGAGAACAGGGCGCAGCCGGCAAACACGATGAACACCGTGACGCTGTCGAAGTAGCCAGGCAGCAGGCCGCCCAGCACCGCGCCCACCGAGCCGCAGCCGTTGACAAAACCGGCCGCCGTCGCGCCAGCCTTGGCCGTACCGAAATCGATGGCCGCCGCGCCGCTGATCATCGAGTCCGGCCCGTACAAGGTCAGGCCCATGACGAACAACAGGCCTACCACCAGGCTGATGCTGCCGCTGTGCATGGCCGCCATGAACGCCGCCAGGGTCACCGTCAGCAACACCAGGCTGATCACACAGGCCGGCATGCGCCGGGCACCGAACAGTTTGTCCGACGCCAGCCCGATCATGATCGGGCCTAGCAACCCGGCCAGTTCAAAGGCCGTGGGAATGATGGCTGCGCCAACCTTGCCCACCGAAGGCATCTGCTCGAAGACGATCACCGGGCCCCACAGCAAGATGGCGTAGCGCGCCGGCTTGAGCAGAAAGTACGCCAGCCCCAGGGTCAGTACGGTGCGGTTGCGCAGGATCTCGCGCAGCGGTGCCCACACACTGCACAGATGGCTGCCTGGCGCCATGCTCTGGGGCTCGGGCTCTACCGCCGGCAGGCCGACATCTTCGGGTTTGTTGCGCTGCAGAAAGAAGAACAGCACCGCCACCGCTGCCACCACTGCCGCACTGGAGAAGAACGCTGCGTGCCAGGTACCGACCAGGGTGTAGGCCCACCAGCCGGCGAACGGCGAGGCCACCAGACCACCGAAGGCATAGCAGGAGCTCCACAGGCCCAACACGCGGCCACGCTGCGAGGCGGGGAAAAAGCTGCCGATGTTCTTGCACAACCCGGCCCAGCCAGTGGATTGCGCCAGGCCTTGGACAAGCATGCAGGTAGCGAAGATCGGGAAGGTTGCATAACTGCCCATAACCACCGCCGCTGCCGCCGAAATCAGCAGACCGCCGAGCACCACCACACGCGGGCCGAAGCGGTCGGCGAGCATGCCCCACGTGAACTGGCCCACGGCGTAGGCGGCCAGGTAGATGGCGTCAAGGTTGGCCATGGCGGCCTTGTCGAGCATGAATGTCGGGTCTTCACCAATGCCGAGCTTGGCCACGGAGAAGGCCTTGCGGGTGAAGTAGAAGGCGGCGTAGGCCAGCCAGGTGATAGCAAAAATCTGAATGCGCCAGCGTTTGAACGCGGCTAGGGATTGGTTCATGGTGAGTCTGACCTCTTGTTCAAGTGTGCCGGCAGAATGTGAAGAAACGCCTGTCTTGTTGTTGTGTTGCGCACTGCATGACGTGGCTCGTCATCTGGTCAGATGGCGCAGGAACGTGCGCCATGGCCCGGCGGCCGCTTAGGGCGGCGTGGGGTTGCAGAACATGGAAACAGCTGGTGACTGATAAATAAAATCGATTTATCGTATTTCACACATAAGCTCAGCTTGTTACTGGAGTCGACATGTCGGTGTCCCACGCTCAACTCAAGGCCTTTCACGCGGTGGCCGTGCACGGCAGCTTCACCCGCGCCGCGCAAAAGCTGTTCCTCACCCAACCGGCGGTGTCCGATCAGGTGCGCAAGCTCGAGGAGCGCTTTGGCGTGTTGCTGTTTCACCGCAACAAGCGCTCGGTCCAACTGACCGACCTGGGCGAGCGCCTGCTGGGCATCAGCCAGCGCCTGTTCGCCTGCGAGGCCGAAGCCCACGAACTGCTGCAGGACTCCCGCGCACTGCACACCGGCAGCCTGGTGCTGGCGGTGGATGCCCCGGTCCACGTGCTGCCGCAGGTCGCGCGCTTCTGCCAGCGATATCCCGGCATCCAGGTGAAGGTGGAAACGGGCAACACCGACGAGTCCCTGGCCAGGCTGTTCAGCTATCAGGCCGACCTGGCGCTGCTGGGTCGCGATGTCGACGATGAGCGGCTGTATTGCGTGCCCCTGCGCCGCGACCCGATGGTGGCGTTCGTCTCGCACAACCACCCGTGGGCCAGCCGTGGTTCGATCAACCTGGCCGACCTGGACGACACGCCGCTGGTGCTACGTGAACCGGGCTCGGTGACACGGCAGACGCTGGAAGAAGAGATGCAGCGCGCCGGGTTGCGGATTCGCCCGGCGATCCAGGTCGAAGGCCGGGAAGCGGCGCGCGAGGCCGTGGTGGTGGGGATTGGCGTTGGGGTGGTGTCGGCGGCCGAGTTTGGTGCGGACGCACGGGTATGTGCATTGCCGATCGTCGACTGCCAGCGGCATTTGACCGAGACATTGGTGTGCCTGAGCGAACAGCGGACGCGGCGGGTGGTGGCGACCTTCTTGCAGGTGGTGCAGGAAGCGATGTAGCGGCGCACGGCCGTACAACTATTCTGGTTCTACCCACCATCAAGAGGCAGCCATGCTCTTTCGCCTAGCCGCCGACACCCTGGTCCTGCTGCACCTGGGCTTCATCCTGCTGGTACTGTTCGGCGGCCTGCTGGTGCTCAAATGGCGCGCCGCCCTGCTCGTCCACCTCCCCGCCCTGGCCTGGGGCCTGGCGGTGGAGGGGCTGCACCTGCAATGCCCGCTGACCGACTGGGAAAATCGCATGCGCGAGGGCGCCGGCGATGCCGGCTATCACGGTGGTTTCGTCGAGCATTACCTCTGGCCGCTGATCTACCCCGCCGGGTTGACCCCACAGATCCAGCTGCTACTGGCCACCCTGGTGCTGCTGCTCAACCTCGGCGTCTACGGTTACGTGATCTGGCGCTGGCGCCACCGCTAGCGGGTGGCAACCACAAACAGCCGCGGGAACGGCAGCAGCACCTTGCCGTCGCTGGCCGGCGGATAGTCGCGCTGCATGGCCTGCAGGTACATCTGCAGGAAGTCCGCCTGCTCCTGCTCGTCCAGCTTTGCCAGATAGGGGCGCAGCGCCGACCCCTTGAACCATTCCACCACCGCCTCGGCGCCGCCCGGCAGCGGGTGATGGTAGGTGGTGCGCCACACATCCACCCGGGCGCACAACGGGCTGAGCAGGTCGTAGTAGAACGCGGCATTGTGCCGGGGCGGCAAGCTGAAGTCGGCGAACTTGTCCGCCCAGCGTCCACGGCTGGCGACCTCCCGCAGTTGGCGGTGGGCGGGCTCGTCAAGGTTGTCCGGGGTCTGTACGGCCAGGCTGCCGCCTTCGCTCAACTGGCGCACCAGGTGCGGGTAGAGCGAACCGTGATCGGGCACCCATTGCAGTGAGGCGTTGGCCAGGATCAGGTCCTGCGGTTCGGGCGCGGCCCAGCTGGCGATGTCGGCGATTTCGCAGCGCACACGCGGGACCCGCAAGCGCTGCCGCTCGCGGGCCTTTTCGATCATGTCGGGGTCGCTGTCCAGTGCCGTCACCTGGGCATCCCCATGGCGCTGCAACAACACCTCGGTGGAGTTGCCGGGGCCGCAGCCCAGGTCGGTGGCATGGCGCACCGGGCGCGGCGGCACGGCGGTCAGCAGGTCACGCACAGCGCGGGTGCGCTCGTCTTCGAACAGGGAATACTGAGTGGCAGACCAGGCCATGGGGGCCTCCTTTTGGCGGACAGTGTGCACAGCATAAGCCATGTGCCAGCCCTTAGGGCCGCTTTGCCACCTTCAGAAATCCCCAGGTGGCCGTGCCCGGTACGGCCCGGCAGCCTATGCTTGAGGTCTGACCCGACACGCGCATGCCCATGAAAACATTCCTCACCCTCGCCATCCTGGCGCTGATCGCTGCCGCCGCCCTCCTCGGCTCACCGTGGATGAACGGACGCTTCCATATGCCTGCGGACCAAACCCCGGCCCAACAACGCGAAACGGCCGGGTCCCCAAGGGAGCCGGCCGTTTCGAACCACCACTAGCGCTTAGTGCTGCCTGGCGCTGCGGATCTGATGCACCACACCCATGGCCACCACGATGGCGGCGGCAATACCGGTGGAGATCACCAGGATCTGGTAGTCAGGCATGAAGGCCATGGTCACCAGGGCGGCGATGATGAAGGCAATCACCAGGTAGGTCAGCCAAGGGAACAGCCACATCTTAAGGCGCACTTCCTTGCCTTCGGCGATCAGCTTGCGGCGCATGCGAAGTTGCGAGAAGGCGATCACCAGGTACACCAGCAAGGCGATCATGCCGGTGGTGTTCATCAGGGTTTCCAGTACGTCTTTCGGGCGCAGGGTCTCGCTGAAGTTGATCAGCGCGCAGACCACGGCCACGGCGCAGGAACCGATGATCGCGTAGACCGGTACGCCAGTGCCAGCGCGGGTGATCTTGAAGAACGATGGCGCGTCGCCACGCTGGGCGAGGGAGAACAGCATGCGCGAGGCCGTGTAGTGGCCCGAGATCAGGCAGCTGCTCACCGAGGTCAACACCACGAAGTTCATCAGCAGCTCGGCGTGCGGTACGCCCAGCAATTCCAGGGTGCGGCGGTAGGCGCCATAGCCGGAAACGCCCAGTTGCGGGTCGTTCCACGGTACCAGGCAGACGATCAGGAAGATCGAACCGACGTAGAACAGGCACACACGCCATACCACCGAGTTGGTGGCCTTGACGATCTGGGTGGCCGGGTCCTTGGCTTCAGAGGCGGCGATAGTGACGATTTCAGCGCCCAGGAAGGCGAACATCACCCCAAGCAACGCACCGATCACCGTCGTGATGCCATTGGGCATGAAGCCTTCGGCGGTCAGGTGGGTCATGCCACGCACTTCACCGTACTGCCAGATGTTCATCACCGCGGCGGTACACACCACCAGGAAGCAGATGATCGCCACCACTTTGATCAGCGCGAACCAGAACTCGAATTCACCGTAATGCTTGACGTTGAAGAAGTTCACGGTGATCAGCAACAGGGTCGTGGCCAGCACGAACACGTTGACGCTCACATCCGGGAAGAAGCCATGCAGGATCTTGCCCGCCACATAGGCTTCCCAGGCCATGAGGATGACCCAGTACCACCAGTACAGCCAGCCAATGGTGAAGCCGGCCCAACGGCCAATGGCGCGGTCAGCGTAAGTGGAGAACGAGCCGGTGTCGGGCGAGGATGTCGCCATTTCACCGAGCATGCGCATGATCAATACCACCAGGATGCCGCCTGCCAGGTAGGCCAGGACAGCGGCCGGGCCGGCGCTGTGGATCACGCTGCCGGAACCGACGAACAAGGCGCCGCCGATAACCCCGGCGATCGACATCATCGTCAGGTGGCGCGACTTGAGCGAGGCACTGAGTTTGCTCTCGTGCCCGCTTTTCGCGGTGGTGGTTGTGGATGTTGCGTCCATCAGTTGTGTACCCCGTGCTTCTTTTTATCCAAGGAAAACTGTGAGTCCGCGATGGTCATCGGCTCACCTGTACATCAGTGCTAATGCGGGCAGGAGGTGTGCAAATACACACGCAGGCCTTCCGTGGCGGCCTGCTGACGCGCCCCAGGGTTTGCCCCAGGGGCGAACTGAACATGCTTTATGTGGCGATATCTGACACCTAATGTAAAAATGTCCGCCACAGAGAGCCATGCACAGTGGCATGAATCTCGCACTGCACTGTACAGGCCGCCAATGCAATACACCTTGCCGGCGCCTAGCGTTACGCACCCCTCAAGGCACCCGAATGCTCGAATTACACCCAGACTCCTCGACGCCGTTGGTCAACCAGATCATCGACGGGCTGCGCGAGCTGATCGACAACCAGACCCTCAAGCCAGGCGCCAAAGTCCCGTCAATTCGCGCCTTTGCCGCCACCTATTCGGTCAGTACCTTCACCGTGGTGGAAGCGTACGACCGGCTGGTGGCCCAAGGCCTGTTGGTGAGCAAGGGCAATGCCGGGTTCTTCGTCAATCGCGCGGTGGCCGAGTTGCTGGACAACCACAGCAGCGAAGCTGACGCCAGTCGACCATCGTTCAACTCCGAATGGTACCTGCAGCAGATCTTCGAAACCCGCCAACTGCCGTTCAAACCGGGGTGTGGCTGGCTGCCTAACGACTGGATGTACGAAGACGGGCTGCGTCGCGGCCTGCGCCAGGTGGCCGGCAGCCCGCTGGAGCTGTCGGGCTATGGCGACCCCATGGGCCTGCCGGAGCTGCGTGCACTGACCGCGCAGAACCTGCAGCAGGAATTGTCGATCGTGGCCAACCCGGCGCAACTGATGCTGACCCACGGCGCCAGCCAGGCCTTGGACCTTGCCGTGCGCACCCTCGTGCGGCCCGGTGACGTGGTGCTGGTGGACGACCCCGGCTACCCCAACCTGATGAGCATCCTGCGCACCCAGGGCGCCACCCTCATCGGTGTGCCGCGCACACCAACGGGCTATGACCTCAACCACCTGGAACACCTGCTGGCGCATCACCGCCCTACGGCCTTTTTCACCCAGCCACACCTGCACAGCCCGACCTGCTCGCGCACGCCCCTGCCCCAACTGCACCGGCTGCTGCAACTGGCCAGCCAGCACAGCTTGCGCCTGGTGGAAAATAACCTGTACGCCGACATGGTCGCCGAGCCACAACCGTGCCTGGCCAGCCTCGATCACCTGCAGCAAGTGGTGTACGTGGGCAGCTACTCCAAGAGCATCTCGCCCAACGTACGGGTCGGCTACCTGCTGGCTAACCCGGAGCTTTCGCAACAGCTGTTGCACCTGAAGATGCGCTCGGGCCTGACTACCTCGCAGGTAATGGAGCGCGTGGTGTACGCCGCGATCATCGACGGCCGCTGGCGCAAGCACCTCAAGCGCCTGCGCCAGCGCCTGGCGGAGGCGCACCAGGAAGTCGGCCGCCACCTGCACCGGCTGGGTTTCGAGCTGTTCATCGAGTCGGACGAAGGCATGTACATCTGGACCCGCCACCCGGCGATTCCCGACAGCGCGGCGCTGCTGGATGATGCGCTGGAGAAAGGCATCATGCTTGGGCCTGGGCAGTTGTTCATGGTCGATGCCAAGCCGACCGGGTGGATGCGGTTCAATGTGGCGTTCAGTACCGACCCGGCGATGTGGGAGCTGCTGGAGAAAGTGCTGGTGAAGCATGTACGGCGTGCCAGCCTGTAGGCACCACACGGTTGACCTAGGACACCCGTACTATTGAGGCCGTAGGGCGTACGCCCCTAGATTGTCCCTGCGCTGCGCAGGCGCGCATTGCATGGACAAATCAGGAGACAAGCATGTTCAAGACACCAACACCTCAGGACACAACCAACACCGATACCCTTCAAGTGCTGAGCGACACAGACCTCGACAACGTCTCGGGCGGCGTGTTCTGGGAAATGGGCATGGAGTGGGCGAATGATCCGTTCGTGCGCCTTGAATACCCTGGCATCAGCTGGCCCAAAGGCGGCGCCCAGTGGTGGGCGTAACAGCACCAACAGCTGCGGGGCGCTGAGCGCCTCGTCTGTTCCGGCCCTTTCGCGGGGCACGCCCGCGAAAGGGCCGGCAGCGACAACGCCATTATCGGCCCCTGCGCCCTACCGCCAGTCCGCCTTATCGGCGAAGAACGCTTGCGCATTCGCTTCCAGGCTCTGCAGGTGGTACCCACCCTCCTGCACGATCACGCACGGCAACTGCAACGCCCGAATCCGCTCACCCAACGCCGCGAACCCTTCGGTGGTCACCGCCACCTTGCTCTGTGGGTCCAGCGTGTAGATGTCGAACCCCAGCGACAACACCAGCACCTGGGCACCAAAGTCCTTCACTGCAGCCAGTGCGACCTCCAGCTGGGCCATGAACTCCGCCTCGCTGGCGCCATGGGCCATCGGCAGGTTGAGGTTATAGCCCTTCCCCGCACCGCTGCCGCGCTCATCCGCGAAGCCTGCAACGGCGGGGTAGAAGTTGGTCGGGTCGCCATGGGTCGACACGTACAGCACATCGTTGCGCTCGTAGAAGATCTCCTGAATGCCCTGCCCATGGTGCATGTCGGTGTCGAGGATCGCCACGCGGCTGTAGCGGCTGCGCAGGGCCTGGGCGGCGACAGCGGCGTTGTTGATGTAGCAGAAGCCACCGGCGGCATCGAAGCGCGCATGGTGCCCCGGTGGGCGGCACAGGGCATAGGCGGCGGGCTCGCCATCGAGGATAGCCTTGGCCGCTGCCACAGCGCTCTGCGCCGACCAGTAGGCCGAGTGCCAGGTGTGTTCGCCTACCGGGCAGCTGCCATCGGCCAGATAGCGCCCGGCCTGGGCGAGGATGCCGCGCAGGGCGTTGGGCTCGCGCACGAAGATGTTCGACATGACCTCGTCGCCCCAGTCCTCGGGCACCTCCTTCCAGCGTGCATGGGCTTCTTCGAGGAATGCCAGGTAGGCCTCGCCGTGTACCGCCTTGAGCGGATCCAGGCCGGCATCCTCGGGTTGGCGCATGTCGAAGCCTAGCCCCTTGGCCGCCTGCAGCAGGCGCTGGGCGCGCTCGGGGACTTCCTGGGGGGTGCGCATGGCGCCGCGCGAGTAGTAGCTGCGTGGATGGTGCAGCAACTGTTCAGGGTGAAAGTAGCAACGCATCAGGCTTCTCCTTGTTCTACACGGCCAGCACGGGCCAGCACGGCGTTAAGCAGCACGTCAGCACCCTGGCGGGCATCCTCGGGCAGCACGTCTTCCGCCTCGTTGTGGCTCAGGCCACCGACACAGGGGATGAAGACCATGGCCGTGGGGCAGTAACGGGCCAACAGAATGGCGTCGTGGCCGGCGCCACTGACGATCGACTGCTGGGTATAGCCCAGGCCATCGACCGCCTGCTGCACGGCAGCCACGCAGTCGGCGTCGAACGGGGTCGCCGGGCTGACCCAATGGCGCACGATGCGTACCTGCAAGCCCCGTTGCGCAGCGATGGCTTGCAGCGTGAGCCCAAGCTCACGTTCCATCGCCTCGATGGCGTCATCACGGTGATGACGCAGGTCGACGGTGAAGCGCAGCACGCCTGGGATGGTGTTACGCGAGGATTTGGCAATCGACAGTTCACCCACCGTGGTCAGGCCTTCGGGGGCGAAATCGGCAGCCAGTTGCTCCACCGCCTGGATCATCCTTGCGGCGCCATACAGGGCGTCCTTGCGCAGCGGCATCGGCGTGGTGCCGGCGTGGGCGGCCATGCCTTCGACCGTTACGTCGAGCCAGCGTATGGCCTGGCCGCCACTGACCACGCCAATGCATTTGGCGTTGTCTTCAAGGATGGGGCCTTGCTCGATATGCGCCTCGAAGTAGGCATCGACCTTACCGCCCAGTGGGCGTTGCCCTGCGTAACCGGTGCGCTGCAGCTCATCGGCCACGCTGATGCCATCGGCATCGCGGATGGCCAGCGCCTGCTCAAGGGCCAGGGTGCCGGTGAACACCGCCGAGCCGAACATGGCCGGGGTGAAGCGCGCGCCCTCCTCGTTGGTCCACACTGCAATTTCCAGCGGTTTGCGGGTCTGGATGTTCAGGTCATTGAGGCGACGTACCACCTCCAGACCTGCCAACACGCCGTAGACGCCATCGAAGCGGCCGCCTTCAGGTTGGGTATCGAGGTGGCTGCCCATCATCACCGGGGCGGCATCCGGGTCCGAGCCCAGGCGGCGGGCGAACAGGTTGCCGATGGCATCCACCGTCAGGCTCAGCCCCGCCTCGCGGCACCAGTGGCTGAACAGTTCGCGGCCGGCCTTGTCCTCGTCGCTCAGGGCCAGCCGGCAGCTGCCGCCGCGGGCGGTGGCACCGACCTCAGCCATGGCCATCAGGCTCGCCCACAGGCGTTCGCCATTGCTTTTCAACATGTGCGGGTACTCCAAAAACAAAGCGGTTGAATCAGGCCAGCTCAAGGCGCTGGCTAAGGGCGTACTGACGCGCCAGGGCAAGCACGCAAACCAGCGAAAGGGTGGCGATCACGGTGTAGAACACCGCCATCGGCCACCACTGACCGGTGAAGGTATGGGCCAGCCAGGTCCCGATCAGTGGCGTCAGGCCACCGGCGATGGCGCCGCACACCTGGTAGGCCAGGGAAATGGCGGTGTAGCGCACGCGGGTTTCGAACATCCCGCTGACGTAACCGGCAATCACGGCGTAGAACGACGCCATGCAGGCCGCTGCCAGTGCGATGCCGAGCACGATCAGCGGGCCTTGGCCTGAGCTGACCAGCACGAACATCGGGTAGGGCGAGGCCATGGCCAACACTGCAACCAGGGCCAAGAAACGCGTGGCACCGATCTTTTCCGACAACCACGCAGCCATCGGCTGAACGCAGAACTGGATGATCGCCACGAAGAACAGGCATTCAAGGATCAGCGAACGCTCCAGGTGCAGTTGCTGGGTGGTGTAGCTGATCATGAAGGTATTGGTGAAATAGACCCCGGCGATGCCCAAGGTATTGGCACCGATGCACAGCAGCAGCGGGCGCCAGGCGGTACGCAGTACTTCCAGTACCGGCGCCTGCTCCTTGCGCTTGGCCTTCGCGGCCTGCTCGCGGCTGGCGATGAATTCAGGCGACTCATTGACCCCCAGGCGGATCGCCAGGCCCACCAGCAGCAACAAGGCGCTGGCCAGGAACGGCACGCGCCAACCCCAGTTCATCAGGTCTTCCTCGGGCAGGCGGGTGACAGCGCCGAACGCCAGCAGCGAAAGGATCAACCCGGCCGGGCTGCCCAGCTGGGCGAACGAGGCGAAGAAATTGCGTCGGCCTTTGGGCGCATGCTCGCCGGCCATCAGCACTGCCCCACCCCATTCGCCCCCCACGGCGATACCCTGGATCACCCGCAGGATGATCAGCAGCACCGGCGCGGTGGCTCCGATTTGCGCATAGGTCGGCAGCAGGCCGATGCACACGGTGACGATGCCCATCATCAGCAGGGTGATGACCAGCGATTTCTTGCGGCCGATACGGTCACCCACATGGCCGAAGACGATGCCACCGAGCGGCCGGGCGAAGAAGCCCACGGCGAAGGTGCCGAACGCGGCCATGGTGCTGAACAGGCTGTTGTCGGAAGGGAAGAACAACGCACCGAACACCAGCGCGGCGGCGGTGGCGTAGATGTAGAAGTCGTACCACTCGATCATGGTGCCAATGAACGCGGCCGCGGCGGCACGGCGCGGCTGGGGCGAAGCGGTGGGCTTCATGGGGGGCTCCTTTGCTTGTTTTTCTGGCAGGAGTTGATAGGTCACGGTGGCGCTCTGCTGGCGCTTGAGTGCGATTTATCGTCCCAGGGCTATGATTAGTCAATTTTCTATTTATTATTTGCACTATTAGCCATGCTTATCATAGAGCCCTGACATGTCCGACCGCCTGCTCAACGATCGCCTCGACTGGAACCTGCTGCGCACCTTTCGCATCATCGGCCAGGAGCTGTCCATCAGCCGCGCGGCAGCGCGCCTGCACCTGACCCAGCCGGCGGTGAGCCAGGCACTCAAGCGCCTCGAGGAACAGCTTGGCCGCCAGTTGATCGCCCGCCGCGGGCCACGCTTCGTACTCACCGACATGGGCGAGCAACTGTTCCAACTGGCGGGAGAGGTGTACGGGCAGATGTCGCAGATCGGCGGCCTGCTGGAACAGCCCGGGGACGCGTTGGTGGGCAAGGTCCGGCTACTGATGATCAGCCGGATCGTCAGCGAACGCTTCGATGCCTTTCTTGCCGATTTCCACCGCCAGCACCCGCGGGTGGACGTGGAAATCGATGTGATGCGCAGCTCGGATATCGTCGCTGCCTTGCAGGAAAAAACCGCCACCGCAGGGCTGAGCCTCAACCGTCGTGCGCAACCGCGCCTGGAGCAGCGGTTGTTCCTGCGCCAGCGCTATGCGTTTTTCTGCGGCAAGCACCACGCCCTGTTCGGCCAGGCGGAAGGCGACCTGCAGCGGGAGAATTTCGTCAGTTTTACCAGTGACCAGATTGGCGGCATGCTTTCACCGCTGACCATCTTCCGTGACCAGCAGGGGTTTTCCGGGCGGATCGTGGCGTCTTCGCCAAGCCTTGAAGAGGTGCGCCGCCTGGTGATCGCCGGGTTTGGCATCGGCTGCCTGCCAGAGCACGTGGTGGCGGCCGATGTGGCAGCGGGGCTGCTGTGGAAGCTACCGCCCCAGGAGGGAATCGCCGATGTGGACATCCACCTGCTGTGGAACAGGGACCAGCGCCTGAGCCGGGCGGAAGCGGTGTTCATCGAGGCGCTACAAGCCAGCCTCGACTGAAGGGAGGAGGATGCCCCTCCCCCGTGCGATCAGCCTTCCAGCGCCGAAGAGGTTCAGAGGTCCTTCACCAGACGCAACGCGTCATAAATGGCGGCATGGGTGTTGCGCGAGGCTACCGCGTCGCCAATGCGAAACAACTGGAAGCGCCCCTCGTCGCGGCGCGTGACAGCCTGCGGGCGGCCGGCAATCAGGTCCAGGTACTGCACCGCGCCTTCATTGCTCGACAGCGGGACCAGTTGAAAATACAGCTCGTCCAGTGGCCGGGTGCCGTGGTTGACCACCACCTGATCGAACAGGCGGGTCTGGCGCAGCTCGCTGTAGTCGGTGCCGATGGTCGCCAGCAAACCGCCATCAGTCCGGGCCACGGCCTTCAGCCGCCAGGTCACGGTAAACGTTGTGTCCAGCTGTTGCAGTGCCCGCATGTAAGGCACCAGGTTCATGCCCATGACCTCGGGCGAGAACGCCCGGTCGGGGGTCATGATTTCGGTGCGTGCCCCACTTTGCGCGATGAACTCTGCAGCCTGCAGCGCGGCATGATCACCGGCATCGTCGTACACCAGCACATTGCGCCCAGGCTTGACGTCGCCAGCGATGATGTCCCAGCTCGACACCACCAGCTCGTTGCCTTGCTCCAGCACGTCGATGTGCGGTAGGCCGCCGGTGGCGACAATGACCACATCAGGGGCCTGGTCAAGGATGATCTGGCGGTCGGCCCAGACGTTGTAGTGGAAGGTCACCCCCAGCCGTTCACACTGGGCCAGGCGCCAGTCGACGATGCTGATCATTTCCTTGCGCCGTGGCGATTGCGCGGTCAGGCGGATTTGCCCACCGGCCTTGTCGGCCACCTCGTAGACCACCACTTCATGGCCCCGCTCGCCCGCCACCCGTGCCGCCTCGAGGCCCGCAGGGCCGGCACCGATGATGACCACCTTGCGCCGCTGCGCCGCCTTGGGTATCAGGTGCGGCATGGTCGTTTCACGGCCAGTGGCCGCATTGTGGATGCAGTAGGCAGCACCGCCGTTGTAGATGCGGTCCAGGCAGTAGTTGGCGCCGACGCAAGGGCGGATGTCGTCTTCGCGGCCTTCGATGATCTTGCGTACGATGTGCGGGTCGGTCATGTGCGCGCGGGTCATGCCGACCATGTCCACCAGGCCGGCGGCAATGGCATGGCGAGCAGTGGCGACGTCCGGGATCTTTGCCGCATGGAAGGTCGGGAAGCCCGTCAGCGCACGGATCTCCCCGGCAAAGTCCAGGTGCGGTGCATTGCGCATGCCCTGGACCGGGATGATATCGGTAAGGCCGGCGTCAGTGGCGATGTTGCCGCGGATCACGTTGAGGAAGTCGATCATGCCGCTGTGCTGCAGCCGTTGCGAAATCTGCATCCCCTCCTCCCGGGTCAGGCCGCCGGCCAGCGCTTCGTCGCCGGTGTAGCGGATGCCGACGATGAATCGGTCACCGACCCGCTGGCGGATGGCCGCAAGCACTTCGAAGGTGAAACGCAGACGGTTTTCCAGGGAGCCACCGTAGATGTCCTGCAGTTCGTTGGTCAGTGGCGACCAGAACTGGTCCATCAGGTGCCCGTAAGCCTCCAGCTCGATACCGTCGAGCCCGGCGGCCTGCATGCGCTCGGCGGCATCAGCGTAGTCCTTGATGATGCGTTCGATGTCCCAGATTTCCAGGCGCTTGGGGAAGGCCCGGTGCGCCGGTTCCTGGTTGTGCGACGGCGACACGACGGGCAACCAGTCCCCCTTGTCCCACCGCGTGCGTCGCCCCAGGTGGGTGAGCTGAATCATCACCGCCGCGCCGTGCTCGTGGCATGCGTCGGTCAGGTCCTTCATCCAGCCGACCACTTCGTCCTTGTAGGCCAACACGTTGTTGAACGCCGGTGGGCTGTCACGCGAGATGGCGGCCGACCCTGCCGTCATGGTCAGGGCAACACCTGCCTTGGCCCGTTCCACGTGATAGGCACGGTACAGGTGCTTGGGCATGCCGTCTTCGGCGTAAGCGGGCTCGTGGGAGGTGGTGATGATGCGGTTGCGCAAGGTGAGGTGCTTGAGTGCATACGGCTGAAGCAACGGATCATTGGACATGGTCGTTCTCGCGTTCAGGTCATCAGGCAAAATCGACATTAGCCCCCATGTACACCAGTGTCAATAAAATAGACAGTGGTGTACATGACGCTTGCCAGCCCCCCGTGGATACGGAACAATGCGGCCATGAACATGACCTCTAACACCCCGGAAAACGCCGCCCGCGGCTCGATCGAGAGCTGGCTCAACGCAGCGTTCGAAACCCTCAAGGAATCGGGGGTGGATGCGGTGCGGGTGATGCCCCTGGCCAAGAAGCTCAACCTCGCCCGCACCAGTTTCTACTGGTATTTCGAAGACCGCGAAGCGTTGCTCTTGGCGTTGATCGAGCAATGGAAGCACAAGAACACGCGTAACCTGGTGAACCAGTCACAGGCGTATGCGGCCACCATTACCGAAGCAATTCTCAATGTGTTCGATTGCTGGCTGAACGATGCATTGTTCGATTCGCAGTGCGAGTTCGCCATGCGCAGCTGGGCGCTGCAGTCGCAGCAGGTGGCCGAGGAAATCAAGCACGCCGACAGCCTGCGCATCGACGCGCTGAAGCAGATGTTCGACCGTTTCGGCTTCAGCGACGACGCCGCAACGACCCGCGCCCGTTCGATCTACCTGACCCAGATCGGCTACATCAGCATGAAAACCGATGAGCCGCTGGCCCAGCGCATGCGCTTCATCCCCGAGTATCTGCGGGTGTTTACCGGCGAAGAACCGACCGCGCAGGAGCTGGAGCGCTTCTACCAGCGCAACGACTTCGGGCCGTCAGCGGACTGACTGACCGCCAGCAGCGGCCCGCAATCACTGCAGCCAAGGGGGTGGAGGCTCTTCGGCCTTGGTTGGCCCATGCTCCGCTTCAGCCCGCGCGGCACGGCGACGGGCATCGTCCAGGCGGGCGGCGTCGATCTCACGCATCACCCCGCCCACGTCCGCGACATGCTCATCATCCTCGAACTCGCCACTCAGTGGGCTGTCCGGCCGCAGCTCCCCGGCTTCGTACAGCGCCCACATTTCCTGGGCGTAGCGGGTGTCTTTCAACTCCGGGGCGAAGCGCCCGAAGTAGTGCGCCATGTTCGCCACATCACGCTGCAGCATGCTGTAGGCATGGTTGTTACCCGCCGCATCCACTGCCTGCGGCAGGTCGATGATGACCGGGCCGTCGGGGCCCAGCAGCACGTTGAACTCGGACAGGTCGCCATGCACCAGCCCGGCACAGAGCATCAGCACAATCTGGCGGATGACGAACGCGTGGTATTCACGTGCCTCTTGCGCCTCCAGGTGCACATCGTTAAGCCGCGGTGCAGCATCACCATCGGCGTCGGTGACCAGTTCCATCAGCAGCACGCCGTCCTGGAAGTCGTACGGCTTGGGCACCCGCACGCCGGCACCGGCCAGGCGGAACAACGCCGCCACTTCGGCGTTCTGCCAGGCATCCTCGGCTTCCTTGCGCCCGTACTTGCTGCCCTTGGCCATGGCCCGGGCCTGACGGCTGTTGCGGACCTTGCGGCCCTCCTGGTACTCGGCGGCCTGGCGGAAACTGCGCTTGTTGGCCTCTTTGTAGACCTTGGCGCAGCGTACCTGGGCGCCGCAACGCACCACGTAGACGGCTGCTTCCTTGCCGCTCATCAAGGGTCGCAGCACTTCGTCGACCAGTCCGTCTTCAATCAGCGGTTCGATTCGTTTTGGCGTCTTCATCAGGCTAGTGTTCGGGGTCCTGTCGGGGCTTATGGCTAAGAAGGCGGACATCCTCTCACAGGCGGGTGCGTCTTGCTTGGTTGTCTGCTCAGGTGGCAACCCGGCGTTGCATGAGCACATGCCGGCCCTTGTCGAACGCCCAGTTGTACACCACGGTGTAGGGCAGGATGATCACGAAGAAGCCCAGCTCAACCAGCAACGCCTGCCACAGCGAGATTTCCAGCATCCAGGCTGCTACAGGCAAGCACCATACGACCAGACCTGCTTCGAAGCCCAGGCCGTGGGCAAAGCGTGTCGATGCCTTCCAACGGATGCGGGGGGTACTGACACAGCGGTCGACCAGCGCGTTGTAGAGCATGTTCCACACCATGGCGATCAACGACAAGATGACGGCCAGGCTACCGGCGGTGGCCAGCGACTTGCCCATTACCCAGGACAACAGCGGGGCACACAGCAGCACGGCGAAGGCTTCATAGCCAACGGCATGGACCAGGCGCTCGGTGAAAGAGACTTTTTTCATGGTGGTTTTCCATCCAAGAGTGAATGCGTGCTTCACATTCTCTTTGATGGAATTGATACTCGCGACATAGCAGCTATCGATTTTATCAATACTTATGCGCTACTCACCCGAAGCTCTCGTTGCCTTTGTCGAAGCCGCTGCCCTCGGTTCGTTTTCCGCTGCGGCGCGCAAACTGCGCAAAAGCCAGTCGACCATCAGCATCGCCATCGCCAACTTCGAAGCGGACATTGGCTGCGAGCTGTTCGACCGGGCAGGCCGCCATCCCACACTTAATGCAGCCGGCCGCCAGGTGCTCACGCATGTCGAGGCCATTCTTGATGCCAGTGGCCGGCTCGACGCCTTGGCGGTGCGCCTGGCCGAACAGGTCGAGCCGCTGGTTTCGGTGGTAATGTCCGACAGCTACAGCGTCACCTTCCAGGGCGCGGTGATGAGCCGCTTCGCCGCGCGCTATCCGCACACCGAACTGCGCTGTGGGCCGTCGGAAGATGCCGATGTGATCGAAATGGTCCAGCTGGACATGGCCCACATCGGCATCCTTGCGGCGCAGCAGCGCTACCCGGCTGATGTGGCCGTGGCACGCCTTCCAGAACAGGCAGAGTTTGCCGTCTACGTCGGTACTGACCACCCACTGGCCAGGCAAGCGCTCGTGCAGCTACAGCATCTGGAAAACGAGCGCCAGCTATACATCAAGACTTACGCGCCGAGTCTGCACCAGGGGCGCGGCCAGGCCTGGTCGGCGCCGGACTACCTGACCCTGCTGGAATTTGCCGTGCGCGGGTTCGGCTGGGCGGAACTGCCCAAGGCGCTGGTCAGCCGCTTTGGCAGTGGCCTGGTGGAACTGCCATTACCGGGCTATCCACGCCGGGTCGCCATGGATGTGGCCTGGTCGCGCCG
The DNA here is from genome assembly GCF_021602025.1 of Pseudomonas ceruminis. Classification (GTDB taxonomy): domain Bacteria; phylum Pseudomonadota; class Gammaproteobacteria; order Pseudomonadales; family Pseudomonadaceae; genus Aquipseudomonas; species Aquipseudomonas ceruminis. Next base: position 28,097 of record NZ_BQHW01000011.1, read on the forward strand.
ACGCGCACTTGGCCCTGCCGGGCAATGGCTGGTGCAACAGCTTTTGTCCTGAACGCCCCCAGTCGCAGTTGCCCCAGAGCCAATCGACAATCGCCACGCCGGTGCCAAACGCCAGCCCCGCCACAGCGCTATCGATAGTCACTATCGAGAACGACAATTTCCAATGAAGGCGCCTGCTCAATACCCTTGCTCCATGCGCTGCGATACCTGCTGCCCCCAGAATCCTGGAGCCTCCCGATGAATAACCTGGCCCGCCTGCTGTTCGCTGCCCTGACTGCCGTCGGCATCGCCGTGCTCAGCGGCTGCGCCAGCCACCCTGAGCTGCGCCCCTACACCGGCGCAGAAACGCGCCAGTTGCAACTGGAGGCCCTGCAACGCCAAGGCCTTTCGCTTGACGAATACGAGCGACACAAGCGCATCATCCAGCGCGCTGCCGACCCACAGGTGGTCACCGAGCGCGCCGCACCGGGGCCTTCGATCAAAGGCTGAGTTGAAAGGCTGGCGGGTCGCACTATCATGGCCGGTGCCGGAGTGACCGGTTTCAGCCCCTGCCAGCGAGGTAGCCCATGATCGACCACCTGGACCATCTGGTACTCACCACCTTCGACGTGGATGCCTGCACCGACTTCTACACCCGCGTGCTGGGCATGCAGCTGGAAACCTTCGGTGCCGGCCGCCTGGCCTTGCGTTATGGCAAGCAGAAGATCAACGTCCATGTGCGCGGCCATGAATTCGAGCCCAAGGCGCATCTGCCCGTGCCCGGGGCGTTGGACCTGTGCTTCATCGCCAGCATCCCCCTGGAGCAGGTGATCGCCCATCTGCAGCAGGCGCAATGGCCCATTCTGCAAGGGCCTATACAGCGTACAGGCGCCACCGGGCCGATTCTGTCGGTCTACGTTCGTGACCCGGACCTTAACCTGATCGAGATCTCGCAACCCCTCTGAGGTACCCGTGTGGTTTTCCCTGCCTGCCAACCCAGGTATTCTCTACCGCTCAAGCGCAAGCCTTCCAGGACGGTGACCATGACTAGGCCCCTTCTGTTGCTGAGTGCGGCCCTCCTCTTCAGCCCGGCCCTGCCAGCACAGCAGATCCAACGCCAGCTGGGCGACTTCGACTTCAAGCTCGGCACCACACCCGCGCGCAGCATGGCCCAGGGGCTGATCTCGCCCAGTGCGGTGGGCACTTTCCACGGCGGCCTCGACCTCAGTCACCCCAGCGGCTGGTATGTCGGCCAGTACGCCCCGAGCATGGGCGTGGCCCCCAACTCCACCCTGCGCCTGGACAACTACCTGGGGTACAAGCACCGCTTCGACAGCACCTTGGGGTATGAGGTAGGCCTGATCCACTACAGCCAACCGAACATCGCCGGGCCGGACAGCTATGCCCTGTATGGCGGCGTGTCGCTGCTGGGCAGCCGTATTGGCGGCGCCTGGCGGGACAACCCGGGCAACCGCACGGGCACCCTGTTTGCCGATTTCGGCCAACTGCCGCTGTTCGATGTCGATTTCACGGTAAAACTTGCCCATCACCGCCTGGGGACGCCCTTCACCATCGGCGATGGCAGCCAGGTCAACGGTTTTTCTGACTGGTCGCTAGAACTGTCGCGACCTTGGCTGGGCATTGACCTCAACCTGATCTACAGCAATTCCAGCCTCAGCGGTGGTGGGTGCGATGCGTATGCCGGGATCAACACCTACTGCCAGAGCATGGTGACGCTGAAGGCACAGCGCAGCTTCTTTTGAAGGCGCCGGCCCTTCATGCATTGCGCTAGCCCTCAGGCATCAGGGTAGCGATCAACGCCCTGACCGTCCCCGGTAATGCATCCAGCTCGCGCACCAAGATGCTGCGCTCACGTACCGCCCATGGCTCGTCCAGGGTAATGGTCACCAACCCCATGGTCTGGCTGTGCCGCAACGCGGCCGACTCGGGAATGATGCCAATCCCCACCCCGGCTTCCACCAGCCGGCAAATGGCCTCGAAACTCGACAGCTGGATCCGCAACGACAGGTTGAGGCCCATGCGTTCGACATGGTCGCGCAAGAAGCTCAGCAGTGTGCTGCCGTCATGCAGCCCGATGTGCTGAAAGGCCAGCGTCTGCTTCAACGAAACCTGCTTGCAGCCTGCCAGTTCATGCCCGGCAGGCACGATCAGCACCAGCCGGTCGGTGCTGAAGTGCATCACTTGTAGCCCGCTGGCTTCCACAGGCCCGGCAATGATGCCCATGTCGCTGCTGCCATCGAGCACGCCGCGCACGATATCCCGCGACAAACGCTCCTGCAGGTCGACTGTCACCCCAGGGCGCTGCGCCAGGAAGCCGGCCAGCACTTCGGGAAGGAACTCGGTCACGGCAGTGGTGTTGGCAAAGATACGGATGTGCCCCGCCGAATCGGTGCCGAACTGGGTGAATTCCGCCTTCAGGTAATCCACCTGGCGCATGATCAGCCGCGCATGCGTCAACAGCTTCTGCCCCGCTGGGGTCAGTTCCACACCCCGGCTGTCGCGGTACAACAGCCGCGTATCGAGCTGTGCCTCCAGCGCTTTGATCCGCGCACTGGCGGCGGCCGGCGAGAGAAACGCCCGGCGCGCGCCCTGGGTCAGGCTCGGTGATTCACCGATGTGAATGAAAAGCCGCAAATCAGCCAGATCGAAGTGCATGGGCGTGTCCAGTCGTCGTGCGGGCGTTCAGCATACCTGAACGCTGCTTTACACAAATGCAAATTCACAGAATGCCAGGCGCCTCGCATGATCGCGGCATAACAACAAATGCAGAGGCCAATGGTTATGACCGCTACGGATTACAGCGCCTGGATCGGCCGCACGGAAGAGGCCGTCGACGAGCTCAGCCGCAACCTCATCAAGCGCATCGCCGCCACCTTCGGCGAAACCGCACCCGCCGTGGGGCAACCCCTGCCCCCCCTGTGGATGTGGTGTTTCTTCCAGGAGCCGGTGGCTGAAACGCAACTGGGCACTGACGGCCACCCTGCGCGCGGCGGCTTCCTGCCCCCTGCCGACAACCGCAACCGCATGTGGGCCGGTGGCCGAGTTGAGTTCATCGCGCCGCTCAAGGTCGGCGCCGAGGCTCACCGGTTGTCGACCATCGTGCATATCGAGGAAAAACACGGCCGCACCGGCGCCTTGTTGTTCGTCACCGTGCGCCACGAGTACTCGCAGCACGGCGCGCTGTGCGTGCGCGAAGAGCAGGATATCGTCTACCGCGAACCCAACCCGCCCAAGCTCGGCAGTGCTCAAGCGCCTGTGCCAGCGCAATGGAGCGAAGCGGTAACGCCCACGCCCACCTTGCTGATGCGCTACAGCGCGGTGACCTTCAACGGCCACCGGATCCACTACGACCACCCCTACGTCACCGATACCGAAGGCTATGCCGGCCTGGTGGTGCACGGCCCACTGATTGCCGCCCTCAACCTGCGCGCCTTCATCCGCGCCAACCCCGGTAAGCGGGTACGGCATTTCGCCTACCGCGGCGTGCGCCCGCTCACCGTGCCTACGCCCTTCGTCGTGGCCGGCTGCCTCGGCGAGCCCGGCCAGGCGCAACTGTGGGCCAGCAATGCCGACGGCGTGGCACAAAGCGCCGACGTGCTTTTCGACTGATACCAGACAGGGAACACCCGCATGCATACGTACGACAGCGATGACCTCACCGCCATCCGCGAAGGGGTGCGCGCCTTGTGCGCCGAATTCGACGCCAGCTACTGGCGCAAGATCGATGAACAGAAGGGCTTCCCCGAAGCGTTCGTCAAAGCCATGACCGACGCCGGCTGGCTCTCGGCGATGATCCCGGAACAGTTCGGCGGTTCCGGCCTTGGCCTGGCCGAGGCCTCGGTGATTCTCGAAGAGGTCAACGCCTGCGGCGGCAACTCCGGCACCGTGCACGGCCAGATGTACAACATGTTCACCCTGCTGCGCCATGGCAGCGAGGAACAAAAGCGCCATTACCTGCCCAAGTTGGCCAGCGGCGAGCTGCGCCTGCAGTCGATGGGCGTGACCGAACCCACCACCGGCACGGACACCACCAAGATCAAGACCACTGCCGTGCGCCAGGGCGACAAGTACCTGATCAACGGCCAGAAGGTGTGGATTTCACGCGTCCAGCATTCCGACCTGATGATCCTGCTGGCGCGCACCACACCGCTGGCCGAGGTAAAGAAGAAGTCCGAGGGGATGTCGATCTTCCTGGTCGACCTGCGCGAGGCCATCGGCAATGGGCTGACCGTGCAGCCGATCGCCAACATGGTCAACCACGAAACCAACGAGCTGTTCTTCGACAACCTCGAGCTGCCGGCCAGCAGCCTGATCGGTGAAGAAGGCAAAGGCTTCAGGTACATCCTCGATGGCCTCAATGCCGAACGTACGCTGATCGCCGCCGAGTGTATCGGCGATGGTCGCTGGTTCATCGAAAAGGCCAGCGCGTATGCCCGCGACCGCGTGGTGTTCGGCCGACCGATCGGGCAGAACCAGGGCGTGCAGTTCCCTATCGCCCAAGCCCATATCGAAATCGAAGCAGCCGACCTGATGCGCTGGCGTGCCTGCGCCGAATACGACAGCGGGCAGAACGCCGGGGCCAGCGCCAACATGGCCAAGTACCTGGCCGCCAAGGCCTCGTGGGAAGCCGCCAATGCCTGCCTGCAGACCCACGGCGGCTTTGGCTTCGCCTGCGAATACGACGTCGAGCGCAAATTCCGCGAAACCCGCCTGTACCAGGTGGCGCCGATCTCGACCAACCTGATCCTGTCCTACGTGGCCGAGCACCTGCTCGAGCTGCCGCGCAGCTTCTGAGGGCCTGACCATGCACCATACCCAGGCCCTGGCCACCTTCCTCGCCGACCTGCACTACGCCCAGGTGCCCCGCCATGTGCTGGACCGTACCGAAGACCTGTTCCTCGACTGGCTCGGCTCGGCCCTGGCCAGCCAGGGGGCACACCCGATTCCGCTGTTCGAGCGCTACGCACAACGCATGGGCCCGGCCCAAGGCATGGCTCGGGTGCTGACCAGCGGGCGCAGCTCCTCGCCGTACTTTGCCGCCCTGGTCAACGGCGCCGCCTCGCACCTGGTCGAGCAGGACGACCTGCACAACAGCTCGGTGTTGCACCCGGCCACTGTGGTGTTTTCCGCAGCGCTGGCCGCGGCCCAGGACCTGGGCAAGTCTGGGCAGGACTTGCTGCTGGCGGCCGTGGCCGGCTACGAGGCGGGTATTCGCATCGGCGAGTTTCTTGGCCGCTCGCATTACCGCATCTTCCACACCACCGCCACCGTCGGCACCCTGGCTGCAGCAGTTGCGGTGGGCAAGCTGCTGGGCTTCGACCGGGCGCAGTTCATCAACCTGCTAGGCAGTGCCGGCACCCAGGCTGCCGGGTTGTGGGAGTTCCTGCGCGACGCCGCCGATTCCAAACAGTTGCACACCGCCAAGGCGGCTGCCGATGGCCTGCTGGCCGCCTACCTGACTGCCGATGGCCTGACCGGCGCGCGCAACATCCTCGAAGGCGAACAAGGCCTGGCCGCAGGCATGTCCAGCGATGCCGACCCGGCACGCCTGAGCGACCGCCTGGGCACGCGCTGGGCGCTGGTTGAAACTTCGTTCAAGTACCACGCCTCCTGCCGCCATACCCACCCCGCCGCCGATGCCCTGCTGCACCTTATGCAGCGTGAGGGGCTGGACCATGCACAGATCGCCCGGGTCGTCACCCGCGTGCACCAGGGCGCCATCGATGTGCTCGGCCGGGTCACCACCCCAGCCACCGTGCATCAGGCCAAATTCTCCATGGGCACGGTGCTTGGCCTGATCGCTGTGCATGGCAGCGCACAACTGCTGGAATTCCGCGACCTGGCCCTGACCGACCCACGGGTGGCGCGCTTTCGCGACAAGGTGCAAATGCAACTGGACGCCGAAGTCGACGCCGCCTACCCCGCCCGCTGGCTGGGCCGTGTCGAGGTGACCTGTACCGATGGCCGCACCTTCAGCGCCGCCATCGACGACCCCAAGGGCGACCCAGGCAACACCCTTTCGCGCCCCGAGCTGGAAGCCAAGTTCCAGCGCCTGCTGGCCTACGCCGGCGCCCGTAGCCCGGCCCAGGGCCAGGTTTTGATCGAACGGGTGTGGCAACTGCGCGACGCCCGCTCCCTGGCCGATCTGCACTGATGATGACAGGTGACCTTATGACCCAAGCAACGCCCCGCCCACTGGACGGCATCACCGTCATCAGCCTGGAGCACGCCATCGCGGCGCCCTTCTGCACCCGCCAACTGGCCGACCTTGGCGCCCGTGTGATCAAGGTCGAGCGCCCGGGTAGCGGCGACTTCGCCCGTGGCTACGACCAGCGCGTCGACGGCCTGGCTTCGCACTTCGTATGGACCAACCGCTCCAAGGAAAGCCTGACCCTGGACCTCAAGCAGGACGCCACGCACGGCATCCTCGACGCGCTGCTGGCCAAGGCCGACGTACTGGTGCAAAACCTCGCACCGGGCGCCGCGGCACGTATGGGCTTGTCGTTCGAGGCGCTGCATGCACGCTTCCCGCGGCTGATCGTGTGCGACATCTCCGGCTATGGCGAAGGTGGCCCGTATGAAAAGAAAAAGGCCTATGACCTGCTGATCCAGAGCGAGGGTGGCTTTCTCTCGGTAACTGGCGGGCCAGGCGACACCGACATGGCCAAGGCCGGTTGCTCGATCGCCGATATCGCGGCGGGCATGTATGCCTACACCGGCGTACTGTCAGCGCTGCTGCTGCGGGACAAGACGGGCGTCGGCAGCCGTATCGATGTGTCAATGCTCGAAAGCCTGGTGGAGTGGATGGGCTATCCGATGTACTACGCCTACAACGGCGCGCCACCGCCCCCGCGTGCCGGTGCCGCGCACTCGACCATCTACCCGTACGGGCCGTTCCCCACCGGCGGTGGCGGCACGATCATGCTCGGCCTGCAGAACGAACGCGAATGGGCACTGTTCTGCGACAAGGTGCTGCTCGACCCGTCACTGACCCGCGATGAACGCTTCAACGCCAACTACAAGCGCTCGGAAAACCGCGACGTGCTGCGCCAGATCATCATCGACGGCTTCGCCAGCCTGTCGCTGGACGAGGTGGTGGCGCGCCTTGAAGAGGCACAGATCGCCAACGCCCGGGTCAACGACATGCACGGGGTCTGGCAGCACCCCCAATTGCAGGCACGTGACCGTTGGCGCGACGTGGACAGCCCGGCCGGCAAGCTGCCGTCATTGCTGCCACCGGGGCGCAACGCCGCCTTCAGCCCGCGCATGGATGCCGTGCCCGGGCTGGGGCAACATACCCAGGGTATTCTCGACGAGCTGGGTTTGAGTGCAGCACAACAGGCCCGCCTGGCCGCGAGCGGTGCGGTATGAGCACTGTTCGCAGCGCGCTGTTCGTGCCCGGTAGCCGGCCGGACCGATTTGCCAAGGCGCTGGCCGCCGGTGCCGATGCCGTCATCGTCGATTTCGAGGATGCCGTGGAAGAACCCCTCAAGCGCCAGGCCCGCGCCAACTTGGCGACCTTTCTGCAAGCGGCGCCGCAGCCTGCGGTGTGGGTGCGGGTGAATGCGCCGCAGCACCCGGAGCATGCAGCAGACCTGGCTTTCTGCGCGTGCCAGCCCGGTGTCGCCGGGGTGCTGTTGCCCAAGGTCGAAAACACCGCCCAGGTGGCGGTTGCCCGACACATTGCCAAACCGCTCTGGCCGATCATCGAAAGTGCCAAGGGCCTGCTGGCGCTGGAGCAGATCGCCCATGCCGAAGGGGTCCAGCGCCTGTCGTTCGGCAGCCTGGACCTGGCGCTGGATCTGCATTTGAACACCGAAAGTGCGGCTGCCCGGCAGTTCCTCGACCAGGCGCGCATGGCCGTGCAGTTGCATTCCCGTGCGGCCGACCTGCTGCCACCCCTGGATGGCGTGTTCCCCGCCATCGACGACGCCGAAGGCCTGCAGCAGGCAATGCGGCATGCGTATGACCTGGGCTATGGCGGGGCGTTGTGCATTCATCCCAAACAGGTGGCGGTGATCCATGCAGCGCTCGCCCCCCGCGACGATGAGCTGGCCTGGGCACGGCGGGTGGTGAACGCCAGCGCCGCGGCGAACGGGGCCGGAGCGTTCCAGCTAGACGGGCAGATGGTCGATGCACCGGTGCTGTTGCGGGCGCAGCGCCTGCTCGCGCATCAGACGCGTTGAATCCGAAGGCCGCTTCGCGGATAAACCCATGAAGCAGCCGACAACGCCCATTAACAGCCCTGTGTTCAGCTAAACCGAACGCCGCCTTACACAAATGCTGATTCTCCACACACAGGCCGTTGGTCCATCTTTACCCACACTCCTCCTACAACAATAAATCCGAGGTGACATCGATGTTGAAGCTGACCCAGGCGCTGTTCTGCGCCGCTGCTGTGTCCATGGCCAGCCTGGCCCAGGCCGCCGACCCGATCATCATCAAGTTCGCCCATGTGGTGGCCGACAGCACGCCCAAAGGCCAGGGCGCGCTGATGTTCCAAAAGCTGGTGGCTGCCGACCCTCAGCTCAAGGACAAGGTAAAAGTCGAGGTCTACCCCAACTCATCGCTGTTTGGCGATGGCAAGGAAATGGAAGCGCTGCTGCTGGGCGATGTACAGATGCTGGCACCGTCGCTGGCCAAGTTCGAGCACTACAACAAGCAGGTGCAGATCTTCGACCTGCCGTTCCTGTTCGATGACCTGGCCGCTGTCGACCGCTTCCAGCAGGGCCCGCAAGGCAAGGCGCTGCTGACCTCGATGGAAGACAAAGGCATCCGTGGCCTGGCCTATTGGCACAATGGCCTCAAGCAGCTGTCGGCCAACAAGAAGGTGATCCTGCCCAAGGACGCCCGCGGCCTGAAATTCCGTGTGCAAGCCTCCAGTGTGCTTGAAGAGCAGTTCAAGGCGATCCGCGCCAACCCGCGCAAGATGAGTTTTGCCGAGGTCTATCAGGGCCTGCAGACCGGCACGGTCAACGGCACCGAGAACACCTGGTCGAACTACGAGAGCCAGAAAGTCAACGAAGTGCAGCCGTTCTTCACCGAAACCAATCACGGCCTGATCGACTACATGGTCATCACCAACGCCACGTTCTGGAACAGCCTGCCCGAGGATATACGTGGCGAACTGCAGACACTCATGGACCAGGTCACGGTCGAGGTGAACAAGCAGGCCGAAGCCTTGAACCAGTCCTCCCGGCAGAAAATCCTCGATGCCAAGACCAGCGAGATCGACCCGCTGACCGCTGAGCAGCGCCAGCAATGGCGTGAGGCGATGCGCCCGGTGTGGGAGAAGTTCTCTGACCAGATCGGCGCCGACCTGATCAACGCTGCCGACGCGGCCAACAAAGCGTCCTGACCTGCCCTGCGCCCTGCCCTGGCCACCCGCCCCACGGGTGGCCTGCCCTCTGTTTGTCTGGAGAATTCCTATGCAATCGCTCAGGCGTGTCTGGGAGCACTTCGAGGAAGGCATGATCGCCTTCCTCCTGGCGGCCATGACCTTGGTGACCTTCCTCTACGTGGCGCTGAACAACCTCTACACGATGTTCTACACGCTCAGTGACCACTGGGCCTTTGCCAGCGACCTGCTGCTGAGCATCGGCGACCACCTGATGGGCTATGCCCAGGAAATGACCTGGAGCATCGCCCTGACCAAGGCCCTGTTCGGCTGGCTGATCTTCTTCGGTATTGCCTACGGGGTGCGCACCGCCGGTCACCTCGGCGTCGACGTGCTGGTGCGGCGTACCCGCAAACCGGTGCAACGGCTGCTGGCCATGGTCGCCTGTGCCTGCTGCCTGGCCTACGCCGGGCTGTTTCTGGTGGCAAGCATCAAGTGGGTGAGCGCAGTGCTGGTCGCCGGCATCGGTGCCGAAGACCTCGACCGCTACGGCATCAAGGTTGGCCACATCGCGCTGATCGTACCCCTCGGTTTCGCCCTGGTGATCATCCGTTACCTGGAAATCCTCTACCGCCTGTTCACCCATCGCCAGTATGGCCTGGGCCTGGCCGACGAGGCCGCCGAAGCCAGCAAGCTGGCCAACCCAGGTGAGGAGCACCACTGATGACTGTTATCTGCCTGTTCCTGTTGTTGTTCGTGTTCATGTTCCTGGGCGTACCGATCGCGATCTCGCTGGGCCTGTCGGGGGCATTGTCGATTCTGCTGTTCAGCCAGGACTCGCTGAGCTCGCTGGCGATCAAGCTGTTCGAAACCTCCGACAGCTATACCTTCCTGGCCATTCCGTTCTTCCTGCTGTCGGGCGCGTTCATGACCACCGGCGGCGTGGCGCAACGGCTGATCGACTTCGCCAACGCCTGCGTCGGGCACATCCGCGGCGGCCTGGCCATTGCCGCGGTGCTGGCGTGCATGTTGTTCGCCGCGCTGTCCGGGTCGTCACCGGCCACGGTTGCGGCGGTGGGCTCGATTGCCGTAGCGGGCATGGTGCGCTCCGGCTACCCGCGCGAGTTCGGCGCCGGGATCATCTGCAACGCCGGCACCTTGGGCATCCTGATTCCCCCCTCGATCGTCATGGTGGTGTACTCCGCCGCCACCGAAACGTCGGTGGGCAAGCTGTTCATGGCCGGGGTGGTGCCGGGCATCCTGCTGGGCGTGTTCCTGATGGTGACGATCTACATCGTCGCCCGCATCAAGAAACTGCCCGCGCAACCGCGTGCCAGTTTTGCCGAATGGCTCAGCACCGCCCGCCGTGCATTCTGGGGGCTGTTACTGCTGGTGATCATCCTGGGTGGCATCTACAGCGGCATGTTCACCCCCACTGAGGCCGCAGCCGTGGCCGCCGTGTACTCGGCATTCATTGCGCTGTTCGTGTACAAGGACATGCGCCTGCGCGACTGCCCGAAGGTGCTGCTGGAGTCTGGGCGGCTGACTATCATGCTGCTGTTCATCATCGCCAACGCCATGCTCTTCGCCCATGTGCTGACCACCGAGCAGATTCCCCAACAGATCACCCAGTGGGTGCTGTCCGAAGGCCTCACGCCGATCGGTTTCCTGATCATGGTCAACGTGGTGCTGCTGGTGGCAGGCAGCTTCATGGAGCCCTCGGCGATCATCCTGATCCTGGCGCCGATCTTCTTCCCGATCGCGATGAAGCTTGGGATCGACCCGATTCACCTAGGGATCGTGATGGTGGTGAACATGGAGATCGGCCTGGTGCACCCGCCGGTGGGGCTCAACCTGTTCGTGACCTCCGCGGTGACGGGCCTGACCCTGGGGCAGACCATTCGTGCCGCGCTGCCGTGGCTGTCGATCCTGTTGCTGTTCCTGGTACTGGTGACCTACGTGCCGTTCATTTCGTTGGCCCTGCCAGAATGGCTAGGGATGCCATGATCCCTGGCGCATCCTTATCGCCGGCAACCCGGCGATAAGGACCGTGCACACTAGATCCCTCCGCCCGCCAGCAGCTCGGTCATCACCTCGGCCAACGCCTTGACCATCACGTCCGCCGTCGGCCGGTGCACAATCACAATCTCGTAGCTGTCGACCTGCGGCAGCCCGTGTTCCGGCCCCAGTACTCGATGCTCCCGGGTCGCCGCCCGTGGGGGCAGCAGGCTGATGCCCATGCCGTCGGCCACTGCAGCCTGAATGCCACTGAGGCTGGAGCTGGTGAAGCTGATCCGCCAGCGCCGGCCCATACCCTCGATGGCGCTGATCATGTCCTCGCGGTACAGCCCACGGGGCGGGAAGGTGACCAGCGGGATCGGGTCGAGTTCGAAGGACGGCATTCGCGCACTGTCGATCCATTGCAGGCGCTCGGGCCAGCACGCCACGCCCTCGCGGCTGTTGCGCCGCTGCTTGAGCAAGACCAGGTCGAGTTCGCCGTTGTCGTAGGCCTGGCTGAGGTCGCGGCACAGCCCGCTGGTGACCTCCAGCTTGACCTGAGGGTGCAGGCGGCTGAACGCCGACAGCGCGTTGGTGGTACGCCCGCCGACGAAGTCCTCGGGCACCCCTAGTCGCACCGTGACACCGACCATGGCGCCGGCCAGGGCTTCGAGCATCTGGTCATTGAGCGCCAGCATGTGGCGGGCATAGCCAAGCAAGGTCTGGCCGGCATCGGTGGGCAACACGTCGCGGTTGCCACGCACCAGCAGGCGGTGGCCCACCATCTCCTCAAGCCGCCGCACCTTCTGGCTGATGGTCGATTGGGTGGAATGCAGGCGCGCTGCCGCCGTGGTGAAACTGCCGCAATCGGCGACCACGACAATGGCGCGCAGCAGGTCGAGGTCGAACAGGGCTCTATTCGATTTCACGCTGATGGACATCGGGTTATTCAACTTCTAAATGGCGAGACTGTCTTCTACCACGGCTAGTCACCCAGTGCCACGCCTTCACGTCGGGGGTCGGCCCCGCCCGACCAACCTGCCGCCGTGCGCTGGATGATCTGCATACCGCTGGTCATGGTCATCGGCGTGACCTCATGACCCCAGGCCGTCAATTGCCTGACCAGCGCCGCACTGCTCAGCCCGGCCTCCACTTCGGTACCGGCGTTACGGCTACCGAAATTGGGCAGGTTGGCAGCCTGCTGCGGGTCGAGCCGCCAGTCCAGCAGGCCGATCAGTGCCTTGTTCACATAGCCGATGATCTGAGAGCCGCCGGGTGAGCCCAGGCTGGCCACCAGCGCCCCGGTGTCCCGTGCAAATACCAGCGTCGGTGCCATCGCCGACAGCGGCCGTTTGCCTGGTTCGACACGGTTGGCCACAGGCTTGCCCTGTTCCTGCGGGATGAACGAGAAATCGGTCAGGTGGTTGTTCAGCAGGAAGCCTTTGACCATCAGGTGCGAGCCGAATGCTGCCTCGATCGAGGTGGTCATGGCCAGGGCCTGGCCGTTGTCGTCCACGGCGCTAAGGTGCGAGGTGGAAATACGCAGCGGTGAACGGTCCGGTGCCAGCGCCAGGTTCGCCCCCTCGGGAGTGCCCGGGCGGGCGCGCTTCATGCTGTAGTCACGCACCTGCACAGCGCGACTGGCCAGATACGACGGGGCAATCAATGCCTTGACCGGAACCGGCACATAGTCGTCGTCGGCCAGGTACTGGGCGCGGTCGGCGTAGGCCAGCCGTTCAGCCTCGGCCAGCAGATGGACCGCCAGCGGGGTGGGTTCCAGGCCTGCTACGGAGGGTGCCTGGCGCGGCAACTGGGTTGCCAGGTCGCGTTGCGCTGCGCCACGCTGCACCGCTTCAAGGATGCCCAACGTCTGCAACACCGTCACCCCACCCGAGGACGGCGGTGGCATGCCACAAACCTGCCAGGCTTTGTACGGGCCGCACACCGGGGTGCGCTCCTTGGCCTGGTACTGGCGCAAGTCCTGCAGCGACAACTGCCCGGCATTGGCGTGCGCGCGCACCTGGGCGACGATGGCCTCGGCGATCTCACCGGTGTAGAAGGCCTCTACCCCTTGCTCGGCAATGTCTTCAAGGACCTGTGCAAGCTCGGGATTGCGCAGCCGCGTGCCGACCGCCAGCGGCTGGCCCTGGGCATCCAGAAAGTACCGGGCCATGGCGGGCGAACGGGCAATGAAAGGGTCAGCGGCCAACAAGGTGTGCAAGCGCTCGGACACCGGGAAACCGTTGCGCGCCAGGGCGATGGCTGGCGCGAACAGCTCACGCCACGCCAGCTTGCCATGCTGGTCGTGCGCCAGCTTCAAGGCACGCAAAACCCCAGGAACGCCCACCGAACGCCCGCCAATCTGTGCGTCCCGGAACGGCATCGGGGAACCGTCCGGTTGCAGAAACAGGGCTTCGGTCACCGCCGCCGGGGCCGTTTCCCGGCCATCGAAGGCCTGCACACGATGGCCATCCCAGTACAGGATGAACCCGCCCCCGCCGATGCCACTCGATTGCGGCTCGACCAGGGTGAGCACCATCTGCATGGCGATTGCCGCATCGATGGCACTGCCCCCGGCGCGCAGCATCGCCCGCCCGGCCTCGCTCGCCAGCGGGTTGGCGGCGGCGACCATGTGCCGGCTGGCCTGCACCGGTTGCAAGCCGCTGCGGTAGCCGGAGGCAAGCTCAGGCGGCGCAGGCAGCGCTTGGTCGGCCCAGGCCCAGCTACTGGCTGCGGCCAGGCACAGGGCGCCAATCAGGTGAGTTGGGACAGTCATCGGTACGCTTCCTGCTTCAGCTATCGAGCAGCGCACTGTCCGCCATCCCCACGCCTGACTTCAAGCCTTGGCGACCTTTCGCCAGGCGCGCACCTCAGGCTACCTCCTCGAAGGGCAACCCCACATAGTTCTCGGCAATGTTCACCAACCCGGCCGTCGACGTCAGGAAATACTCGCGGTCTGCTTCCTGCATCTTCTGGTCCCAGGCATCCTTGTGCCCACCAAAGTCATGCAGCAGTTGCGTCATGAACCAGCTGAAGCGCTCACCCTTCCATACCCGGCGCAGGGCCAGTGGCGAGTATTGCTGCAACAGATCGGTACGCCCTTCGCGGTATACCTTGAGCAGGATCCGGTACAGGTAGTTGACATCCGACGCCGCCAGGTTGAGGCCCTTGGCGCCAGTGGGCGGGACGATGTGCGCGGCATCGCCGACCAGGAACAGGTGCCCGTACTGCATGGGTTCGACCACCTGGCTACGCAGTGGGGCGATACTCTTTTCCAGGGCAGGACCAGTGACCAGGCGCGCCGCCACATCGGCGGGCAGGCGGGCCTTGAGCTCAGTCCAGAAACGCTCATCGGGCCAGTCCTCCACACGTGCTTGCAACGGCACCTGCAGGTAATAGCGGCTGCGTGTTTGCGAGCGTTGGCTGCACAGCACGAAACCCCGCTCATGGTGGGCATAGATCAGCTCATGGTTGACTGGCGGGGTATCGGCCAACAGGCCCAGCCAGCCGAACGGGTACACCCGCTCGTAGTGTTTGAGCACACCTTCTGGAATGCTTTGCCGGGAAACCCCGTGGAAGCCATCGCAACCGGCGATGTAGTCGCAGTCCAGGCGATGGGTCTGGCCATCCTTGTCGAACGTCAGGTACGGCCGCTCGCCCTTGAGTTCGTGGGGCTGCACATTGCAGGCCGAATAGATGATAGGCGCGCCGCTGGCCTGGCGTGCCTGCATCAGGTCCCGGGTGACCTCGGTCTGGCCGTAGACCATGACCGTCTTGCCGCCGGTGAGCCCCTTGAGGTCCAGGCGTTGGCGGCGGCCACCGACCAGCAGTTCGACGCCTTCGTGAACCAACCCTTCGCGGTCCATCCGTTCGCCCACACCGGCCTCGCGCAACAGCTCGACGGTGCCTTGCTCGAGCACACCGGCACGGATTCGGCCGAGGACGTAATCGGGGGTCTGGCGCTCGAGGATGACCGTGTCGATGCCGGCCCTGTCCAGCAATTGGCCAAGCAACAGGCCCGACGGGCCGGCACCGATGATTGCAACCTGAGTTTTCATTGTTGTTGTCTCGCACTATTGGGTTTGCACCTGCATTTTTACTGGGTAAATTTGCCGAATATGTGTGCTATCCCATGCAAAACCTGCACTTTTACAAAAATCGTTCGATTAGCGGACAGGGCTTTTCACCATGAAATCCACGCTCCCCGGCGTCCCGTTGTTCCAGTTGTACGGTGAGAACCACGCCTGGCCCGGCACCGACCTGCTGCACTGCGAACCGATCCCGGCGCGCAGCCGCCTGCACCACTGGGAGATCAAGCCGCACCAGCACGCTGAGCTGTTCCAGCTGCTGTACGTGCAGCGTGGCCAGGCCCAGGTGGAGATCGAAGGCGTGCGCAGCGCCATTGACGAAGCGGCCATCCAGGTGGTGCCCCCACTGACGGTGCATGGCTTTCGCTTCAGCGCCGACATTCAGGGGCATGTGCTGACCTTTGGCACCGCGCTGGTGGCCGACCTGGAACAGCGCCTGGGTGCTCCGCTGGGTGTGTTGGCCAAGGCTGGCTGTTACCCACTGGGCAAGGACCGCGTGCGCCTGCGCAACCTGATCGAGACGCTGCAGCAGGAATACCAGGGCAACGCGCCGTCACGGGCGCCTCTGCTCGACGCTCTGGTGACGGCGCTGATGGTGTGGATCAGCCGCCGTCAGCTACTGGGCCAGCCACCGCGCAACCGTGACGAACGTGACCGCCAGTTGCTTGGGCAATACCTGCGCCTGGTCGAGGCGCATTTTCGCGAGCACCTGTCAGTGGAGGCGTTTGCCGCACGGCTGCAAATCCCCAGCCTGCACCTCAACCAACTGTGCCGCGCGTTGAGCGGGCAGACTGCCCTGCAGGTGGTGCATCAGCGCCTGCTGCTGGAGGCACGGCGCAATTTGCGCTACACACGCATGAGCATCGGGCAATTGTCGGACAACCTGGGGTTCACGGACCCAACGTATTTTGCGCGGTTCTTCAAGCGTTTGAGCGGGCAGACGCCCAAAGCGTATCGCCGCTCGGTGCAACCTGATTGAGGGGCGCGCGGCCTGGCCCGGTCTGTTCTCGGCTGCAAAATCGACACAGCCCTGCCGCCCTGCTTGACGTTTACGTCAACCTGCATTCAGGATACCGCCATACCCCTTGCCGAGCCCAAGCATGAGCAGCCAGACCTACAGCATCTCCGACCTGTCCCGTGAGCTGGACATCACCACCCGCGCCATCCGCTTTTACGAGGAGCAGGGCTTGCTCAGCCCCGAGCGCCGTGGCCTGGAACGCATCTACTCGGCCCGCGACAAGGTCAGCCTGAAGCTTATTCTGCGTGGCAAGCGCATCGGCTTTTCCCTTGCCGAATGCCGTGAACTGATTGAGCTGTACGACCCTACCAGCGGCAACCTCAAGCAGCTCAACAGCATGCTGGCGAAAATCGCCGAGCGCCGCGCCCAACTCGAACAGCAGATGCTCGACATCCACCAGATGCAACTGGAGCTCGATACGGCCCAGGAACGCTGCGAACAGGCCCTGGCCACCACCTTGAACAATAACGACAACCGTTGACCCGCCACAGGAACCCCGCCATGTCCATGCCCGAAAAAGTCCGCCTGGTCGAAGTCGGCCCCCGCGACGGCCTGCAGAACGAAGCCCAGCCCATCAGCGTGGCCGACAAGGTGCAGTTGGTCGATGACCTCACCGCCGCTGGCCTGGCCTATATCGAAGTCGGCAGTTTCGTCTCGCCCAAGTGGGTGCCGCAGATGGCCGGCTCTGCCGAGGTGTTCGCCGGCATCCATCAGCGCCCGGGTGTGACCTACGCCGCCCTGGCGCCCAACTTGCGCGGTTTCGAGGACGCGCTGGCGGCCGGGGTGAAGGAAGTCGCCGTGTTCGCCGCGGCCTCCGAGGCGTTTTCCCAACGCAACATCAATTGCTCCATCGCCGAGAGCCTCACACGCTTCGAGCCGATCATGGCGGCCGCCCGCAGCCACGGTGTGCGCGTTCGCGGTTACGTTTCCTGTGTGCTCGGCTGCCCCTACGAGGGCAAGGTCAGCGCCGAACAGGTCGCCCCGGTGGCCAAGGCCCTGCATGACATGGGCTGCTACGAGGTTTCGCTGGGTGACACCATCGGCACCGGTACCGCCGGTGACACCCGGCGGTTGTTCGAAGTGGTATCGGCGCAGGTGCCACGCGCACAGTTGGCCGGCCACTTCCACGATACCTATGGCCAGGCGCTGGCCAATGTGTATGCCAGCCTGCTCGAAGGCATCAGCGTGTTCGACAGCTCGGTCGCAGGGCTGGGCGGTTGCCCGTATGCCAAGGGCGCCACCGGCAACATTGCCAGCGAAGATGTGGTGTACCTGCTGCAGGGGCTGGGCATTGAAACCGGCATCGACCTCGACCGCCTGATCGCTGCTGGGCAGCGCATCAGCAGCGTGCTGGGCCGTGCCAATGGCTCGCGGGTGGCGCGGGCTCGCAGTGCGCAGTGATTCACACGGTTGTCACAGGCCTGTGGGTGGAGTGTTACCGCCCCCACAGCCGCCAGCAAAAAATCGGGTAACAGGGAAACAAATCGACAGAATTTCAGGGCACGAGATTTTTGCCTTCATGACCAAGCCATTGATTTTAAAGGAATTTCAAAAGTTGGCACGGCACCTGCTATATCTTTCGTACAACAACAACAAAAAATGTGACACCCAATAAAAACAACAGGTAACGGCTCTGACATAACAAGAACAACACGGCAGAGGCGTAGCAAGCAGATTTTTTTGGAGTCGACACGCTTTTCAGGGGTTCGCCCCGCGAGCTGGCACAGAACAATAAAACTGCCTCGAGGCAGCAACAGCCAGAATCGGATCTTCAGGATGAAAGCAGGTCAGCGCTCAAAAAAATACGTTTGCTCTTGACCCCGGATGGGGGTCGCTCGCAACACCAGGACAGGCTGACAAAAACAACAAAAGGCCAGTCTTCAATAATAAGAAAAGAGCAGGCAACAACGCTTTGAGGGGAGCTTCGGCTCCCCTCAGTGCTTCCTGCCCTCCTCCTCCTTCTGTTTCTCCTCGTCCTGCCCCTCGACCTTCTCCACCACCAACGGCATCGTCGCCAGCACCAGCAACGCCAGCAGGGTGCTGATCAGCGCCGTGGCTTCACGCCCCATGCCTGCGGCCGTGCCAATGGCAGCGGTCATCCACAACCCCGCCGCGGTGGTCAGGCCTTTGACATGGCTGGTGTCCTGGCCATTACCCTTGAGGATGGTGCCCGCACCGAGAAACCCGATACCGGCGACGATACCCTGGATCACGCGGCTCAAAGCCTGCTCATCGGCACCGGCCATGCTGGGGGCCAGCACGAACAGCGCCGCGCCCATCGACACCAGCATGTGCGTGCGCACACCGGCGGATTTGCCTTTGTGCTCGCGCTCGAACCCCAGCACGGCGCCGAGCACCGCCGCCATCAGCAGGCGCAGGAGAACACGGGTGACTTCGCCTGCATCGGTAAGGTCGGCGAATTCTGCTTGCAGGGTTTGCCAGATAAGGTCCATTGATGCGCTTCCAGGCCAGAGCAATAGTGTGCTGCCTGTGAAGATTGACCTCTGCACTGCCCGCAAAGTGCCCGCCCGGCGGAACGATGCAGCAACCCTCCACGACGCGCGGTCACACGTGTAACTGCAACCTGGAGGACCCTCCCATGCCAGTGGAAATTGATCAAAGCACCCGCCGTTGCACCCTGATCAGCGCTGACCTGCGCCTTGAAGGCGAAGGCTCGGCGATCGAAATCGTGACGGACGAGCAATTGCACATGTCTGTGGCGCTGTTGGCCGGTCAGCGTGTTCCTATCACTGAAACCGAGGCTGACGCGTTGACGGTTGCCGGTGCGGTGGATAGCCGCAGGCATCTGAAGGCCAGCGTTCCAGGCTCCGTAATCTAAGGGGTCAACGGCCATTGCCGGCAATCTGATACGGTTTTTATCGCGCAACCTGAGCCTGTGCTGAAAACAGCTCGGGGGCCATAGTGCTCAGGCCTGATCGAGGCCAACAGAGCACCGACGCCATGAACGACAGAATTCAAGCCATCGACCTGGCCGCCGCCAAGCCGACTACCGTCAGCGGTATCCATACCCGAAGCTTCACGGGCCTGTACCGCAACCTGCGCATCGGTTTTGCAGGTGCACTGTTCGTTCTGTTCTTCGGCACCGCCTGGCTCGACTGGAACGGCCGCCAGGCTGTGCTCTGGGACCTATCCAGCAGCAAATTCCACATCTTTGGGGCCACCTTCTGGCCACAGGACTTCATCCTTCTGTCAGCGCTGCTGATCATCGGCGCTTTCGGTTTGTTTGCCAGCACCGTGTATGCCGGCCGTGTGTGGTGTGGTTACAGCTGCCCGCAAAGCGTCTGGACGTGGCTGTTCATGTGGTGCGAAAAGGTCACCGAGGGTGATCGCAACCAGCGTATCAAGCTCGCCGCGGCCCCCTGGAGCCTGAACAAGCTGGCCCGTCGCGTACTCAAGCACGGCCTGTGGCTGGCGATCGCCGTGGTCACCGGCCTGACCTTCGTCGGTTACTTCACGCCGATCCGTGCGCTGGCCCTAGAGCTGTTCAGCCTGCAACTGAGCGGCGTTGCGCTGTTCTGGGTCGTCTTCTTCACCGCCGCCACCTACCTCAATGCCGGCTGGCTACGCGAGGCAGTGTGCCTGCACATGTGCCCCTATGCGCGCTTTCAGAGCGTGATGTTCGACAAGGACACCCTGGCCGTTGCCTACGACCCGCGCCGGGGCGAAACACGCGGCCCGCGCAAGAAAGGTAGCGACCCCCAGGCGCAAGGCCTGGGCGATTGCATCGACTGCACCCTGTGCGTGCAGGTCTGCCCCACCGGCATCGATATTCGCGAGGGCCTGCAGATGGCCTGCATCGGTTGCGCGGCCTGTATCGACGCCTGCGACAACGTCATGGGCAAGATGGGTTACCCGCGCGGCCTGATCGGTTACAAGTCCGAACACAGCCTGCAAGGCGGCACCACGCACTGGCTGCGCCCTCGCCTTGTAGGCTACGCCGTCGCCTTGCTGATCATGCTGGCGGCCCTGGTCGCAGCCTTGCAGATGCGCCCGATGGTGTCGCTGGACGTGCTCAAGGACCGCGGCCTGTTCCGCGAGAATGCCCAGGGCCAGGTCGAGAACATTTACCTGCTCAAGGTCATCAACAAGACCTCGCAGAGCCAGCGTTATCACCTGCGGCTGCTGGACGCCGACGGGTTCGCGCTGCAGGGCAAAACCGAACTGGTCATCCCGGCCGGAGAGATGAGCGAGCTACCGGTGTCGGTGGCCATGCTCGCCGAGCGCCCGACCAGCAGTTCGCAGGACCTGGCTTTCGAAATACAGGACAGCGACCAACCGGCCGTGCGCAGCGTGGCTCACACCCGCTTCGTGGCACCGGTCAACCGCTGATCCCTTACACTGACTGTTCACCTTGCTTGCCGAGCCAACATGAAACGCTACGAACGCTTCGCCGACGACATTGCCGAACTGATCCGCTCCGGGGTGCTCGGGCCCGGCCAGCGCGTACCCTCAGTGCGCTACGCCAGCCAGACCCACGGGGTCAGCCCGTCGACCGTGTTCCAGGCCTACTACCTGCTCGAGCGCCGCGGGCTCATACGCGCACGGCCGCGCTCGGGCTACTTCGTCAACGCCCATGCGCCGCGCCAGTTCAAGGAGCCGCAGGCGTTGGAGCCGCTGAGCGAATCGACCGATGTGGATGTCAGCGCGCTGGTGTTTTCCATCCTCGAGTCGATCAAGGACCCGAACACCGTGCCGTTCGGCTCGGCCTTCCCAAGCCCGGAGCTGTTCCCGCTGCAGCGTCTGTCGCGTTCGCTGGCCAGCGCCAGCCGGGCGATGGACCCGCGCATGGTGGTGACTGATCTGTCGCCTGGCAACCCGCAGCTACGCCGGCAGATCGCCCTGCGTTACATGGTCGGCGGGCTGATGCTGCCCATGGAAGAGCTGCTGATCACCAACGGTGCGCTGGAGGCGTTGAACCTGTGCCTGCAGGCAGTGACCGAACCGGGCGACCTGGTGGCGATCGAGGCGCCGGCCTTCTACGCCTGCCTGCAGGTGCTGGAACGGCTCAAGCTCAAGGCGGTGGAAATTCCGGTTCACCCCCGCGAAGGCATGGACCTGGGGGTCTTGGCGCAAACCCTGGAGAAGCACCCGGTCAAGGCGGTGTGGTGCATGACTAACTTCCAGAACCCAGTGGGCGCCAGCATGCCCGAAGCCAAGAAACAGGCGCTGGTCGAACTGCTGCAGCGCCACCAGGTGCCGTTGATCGAGGACGATGTCTACGCCGAGCTGTATTACTCGCAACAGGCGCCCAAACCGGCCAAGGCCTTCGACACCCAGGGCCTGGTGATGCACTGTGGTTCGTTCGCCAAGAGCCTGGCGCCCGGCTACCGCATCGGCTGGGTCGCTGCCGGGCGCTTTGCGCAGAAAATCGAGCGGCTCAAGCTGATGACCTCGCTGTGCGCCTCGATGCCCGCCCAGGCGGCCATCGCCGATTACCTGCAACACGGCGGCTACGACCGCCATTTGCGCAAGCTGCGCTACGCCCTGGAAGGCCAGCAGGCCAACATGCTCGCTGCCATCGCCCGGCATTTCCCGGCACAGACCCGGGTCAGCCAACCGGCCGGGGGCTACTTCCTGTGGCTGGAACTGCCCGAGCAGATGGACGCCCTGAAACTGTTCCACATGGCGCTGGCGCAGGGCATCAGCATCGCCCCAGGGCCGATCTTCTCGCCCACTCGCCGCTTTGGTAACTGTATCCGGCTGAACTACGGCAGCCCCTGGCATGACGATGCCGAACGGGCCATGGAAACCCTCGGGCGCATTGTGCGATCGTTCTAGCCGACGCCTGGCTGGGCAGGCTAAAGTTGCACAATGCCCTTCAGCGCAAGCCCGGAAGCCCCGATGCCGCAACGCGAACTGCTTCACCTGCGTCAGCAGCTCCAAGAGCTGCAAACGCGCAATGCCGAGCTCGAAACGACCCTGGCACAGCAGCAGGCAATGGGGGGCGATCTGTTTCGCTTTCTGTTCGACACCATGGACGAAGGCTTCTGCATCATCGAGTTCTGCGACGGCCCGCACGGCCCGCTCAGTGACTACGTGCATGTGTTGGCCAACGCTGCGTATGCCAGGCACGCCGGGATCGCCAATGTGGTCGGGCAGAGCGTGCGCGAGATGGTGCCCGACGAGGCCGACGACTGGGTAGCCCGCTACGGTGCCGTACTGCGCACCGGTGAGCCCTTGCAGTTCGAGCAGGAACTGATTGCCACCGGCCGTGTGCTGGCCATTTCAAGTTTTCGCGTCGAGCCGCCGGAGCGCCGCCAGGTGGCGGTGCTGTTCAAGGATGTCACCGAAGGCCGCAGGACCGAGCATGCGCTGCAGCAGCTCAATGAAGACCTTGAGCAGCGGGTCAGCGAGGCCCTGGCCGAACGCAGGCTGTTCGCCGAGCTGGTCGATCACAGTGTGTTCAACGTCCATGTCCTCGATACCCACATGCGCTGGTTGGCGGTCAATCGCCAGGCCAGGCAAGTGTTTCATTCACTGTACGGGCGCATGCCCGAAATCGGCGAGCACCTACCAACATTGATGGGTGCCATCGCTTCTGACAGCGAGCTAATCCTGGCCTTGTGGCAACGTGCGCTGGCCGGCGAGCAGTTCACCGAAGTGGCGGCATTTGGCCTGGCGCCGGACAAACGCCACTTCGAATTGCGCTTCAATGCCCTGCGTGACCCTGACGGTAACCTGCAAGGTGCCTATCTGTTCGCCTACGACATCAGTGACCGGGTGCAGGAACAGCAACGCCTGGCCAAGGCCGAACAGGCATTGATCCAGGCGCAGAAAATGGAGGCCGTCGGCCAGCTCACCGGCGGCATCGCCCACGACTTCAACAATCTGCTCGCCAGCATCCTCAACGCCCAGCAATTGATGCGTCAGCGCTTGGGCCAAAAACGCTACAACGATCTTGACCCGCTGCTGGAGCTCTCCAGCAGCTCGGCCAAGCGGGCCTCGTTGCTGGTGCATCGGTTACTGGCGTTCTCGCGTCAGCAAACCTTGCAGCCCCACGCCACCCAGGTCACAACGCTGGTGAGGGGCATGGAGGAGTTGATTCGCCGCACCATTGGCCCAGGCATTGCCTTGCGCAGCCACTTCACCACGCCGCTGTGGCCGACCTTCATCGACCCACCCCAACTGGAAAGCGCCCTGCTCAACCTGTGCATCAACGCCCGCGACGCGATGCCGGAAGGGGGCGCGATCGACATCGAA
The DNA here is from genome assembly GCF_021602025.1 of Pseudomonas ceruminis. Lineage (GTDB taxonomy): Bacteria > Pseudomonadota > Gammaproteobacteria > Pseudomonadales > Pseudomonadaceae > Aquipseudomonas > Aquipseudomonas ceruminis. The sequence continues at coordinate 51,759 of NZ_BQHW01000011.1, forward strand.
GGTGAAAACCTCGTCCTCGACAGTGACCATGCACGGCAGCTGGAGCTGCCCGCCGGGGACTATGTGTGCCTGCGGGTGGTCGACAACGGCACCGGCATGAGTGCAGAAGTAGCGGCGCGCGCCTTCGACCCGTTCTTTTCCACCAAACCCATGGGCCAAGGCACTGGCCTTGGGCTATCGATGACCTACGGTTTCGTGCGCCAGTCCGGTGGCCACGTGCGCTTGCTTTCGTCCCCCGGCCACGGGACGCGGGTAGAGTTGTACCTGCCGCGTCATCACCAATCGGTTGAAGCGAGCGCCTGCGAGCCTGAGCGTACGTCGCTGCAGAGCAGCCACGCGAGCGGGCAACGCATCTTGCTGGTCGAAGACCAGGCAGCGTTGCGCCTGGTGGTCGGTGAAGTGCTCGAAGAGCTGGGCTATCAAGTCGAGGCCTTCGACAACGGCCCTGCGGCCCTGGCCCACCTGGCCAATGCTGCGCGGCCGGACCTGCTGCTCAGCGACATCGGCCTGCCCGGTGGCCTCAATGGCCGCCAGGTAGCGGAACAGTGCCGGCTGAAGTACCCCGGCCTGCGGGTACTGTTCATGACGGGGTACGATGAAACGGCGGCGCTGAGCGATGGCGAGCTGCCGCCAGGCACCCAGGTGTTGACCAAACCCTTCGAACTCGAAGCATTGGCCGAGCGCGTACGCCAGCTGCTGGACGAGCTGCCCTGACGGGCAGCATTCAGCGGCCGCCGCCCAAATCGATGAAACTGCCGGTGGAGTAAGACGCCTTTTCCGACAACAACCAGAGGATCGCTTCGGCGACCTCTTCAGGGTAACCACCACGGCCCATGGGCAGGCCGGGCTCGAGCTTGCTCACGCGGTCCGGGTCGCCGGACAGGGCATGGAAGCCGGTATGAATGTAACCGGGACGCACCCCATTGACCCGCACGCCCTCTGCTGCCACTTCCTTGGCCAGGCCCAGGGTAAACGTATCGAGGGCGCCCTTGGACGCGGCGTAATCGACGTATTCGTTGGGTGAGCCCAGGCGGGCGGCAACCGAAGACACATTGACGATGGCCCCGCCTTGGCCGCCATGGCGGTGGGCCATGCGCAGCAGCGCGTGCTTGGCGCACAGCATCGGGCCGACCACGTTAGTCTTCATCACCTTGAGCAGGCGAAACTCCGACATGTCCTCGACGCGACTCTGCTGGCCGATGGTGCCGGCATTATTGACCAGCGCGGTGACCGGGCCGAGTTCCTGGTCGACGCGGTGGAACAGCTGAATCACCTCATCCTCGACACTGGCGTCGGCGCGCACGCTGATGGCTTCAGCGCCCAGTGCACGGGCCTGGGCGAGAATGCTTTGCGCGGCCTGATCGTCGGCGTGGTAGTTGATACAGATGCGGTAGCCCTGCTGTGCAGCCAGCAACGCAGTGGCGGCGCCAATGCCACGGCTGGCACCCGTGATGACGATGACTTTCTCCATGGATCTGCCGATTGCCTGGTAAGGAAAGATCGACAATAGGGGAAAAAGAATCGCAGGGGAATAGATCACACGGGGCTGCCAAGTGCGCGCCCCGGGCCGTCAATGCCCCGCCGAGCCCGGCGCCGCCTTCGCGGTGAACGGCGGCTTGGCAAACCACACCAGCAGGATCAACCCGGCGAACACCCACGTCATCAACGTGAAATAATCCACGGTGGACATCATGTACGCCTGGCCGTTGAGTATCTGCTCCAGCTGCGCATAGCTCTGCGGGCTCGCCCCTCCCAGTTGCTCCAGCGTGTGCCGTGTGGCCGGCTCGTACTGGCTGATGTGCTCGCTCAGATAGGCATGGTGCTGGTCAGCCCGGCGAATCCAGATCCACGTCGTCAACGACGCCGCAAAGCTCCCCCCCAGCGTGCGCAGGAACGTCGCCAGCCCAGAGCCGTCGGCGATCTGGTGCGGTGGCAAGTCCGACAGCAAGATGCTCAAGGTCGGCATGAAGAACAAGGCCACGCCAATCCCCATGAACAACTGCACCAGGGCAATGTGCTGGAAGTCCACTTCATTGGTGAAGCCAGCCCGCATGAAGCAGCTCGTGCCGATCGCCAGAAACGCGAGCCCCGCCAGCAGACGCAGATCGAAACGGTGCGCGTACTTGCCCACGAACGGCGACATGATCACCGGCAGCAGACCGATTGGCGCTACCGCCAGGCCTGCCCAGGTAGCCGTGTAGCCCATCTGCGTCTGCAGCCACTGCGGCAGGATCAGGTTGATGCCGAAGAACCCCGCATACCCGCCTACCAGCACCATCGTGCCGATGCGGAAATTGCGGTGCACGAACAGCCGAAGGTTGACCACCGGGTGGCGGTCGGTGAGCTCCCAGATGATGAAGATCGCCAGGAACACCACCGAGATCAGGCTGCCGGTGATGATGAACGACGACTCGAACCAGTCCAGGTCATTGCCTTTGTCGAGCACCACCTGCAACGCCCCGACCCCGACGATCAGGGTCAGCAACCCGATGTAGTCCATCGGCTGGCGGCTGGTGACCACCGGCCGCGTGCGCATCTGCTGCCGCACCACCGCTGCGGCGAACAAGCCGATCGGCACGTTGATGAAGAAGATCCATGGCCAGCTGTAGCTGTCGGTGATCCAGCCGCCCAGGATTGGCCCGGCAATCGGCGCCACCACCGTGACCATCGCCAGCAGCGCCAAGGCCATGCCCCGCTTGGCCGGGGGGTACACGGCAATTAGCAGGGTCTGGGTCATCGGGTACAACGGCCCGGCCACCACCCCCTGAAGCACACGAAAGCCCACCAGTTCCGGCATCGACTGGGCAATACCGCACAGGAACGACGCCAGCACGAACAGCAGCGTGGCCCAGATGAACAGCTTGACCTCACCGAAACGCCGGCTGAGCCAGCCGGTCAGCGGCAAGGCAATGGCATTGCTTACCGCGAACGACGTGATCACCCAGGTGCCCTGCTCGTAACTCACCCCCAGGTTGCCGGAAATGGTCGGCAGCGCCACGTTGGCGATGGTGGTGTCGAGCACCTGCATGAAGGTCGCCAGCGACAGGCCGATGGTGGTCAGCAACAGGCTTGGCGGCGTGAATTGGGCCGGGGCAGCGTTGCTCATCGTTGCGCCGTCTTGCCGTTGGCGCTGTTCTCATGGATCAGCCGGGCGATCAGGCCATCGGCCTCGACCAGCTGACGGTCATACACCTGGGTGGTGTAACTGGCCTGTTGCGGCGGTTGCTGGGCCAGCGCCGGGCCACTCTGATCGTGCAGGTCGACCTCGACCACGGTGGACAGGCCAATGCGCAGCGGGTGGTCCTTGAGTTGATCGGCGCTCAGGTGGATACGCACCGGCACGCGCTGGACGATCTTGATCCAGTTACCGGTGGCATTCTGCGCGGGCAGCAGGGCGAACGCGCTGCCGGTGCCGGCACCGAGGCTGTCGACCGTGCCGCTGTATTTGATTTCGCTGCCGTACAGGTCGGCGCTGATCTCTACCGGCTGACCGATGCGCATGTTGCGCAGCTGGGTTTCCTTGAAGTTGGCGTCGATCCATACCTCGTCCAGCGGGATGACCGCCATGGTCGCCGTGCCCGGCTGCAGACGCTGGCCCAGTTGCACGGTCCGCTTGGCGACATACCCGGTCACCGGCGCCACCAAGGTGGTGCGGGCGTGGTCGAGGTAGGCCTGGCGCAGGTCGGCAGCAGCGGCCATGACATCAGGGTGCGAAGACACCACGGTGTCGTCCACCAGCGCTGAGCTGGTATTGACCTGCTGGCGGGCGCTGTTCACGGCCGCCTGGGCCACGGTGAGGTCATCGCGGGCATGGGAAATCTCTTCAGCGGCAATCGCGCCGCTGTCGGCCAACACTTTACGCCGGTTGTAGTTCTGCTGGGCCTTCTGCAACTCGGCCTGGCGCGTCTGCAACTGCGCCTTGAGCGAGTCGACGTTGCTGTACAAGCCGCGCACCTGGCGCACGGTCCGGGCAAGCTTGGCCTCGGCAGACTGCAGTGCCACCTCGCTGTCGGCCGGGTCGAACTGCAGCAGCACCTGGCCGGCATGCACCAGGTCACCGTCATCGGCGCCGATGCTGGTGACAGTGCCGGTCACCAACGGGGTGATCTCCACCACGTTGCCGTTGACGTAGGCATCGTCGGTGCTTTCGTGCCAGCGCCCGATCAGGCTGTACCAGGCCCAGGCGCCCACGCCGGCCAGCAGCAGCACCAGCAGCAGGCCGAGCAGCCAGGCCTTGCGTTTGCGCGACGATTGCGGCGCGTCGGGAGGGGTTGTGGTGTCTGCGGAAGTGGCCATGACAATACCTTGGAAAATTGCGTAACAGGGTTCAACGATCGCCGAAGCGACGGATCGTCAGGGGGTCGCCGGCACCGAGCAGGACCTTGGCCAACAGGCCTTCGAGGGTCTTGAGCTCGTCAGGTTGCAGCACGCCGACCAGTTCATTCATTGCCGCCGCGCCAATTTCCGGCAAGCGGTCGGCCAGGCGCTGGCCGTCGGCGGTCAGGGCCAGACGCACCTGGCGGCGGTCATCGGCGCACCGGTTGCGCAGAATCAGGCACTTCTGCTCGAGGCGGTCGAGCATGCGGGTCATCGAACCACTGTCCAGGCCCAGGTAGCGGCACAGCTCGGCCGGCGTATCGACCTGATACTGGGTAATGATGATCAGCACCTTGAACTGCGCCGCCGTGACGCCCTCGGATTCGAGGTGCCAGTCGAGGATGCGGTCCTTGAGGAGCGCCGCGCGGCCCAGCAACATGCCAATGGCGCAGGTCTGGAAGTTTTCCGGGGTGAAATAGGACATTGGCAGGTGGCTCGGGCAATTGTTTAAAAATATTACTGCCTAGGCAGTGAATGTCAAAGCTTTGATTAGGGGGCTATGCAAATATTCATGATTCAGCGCCTGCGCCAACCGCTTCGCCCCTAAAACACGGCCCTGGTTATCCCGCAGCAGGTACCCGCAAGCCCAGGGCCTGCACCTGGCCACTGGCAATCGCGATGCCCACCAACTCCGCCAGGCTCGCGGCGTGCAGGCGCTTCATCACCCGCCCCCGGTACAGGTCTACCGTCTTCACGCTGATCCCCAACTGCTCGGCAATTTCGCGGTTGCTCAGGCCTTGAGCCAACGGAATGAACACATCGCGCTCACGCGGGGTCAGCGCGTCGATACGCCGCTGCACCTCGGCCAGCGCCTGATCCCCCTTGTGCTCGCGCCCGGCACGTTCCAGCGCCGCTTGCACACTGTCGAGCAACAGCTGCTCGTTGTAAGGCTTTTCGATGAAATCGCTGGCACCCGCCTTGAACGCCCGTACCACGATCGGTACGTCGGCATGGCCGCTGACAAAGATCACCGGTATCGCCAGGCCACGCTCGCGCAAGGCCTGCTGCACGGCCATGCCGCCCAGGCCCGGCATGCGCACATCGAGCAGCACGCAGGCCGGCCCCTCGGCGGCACAGGCGTCGAGAAACGCCTGGCCACTGGCAAACGGCAACGCCTGCAACCCCACCGACTCCAAAAGCCATACGGTCGAGTCACGCATGCCCTGGTCGTCGTCGACCACATACACCTTTGCTTGCACCCTTGCCTCTCCTTATCCCCTGCTCACCGCCAGGCGGCAGCACACTATCAAGCCTTCTGGTGCACCGGTCCGCGCCCACAGGCTGCCACCAAACCCTTCGATCAGGCTGCGGCTCATGCTCAGCCCCAAGCCAAGCCCCTCGGCCTTGCTGGTGGTGAACGGCATGAAGATCTGCTCCAGGCGTTCAACTGCCACGCCAGGCCCTTGGTCGGACACTTCAACCAGCACCCCATCACCGTCGCGCACCGCGCTCAGCAGAACTTGGGACGGTTGCTCGCCCTGCTGCTCGCGGTTGGCCTCGATGGCATTGCGCAACAGGTTCAACAACACCTGCTCCAGCAGCACCCGGTCGGCAAACACAGCCGGCAGTTGCGTGCCGACCCGCAGCTCGATGGCAACCTGGTCGCGGGCCGCCTCCCAGGCGCACAAGCGCATGGCTTCGGCGGCCACTTCGGCCAGGTCGACCGGCTGCAAACGCCGCGGCCCCTTGCGCAGAAACGCACGCAGGCGGCGGATCACCTCGGCGGCATGGGTGGCCTGTTCACCGATCCGTTGCAAGCCCTGGGCGACCCGCTCGCGGGCTTGCGGATCCTGCTCCAGCCCTTGCAGGTAACGTTGGCTGGCGTTGGCGTAATTGACCACCGCCGCCAGCGGCTGGTTGATTTCGTGTGCAATGCCCGCCGCCAGCTCGCCCAAGGTGGCCAGCCGGGCACTGTGGGCCAGATTTTCCTGGGCTTCGATGCGCAGGGTGATGTCGCGCGAAACGCAGACCACCTCGACCACGGCCCCCGTGTAGGTTTCCCGGATCGCCCGGCAGGCGATTTCGAACCATCGATACCCCCCTGCGGCATGGCGCACGCGGCAGGTCATGGTGTGGTAGCCATCCTGATCCAGCGCTGCTGCCGCCTGACGCAAGGCCTGGCGCCGCTCGCGCGGGTGCAGCAAGGCGCGCACGGCCAGGCCGCGCAACTGCTCAGGCCACAGGCCCAACAGGCGATAGGCGGCAGGCGATGCATCGAGAAAACGGCCGTCGGGGCTGTGGCGGGATATCAGGTCGGTGGTGTTCTCGATGATCAAGCGGTACAAGCGCCGGGCACGGCTGGCCTCGCGGGCGCCCTGGCGCTCCTCGCTGGCATCGCGGCAACGGGCGAGCACCTGCTGACCCTCAGCATCGGGGATGAAGGTCCAGAGCAGAATCCGCTCCCCAACCTGGGCTTGCACGTCGGCAATCGCCCGACACTGGCGCAGGCAGGCGCGCACCAGCGCCGGGCAGTTGGCCGGGAGCCAGGCAGGCAACGCAGGGCCGCCCTGGATCAGCGCCTGCAGGGCAGGATTGACGGCCACGGCCTGGGCGTCGGCCGCCAGCAACAGGCTCGGTTGCGGGTCCTTGGCGAGCAAGGGCGAAAGGGAGCGGGCCACGGCGATCACTCTTCGTATAGTAGTTTTACTATATTGCTATAGTCGATATTCCATCTACCATAGCGGTTCGCGTAAAACTGCGACAGGGGAAAGCGGCCACCGGCGCGCTTCCCACACCCTGATCAGAGCTAACAATCAGCCACCGGGGGCCGAACGCACAGGCTGCGTCTGTCTCCCTTACAGGATTCGTGCATGTCGATATTCTCCCAGGGCCTGATGCCCGCCGCCGTCAACCATGTCGCCCTTACCCCACTGAGCTTCATCGAGCGCACCGCTGCCGTTTACGGCAACTACCCGGCGGTCATCCACGGCGCCATCCGCCGCAACTGGGGTGAAACCTATCAACGCTGCCGCCGCCTGGCCAGCGCCCTGGCTGGCCGCGGCATAGGCCGTGGCGACACGGTGGCGGTGATGCTGCCCAACACGCCAGCCATGCTCGAAGCCCACTTCGGGGTGCCGATGATCGGCGCGGTGCTCAACACCCTGAATGTGCGCCTGGATGCCGAAGCCATCGCCTTCATGCTGCAACACGGCGAGGCCAAGGTGCTGATCACCGACCGGGAGTTTCACAGCGTCATCGAGACGGCCCTGAGCCTGCTCCAAGACCCGCCCCTGGTGGTCGATGTCGACGACCCTGAGTACGGTGAAGGCCGCGCTGTCAGCGACCTGGACTACGAAGCCCTGCTGGCCGAAGGCGACCCGGATTTCGCCTGGGAATGGCCCGATGACGAGTGGCAGGCGATATCGCTGAACTACACCTCCGGCACCACCGGCAACCCCAAGGGGGTTGTCTACCACCACCGCGGCGCCTACCTCAACGCCATTGGCAACCAAATGACCTGGGCCATGGGCCACCGCCCGGTGTACCTGTGGACCCTGCCGATGTTCCACTGCAACGGCTGGTGCTACCCGTGGACCATCACCGCGCTGGCCGGCACCCATGTGTTCCTGCGGCGGGTCGACCCGCAGAAGATCCTCACCCTGATCCGCGAGCACCGGGTCACCCATCTGTGCGGTGCGCCGATTGTGCTCAACGCGCTGGTGAACATGCCCGAGGCCGCCAAGGCCGCCATCGAACACCCGGTGCAGGCCATGGTCGCCGGCGCCGCGCCGCCGGCGAAAGTGATCGGTGCCGTGGAAGAAATGGGCATCCACGTCACCCACACCTACGGCCTGACCGAGGTCTACGGCCCGGTGACGGTCTGCGCCTGGCACGATGAATGGCAGGACCTGCCACTGGAGGACCGGGCGCGGATCAAGTCGCGCCAGGGCGTGCGCTACCCGACCCTCGACGGCCTGATGGTGGGCGATCCGCAAACACTCGAACCGGTGCCCCGCGATGGCAACACCCTGGGCGAGATCTTCATGCGCGGCAACACAGTGATGAAGGGCTACCTGAAAAACCCCGAAGCGACTGCCGAAGCGTTCCGTGGTGGCTGGTTCCATACCGGCGACCTGGCCGTTTGGCACGCCGACGGGTATGTCGAGATCAAGGACCGCCTCAAGGACATCATCATCTCCGGCGGCGAGAACATCTCCACCATCGAAGTCGAAGATACCCTCTACAAGCACCGCGCGGTGCTGGAGGCCGCCGTGGTCGCGCGCGCCGATGAAAAATGGGGCGAAACGCCGTGCGCCTTCGTCGCGCTCAAGCCGGGGCACGAGCACACCCGTGAAAGCGACATCATCAGCTGGTGCCGCGAGCACCTGGCCGGGTTCAAGGTGCCCAAGACCGTAGTGTTCGGCGAACTGCCCAAGACCTCCACCGGCAAGATCCAGAAATACGTGCTGCGCGACCGGGCCAGAGACCTCTGACGCCGTAACGGCCCTGTCGCCGACAAGCCCCCATCAATTTGCCCGAGCTCCCCGCCCATGACTGACTACACCGCCCCACTGCGCGACATGCGCTTCATCCTCCATGACGTGTTCCAGGGCCCGGCCCTGTGGGCGCGCCTGCCAGAGCTGGCCGAACGCATCGATGCACACACCGCCGACGCCATCCTCGAAGAAGCCGCCAAGGTCACCGCACAGTTGATCGCCCCGCTCAGCCGCAACGGTGATGAGCAAGGCGTGCACTTCGACGCCGGCACCGTCACCACCCCGGACGGCTTCCGCGATGCCTGGCGCACCTACCGCGAAGGCGGCTGGGTCGGGCTGGGTGGCAACCCCGAATACGGCGGCATGGGCATGCCGAAAATGCTTGGTGTGCTGTTCGAGGAAATGCTCTACGCCGCCGACTGCAGCTTCAGCCTGTATTCGGCGCTGAGCGCCGGTAGCTGTCTGGCCATCGACGCCCATGCCAGCGAGGCCCTGAAGGCCACCTACCTGCCGCCGCTGTACGAGGGCCGCTGGGCCGGGACCATGTGCCTGACCGAACCCCACGCCGGTACCGACCTGGGCCTGATCCGCACCCGCGCCGAACCCCAAGCCGACGGGAGCTACCGTATCAGCGGCAGCAAGATCTTCATCACCGGCGGCGAGCAGGACCTGACCGAGAACATCGTCCACCTGGTGCTGGCCAAACTGCCGGATGCCCCGGCCGGCGCCAAAGGCATCTCGCTGTTCCTGGTACCCAAATACCAGGTGGCCGCCGACGGCAGCCTGGGGCCGCGCAATGCCGCGCACTGCGGCTCGATCGAACACAAGATGGGTATCAAGGCTTCCGCCACCTGCGTGATGAACTTCGATGACGCCAGCGGTTATCTGGTGGGTGAACCGAACAAGGGCCTGGCCGCCATGTTCACCATGATGAACTACGAACGCCTGTCCATTGGCATCCAGGGCATCGGCTGCGCCGAAGCGTCTTACCAGAGCGCCGCCCGCTATGCCAACGAGCGCCTGCAAAGCCGTGCGGCAGTAGGCCCGCAAGCCCACGACAAGGCCGCCGACCCGATCATCCACCACGGTGACGTGCGGCGCATGCTGCTGACCATGCGCACCCTCACCGAAGGCGGCCGCGCTTTCGCCGCCTACGTCGGCCAGCAACTGGACCTGGCGCGCTATGCCCAGGACGCCGCCGAGCGCGAGCACGCGCAGCGCCAGGTGGCCCTGCTCACCCCAGTGGCCAAGGCATTTTTCACCGACAACGGCCTGGAAAGCTGCGTGCTTGGGCAGCAGGTCTTCGGCGGCCATGGCTACATCCGCGAATGGGGCCAGGAGCAGCGCGTGCGCGACGTGCGTATCGCGCAGATCTACGAAGGCACCAACGGCATCCAGGCCCTCGACCTGCTGGGGCGCAAGGTACTGGCTGACGGCGGCCAGGCCCTGGCCGGCTTCGCCGCCGAAGTCCGCGCCTTCTGCGTGAGCGCGCCGTTACACCGTGACGCCTTGCAGGCCAGCCTGGTGCGGCTGGTCAGCACCAGTGAGTGGTTGAGCGCACGGGTGAACGAGGACGCCAACCTGGTCAGCAGCGTGGCGGTGGAGTACCTGCACCTGTTCGGCCTGACCGCCTACGCCTACATGTGGGCACGCATGGCCGCCGTGGCCCACGCCAAGCAGGCCGAAGACCCTGAGTTCCATGGGGCCAAGCTGGCCTGCGCCGTGTTCTACTTCCAGCGCGTACTGCCACGTGGCCTGGCGCTGGAGGCGAGTATACGGGCGGGCAGCGCAAGCCTCTATGCCATGGCACCGGCGCAGTTCTGAGCACACTTATCTACCGCCCGTGGGCGTCTGAGTTGATGCCTCCTGTTGGCTCTCAACCGACAGGAGGCGCCCATGCCACACGCCATCAACCCCCACCAACACCTTCTCGAGCAGCAGCTACCGGCCTGGGCCAGGGAGCTGTCACCGGCTCACTGGCGGCATCTGCAGCAGGCCCTGACACCCGCGCAGGGTTTGCCTGACGCTCAAGCCGCGTGGTTCGCCAATGCCGCCCCCGACCTGCGCGAAACGGTGGTAGCCAGCCAGGCCCGCCTGTTCGCAGCCGAGCGCGCCCTGGTCCGCTCACTCAAGGGCCTGAAACAGATCAGCGAGTTCGCCGAGCCACTGCTTGGCGAGCATCTGCGTGATGCCTTTGGGCTGGATAGCTCAGTGCGTGACGCACAGCTGATGCGGATTTACCGCACCTTCACCTGGCAGACCTACGTCAGTCACCACGAGCGCGAGAGCCTGCTGCACGCGGCCTTGCACAATTTTACCGAGGATGTGACGTTCAGCCGTGACAGTGCAGTGGCGCTGGCACGCGACATCCAGGTCAAGCGCTGCGTGGTGGTGGGGCAGACCACCTTTGGTGATCAAGACACCCTGGTGGATATAGAACTGGATTCCGAGACCTACGCCATCACCCCGTTGCAACTGGCGCCCCAGGCCTTCGCCCGCGCGTGCCGAGAGCTGGACCTTGGCCAGCGCTATCAGGAACACCTCGACGCCCTGTTCACCCCCGCCCCGGTCAGGCATGCCTTCATGGCGATGTGCCAAGCACGCCTGCGCCTGGACGCCGACGTGGCGTTCATGCGCAATCGGGTGACCGCAACGGCAGTGGATGCAGTCGCGGCCCTGGTGGAGAGCCGCACCACCCTGCCTAGCCTTCAACTGAGCCTGTTTGGCATTACCCTGCATGAGGCCCTGCTGCTTGATTTGGGCAGCGCCGGCCTGCTGCTGCATTTGCCCGGTCACAAGAGGGCGTTGCGGCAGGCTTCGCACTTCGATGCGCTTCACGATGACCTGTGCAGCGACTTGCTGGATCCGCTGTTCCGCCAGCAATTTCTGGCCTATGTCCCCACGGCAAGCCACGCCGAGTTCATCGACCGCCTTCGGCAAAACCTTGATGCGGCAGGCGATACGCCCCTCGACCAAGCCTGGCCGCTACGCGCAGATGCCTCGTTGTACCTGGCTCGATGCGCGATCGACGGGGACCCGTTCGCGTTTGCCTACCACGACCACCTCGCCCGCCTCAAGGCGCAGGCGCGCCTGGTCGCGGTCCCTACGGCCGAGGTCGATGAACAGGCACGCAAGCGCCGTATCGCCCAATGGGAAAGCGCTGGCCTGAACGCCCTGATGATTGCAGGCGCCTTCATCACTGGCGTTGGCACGCTCATGCTTGGCGTGGTGGCCTGCCAGCTGCTCGATGAAGTCTACGAGGGCTACCAGGCCTGGGGTGTGGGAGACCGCCACCTGGCCCTGCGTCATCTGGAGGCCGTGGGGCTGAACCTGGCAGTGATCGGCGGCTTGCATGCCGCTGGCAAGGTCCTACCGAAACTGTTCAACAGCCCGCTGATGGAAGGCCTTGACCCGGTCGCCAAGGCAGACGGTTCGCAACGGCTGTGGCGCGCGGACCTTGCAGGCTACGGCAACGCAATCGAACTGCCGTCGACCCTGCAACCCAACGCATTGGGCCAATACGCCCATGAGGGCACGTGGTATATCCGCATGGATGGGCAGTTGTATGCGCAGGGTCTGGACAGCGACACGGGCCGCTGGCGAATCGTGCACCCAAGTGACCAGCAGGCCTATCAACCCGTGTTGGAGCACAATGGTGACGGGGCCTGGTGGTGTGAACATGAAGCACCTCAAGACTGGTCGGACAGCCAGCTTGTACGCCGCCTGGGCCTGGCGCTGGAGGCACTGGACGACCGCGAGCTGGGCCATGCGCTGAAGATCACTGGCGTCGATCGCTGCCGTCTGCAGGCCATCTATCTAGCAGGTGCCCCGACCCCGGTCCTGCTCGCCGATACCTTGGAGCGGATGAAGCTTGCCAAGCAATTTGCCGACCTCCCCCCTGCAGCCTTGATGGCAGCGTACGAGTACCCACCCAACCTTGCCGAGCAGAAATTGCGCGATGCATTCGCGCACCTGAGCACCCCGCTGGCAGCACGACTGCTTGCGCGCCTTTGCGTCGCCGAACAGGCCGACTGGGTGGGTACCGGTACTCTCCCCAACTGGCTACGCGCAGAGGCTGAACAGGCCAGCGCCGACCTGCCGCTCTCCCGCGCGCTGGAAGGCCTCTATGTGCCTGGCCTGGCCAACGCCGACAGCGATCGGCTGGTGCTGGCCTGCCTGGAGCGACAGCCTCAATGGCCGGCGGCGCTGCGCCTGGAAATTCGCGCCAACAGCCCAGATGGCCCGCTTCTGATGGCCATTGGCAGCGAGTCGGCAAGCCAGCGTTGCCTGCTCCTCAAATCAGCGCAAGGCTTCGAAGCCTATCGAGGTGAGCACCCCGTCCCCGACACCGTTCATGGGGATCTCTACCAGGCCGTGTTCGCCGCTGCACCAGCCCCCCTGAAAGCTGCTCTGGGCGATGTCGAAACCCTGCAAGCGCGCATCCGCCACTTTGCCGAGACAGACCGCCAGGCGTGGCCGGCACGGCTGTGGGGTATCGGGGCCAAGCGCACGCCACTGCGCCTGCGGCTGGCCGGTGGCAAACCGACCAACCCGCTGCCGCCCCCCCTCCTTGTCCCACAACGCATGGGCCGGACGGCTGCGTCGGCTGTTTCCGACCTTCACGCAGGAGCAGGTCGACCGGACGCTGGCCGACTGGCAACGCCACCTGCGCTCCCCCGAAGTCGAATTGCTCAATTACGAAACCCGCCTTCGACGACTGCGCAGCGACCTGAACGGCTGGGCGGCGCTCGCGCCACATCGGCAACGTGCTATCGCACCCATCGTCAACGCCTGGCGGCGCAATTCGATACGCTGGCTGAATACCGGCGAGCGAATCGCTTGCCTCAACCTCACAGATCTCCATCTGGAAAACCACGACCTGGCCACCCTCAGCCTTCCCGACGGGTTCACCCATGTGGAGGATCTGGACCTCAGCGGCAACCCGTCATTGAGCGAAGTGCCAAGCCAATGGTTTCAGCGCATGCCTGGCCTACGGCGGCTGACCTTGGCCCGCTGTCGGTTTGCCCGCCTACCGCACCTTCCCGAGGCAGGCGAATTGAACTGGCTGGACATAGAGCGAAACCGCATCACCTGGGATGAGGCGGCGCAGATCGCCCTGCAGCGGCTGGACTCGCTACGGGTTCTGGACCTCTCTGACAACCCTTTGCTCAGCGCTCCAGACATCTCCCGGCTGTCCAACCTACGTTCGCTGTTCATGGTCAATTGCAGCCTCACACGTTTACCCCAGGGGCTGGAGCGCTTGGAATCGGCCGCGGTGGTGGACCTGTCCGACAACCCACTCCAGCGCTTGCCTCGGGACTTCACCCTGCCGCGTGAGACCGCCAAGGTGCTGTGCCTGGAAAGCGAATCCCTGAGCCTGCCCATTCGCGAACAGATCGAGGAGTACTACCAGCTCCATGGGGTGGACCTGTTGGTGTCGGACACCGACTATCAGCCGCTGCTAAGCGGGGCCAGTGCGCAGCGACAACAGCTCTGGTTGCGTTTGCCGCTGCAGTACCGTCGCGATCTGCGGGCACTCATCGAGGACCTCGATTCGTTCGATGACCCTGCACCCGGCTTCGCCAGATTGTGGCGCCGTCTTGAGCGGCTTGATCGTGATGCAACCTTCAGGGAGATGGCATTGATGGAACCGGCAAGCAGCCTGCTCGACCTTTGACGACGCACGCCGCCCAAGGGCTGCGCGCGGCAGGGCTAAAGCGCGGGGCGCCAAAGCCCTGCATCGATTCAGTGGGTCACATCCAGCGCGTCGCGAGTCAGGCCCAGCATCGCCTCGCGCTCGGCCTGTGCCCGTTGCGCCTGAAGCTGTGTCACCTGCTGCAGACGCGTGGCCTCGGGCGCTTGATCATCGGACAGCAACGCTTCAATACGCGCACGGTAAGGTTCATCGAGCTCATCGAAGCGCTGCCGATAAGTACGGCGAAGGTATTGCTGCCAAAAGTCCCGTTCAACCAGCGAGTGGGCGACCTGCTCGCTGGTTTCGGCGGCCAGCACGCGATCACGTGCCCGTTCAGCACGTACAACGTCGACCTCGGCAAGGTAGCGAAAGCGCATGGAAGTGATCTGCACCGGCAAGTCCAGATCGACGCGCAGTGCCAGCCGATAGGCCAGCACCACCTCGATCTCGTCCGGGTCCGCGCCAGCGTCCCGGCGTGCGAGGACGTCCTCCAGGGCAATCCGATCAACAAACTCCAACCGCCACAATTGCCGTCCCAAGCGCAGCAACGCCTGCTCTGTGTCGCCCGCAGCGGCGTCGTCGTGCTCTGCCTGCCACACCCGCATCCGCACTTCAAGGTCACAAAAGCGCAGGGCAACGCTGTCCTGACAGGTCACCGCCTGGGCATTGGCGAACAGTTCCGTGCGCAAGCCCGCATCTTCGTCCATGGCCTGCAACATGATCAACACACGGTCACCCAGGTCGCGGGCCCCCGCTGGGCTGCGAAAGTCAGCCGTTTGAGTGAGGCCATTCAATAGTTCGAAGAACGGCTCCGAGCCATCGTGGGCCTCGACCAACGCCCATACAGAACCTAAGTCGTCGCGGCTTGGCGGAGCGATTGCGTCCAGCCAGCGCATCCGCGGAAACGTACCGGGCCCCTGCGGCACCTCGAACGGCAGGGGCAAGCTCAATGCCGTCTGCAGCGCCTGCGCTTGTTCCGCGCTCAACGGGTTGCCGTGCAACCAGACGCGGCCCTCGCCCCACACTCGCGCATGAAAAAAACCGGTGGGCAGCTCTGCGATGCGATTGTTGCGCACGTCGAGCGTATGGAGCCGCGAGCAATTCAGGACGCCATAGGGCAAGGCCTCGATCTCGGTGTCCTGGAGCCGCAACTCTGTCAAATCGGTCATGGCACTGACCGAGAAAACCCGCCCAAGCGGATTCTCAGACAAATTGAGGTAGTTCAGCTGCTCGCAACTGGCGAGGATCGCGCACTGGGCAGGGTTCAGCGTAATCCGGTTGCGGGTAAGGTCCAGGCATTGCAGCCGACGCAGGCTTTGCAGGTGCATGGGCAGTTGGGTCAGCTCATTGCCAGGAAGCTCCAGCACACGCAGGTTGCCAAAGGCCCGCAGGAAACCGTCAGGGAGCGCGCTGATGCCCATTTGGCGCAATGACAACACCGCCACAGCGCGAAAACGTACCTGCTCCGGCAGATCCGGCAACCCGCCCGTACGCGCGCCCATCTGACTCCACCACAGCTCAGTGGGCTCGGGCCGCTGGCGGGCTTCTTCCAGCGCGCTGCGTTGCCAGCATTCGATCAATGAACGACTCAAGTAACGCCGCTGCTCGCGCTGCTCTTGGGCAACCTCCTCCACCCAGCCCTGCAGGTGACGCTCCAGCATCTGCAACTGCGCGCGCAACCTTTCCAGCAAGGGCTCGATGCGCTGCCCGGTGGCCAGCACCTCTCCCACCCAGGTGTCGATCTGCAGTTGGTCCAGGTCGGGAAACAGCCCGTGCACCCTGTCACTCAACACCTGGGGCCTGCCCTGGCGAGTGCCTCGCCAGAACCTGCGGCCACTGAGCATATAGCCAAAGCGGCCATCGCCCAGGCGCTGAGCTGCACAGAGGCCTTGTACACGAGCAGGCGACAGCAAGCGCTCTACCTGCTCAGGCCGGGTAGCCGCCTGCTGCCTGAGTAACGCGCGTAGGCTTGCCCCCCTCGGCGGCGTCAGCCCCATGGCGGCACATTGGCTGTCGCTGTAGGCAGAGGCCATGACCTCGAACAGGCCACCGGGCTCACCCAGGGTGACGTGGTGCTGATCGAGCAGCAGGAAGCGCCCACTGAAGTGAACCAGGTAGAAATCATCAATGCCCGCTTCACTTTCGGCTAACACAGGGCCGGCGAGGCCGCCCTCCAGGAGATGCCAGCGCACGCCCGACGCAGCCCCCGCAAGCTCGTCGAGCAAACCGATGGCGACGCGGCCCAGGTCGGCAGACTGCGGCAGGTCGAAGCACAACGCCTCCATCACCCTGATGCGGCGGATGCGCGCAACGCTGGCCCTAGCAGACGCCCCCACGCTCATCGGCACCCGCCGATCGACCGTCAGGCGCTGGAAGTCGCTCACATCAGCGGCGTCCAGCAAGGCTTGGGCGGCAGGATGATGCAGCGAGGGAAAAACCTGGCGCAGGAGGGCGACCGCCGGAGAGTCGCTGGGCTGGACGCTGTCATAGACCCTCTGCAGCAATTGCCGCTGCTGCAACTGCAGCTGGCCGGCAAGCTCAACGCCGGATAACCCAGCGGCATTGCGCAGCAATTGAGCGTGCTGCAGGAGGGTGAGGTCGCGGATGGGCTCGTCGGTCCCCAGTTGCTGGATCAGGCGAACAATCCGCCGTTGCAGGTGAACGCGCCGGACCGTGTCGGTCAACCACGGATCAGGCTGTTGACGCGCCATGTGCAACGCCCTCAGGTTGTCTTCGCCGAGGCCGTGAATGCTCAGCACCGTATCGATATCTGCATCTTCCAACGTGCCGAACATTCCACCCAGGCGGCGGAACATGTCATGGCGATCGGTCCACCGCGAGGGCTGGTCGCTCGCCAGCCGCCATGCCCCACCGCCGTTGCCGAGCACCAGGGGACCGAAGCCTTCACGGGGCATCAACTGCCACGCGCCGTCAGCCACGCGCTGACGCACCGGGTAGTGATGCCCCTGCATCTCAATCCACGCCTGGCTCCCTTCGTGGCGTACACCTTGGGCGTCCGCCGCAGCCTGCGGTGCCGCGCCGCGGAACGCAGTCGGGTCCTGGCTCCACAATTTCGCCCCCCCTTGCTCCAGTGGCGCCGATACCATGCCGTCCACCCACGCTGAACGGGCCCAGCCGCGACGTGCGAGGGTGATACCGCCGACGGTAGCGCCAGCCACGGCAAGGTCCACGGCAACGTGGGTCAGATGGTCCAATGCAGCCGCTGTGTCGCCATCACGCCAATCTTCGATGCCGTGAAACGCTTCATTCAGCAGTTGCCAGGCCATGATCGCGAGCAAACCTGCGCCTACCGCCGGGATGAAAATACCTGCCACACCGAGCAATGCCCACCCTTGCGCGGCCAGCCACCGCTCATGGTCACGCTGCACAGCGCGGTCGATCTGTGCGACCGGCGGCGCGATCATCGCGGCGTCATCTTTGATCTGCTGGACGCGCGCCGCAGCCAGGTGCTCGAACAAGGGGCGTGGGTAGTCACGCAGGTGTACGTCCAGATCACGGCTGGCCCAGATCGCCACGTCATGGTAAAGCGCGATCACAGCCGTGAAGAAACGTTGGCTGTCGCGACGCCGCACGAAACGGCTGAAGAAGTTTCGGTAACCGGCGTCGCGCAGACGGTGGCCAAGCAGCTTCCGGGCGAACTGTTCAAGGTCAGGGAAGGCGCTCCAGGGGCCATGAGGGTCGCCGGGTATATAGGCCAGTACCCGTTTACGGGTAGCGTGCAGCCAACCCGCTTCGAGCACATCGAAAATGATGATCTGTTCCAGGTCGCAGCCCAACACACGCAGTTGCTTGGCTACCACCCTGGCACCTGCCAACTCGGGCAATCGGCCATCCCGACACAGCCCCAATACACTGTGCAGCTCTGCCTCGCTGAGCACGCCTTCGGCCTTGGCTTGGCACGCGTCGACGAGCAAGGTTGAGCGCTGCAATTGCAGCATCAGCGAGCGCACATCAGGTACTGCGGACGCCGGGCCCGTCGCCGCGTCCAGACAGGTATCGAGGTGCCTCTGGTAACACGCACCCAAGTCCAGGTCCCGGCATAGCCTGGCGAATTCAACCGCCGTCGGCCGGGACAGGTGAGCGCCCGCCTCGGTGACCAAGGCGTTCCCAGGCAACTGTTGGTCGGCCTCATCGCCGACGAAATTGTTGAGCGCAGCTTCAAGCAACGGTACCTGAGCATATTCCGGCCGCCAGACAGGGGCCCGACCTGTAAAAAGCTGCTCGCCTGACGGCACCAGATAGCCTTGACGAAAGTACAGCGTGGCGACGTCGAGCTGCAGTCCGAAGCGCTTGGCCAGCGCCTCCTGTAACTGCGCGTGGACAAAATCGCTGATGCCCTGGATACCTTGCAACCGGGCTGCCAGTTGCTGCCGACAGACCAAGCTGCTCTTCAGGGCAGTGCGCCACGCGTCCAGTTCATCGCGATCGAGCCTGCGCACCCAGTGAGGCAGGCGCTGTGCCAGCAAGTCATCCTGAAAAGCCTCTTCCAACGTATGGATATCGGTGCTGGAGCTTCCCCTGTCGTCGACCATGGCTTGCTTCCCTTGACGTGAAAACTGCAGCCTAGGGTGCAAGGTCCACTGCCGGAGGCTAGATAGCTACTACCCGCTCAGCGCAGGGCGATCGCCATGGGGGCAACACCCGGTATGGCCAACGTGCCATGGTGATGTCCCACAACGCCGCGAAAGGTTCTCAAACGCTGAAAACCCTTGTGAATCCGACGAAAAAACCACATAACTGATAGTCATTCGCCATTACCTCGGTTCTCGGGATGCCCCTTGGAGGGTTAGAATGCGCAAAACCCGGAGCCGCAATGAATCAGGACCGCCTCAACCCCAGCACAGACGATGCCATCACCGACGCCGCCGCCCAGTGGTGCATGCGCTTGCACGCCGATGATTGCACAGTGGACGAGCGCGAGGCCTTCGCCCGCTGGCTGGCGGCGGACCCGCGCCACGCGGACGAGTACCAGGCGATGCTGGACATCTGGCAAACCGCCGACCTGCTGCCACGCAGCGCCACGGTCATCGACTTCAACCCGCCCGCCCGTCAGGTGGTAAAGCCCCGCAGCTGGCGCCCACTGGCATCGGCGGCAGCCATCGCACTGCTGGCGCTGCCCCTGGCGGGCTGGGTTGGCTGGGAACAAGGATGGCTGCCCAACCACTACCAGCACTTCACCGCCACCGACCAGACCCAGACCGTGGAGTTAAGCGACGGCAGCACGGTCGAGCTCAACCTCAATACTGAGCTCACCTACCTCAACTACAAAGACCAGCGTCAGGTCACCCTCAAGCGCGGCGAAGCGTTTTTCAAGGTGCAGCACGACAGCCTGCACCCCTTCATCGTCCGAGCCGGCCACGGCCAGACCCGGGTCACTGGTACCCAGTTCAACGTGTGGAAGTATCAGGACCAGGTCAAGGTCACCCTGGTGGAAGGATCCGTACTGGTCAGCAGCGACGACCGCTCGGGCGGCTACCGCCTTGGCCCAGGCATGCAGGCCACTTACCACACAGGGGACTTCGAGCCGCAGCTGGCGCAAAGCGACGACTACGGTAACAGCCTGGCCTGGCGCAGCGGCAAGTTGGTGCTCGACAACCTCAGCCTCGACCAGGCGCTGCCAGTGATCAACCGCTACCTCGATGCACCGCTGCTGCTGGCCGACGCCAGCACCGGCCGCATCCGCATCAGCGGTATCTACAACACCCGCGAAGTCGGGCGCCTGGTAGACAACCTGCCCAAGGTGCTGCCGGTCTACCTGACCCGCAGCAAGGACGGCAGCACCGTCCTCAACAGCATTTCGCCGCCGGACAAGGGCTGACGGCTTACAGGGTCATCGCCGCCAGCCAGCCAAACGCCAGCAGTGGCAGGTTGTAGTGGATGAAGGTGGGCACCACGGTGTCCCAGATGTGGTGGTGCTGGCCGTCCACATTGAGCCCCGACGTCGGCCCCAGGGTCGAGTCCGATGCCGGCGAGCCGGCGTCACCCAGGGCACCGGCCGTGCCGACGATGCACACCGTGGCCAGCGGATCGAAGCCCAACTGCACACACAGCGGCACGAAAATGGCCGCCAGGATCGGCACCGTCGAGAACGATGAACCGATCCCCATGGTCACCAGCAACCCCACCAGCAGCATCAGCAAGGCACCCACTCCCTTGCTGTGGTCAATCCATTGCGCCGAGGTTTCGACCAGGCTCCTGACCTCGCCGGTGGCCTTCATGACATCGGCGAAACCCGACGCGGCGATCATGATGAAGCCGATCATGGCCATCATTTTCATGCCTTCGGTGAACAGGTCGTCTGTGTCTTTCCAGCGCACGATGCCCGACAGCGAGAAAATCAGGAAGCCGACCATGGCACCGATGATCATCGAGTCCAGCCACAACTGGACGATGAACGCCGCAGCAATCGCCAGCCCCGCCACCAGCAGGGTCAGCGGGTTGTACTGGATGCTGACCTGCTCGACTTGCTCGATGCGCTTGAGGTCGTAGTCACGCTTCTTGCGGTAACTGATCAATACCGCCAGCAGCAGCCCTGCCAGCATGCCCGCTGCCGGGATGGCCATGGCATGGGTGACGTTGACCCCGCTCACATCGACCCCGGCGCGAGCGACGTTGGCCAGCAGGATTTCATTGAGGAAGATGTTGCCAAAGCCCACGGGCAGGAACATGTAGGGCGTGATCAGGCCAAAGGTGATCACGCAGGCAATCAGCCGACGGTCGATGCGCAGACGTGTCAGCACATACAGCAACGGCGGCACCAGCAGCGGGATGAACGCAATGTGGATAGGCAGGATGTTCTGCGACGATACCGCCACCACCAGCATCAGGCCGATCAACAGCCATTTGACCTTGCCGCCCTGGGTATGGCCCTGACGGTCGATCATGGCCAGCGCACGATCGGCCAGTGCGTGGGCCAGGCCGGACTTGGCAATGGCCACGGCGAAGGCCCCGAGCAAGGCGTACGACAACGCCACGGTGGCGCCGCCCCCGAGGCCGCCATTGAACGCCTTCAGTGTGCCTTCGATCCCCAACCCGCCAACCAGGCCACCGACCAGGGCACCGACGATCAGGGCGATGACCACGTGCACGCGCGACAGGCTGAGAATCAGCATGATGCCCACCGCGGCAATCACTGCATTCATGGTTTGGCTTTCCTCGTAGCTGCAGACAAAAAAGCGCGCACTCTGCAGCAGTAGGGGGCAGATGTCAAAAACGCCATGTTGCTGGCCGTTACATCGGCACTGACGGTGTAGCCTGCGTGGATGAAAAAAAAATTTAAATTGAACGTTCGAATAAAGAAAAAAACGAGACCGCCGACATAGTCGCTAGCCACATTCCTATTAAAAAGGGATTCTCCCCATGCCTTTGCGACAACTTTCCATCCAGTGGAAGATCACCCTGCTCGCCGGTCTCTGCCTGGCCAGCATCGTCACCCTGCTCGTCGGCCTTTCGCTGTACCGCATGGACCACAGCTCGGACCTGGTCAAGGCCAGCAGCATGCAGATGCTCACCGAGGCGGCGCAGTCACGCATCGAGTCGCAAGGCGAACTCCAGGCGTTGAGCATCCGCCGCCAGTTCATGGATGCCTACCAATACGGCGCTGGTTTCGCCCGCCAGGTACTGTTCCTGCGCGAGCAGTCGGAAAAGCGTTTTCTGGACGCCTTCGACCTGCGCGAAGACATGACGCGCCAGGTACGCGCCGCCCTGCAGGCCAACCCCGACCTGCTTGGCCTGTCGCTGGTGTTCGAACCCAACGCCCTGGACAACAAGGACAGCCTGTTCGCCGGCAAGGCCGAGCTGGGCAGCAACGAAACCGGGCGCTTCGCGCTGTACTGGTCGCAACCGCGTGCCGGCCAACTGACCGCCATGGCCCTGCCTGAGCACGACATGGCAAACACCGACATCGGCCCCAGCGGCCAACCGGCCAATACCTGGTGGGTGTGCCCGCGCAGCACCGGCAAGGTGTGCGTGGTAGAACCGTATATCTATGACATCGACGGCCAGCGCGTGCTGATGACCAGCATCGTCTTCCCGCTGGCGGTCAACGGCAAGGTGATCGCCACCCTGTCCATCGACATCAACCTCAACAGCCTGCAGGCCCTGAGCCAAGCGGCCAGCCGCAGCTTGTACGAAGGCCGCACCACCGTCGGCATCCTCAGCCCGGTGGGCCTGCTGGCCGGTTACAGTGCCGACGACAGCAAGCTGGCCCAGCGCTTCGACCAGGTCGACCCTGCCAAAGGCGCCGAACTGGTGCGCAAAATGGCCGAGGGCAAGTTGACCATCCACCACGACCAGCAACGCCTGAAGGTGCTCGCTGCCTTCGCGCCTATTCCCGGTGCCAATCCCTGGGGCGTGCTACTGGACGTGCCGGAAAACGCCCTGACCGGCCCGGCCGAAGCCCTCAAGCAAGAGCTCGATACCCTGAACACCAGCGGGACCTTGCTGGAGCTGGGTCTGGGCCTGGCGGCGGCGATTGCTGGCCTGCTGCTGGTGTGGCTGATGGCCCGTGGCGTAACCCGGCCGATTCTGGGCGTAGCGGCAATGCTCAAGGACATCGCCAGTGGCGAAGGCGACCTGACCCGCCGCCTGACCTACGACAAGCGCGACGAACTCGGCGAGCTGGCCGGCTGGTTCAACCGCTTCCTGGACAAGCTGCAACCGACCATCGCCGAGGTGAAACGCTCGGTGCAGGCCGCCCGCGGCACCGCCGATCAGTCGTCGGCGATTGCCACGCAAACCAGCGCCGGGATGGAACAGCAGTACCGCCAGGTCGACCAGGTGGCCACCGCCTCGCACGAGATGAGCGCCACCGCCCAGGACGTCGCCCGCAGCGCCGCCCAGGCTGCCCAGGCGGCGCGCGATGCCGATCAGGCAACCCGCGAGGGCCTGGCGGTCATCGACCGCACCACCCACAGCATCGATGCCCTGGCCGCCAACATGAGCGAGGCCATGAGCGAAGTCGAAGGCCTGGCGCAGAACAGCGAGAAAATCGGCTCGGTGCTGGAAGTGATCCGTTCGATCGCCGAACAGACCAATCTGCTAGCGCTCAACGCCGCCATCGAAGCCGCCCGTGCCGGCGAGGCCGGCCGTGGTTTCGCAGTGGTAGCCGATGAAGTGCGTAACCTGGCGCAGCGCACCCAGGAATCGGTGGAAGAAACCCGCCAGGTCATCGAGGCACTGCAAACCGGCACCCGCGAAGTGGTCGGCGCCATGGACAACAGCCACCGCCAGGCCCAGGGTGGCGTCGAGCAGGTCGGCCAAGCAGTCACCGCGCTGCAACGTATCGGCCAGGCCGTGACCGTGATCACCGACATGAACCTGCAGATCGCCTCGGCCGCCGAAGAGCAGAGCGCGGTAGCCGAAGAAATCAACAGCAATGTCGCGACCATACGTGATGTCACCGAATCGCTGTCGGGCCAGGCCAACGAGTCGGCGCGGGTCAGCCAGTCGCTGAACAGCCTGGCCAACCAACAACAGGCCTTGATGGATCAGTTCCGCGTCTGATCTGGCGCAAGGATCAGCGGAAACCTCGTCGTCTACACTTGCCCCGACCCCATGCAACGGCAATTGACGAGGTCCCGATGAAGAAAATTCCAGCGCTGCTGGCCGCCCTGCTCCTCACCGCGGGGCTGGCCAGCACGGACAGTGCAGCTTGCGCCGAGCAGCGCACGCCCATCCATTTCGGTGCCATCAACTGGGAAAGCGGCGCCCTGACCACCGAGATCCTGCGGCTGATCGCCGAGCACGGGTATGGCTACCCCACCGACACCCTCCCCGGCAGCACCGTCAGTATGGAAGTCGCGCTGGCGCGCAATGACCTGCAAGTGGTCGCCGAGGAATGGGCCGGGCGCAGCCCCGCGTGGGTCAAGGCCGAGCAGGCAGGCCAGGTGTTCGCCCTGGGCGATACGGTGAAGAACGCCGAAGAAGGGTGGTGGGTGCCCGCCTACGTGATCAAGGGCGACCCCGCGCGCGGCCTGGCGCCGCTGGCGCCTGACTTGCGCAGCGTCGACGACCTCAAACGTTACCCGCAGGTGTTCAGCGACCCTGAGGCGCCCGGCAAGGGCCGCTTCCTCAACAGCCCCAGCGGCTGGACCTCAGAGACCGTCAACAGCCAGAAGCTCAAGGCCTATGGGCTCGACGGCCTGTACAACAACTTTCGCAGCGGCACCGGCGCAGCGCTGGACGCCGAGGTCGACTCGGCCATCCGCCGTGGCAAGCCGGTACTGTTCTACTACTGGAGCCCCACCCCCCTGATGGGCCGACATGACCTGGTACGGCTGCAGGAACCGCCCTTCGACCCTGCCGCCTGGGCCACCCTCACCGACCCTAACAACCCGCACCCGAGGGGGAGCCAGTCATTGCCGGCGAAGCTGTCGATCGGTGTGTCCAAAGCCTTCCATGACAACTACCCCGAGCTGGTGGCGGTGTTCGAAAAGGTCGACCTGCCAATCGATCGCCTGAACAAGGCCTTGGCCGAGATGAGCGAGAAGCGCCTGGCGCCAGACAAGGCCGCACAGGCCTTCATGCGCAACAATCCGGATGTGTGGAAGGCCTGGCTGCCGGCTGAAGTGGCAGCCAAGGTGGAGAAAGGCCTTTGATGCCCTGATGACGCGAAAGGGGCGCACAGCGCCCCCGGCGCGTTGCAATGACGAAAGGCTCAGTAACGAATCATCACCGACTTCAACTCGGTGTAATCTTCGATAAAGGCACTGCCGAACTCGCGCCCGACCCCCGACGCCTTGACCCCGCCAAACGGCACCGCCGGATCAAGAAAGGTGTGCATGTTGACCCACACCGTCCCCGCCTCGATCCGTGGAATCAGCCGTAGCGCCTTGGACAGGTCATTGGTCCACACGCTGGCCGTCAGGCCATAGGGGCTGTCGTTCATCAGTGCCAGCAGTTGCTCTTCGTCATCGAATGGCAGCACGCAAACAATCGGCCCGAACGTTTCCTCGTGCAGCAGCGGGTCGTTGGCACCATTGGCCAGCACCACCGTCGGTTCGACGAAGTAACCCGGCCGCTCGACCGCCCTGGCGCCGCACACCACCGTGTTGCTGGCCCGCGCACGGTCGAAGAAGCCCAGGATCTTCTGCAGGTGCGCCGCATTGGCCAAGGGCCCGAACTGGGCCTGCGGGTCCAGCGCAGAGCCGATCTTCAACTGCTTCAGCGCCGCCCCCAGCTTGGCGCTGACCTCGTCCACCTTGCTGCGGTGTACGTACAACCGCTCTGGCGACGCGCACACCTGGCCCTGATGCACATAGGCCGTTTGCACGATGCCGGCCACGGCACTGTCCACATCGACATCCGCCAGCAGCGCCGCTGCATTCTTGCCGCCCAGCTCCAGCGTCGCGCGGGTAAGGTTGGCCGCCATCGCCGCCTTGCCCACGTCGATACCGGTCGGCACCGAGCCGGTGAACGCCACCTTGGCCACCTGCGGATGCGCAATCAGACGCTGCCCTACGGCACCCCGGCCATTGACCACATTGAAGGCTCCCGCCGGCACCCCGGCTTCGGTTGCCAGTTCGGCAATGCGCAGCAGGGTCAGCGGGGTGAACTCGCTGGGTTTGACCACGATGGTACAGCCGGTCACCAGGGCCGAGGCTATCTTCCAGATACCGATCATCACCGAAAAATTCCACGGCACGATTCCCGCCACCACACCCACCGGTTCACGCAAGGTGAACGCGGTATAGCACTCGCCTGCGAACGAGGGGATCGAGGGCGTCATGGTCTGCCCGGTGATCTTGCTGGCCCACCCCGCGAAATAGCGCAGAAACACCACGCTCTGGGCAATTTCCAGGCCCCGTGAGAGGTTGATCGATTTGCCTGAGCACAGGGTTTCAAGCTGTGCCAGCTCCTCGGTATTGGCCTCGATCAGGTCCGCCAGGCGATTGAGTACAACATCTTTCTGGTAGGGCGAAACATCCGCCCAGGCGCCCTTGAACGCTTGCCGGGCGCTGCGTACCGCACGCTCGACCTCGGCTTCGCAGGCCTCGGCGACACGGCTGATCACCGCGCCCGTGGACGGGTCATGAATGTCGATCGACGCCCCCGTCTCCCCCACCTGGTAGTGGCCCTCGATGAAATGGCCATGGGGCCTGGCGAGGAACTCGACCACGGCAGGTAACAGCTGGATATCGCTCATG
This sequence comes from Pseudomonas ceruminis, assembly GCF_021602025.1. Lineage (GTDB taxonomy): Bacteria > Pseudomonadota > Gammaproteobacteria > Pseudomonadales > Pseudomonadaceae > Aquipseudomonas > Aquipseudomonas ceruminis. Next base: position 78,434 of record NZ_BQHW01000011.1, read on the forward strand.
ACATGACTCCTGGATGGCAGCGCAAAAGAAGGTGCCGGCCGATCTTCAAACGCCCGGCCGCCGCCTGCCAGCCCTGCCCGGTGTTTTGTCAGGGAGCCTCAAGAGAATGTCACGCTGGCCAAATCACCGCCCTGGCCCACGCGGCACACTGCGATGTGTGCATAACCCATAACAACACCGGAGATAGCCAATGCGTCGCGTCGACAGGCTCAGCATCTCGGCGGCCCTGGCCTTGGCCCTGGCCGCAAGCACCAGCGTGCGGGCCGAGCTGCCCGCCGAAGAAATCGGCAGCAACACCCTGCCGTTCCCCCCGGACCCACACCGTGTCTACATCCTCGATGTGGATTTCAAGAACCCGATTGCCGGCAAGGTGGTGGTGGTCGATCCCAAGGCCAGGCGCATGCTTGGCATGACCACCAATGCCTTCGTCGCGCCCACGGCGCTGAGCCCGGACAACCGTACCCTGTACTCGGCCAACCTGTTCTACTCGCGCGGTACCTACGGTGAGCGCACCGACGTGCTGGTGGCCTGGGATACCCAGACCCTGCGCCCGGAATGGGAGGTAGTGCTGCCGGCCAAGCGCGCCTCGACCCTGACCGAGAAGTACGCCATGGGGGTCAGCGCCGACAGCAAGCTGGCCTATGTCTTCAACCTTACGCCCTCGACCTCAGTGACCGTGGTCGACACCCAGGCCCGCAAGGTGGCCAGCGAAGTGCCCATCAGCGGCTGCGTGCTCAACTACCCGGTCGGCAAGCGCAGCTTCGCCTCGCTGTGCGGTGATGGCCAGCTGCTGGTGGTCACCCTCGACGACCAGGGCAAGGAAGTGTCGCGCGCGCAAACGCCGTTCTTCGACCCGAACAAGGTGCGCCTCAACGAGCGCGCCATTGCCAATGGCGACACCTACTACTTCACCACCACCCACGGCGAGGTGTACCCGGTCAGCTTCGCGGGCGACAAGGCCAAGCCGTTGCCTACCTGGTCGCTGGTCAACGCAGAGGAACGCAAACAGGGGTGGGCCCCAGGTGGCTGGCAGGCATTGGCCCTGGCCCCCGGCCTGGACCGCCTGTACGCCCTGATGCATGAGCAGCACACCGACGGCAAATGGGAAGACCCCAGCACGACCATCTGGGCCTTCGACCTCAAGACCGGCAAGAAGCTGGGCGCGCTGGAGTCGCCAAAACCGGTGTGGAGTCTGCAGGCGAGCCACGACAAGGCACCGATCCTGGTCGCCACCGACCTGGAAGGCGGCGTGCAGTTCTTCGACCTGGCCAGCGGCAAGCACACCGGGGCCATGGACCAGATCGCCGCAACACCCGTGCTCACCCTGGCACCTTGGTAAACGGGAGGACCGACCATGCTCGACCCTGTTCTGGTAATCGCCAGCAGCACTGCCCTGGCTGCACTGCTGGCCAGCGCCGCCAGCCATAAGCTGCGTGACCTGCGTGCCTTCAGCGCCATCGTGCGCGCCTACCAGGTGCTGCCCAGCGCCTTGGCGCCCGCCAGCACCGTCAGCCTGGCACTGGCCGAGCTGGCCCTGGCACTGGCCTTGCTGACACCCGCGTGGCGCAGCCTGGCGGCGCTGGGCGTGGTGTTGCTGATGGTGCTGTACGCCAGCGCCATCAGCCTGAACCTCTGGCGCGGCCGCCGCGACATCGACTGCGGCTGCTCCGGCCCCGGCGCTGCGCAACCGCTGCGCCCGGTTCTGCTGCTGCGCAACCTGATCATCGCCCTGCTCGCCGGCCTTGCCGCACTGCCGATGGGCGAACGCGCCCTGGGCGCCCTGGATATTTTCGTGGTGATCGCGGCGGCTGCCGTGGCACTGCTGATTCATGTAGCGGTGGACGGCCTGCTGGCCAACCAGCCGCGCCTTGCCAAATTGACCGGGAGATAACCCATGCAACTGCTTGTCGCCTCGAACATCCTGCTCTGGCTGCTACTGATCGCCGTCGCCTTCACGGTCATGGCCCTGGTGCGCCAGATTGGCGTACTGCACGGCCGCATCGCCCCAGCCGGCGCCCTGATGGTGGACAAAGGCGTCACCGTCAATGACCCCGCCCCCCAGGTCACCGCCGCCGACCGCCACGGCCGCCCGGTGAACATCGGTTACCAGGGCGAACGCTCGCAACTGCTGTTCTTCCTCGCCCCCGGCTGCCCGGTGTGCAAGTCACTGCTGCCCGCCGTGAAGTCGATCGCCCGGGACAACCGCGGCGCCCTGGACGTGATCTATGTGAGCGATGGCGACTTCGCCGAGCAACAGGCGCTGATCGAGGCCAACGACCTGCAGCACGCCACCTACGTGGTCGGCCCCGAGATCGGCATGACCTACCAGATCGGCAAGCTGCCCTATGCCGTGCTCATCGACCCGGCCGGCACCCTGCGGGCCAAGGGCCTGGTCAACTCCCGCGAACACCTCGACAGCCTGTTCGAAACCGTCCACCTGGGCAGCGCCAGCCTGCAGCAATACCTGCATGGCGAACACACGCATGAACCTGCCCACTCCCACAGCGCGCAACACTGATCGCGGAGCCGACCATGAAGTTTCTCGACACACTGTTTGAACGCTCCAGCCGCCATGTCGCCGACACCACGTCACGGCGCAAGGTACTGGCCCGCCTGGGTTCACTGATGGTCGCCGGTGCCGCGTTGCCGCTGTTGCTGCCCATCGACCGTACCGCCAAGGCGCTGGCCGCCGAACAGCCGAAAATGGGCGACCCGGGTGACCCGACCAGTTGCGACTACTGGCGCAACTGCTCGATCGACGGGTTCCTCTGCTCATGCTGCGGCGGCTCGATTACCTCCTGCCCGCCTGGCACCGATGCCTCGCTGGTGACCTGGATCGGCACCTGCCGCAACCCGGCCGATGGCAAGAACTACATCATTTCGTACAACGACTGTTGCGGTAAGCACGCCTGCGGCCAATGCGCCTGCTCGCGCAATGATGACGAGCAACCGCTGTATCGCCCGTTCAACAACAACGACATCAACTGGTGCCTGGGGGCCGAGTCGAAGATCTACAATTGCACCGTCACCATCATCCGTGGCGTGGCGGTGTAGCCCGGTGAAAGGTGTAGCGGCGCTTCTGCTCTTGAGCCTGCTGGCCCCGCTCGGCCAGGCCAGGACCTTGCCCAACCCCAACCAGCGGCCGGCGCAGGGCAATGAAGTACCGCCGGTGCCGATTGCCCAGGCCGGCTACTCGACCCCGGTGAACTATCAGTTGCAGTGCGCCGGCTGCCACCGCGACCACGGCCAGGGCTCGGCGGCCAACGACACCCCGCGCATGCAGGGCTTTGTCGGCAACTTCCTGCGCGTGGCGGGTGGCCGCGAATTCCTGGTGCGGGTCCCGGGCATCTCGCAATCGGCGCTCAATGACCAGCAGATTGCCGACTTGCTCAACTGGCTGCTGGCACGTGACGGCATGGCGGGCAACAGCTCGCCGGAACACTGGCAGCCGTACAGCGCAGAAGAAGTGCACCGGGTGCGCCAGCGCAGCATGCTCAACCTACCCACGGTGCGGGCCGGATTGATCGAAGCGATGCAGGCCAAGGGCATTGTGATCAGCGATGGCCTGAACCACTGAATCACGCAAGCGTTGTGCCTTCAGCCCGCTCGGTCAGCGGGCTTTTTTTCGCCTTGTCCTCGTTGGCCGTTTTCCCGGCGTGCGCGCGGCGCTTAACAACAAAGACATAAGAATATGAATTCTTATTCTTTTTTTAATCGTCATAAATCCTCTATAACGCTTCCAACTGTACAGCCGCCAACACCCGGCCAACTGTCTGCAGCGCAACACCTGATCAACACCAAACGCCCACAAGGCAACAGGGTAGCGACGTTAAAAGCACGCAACCTTTTGATTAACAAGAGATTTGAAACCCGGCACGACGATTGCTCAAGCAAAGTCCCGCTTACTCAACCGGAGACCTGCCATGAGCGCCCCCCTGAACGTCGTAGCCTTGTCCGGCGGCACTTCCCGCCCGTCGCGCACCTTGAGCCTGACCGAGGCGATCCTCGCCGAACTTGGCCAACACCTGAACATCAGACCTCACCTGATCGAACTGGGCGACATCGCCCGGCCATTGGGCGCCGCGCTATGGCGCAGCGAGCTGCCCGAAACGGTCGAACAGCAATTACGTCTGGTGGAAACGGCCGATCTGCTGGTAGTGACCACACCCGTCTACCGTGGGAGCTTTCCCGGCCACTTCAAGCACCTGTTCGACCTGATCGGCCAGGACGCACTGGTCGACACGCCCGTACTGCTCGCTGCCACCGGCGGCAGCGAACGCCACGCACTGGTGCTGGACCACCAGCTGCGCCCGCTGTTCAGCTTCCTGCAAGCCTTGACCCTGCCGATCGGCGTGTACGCAAGCCAAGCCGAGCTGGCCGACTACCGGGTGTCCAGCGATGCCCTGCATGCCCGCATCCGTCTGGCTGCCGAGCGCGCTGTACCGCTGTTCGGCGCCCACCATGCGCTGCGCAAGAGCGCCTGAGGAGCGGCCATGAATGCACCTGTAACTGCCACTGAGCGCCCTGCCCTGGCCATCGCTCGCGAACTGGCCGGGCAGTTCGCCCACAGCGCCGTCGAGCGTGATGAACACGGCGGCACGCCCAAGGCCGAACGTGATGCCCTGCGCGACAGCGGCCTGCTGTCGCTGGCGATCCCGCAGGCCTTTGGCGGCCAGGGCGCCAGCTGGCGTGACACCTTCGAGGTGGTGCGTGAGTTCGCCCGGGTCGACAGCTCGCTGGCCCACGTGTTCGGCTTCCACCACCTGATGCTGGCCACCGTGCGCCTGTTCTCGCGCCCCGATCAATGGCAGCCGTGGTTCGAACAGACCGCGCGCAAACACTGGTTCTGGGGCAACGCCCTCAACCCGCTGGACACCCGCACGGTGGTCAAGCACTTCGATGGCTGGTGCGAGTTCTCCGGCAAGAAGAGCTTCTGCTCCGGCGCCAGCGACTCGGAAATGCTGATTGCCTCGGCCGTGGATGAGCGTGCCGGCGGCAAGCTGCTGATCGCCGCGATACCCAGTGGCCGCACCGGCATCACCCTGCACAACGATTGGAACAACATTGGCCAGCGTCAGACCGACAGCGGCAGCGCTACGTTCGAGCGGGTGCGGGTGGAGGACAACGAACTGCTGCTCGACCCAGGCCCGCTGAGCACTCCGTTTGCCGCCCTGCGCCCACTGATCGCTCAATTGCACTTTGCCAACCTGTTCCTGGGCATCGCCGAAGGCGCTTTTGACGAAGCACGCCAGTACACCCTCAAGGAAAGCCGGCCATGGTTCCGCTCCAGTGCCGCCACCAGTGCCGAGGACCCTTATGTGCTGCGCCATTACGGTGAGTTCTGGGTGGGCCTGGAAAGCGTGAGGGTGCTGATCGAGCGCGCCGCCCACCAGCTTGACGCTGCCTGGGCCAAGGAGCACGCGCTGACTGCCGAGGCGCGTGGCGACCTGGCCTTGGCCATCGGCACCGCCAAGGTGGCAGCCACCCGGCACGGCCTGGACATCTGCAACCGTCTGTTCGAGGTGACTGGCGCTCGCGCCACCCATGCCTCGCTGCGCTTCGATCGCCACTGGCGCAACCTGAGGACGCAAACCCTGCACGACCCGGTGGATTACCGCATCCACGAGCTCGGCGAGTGGGCCCTCAGCGGCAAGCGCCCTGCCCCATCCTTCTATTCCTAAGGATCGCCCATGCAACTGCTGACCCTTCCCCCGTCACCGACACTGGCTACCTCGATCAGGGCGACCGCACAGGTCTTCGAAGACCCCAGATCGCAGGCGCTGCTCGCCCACCTGCAACAGGTCGCCCCCAGTGAGGCCAGCGTCCTGATCATCGGCGAAACCGGCACGGGCAAGGAGCTGGTCGCGCGCCACATTCACAACCTCAGCGGCCGGCGCAACGGCCCATTCGTCGCGGTCAACTGCGGCGCTTTCTCCGAGTCGCTGGTAGAAGCCGAACTGTTCGGCCATGAAAAAGGCGCCTTCACCGGCGCCTTGGCGGCCAAGGCCGGTTGGTTCGAGGAGGCCAACGGCGGCACGCTGTTCCTCGACGAAATCGGCGACCTGCCGCTGCCGATCCAGGTCAAACTGCTGCGCGTGCTGCAAGAGCGCGAAGTGGTGCGCCTGGGCTCGCGCAAGAGCATCCCGATCAATGTGCGCGTGCTGGCGGCCACCAACGTGCAGCTGGAGAAAGCGATCAATGCCGGGCATTTTCGCGAAGACCTGTATTACCGCCTGAACGTCGTCACCCTGCAGCTGCATCCGCTGCGCGACCGGCCAGGCGACATTCTGCCGTTGGCCCGCCATTTCATCCGCAGCTACAGCGAACGGCTAGGCTACGGCCCGGTAGAGCTGAGCCCCAAGGCCCAGGCCAAGCTGGTGGAGTACAGTTGGCCGGGCAATATCCGCGAGCTGGAAAACGTGATTCATCACAGCTTGCTCACCTGTGGCGACGGGCTGGTCCAGGCCCAGGACCTGCGCCTGTCCAACTTGCGCCTGGAGCGCCAGGAGGAGGAGCCGACCAGCAATGCCGTGGAAGATTTGCTGCAGCAGGCATTCAGCCGGCTGTACGAAGAACAACCTGGCGATCTGTACGAGAAGGTCGAGAATGCGTTGCTGCGCTCGGCGTACCACTTCTGCCATTACAACCAAGTACACACCGCTCAGTTGCTGGGCTTGTCGCGCAATGTGACACGCACGCGGCTGATCGCGATTGGTGAGCTGGTGGTGAACAAGCGGCGGGGGCCGGAGCCTCAGGTGGTGGACAGCCGGATGGTGCGGTTGTCGATCTGAGGTTTTGCTGGAGCTGTGCCGGCCTTATCGCCGGCACGCTGCTCCCCCAGGCATTGCGTCAACGTCTGGAAGTTGCGCAAGACGGTCAGCCCGCTAAACGCCGGAACACCCACCCCGACATCCCGCACATCGCTGCGCATAGCAATATCACCGTGGCAATGTCCGCGACCGAGGTTTCGTTGCGGCCTTCGAGCCCGGCCAATAACCCCAGCAACACACCCGCCAGGCTTACCGACATGGCCATGGTCAACTGCACCGACATCGACGACAGCGAACTGGCCGCCGCAGAGCGCTCACCGGGCACATCCTGGTAACTGGCAGCGCCCATCGTGGAAAATTGCAACGAGCGCACCAGGCCCGCGGCGAACAACACCACGGCCATCAGCCACACGGCCGTGTCCCGGTCAAAGCTGGCACACAAGGCAATGCCAGCGCCGCTGAGCACGGCATTGCAACTGAGCACGCGCCGATAGCCAAATCGCCGCACCAGCGGCACGGCCAGCAATTTCATCAACAGCGCGCCAAGGCCACCACTGACCACCAGCCACCCAGCCGCCAGCGGGCTCATGCCCAGGCTGTTCTGCAGCAGCAACACGATCAGGAACGGCTGCGCCGCCGAGCCCAGACGAAACAGACCACCACCGGCCTGGATCACGCCGAAGCTGCGCAGGCGCAACAACGACAGGTCGACCAACGGGTTGGGATGGCGCCGCGCATGGGCCAGGTAACCCAGCGCGCAAGCCACACCGCCGATGATCAGGCCCAGCGCCCACGTCCACGGCAACTGCCCCAGCCCCAGCGACTCAAGCCCGAACACCAGCATGGCCAACGCCCCGCCACTGAGCAGCAAGCCACGCACATCCAGCGGCGGTACTGGGCGTGCCGGATAGTCCGGTACATGGCGCAGGATCAACCAGCAACCCACCAGGCAGATTGGCAAGTTGATCAAAAAGATCCAGTGCCACGACAGCACCGTCACCAGCAGCCCGCCCAGCAACGGTCCGATCAGCGGCCCCACCAGTGCCGGCAACGCCAGCCACGACATGGCCTGGAGCAACTGTTCCCGGCTCGACCAACGCAGGATGATCACCTGCCCCACCGGCGTCATCAACGCACCGGCTGCACCTTGCAGCATGCGCCCCAGGCACAGTTGCCAGAGCGACTCGGCCAGGGCGCAGGCCAGCGAGGCGCAGGTGAACAGCCCCATTGCCAGCAGCATCACCTGACGCGGTCGAAAGCGCTCGGCCGCCCAGCCGCTGACCGGCACGCACAGCGCCAGGGCCAGCATGTATAGCGACACCACCAGGTTCATGCGCAGGCCCGGCTCACCAAAGTCGGCGGCCATCTGTGGCAAGGCGGTCATCACTGCCGTGCTGTCGAGCAGCTCCATGAACAGCGCGGCCCCGATGATCACCGGCACCTTCGGGCTTTGTGCCAGGTCGGCGAGCGGGGCCGGCTGGGCGGTCAAAACAGCCCCGAGACAGGCGGCCGGGTGCCTTTGAGCTGCCAGGCACCCACCACCGCCGCCTTCCACTGACGCGGGTTGTGGTTGGCCACCGTGCGGGCGTTGCGCCAGTGCCGGTCAAGGTTATGCTGACGACCCGTGGTGGAGGCACCACCGACATCGAACACTGTCTCGGCGGCCTTGAGCGCAAGCTCTGCTACCAGGTACTGGGCCTGAGCAACTTCCAGGGCTGCCTGCTCCACCGCCGCTTCGTCCAGCTGCGCGGCCCAAGCCTTGTCGATGGTCGCAGCCGCCTTGAGCACCAGCGCCTCGGCGCCGTAGGCTCGGGCTGCGATATCGCCGACCGACAGCTCCACATAGGGGTCATCCACCGAACGGCTGGCGCTGCTGTGCTTGATCGGGCGGGCGTGTTCGCGGGCAAACTGGCTGGCGTCGTTCAGCGCATTGCGGGCGATACCAGCCAGCACCGTCCCGAGAAACAGCTGCAGGAACGGCGTAACCAGGGTGCGTTTGCCCTCCTCCACGGTGCGGGTGCGAATGTCACTGGCTTCGACCTTCACATCGCGCAGGTGCGTGGTGCCGCTGGCGGTCAGGCGCTGGCCCATGGCGTCGAAGTCGTCGACCAGCTCCAGGCCCTCGCGATCACGCGGCAGAATGAACGACACTGGCTGCTCGTCTTCGTCCAGGGCGACCGCGCTGACGTAGTCGGCAAACAGCGCCCCGGTGCTGTAGAACTTGCTGCCGTTGGCGCGAAAGTGTTCGCCTTCGCGCACCAGGCGCGCCGCAATGGCCCCGTTGGCACCGCCCAGTTCCCAGCCGGCATTGCCGATCACCGCGCCGTCCAGGTAGCGGGCGAACCACCGCTCGCGCTCCTGCTCGGCGCCTTCGGCGCGTGACACCAACAGGCCTTCGACAAAGGCAAAACCAGGGCGCAGGGCCTGGGCGACGTTGGAGTCGGCGGCGGCGACATGCAGCAGCAGCTCGATCACATCACTGACCGTGCCGCCGGGGCCGCCGTACTGGGCAGGAATGCGCAGGGTATACAGCCCGGCGGCGGCCAGTTGAGCGATGGCCTCGTAGGGCAACTGCCGGTCACGTTCGCGCTGGGCAGCACCGGCGGCGACGTTTGGCAGCAGCGCCAGGATGCGCGCCTTCAGGGCGGCGACATTGGCGGCCGGCGCTTGGGCGGTAAAGCGTTGGAAAGTGGTCATGGTTCAGTCCTTAATGACAGCATTCGTAAAGTCGGCACACGGGCTGTGGGAGCCCTGCTGAGGCCCCGGAAAATGCGCACGCCTTGAGCTTCAGATCACACCGCGATCTTCCACAGGCGTGATTCGTCGAACAGGTCGAAGGCTTCGTGCTCCAGGTCCAGCGGCGGCACCACCAGTTCACTGCCGCTGCCGGGCAGCCGGGGCACTGCGCCCAGCAACCGTCGGGTGTATTCGTGGGTTGGGTTGTCGAACAACTGCTCGACCGGCGCCTGCTCCACCACCTGCCCATGGCGCATCACCAGCACGTCATCGCTGACATGGCGGATTACACCCAGGTCATGGGAAATGAACAGGTAAGCCAGGCCCAGCTCGTCCTGCAGGTCAGCCAGCAGGTCAAGCACCTGGGCCTGCACCGATACGTCCAGGGCCGACACTGGCTCGTCACAGATGATCAGCCTGGGTTCGCTGGCGATCGCCCGGGCGATTGCTACCCGCTGGCGTTGGCCCCCGGACAGTTGCAAGGGTCGGCGCTGGGCAAGTTCGGCCGGCAGGCGCACCTGATTGAGCAGCACGGCGATACGCGCCGGGCGAGCCGCCGTCTCTACACCGGCCACCTGCAAGGCATCGTCGAGAATCTGCGCCACTGTCCAGCGGGGGTCGAACGAACCCAGCGGGTCTTGGTAGATCACACTGATCTCACGGCGCAGCGGCCGGCGTCGGGCTTCGGTCACGGCGTTGTCGGGGCGGTTCCAGGGCTGGCCGCGGTACAGCACTTCGCCTTCATCGGGCTGCAGCAGACCGAGGGCGATGCGCGCTACGGTGGTCTTGCCCGAGCCCGACTCGCCGACGATGCCCAGCGTACGCCCGGCGCGCAAGGTGAAATCGACGCCTTGCACGACCTGCCGCAGCAAGCCGTCCGGGCCTAGGTAGCGCTTGCCCAGGCCGCGCCCTTGCAGCAGCACTTCGCTGTTCAGCCGAGGCTTCGGCTCGCGCTGCACGCCTGCACGCTCCGGCGAGAGGCGGCTACCACGCGGGTGCTCGGCCGGCACAGCGGCCAGCAGCGCCTGGGTGTACGGGTGGCGCGGCTGGCGCAGCACTTGCTCCATCGGCCCCTGCTCAACCACCTCGCCGTGACGCAGCACCAGCACGTCGTCAGCCAGCTGCGCGACCACCGCCAGGTCATGGCTGATGATCAGCAAAGAAGCGCCGCGCGCCTTGATCTGCCGGAACACGTCGAGAATCTGCGCCTGCACCGTCGCGTCCAGTGCCGTGGTCGGCTCATCGGCGATCACCAGCGCAGGGTCAAGCGCCAGGGCGCTGGCAATCAATGCACGCTGGCGCAAGCCGCCGGACAGCTGCCCCGGGCGCTGTCGGGCACGCAGAGGGGCGTCCGGCACGCCGACCCGGTCCAGCAACTGATGTACCCGCTCAATACGCGATTGCCGGTCGCCGTATCGATGGGTCTGCAGCACTTCAAGAATTTCCTTGCCCACTGGCCGCAGCGGGTCGAGCGATACCAGCGCGTCCTGCAGCACGAAGCCGATGTCCTTGCCCCGCACCCCACGCCACTGGCGCTCGCTCAGACCGAGCAGGTCGTGGCCGGCAAAGCTCAATTGGCGTGCGCTCACCTGCGCCCGTGCTCCGGCCAGGCCGACCAGGCTGCGGGCGCTGACGCTCTTGCCCGAACCCGACTCCCCCACCAGCGCCACGCAACGCCCCGGCTGCAAGGTGAACGACAGGTCGCGGACCACACTGCTGCCGTCGAACGCGACGTTCAACCCCTCGACGATCAAGGTTTTTTCACTCATGGCAGGCGGCCCTCCAGGCGTTGTTGGATATAGCGGCCGGTCACCGTGGTGGCCAGTGTGGTCAACACGATGAACAGACCGGGGAAGAAGGTCAGCCACCAGGCGTTTGCAATGAAGTCGCGGCCCATCGACAGCATGGTCCCCCACTCCGGGGCCGGCGGCCGTGCGCCCAGGCCCAGGAAGCTCAGCGCCGAGGCCCAGACGATGGCCTGGCCGACGCCCATGGTCAGCGTCACCACCAACGGGCGCATGGCATTGGGCAGCAACTGGCGCAGGACAATGCGCGACGTCGGATGACCCAGCGCCCGCGCCGCCTCGATGTAGCCGGCGTTGCGCACTGCCAGCACCTGGCCGCGGACCATGCGCGCATAACCAGGCGCGCCGCCCAGACCCGTGGCAACAATCAGCGTGCCGACGCCGCTGCCGAACACTGCGACGAACAGCAGCGCCAGCACCAGGCTGGGGAAGGCGAACAACACTTCCAACAACCAGCCCACTGTCCGATCCAGCCGGGCTCCACCCAGGCCGCCGAGCAACCCCAGGGGGATGGCGATGGCCATCGAGATCGCCGTGGCTGCCACACCAATCAGCAGGCTCTGGCGGGTGCCGTGAATGATCCGCGCAAAGATGTCGCGGCCCGACTGGTCGGTGCCCAGCCAATGCGCCCAGCTGGGCGGCTGGAAGGCTTCGCGCGGGACGATCGCCAAGGGGTCGATGCCGGTGAACAGCCCGGGGGCCAGCGCCGCCAACAGCAGTGCTGCCAGGAACAGCAGCGCCAGGCTCGCCCCCACCGGTGGCAGGGCCAGGCGCCTTTGGGTTCGCCGGGGCGCCACGGCCCTGTCCAAGGTCAGGTCATTCATGCTGCAGCCTCCTGTTGCCGAGGGTCGATCCACTGGTACAACAGGTCGACCAGAATATTGGCCAGTACATAACCGGCCGCTACTACCAGGCTGATACCGATCACCAGCGGCAAGTCCTGCAACTGCACGGCCTGGTACAGCTGACGGCCGATACCCTTGCGCGAAAAGATCACTTCGCACACCACAGCGCCACTGATCAGCGCACCGATGGCCCAGCCCGACAGCGCCACGCCAGGCAGCAAGGCATGGCGCAGGGCGTGCCGAAAGCGCACGGCCAGGTCGCTCAACCCGCGGGTACGGGCGGTTAGGACGAAAGGCTGGTCCAGCGTCAGCTCCAACGATTCACGGGTTACCTGGGCAATGAAGCCTGCCAGCGGAATGGCCAGGGAAAACGCTGGCAGCACCAGGCTGGCCAGGCTGTCGCTGCCGGCCGGCGGGAACCAGCGCAGGCCAAAGGCGAACACGGCCAGCAGCACCACGCCCAGCCAGAAGTGGGGCAAGGCCGCGCTCAGGGTTTCCAGCAGCGAGGCCGCACCGCCGATCAACCGCCCACGGCCGGCCGTGATGACGGTCAGCAACAGCACCAGCAGCCAGGCCAGCACCAGCGCCGCCACGGTCAGCTCGAGGGTGGCGCCGCCCTGCTCTGCCAAGACCCTCGTCACCGGCAGGTGCTGCGAATACGACATGCCCAGGTCGCCCTGCAGCAGGCGCCCGAGGTAGAGCACGTACTGCACAGGCAAGGGCTTGTCGAGACCGAACTCCTGGCGGGCCGCTTCGATCGCCTCAGGGGACGGATTGCCCGTGGTGCCACCGAGAATCGCCAGCACCGGGTCGCCCGGCATCAGGCGCAGGGCGAAGAAGGTCAGCGTGGCCACTGCCCACAGCACCAGCACGCCCCCGGCCAGGCGGATGGCGGCGCGCCGCCCCAGGGCGGCCAGGCGCTCACGGCGCGGATCGCTCACGGCGAGGGTTGTCAGCGTCATTTGTTCACCCATGCGTCATAGAGGTAGGTCACTGCCAGCGAAGGCTCCAGGCGTACGCCATGGGCCGTCTTGTAGATGCCCAGGCGTGTGCTTTGCGGGTAGGTGGTGAGCTGCAGGTACTGCGCTGCCGCCTGCTGCTGCGCCAGGTAATAGCGCTGGCGGCGCAGCTCGGGGTCCTGGGTGGCCAGGGCGCTGTCGAGCAGCGCGTCATAGCCCGGGTCGGCATAGCCGGAGGAGTTCTGGTGATAGCCGCCCACCCCGGCAGGCTGCACGAAGGCGGTGGTGAAGATGATGCGCAGCACGTCGGGGGTATTGGTGTTCCAGTAGCCGGTGCGGATGTCATAGTCCCAGGCGGCCTGGCGGGTAGTGACCTGGGCGTCGCTCATCTGGTCGAGCACCAGCTCCAGGCCGACCTGGCGGGTGGTGGCTTGCACCTGCTCCCACAGGGTCAGTTCCGACGGCGGCGTGCGAGCACCGATCAGCACAACCGCGCGCAGCCGCTGGCCATCTTTGGTGCGATAGCCGTCGCTGTCGCGTCCGGTCCAACCGGCCTCGTCCAGCAGCTTGGCCGCACGCGCCGGGTCGTAGTCCTGGCTGTGCTCGAAGTCGCCACTGTAGAACGGCGTGGCCACGCTCAGCGGCCCGCCGGAGCGGGGGAACTCGCCGAAGTACACGCTCTTGAGCGCGCCCTCGACATCGGCGCTGCGCACGAACGCCTCGCGTACGCGGATATCGTCGAACGGTGCGCGGCGCAGGTTGAAGGTGCCGTTGGTGGGGTTGCCGGGGCGTTGGGCGATGATCAGGTCGACATCCGGATTGCGCCGCGCCGCCTCATGGGACTCCGGCGGCAGCGTCTCGATCACGTCCACCTCGCCGGCCTGCAAGGAGGCAAAGCGCACCGAAGGCTCCTGGATGAACTTCCAGACGATGCGGTCCAGGTACGCCGGGCCTTGGTGCTGCGCAGTCGGCGGCGCCCAGTTGTAATCGGGATTGCGCACCAGTTCTACCTGGTTCTGCCGGTCCCAGCGCGCCACCTTGAATGGGCCGCTGCCCACCGGCGCTTCACAGTTCTGGTCACGACTGCGCTTGAGCGCAGTGGGCGACTGGATACCCAGAAAGCCCTGGGCCAGCACTTCAAGGAACGCGGCATAAGGCGTGGCCAGCGTGACCTGCGCCGTGTAGTCGTCGAGCACCTGGGTGCCGCGGTACTGGCGGATGTAACCACCGGCAGTACTGGATTGGGTCTTTGGGTCGACCATGTGGTCGAGGTTGGCCTTGACCGCCTCGGCGTTGAACGGCGTGCCATCGGTGAAGTGCACGTCGCGGCGCAGGTGGAAGGTGTAGCGCAGGCCGTCCTCAGACACCTCCCAACGCGTCGCCAGCCACGGGCCGATCTGGCCGTCGCTGTCCATCGACACCAGCGAGTCGAGGTACTGTTGGGCCACGAACACTTGGGGCATGTCACCGGCTACGTGGGGGTCGAGGCAGGTGGGCTCGCGATCGGTGGCATAAACCAAGGTGCCACCTTTGATGGGCTGGTTGCTCTGCACCGTGTGCTGCTCGGCACGCTCGCAGCCGATCAAGGCCAGCGCAGCGCAGAGCGGGATCAGGGGGAGGATGGGTCGGTTCAAGGTCGCTCCTGCGGTTGACTGGGCGTTAACAGCCCTGTTGCAGGAGTTGTGCCGGGTTCAACAGGTTGATTTTGCTGGGGTTTGCCAGGTGGCTGGTGCTGGTGGGAGGGCAAAGTGTGTGAGGGGTGTTGGGCTGCGGACAGTTGGTTCTGCAGATAACGGCATGGACCGTATCCCCGCTCTCCAGGCCGAACACCTAGGGACCGCAGCCTGGTATACGTCAGGCCGCCTCCCCCTGACGGCTCCACAATCGGTGGTAATAGCCCCGCCGTGCCAGCAACTGCGCATGGCTGCCATCCTCGACGATGCGCCCGTTATCGAACACCACGATCCGGTCCAGGTGCGCCACCGTCGACAACCGATGGGCCACCACGATCACCGTCTTGTCTTCCATGATCTCGTCGAGTTTGTCCTGAATGTAGCGCTCGGTGATCGAGTCCAGGCTTGAGGTGGCTTCGTCCATCACCAGAATCGGCGCGTTCTTCAGCAGCACCCGGGCAATGGCGATGCGTTGCCGCTGGCCACCGGAAAGCTTCACCCCGCGCTCCCCTACCAACGACTCGACGCCCTGCTCCATGGCCTCGATAAAATCCCGTGCACCGGCGCGGTCGATGGCCGCCTGCAACGCTTCGTCACCTGCCTCCAGGCAACCATAGTGGATGTTCTCGCGGATACTGCGGTGGAACAGGCCTGGCTCCTGGGGTATCAGGCCGACCTGCTGGTGCAGCGAGTGTTGAGTAACCGTGCGCACGTCCTGGCCATCGATCAAAACCTGGCCTGCGTTCACGTCGTACAAGCGCAGCAGCAGCCCCAATAATGTCGACTTGCCCGAGCCCGATGCCCCCACCAGGCCAACGCGCTGCCCTGCCGGAATATGCAGGTTCAACCCCTGGAAAATCGGCCGCCCAGGGTGGTAGCCAAAGCTCACGTCGGCGAAGTGGACCTCGCCACGCTCGACCTGCAATGCCGGTGCCTCATTGGCATCGCGTACATCATGGGGGCGCACCAAGGTGCGTACGCCGTTGGCGATGTTGCCCATTGCCTCGAAGAACTCCAGCAGCCGCCGCGACAGGCCGGCCACGTCGGTGATGATCATCAGCGACAGGCTGGTGGCCGTGACGAAAGTGGCAATGTCGATGCTGCCGCGCTGCCACAGCCACAGCGCCAGCAGCAAAATGCCGAGCTTGAGCAGCACGCCGCAGGCGTTCTGCAGCCAGCGGATCTTTTCCATGTAGCCTAGCGAGCGGTCAGCGGCAGCGACCTCGCGGTCCAGAAAGCGGCCCAGGTAGCTGTGCTCGTATGGGTGGCGGGCGAACAGGCGAATATTGGTGAGGTTGGTCACCGCATCCACCACCTTGCCGGTGCTGACGCTGCGCGCCGCGGCAAAATCGCGGGCCAGGGGGTGGCTTCGCCTGGCCAGAAACCAGCACAACGTAAGAAAGCCCAGCGCCCACAGGCCCATGAACGCCGCCAGCCAGCCATTGGCCGTGGCCAGCAGGACCACCGCCAGGGCCAGGGTGGCCAGTAGCGGGATCAGGTCGAAGATCAGAATCGCCAGGGTCTGTGTGGTACCCAACGAAACCTCGCTGATACGGTGCGCCAACGCACCGGCGAACTCGCTGGTGATGTAGCGGTGCGAGTGGCGCTGCAGGTAGGCGAACAACGCCTGGGTCACCGCCCGTCGCTGGCGTGGCACGGTATGGATGTGCAAGCCGCTGGCCGCGCGCATGCTGACCATTTCCACCACCAGCAAGGCCGCGAAGCCAGCCAGCGGCCAACCGAGCAGGTTGACGGCGCGGGGAGTGTCCAGGCCCTGGCTGACCAGGCGGGTGATCTGGCCCAGTTGCCAAGGCACCAGGACCGCGCAAAGTACGGCCACGGTCTGCAGCGCAAGCATGCCGGCGTAGGCCAGTGGGTGGCGCAGAATGAAGGCGCGCACGAATGCCATGGGGGTGTCGGGCAAGTGGCGAATGTCCCAGCCATCGGGGAGGCGGTGGGTCGGTGTCACAGTATTTTCCTCGGTATCAAAGTGCTGCTACTGGCCTCATCATCAGCAAGCCGGCGATGGCTTAAACAGCAATCCGGCTGACCCAGCGTGGCTGCGCCGCCGGCAAGCTGGGCACGGCATCGAGCAAGGCACGGGTATAGGGATGGCGCGGTTGCCCGAGCACTTGGGCCGCCGCACCCTGCTCCACCACCCGGCCCCCCTGCATCACCAGCACCTGGTCGCTGACCTGCTCGACCACGCCCAGGTCATGGGAAATGAACAGGCAGGCGAGGTTGAGTTCGGCCTTGAGCTCGGCCAGCAACGCCAGGATGCGCGCCTGCACCGACACATCCAGCGCTGACACCGGCTCATCCAGCACCAGTACGCGCGGCTTCATCGCCAGCGCGCGGGCAATGGCGATGCGCTGGCGCTGCCCGCCGGACAGCTCCAGTGGGCGCCGGTCAAGCACACTCAAGGGCAGTTGTACCCGTTCCAGCAACGTGGCCGCCTCGGCGCGCCGCAGTCCACGGGGCACGCCGGCCTGGGCCAGTGCCTCGGCGAGCACCCGCAGCACGGTGTAGCGCGGGTCGAACGAGGCCAGCGGGTCCTGAAACACCACCTGGATACCCTGGCGCACTTGGCGTTGCTGCGCGGCAGAAAGCGCCAGCCAGTCCTGCCCGGCGAATGCCACGCTGCCCTGCTCCGGCCGCTCCAGGCCCAGCAGAATGCGGCCCAGGGTGCTCTTGCCGGAACCGGACTCGCCCACCACACCCAAGGTCTGCCCTGCGCGCAATTGCAGGGAGACGCCGTCTAGCACCTGACGGGGCCGGCCATCCGGGCCCACGAACGATTTGCTCAAACCACGTGCTTGCAGCAGTACCGGCTGCTCGTCCACGGCATCCTCCACCAGGGCCAGGGCAGGTGCCGACCGGCGCTGGAAATGCACCGCCCGCGCTGCGCTGAGCAGGCGTTGGGTGTAGGGGTCCTGCGGGTCTTGCAGGATTTGTTCGGCACTGCCCTGCTCCACCACCTCACCGTGGCGCATTACCGCAACCCAGTCCGCCAGGCGCGCGACCACCGCCAGGTCGTGGCTGACCATCAGCAGGCTGTTGTCGCGCCCGCGCAAGTGCTCCAGCAGGTCGAGGATCTGCGCCTGCACGGTGGCATCCAGCGCAGTGGTCGGTTCGTCGGCGATCAGCAGGCGCGGCTGGCAAGCGATGGCCGAGGCAATCAGCGCACGCTGGCGCAAGCCACCGGAGAGCTGCCACGGGTACTGCCGGGCACGCACCTGGGGCTCCGGCACACCGACCTGGCGCAACAGCTCCAACACCTGCAGGCGGCGCTGCTCGGCGCCCAGCCCAGTGTGCAGCAGCAACGGTTCCTCGATCTCGGCCCCCACCCGGCGCAGCGGGTCAAGCGAGCCCAGGGCGTCCTGCATGACAAAACCGATGCGCCCACCACGCAGGCGCTGCCAGGCTGCTTCATCGAACGCGAGCAGGTCCTGCCCGGCAAAGGCCAGCCGTTGCGCCCGTATTGCCGCACCGGGGCCGGTCAGGCCCACCAAGGTGCGCGCGGTCACGCTCTTGCCTGAGCCGGACTCGCCCACCAACGCCAGGCACTGCCCGGCGTGCAGTTGCAGGTTGACCCCACGCACCACCGGCACGCCATTGAAACTCACCTGCAGGTCACGGATGTCCACCAGCGGTGGCTGTGTCTGGAAAAGGCTCATACGCTTCTACCCTCGCTGCGCCTCAGCCAGTCACGGCCGATGACGGTTATGGAAATGACGGTCAAGGTGATTGCCAGTGCCGGCCAGGCCATCAGCCAGGGGGCGTTGGCCATGAAGTTGCGGGCCACGGCCATCATCGCGCCCCATTCGGGCGCAGGGGGAGGCGCGCCGAAGCCGAGAAAGCTCAAGGCTGCCGCTGACGTGATGGCCCCGCCCAGGCCGATGCAGGCGAGGATCAGCACTGGCTGCACGGCATTGGGCAGCACATGCCCGAGCACCACCGCCAGCGGTTTGCGGCCTAACGTCACCGCTGCCTCGACAAACCCAGCTTGGCGGATGGTCAGGGTTTGAGCCCGTACCAGGCGAGCGTAGCGCGGCACCGAAGCGATACCCACGGCGATGATGAGGTTGCTGGCGCCCTGGCCGAACAGGGTGATGATCACCAGTGCCAACAGCAGGTCGGGGAATGCCAGCAACACGTCCACGGCGCGCATCAGCAGGTTGTCCAGCCAGGCCGGAGCCAGGCCAGCCAGCAAGCCGAGCAGTGTGCCCAGGCCCAGGCCGACCAGGGTGGCAGCCAAACCGATGAACAGTGACGGCCGGGCACCGTGGATCAAGCGGCTGAGCACGTCACGGCCGTTTTCGTCGGTGCCCAGCCAGAAGGTACTGCTGGGAGGTTGGTAGGCCAGGCGCGCGTCCGCAGCCAGGGGGTCGGCTGGGGACAGCCAGCCAGGGACGAGCACCGCCAGCAGCAACAAACCAAGCGTGGCCCATGCTAGCCAGAGCCCGGGGCGGGACAGCCAGCGGTAGCGGTTTGATGACGTCCAGGGAGTTAGTGCGATCGCAGTCATGTCAGTCCTTGTTGTGTCAGCGGTGCTGGCCTCTTCGCGGGTACCCCCGCGAACACGGGCGAAGCCCTTGCCATTCAACTCACGGCGACGGGTTGGGAATACGCCGGTGCACGGCCTGGATCTCGGCCAGCACGTCATCCGTGAGCTGTACTTCAAGTGCGCTGAGGTTTTCCTGCAATTGCGCCAAGGTGGTCTGCCCGGTAATCGCGCTGGCCACGAACGGTTGGCGGATAACGAAGGCCAGGGCCAGTTGCGCCGGGGTCAGCCCGTGCTCGCGGGCAAGCTGCACGTAACGGGCGATGGCGCTGTTGGCCTCGGCGCTGCCGTAGCGGTTGAAGGTGCGGTACACCGATGACAACCGGGAACCCTCCGGCAGCGCGCCGTCCAGGTACTTGCCGGTCAGTGCACCGAACGCCAACGGCGAATAGGCCAGCAGGCTGATGCCCTCGCGGTGGCTGAACTCCGACAGGCCATTTTCGTACAGGCGGTTGAGCAGGCTGTAGGGGTTCTGGATGCTGGCGATACGCGAGAGCCCCTGCTCCTCGCTGTGGCGCAGGAAGCGCGCCACGCCCCACGGTGTTTCGTTGGAAACGCCAATGTGGCGCACCTTGCCCGCCTTGACCTGCTCATCGAGCACGGCAAGGGTTTCTTCGATGGCCGCGGTGTCGGGGTGGTCGTCCACGTAGGGGTATTCGCGGATACCGAAGAAGTTGCTGGTGCGGTCGGGCCAGTGCAACTGGTAGAGGTCCAGGTAGTCGGTCTGCAGGCGGCGCAGGCTGCCTTCAAGGGCCGCGACGATGTTCTTGCGGTCGTGGTGCGACAGGCCATCGCGGATGTGCGCCTGGCCCCCAGGTTCGCGGGCGGGGCCGGCGATCTTGCTGGCCAGCACGAGCTTGTCGCGCTGGCCGCGGGCAGCCAGCCAGGTACCGATGTAACGCTCGGTGGTGGTCCAGGTTTCGGCGCGGGTGGGGGTGGGGTACATCTCGGCGGTGTCGATCAGGTTCACGCCGGCGGCGATGGCAGCGTCCAGTTGCTGGTGGGCGTCGTGCTCGGTGTTCTGGTGGCCCCAGGTCATGGTGCCGAGGCTGAGCAGGCTGACCTTGAGGTCGGTGTGGCCTAGGTGGCGGTAGAGCATGGTGTAAATCCTTGGGTAATTGAGTGTATTCGGGACCGTGCGGCGGTTTCGCAGCCCATCGCCGGCAAACCGGCGCCTACAGAGCGCGCGCCGTGCCTTGGGCCAGCACAGAAGCGGTGGCGGTTGCGGGGTGCTGCGGCCCCTTTTTGGCAAACTGGTTCACCGCCTTGGGCAACCCGAGGTGCTCGCGCAACGTGGTCCCGCTGTACTCGGTGCGGAACAACCCGCGCTTCTGCAGCAACGGCACCACCTCCTCGACGAAGACCCGCGCCCCTGACGGGAACATGTCGGGCATGATGTTGAAGCCATCCCCTGCCCCTGCCAGGAACCATTCGGCGAGGGTGTCGGCGACCTGCTCGGGGGTGCCCACCGCCAACCGGTGGCCCACCAGGATCCGCCGTGAGAGTTGGCGGATGGTCAGGTTTTCACTGCGCGCCAGGTTCAGTTGGGCTTCCAGGAAACCGTGGGAACCCCGTTCGAAATCCGCCACCGCTCCAATCTTTGCCCACGGCAACGGTGCATCCGGGTCCAGCTCCCGGGCATCGATGCCGATGCGCCCGGCCACTTGCTGCAGCAGGCCGTGCTCGCCGTGCCAGGCGTTGAGCTCATCGAAGCGGGCATGCGCCTCGGCTTCGGTGCTGCCGATCACCGTCGACAGGCCGGGCATGATCTTCAGGTGCGCAGGGTTGCGCCCCCAGGCCTTGGCCCGTGCCTTCATTTCCTGGTAGAACGCCTGCCCGTCTGCCAGCGTGGTCTGGGTGGTGAAGATCGCATCGGCATAGCGCGACCCCAGTGCCTTGCCGCCTTCGGAAGAACCGGCCTGCACCAGCACCGGTCGGCCCTGGGGCGAGCGCGGCAGGTTCAGCGGCCCCTTGACCTGAAAGTGCTTGCCCTGGAAGTCGATAGTGTGGACTTTGCCCGGGTCGGCAAAGCGGCCAGCAGCGCGGTCACCGATGATCGCGTCGTCCTCCCAGCTGTCCCACAGTTTGAGGGTCACATCGACGAATTCCTCGGCGCGACCGTAGCGGTCCACATGCAAGGGCGCGCCTGGCAGGCCGAAGTTCTGCGCCGCCGCATCGCCGGCGTTGGTGACCACGTTCCAGGCAGCGCGGCCGCCACTGATGTGGTCCAGCGACGCGATGCGCCGGGCCAGGTTGAACGGCTCGTTGTAGGTGCTGGAGCAGGTGGCGATCACCCCGATGCGCTCCGTGGCCGCAGCCACCGCCGTCAGCAGCACGGTGGGCTCCAGACGCCCACCGGGCTGGCTGGATACATCGGGTGGCAACGCTGGGCCATCGGCGAGGAAGATCGCATCCAGGCAGCCCCGCTCGGACAGCCGGGCGATGTCGCGGTAGTAGTTGACGTCGATATAGGCATCGATGGCCGCCTCGCCCTGGCGCCAAGCACCGGCGTGCGAGCCGAAGCCGAGGATGTTCATGCCCAGGCTCATCTGCGCGGGTTTGTTACTCATGGTGATTCTCCTGTTCAGACCGCACTGGCTTCGTCGCCGCCGCCCTGCCCTGCGCTGGCGGCAGCCTGGCGGGCACGCCAGGCCTGAGCCGGGCTGATGCCGTTGAGGTAGTAGTTGCCCAGTGCCTGCTCGCGGTAGATCGCCGGGTTGTGCGAGGCCAAGGTGCGGGCATTGCGCCAATGGCGGTCGAGCCGCCGGGCCGTGCTGGTGGCCGACGCACCGCCCACCTCGAAGAGCAGGGTGCTGGCTTCAAGCACCTGGGGCAGCACGATCTGCTGGGCCTGGAAGGTGTGGATTTCAGCGTCGGTGTAGAGCTGTTCGGGCACGTCCCCGGCCTGCCCGGCTTCGAATACGGCCTGCAGGCTCTGGCCCACCGCCGTGACCTGCGCCTCGGCGGCGAAGGCCAGGCTGGCCAGGCGGCCGATCACTGCTTGCACCAGCGGGTCTTCGGCCGGCTGCGACTGCCCCGGCACACCAAAGGCACGGGTGCGACCCTGAACGAAGGCCACGGCATCGGCCAGTACGGCGCGGGCAATGCCGGCCAGGGTGGCCAGGTGCACGGCCTGGTAGAACGCCGTGAGGTAAGACTCGGCACGCAGCTCGCCCTTGGCGAAGCGGCGCAGCACGTGGTCGGGCTGCACGCTCACCTGGGCAAAACGGGTGGTGCCGCTGCCGGTCAGGCGCTGGCCGAAACCATCCCAGTCGTCGAGCCGCTCTACCCCCGGCGCACCGGTGGGCACCGCCAGGCTGACGAAGTCATCGCCATGGTTGGCCACCGCTGCCACCCAATCGGCGTACAACGTGCCGGTGCAGTAGTACTTCTCGCCGTCCAGGCGGTAGCCGTCCTGCGTGTCGCTCAGCTGCACGGTGTTGCCGGTGCTGTCGCTGCGCTCGGCCATCGCCGCGCCCCACAGCTCACCGGCCACCACACGGGCGAACCAGTAGTCCTGGGACGCGGCATCGTTGGAAGCAAGCCGCCCTTCGACGAAGCCGAAGTGGGCGCGGAAAATCTGCGGCAGGTTGGAATCGGCTTGCCCAAGACGCACCAGTTGGCGCAACAGTTGCGCCAGGCTGGCACCAAGGCCGCCGTGGCTTTGCGGCACGCGCAAGGCGCCCAAACCAGCCTCGCGCAACCAGGCGACCGGCTCAAAGGCCAACGTGCGTTGCTGTTCACGGGCCACCGCGCCTTCGGCGATGCGGCGGTAGATCGGCGCGAAGCGGGCATCCAGTTCGGCGTCGGACACAGGGGTTTGACTCATCACGGTTCCTTCTCTTGAATTCAGCGGCGCGCAGTGCGCGGGTCGATGGCCTGGGTGAGCAGGTCCACCAGCAGGTTCACCAGCACATAGATCGCGGCCGCCAGTACGGTCACACCCAATACCAGTGGGATGTCCTTGTTGGCGGTGGCGTCGAGCATCAGCCGGCCGATGCCCTGGCGGCCGAACAGCAGTTCCAGCACCACTGCGCCGCCCAAAAGGCTGGCGAACACGTAGCCGGCCAGGGTCACCAATGGCACCAGCGCATGGCGCAAGGCATGGCGCAGGCGTACCGCGGTGTCGGACATACCGCGGGCGCGGGCCTGGGTGATGAAAGGTTGCTCCAGTACCTGCTCCAAGGACTGGCGCAGCACCTGGGCCAGCACCGCAGCAACCGGCAGCGCCAGGGCCAGGGTCGGCAATACCAGCGAGCGCCAGCCACGCGAGCCAGAGGGTGGCAGCAGGTGGAAGTAGAAGGCGAAGGCCAACAGCAGCACAGTGCCGATCACGAAGTTGGGCGTGGACGAGAGCACCAGCTCGATGCCCGAGACCCATGCCCGCAGGCGCCGGCCGCGATTGGCGGTCAACAATGCCGAGACCAGTGCGATCAGTACGGCCAGCACCGCCGCGCTGCTGGCCAGGGCCAGCGTTGCGCCGACCTGCTCGCCGATGGCCTGGCCCACCGGAATGCGCAACCGGTACGACTCGCCCAGATCGCCTTTGGCCAGGCGCGCCAGGTAGTGGCCGTATTGCAGCCACAGCGGCTGGTCAAGGCCATATTCGGCGCGCACCTGGGCGAGCATCTCGGGCGTTGGCATGGCATCCGGCCCTCCCAGGATCGCCAGCGCAGTATCCCCACCGCTGTGCTGCACGCCGAGGAACGTCAAGCTGGCCGCCGCCCACAACACGATCACGCCGTCGCGCAGGCGGCGCAGCAACGTTGTCAGCAGTTTCATGGTTGCTCCTTGGCCAGCCATACGCTGGTGAACAGAGGGACGTTGTGCGAGCCGTCGAACACCACCCCGCCGACGGCCGCCTTGCGGTAGGCCAGCAGCATCTGGCTCTCCACCGACGGCACGGCCGGCACGGTTTCGCCCAGGCGTTGCTGTGCCTGGCGATACAGCGTCCGGCGCTGTGCCGGGTCGTTGCTGCGCCGGGCGTCGCCAAGCAGCTGGTCCAGGCGTGCGTCGCGGAAATGGCCGGCGTTTTGCCCGAGCATCCGTGCGCTGGGGATCGACTGGCTGTGGTAGAGGATGTACAGGCCATCGGCAGTGTTGGTGTGCCAATACCCGCCGCCCAGGGCGTCGAAGTCTCCGGCGTAGCGCAGCTCCATCACCCGCGTGATGGGCAGCAGTTCGATGGCCAGGTCAAAGCCGACCTTGCGCAGGTCAGCCTGTGCCGCCACGGAGACATTGGCCGGGAACGCGGGGTTGTCATAAGTCAGCAAGGTTGCGCCAAGCCGCTGGCCATTGCGGGTGCGAAAGCCTTCGGCGTCGCGGCCGGTCCAGCCGGCTGCATCGAGCAGGCGGCCAGCTTCGGCCGGGTCGAAGGCCAGCGCATCGCGGGCCGACGGGTCGTAGCCAGGGGTGTTGACGGCAAGGAAGTCACCCTTGGCCAGGTATTGGCCAAAGCCGGAAATCCAGGCCAGGCCGTCGCGGTCGATGGCCTTGGCCACGGCCTGGCGCACGCGCACGTCATCGAATGGCACGCGCTCGACATTGAACGTGAGGCTACGCGCCGGGTTGCCCTTGCGGATACGGTTGCGCAGGGTCAGGGCGGGGTTGGCGCGAATGGCCGCAGCGTTCTGCGCCGGTGCGTCCAGGGCCATGTCGCTGTCGGCGGCCTCCAGCGAGGTATAGCGGATCATCGCCTCAGGCACGTAGCTCAGTTCGATGCGCTGCAGGTAGGCCTCGCCCGCATGATTGATCGCCGGCGGCGCCCAGTGGTAGCCGGCCCGTCGCTCGAAGCTGGCACTCTGCTCGCGCACCCAGTCGGTCAACACGAACGGCCCAGTACCGATGGGCTTGCTGGCGATGGTCCGGGGCGCCTCGAGGATCTGCCGTGGTGAGATCATCCCCAGCCAGGCTTGCGACAGGACGTCTAGGAACGGTGCATACGGTGTGCGCAGGGTCGCCTCGAACGTGTATTCATCCACCACCCTGCCCTGCAGATAGGGCGCGATGTAGGCGGCAGCCAGCGGCGACTTGGTTTTCGGGTCGCGCATGTGTTCCAGGTTGACCCGTACCGCCTCGGCATTGAAACGCTCCCCATCACTGAAGGTCACGTCATCGCGCAGGTGAAAGGTGTAGGTCAGGCCGTCGGCACTGATGTCCCAGCTTTTTGCCAGCCACGGTGTGAGGGTGCCGTCTTCGGCCTGGTACACCAGGCAATCGAAGAGGATGCGCCCCAGCCACTGGATGTTGCCGTGGGACAGTGCATGGATATCGAAACTGCCAGCATCGCTCGCGGCCGACACCCGCAAGGTACCGCCGCGCCGGCCGACGCCCTGCTCGACGAAGTCGCTGGCGGGGTAGCGCATCACCCCGTTGGCGACATACGTCGCCTCGCCTTTCAGGGTACTGGCGGTGTCCGGCGGGTTGGCCGGTGAGCAGGCGGCGAGCAGCAGCGCGCCGGCCAGTGCGCCGTGACGGATGAGGTGCCGCATCGGCCCGGCCATCAGAAACGGAACGCCACGCCGGTGGTCACCGAGAAGGCGTCCCCCGGATAGAAGTTCGCCGAATCTCGGCCGTTGGCGTTGTAGGCGGTGTTGGCCGCGCTGGTGTAGCGCTCGTCGGTGATGTTGCGCAGGTCGGCGAACACCTCCCACTTCTTGCTCGGCGCCTGGTAGCCGACCTTGGCGCCCCACAGCACATACGACGGTGCCTGCCAGGTGTTGGCGTAGTCGATGTAGTAGCTCGACGCGGCGCGCAGGTTGAGCGAGGCATAGAAGCCGCTGGCCTGGCGATAGGCCAGCTCGGCCTGGTACACCTGGCGCGGCAGGCTAGGCAACTCGTTGCCGCCGAACGTGTCGTCGTGGCGGTAGTGGAAGTCGTTGAGCGTGTATGCCTGGCGCAGGTCGAGGGTATCGCCGTTGGCACCGGCCCAGAGCAGTGCACTGAGCCCGGCTTCGATGCCCTGGTGGATAGTCGGGCTGGCGTTGGAGGTGGCGGTGAGTTGGTCTTGCGTGGCGCTGGCCTGGCGCACTACCACGGTCAGCAGCTCTTTTTGCACCCACGAGCGGTACAGGGTCAGGCTGCCGTCGAAGATGCCATGGCTGCCGCGTACACCGACCTCGAAGGTGGTGGCCTTCTGTGGCCGCACGTCATACAGGAACGGATTGCTGGTGCTGCCCAACTGCCAAGTCACCGGTGGGTCGATGCTACGGCTGACGTTGCTGAACACAGTGAATTCGGGGTTGATCTGGTAACGCAGGCCCAGGCGCGGGGCCAGATCGTTCTCCACGTACTCGACGCTGGTGGGGAAATGACTGGGGTTGGGAGTGGTCAGCGTGGTGCCTTCGATCTCGGCCTTGCGACGGATATTGATGAACGACAGGCCCGAGGACAGCCACAGGTCATCGGCCAGTTGCAACTCATTGGCGAAGGTCAGCACGGTGTCGCGCGAGCCGGTGTAGTTGGTTTCCTGAATTTTCGCGTCAGTGGCGCGGCTATGGGACTTCACATCGGCCAGGTAAGCACGGGTGTTGCTGAAGATGACGCTGCTCTCGCTGGGGAGGCCGAGGAAGCGGTCGCCGGTGCGCAGGTAGCGCAGGCTCAGGCTGATGTCCTTGGAGCGCCAGTCCTGCGGCGCCACGGCGTAGCGCCAACCATTGAGCAACGGGTAGTTGTTGTACGCGGCGCCCACCTCGAGCGTGTTGCCGTCATCGAAGGTGTAGGTGGTCTTGTTACCGATGAAGGTGGTGCCGTCCTTGCGCCGCCCAGTCGGTACCAGGTTGCTGCGCGGGTCATGCTTGAGCTGCTGGCGGGTCAGCGTGTTGCCATTGATCAACTGCTCTTCGCGGTACTTGAGGAACAGCCGCGTCTGGAGTTTGGGGCTGAACACATGGCCGAAGTTGGCGGCGATGCCACGGCCCTCGTTGCTGGCGTGGTCCTGATAACCGTCACGTTCGTTGTGCAGCACGTTGATGTAGTAGTCGCTGTCGCCCACCACACCGCCGGTGCTCAGCTGCTGCTTGCGGTACCCGTAGCTGCCCACTTCGAAACGGGCGTAGTTGCCCGGGTCGGTGCGCCCGGTCTTGCTGACCATGTTGATCGCCCCACCCAATGACAGTGCGGCGTACTGGTAGGCGTTGGCGCCGTAGAGCACTTCGGTGTGGTCCACCGCCTGCATGTCGAGGAAGTCTTCCTGGGTGCCGCCAGGGCCGGTTATCGGCAGGCCGTCGAAGAGGAACTTGGTGCCCAGCACGTAGCCTTGGTAGAAGGTGTTGAGGCCCGAGCCGCGGATCGAGATCTTGTTGGCGGCGGTGCCGCTGGTGCCTTGGGCGAAAACCCCTGGTTGCAAGGCCAGCACATCTTCGGCGTTGGCCGCACGGCCCTGCTCGACTTGGCGGTTGTCGACTACCGCGGTGTTGCCCGCCACCTTCTGCAGGCGCTTCTGGTCCTGCTGCGCGCCGGTGGCCGCCGCGCCGGTAACGGTCACAGTGTCCAGGGTGGATTCTGCTGCGCTCGCCACGGTTGGCCAGAGCAGTGTCAGTAACACCGGCAAGCTGGCGGCTGTGGCCAGATGATGACTGTATGGTCGAACTTTCGCACGCACTGCAAGTACTCCCTTTATATATAAGGCTGATATTCGCGCTACCTGCGAAGATCGCCGTAATGCTCTGCCAGGGATATTGCAGTTGTCGTGCCAGCCTTTTTCCGCCTTTTTACGGGTGTTTCCCCACGGTTCACTTTCGTCTGCCAAACAAACTGTTTAGCCAGTGTTGCAAGCACAACATCAGCGACGCCAAAACCCCCGTAGCAAGGGGCTTTCATTTGGTAATTTGCATATAACAACGACTGTTAGCAAACCAACAGCCGCACAACAAAAGTTGTTGCCCTGTTCACTGCCTTACTTAAAACACGCGACAAAACCCGCAACTTACGGCCGTATGCCAGCTGGCACAGAAACTGCTCTACCCTGCCCTGACAGGCCTGACTATTCCCATAGAGCGCCGAGGACCTACGATGACTTTCAAGGAATACAAAGATGCGTGCGATTCATCCTCATCCCTTGCGCCTGGCTATCCGCCACGCCGCCCTGGCCAGCGTGGCCACGGCCCTGCTGGCCCCGGTCACGGTGCTGGCCGCTGACCAGACCCTGGGCACGGTCACCGTGCAAGGCGCCAAGCAGACCCAAGTGCAACAGGCCGCCAGTGCCCTGGCCGAAGTCCCCGGTGGCACGAGCGTGGTCGACAGCGAAGAAGTGGCCAAGGGCCGCACCGCCACCCTGCAGGACACCTTGGGTTACCAGCCCGGTGTATTCGTGCAGAGCACCGGCGGCAACGATGCGGCAAAGATCTCGATCCGCGGCTCGGGTGCCAACACCTCGCCAGGCTATTTCCGCGAGGGCATCAAGTTTCTCTTCGACGGCCTGCCGCTGACGGGACCGGGCGGCACCCCCTACGAATTCCTCAATGCCAGTGGCGTCAACTACACCGAGATCCTGCGCGGGGGCAACGCCTTCCAATACGGAGCGTTGTCCCTGGGTGGCGCGGTGAACTTCGTCAACCACAGCGGCTACACTGCCCCCGGGCTGCGCGTGCGCGCTGAAGCTGGCAGTTACCACTACCAGAAGCAGAGCATCAGCTATGGCGGTGTGGAAGGTGACCTGGACTACTACCTGCAGGCCGACAACTACCGCAACGAAGGCTATCGCGACTACAGCCTGTCGAAGAGCTCCGGCATCGTTGCCAATGCCGGCTACCGCTTCAGCCCGAAACTTGAAACCCGTCTGCTGCTGCGCTACCGCGATGAAACCCACAACGACCCCAGCGCCACGACCCTGGACGCGGCCCTGCACCACAACCGCCGCGCCAGTGCCACTGCCGAAAGCAGCGGTGCCGGGGCCCGTCGCCCCGGTAGCATCTGGCTGGGCAGCAAGACCACGTACACCTTCGACGACGACGCGCGCCTGACCGTGGGCCTGTCGTACCACGACTACCGCCACACCAATAGCCCGCGCAGCCCGAGCAACCCCAGCTACTGGGACTGGCACGACCTCGGCCTGCTGTTGGGCTATGACCGCGTCGACACCTTGTTCGGCCATGAAAGCCGCAGCAACATTGCCTTCACCTCCACACAGCACCTGCGCGGCGGGGTGAACTCGGCCAACGACGACAAGGTGTCGCTGAAGAAGGTCAACTACAAGGGCTCTTTCGACCGCGTGATCGCACTGGGCAACGACCTCAACCTGGTCGACAACCTGTGGCTGACCAGCGGTGTGTCGTTCGTCAACGTGCGGCGCGACGTCGACATCGACTACGCGGTGAACCGCAACACCACCGCCTTCCCGCAGCATGTGGACTATGACAACTGGAGCGTCGCGCCGCGCATTGGCCTGCGCTATGAGTTCAGCCCGAACCTGCAGGTGTTCACCAACTTCAGCCGCAGCATCGACCCGCCCGCTTCATGGGAGTATTCCGGCTCTGGTCCAACCCTGCCGTACATCCGCCCGCTGGTGGAACAGAAGGGCAACACCTTCGAGGTCGGCATCAAGGGCTCGCATGGCATTTTCGATGGCAGCCTGGCGCTGTACCGCTCGTGGATCCACGACGAGTTGCTGAACGTGCAGATCATCCCCGCCACGTCCAACGCGGCGGCGGTCACCGGAGCGTTCAATGCCTCGCCGACCATCCACCAGGGTATCGAGGCCGGCCTTAACACCCGTCTGTGGGAAAACCCCCAGGGCGACCTGGTACGTTGGCGCCAGGTGTATACCTACAACGACTTCTATTACCGGCATGACGACACCTTCGGCGACAACCAACTGCCGGGGGTGCCCAAGCACATCTACCAGGGCGAACTGCAATACCAGGACCACAGCGGCTGGTACACCGGGGTGAATGTGCAGTCGGCATCGCGCACGGCGGTGGATTACGCCAACAGCCTGTATGCGCCGTCGTACACCATCTGGGGGGCGAACGTGGGCTACGAAGCGCCCAAGGGCAACTGGAAGGTTTCGCTGGACCTGAAGAACCTGGCCAACAAGGCCTACGTGACGGCGGTCTCGCCCGTGTACAACGCACAGGGGCAGGACACGGCGTCGTTCTGGCCGGGTGACGGGATCGGGGCGTACGTCGGCGTGGAGGTCCGCTACTGACCGCTGCGCAATTCGCGCTTGACCGAGGAAGGGCCGTGGTTGACGATCGGCTCTTCCCGGCAAAGGACCAACAGCATGTTACGGATATTAGGCAGAGCGTCTTCCATCAATGTGCGCAAGGTCTTGTGGGCGTGCACCGAGTTCGATGTCCCGTTCGAACGCGAAGACTGGGGCACAGGCTACCAGCCCACCGATACGCCTCAGTTCCTGGCACTGAACCCCAATGCCATGGTGCCAGTGGTCCAGGATGGCGACTTCACCCTGTGGGAGTCCAACACCATCATCCGCTACCTTGCCACACGCTACGGCGAGGCGGCCTTCTACCCGACCGAAGCACGCGCCAGGGCAGGCGTGGATCAGTGGATCGACTGGCAGGCCTCGGACCTGAACCGCTCGTGGAGCTACGCGTTCATGTCGCTGGTGCGCCATTCACCGGCCCACCAGGACCCTCAGGCCCTCGCCGAGGGGTGCGCACAGTGGTCGCATTACATGCACATACTTGACCGGCAATTGGCCCTGACCGGAGCCTATGTGGCCGGAGGGCGGTTCACCCTGGCCGACATCCCCATCGGCCTGTCGGTGAACCGCTGGTTCGAGACACCTTTGGAGCACCCGCCTCTGCCGGCTGTACGCGACTATTACGAGCGGCTGAGCGAGCGCCCGGGTTTTCTGGCCCATGGACGCAACGGCATGGCTTAAGCCGGTGAGGGCAATGCCGCGCTCGCAAATGAATTGACAGCCTACCTCCCACGCCCACAGCGATTTGCGTCAACGTTCAGACGTTGTCGCAAATCGCTGTGGCGTGGGCGCTGCAAATGAACGTGTTGCGGTGGTCTATGACAGTTGGCTTGCCAGTGCCTGGGGCCGAGCGCGCCAGGCAACGGTCAACACCAGACCCAGCCCTGCCATCAACGCCCCGGCCCAGGAAATCGCCGGATACCCCAGCCCGGCATTGATCACCGCTCCCCCCAGCGCAGCACCGATGGCATTGCCCAGGTTGAAGGCACCGATGTTCACCGCCGAAGCCAGGTTTGGCGCCTCTTTGGCAGCCTCCATCACACGCATCTGCAGCGGCGGTACCAGAGCAAAGCTGGCAGCACCCCAGACCAGAATCGCCACGGCCGTCGGCAGCGGCCAGCCCAGCAGCAGCGGGAACACCAGCAACACGGCGATCAGCACGGCCAGCGAGACAATCAACGTTCTGTCCACCGAGCGGTCCGCCGCCTTGCCGCCCCACACGTTGCCAAAGGTCAGGCCCACACCGAACAGCACCAGCATGGCCGTGATAAAGGTGGTAGAAGCCTGGGCCTCGCTGTGCAGGATTGGCGCGATATAGGTGAACACGGTGAACATCGCACTGGAACCAACCACCGTCAGCGCCAACGCCGACAGCACCGGCCCACGCCCCAGCACGCGGATTTCGGCCATGGCACCACCGCTTTCTGGCAGCGGCAGGTTGGGCAAGGCAAACCACAGCGCTGTCATCGTCACCAACCCCAGGCCGGCAATGCCCCAGAACGCGGTGCGCCAACCCAGCAGCTCACCAAACCAGGTGGCCAGCGGCACACCGCCGATGGTGGCCAGTGTCAGCCCCATGAACATGGCAGCGACCGCTCCGGCACGTTTCTCGGGGGGCACTACACTGGCCGCGACGATAGAGCCGACACCAAAAAACGCGCCGTGGTTGAGCGAGGTCACGACACGGGCGATCAGCAGGCTCTGGTAGTCAGTGGCCAGTGCCGACATCAGGTTGCCCAAGGTGAAGATGGCCATCAGCCCGATCAGCAGGTAACGCCGAGGGACCTTGCCGGTGGTCAAGGTCATCAGCGGGGCGCCGATCAGCACGCCGATCGCATAGGCACTGACCAGCAGGCCCGCTGCAGGGATCGATACGCCAAGGTCGTTGGCGATACTGGGCAACATGCCCATGGGGGCGAACTCGGTGACACCGATGCCGAAGGCACCGACGGCGAGTGCGACGAGAGGTGGATTGATGCGCATGGAAGTGCTCCTTATCTGTGCGTGGAATGCTACGATTCGCGCTTTGAAAGCACTAGACCGCTTTTCTGGCAACCACCTTTGCGCAAGGGGCACAAATGGATTACAACGGGCGATCCGGCGAGATGGAGATTTTTGCCAAGGTGGTGGATGAAGGCAGCCTGTCTGCTGCGGCGCGGGCGTTAGGCCTGACGCCTTCGGCGGTCAGCCGTATCATTGCGCGGACCGAACAGCGCCTGGGCACGCGCCTGCTGTTGCGCACCACACGGGCAATCAACCTCACAGCAGAGGGCGAGGCCTACCTGCGTGGCGCGCGGCGCATCCTTGCCGACATGGTCGAGGTCGAAGAGGCCATCACCGACCAGGGCGTGCCCAGAGGCCGATTAAGGGTCAGCGCAGCGCTTGGCCATGGCAGGCAGACAGTGGTGCCGCTGGTGGCCGCATTCAGCGCCCTTTACCCGCAGGTGCTGGTCGACCTGACGTTGAGTGACGAGATTGCCGACGTTCTCGGCGGTCAGGCCGATGTGGCCCTGCGCTTTGGCCACCTGCCAGACAGCTCGTTGAGCGCCCGCTACATTGGCGACACCGGTGGGGTGATCGTCGCCTCGCCCGAGTACCTGGCGCGTTGCGGCACACCGCAGGAGCCTGAAGACCTCGCCCGGCACAACTGCCTGCGCTTCAACTTCCGCCGTGCGGCACCCGACTGGCCGTTCCGCCGCGACGGGCAGGATTTTTCGCTGAAGGTCAACGGCAACATCGAATGCAGCAGCGGCGAGGCACTGGCCCAACTGACCAGGCTGGGGGCAGGCATCGCGCGGATCGGCATCTTCACCGTGGCCGAGGAGCTGAAAAGCGGCCAACTGGTGCCGGTGCTCGAAGCATTCAACCCCGGCGACCGCGAGCCGATCCACGCCGTGTTCGTGGGTGGCCCGGCGATGCCGGCGCGGGTACGGGTGTTCGTGGACTTCATGGTGCAGCACCATCAGGGCTGGCCGGCGGTGCAGGCCTAGGCCGCGCATTCATAAGGAACGTCTGCCTCTGCACAGCCTCCCACAGTAATGCAGAGCGAACGGCGCACTGCCCATTCACGCTTGGAGGACAGGCTCAGATGAAAAAGATCCTGATGGTGCTGACATCCCACGACCAATTGGGCGACACCGGCAAAAAAACCGGCTTCTGGCTGGAAGAGTTTGCCGCCCCCTACTACGTGTTTCTCGACGCCGACGCTGACGTCACCCTGGCCTCGCCCAAGGGCGGCCAGCCACCGCTGGACCCGAAAAGCGATGAGCCAGACGCCCAGACCGACGCGACCCGGCGCTTTCGCAGCGATAACGAAGCACAGATTACGCTGGCCGACACGGTACCGTTGGGTGAGGTCGACCCGTACGACTTCGACGCCGTGTTCTACCCCGGTGGCCATGGGCCGCTGTGGGACCTGGCCGAAGACAAGGATTCAAAAACGCTGCTCGAAGCCTTCTATGCCTCCAACAAACCGATTGCCGCGGTGTGCCATGCGCCGGGGGTACTGAAGCACGTCAAGGCACCCGATGGCCATCCGGTGGTCCAGGGCAAGAAAGTGACCGGGTTCGCCAACAGCGAAGAAGAAGCGGTCGGGCTGACCCAGGTGGTGCCATTTCTGGTCGAGGACATGCTCAAGCAGAACGGGGGTGACTATTCCAAAGCGGCGGACTGGGCAAGCTATGTCGTGGAGGATGGGCACCTGATCACCGGGCAAAACCCGGCATCGTCCGAGGCGGTGGCCAAGGCACTGCTCGACCGGCTGGCACAGGAGCCTGCATAGGCCAGCCCCTGCGGCAACGGGTTTGCCTGCGGTGGCAATGTCGGCCGCAGCCTTCGCGGGCAAACCCGCTGCCACAGGTACGGTGCTCACACACCGTCGGCGAATCTAGCGAAAGATCAACGAGTGGTGCACTGCCCCACCCGTGCGCGCACCGTCCCCCACCGCGATGGCCACATTACCTGCCGCCACGGCCGCATCCCCGCAGGCAAATACCCCAGGCACGCTGGTCTCGCGCATGGCATCCACCTTGATGAACGGCCCCATCGGACCATCCTCGAAGGCACACCCCAATCGCTCAGGCACCGGGCTGGCCATGCGTGTGCGGGGCTGGGTGAACAGCCCGGCAAGCTCGACCACACGGCCACTGGTCAGCCTCACATCGGCACCCTCACCCCCCACTGACACCACCCCCTCGCGCTCCACGTGCACATTGCGCTTGTGCAGCTGGGCCAATTGCTCGCCATCCGGCTCGAACACCCCATTGAGGAAGAAGGTCGTCGGCCCCCAGTCGGGCAACATCATCGCGTGGTGGATCGCCACCGGTGAAGCCGCCAGTACGCCTATCGGGCCGCCATCCAGTTCATAGCCGTGGCAATACGGGCAATGGAACACGCTCTGCCCCCAACGCTGCATCAGGCCGGGCACTGCCGGCAGCTCATCCACCACACCGGCGGCCAGCACCAGGCGCCGCCCGCCATACTGCTCACCGTTCGCGGTGGTGACCACGAACGCATCCACCGCGCCCGACGCGCAAACCGCCGATTGCGCACACCACTCCACCGTTGGATAAGCCAGCAATTGCGCACGGGCTTCGCCGGCGATGACGCCGGGGTTACGCCCATCCTGGCCGAGAAAGCCATGGGAGCTATGGGCAAAACGATTACGCCGCACACCGGCATCGATCACCAGCACCTTGCGGCGCGCACGCGCCAGCTGCAGGCCCGCAGAAATACCGGCATAGCTGCCCCCCACAATGATGACGTCGAACATGTGCTCATGTCTCCCAGGGCCTCGGGCCCATCCGATGAATTCACGACACAACGTAAGTTACATGATATGCGCAGGTCAATACTCTTGTAACCTTTGTTGTTTCGTGTGAGGCTGACGGTTCTCTCGACCTGGCTTCCCTCCCCCCATGAGAAACGACACCCGCTTGTCCCGCATGCTGCACGTGCTGATCCACATGGCCCGCCACGACAGACCGTCGACCTCGGAGACCATCGCGCAGATGCTCGGCACCAACCCGGTGGTGGTACGCAGGACCATGGCCCTGCTCAAGGAGCACGGCTATGTACGTTCGGAAAAAGGGCATCGCGGGGGGTGGACGCTGGCCAAACCGCTGGCGGATATCACCTTGCTGAACATCCACGAGGCGTTGGGTGGGGCCTCGATCTTTGCGATCGGGTTATCCACCGACCATCCGCAGTGCCTGGTGGAACAGGCCGTGAATGCAGCGTTGACCGACGCGTTCGAGGCGGCGCAGGCGCTGTTGCTGGAGCGCTTGGGGAGCGTGACACTGGAGCAATTGGCGGCAGATTTCGAGGGCCGATTCCAGGCGCTTTAGTGGCGGCCTTGTCGGGAGCGGGTTTCCCCGCTCTCAACGGTGGGGTGCTGGGTCACTGGGTGCGATCAACCTCAGCCTGCAAAATTGATCACCATGCGGCCCTTGATCTTGCCCTCGAGCATCTCATCGAAAATGTCGTTGATGTCTTCGATCGGGCGCAGCGTCACTTTCGGCACCACCTTGCCTTGTGCCGCGAATTCGAAGGCTTCGAGCAAGTCCTGACGCGTACCGACCAGCGACCCCACGACTTCGATGCCATCGAGCACCAGCCGTGGAATGTCCAGGCTCATGGCTTCAGACGGCAGCCCCACGGCCACCAACCGCCCACCGGCGCGCAGCGCATCCACCGCCGAGTTGAAGGCACTTTTCGATACCGCCGTGACCACGGCGGCATGCGCGCCGCCGGTCTTTTCCTGAATGATTTTCGCCACCTCCTCGCTGCGAGGGTTGAGCACCAGGTCGGCGCCCATCTCACGGGCGAACGCCAACTGTTCATCATTCACGTCAATCGCGATGACCCGGGCATTGAAGACATTCTTCGCGTACTGCAAGGCAAGGTTGCCTAGGCCACCCAGGCCATAAATGGCAATCCACTGGCCTGGGCGAATGTTGGACGATTTAACGGCCTTGTAGGTGGTCACCCCGGCACAGGTAATGCTGCTGGCCGCAGCCGAATCGAGGCCATCCGGCACTTTCACCGCATAGTCGGCCACCACGATGCAGGCCTCGGCCATGCCGCCATCGACGGTGTAGCCAGAGTTTCTGACCTCGCGGCACAGCGTCTCGTTGCCGCTGTTGCAGTACTCGCAGTGCCCGCACCCCTGGTAGAACCAGGCCACGCTGGCACGATCCCCTACCTTGAGCGACGTGACCCCCGGCCCTATCTGCTCGACCACGCCAATGCCCTCGTGACCGAGGATCACGCCGGTCTTGTCGCCGAAATCACCGTTCTTGACATGCAGGTCGGTGTGGCAGACGCCACAGCACTGCATCTTCAGCAAGGCCTCACCGTGCGCGAGCGGTCGGAGTGTTTTTTCCACCACTTCCACACGACGCCCTTTGGCAACAACTGCAGCTTTCATGAATACCTCCTTGTGAACCTGAGTGCTTGAGTGAATGCCCGGTCAGCTTAGCCGACGTACAGGGTACGCCAACCCATACAGCTGCAACCTGGGCGGATGAACGCTCTACCTACATCCAGCCAAGCCAGGACCAATAGGTACTGGCAAAGACCAGCAGTAATACATAACCGATCGCACTGACCCACAGCCCCACCCGGGCAAACTGCCGAGGCGTAAAGGTTTCGGTGCCGAGGCAAACCATGTTTTGCGGCGCGTTGATCGGCAGGATGAAGCCGAAACTGACGGCGAAACCCAGCATCATGCTCATGCCAACCCGGCTGAAGTCGCCTGGCAGCGTCTGCAGGACTGCGATCAGAATCGGTAACAGCGCCGAGGTGAGTGCGGTGGCACTGGCAAAGCCCAGGTGAATGACGATCAGGAACGCGCTGAGGATGGCAAAGACCCCCAACGTGCCGAGCGTGTCCAGGCCGGTATGCTCTACCACCTGTGCGCCCAGCCACTGCCCGGCGTGAGTACTGAGCAGCGCGCTGCCCAGGCTGATGCCTACGCCGAACACGATCACGGTCCCCCAGGGGATGCGCGCCTGCACATCCTTCCAGGTCATGACGCCAAAGCGTGGCAGCAGCAGGGTCACCAGCCCGGCATAGGTGGTGGTCGTGGTGTCGAATGGGTGCAACCGGCCTTCCGTTGCCCAAGCCAGCAACAGTACCAGCGAGACCCCGCCCAGGCGCTTCTGCGCTGCCGTCATCGGGCCAAGCGCCGCCAGGCTGCGAGTGACTCCGTCCATCCCCCCGGGCACGTTGTCGCTTTCGGGTGGCAACAGCTTCAACACCAGCGCCACCAGCACCAGTGACATGATCACCGCCCACGGCGCGCCGGCGATCAACCAGTCGATCCACGACACCCGTTCCCCGAGCATCTTGTCCATGAAACCAACGGTCAGCAGGTTCTGCGCCGCAGCGGTTTGGATCCCGACATTCCACACACTGGTGCCCTGGGCCACGATGATCATCAGGCCCGCGGCGATATTGGAGCGCAGCGGCACACCGAAGGCAGCGATCACCCCCATCATGATCGGCACCACACAGGCACTGCGCGCAGTCGCGCTGGGTACCACCAGGCTCAGCAGCACAATCACCAGCATGGCCCCCAGCAACACTCGCCGGGTGCTGGCGCCGACCTTGGTCAGGGTCACCAGTGCAATGCGCTTGTCCAGGCCGGTGTGGGTCATCGCCGCAGCAATGAACAACGCACCGACCACCAACGCCAATGCGGGGCTGGCGAAGCCGGCGAGTGCCATCGACACCCCGGCCGAAGACCCGTAGGTTTGCGCAGGGTCCGCCAGGGTCGGCGCCGTGCCCATGAGCACAGCCATCAGCGCGGTGATCATGATGGCGCTGGCCTCGTAGGACACCGCCTCGGTGACCCAGACCACCACTGCAAACGCCAGAATCGCCAGCATTCGCTGGCCAGCGACCGGCAGGGTTTCGGGCAGGGGCAGGAACAGCACGCCAAGCAAGGCCAGGCAGGCGAAGATCAGGCCCGGCGGGAAGCGTACGGGCGCAGAAGGGGGCGATTGCAGGGCATGATCCGTCATGGGCGCGTTCACCGGCGGGCTTGAAGGGCTCAGCATAGCGATAAAGCCAGCGACGAAAATTGCTTCAGGTCAGGCGATGAGAATTTAGCGCTCAGGCTGTCGCCAGCGATAACGCCCCTGTCGTCGTGTTAGGATCTGGCTCAGACGAAGGAAACCCGCCATGCCCTACCCCATCGAACAGAAACTCGTCGTTGGCGTCGCATCCAGTGCCCTGTTTGACCTGGCCGTCTCCGACGATATTTACCAGGCCGAGGGGGTCGAAGCCTACCGCCTGCACCAGGAAGCCAACCTGGACGTGCCGTTCCCCAAGGGCGTCGCCTTCCCGTTCATCCGCCGTTTCCTGAGCATCAACCAGGCCTTCCCCGCCCAGTTGCCGGTGGAGGTGGTGCTGCTGTCGCGCAACTCGCCCGAAACCGGCCTGCGGGTATTCCGCTCGATCGCCCACTACGGCCTGGACATCACCCGCGCAGCCTTCATGTCCGGCCGCTCGCCCTACGAGTACATCCCCGCTTTCAACGCGTCGCTGTTCCTCAGCGCCCACGAAGGGGACGTGCAGCGCGCCATCGACGCCAACTACCCCGCCGGGCTGGTACTGCCGAGCAAGATCTACGATGACGAAATCGATACCGAACTGCGGGTCGCTTTCGACTTCGATGGCGTGATCGCCGATGACGAAGCGGAAAGCGTGTACAAGCAGCGCCAGGACCTGAACGAATTCCAGGCTCACGAACACGCGCACAAAGCCGTCCCTCACCAGCCGGGGCCGTTGGCCGACCTGTACCGCAAGCTTTCGCTGATCCGCACGCTGGAAGACCAGAAGCTGGCGCAGGACCCGGCGTACAAACGCATCCTGCGCATCGCCATTGTCACCGCGCGCAATGCGCCTTCACATGAGCGGGTGGTGACTACCTTGAAGAATTGGGGGGTTTCGCCGGACGAGTCGTTCTTTCTGGGCGGCATGGAGAAAGACCGGGT
Organism: Pseudomonas ceruminis; assembly: GCF_021602025.1. Classification (GTDB taxonomy): domain Bacteria; phylum Pseudomonadota; class Gammaproteobacteria; order Pseudomonadales; family Pseudomonadaceae; genus Aquipseudomonas; species Aquipseudomonas ceruminis. The sequence goes on from NZ_BQHW01000011.1 coordinate 117,949, forward strand.
GCTGTCGATTCTCAAGCCGCACATGTTCTTCGATGACCAGCGCAGCCACCTGATGTCGGCGGCGGGGGATCTGCCCATGGTGCATGTGCCGTTCGGCGTGGCGAACAAGCTGCCTGAACCGCGCCAGAGCGCGAGCGAACCTGTGGCAGCGGATTGCCCACCCGTTGATGAGGCCTAGCGACGCCATGCCCAGAGCGAGCAAAGTCACCGACCCGTCTTACGAGTTGATGGACGATCACGAGGGTCACTCGCTGATCTACCGCCAGCACGGTTTCCCCAGCCCCTTGGTGCGCTGGCATTTTCACAAGGAATACGAGCTTCACCTGATCGTCGCCAGTTCCGGCAAGGTGTTCATCGGCGATTACATCGGTAACTTCGCGCCTGACACGCTGTTCCTCACCGGCCCGAACCTGCCGCACAACTGGATCAGCCAGGTTGGCCCCGACGAGGTAGTGGGCAAGCGCGACATGCTGGTCAACTTCACCGACGAAGTGCTCGAGGACGGCAGCCAGGTGTTTTCCGAGCTCACTCAACTTGCCCCGCTGCTGGCCCGGGCGCGCTATGGCATCGAGTTCCGTGCCCCGGCGCTGATCGCCGAAAGCCGCCAGTTGCTGCAGCGTATTGCCGACAGCCGCGGCATGACCCGCCTGGGATACTTTTTTATCCTCATGGAGCAGCTCGCTGCCTGCGAGGATTACCAGCTGTTGTCCACCGTCACCTCCTCGCAGTTGGCCGACGAGCATAACGTCGAGCGCATCAACCGGGCGGTGGACTACATCTTCCAGCACTACGCCCAGGACCTGACCCAGAACGAAGTCGCCGAACACCTGGGCATGACCCCTACCTACTTCTCGCGCTTCTTCAAGCAGGCCGCGGGGCGCGGCTTTGTCGAGTTCGTCAACCGCCTGCGGGTCAGCAAATCCTGCGAATTACTGGCCAAAAGCGACCTGCCGGTGACGGAAGTCTGTTTCGAATCCGGTTTCAGCAACCTGTCGAACTTCAACCGGCGCTTCCAACAGCTCAAGGGCATGACCCCCTCCGGCTATCGCAGCCTGGTGACCCAGCGGCTGACCGAACAGAACCACCACTGACACCCACCCGCGCAAAAAAGTATCAGTCAAAGTGCAGGCGAGGCTTTGTCGGCATCGCCGTAGGGCGGTGTAATCGGCGGCGAGCGACACAAAAACAATAATGTCTTCCGCGCCGCCACCCGGCCCGGAAGGGGAGTTCACAGATGAACGACTCGATCAAGGCCTGCCTGGCCGCCGCCTGCCTCAGCCTGCCGCTGTACGCGCAGGCCGCTGAAACCCTGACCATCGCCACGGTCAACAACAACGACATGATCCGCATGCAGCGCCTGGCCAAGGTGTTCGAAGCGCAGCACCCGGAGATTGCGCTCAAGTGGGTCGTGCTCGAAGAAAACGTACTGCGTCAGCGCCTGACCACCGACATCGCCACCCAGGGCGGGCAGTTCGACGTGCTGACCATCGGCATGTACGAAGCCGCGCTGTGGGGCGCCAAGGGCTGGCTGGAACCCATGAAGGACCTGCCGGCCGACTACAACCTCGACGACGTGTTCCCCTCGGTACGCAATGGCCTGTCGGCGAACGGCACGCTGTACGCCCTACCCTTCTACGCCGAAGCTTCGATCACCTACTACCGCAAGGACCTGTTCCACAACGCCGGCCTGGAGATGCCCGAGCAGCCGAGTTGGACCCAGCTTGGCGAATTTGCCGCAAAACTCAACCACCCCGACCAGGGCCAGTACGGCATCTGCCTGCGCGGCAAGGCCGGCTGGGGCGAGAACATGGCGCTGATCGGCACCGTGGCCAATGCCTTCGGCGCGCGTTGGTTCAATGAGCAGTGGCAACCGGAATTCAACGGCAGCGAATGGAAGGACGCGCTGAACTTCTACGTCGATACCCTCAGGCAGTACGGCCCCCCTGGGGCGTCGAGCAACGGGTTCAACGAAAACCTTGCGCTGTTCAACAGCGGCAAGTGCGCGATGTGGGTTGATGCCAGCGTGGCCGGCTCATTTGTCACCGACAAGTCCCAGAGCAAGGTCGCCGACCAGGTCGGCTTCGCCTTCGCCCCCAAGCAGGTCACCGACAAGGGCGCGTCGTGGCTGTATTCCTGGGCGTTGGCGATCCCCACCAGCTCCAGGTCCAAGGACGCGGCGAAGGCCTTCAGCGCCTGGGCCACCTCCGAGGCCTACGGCAAGCTGGTGGCCGACAAGGAAGGTGTGGCCAACGTGCCACCGGGCACCCGCGCCTCGACCTACAGCGATGCATACCTTGCCGCCGCGCCATTCGCCAAGGTGACGCTGGAATCGCTCAAGCGCGTCGACCCCACTCACCCGACCCTCAAGCCTGTGCCCTATGTGGGTATCCAGCTGGTGACGATCCCCGAGTTCCAGGCCATCGGCACCCAGGTCGGCAAGCTGTTCTCCGCCGCGCTGACCGGACAGATGAAGGTCGACCAGGTGCTGGCCGCCGCACAGCAGTCCACCGAACGCGAGATGAAGCGCGCCGGTTACCCCAAGTAGCCCGCCCCTGGCCGTAACCGCGCCGTACCCCGGTGCGGTGGCGGCTTGCCGCTCGCCCTTTTTCGCTGCAAACGGAGTCGCCATGAACACTTCGGCCCTCGACACCCCAACCCTCGCCACCCCACGCACCGGCAAACGCCGCGTCGGCCCCGGCTGGTTCCTGGTCAGCCCTTCGGTGGCGCTGCTGCTGTTGTGGATGATCGTGCCCCTGGGTATGACCCTGTATTTTTCGTTGATCCGCTACAACCTGCTGTACCCCGGCGATAACCCCTTTGTGGGCCTGGAGAACTTTGCCTTTTTCGTCACCGACGCAGGTTTCCTGCCCGGCGCGTTGAACACCTTGACCCTGGTCGGCAGCGTGCTGGCGATCAGCGTGATCCTTGGCGTGCTCATCGCTGCGCTGCTGGAGGCCGGCGAGTTCTGGGGGCGCGGCGTGGTAAGGGTGCTGCTGATTTCGCCGTTCTTCATCATGCCGACGGTCAGCGCGCTGTTGTGGAAGAACCTGATCTTCCACCCGGTGTCGGGCATCCTCGCTGCCGTCTGGCGCCTGTTCGGCGCGCAACCGGTGGACTGGCTGGCGCACTATCCGCTGCTGTCGATCATCCTGATCGTCTCCTGGCAATGGCTACCTTTCGCCATCCTGATTCTGATGACCGCCATGCAGTCGCTGGACCAGGAGCAGAAGGAGGCCGCTCGCCTGGACGGCGCCGGGCCGCTGGCGATCTTCTGGCACCTGACCCTGCCCCACCTGGCCCGCCCCATTGCCGTGGTGGTGATGATCGAGACGATCTTCCTGCTGTCGGTGTTCGCCGAAATCTTCACCACCACCAGCGGCGGCCCCGGCTACGAGTCCACCAACCTCGCCTACCTGATCTACAACCAGGCGCTGCTGCAATTCGACGTGGGCATGGCCTCGGCCGGTGGGCTGATCGCCGTGCTGATCGCCAACATCGCCGCCATCGTGCTGGTACGGATGATCGGCAAGAACCTGACCGAGCGCAGCTAAGGAGCCCGCCATGCTGACACTCAAGCAAACCCGCCGCCTGCGCGATGCGCTGCTCGGCCTGCTGTGCTGGGGCATCGCCCTGGTGATCTTCTTCCCGATCTTCTGGATGCTGCTGACCAGCTTCAAGACCGAACTGGACGCCTTCGCCACGCCCCCGCAGGTGTTCTTCACGCCGACGCTAGAGAACTACCTGCACATCAATGCGCGCAGCGACTACTTCGCCTATGCCTGGAATTCGGTGCTAATCGCCTTCTCGGCGACGTTGCTGTGCATGCTCATCGCCGTGCCGGCGGCCTACTCCATGGCCTTCTTCGAGACCCGCCACACCAAGCGCACGCTGCTGTGGATGCTGTCGACCAAGATGCTGCCGCCGGTGGGCGTGCTGATGCCGGTCTACCTGCTGGCCAAGCAGTTCGGCCTGCTCGACTCGCGCCTGGCACTGATCATCGTCTACACCCTGATCAACCTGCCGATCGTGGTGTGGATGGTGTACACGTACTTCAAGGACATCCCCGTGGACATCCTAGAAGCCGCGCGCCTGGACGGTGCCGGCACCTGGCAGGAAATTGTCCGGGTCCTGCTGCCGATCGCCCGGGGCGGGTTGGCCTCGACGGTACTGTTGTCACTGATCCTGTGCTGGAACGAGGCATTCTGGTCGCTGAACCTGACCTCCGCAGCCGCCGCGCCGTTGACGGCATTGGTGGCCTCCTACTCAAGCCCCGAGGGGCTGTTCTGGGCCAAGCTCTCGGCCGTCTCGACCCTGGCCTGCGCGCCGATCCTGATTTTTGGCTGGATCAGCCAGAAGCAACTGGTGCGCGGCCTCTCGTTCGGGGCCGTCAAATGATGGCGCCTGTGCAGGCACGCCTGCCCCTCTGTGACCGCTCTCCCCAACCGCTTGGGCGGCGCTGGGGCAAGTGCCGCACCTCCATAGTTGCTGCTCAATCATCCTTATTCCCGGCCACCGCGGAGGACATTCCACATGGCTGACCTGAAGATCCGTAACCTGCACAAAGGCTTCGATGGCCACGCCATCATCAAAGGCATCGACCTGGACGTGCGCGACCGCGAGTTCGTGGTGTTCGTCGGCCCGTCCGGCTGCGGCAAGTCGACCCTGCTGCGGCTGATCGCCGGCCTCGAAGAGGTCAGCAGTGGCACCATCACCCTGGACGGCCTCGACATCACCGACACCGCCCCGGCCAAACGCGACCTGGCCATGGTGTTCCAGACCTATGCGCTGTACCCGCACATGACCGTGCGCAAGAACCTGTCGTTCGCCCTGGACCTGGCGGGGGTGAGCAAGCGCGAGGTGGCGGCCAAGGTCGACAACGCCGCCCGCATCCTCGAGCTGCAGCCGCTGCTCGAGCGCAAGCCGCGCCAGCTCTCCGGTGGCCAGCGCCAGCGGGTTGCAATTGGCCGGGCGATCGTGCGCAACCCGAAAATCTTCCTGTTCGACGAGCCGCTGTCCAACCTCGACGCCGCCCTGCGGGTGCAGATGCGCCTGGAACTGGCGCGCCTGCATCAGGAGCTGGCCGCCACCATGATCTACGTGACCCACGACCAGGTCGAGGCGATGACCCTGGCCGACAAGGTGGTGGTGCTCAACGGTGGGCGTATCGAGCAAGTCGGCTCGCCGCTGGAGCTGTATCACCACCCGGCCAACCTGTTCGTCGCAGGCTTTCTGGGCACGCCGAAGATGGGCTTCTTGCGCGGCCACCTGAGCCGCAACCAGGGCAACCAGTGCGAGGTCGCCCTGGAGTGCGGCGCACGTATCGGCCTGCCCCTGTGCGCAGGCACCCTGGCCACCGGCAGCCCGGTAACCCTGGGCATCCGCCCCGAGCACCTGAGCATCAACAGCGCCGACCAAGGGCAGCCCGGTGCGCTGCAGGTGATTGCCGACGTCAGCGAACGCCTGGGCAGCGACAGCTATTGCCATGTGCGCGCAGCCTCCGGGGAAATGCTCACCGTGCGTGTGCGCGGCGATTTCGCGCCGGGCTTTGGCCAGCCGCTGGAACTGGCTTTCGACCCAAGCCACTGCCACCTGTTCGACAGCAACGGCCAGGCCCTCGACAAACGACTGCAACAGGCGGCCTGAAGCCGCCGTCCAAGGATACCCAGGATGAAACTCAACACGCACAACCTCGGGCTGCTGGCGGCCACGGTCGCCCGCCCTACCTATGACCCGTCGCACTTGCGCCAGGGCATCGTGCACATCGGCGTCGGCGGCTTCCATCGGGCTCATCAGGCGGCCTACACCGACGCCCTGATAAACCGCGGCGAAGGCCTCGACTGGGCGATCTGCGGCGCCGGCCTGCGCAGCGAGGACCGCGCCATGCGCGACGCCCTGGCCGAACAGGATTACCTGTACACCCTGTTCGAGTTGGGCGATGCCCCCGGTACCGAGGTGCGGGTGATTGCCGCCCTCAACGGCATGCTGCTGGCCGAGGACGGCGCCCAAGCGCTGCTGGCCAAACTGGCCGAGCCCGGTATCCGCATCGTCTCGCTGACGATCACCGAAGGCGGCTACTGCATCGACGACAGCACCGGCGAGTTCCGCGCCGACCTGCCGCTGATCGAGCACGATCTGGCCAACCCACAGGCTCCGCGCAGCGTTTTCGGCTACCTCTGCGAAGCGCTGCGCCGTCGCCGCGAGGCGGGTACAGGGCCCTTTACCGTGATGTCCTGCGACAACCTTCCACACAACGGCGCGGTAGCGCGCAAGGCCCTGCTGGCCTTCGCCCACCTGCTCGACCACGACCTGGCGCAGTGGATAGACGGCCACGTCAGCTTCCCCAACGCCATGGTCGACCGTATCACCCCGATGACCAGCCCAGCCCACCGTCAGCAACTGCTTGAGCGCCATGGCGTGGAGGATGCCTGGCCAGTGGTGTGCGAGCCGTTCCTGCAGTGGGTGGTGGAAGACAAGTTCGTTGCCGGGCGCCCAGCCTGGGAGAAGGTTGGCGTGCAGTTCACCGACGACGTCACACCCTATGAAGCGATGAAGATCAAACTGCTCAACGGCAGCCACCTGGCGCTGACTTACCTGGGCTTCTTGCAGGGTTACCGCTTTGTCCACGAAACCCTTGAGGACCCGCTGCTGCGCCGCTACATGCGCACCTTCATGGACCTGGACGTGACCCCGCAGCTCGCCCCGGTGCCGGGGATCGATCTGGCGCGTTACAAGGACAGCCTTACCGAACGCTTCGCCAACCGTGCCATCGCCGACCAACTGGAGCGGGTGTGCTCGGACGGCTCTTCGAAGTTCCCCAAGTTCATCGTGCCCACCGCCAACCGCCTGATCGCCGACGGCCAAGCGCTGGACCGCGTGGCCCTGGTGGTGGCGGCCTGGGCCGTTTACCTGCGCGGGGTGGACGAAAACGGTACGGCCTACGCCGTCCCCGATCCACGCGCCGCAGACTGCCAGGCGCGGGTGGTGCAACGCGACGGCCTGGCCGCCCGGGTGCTGGGCGACGAGGCGATCTTCGGCACCGCCATTCCCACGTCCAAGGCTTTCGTCAGCGCCTTCGAGCGCCAGTACGACAGCTTGCGCGAAGTAGGCGTGAGTGAAACCCTGCGCCGAGTCCTCGGCGGCTGACCTGGAGCGCGACAACATGGACGGACTGTTCCTCGGCATCGACTGCGGCACCCAAGGCACCAAGGCCTTGTTGCTGAACGCCGGCAGCGGCCAGGTGCTGGGCCTGGGCAGCGCCGCCCATGCGCCCCCGCACGGCCGCGATGGCCGCCGCGAGCAGGCCCCGGCCGACTGGCTGGCCGCCCTGCGCACAGCGGTGGCCGGTGCCCTTCACCAGGCCGGCGTCGATGGCCATGCGATCCGTGCACTGGCGGTGTCCGGCCAGCAACATGGTTTGGTGATGCTCGACGCCCAAGGCCAGGTGCTGCGCCCGGCCAAGCTCTGGTGCGACACCGAGACCGCGCCTGAGAACCAGGAACTGCTCGACGCACTCGGTGGTGCACAAGGCTCGCTCGAACGGCTGGGGCTGGTGATCGCACCGGGTTACACCGTGTCCAAGCTGCTGTGGAGCAAGCGCCATTTCCCCGCGCTGTTCGCGCGCCTGGCCCACATCCTGCTGCCGCACGACTACCTCAATTACTGGCTGACCGGCCGCGCCTGCAGTGAGCTTGGCGATGCCTCCGGCACCGGCTATTTCGACGTGCGCCGCAGAACCTGGGCGCCCGACGTGCTGCAACACATCGAGCCGGGCGAGCACCTGGTGGCGGCGCTGCCCGAACTGCTCGCCCCCGGTGAGTGCGTCGGTACGTTACGCGAACACGCGGCGGCGGCCCTCGGTCTGAGCCCACAGGCCTGGGTGGCCAGCGGCGGCGGCGACAACATGCTCGGTGCCATTGGCACGGGTAACATCGCCCCGGGCATGATCACCCTGAGCCTGGGCACCTCCGGCACACTGGCGGCCTATGCCGATCATGCCCAGGTCAGCCCCCAAGGCGAAGTGGCGACCTTCTGCGCCTCCAGTGGCGGCTGGTTGCCGCTGATCTGCACCATGAATTTGACCAGCGCCTGCGCCCTGGTACGCGACCTGCTGGCGCTGGACCTGGCGCAATTCACCGCCCTCGCCGACCAAGCCCCGATCGGCGCCGATGGCCTGCTGATGCTGCCGTTCTTCGAGGGCGAGCGCGTACCGGCACTGCCCAACGCCAGTGCCAGCCTGCACGGCATGACCAGTACCAACCTGACCCGTGCCAACCTCTGCCGCGCCGTGCTCGAAGGTACTTGCTTGAGCCTGCGCTACGGCCTGGACCTGCTGCGTGCCGGCGGCCTGCAGGGCAGCGAAATTCGCCTGGTCGGCGGCGCGGCGAAAAGCCCACTGTGGCGCCAGGTGCTCGCCGACCTGCTCGGCCTACCGGTGGTCTGCCCCCGGCAGACCGAAGCCGCGGCGCTGGGGGCGGCTATCCAGGCGGCCTGGAGCCTGGGCCGCCAGCTCGGCCAGGGCGACAGTCTTCAGGCACTGTGTCAGCGCTGCGTGGACCTCGACCCCACTACCCGCACGCAGCCCCGCCCGGCGCAACAGGCCGCGTACGAGGCCGTCTATCAACGCTACCGGGAACAGCTGCCAGTGCGGTGATCGCCGGCAACTGCCCTCATTTTTTTGGAGAACTTCATGTACCTGGTGTGTGGCGAGGCCCTGTTCGATGTCTTTAGCTTGCAAAGCAGCCGCCGCAGCGGCGAGCTAGGCTTTACCGCCATTGCCGGTGGCTCGCCGTTCAACGTCGCCGTCGGCCTGCGCCGCCTGGGCGTGGACGCGGCGTTCTTCGGCGGGCTATCCAGCGACTACCTTGGCGCCCGGCTGCGTCGGGTACTGGACGAGGAACGCGTGGACAGCGGGTTCCTGGTAACAAGCGATGCCCCAACGACCCTGGCCATGGTCGGCCTGGATGCAAACGGCTCGGCGCACTACCAGTTTCGCGGCGAAGGCTGCGCTGACCGGCAGGTGCGCTTGGAGCATCTGCCGGTGTTGGATGAGCGCGTGCGGGGGTTGCATGTAGGCTCGTATACCTTGGTGGTGACGCCGGTGGCCGACACGCTGATGGCGCTGGTTGAACGCGAACGCGACCAGCGTTTGATCAGCCTGGACCCGAACGTACGCCTCAACCCGCAGCCGGATGTGGCGCTGTGGCGCAGGCAAGTCGAAGCGTTTGCCGGGCATGCGCATCTGATCAAGGCCAGCGAGGAAGACCTGGCGCTGCTCTACCCAGAGCGCGACGCGGCAGCGGTGGCGCGTGAATGGCTGAACACCCGGTGTCGGCTGGTGTTCATCACCCATGGCGCCGACGGCGCCAGCGTGCATTGCGCGCACGGCTCATGGCAGCGAGCGGCGGATGCCTCGCTGCCGGTGCGCGATACGGTCGGGGCGGGAGATACCTTCCAGGCGGCGGTACTGGCCTGCCTGGCACGGCTGGGTGCCGACACGCCAGAGGGCGTGGGCCGGCTGGACCGCGACACGGTCGACATGATACTCGGCTATGCCATACGCGCGGCGGCGGTCACCTGTTCGCGGGTGGGGCCCGACCTGCCCTTTGAGCATGAGCTGTCACCGACGCCGTGAGGGGCGTCTTGGCACGTCAACGATGCCGACGCCCCCCCTGCAGCCATTACTGTTTGTGCTGCTTCATCGTCTCCCGATGCAGCTCGATAAACGCTGCCTCGGCCGGATCGATCCGGTCCATCTGCGCCGCAATCCGGTGCCAATACGGATACTGCGGCGCGATCCGTGTCACCTGTTCGAGCTGCGCTTGATCCTTGGGCGTCAGCACCAGCTCCGCCGCCTGCAGGTTATCGTGCAACTGCTCGGCCGTACGCCCCGCCGTGATCACGCTGGTAATGCCCGGGCGGTCCTTGAGCCAGGCCAGGCATACCCGCGCCGGCGAACAGCCATGCCGCTGCCCCACCTCGATCAGCGCCTCGATGATGTCGTACGCACGCTCCCTGTCATGCACATAAGGTTCTGGCCAGTCATTGCCCTGGCGCGTGCCGGGCGGTGTCTGTTGCCCACGGCGAACCTTGCCGGTCAGCAACCCCTCCCCCAACGGCCCCCACACCAGCGTGGCGATGCCTTGGTCCAGCGCCATCGGCAACAGCTCGTACTCTGCCTCACGGGCCTCGGGGGTGTAGTAGATCTGCTGGGAAACCGGCTGCTGCCAGCCATTGAGCCGGGCGCTGCCGAGGGTTTTCATCATCTGCCAGGCGGTGTAGTTGGACGTGCCGAAGTAACGCACCTTGCCGCTTTGCACCAGGTGCTCCAGCGCCGACAAGGTCTCTTCCACAGGCGTGATGCCATCCCAGTTGTGAATCTGGTACAGGTCGATATGGTCGGTGCCCAGGCGCTTGAGGCTGGCCTCGCAGGCGCGGATCAGGTGGTAGCGCGAAGCGCCGCTGTCGTTGGGGTTGTCGCCCATCGGGCTGCGTGCCTTGGTGGCCAGGATGATGGACGGGCGACGCTCAGCCAGCGCTTTGCCGACGATTTCTTCCGCCAACCCGTGGGAGTACAGGTCCGCCGTGTCGACCATGTTTACACCGGCGTCGAAGGCCATGTCGAACATGCGCCTGGCCAGGGGCACGTCGACGCTGCCGGTTTTCTCGAATGCGCCACGGCCACCGAACGGGACCGTGCCGATCACCAGTTCAGATACAAGCAGGCCGGTGTTGCCTAGGGTGCGATACTTCATCGGTAATGCCTCCAAATGCGAAAGACCTGGAAGTACCGACGGTGCAGGGTGCTGAATCGTTCAATCGGATTGCGGCCTGGCCGAGATACAGGCCAGGACCACGCGAAAGAATGCTTCCCTGGTTGTGTTGGGTGCATTCCGGCAACGCTGAAACCGCTGAGGCCATCAGCTCACCGCACCAGCACCAGTACGCGCCCCAAGGCATCCAGCCAAAAAGATATAAACCCGTGCATATTATTCAGTTAAGGAATATAAATAGCACGGATCAATATTGGTATATACCAGATACCTAACCGTTAAATCTGCTCCATGAGCCCTGAGGGCACCAAGGAGCAAGACAGGATGATCGCTGTACGGGTAATGCTGGAATATTTTCATCCCTGGCCCAACTCGGCCGGGTTTTACCTCGCACGAGAGCGTGGCTGGTATCAGGACGCCGGTTTGTCGGTGCAGTTGGTTGTGCCGGACCCCTTCCATGGCGACACCTTGGAGCACCTGCTCAACGGCCACGCCGATGTTGGTGTGTTTCCCAGCAACCGTTTGTTGGTCCGGCGCAGCCTCGGGCAGCCGCTGCTGGGCGTCGCGGCGATCAACCATAGCGGCCTGGAGTCGATCCAGACACTGACCGACTTCGGCATTCGCCGCCCGAGGGACCTCGCAGGCAAGCGCCTGGCACTCAACCCCACGCCGCGGGGCCTGGCGATGGTCCGCCATCTGGTGGCCGCCGATGGTGGCGACCCGGATGCCGTCATCATCGTTGACAGCAAAGTGCGCGAGCTACGCCCCGAAGACCTGGCTGCGGGCATTGCCCACGCCAGTTTCGGTGGCTACTGGGCCTGGGAAGCGTTGATGGACAGCCCTGTCTCGCCTGAGCGCCGCGTGGTATGGCCGGTCGACACCATCGGCGCACCGCGCTACCACAGCTATCTGCTGGGCGGCCTGCAAAGCTGGTTCGAGGACAACCCCGAGACTGCCCGCGCCTTCCTCGCCGCCACCGAGCGTGGCTTTCGCGCAGCGGCCGAGGACCCGCAGAGCGCCCTGGACGCCTATGAGGCGGCCACACCTTACTTCCCGCGGGCGCTGCTCAGCCAATCGCTACAACACATCGCACCAACCTGGCTGCACGAGCAGCGCTGGGGCCAGCAGCGCGAGGAGCTGATCGCGCCCTACGCCCAGTGGTTGCACGACCATGGCGTACTGGCCGACGCTGATGCTTGGCGCGGGGCCACCAGCAACCGTTACCTCAGGGAGCCGCAGGCATGACCGAGCCATCGCGTATCGCCCATGGCATGGGGTTGCAACCTGTGCAAGCCGATTGGCCTGCGCTGTCCCAAGCGGATGTGGAAGACGTGCTGCAGCACTTCCCCCGGATCGGCGCCGTGGAGCCACTGCACTGGCACAGCCCTCGCCCCTTTTCGGCGGCCGCGCAGGTGCGCACGCAGCAGGGCGAGCTGTTCGTCAAGCGCCACCACCGCAGCGTTCGCCAGCCGGCCTGGCTGCTGGAGGAACACCGCTTCGTTCAGTACCTGAAGCAGCGTGGCGCCCCCGTGGTCACCCCCTTGCTCGACCGCAACGACAGCAGCGTGGTGGCCCTGGGTGAATGGACCTACGAGGTACTGCCGCTCGCACAGGGCCGGGACCTGTACCGTGACGCACTGTCGTGGACACCGTTCCTTACCCTGCAGCACGCCCACGCAGCGGGCGCCGCCCTCGCTCGCCTGCACCAGGCCGCTGAAGGCTTTGCCGCGCCAGCCCGGCGCACGCCGGTGCTGGTTGCCAACCTGCGCCTGTTGGGTGACAGCGCACCGTTGGCCTCGATCGAAAACGCCTTGGCACAGCGCCCTGCGCTGGGCCACTACCTTGCGGGTAAAGACTGGCAGCAGGCGCTGGGCGAACTGTACCTGCCCCATCATCGCGCCCTGCTGCCGCTGCTCAAGCACCAGCCTGCCCTGTGGACCCACAACGACTGGCATGCCTCCAACCTGCTCTGGACCGAACCGGGCAGCAAAGAGCAGGTGCAGAGCATCCTTGACTTCGGCCTGAGCGACCTGACCTTCGCCCTGTTCGACCTGGCCACTGCGGTGGAACGCAACTGCATTCCCTGGCTTGAACTCGACACAGGGGGGCGCGCCGCAGCCGACCTCGACGCAGTCGATGCACTGCTGGCCGGTTACCACAGTCAACGGCCGCTGACACACGCCGATCTACTCACGCTCAAAGCGCTGTTACCCCTGGTGCATGTAGATTTCGCCCTTGCGGAAATCGATTACTTCCAGGGCATCGTCGAATCGCGCAGCAATGCCGACATCGCCTATCACCAGTTCCTGATCGGCCATGGCCAGTGGTTTGGCGACAGCGAAGGCGTGCGCCTGCTGGGTCATCTGGACCGGATCGCACGCACGCGCTGACAGGACTCCCTATGCCCGACATCCTCATTTCACCCAACGCACTGCACCAGGCTCTGGAACAACCCGGGCTGGTGGTGCTGGACGCCAGCGTGGAGCTGGCCGCCGCCCAGTTCGACGGTGACTACCGTGTCGCCAGTGGCTATCGCGCATGGCTTGCCGAGCATATCCCGACCTCTCGGCATGCTGACCTGACCGGCGACCTGGCCGATACCTCGGCGGGCTACAGCTTCGCCGTCCCTTCGCTGGCGGCTGCTCGTGAGGCATTGGGGCGCCTGGGCATCGCCGAGGCGCGGCAGATCGTGGTCTATGACCGACATGACGGTTTCTGGGCAGCGCGCCTCTGGTGGATGCTGCGCAGCCTGGGCGTGCGCGCCGCAGTGCTCGACGGCGGGCTGAAGGCCTGGCGCCAAGCCAACCTGCCCCTCGCCCAAGGTACGAAAGCACCAGACAAGGCGCCGGGTTCGCCAGCGGCGTTGACTGTGCAGGCAGGGTATTGGGCCAGCCGCGAGGACGTGCTGGCAGTGACCAATGGGCAGGCCCCAGGTACGCTGATCTGCGCGCTTTCCCAAGGGCTGTTCGAGGGCAGCGCCGTGACCCGTTATGCTCGACGCGGCCACATCCCCGGCAGCCTCAACCGGCCAGCGCGGGGGCTGTTTGACGACCAGGGGCGCTACCTGCCCCCCGAAGCGTTGGCCGCAGCGCTCGGGCCAGCGCTGCTCGAAGGCGACCAACCGCTGATTCTCTATTGTGGCGGCGGCATCTCCGCCGCCGCCACGGCCCTGGCCCTTACACGCCTGGGGCGCCAGAACGTTTCGATCTACGACGGCTCGCTGCAGGAATGGGCCGCCGACCCTGCGTTGCCAATGACCACCGGAGCAACTCCGACCTGAGGTTTCACCCCCTTCAAAAGCCAGCTCGACGATGCCGTCGCCGCCACGTGCGCGCACCTTCGCGGGCACACGTTTACCCGTTTTTCGGTGCCACGCCGCTGGTCACCCAGGAGTTTGTTCATGGCTTCATCCTTGTCCCTGCAACACCGCCACGGCCTCGCGCTGGGGCTGCTGAGTCTGTCACTGAGCCCAGCCCTGGCCTGGGCGGACAGCACCCTGCTGGAGACCGTCACCGTAACCGGCGAGCAAATCGACAGCTACCATGCCACATCAGCGTCGGTGGGTGGCTTCGGCGAAGCGCCGCTGCTTGATACGCCAGCCTCGGTCGCGGTGTTCACCGAGCAGTTGCTCAAGGATCGCCAGGCCAGGTTGCTCAGCGAAGTGCTCAGCAACGACGCGTCGACCGGCGAAAGCTATGCACCGATCGGCTACTATGAAAACTTCGTGGTCCGCGGCTTTTCCCTCAGTGCCGCCAACAGCTACAAGATCAACGGCAGCACCATCACCGGCGAGCAGAACGTCGCACTGGAAAACAAGCAGCAGGTCGAACTGCTCAAAGGCCTTGCCGGCTTGCAAAGCGGTGTTTCCGAGCCCGGTGGGCTGGTCAACTACGTCACCAAACGCCCGCAGAACGTCCGCTCGGTCACTGTGGCAAGCAACGAATCGGGCGAGCGCTACATTGCCACCGACCTTGGTGGCTGGATCGACAGCGAGCAACGCCTGGGGGTACGTGCCAACTTCGCCCACGAAGACATCCGCTCCTATGTCGACAACTCCGACGGCAAACGCGATTTCGCCTCCCTGGCCGTTGACTGGAACATCACCGACGCCGCCCTGTTGCAACTGGATGCCGAGTACCAGACCCGCGAGCAGCGCTCGGTACCGGGCTACCAGTTGCTCGGCGGCAGCGTGGTGCCCCACGGCATCGACCCCAAGGACCGCTTGGCCGATCAGCGCTGGTCCAAACCGGTGGGCATCGACTCGCTCAACCTGGGCAGCCGCTTCGAGTACCGCTTCGACGACAACTGGAGCGCCAACGTCAGCGCTTCGCGCAGCCGCGTGGTGATCGACGATTACAGCGCCTTCGCCTGGGGCTGCTATGGCGCCGCAAGCTGCGCCGGTTCCGCCGTGCCGAACTACTTCAGCCCCGAAGGCGACTACGATGTCTATGACTTCCGCAACCCCGACGATACCCGCCGCAACGACGAGCTTCAGGCTGCCCTGAACGGGCGCTTCGACAGTGGCCCGCTGCAGCATGAACTGACCGTCGGCAGCAGCGCCTTGCGCCGCATCGTCGACCGCCGCGACTCGGTCAACGAGTGGGTGGGCACCGCCAACATCTACCAGCCCGTGCCCGACTTTGCGCCCACCACCGAGCCGCTTGGCCACACCTATCGGCGCCTGGACAGCCGCCAGTACGGGCTGTTCTTCACCGACCGGCTGAGCTATGGCGACCACTGGCAGGCCATTGTGGGGGGCCGCCAGGTGCGCCTGGACGAAAAGACCTTCGACATCGACGGCAATACCACCCGCCATACCCAGCGTGCCGAGTTCCTGCCCAATGTCGCGCTGATCTACAAGCCTCGCCCGGACATCTCGCTGTACACCAGCTACAGCAAGGGCTTGTCCCTGGGCGGCGAAGCGGCGTGGTTCACCACCAACGCCGACGAGATCCTGCCTCCCACCGTTTCGCGCCAACTGGAAGTGGGCGCCAAGCGTGACTGGCAAGGCCTGAGCTTGGGCGCCGCGCTGTTTCGCATCAGCAAGGCCTACCAGTATTCGCGGCCCAATGGCGATGGCAGCTTCACGTTCGTGCAACAAGGCGAACAGGAAAACATTGGCCTCGAGCTTTCCGCCAGCGGGCACCTGACCGAGCAACTGCAGGTGGCGGCCAGTGCCGCGGCGATCCGCGCCCGGGTCGAGGACAGCGGCACCGACAGCTACGAAGGGCACCAGGCGATCAACGTCCCGAAAGTGCGCGCCAGCCTGCACGCCGACTACAGTATCGCCAGCATCAAAGGCCTGGCCCTGCTGGGTGGCCTGCGCTACAGCGCCAGCAAGTATGCAAGCCAGGCAGGCAACGTGAAGGTCGATGGCTACACGGTATTCGATGCCGGCGCACGCTACACCCTGGACGTCGAGGGGTACGAAACCGTCCTGCGCCTGACCGTGGACAACCTCTTCGACAAACGCTATTGGCGCGATGTGGGCGAATACCTGGGCGACGGCTACCTGTTCCAGGGTGCCCCGCGCACCGCCCGCCTGTCCGCCACCGTGAGCTTCTGAGGAATCGCCATGAACCGGCCCGTCCCGCTGCTTGCCGCCCTGTTGGCGATGCTACTCACTGGTTGCCAACAGAACGCACCTGCCAACGACCAACTCGACGCGGTGCTCTGGACCCAGACGTCAGTGGAGCACGACTTGCTGTTCCGCCAGGCCTACGCCAGTGCCACCCGGCACCTGGACCAGGCCTTGGCCGACCCGACCTGGGATGCATTGGCACAAGCACCGCGCGCGCTGCAGGGCTTGCCACCGGCAGTGATCATCGACATCGACGAAACCCTGCTGGACAACATTGGGCTCAACGCCCGGGCGATTCTCGCCGACCGCCCGTATGACTACAGCGCCTGGTACCAGTGGGTGGATAGCGCCAAGGCCCCGGCCCTGCCCGGCGCCGTTGACTTCCTGCAGGCTGCGGCGCGGCGTGGGATCACGCCGTACTACCTGACCAACCGTGAACCTGGCCAGGAGCAGGCGACCCTGGAAAATCTGCGCCGCGTCGGTTTCCCGATCGACAGCAGCGCCCAGATCCTCACGGCGGGCACCGCCATCGGCGGGTGCCAGGCCAGCGGTTCAGACAAGACCTGCCGCCGGCATTGGGTGGGCACGCAGGCCCGCGTGCTGATGCAACTGGGCGACAGCTTCGGCGACTTCATGGCCACCCCCGGCAGCCAACAGGCCAAGCTCGACGCCGCCCGCCCCTACTTCGCCTGGTTGGGGGAGCGCTGGTTTCTGCTCCCCAACCCCACCTATGGCAGCTGGTACAGCGCGCCCTACCAAGGGCGCGACGGGTTGTCGGAGCAACAGAAACGCGCCTTCAAGCACAAGGCCTTGAAGCCCCAGTATTGACGCTGCCGAGGAGGCGCCCATGTCAACCTTAGAAATTATTGCCGTGCTGATCAACATCCTCGGCGTGTGGCTGACCACCCAACGCATTCGCTGGTGCTGGCCGGTGAGCGTGGTCGCCGTGCTGCTTTACGCCTGGATTTTCTTCGAGGTGAAGTTGTATTGCGACATGCTGCTGCAACTGGTCTTCGCCGTGCTGCAGGGTTACGGCTGGTGGCGCTGGAGCCAAGGTTACAGCGCCGCCGGTAAGGTCGGGGTCCACCGTCTGCCACGTCGCGAGGCGCTCGTCAGCCTCGCGGTGGGGCTTGCCGGCGCGGTCCTGCTGGGTGCCCTCATGCAGCGCTACACCGATGCCTCGGCGCCATGGATCGACGCACTGCTGAGCTCGCTCAGCCTGGTGGCCAGCTTCTGGGCGGCGCGCAAGTATGTCGCCAGCTGGGCGTTGTGGATCGTGCTCGACAGCGCCTACGTTGGATTGTTTCTGTTCAAGGACCTGCAACTCACCGCAGCGCTGTACGCCGGATTCGTGATACTGGCCACCTATGGCCTGCTGGCCTGGCGCAGCGAGCTGCAGGCTCAGCAGCGCACGCTGCCCACGGGCGCTGAGGTGTTGCCATGAACCCGTTCCGCACCTCGTTCGTCAGCGAATCGCAACCCCAGACCAGTTGGCGCGCCACCCAGCCCCATTACCTGCGCATCCGCGATCAACTGGCCAGCGACCTGGCCAAAGGATGCCTGCCCGCCGACAGCAAGCTGCCCGCAGAACGGGAACTGGCCGAGCGTTTCGGCTGCACCCGCGTGACCCTGCGCCAGGCATTGCAACTGCTGGAAACCGACGGCGTCATCTACCGTCAGGACCGTCGCGGCTGGTATGTGAGCCCGCCGCGCATCCGCTACGACCCGACCGGCATCACCGGCTTCATGGAGTACGTCGCCACCCAGGGCCGTACGCCACGCACCGAATGCCTGCACGCCGAGCGCCGCCCGGCCGGGGCCTGGCTGGCCAAGCGCATGGGCCTGGAGCATCCGGAGGAGCCGGTGTTCTACCTGCAGCGCCGCCGTTGGGTCGATCAACGCCCGGTGCTGCTGGAATGCAACGTGCTGGTGGCCGACTGGTGCCCCCGCTTGCTCGACGCCGACCTCAATACCTCGCTGACCGCCCTGCTGCGCGAGCGCTTTGGCCGCGTGCAATCGCGCAGCGAGCTGTGCATGCACCCGGAGACGATGAACGATTTTCAAGCCGACCTGCTGCAGGTTTCTCCAGGGTCGAGCAGTTTCTACCTGGAGCGCCTGAGCTTCGGCGAACGCGGCCAACCGGTGGAATTCGACCAGGAGTTCTGGCGCCCGGATGCCCTGGCGGTGGTGCTGCAAACCCGTTACCCGGGGGAGGCGGAAGCGCCATGATGTCGCAGCCTCAACTGGAAACGCTGCTGCAGGCCGCCGACGGCCTGATCTTCGACTGCGACGGGACGTTGGTAGACAGCCTGCCCGCCTATGCCGACGCCTGGCGCGCGGCCTTTGCAGCGTCTGGCAAGGTCATGGACACGGCATGGCACGCTGACCGCTGCGGGTTGTGCGAGACACAGCTGATGGAGCAGTTCGAGCACAGCAACCAGGTCACGCTGGATCGCCCCAGGGTGGTGGCGACGATGCGCCAGCACTACCTGGCCAACCTGTCGCGGCACTTGCGCGAACTCACCCAGGTGTCGGCCATCGCCAAACGGTTCGCGGGCGTCAAACCCATGGCCGTAGCGTCCAGCGGCTCTCGCGAGATCGTCTTGCACTCACTGGCCGCGCTGGGGTTGGTCGAGCTGTTCGACGCCATCGTGACGTTCGACGACGTCGGCAAGGCCAAGCCTGACCCCGCCATCCATCTGCAGGCTGCCCAGCAATTGGGGCTGCCTCCAGAGCGCTGCCTGGTGTTCGAGGACAGCGCGCAAGGTCTGGAGGCTGCGCGGCGCGGCCGACTGCCGGTGGTGGATGTAACGCGGCTGGCTCAGCCCTGACTTGAACGCGCCAGGGCCTTTATTTCCCCCTTACTGCCGTCCGTTTCGCGCAAGTACTCCTGCAGCGAGTCGTCCATCGCCTGCATCCAGCGGGTATGGTGTGGCACCGCTTGGGTGCCCGTGATAACCGAACGGTACGATTTATCCCGGTAACCCATGATGTCGTGCTTCTTGTCATTCTTCCATTGCAGGAAGATGCGGTTCACCGCCTCGATGTCGAAGCTCGGATAATCCGTCTGCTCGATCAGATGTCTGATGTATCGGCCTTGGAACTCATACATCGAGGCAGTGGTTTCCAGACGCTCCTCGTCTTCGCGCCAGCGCTCACTGTCGGCGCGCATGTCCGTCTTCGACGGCAGCTGGATCCGCCCCAGCATATAGTCGCGTGCAAACCAGGCCTGGGCATCGAACAGGTTGAAGCTGTACCAGAGGTCCTGCATGCCCAGGTAGATCAGCTGAGGGTTCTGCTCCCACACCACGCCCTGGTACAGGCCGGCAGGCCACAGGCGGTTGTTGGTCTTGAGGGTCAGCTCATCGGGCAGGAACGGGAAGTGGTGCTGGTAGCCGGTGCACAGGATGATTGCATCCACGCGCTTGTGCGAACCGTCGGCGAAGAACGCCAGGTCGCTTTCGACGCGCACCAGTTGCGGGCGCTCTTCCCAGCCCTTGGGCCATTTGTAGCCCATTGGCTGGGTGCGGTAGGCCGTGGTGATCGAGCGCGCGCCGTACTTGTAGCACTGCGAGCCGATGTCTTCGGCCGAGTAGCTGCTGCCGACGATCAGCAAGTCCTTTCCCTTGAATTCCATTGCTTCGCGGAAGTCGTGGGCGTGCAGGATTCGCCCGGCGAAACGCTCGAAGCCTTCGAAGTCAGGCACGTGCGGGGTGGAGAAGTGCCCGCTGGCGACTACGACATAATCGAACACCTGCTCAACACCTTGGCCGAGGCCGTAGTCGTGGGCGCTAACGGTGAACTCGCGGGTGTTTTCATCGAAGCTGACGTTCTTGACCGCAGTATTGAAGCGAATGTAGTCCCGCACTCCGGCCTTTTTCACACGGCCTTGAATGTAGTCCCACAGCACCTCACGCGGCGGGTACGAGGAGATCGGCCGCCCAAAGTGTTCATCAAAGCTGTAGTCGGCGAATTCGAGGCACTCCTTGGGGCCGTTGGACCACAGGTAGCGGTACATACTGCCATGCACGGGTTCGCCATGCTGGTCCAGGCCAGTGCGCCAGGTGTAGTTCCACATCCCTCCCCAGTCAGCCTGCTTTTCGAAGCAGACGATTTCGGGCATAGGGGCGCCCTGTGCATGGGCGGATTGGAAGGCACGCAGTTGCGCAAGGCCGGACGGGCCGGCACCGATGATAGCGACACGAAGAGTCATAGTGATTCCTGAACAGTTGAACGCTGAAAAAAAGCAAAGGCTCGCCACCCCCGAACGGCAAAAAGGCCGGGGTGGTGAAATTCAGGCGCTACGGTGCAGGTGGAGGGACGGGGCGTTTGCGCATCTGGGCCAGCAAGAACTTGCTTGGCGGAATCGACAATACGTGGAAGAGGGTCGAAAGCGGGGAAGGCATCATGGGGTTCGGCCCGTATCCACCCGCGCGGTGCGCAAAATGGGGGCCTGAAGGGCGGAAGATACGTGTGATCTCGTGCATGGGGGCTGCAAAGGCCTCTTTTCTTTATGGTTTCCTTTTTATCTATAACGGATGGGGGTGCAGATATCAAGGATCGGTGCCGCGCGGGCTCTTCCCAGGTCGCCGGCCTGATGCCGGACACCAGGCAACGCATGGGCAAGATCCGGGCATGCCTACGCAATGGATGCCCAGATAAACCAGAGGCGGCTTTTCAGTACGCGCCTGTTCAATCCGCCGCGTAACCGAAGATCGATTTCGTTTCTAGATACTCTTCAAATCCGTGGATCCCCCACTCCCGCCCATTCCCGGACTGCTTGTACCCGCCAAACGGCGCACCGTTGTCAGCCTTGCAGCCATTGAGGTGAACCATGCCGGTTCGCAAGCGGCGGGCCATGCTTCGGGCACGTTGCACATCACCCGCCGTCACATAGCCAGACAGCCCATAAGCGCTGTCATTGGCCAGGGCAATGGCCTGTTCTTCGGTGTCATACGGCATGATCGCAAGGACCGGGCCGAACACTTCCTCGCGGGCAATCGCCAGGTCCGAAGTGACATCCGCAAACACGGTGGGTTGGACGAAATACCCCGCCGTAGCATTTCCCGGGCGACCAACACCGCCACAGACCAACCGAGCGCCCTGCGCCATGGCTGCCCCGATCATGCCCTGGACCCGCAGATACTGCGCAGCATTGGCCAGCGGCCCCATGCTCGTGGCAGGGTCGCTGTCGTCGAAGCACACCCGGGCAGTAACCTCCCGCGCGATCTCGATGGCCCGTTCCTGACGATGGCGAGGCACCAGCAACCGCGTTGGCGCATTGCACGACTGGCCGCTGTTACGCATGCACGCGCTGACGCCATGGCGCACCGCCGCGTCGAAATCAGCATCTTCGAGGATGAGATTGGCTGACTTGCCGCCCAGCTCCAGCGACACCCGCTTCACCGTATCGGCCGCCGCCTTGGACACCGCGACACCCGCCACGTTGGAGCCGGTGAACGACACCATGTCGACCCCAGGATGCCGGGCAATCTGGTCGCCCACCGTGATCCCATCGCCATTGACCAGGTTGAACACCCCGGCTGGCACGCCTGCCTGATGCAACACATCGGCCAGCAGCATGGCGCACAGCGGCGCCCGTTCGCTGGGCTTGAGCACCATGGTGCAGCCAGCGGCCAACGCCGGGGCGACCTTACAGGTGAGCTGGTTGAGCGGCCAATTCCAAGGGGTGATCAACCCGCACACCCCGATGGGCTCCCGGGTGATCAAGGTGGTACCGTGCATACGGTCGAAGCTGTAGTCGCGCAGCACCTCATAGGCACGCTGCAGATGCCCAAGCCCGGCAGGGACATGCGCGCTGCGGGCCAGCGAAAGCGGTGCGCCCATCTCCTGGTGAACGGCCTGGGCCAGCTCCTCGCTACGTTGGCGATAGCCCTCAATGATGGCGGCCAATAGCTCCAGGCGTTGCTCACGGGGCCACTGTGAATACTGGACAAAGGCCCGCTGGGCAGCCGTTACGGCACGGTCGACATCGTCGCTGTTGCCCAGGCTGATGCAACTGAAAGGCTGCTCGTCGTGGGGATTTATCAACGCCTGGGTCGGCCGCCCGAGCGGCGTTTCCCAACGACCATCGATGTAGAAGTCGAGCGGGTTCATGCCACCCTCTCCAGCGCACGGCGCAAGGTGTGGAAGATCTGACCAATCTGCTCAGTCGAGACGATGAGGGGCGGCGACAGCACGATGTTGTCACCGGACGCGCGCACCAACACGCCGTCCTCGAAGCACAGGCGCGCCACGTCTGCTGCCGGAGCAGGTGCGCCCTCGCGCCCGCGCAGTTGCACCGCACACAACAGGCCGATCGCCCGGACATCCTGTACAACCGGGTGACCGCGCAAGGCCAGCGCCTGGGCCTGCCAGACCGGCGCTACCGCCTGGACATGGGCATTGATCCCCAGCGCCTGGTGAACCGCCAA
Source organism: Pseudomonas ceruminis (assembly GCF_021602025.1). Taxonomy (GTDB): domain Bacteria; phylum Pseudomonadota; class Gammaproteobacteria; order Pseudomonadales; family Pseudomonadaceae; genus Aquipseudomonas; species Aquipseudomonas ceruminis. The sequence goes on from NZ_BQHW01000011.1 coordinate 140,733, forward strand.
GGTGGCAAGGCCCGCAGCGCAGGCCAGAGGGTGAGCCGAATAGGTATACCCGTGCATGAGCTCGATGGCCGATGCCGGGCCGTGCATGAACGCCTCATAGACCGCGCCACTGACCAGCACGCCACCCATGGGCACGGCTCCATTGGTCAGCCCCTTGGCGGTGGTCATCAGGTCGGGCACCACGCCGAACGCCTGCGCGGCAAACGATTCGCCCAAGCGGCCGAAGCCAGTAATCACTTCGTCGAAGATCAGCAGCACACCGTGGCGATCGCAGACCTCACGCAGCTTTTGCAAATACCCCAGCGGCGGCGCATACACGCCACCCGAGCCCGTCACCGGCTCGACGATCACCGCCGCGACCGTGGCCGGGTCGTGCACCTCCAGCAATTGCAGCAGTGCCTCGGCGTAATCGGCACCCTGCTGGGGTTGGCCTGCACTGAAGCGCATGCTGGCGTCGTAGGGCAACGGCAGATGCGCGACGTCGCCCAGCAGCGGGCCGAAATCGCGCTTCTGTCGCCCGATACCCGACACCGACAACCCGCCGAAGCCCATGCCGTGGTAGCCCTTGGCGCGGCCGATCAGCTTGGTCCGCCGGCAGTCGCCCCGGGCCTGGTGATAGGCACGGGCAATCTTCAGCGCGGTATCCACGGCCTCAGAGCCAGAGTTGGTGAAGAACACCTTGTCCAGCCCCTGCGGGGCAATGTCGACCAGCGCATCGGCCATGCGCAGGGCATCCGGGTGGCTCATCTTGAACGAGGAGACAAAGTCCAGACGCCCCGCCGCTTCCCGGATCGCCTCGACGATACGCGGATGGCCATGGCCGGCGTTGACGCACCAGAGCCCGGCCATGGCGTCCAGCACCGGACGCCCCTCAGGGGTGAAGTAATGCATGCCCTCGGCGCGCTCGAACAGCATCGGCTGGCGTGCGAAGTCGCGCATCGGGGTGAAGGGGGCCCACAGGCCGGTGTGCAAAGGCTGAGTCATGACGTCGTTCCTTTCAAAAAGCATTCAGATACGGTGCCCGCGCAGGGTCGGGCGCTGCAGGGCGCCGGCGTTGGTGTTCACGCCGCGGTCGAACACCAGCACGCCCTGCTCCAGGCGGCAGTCGACGTGGTCGGTGAAGGCGGTCTCGACAAAACGCCAGCGCATGCGCAGGCCGCCTGCGGCATCCCAGCGTCCCTGGGCCACCACCGGGGTCTGCTCAGGCTGGTACTGATGGTGCAGGTAGTTGCCGGTGATGCCGGTCAGCGATTCGATCGGTTGGCGCAAGCCGACTCGAACGTGATGGGTACCGCGGTGATCGACCAGGGTGAAGTCGCAGCCCTCGGCATCGAAGGCCAGGGCAATTTCACGTACCTGGTCCTCGTTCGGTTCAATCCGGTAACGCCCTGCCAGCTCGGCGCCAGCGGCAGACTCGCTGGCGCCCTCGAGTTCGGGCAACCGCAGGCCATCGATCAGCGCATCGAGCTTGGCCTGCGCGGCATCCGGCGCTTGTGCGGTGCGCCCAAGGCCTGGGAACAGGTGCGCCCACAGCGCCGCGTGCAGGCGCTTCTCGCCCAGTCGCAGGCCGCTGGTGAAGACGATCACGGTGTTTTGCGCCGGCAACACGATGCACTGCTGGCCGAACACGCCAGAGGCGTAGTAACCGCCGTTGCGCATCATCCACCACTGGTAACCGTAGCCTTCGCGGCGGTTGCTCGCGGCGTTGCCAGCGTCACGCGGCAGGTATTGCTTGCCGTCGAACTCGCCCATCCACACGTCATCGACCTGGTTGCGGGTGGCGGCATCGACCCACTCGCTGGACAACAACTGCTGCCCTTGCCACTGCCCACGCTGCAGGTGCAGCACGCCGAACTTCAGCGAGTCCTCGCTGGTGCAACTCAAGCCGTTGCCGCCACTGTTGTAGCCCCCTGGCGCCAAATCCCAGTGCAGCGCGTCCATGCCCATAGGGCGCAGCACCCGCTCGTCGAGCACCTGGTGCAGGGTTTTGCCGGTGACCTGAGTGACGATGGCAGAGAGCATGAAACTGCTGGCACTGCTGTAGATGAACGCCTTGCCTGGAGCCTCATCGACGGGTTCGTTGAGAAACGCCTCCACCCAGCTGCTGGTGACATTGCGCCAATCGCCGCCGGAGATACCACGGCGATGCCCCGTGCGCATGGTCAGCAGGTCTTCGACAGTCATCGCCGCCAGGTTGTCGCTGACCTGCGGCGGGCACAACTGCGCAAAGAACTCCACCACCTTGTCATCCAGTGCCAGACGCCCGTCGTCGATCAGCAAACCGATTGCGGTGGCCGTCCAGCTCTTGGTCGCCGAGTGCTGCACATGCGGACGCCGCGCGGCATAGGGCCGCCAGAACGCCTCGCTGACCACGGCGCCGTCGCGGTACAGCATGAAGCTGTGCAGCTCGAGGCCATCGGCCTGTACGGCCTCGATGAAATCGACGATGGCCTGCGGATCGACACCCTTGTCCTGGGGCAAGGCGCGGGGAAGTGGGATGTAACTCATCACGGGTGTTCCTTAAAATAACGCTGGCGACCATCTATGTTTTTATATGCAAAATAAAACAAAGATGAGTAAATAGGTTTTTGCAACGCTGTACCTCGCGCTGCCTGTGTTCCATGCGCCCCGGGCCTTAGGCCGGGGGCATGCCAGGCAGGCTTCTCTCCCCTGTCACAGGAACGACATCGTCCATGGTTCAACTCACTTCGCTGCAGACCAAGGTTGCTGGCCAGATCCTTTCGGCCATCCAGAGCGGCGAGCTGGCGCCCGGCAACCATCTGAAGGAAGTGGAGCTGGCCGAACGCTTTGGTGTCTCGCGCTCGCCGGTGCGCGGTGCGCTGGCATACCTGGCCGACCAGCGACTGATCGAACCGATGGCCAACCACGGCTTTCGTGTGCCGCTGGAGCCGACAGTGGTGGGAATGAACGCTGGCGAGCTGCAAAACGAAGAGGACGCGCTGTATGCGCGCCTGATTGACGACCGCCTCAGCCAGTCGCTGCCGGACCAGATTTCCGAAAGCGACCTGCTGCGCCGCTACAACGTAGGCAAAAGCGTGTTGCGCCGCTGCCTGTTGCGGCTGTCCGACGAAGGCGTGATGCAGCGCAAACACGGCCATGGCTGGCAGTTCGCGCCGACCTTGAGCGACAGGCAAACGCGCTTCGAGAGCTACCGCTTTCGCATGCTGCTCGAGCCCGCCGGCTTGCTGGAGCCAACCTTTCGCCTCAATCAGGAGCAGTTGCAACGCTGCCGCAAGCAGCAGCTGGACCTGCTCGACGGCATCGCCGACAGCAAGAACTTCTTCGAAAGCAACGCCCAGTTCCACGAGTTGCTGGCTGCAGCGTCGGGCAATGCCTACATCCTTCAGGCGGTGCAGCAACAGAACCGCCTGCGCCGCCTGACCGAGTTCCATTCGGTGAACAACGTCGAGCGGGTCAAGGTCTCGTGCCGGGAGCATCTGGCAATTCTCGATGCGCTGGAGCAAGGCGATAACGAATGGGCCTCCACCCTGCTCCACCGCCACCTGGAGGTCGCGAGCAAAATGGGCGTGGCGCGGAGCAAGGCGTAGGTCCATTACCAGAGCGCCACGGTGTAACCGATGATCACTCGGTTTTCGTTCATGTCGCGCAGGTAGTTGGCCTTGGTCAGGGCATTGCGCCAACGCAGCGACACGCCCTTCAGCGGCCCGCCCTGAATCACGTAGCCCAGGTCAATATCGCGCTCCCACTCCCGGGCTTGGCCATCGAAGCCCTTGACCACGGCCTGGTCGCCCTTGGCCCAGCGCGTCGAGAAGCTCAGACCCGGAACGCCCAGCGCCGCGAAGTTGTAATCGTAACGCGCATGCCAGGTACGCTCTTTGGTCTGGGAGAAATTGCTCAACTGGTACTCGGAAAAGAGGAAGGTGTTGGTGCCGTCCACGTAGGTGAACGGGGTACTGCCGAACTGCTCCTGATAGCCACCGCCGAAAGTGTGGCCGCCATAGCTGTAAGCCAAGCGGGTACTCAGTGCGCGGTTGTCGACCTTGCCCGCCAGCCCGGCGCCGGATTTGTCGGCGTCGAAGTAGCGGACGTCGGTCTTCAGCGCGCCGCCGCCCAGCGCAAAGCTGTGCTTCAGGCCAACGTAGTGCTGTTGGTAGATGTCTTCCAGTTGGGCGTAGTGGTAGGTCAGCAGCAGACTCGGCGTCAGCTTGTAGTCCCCCCCGGCGAAGCGGAAACGATCACTCTTCGCAGTGCTGCGATAAGCACCGCTCTGGCTGGTCAGGCCCATTTCCTCATAGTCGGTCGACTCGCGCTGGCGCACCCGGTCGATCTGCCCACCGATCAGCGCCAGGCCCGGGATGTCCCCGGAGCTGACCTGCGTGCCACGGAAGGTCTGCGGGAAAATCCGGCTGGTGTTCGGCTGCAGTGTCGGCAGGTCCGGCAGCAGGTGACCGCTGCGCAGTTCGCTCTTGGCAACGCGCACCTTGCCGGTGACACCGAGCTTGGAGTATTCGTCCTGGGCTCGCTTGGCATAGCTCGGTTTGCCCGGTTCAGCCTCGTTGTCCCGTGCCAGCAGGCCGGAGCCCGAGCGGTCTGGGCTGGAGTCGAGCTTGAGGCCGAGCATGCCAACGGCATCGACGCCAAAGCCGACCACGCCCTCGGTAAAACCCGATTGCAAGTTCAGGGTGAAGCCCTGGGCCCACTCCTCGCGCTTGGATTGCCCGGCGTCTTCCCGGTAGTCACGGTTGAAGTAGTAGTTCTTCAGTTCCAGCGAGCCCTTGCTGTCCTTGATGAATTCGGCGTGGGCTTGAGCGCTGATCAGGCCTACACCGGTCAACAGTACGTTCAGGTGGATGCGTCTCATGTTTCTGGCTCCCGGCAGTCATTGTGAGAGTGTTGTTATTGTTTTTTTGGACATGACTCCCCCCTCACGCCGGTTTTGCAGCCGGCGTGTGGGCGTCAGTCAGGGGTCAGCTCAACCGGTGCGACGTATTCGGTAACTACCGTCGTCAAGTTGTTCCAGCGGGCTGGCGGCCGCCAGCAGTCGCCTTGTGTACGGGTGTTGCGGGTGGTCGAAGACCTGCTCGCGGTCGCCCACCTCCACGACCTCCCCCTGGTGCATCACCGCGACCCGGTGGGCGATGCGCTCTACCGCCGCCAGGTCGTGGGAGATGAACAGGCAGGCAAAGCCGTATTGGGCCTGGAGACGCTCGAACAGCTCGAGAATCTGCTTCTGGATGGTCATGTCCAAGGCCGAGATCGGTTCGTCGGCGATGACCAACTGCGGGTGCCGGACCAGCGCCCGACCAATCGCCACGCGCTGGCGCTGACCACCGGACAGCTGATGCGGGAAGCGCTCGGCGAATGCCTCCGGCAGGCCGATGTCACGCATGGTCTGCAAAACCCGTTCACGCCGCTCGCTGGCATTCAGGCCCGGTTCGTGGCGTAGCGGCTCGATCAGGATTTCGCCGATACGCATGCGCGGGTTGAGTGAGGAGAACGGGTCCTGAAAGATCATCTGGCACTGCAGCCGGTGAGTCCGGTTGGCGGCCTTGAGGATATCCACGCCCCTGAAGCGGATGGACCCCGCGCACGGTTTGACCAGCCCGACCAGCGAGCGCCCGAGGGTGGTCTTGCCCGAGCCGCTGCCGCCGACCAGGGCCAAGGTCTCGCCGGGTGCGATGCTCAAGCTGGCGGCGTGCACCACGCGCTTGTACTGACGCTTGCCCCAGAAATTGGCGGGGCCCGGGTGCTCGATGCACACCTGATCGACCTGCACCAAGGGCCCGTCGCTGGCAGGCAGCGGTGGCAACTCGCCGCGACGCGGCAAAGCCTCCAGCAACTGACGGGTGTATTCGGCCTTGGGCGCCAGAAGGATGTCGGCAATCGCGCCCTGCTCCACCGCTTTGCCGTGACGCATCACCACGACCTTGTGGGCATAGCGCGCCACCAGCGACAGGTCGTGGCTGATGAACAGCACGGCGGTGCCCTGCTCGCGGGTAAGTTCGAGCATCAGCTCGATCACATCCAGTTGCGCCAGGCAGTCCAGCGCCGTGGTCGGTTCGTCGGCGATCAACAGCTTGGGCCGCAGCAGCATCACCGAGGCCAGCATGATGCGTTGGCGCATGCCACCGGAGAACTGGTGGGGGAAGGCCTTCAGGCAACGCTCGGCATCGCGGATGCCTATGCGCTGGAGCATCTGCACGCAGCGCTCATGGATCTGTTGCGGGCCCAGACGGGTGTGAAGCTGCAACGCCTCGGCCATCTGCCGGCCGATGGTCAGGGCCGGGTTGAGCGAGACCATGGGCTCCTGGAACACCATGCCGATCTGCGCGCCACGGATGGCGCGCAGGGCCTGGCTGTCGAGGCGCGTGAGGTCACTGCCGCGAAAGTCCAGGCTGCCGCCGCACACCTGCATCGGCAGGGGCAGCAGGCCGATGACAGCACGCGCAGCCATGGTTTTACCGCTGCCCGACTCGCCCACCAGGGCGACGATCTCGCCAGGTGCCATGTCGAAGCTCAGGCCATCGACCGCCAGCACGCCGTGCTCGCCCACGCGAACCTGCAGGTCACGGACCCGCAGCAGGGGGGTTGACTGGGACATGATCACTTCCTCATCCGGGGGTCGAGACGATCGCGCAGGGCATCGCCGAACAGGTTGATGGCCAGCAGCGCCAGGCAAATGAACACGCCAGGGAAAATGCCGAGCCAACTTGCCGAGGCAATGTACGGGCGGCTGCTGGCGAGCATGTTGCCCCAGGTGGCCGCCGGCGGCGGGACGCCCAGGCCAAGGAAGCTCAGGGCGCTCTCCGACAGCAATGCCCAACCGAACATGCTGGTGGCCAGCACACACAGGGGAGCCAGGCAGTTGGGCGCGATATGGCGCAGCATGGTGTACAGCTCGGAATTGCCGATGACCCGCGACGCCTCGATGAACTCCAGCTCGCGCAACGACATCACGCTGCCCCGCACCACACGGACCACCGAAGGGGTGTAGGCGATGCCCAGGGCCAGGACGATGCCGTACTGGCTGGCACCGATGACCGCCATGATGCCTAGGGCCATGAGAATGCCCGGGAACGCCAGCAGTGCGTCGTTGAACATCATCAGCACGCGGTCGGTCCAGCCACGCAGGTAGCCCGCCAGCATGCCGATCAAGGTTCCGGCAAGAACCGCGAAACTGACCGACAGCAGGCTGATCCACAGGCTGGTACGCGCGCCAATCAACAACCGGCTGAACACGTCACGGCCAAACTCGTCGGTGCCCAGCCAATGCGCGGCGCAAGGCGCCTGGAAACGCGCCAGCAGGTCAATGCGCAGCGGGTCGTACGGGGTCCAGAACACGCCCAGCAGGGCCAACAGCACCAGCACCAGCAGCAGCCCAGCACCCATCAGCGCGTTGGCCGGCGGCCAGGCCCGCGGTGCCTTGCGCACAGGCACGTCCAGCGTCGCCAAGGGCACACAGGAGGGTTTCGAACTCATAACTTCACCCTTGGATCGAACAGTGGGTAGAGCAGATCGACGAACAAGTTGACCAGCACATAGACGAAGGTGATCAGCAGCAGGCAGCCCTGCAGCACGGGGTAGTCGCGGGCGAAGATCGCATCGACCATCAGCCGCCCGATGCCCGGCAGGGTGAACACGGTTTCGAGCACGGCGATGCCGCCGAGCAGGTTGCCGAGGATCAGCCCGACCAGCGTCCAGGTCGGCGCAAAGGCATTGCGCAAGGCGTGGCGCCACAGCACGGCACGCTCCGACAGGCCCTTGGCGCGGGCGTGGGCGATGTACTCCAGGCGCAACACCTCAATGGTGCTGGCCCGGGCCATGCGGGCGATGGCACCGACTTCGACCAGGGTCAGGGTGACGATCGGCAGCACCAGGTAGCTGAGCGCCTGCCACGGCGCTTCGCCGAAGCTGACATAGCCCACCACCGGCAGCCAGCCGAGCTTGATGCCGAAGGCATAGAGCAGCAGCAGGCCAAGCCAGAAGCTGGGGATCGACAGCAACAGCGTGGCGCTCATCACCAGCCCCAGGTCCAGCGCGCTGTTCTGCTTCCAGGCCGCCAGCACGCCCAATGGCACGGCGATCAGGGTCGCCAGCAACACGGCAATCAGGACAATGCTGGCACTGACCGCGAAGCGCTCGAAAATCAGCGGCAACACCGCCTCACGGGTGCTGATGGACCAGCCCAGGTCACCGCTGAGCACCGCCTTGAACCAGATCAGGAACTGGGTCACCACTGAGTGATCCAGGCCCAGGGTCTGGCGCATGTCGGCCAGGCTTTGCGGGTCGGCCATGTCACCGAGCATCAACAGTGCCGGGTCGCCGGGTATCAAGCGGATCAGGGCGAACACCATCACCGAGATCAGCAGCAAGGTCGGCACGGCCATGCCCAGCTTTTGCAGGATAAAGCGCAACATCGTTCAGGCCCCTACCCTACTTCGCCGCGAGGCTGACGCCCCACAACCGTGGTTTGGCCACCGGCCAGGAGTGATAGCCCTGCACGCTGTCGCGCAGCGCACCGGTCACCGTGCCGTTGTAGATGATCACCATCGGCGTGTCGTGGATCATCATCCCGTGCAACTGATCGAACAGCGCCTGGCGCTTGGCCGTGTCGCTTTCACGCGTCGCCTGGCGCAGCAGTGCCTGAGCTTGCGGGTTGTCCCAGACCTTGCGCGGCTCCTTGCTCTTGTCGCCCATCAGCGAGTCGAAGCCCAGGGCGGGATCCAGCCGCGAGGAGTAGGAGAACGACATCATCTGGTAGTTGCCACTCTGGTAGCGCTCCAGCTGGGTGCCCCACTCGAGGGTTTCCATCTGGATGTTCAACCCGCTGGCCTGCGCCATCGCCTGGGCCAACACGCCCATGTCGAACATCTGCTGGTAGCGCTTGTTGACCAGCATCTTGATCGGCTGGCCCTTGTAGCCGGCGTCCTTGAGCAGGCGCTGGGCCTGCGCAGGGTCGTAGTTGTAACCCTGCTTGGCCACCTCGTCGTGGAACGCACTGGTGCTCGGGATCGCCGAGTTGTTGGGCTGCGAGAGGCCGTTGGACAGGGCATTGACGATCTGTGCGTAGTCCAGGGAGTGGGCGATGGCCTGGCGAATGCGCAGGTCCTTGAGCAACGGGTCGTTGGTCTGGAACAGCAGGCCGCAGATGGCCATGATCGGGCTTGCCGACACCTGTATGCCCGGCAGCGCCTTGAGCTCCTGGGCATCGCTGGCGGTGACGTCCGGCAGCAGGTCGACATTGCGCGACAGCAGCGCAGCCTTGGCCGACGAGGGGTCGGGGATGATCATGAAGCGCACGCTATCGACCAGCGCCTGCTTGTTGCCGGTGAAGCCATCGGGGCCGGCTTCATTGCGCGCGCTGTAGTGCTCGAAGCGCTCAAGCAGCACGTATTGGCCGGGCTTCCATTCACTGAACGTGAACGGCCCGGTGCCCACGGGTGCCTTCCAGCGGCCATCGGCGGCCAGCGAATCCGGGTGGAAGATGCCCGCGCCACCGCAGTCAGGGCGCGCCATCGAGGCGAGGAACAACCCATTGGGCTGGTCGAGGGTGAACACCACGGTTTGCGCATCAGGCGTCGCGATATCGACGATCTTCGCGCCGCCCCGGCCATCGAACTCAGGTAGGCAGCGCCACTGGGTCTTCGGGTCGAGGTAGCGTTGCCAGGTCCATTTCACATCGGCCGAACTCAGCGTTGCGCCGTTATGGAAATGCACCCCGTCACGCAAGGTGAAGGTGTACGTGAGCCCGTCGTCGGAGACCTGCACCGCTTGCGCCAGCAACGGCCCGACCGAGGCATCCTCACGGTGGGCTACCAGCCCTTCGACCACATGGAGGATGACGGTGTCGGTGTTTTCGTCGCGGTTGACGCCCGGCTCGGTGCTGCGGATGTCGGCACCCAGGCCGACACGCAGCGTGGTTTCAGCCAGCGCGTGAGGTGCCAGGGTGGTCAGGGTCGCGAGGCCCAGCGCCTGCAAGGTACGACCCATTGCGGGATTACGGAAGCGATGCACGGGAGAGGTTCTCCTTCGCTGAAGGACCGGCGAGGCAGGCCCGGTCTCAAGGTTCTGATCGTATCGTTCTTGTTATGGCCTGACGGGGATCAGCGCCGGAAGCGATCTTGTTTTTTTTGGCTTGCAGGGACATATTCACAGCGTTCGATTGGAATGTAAATGTTTTTTTATTGATAAAAATACACACCATGCTAATCAAGCGGGCTCGCCGTGGCAGGCGTTGGAATACACGGGTTGGGCTCAGGGGAAATATCGGTGCGGGAATGGGAACTGCGTCGAACGGTGCGTGGGATGCGTAAATAGCCGCGCAGGCGCATATGCCTGGGGTACCCGGAGGCAACCCAGGTGGCAGGGAACTCCAAGGTAGGCCATTTCACGGCCTTTTTAGTGCGCCACCATGGCTAGAGGCGAAGCGGTCGCTTCCGGTGAAACAGCGACCTCTCAGTCCAGGCTCAGCCAGGGCTTGAGCTCTGCCCGGTTGGCCAGTACCAGTTGCTGGGCCTCGGGCCTTGCGTCATGAACACTCGGGTTTACATGGAAGCGCCGCACCACATACTTGGCCAGCGCCAACGAGCTAGGCACCACCAAGCGCCCCTCGACCATGCCGTAGTCCACTTCGATGATGGCCTGCTGCGCGTCGGTCAGCCGCTCATCCGGCTTGAAGATGACTTCGATCGGCGTGTTCCACTCCACATCGCCGTCTATGCCGTTCTCGGTTTCATCATCACGCAACTCGGGCACACCACGGAAACGGCTGAGGACAAAGTCGCGATACTTGCCGTTCTTCTCGCAATACGCCCGCACATGCCAGCGCATGCCGGTGTAGACCAGGGTATGTGGCGCGATGGTGCGGCCTTCCAGTGCCGGACTGTTGAAGGACACGTAGTCGATGTCCAGACGCCGCTTCTCCCTGCAGGCCTTGAGCAGCGGCCGCAGCACTTCAGGCTTGACCGAACGGTCCGGGACCCTGAGCACTTCAGTGTGGCCATAGGCCAATGCCAGGCCCTCGATATGTGGCGCACGCTCGTTGTTCTGGTTGAGCAGGTCCAGGTAGGCACTGGCGCTGTCATCGATGAACAGCGGCTTGAACTGCCGGGTGGGCACGTAGCCTTTTATCTGCTTGTCATAGACCAGGTTCTTCGACGCGTAATCGGTGATGTAGGTGTTGATGTCTTTGGATGCCTGCTGGCGGCTGATACCAAAACTCTGCATCAAGTGGTTGGTCGTCAGTCGCCCCTCCCACCAGACCACCGTTTCAATCAGGCGGTAACGCAAGGCCAGGTCCCAGCGCGTCTGTTCCATTCGTTGTGTGCGTTTCATCCAGGATCCTGCAAGGACTGCCAAGCTGTTTGGCGTGTCGTTCAATCTTACGTGTCAGGCAACAGGCGGAGCAAGGAATGGCGCATATGTAAACTAAACAGACATATGTACCGCCGCATTGACGTACATGAGCGCCAGCACCTTGAACGTGTACACGCCACGGCATTCGGCGGCTGCACCACCTATCGCACTATCAGAATGCCTCGCCCGCCACCGGTAAGATCCGCACCGAACCTGTACCATTCATTTACCTGTACAAGTCACCATTATCGACATGTAATTTCAATAGACATATCTTCCTGCTTACCGGCACAAAGCCACTATTCAAGGAAGCCTTACGATGGAAGCTCTCGAAATCACTCTGCTGGGCGTAACCGGCACCATGCTGCTGGTGCAGGGCCTGCAGCATGCACGCATGGGCGATATCTGGAACTTGCTGAAACGTGATCGCGACCTGGAGCGCACCGCGCGCATCCATGAGCAGGAGAACACCGAGCTGCGCTCCGCGCTTCGCGCCGAACGTGAACATGTGAGTCAGCTGCAGCGCCAGGTGCACCTGCTGATGGGGCTTATTCCTGAAGCCTGAGGTGGGGCCGGGCCAGTCGTCTTGCACGGCAACGCCACCTGTGTGGCAGCAGCCCTAAAATCCTACTGGCTCGCTGCGTCGACAGCAGCGTCAGCACATCCTTGATGTTAGGCATACGGATCATGCCCACTCAAGCGCGATGAATGGATCAGTACGCCTTTACTGCTACAAGCCACGCTTAACCCATCATGAATGCGTCAAGTTCCTCATGAGTGGTAATCACAACGTCAGGTGCTACCCCAAGCGTCAACGCGAGCACCACGCTGCTTTGGAGAAGCTGAGTATTGTGCTTGATGTCGAACGCAACAGTCATCAGATCGCCCAGCTCGTCGAACGCTCGAAGAATGTCAGCTAGTAGCGCTTGGCACTGCTGATCGACCACTGACAAGTATTCGGCCAAGCGGGCGTCCATCGCAGCTTGAATCTGAGCTGACTGTCCCTTGAGAAACTCAGCGAACATCTTGCCCGCAACGGAGCCGACAATCGCCCCAATTACAGGGATTGGAATAAGTGTTTGCCCGGCTGCCGTGGCAATACCAACAATGGCAGACTCGGCACAGACCACAGTACCCAAGCTCATAAGCTCATCCAAATCGATACGCTCTGCATGGTAATCAGCGAGAAGCGTACTGACGCCTTTCGCCGCACTGACTACAGCGCCCGCAAAGGGCGCGGCCATCCCAGCAAAGTTAGTCATCAGGTAGATCGAGCCACCCGCAATGGCACCACCTACGGCAGCCTTGCTCGTATCGATACCAACCTCTGCCCAATCCTCAACAGTAAAATCACCTTTAAAAGCGTTCTTGCCATCCTTGTACTTTCCATACAGGGCCGTAGTAAGCCCGATCGCACCACCAACGGCACCAGCGATTGCAGCAGCCTGGGCCACTTCAGCCAGTGACGGTCCATTCTCGATACGAATATCCCCCTTGCGCTGCTCATTGCGCGTAGCAAGCCGGTCTTGCTCCTGGTTGAGGGTGTCGAGAACCTTACCCTGCTGTGGATCGGCATAGTTCTGCAGGCTGGGCTTCACAACATCCTGGAATGGTCTGTCAGACGCCTCTTCAATCTCCTTTACCTTAGCCAGAATGGCTCTGACGGATTTGTCATTCAACGGCCCCGCCTCTCCATTCATCACCTGGACAATGGTTTCGTACTGGTCTTTCGGAATCTGATAGAACGACCCATCCCTGCCAAAACTCTGGTACTTAGCCATGTGCTCCAGCACATGGCTAAGCCCATTATTGGCACCGTTGATAAACTTCGATTGAACCGCGATGCCATTGAGCAGGAAGTCTTCCGGCGCGGTACGTCCCACGCCTTCGAACGTTGCAACAATACCTTGCTGCTCAATCAAGGATCGGGCGTTGCGGACACCGACCTCAACCTGCTCAGCGATTTCACCATGCTTGGTAAGCGGATTTCCCAGGATCTTAGAGGGGTCGCCCAGGAACTCGCGCACCTTATCAATCTGTTCGACCGCCCGTTGGAAAGCGCCATCCTGGGCATCTTGGAGCTTGTTAATGACATGCTCACGGACGGCGTTGATACCCTCAACTACCTGCCCACTAACTTGATCGCGAACCGTGCCCATCTGATCGCGCCCCATTATTGGGGTGCCTTGTTAAGCAGCGGCCCTAAGGCATTCATGTGGTTGATCAATGCACCGAGCATATCCTTTTGCCCGGTATCGAACTGCTGATAGTTACGCGGTGCGGTACGCACCAGCACACCGAGCAATTCGCTAACGCCGTTGGCGTGTTGCACGGTGCTACCGATCATGCGTGTCACCCACTCCTTGGCGACGTTCAACTTACGGATCGAGACTTCGATCTGTGCACGATGCCCATCGGCCTCCTCGGCAATCTGCTTGTTCTTGCTACGTGCATACAACCCACCACCCACGAGAGCAGTAGCGCCGATACCCCAGCCAATAGGGCCCGCCAAGGCCAACAGTGCCGACCCGGCCGACATGCCGCCACCGCCTGCGGCAATGGCACCGCCGCCCAGCCAAGCGAGTGCGGCATTGGTGGCGGCCGCACCCGACAAGCCAGAGATCGCTGCACCTGTGGAAGCGGTACCGAAAGTCGTGGCAACCGCCATAGCAGCGGTAGGGGCAAACGCCGCAGTACCGACACCTGCGGCCACACCTGCAGCGGCCGAGGAGCCCGCAGTAAATTCAACCTTGTCTGCTTCGATCTTTAGTTTGTCGACCAAGGTACAGAATGATCGACCTTCGGCTTTGAAGGCCTGGTAGGACTTCTCAAACTCCTTGGGTTTGTTCGCTAAGGTTTCGATGTAACCTTCAACCTTTCTCATCAGGTCGGTGCTGACCTGATGGCGTACGCCGTGCAGCTCAGTACACCCCTTTTCGACCTCCGCAGCCAGCAGTACCTGGCGCTTGCGCGACTTTTCTAGTTGCTCGAGCGCGTTTTTCTTCAGGTCACCATTGAACATAAAGCGAATTCCATCTCAGCTATGGCAAAGCGCCACATCATAATGAAATCGACCATGATGGCAATTGGCCTTTAATCAAATCGCTTTTTGCGCTACAAAGTGCCCCTTTTCGCCGTCACAGGGATAGATAGCAATGAGCTTCACCATGCCCCCAAAGCAGGTAACAGTGGTTTATGCCGACGATTATGTCAGCGCCGCCAACATCATCGAAGCAGGGATTCAGGCGTATACCGGCTATCAGAGCCGATTGTGGAACGTGAAGGACTACGAAGCCGCCAAGTGCACGCTCGACAGCGATCAGCTAGTCCTGTTCTTAGGTGATTTTGAAGAGAACGCAGCAGCGAAGGCTTATGCGAAGGTGTTCGAACGCACAGAAAAAGCTAACGGTTGTGTCTACTCCATCGCGGGCTCCAAAGCGTTGATCCACGCTACAGGCGAGGCCGCACAGGATCCGTTGCCTGTGAATAGTGCTACTCATTTCTATAGCGACAGCGATGGTGTTACGCACGCCAAAGCCAGCGTCGAAGCATCCCAGGTAGCTGACTCATCGATATGGCGCAGTGCCGCCCAACTAGGTCTGGCTGGAGTCGGCGGATGGTTGATTGAAAAGCTGACTGCTCAACAATCGGTATCACGCCAGGAGCAAGTAGAAGTTGGCTGCAAGGCGTTCATGACAAAGCGGTTTGCCGATTGGGTAAAGTACGACTGCGCTTGAGCCTTAATGCTGCTTCAGCACGGGACCGATGCATTCACGCATCGCTGGGCACCAGCGCTCCTCGGCTTCTTCGCTCAGGGCGATAAGAGTCTTGATGCCACGTCGCACGGCCAAGGTACAAGGCCCTTCTCTCGAAGCGCCATGCACAAAGTCTGGAGCACTGCATGAAGGTTCTTCGAAATTTCGGCGGAGGGTGCCAATTTCTGAGGCTCGGCAAGCATGCGAAGCGGTTAACGCACTGTTGTTGAGCCTTGACTTCAGCCATACAATCGCCCGTTTGCCCCCGACAGGAAGTCCTCATGCAACGCATCGTCATCCTAGGCAACGGCGGCAGCGGCAAGTCAACCCTCGCCCGCGCCCTTGGCGAACGCCTGAACCTGCCCGTGGTTCACCTGGACAAACTCTTCTGGGAGCCCGGCTGGGCCGAGCCGGATGCCGAACAATTCCGCGACCGTGTGCGCAATGCAGTCGAGGGCGATACGTGGGTCTGCGAGGGCAACTATGCACGCCGCACGTTCGAACTGCGCTTGCCGCGCGCTGACCTGGTCATCTGGCTCGACACGCCACGGCTCACCTGTTTCATGCGGGTACTGCTGCGCCTCCTTCGAAACCAGCCGCGGCCTGATCGTGCGGCGGGTTGCGAAGAAAGGTTCGACCTGGAGTTTCTGAAGTTCGTGTGGACGTTCGACCAGGGTTACCGGCAAGACATCGAAGCAGTCCGCCTAAAGGTCGGGCCGCAGGTGCCTACGCTTCACTTGCGTGGCAAGCGAGAAGTCAGGGCGTTTCTGGAAGGACTGCCCGCCACCCAGGGCGGTCCTGCGACGATGATCAACGGAGTTTAAAGCGCGTTACAAGTCTACCCGTTGAATAGAATTATCTGCCGTTGCGCGAGGGGCCCGAGCTGATTGGCCTGGACGCAGCTACCGAAATGGCATGGCAAGACTCAGCAAACTTCGAATTTGTCGCCCTCACTGTCTTTGAGGAACACTGTGCCATGCATGAAAGACTCTCGCTCCTGAGCAGTGGTCAGCGCGAATTTAGCAAAGTGGGTATGAGCCACCCTTCTCAACTCTTCATGCCACAGCTCACGCGTTTCAAGGTCAGGAATGTTGCGTCCATCAAGTACATCTGGCGCATAGCGCTTGGCAAGATCAACCGGTACGGCATAGGACGTTCCAATACGCGAACGTAGATTGACGGTCGAAAGCTCCACGATGAGACCCGTTGGGCCCTTCGACAATAGTTGTTTGAGAACCTTCAGCTTGTTTTTCGCCGAGAAGCTCGTCGTCTTGAGCAGGCTGTTGTAATAGGGTTTGAAGTAATTGATGAGTCCCGCTTCGGCAAGGGAGACAACCTCATGCCGCTTGAGCCGTACGTTTTGGAGGCGTTTGAAGTGTGCCGAATCCGCTTCATCGTCTGCGTGAAAGCTGACGTTGAAATCTCCACCATTGCTTACGATGGTACGTCCATGTTCAAAGCGGTACAGCAGTAGCAATACCTCCCGCTCGTAAAAGTTAGTCAGTGTGTCGGCAAGAATTCTCTGCAATGTGGAGTGGCACTGAAGCCTGTCCAGCGCAGTACGCGCACGGGTGCGACCAATACCCTGCCCAACATAGAGCACTTCCATGGCCGTATCTGCGTCGGTCAGCGCATGCGTTGATGATGCGATGACCACGCTAACCGCCACCATTTGCTGGCCATGCGGCGTGATAGCAACCATGGCCACGCCATTAGCGGCAATGGCAACGTCCACAATGGGCACGTTGGCGGGTATGCAGCTCTGCGGTATGTCGTATTCAAACGGCACCGTTACAGGGCCATGAGCACGGTGAACCAGGAAATTGCCTGCTACCCTCCGCCCGTTTAACGTAAATCGCTCCGGCTGCAGAAGGATGCGTGGCCGCCGGACGATGAGGTAGATGTTGCAGTTCTCCAGCGCAGCTAAGTGCGCTGGCTCGTGTTTCACGGTGTAGAGGTCTGCCGGCGTGAGCATGGCAGGGTCACTCGAATACAGATGAGTTGCCCCTTCCATGGAATACAAGCGTTGCACGTGGTTGATACCGTTCATGGCGTCCTTTCCCCAACTCATTTTGGCCTTGCTGTAACGTCGCGATCAGATAGCACTGCGGGTACACTGCCAGTGCTCGGAAGCCCGCAGTCCGTGCCCCTTGGGTCGACAGTGCATCCTAGCAAGACGGGCGTGAGTGCTGTTTCGCGATTTGTTCACGGATGTCACAAGGGATGCTCTTACGGAGACGCACCGCATGCTCACCACCCTCGCCATCGGCAACTACCGCTCGATCAACCATCTTGTGTTGCCACTAGGCCAACTCAACTTGGTGACCGGTGCCAACGGCAGCGGCAAATCCAATTTGTACAAAGCCCTGCGCCTGCTCGCCGAAACCGCTCAGGGCGGCGTGATTGAGGCGCTTGCCCGCGAAGGCGGCCTGGACTCGACCTGGTGGGCCGGACCAGAAACCAGTGCGCGGATGAGGCGCGGCGAGGTGCCCATCCAAGGCCAGCACCCGAGCGACGCCAAACGCCTACGGCTCGGTTTCGCCACCGAGGATTTCGGCTTTGCCATTTCCCTCGGCTTACCGATTCCCCTGCCCTATCCCTCCGCATTCATGCTCGACCCTGAGATCAAGTGCGAAGCCATCTGGGGCGCTGGCGCCTATCGCCCCGCTTCCCTGCTGGTAGAGCGCAAGAACGCCATGGTGCGGGCCCGCGAGGGCAACGGCTGGACAGTGCTCGATCAGCATGCTGACAGCGGCGAGAGCTTCTTCAACATCGTCGGGCGGCCCCGCCAGGCGCCGGAAATTGGTGAGCTGCGCGCCTTCATCAACAGCTGGCGGTTCTATGACCACTTTCGCATCGACCGCGACGCGCCTTGCCGACAGCCACAGCTGGGCACACGGTCGCCGGTGCTGCATCACGATGGGCGCAACCTCGCTTCGGCGCTGCAGACCATAATCGAGATTGGCGATGTCGAAGACCTGGTCGCGGCGCTGGATGACGCATTTCCCGGGAGCCGCCTGGAGATAGATGCTCCTGCGGGAGGGCTGTTCAGCGTGCGGTTACACCAGCATGGGCTGCTACGGCCGCTAGGGGGAGCTGAATTGTCGGACGGCACCTTGAGATACCTGTTGCTGATGGCCGCGCTGCTGACACCGCGCCCGCCGTCGCTGATGGTGCTGAACGAACCGGAAACCAGCTTGCATGCCGATTTGCTCCCTGCGCTGGCACGCTTGATCATCCGCGCCTCGCAACGTAGCCAGGTGTGGGTAGTGTCGCACAGCAAGCCGCTGATCGACGCGCTGACCGCGTGCGACGGGTGCAATGTGCTGGAGCTTGAGAAGCACCACGGGCGGACGCAGTTGCTAGGGGCCGGGATGCTTGACGAGCCGCTTTGGCGGTGGGTTGACTGACTCCAAATACCAAGGCTGGTACAGTAACCCGCGAATGGAGGCACGCGGTGCCCGGCACCGGCTTTGCCGGTGTCACAGCGGCCCCATTGGCGATGGCTGACCAACAGCAGGCCTGGGGCCTACGCCAGGCCTCCCTTGAAAGTGCGCTCAAGGCCGCATGAGCGGCTCGATCCCGATCCACTTTTTCACGGGGTGATAGCAAAGCTTCAGCGGCGGAATCTGCACCTTGCGGCCCTGAACATCCAGCGCGCCGAGATGAATCGTCCACTTGGAGTCCGCATCGAACTTGTCCGTCTGGAAGATCACATAGGCCGAACCGTAGCGCTTGTTGTTGGTGATCTTGGGGATCATCCGGTGCACTTCGTCGCTGTTGATGTCATACGGCGATGGCCGAGCGGTTTTCTCACTCACCCACGGAAAGTCGTAGATATCGTTGATGCCCAGGTACACCTCCGGCCGTGCATTCAAACGTGAACCGTCTTCAAAGGTGATGTAAGCCTGGCGGCTGTCGTAGAGGACCGGGATCGGCGGCTCCCCCCGTTTGGAATCGGTCGACGGGCGCTGTCGGTCTTTGTTGTAGGCGATCAGCTGCACAAAGAATTCCGGCCGCTTGTACTCCTCGCCCGGGTACTGCACGTAAAGGCCTTGCTCGTAGCGCTTCTCGCCCCATTGCGCGGCGTGGTCGTAGAGGTAGGTTTCCAGGTAGAGCGTAGTTTCACCCTGCGGGCCTGGCACCTTGAACTGGAACTCGGAGTCGCAAAGGTCCGCGTAGGCGGCGCGTTCCCGTTTCCAGGGGACACAGGCGGTTAACGAGGTGACTGCCAGCAGTAACAGGAGGGAGGTTGTGCGTTTCAGGTTATTCATGACCTGCCTTGGTCTAGGTACGAGCTGATCAGTTTCGGGCGCTAAGTGGCGGAAGTCCATGGTGCCCCTTTGCCATTATCGCGATACGGGCAGCTGACCACACCCAGGCCAGGATGTGGCCACAAAGCCGGAAATGGATTTGCTAAGATCGCGTCATTTCCGCTGGATGAGCGCATGTTCATTCACGCCTTTTGCAGCTTGCTGGAAGACCCGATGAACAAATTGATTCTGCCTGTCGCCATTTTCGTTAGCGTCATCATTACTGGAAAGATAGCCGAGCATTACGGCCTGGAAGGCAGCTGGAAAATCGGCCTGCTGTGCCTCGTGGCAGCTGCCGTCCAGATCACTGTCACCCGCTTTCAGCGCTCCCGGCAGCAGAAAGCGCAGCTGTAAAGCGTTGCTGCAGCTGCTTGCACTTTCAATTTGCTCAGGTCTGCCAAGGCAGGCTCCAGCGATGCCTGGCAGGAGGCCATAGATGTTCAACCATCCAACCCACCCTGAAACCCTGGCGTGGTTCACCCGGTTCAATGTGGCAGAGGAGCCTTACAGCGTCTGCTCCATCGATGTGACTACCGAGCCGACGGAAACCTGGTTCTTCCAGCGAAACCGCTTGCGCCCTGAAAGCTTGAAACTCGAATTGAGCCTTCCACTGAATGGCAAATGGCGGGTAGAACTGTCGCGCCATGACAACCTGTTCAACGTACAATGGCGCCCAGATGATCAGCTGTGCGTAGAGTCTCAGCAATTGCGGTATAGCAAGCTGATAAAGTGGCCACGCCTGTACTCCCTGATGGACTTCCCAAGCCTTGTTGGCCAACTAGAGGCATGCCTGGAAGTGCGCTTCGTACGCCATGCGGATTTCGGCGCACGCTTGCTGCAGCCTGAAACGCTGGCACGCAATGCCCTGATTCGTGAGTGGCTAGCGCCCGCGTGCGACACCTTTGGGTGGGCGAGGAAAATACAGGCGGATTAACTGGACTACACAGACCGGTGCAGATTGATGGTCACGGTATGAGGACTTTTCTTTCACTCAATTTTCACGTCGCCTTGCGGAGAATCGAATTATCCCTACGTGATAGTCCCTTGCCCGCCTCGGCGGGCTTTCTTTTGCTCGCACTACTCCTCGTGTGCGTTTTTCGTTGCACATAGAAATAGTCGGCCTAATCTCGATCCGTCGCTGCCAATAACAACGCCCCGGCGGGTGCCGAGGCGGTAATGATTTTTTAACGAGACTCAGCAGATCAAAGCCTTGATTGCTCGCATTTAACCCTAAGCCGCTCCATCGCATCCGGAGCTATCGGCGCGGTCATCATGGACCGGTAGTTGATGCACTCAGAGGTTTCTGCCTGAGCCTTCGGAGGCTCGCTCGTAGAACAGCCAGCGAGTATTACCAAGATTGCGATTACCGCGACGGTCTTCATTATGATCCCTCCTTAGAGGGGGTACTGTATCGGCAAAAATCCGCTGGATGCAAAAACCGGCTTCGCGGGACTTTTGAAAACCCCCGGTACAGCGGCCAGGCACAATCATACGAGGGGGTTTTAGATCTTGAAGAGGAGGCAGGCGTAAAAACCTGAGAAGTCACGCAAAAGTCACACACATGAAAAAGGCCATCCCTTTCGGAAATGGCCTAAGTCATTGAAATATATGGTCGGGACGGAGTGATTCGAACACTCGACCCCTTGCACCCCATGCGTGCAGGATACACCTAAAGCCTTACGGATCAAGGCCTTGAGCGGGCGCTCGCTGCAAACGGTGCCGCACTGTGCCATACCCTATTTCACCATTCCCCGAAAATCTCCCCACGGGCTCCGGCCCGCATCCGGCGTTCTGCCGATCACATTCCCCATCCCATCCGCTACACCTCGTCGCCTGGCCATGGCCGATTGCGTCGAATCGAAATACTGTATGCCCATACAGCTACTGCGAGTCATCCAGATGGACATCGACACAACCGGGTTCGAGCTCGGCATGCCAACCCGCGAGGAAATGCTCGAGCATCAATCCCACATGCTTTGCAACGAAAACGACCAGCTCAGGCGGGAGCTGGTCAGGGCCAAGCGCAACATCGAGAAGCTCGTAGAGATCAACCAGAGCCTGCAGGATCAGATAGCTGTCGAGTTCCGCCGTGCGAACGGGGCCTACGTCGAGTACGTGCACCTGATGAATATCGCGCGCGCCCATTACGGCATCGATCTGACCAGGGACGGCTACGACCTTGATCCTCGAGAGCACCTCAAGCACATGGAGGCGAAAATCAGGGAAAGCTGAGGCTATGCTTATCAGTTCGGATAGGAGGACGGCGCATGTGCGGAAGGCTGAGCCAATACCGTGGGATACACGATTTCGTCGAGACGCTCAGCCTGCCAGAGGCTTGGACAAACAACGTCGGCGACCAGCCTTTGGGCCGATACAACGTCGCGCCGACGACGCCTGTTGCTGTGCTGAGGATAGGGGGCGCAGGCCCGCGTATGGACCTGGTGAGGTGGGGATGGCGGCCGCACTGGGCAACCGACCGTGCAGCACCCATCAACGCAAGGGTCGAAAAGGTGGCGCACGGGCCGTTCTTCCGGGCTATCTGGCCGCACCGCGCCATAACGCCCATCGACGGTTGGTATGAGTGGGTCGACGAGGGCGGGCCGAAGAAACAGCCCTACTACATCCGGCGCCGAGACGGCCACCCTGCCCTGTGCGCCAGTATCGGCCAGTTCGCCGGCAATGAGCACGACGGGTTCGTGATCATCACCGCCGACGCACAGGGTGGCATGGTCGATGTGCACGACCGTAGACCGGTGGTTTTCGCGCCGTCCTTGGCTCGAGAGTGGATGGCGGCCGGGACCCCGAAGGAACAGGCCGAGCAAATGGCGCTCAACCTGGGCGAATCAGCGGAAGCCTTTGAGTGGTACCGGGTGAGCACCGCGGTGGGCAACGTGCGCAACCAGGGCGCCGGGCTGATTGAGCCGCTTCAGTGAAGAGGTGGTAAAACTTTTCCACGGGCCTTGGCTATCACCCTGAACTGATAGTCGGAGACGGCCTGGAACAACGACTCAGCTTGCAGGCGCAGGCGCTCCACCTCCGCCGGCGGAGTGCCGTTGTCTTGGGCCTGGTGATACGCACGCAAAGCGTCCATCGCCTGCTGTATCAACGGTTCTCCTGCTTCTACCATGCCAATAAAGGTGCGCTTATCCACTGCCCTGCTCCACTCAGTTGATCAGGGCATTATAGGACGCCTCGCAGGTCTGGCCGGCTATTCGGGCACGGTCATAAGCTTTCGCCAGCTCTCCCGCTCGAGCATCAGCCCGTGTGAGCAGGTCGGAGAGCACCATGGCGGCGCGGGTGGCTGCCTGGCCTCGGGCGACAGCGGCGGTATCCGTGCCGGGGCAACTGACGGTGGCGGCGAGCTTGGCGCCTTCGTCGCGCAGCCGCTGGCCAACAGCATCGGCGCCAGCAGCGCCAACATCAGCAATCGTTCGTTCTTCCTGGGCATGAGCTCTCGCCTCCTCCTGCGCCTGGGCGCGTCGTTGTTCTTCCTGGCGGGCCGTGCGCTCGCCGATCACCTCGGCCAAGCGATCGCCACTGTCCCGCTGGGCTGATGCAGCGGCGGCCTCGGCCCGCTCTACCGCCCGGCCGTGCTGGTACGTCAGCCAGTAGCTGCCCAGCAGCACCAGCAGCGCAATTGATCTGATTGCCCAGGACTTCATGCCGGCACCCCACCTAACTTCGCCCACTGCGCCAGCAACTTGTCCAGGCGGTGCGGGTTTTGCTGGTAGTTGTTCCCGGGAAAGCTGGCCCAGATGTTCGAGCACTTGGCGATCGCCTGCTCGACGCGGCCTGCCTTAATGTCATCCAGCGCCCGGCGTTCTCGGATCTGCTGTAGGGCGATGCGGTCCTGGTTCTCCGGGGTGAACCCGCCCGCCAGGCGCAGGCTTGACCGGTACGCATCCCAGTAACGCTCAAGCAGCTGGTACCGGCCAGCAGCGGTGCTGGTGACCGGCCTGCCGTTGATGGGGAAGGTCAGCTTGCGCCGCGGGTGATCGGCATAGCCCTGGAACAGGCCGCCGCCGTACAGCACGTTGTAGCCATCGTCGCTGGTTTTCACGGTAGAGGTGCCTTCCGAGAAGGCGATCAGGTCCAGGAAGCGGAGCACGTTCGCGCCACCGGCCTGGGCCTCAGTAAGTCGGGCCATAGGTTTTCTCCAGGCAAAAAGAAGCCCGCACGAAGCGGGCTGTGGTGTCCAGTGGGCTCGGTCAGGCTTCCGGTGCCTCGGTGGGTGGCTCTGGCTCGGCCGGGTCCTTGGCGGTGACGGTCACCTTGGCGCTGTAGTCCTTCAGCACCTTGGCGGTAAAGACTTGGGCTGCCGGAAACTGGCTCAGGATCTCCCGCGCACGAGCATCAGCTTCTTCCTGTGTGGCATAGCGGTAGTTATTAGCGGAATCGAAGTTGTTGCTCAGATTGATAGCGACGTAAGGCATGGATGTTTCCTCTTCGTTGATGGTTATCTAAATGGAAATGGGTAATCGGATGCTCGAATCACAAGCGCTTGTGGTTGGCGATCTGTTGGAATATCGAACCATGATGTGTTTGAGTTACCGAAGGTGGTGGCTGTTGTTGCTACTGCCGGACTAAAAAAGAAGCGAACTCCATTTTGAGACCCGCCACACCCCTCGCTCGCACCAACTCGATACAATCCATCGCCAACATCTGATCCTTGATTCAGGCCGCAACCCCTAGAGAATGTAAGGCTAGCAGCTAGTTCGCCGCTAACACTCCCGACAAAGACGGCCCCTTTTGGTTGTCTGAAATCAGAGCCTGACCACTCTCTACCGGATGTTTCATTTGCACCACCCACATACGGGGTTGCTCGAGAGTCAGCGCCGGGGACTTGAGTTGGATTGATTGGTGGCGGATTCACGGTTGCCACTATGTTCAGTGGCGGCATGCCTGTTGTGAAGCTCACTCTCCCGGATGCGTCGTAACATTCCATGCCGCTCCTCTCACCCACATCGCGCATCAGATCGAATACAAATGCCTTGGTGCCAGGTGTGCAACCTTGAAAGTACAGGGTTCGTACATTCCCACTTATGCTTTCACCGCAAGGCTTCCCGTCACCCACCAAGAAAACGATCGGGGAAATCGCGCCGGTTACCGTGATCCCGCATATGGGGTCAAGCAAATTCAGATAAGACCAGCTGCTTTCCTCATTGGGTGGGAGGTTTGCGGAGCGGATATAGTACCGGCCCCATCTATCAACCAAATTTAGGTAACCACTCTTCAGTAGGCCGTAACAGATACGATCGATGTCAAAAAGGAGGGAGCCGTCCTCCTTGAAGGCTTGGAATCCAACTGGCATATGTCATCCTAATAGTATCCATAATAGATACGGCAATTGGCAGAAAACTGGCCAAACCAAGTTGAGTGCTGGTATTGCCATGACAGCGTATTTCCAGAAACTGTTACACCCGGTTTCTTTCCTTTCCACTGCTGCGTGTCGACCAACGTGACCACAATGTAAAAGCGCTGTTTGCCGGCAGGGAGAGCAGGCATAGCAACAGCTCCATTTGCGGCATTGGTTACGACTTCTCCTTGGTGCTGACTGATAGACATCGTCATATTGACGAGCAGTCTACCGTCAGCACCATATACCTCCAGACCGTTAGCCATACATGCCTACCACTCACCCATCCGAATACGACGCACTCCGTTAATCACCATATCGATACCGTTGCGATTAAAGACCGTATAGGCATTTGCTGCTTGGTTCAGCATTATGATCGTCCCCGAAGCGAAATCCACCCGCATGATTGGCGTTCCATCATTAGCCAGTGCGGATGAGTTGATCGAGTTGCCAACGATTGCCTTCTGCACTGCCAAGTTGGAGATCAACGCATCGTTGATAAAGACCTGTCCGTTTTGAACAGCGAACGGCACGATCAGGCCCTCACCCACCGGGTTCATAATCGCGAACCGGTTAGCCAGCACAACAAAGCTCGACTGGAATGTGCCTCCCTGGTTCTCAAGCCCCAGGCCAAACCCCGCCGCGTAGTAGGTGCCGCCGGACGTGAGGCCCAGCTTCACAGACCAGGTGGCGTTTACTTTCCCGTTGAGCGCAGTCTGTGCCGCGCTTATCTGCTGCACGGTGGCATTCGTGGCGCCCAGATTGCTCTGGACTGTATCGACACGTCTGCCAAGCGCGGTATCGCCGTCACTGCGCGCAGTGGCTTCGTTTTGAATCGCCGCGCTGGCATCTCCAACTGAGGCGTAAAGCCCATCTATGCGCTTCGACTCCGCAGTGAGCGTTGCGCCCTGCTGCGTTACAACACTGTCGAGGCTGGACAGCGCTTGCGCCGAGGCTGCCGCCGATCGCCTTCCCACTGCGATGTAGGCGATGTCGATTTCTCCGGTCGTGTCGGCCGAGTTCATCATATCCAGGCGGATGACATACATGTTCTTGCCGTTCCATCCGGCATGGCCGGACAGATCGATTTCAATGTCCTGCCAATCCGTGGTCGTCGTGCTGATGGTCCAGACCATGCGCCGGGCTTCGGATAGGCCTCCATCTTCGTTTGCCCAGTACATCTGCGCCCCGGACCGCGTGGTGTTGCGCCGACGCAGCCTGATGCGGAGGTAGGGGTTCTGCGCGCCAGAAACGGTGGGTGTGAAGTTGCACTGCAGGTTGGGGTTTTTGGTCACCGTGGCGAAGAGCGGCCCAGCAGTGATGGTGCCGCCCGTTGCGGTTGCCACCCAGCCTCTGGTGG
>NZ_BQHW01000012.1 GCF_021602025.1 Pseudomonas ceruminis
AGCTCTGTGTTGTCTTGTGGTATGCCCGCTTGGGCAGCACCAGCAAACGGCGCTCTCCCAAGACCTGAAACAGCCTATCTCGGCCGACTTGGAATCGCTTGTCAGGTTGGCAATGCAGCAAATAGTGCAGCTTGCGGGTACCCAGACGCGGCTGGCGCAGCCGGACTTGCTGAACAAACTGAACCACCCGATCTGCCTGGCGCTCTTTGCCATCAGCGGCTCGGTTGCGTTTGTAGTATGCCTGTCGACTGATGCCTAGAAACTGACAAGCCCTGGCAATGCTCAGTCCTGCGACTTGGCCTTGCGAGAGGACTTGCCGGATCGCTTTTTTACGACCGAAACACCATAGTCATTTTTCAGAACATCAACGACCGTCTCGAAGAACTGGGCCTTCTGGCTCATCAGCTCAAGCTGCTGCTCAAGCTCTTTGATCCGCTGCTCTGGAGTGAGCGGTTTGGGGTCAGACATCGCGCAGCTCCTCTCGACTCGGATCGATGCCCCTTGGCTCCAATCCTGCCGACCGTGCTTACGCAACCATACCAGAACCGTCGACCGGCCCTGAATGCCATACCGTTCCTGGGCCTGGCCGTAGGTCATCTCGCCTTTTTCAATCTGATCAACCACCGCCAATTTAAAAGACAGTGAGTAATCTCGCTGTGTGCGCTTTACACCTTGCTCCATCTGACTCTCCGGAAATTCGGGATGGGAGGTGTAAACCTTATTCAGGACGGGACACGGACATGAAAAAAGGGAGGCCACTGGGGCCTCCCTTCGAGAATTGTCGTCCGTGCTCGGCGCTTGTGGCGCCGGCTCACCTCACACGCTCTTGTGGAGTGTGTGTAGCCCGGGGGCCTGCAGATCCGATGGGATGGCGGGCCGCGACCGCCCGCCTAGGGCGCGTCGCCGTGGACTGATGTCCGGGCAGTGATTCTGTGGATAAAGATACGGGAGTGCCTGGGGCAGGAGATTGCGAATATTGCTCATATAAATAGCACTTGCGCAATTTTTAACCCTGGATCGATAATTCACAGCAATCCGAACAGAAAAGGCCTTTTCCATGAGCAAGCTTGACCGCTACGACCTGAGCATCCTCGCCGAATTGCAACGCGACGCCCGCATCTCCAACCAGGAGTTGGCCGAACGCATCGGCCTGTCGCCCTCGCCGTGCTCGCGTCGGGTCAAGCAGTTGGAGGACGACGGCTACATCTCGCGCCAGGTTGCCCTGCTCGATCGCAAGAAACTCGGCCTGAGCCTGACCGCCTATGTGCTGATCGGCATGGACCGCCATACCCCAGAGCGCTTCGAGACGTTCGAAGCAGCGATTCGCAACTTGCCCCAGGTGCTCGAATGCAGCCTGGTCACCGGTATGGATGCCGACTATCAGCTCAAGGTCGTGGTGCCGGACATGGATCACTACCAGAAATTACTACTAGGCAGCCTGACCCGTATTGAAGGCGTCACCAGCGTGCGCTCCAGCTTCGTGCTCAACCAGGTGCTGGCGAGCACCGAGCTACCCTTGACCCACCTTCGTTAAATGCTCGCACCGCCCGGCGTATAATCAGCCGCTCAGCCAGCCTGGAGAACAACAATGGATCCCGCCGTATTCGAAGAATGGATGATGATCATCCTGGTCACCGTGTTGATCGGTTTCATGGGTTTCATCGTCTGGGACCTGGCGAAAAAGTCCAAGGCTGGGCGGTTTGGCACGATGATCCTGTTCTTCGTACTGGGCTTGGGGGTGCTGGCCTTCATCATCAAGAGCGTGGTGGTGGGGTTTCTGGAAGGGGTCTAGCGGCCTCTCGAACGGGTAGGCGATGACGGAATGTAGGCTTGCCAG
The DNA here is from genome assembly GCF_021602025.1 of Pseudomonas ceruminis. GTDB lineage: Bacteria > Pseudomonadota > Gammaproteobacteria > Pseudomonadales > Pseudomonadaceae > Aquipseudomonas > Aquipseudomonas ceruminis. The sequence continues at coordinate 1,838 of NZ_BQHW01000012.1, forward strand.
CGCCTAAGGTCATGGGGGCTTGCCCCACGAAACAGGCAACGCGGTGGTGGCGGGGCATGCTTGCAGCCACAGGAACTGCGTCAACGTTCCAAGGGCAGTCCAGGCACCCGCGAGCGCTACAGCCTTGCCGGCACCTCGCGCCAGCAGCCCTGCTCCAACCCATCCAGTGCCCAATCCCCAATTCGCACCCGCACCAGGCGCAAGGTCGGCAAGCCCACCGCCGCTGTCATGCGCCGCACCTGGCGGTTACGCCCCTCGCGAATCACCAGCTCCAGCCAGCTTGTCGGCACGCTCTTGCGATAGCGTACCGGCGGGTTGCGTGGCCACAGGTCAGGCTCATCCAGGCGCCGTGCTTGAGCCGGCAGCGTCGGGCCATCATTGAGCTCGACACCCTCACGCAGCCGCTGTAACTGTTCGTCACTTGGCTCGCCTTCGACCTGCACCCAGTAGGTCTTGGCCAGCTTGTGCCTGGGATCGGCAATGCGCGCCTGCAGCCCCCCATCGTTGGTCAGCAGCAACAGGCCTTCACTGTCCCGGTCCAACCGCCCGGCCGGGTAGACGCCAGGGATATCGATGTAGTCCTTGAGCGTCGCACGCCCTTCGCCGTCGCTGAACTGGGTCAGTACATCGAACGGTTTGTTGAACAGGATCAGGCGCGGCTCGGCCGGCGGCGCCTTGGGCTGGCGTCGCGGGCCGGCAGGCCGCGCCTGCGGGCGGCGCGGCTTGGAACGGGGTGGAAGTGGCATGGACCCTCAGCGGAACGGCGGCTCATCGAAGCTGCGCAGTTTACGCGAGTGCAGCGAATTGAGCTCGGTGCGCAACAGGTCGAGTGCAGCAATGCCGATCTTCAGGTGCTGGCTGACCGCACGGTTGTAGAAAGCGTTGGCCGAACCCGGCAGCTTGATTTCACTGTGCAACGGCTTGTCGGACACACACAGCAACGTGCCGTAGGGCACCCGCAGGCGATAACCCTGGGCGGCGATGGTGCCGCTTTCCATGTCTACCGCCACGGCCCGCGACAGGTTGATCAGCGGCCGTTCCTGGGCCCAGCGCAGTTCCCAGTTACGGTCGTCGTAGGTCAGCACGGTGCCGGTGCGCAGGCGCTTTTTCAGCTCTTCGCCACGTTCGCCGGTGACCTGCGCTGCCGCCTCCTGCAGCGCCAGCTGCACTTCTGCCAGCGCGGGAATCGGGATGTTCGGCGGCACGACCCGGTCGAGGATGCCGTCGCGGCGCATGTAGGCGTGGGCCAGCACATAGTCGCCAATGGTCTGCGACTGCCGCAGGCCGCCACAGTGGCCGATCATCAGCCAGCAGTGCGGCCGCAGCACGGCCAGGTGGTCGGTGATGTTCTTGGCGTTGGACGGGCCGACGCCAATGTTGACCAGGGTGACGCCATCGCCGTCGGCCGCGATCAGGTGGTAGGCCGGCATCTGGTAGCGGTGCCAGACCACGCTGGCCACCAGCGCCTGCGCCTCACCGTGGTCCATGCCTTTTTCGATCGACACGTTACCCGGCAGCACCATGCGCACGAAGCGCGGGTCATCCCGCAGTTGCTCGAGGCCATGGCTGATGAACTGGTCGACATAGCGGTGATAGTTGGTCAGCAGGATCCACGGTTGCACATGGCGCCAGTCGCTGCCGGTGTAATGCACCAGGCGGCGCAGGGAGAAATCGACGCGGGCGGCGTCGAACAGTGCCAAAGGCAGGGTCTCGGCGCTGCCCCAGTCGCACAGGCCATCGGCAATGTTGTCGGTGGCGGCGGACAGGTCGGTGCTGGGGAATACCCGCGCCAGTTCGGCGGCGGTGATACCGCTGCCAGCCAGTTCATCGCCCTGGTCGACCACATACGGGTACGGGATGTTCTGTTCACTGATGCCGACTTCCACGGTCACGGTGTAGTCGTGCATCAACGGGCGCAACTGCTCGAGCAGGTAACCGCGAAAGGCCGCAGGCTGGGTGACGGTGACGCTGTAGGTGCCAGCGACCTGGACCTTGGCATAGGCGCGGGTGGTGGCGGCAACCTCGCCGTGGCTGTAGTAGGTCAGGCGCAGCGCCGGGTACCGGTACACGGCGCGCTCGTCGGCGTCCGGCTCGGTACGATCCTTCAGGTAACGCTTGAGGGCCTGGCTGAGGGCCCCGGTGGCCTGTTCATGCAGGGCCGCCAGACGATCGACGGCCTGTTCGGGGGTATCAACGACTACAAAGGCGTGGCTCACACTGTGCTTCCTGTCTGGACATGCATGTCAGCCATCTTGCCTACCTTCGTCGCTAAAAACACCCCCTGTCAGCTCGGCCAGACAGGCGTAGCCCGCGCCACCAGCGCCTGGACGTCGGCGCCCCGGGGCAAGGCCCCATAAGCCCGGCCGCCCGTTGCCAGTCGGCTGCCGATGAAGGCATCGCTGACCGCCGCATTTCCGGCCTCCAGCAACAGCTTAGCCTGCAGGGCCAAGGCAATGTCCTCGGTCAACTGCCGCGCACGGTACTGAATGTCACTGGTGTCGGCGAAGGCGCCCTTGAGGTTGCCGATGTGCGCAGCCAGCCGCGGGTCGCCGTGCCCATCGCCCAGTTCGGCGAACAGCGCATCGAGCACGCCCGGCTCCTTGGACAACGCCCGCAGCACGTCCAGGCACTGCACATTGCCCGAGCCTTCCCAGGTGGAATTGACCGGCGCCTCGCGATAAAGGCGCGGCAGGATGCTGTCCTCGACATAACCGGCACCGCCCAGGCATTCGGCGGCCTCGTTGATCATCCCTGGCGCGCGTTTGCAGATCCAGTACTTGCCCACTGCCGTGACCAACCGGGCGAAGTGCGCCTGGTGCGGGTCATCGAGTTGCTCCAGGGCTTGCCCCATGCGCAGGCTCAATGCCAGCGCCGCTTCGCTTTCCAAGGCCAGGTCGGCGAGCACGTTCTGCATCAGGGGCTGCTCGCTCAGCACCCGGCCACCGACCTTGCGGTGCGCGCAATGGTGGGTGGCCTGGGTCAGGGCCTGGCGCATCAAAGCACTGGAGCCGACCATGCAGTCGAAACGAGTCATGGCCACCATCTCGATGATGGTCGGCACACCCCGCCCCTCCTCGCCCACCATCCAGGCCAGGGCGCCACGGAACTCCACCTCGCTGGAGGCATTGGAGCTGTTGCCCAGCTTGTTCTTCAGGCGCTGAATGTAGAACTGGTTGCGGTTGTCGTCCGGGCGGTGGCGCGGCAGCAGGAAGCAGCTCAGGCCCTTGTCGGTCTGCGCCAGGGTCAGGAAGGCGTCGCACATCGGTGCCGAGCAGAACCACTTGTGCCCGACCAGTTCGTAGGGCTGGCCCGGGCCGGGGCTGCCGACTGGGTAGGCGCGGGTGGTGTTGGCACGCACATCGGTACCGCCCTGCTTTTCGGTCATGGCCATGCCGATGGTTACGCCGGCCTTGTGGCGATCGCCGACATTGCGTGGGTCATACTCGCGGGCGAGGATCTTCGGCAGCCAGTATTCAGCCAGTTCGGGCTGCAACCTGAGCGCAGGCACAGCGGCGAAGGTCATGGTCAGCGGGCAGCCCGTGCCGGCTTCTGCCTGGCTGTGCAGGTAGGTCATAGCGGCCCGGGCCACATGGGCGCCGGCGCGGGGCTCGGCCCAGGGCAACGAGGGCAGGCCGTGCTCCACGGCTGTGCGCATCAGTTCATGGTAGGCGGGATGAAATTCCACCAGGTCGATGCGGTGGCCATAGCGGTCGTGGCTGCTGAATTCGGGCTTGTGTGCATTGGCCAAAAAACCGGCAGCCATCAGCGGCCCGCCCGCCAAGGCACCGTAGGCGTCGATCCGCGACTCGGCCCATCCGGCCCCGAAACGCCGCGACCACGCCTGCAACGGCAGGTCCAGGCGGTACAGGTTGGCACCGTCGAGCGACGGCGGCTGGTTGGTGACTTCGTGGGTTTCAGCGTACTGGTGCAGGTTCATCGCGAGCTCCTGGAGGCCGGGTATGCCTGAAAGCCCCAGTGAAGCACTCCCTGCCGGGCAGTCAAAGTGACAAAAATGACTAAACGTGTAGTCGCAGCCCGCTAACCTAGAACCCGTTGCCCGCCGAAACCGCCCTGCCCGGCGGCCTCTGCAACTGGGCAATCGCCACCTGCAAGGTAAACTCGAACCGGCTGCCCAGCCCGCGCGTCGACTCGTGGGACAACCTGCCGCCCAGCACCTCACCCATCTGCCGGCAGATAGACAGGCCAATCCCCAGCCCGCCATAGCGCCGGGTCATCGAACCATCGACCTGGAAGAAGCGCTGGTAGAGCAGCGCCTGGTCAAGGTCATCGAAACCGATGCCGCTGTCGCTCACGGTGAACGTCAGCACCAGGCTGCCCGGCCCCTGACGGCGCCCGCGGGCCTGGATCATCACCCCGCCCTGGTGGGTGAACTTCAGGCCGTTATCTACCAGACAGCCCAGGCAACGGGCCAACTTGTGCGCATCGCCAAGCAATTCGTCCGGCAGGTCGGCGGGAACATCCAGGCTCAGGTACAACCCCTTGCTCAGGGCCATTCCGGCGTAACCGGCGCGCAGTTCCTGAAGCATGCGGCGCAGGCTGAATGGCGCGGCCTGCACCCGCGCCCGACCGGCCTGCAGTTCGGTGAGGGTCAGGATATCGTCAACCATGCCCATCATGTCCTGGGCAGAGCCCGCCGCAGTACGCTGGTACTGGGCCATCTCGGCGCTCATGGGCAGCGTCTGCATCAACTCCAGCGAGCCGATCACGCCATTCATTGGCGTGCGCAACTCGTGGGTGACGGTGGCGAGGAATTCGTCCTTGAGCAGATTGCTCCTGGCCAGTTGCTGGTTCAGTTGCTCCAGAGTACGCCCGGTATCACGCAGGGTCTGCGCCTGCTGGTTGCGCATGCTGTTGATACGGTCGGCCAGCGCCAGGGACAACAACGCCACCTCCAAGGCCGAACCCAGCTGGCTGGCGTACATGGTGATGAACACGTTGGGCAGATACCCCAGTACCATCAGGGTGTTCACCAGCCCGCCGAGCAGAAACGCCGTCCAGGCGATGATGAACCAGCGCGCCACGCGCAGGCCGCGCGACCAGGCGTACAGCCCGGCAGTGAAAATGCTGACGGTGAACAGCAGGGCCAGTACCGTGGCCATGCGCAAAGCAATGCCGTAGGGCATGGTCACCGCCAGCAGCATCACCCCCCCTCCACCGAGCATCAGTAGCTGCAGAAGCCGGTCCAGGCCCCGGCTGAGCTTGCCCAGGCGCAGGAAGTAGCGGGCGAACTGGCAACCGAACAAACCGGCCGCACCGATGAACAGGGGCGTCGCAGCATTGGCCCACCATGGGCTGTTGGGCCAGAAGTAAGCCACCCCGGCGCCGTTAACCGACACCTGGTAAAGGCCGAATGAGGCGATGTAGAGGATGTAATAGAGGTAACTGACATCTCGCACGCTGAGGTAGATGAACAGGTTGTACACCAGCATCACCAGCAACACGCCGTAGATCATCCCCAGTACATACAGCCGAGTGGGCTGCTCTTCCATGTAGGCTTCGCTCGACCACAGCGCCAGCGGCGCCTGCACCGATCCCTCGCTGTGCAAGCGCAGATAGACCGTGGTCGCCTGGCCGGGTAGCAAGGGTAGCGTGAACAGGTAGTTGTTCTGGCGGATCTGCCGGCTGTCATAGGGCAGGGCATCACCGGTGCGCTGCACCAGGCGGTAGACGCCATCGCTGTCAGGCAGGTACAGCTCGAGATGGTCCAGTGGCGGATAGGCCAGTTCCAGCAACCATTGGCGAGGAGCGCTGCGGGCCGGGGCCAGGTAATGCAGGTCGACCTTGAGCCAGAACACCGAAGTCGAATAGCCGGCGTTCAGCACGTCTTCATGGTGTGTGCGGAAGCGGTTGGCGAACAGGGGCGCCGAGACCTGGGCAATGCTGGCGCTGCCCTCGCGGTCTTCATACACCTGCATGACCCTGCCCAGCGGAAGATGCCGGGTGGTATCGTCGAAATCGACCGCACGGGCCAGCACGGGCAACAAGCCCAGAAGCACAATTACCAAATAGCGCATACAGCCCCAGCATGGCCTGTCCAGTTGCGTCGCGATGGCCCCCTATCCTTTTGAGACGACGAAATCCGGCAGCACCCGTTTATCGAGTTATTCGAGCACTCTAGCATAGCTTTCCCTGCGGGTAACGAGCCACTCCAACCTTGAAAGAAAAGGCTCTAAAACAATGCTTTCAGAGCATATCAAAGGACAAATCTGACCATCCGATCAACAAAACCCATTTGTAGGACGATCCGCACAAATGGGTTTGGTGGTAAGCTCGCCGACCATGAATACCTACAGCTCCCGCCCTGTTGTCCTCTGTCTCTCCGGCCACGACCCAAGTGGCGGTGCCGGCTTGCAGGCAGATATCGAAGCCCTGATCGCCCAAGGCTGTCATGCCGCGCCTGCGGTAACCGCCTTGACCGTGCAGGATACCGTCAATGTTTCCGACTTCCGCGTGCTCGATCGCGAGTGGGTGCTGGCCCAGGCCAACGCCGTGCTGGCCGACTCCACGGTAGCCGCCGTCAAGCTGGGGATGCTCGGCTCGCTGGAGATGGTCGATACCGTCGCCGAACTGCTTGGCGCCCACCCTCACCTGCCGCTGGTCTGCGACCCCGTGCTACGTGCCGGTGGTGGCGGCCGCCTGGGCAAGGACGAAGTGGGCTATGCCCTGCGCGAGCGCCTGCTGCCGCTGGCGACCATCGCCACGCCAAACTTGCCCGAGGCCCGTATCCTCGCCGAGCTACCGGAAGGCACCGCAGATGAATGTGCGCAAAAGCTGTTGCCGTTCTGTAGACACCTGCTGATTACCGGCGGTCACGGCGACGAAGACGAAATCCACAACCGCCTGTACAGCCGTGATGGCCAGCGCCACACCTGGACCTGCCAGCGCCTGCCCGGCAGCTACCATGGCTCGGGGTGCACCCTGGCCAGCGCCCTGGCTGGCCGCCTGGCCCTGGGCGAGCAACTGCAGAGCGCGGTCCGCAGTGCACTCGACTACACCTGGCGCACCCTGCGTGACGCCGAGCAGTTGGGCAAGGGCCAGTTCGTCCCGCGCCGCCTGCCCCTGGACTACTGCTCCTGATACGAGGCTCTCAGATGAAGCTCCGCGGTCTGTATGCAATCACCGACAGCCAGCTGCTCGCCGGCCGTTTCCTGCCCCATGTCGAGGCAGCGCTGGAAGGCGGCGTGTGCCTGCTGCAGTACCGCGACAAGAGTGACGACGCGGCCCGTCGCCTGCGCGAAGCCGAAGGGCTGATGAAACTCTGCGAGCGCTACGGCACGCAGCTGATCATTAACGATGACGCCGAACTGGCCGCGCGCCTGGGGGTCGGCGTGCACCTGGGGCAGACAGACGGCCCGCTGACCCCGGCCCGTGCCTTGCTTGGCCGCCAGGCGATCATCGGCTCGACCTGCCACGCGCAACTCGAGCTGGCCAAGCAAGCGGCCAGCGAAGGCGCCAGCTATGTCGCCTTTGGCCGCTTTTTCAATTCCGTGACCAAGCCGGGGGCGCCTGCCGCCAACGTCGACCTGCTGGAGCAGGCCCGTGCCCAGGTCAAACTGCCGATCGCCGTGATCGGCGGCATCACCCTCGACAACGCCGCCCCACTGGTCGCCCACGGTGCCGACCTGCTGGCGGTGATCCATGGCCTGTTCGGTGCCGACAGCGCGCAGGAAGTTACCCGCCGCGCCCGCGCCTTCAACGCCCTGTTCGCTTCCTGATTTCGAGAGAAGATCCCATGTCCCGTTCCGAATCCCTGTTCGCCCAAGCCCAGAAGCACATCCCCGGTGGCGTCAACTCGCCGGTGCGCGCCTTCAAGAGCGTTGGCGGCACCCCGCTGTTTTTCAAGCACGCTGAAGGCGCCTATGTCGTCGACGAGGACGACAAGCGCTACGTTGACTACGTCGGTTCCTGGGGCCCAATGATCCTTGGCCACGGCCACCCGGACGTGCTTGATGCGGTGCGCAACCAATTGCAGCACGGCCTGTCCTACGGCGCCCCGACCGCCATGGAAACCGAGATGGCCGACCTGGTCTGCTCGTTGGTGCCGTCCATGGAGATGGTGCGCATGGTCAGCTCCGGCACCGAAGCCACCATGAGCGCGATCCGCCTGGCGCGTGGCTATACAGGCCGCGATGCCATCATCAAGTTCGAAGGCTGCTACCACGGCCACTCCGACAGCCTGCTGGTCAAGGCCGGTTCCGGCCTGCTGACCCAAGGCGTGCCAAGCTCGGCGGGTGTCCCGGCTGATTTCGCCAAACATACCCTGACCCTGCCGTTCAACGATATCGCCGCCGTCGAGAAGACCCTGGCCGACGTCGGCCAGACCGTGGCCTGCATCATCGTTGAACCGGTGGCTGGCAACATGAACTGCGTACCGCCGGCACCCGGTTTCCTCGAAGGGCTGCGCGAGCAGTGCGACAAGCATGGCGTCGTGCTGATCTTCGACGAAGTGATGACCGGGTTCCGCGTCTCGCTGGGCGGCGCCCAGGGTCACTACGGCATCACCCCGGACCTGTCGACCTTCGGCAAGATCGTCGGCGGCGGCATGCCGGTCGGTTGCTTCGGCGGCAAGCGCGAGATCATGGGCTGCATCGCCCCGCTCGGCCCGGTCTACCAGGCCGGTACCCTGTCGGGCAACCCACTGGCCATGGCGGCCGGCCTGACCACCCTGAAACTGATCAGCCGCCCGGGCTTCCATGCCGAACTGACCGACTTCACCAGCCGTATGCTCGACGGCCTGCAACAACGTGCCGATGCCGCTGGCGTGCCATTCGTCACCACCCAGGCAGGTGCCATGTTCGGCCTGTACTTCAGCGGTGCCGACGACATCGTCACCTTCGATGACGTGATGGCCAGCGACGCGGAACGTTTCAAGCGCTTCTTCCATCTGATGCTCGAAGGTGGCGTGTACCTGGCGCCCAGTGCGTTCGAGGCGGGCTTTACCTCGATTGCTCACGGCGAAAAAGAGCTTCAGATCACCCTGGATGCGGCTGAGCGGGCGTTTGCGGCACTGAAGTAAATGCATTGCCTGGGCAGGCTGTTCGCAAGCAGACCCGTCCCCCACCGATACCGCCACGGACGTTGAAAACCGGGGTGCATGCAGGGGAGCGGGTTGGCCCGCCCAGGCAATATCGGAGCAGCCACAATCAGCCAGTTCCCCAACCCCTACAGAAATTCGAGTAAAACTTTGTAAGGTTGGCGCTGCTTATCCCATAATGTGCCACCAGAGACATTGGCCGCAGCTTTGCAGAGGTAAGTCGATCCCCATGAACCGCACCGGCCGCGCCCTGACCTTGGGCTGCCTGTTGCTTCTTCAGCCCCTGCTGGCCCTGGCGGAGGGTGGTAACTCGTTGCTGATTCCGGCAACGGGGCGCTGCACGCTCAATGTCCAGCCAGAAGACCTGCAGAACGCTCTCAAGGCTTGCGAGCAGACGGCGGCGACCGGGGACGCCCAGGCGCAGTATGAGTTGGGTGAGTACTACTACACGCAAACGCCCAAGGACTTGAAAAGGGCCCTGGACTGGTTCGAAAAAGCCTCGCTGCAAGGCCATGCCGAAGCCCAGTATCGCCTCGGTGCCATGTTCTTCCATGGCGAAGGGGTCAAGGCCAATAACGTGCAGGCCTACATCCTGTTGAAGATGGCCGCGGTCAACGGCGCTGAAGATGCGCTGGACATGGCCGACGAAGTGACCGAGCAGATGCCCCGCGACGAGCTGGAGCACGCTACCCAGGTGCTTGGCCAGATCTTCCGCAAATACCTGCTGGAACTGCAGAACGCCGAAGGGCGCACGCCGTTCTCGCCGCTTCCCTGATTCGTTTACTTTTCAGGCATCGGCATGGGGAACGGCATCACGTTGCCACCACCCTTGGCTTCGCTGATCTTGGCTGTGCCCAGGCGTTCCACCTCGTCGATACGCACGATCGAGTGCATCGGCACGAAGCTGCGGATCACACCCTCGAACTGGTTCTTGAGTTTCTCCTCGCTCGGGTCGACCACCACCTGGGTGCGCTCGCCGAAAACGAATTCCTCGATTTCAAGGAAGCCCCACAGGTCGCTTTGATAGATCTGTTTGGCATACATCTCGAAGACCTGCCCCTGGTTGAGGAAGATCACTTTATAGATGGCGGGTTCGCGCTTGCTCATGTTGGGCGGGATAACACATGTGTAAGAAAAGTCGCGCATCATAGCAGACAGGCCTGTTGATCTGTGCTGCTCGTACCGTTGAACGTTTCAGTGCTTTCGCCCCTGCCGTTCAAGGGTTATTCTTGAGTTCACCCTTATTGCCGTCGAGCGGCCAAAAAAAACCTTGAACGCACCCATAGAACCCCATCGCTTCATCCTCGAACCTTTCGAGGCCCACCGTTTCGCCAACCTGTGCGGCCAGTTCGACGAGCACCTGCGCCTGATCGAACAACGCCTGGCTATCGAGATCCGCAACCGCGGCAATCAATTCGAGCTGATCGGCGAACCCAAGACCACCTCCGCTGCCGAGCAACTGCTGCGCCGCCTCTATCGCGAGGCCAAGGCCACCGAGCTGTCGCCGGAAACCGTACACCTGTACCTGCAGGAGTCGACCGTCGAGAACATCGACAACCCAGCGGTCAACGAGGTGAGCGTCTCGCTGCGCACGCGCAAGGGCAATATCCGCCCGCGCGGCGTCAACCAGCAGCGCTACGTCAAAGAAATCCTCGCCAACGACATCAACTTCGGCATCGGCCCAGCGGGTACTGGCAAGACGTACCTGGCCGTGGCCTGCGCCGTGGATGCCCTGGAACGCGAGCAAGTGCGCCGCATCCTGTTGGTGCGCCCAGCGGTGGAGGCCGGCGAGAAGCTCGGCTTCCTGCCTGGCGACCTCGCGCAGAAGATCGACCCGTACCTGCGCCCGCTGTATGACGCCCTGTACGAAATGCTGGGGTTCGAGCACGTGGCCAAGTTGATCGAGCGCCAGGTGATCGAGATCGCCCCGCTGGCCTACATGCGTGGCCGCACCCTGAACAACAGCTTCATCATTCTCGACGAGAGCCAGAACACCACGCTCGAGCAGATGAAGATGTTCCTTACCCGCATCGGCTTCGGCTCTACCGCCGTGATCACCGGCGACATCACCCAGGTCGACCTGCCACGCGGTACCAAGTCCGGCCTGGCTCACGTGATCGAAGTGCTCAGGGACGTCCCCGGTATCAGCTTTACCCACTTCCAGCCCAAGGATGTGGTTCGCCACCCACTGGTGCAGCGTATCGTCGAAGCCTATGACCGTTTCGATGCACGCCAGGCCAAGCCCGAGGCAGCCGGCAAAGATGCTTGAACTCGACCTGCAACGGGCCACGGACGCCGCCGCCCCCGACGATGTCGCTTTCCGCCGCTGGTGCGAGCTGGCCCTGCGCCAGCGCACGGCCGATTCGGAAATGACCATCCGCCTGGTGGACGAGGCCGAAGGCCGCGAGCTCAACCACACCTATCGGCACAAGGACTACGCGACCAACGTGCTGTCGTTCCCGGCCGACGTACCCGATGAACTGCTCGACATCCCACTGCTCGGCGACCTGGTGATCTGCGTCCCCGTGGTCGAGCGCGAGGCGGTCGAACAGGGCAAGTCGCTGCAAGCCCATTGGGCGCATCTGGTCATCCACGGCTGCCTGCACCTGCTCGGCTACGACCACATCGAAGACGATGAGGCCGAAGAGATGGAAGCATTGGAACGCCAATTGCTGGCAGAACTGGGTCACCCGGACCCTTATGCCGATGACCAGACCGATTCAATCACACACTGATACTGCAAGGATCACGAGAAACCGCCATGAGCGAAGATCGATCGAGCAACGGGCAGAAGTCCTGGCTGGGTAAACTGACCCAGGCTTTTGCCCATGAGCCGAAAAACCGCCAGGAGCTCCTTGAGCTGCTGCGCGAAGCCCATCAGAACAAGCTGCTCGACAGCGAAGCACTGACCATCGTCGAAGGTGCCATTCAGGTCGCCGACCTGCAGGTACGCGACATCATGGTGCCGCGTTCGCAGATGATCAGCATCAAGGCCACCCAATCACCCCGCGAATTTCTGCCGGCCATCATCGATGCCGCACACTCGCGCTACCCGGTGATCGGCGAAAGCCATGACGATGTGCTCGGGATCCTGCTGGCCAAGGACCTGCTGCCGCTGATCCTCAAAGAGAACGGCGACAGCTTCAACATCAAGGACCTGCTGCGCCCGGCCACGTTCGTGCCGGAGTCCAAGCGCCTGAACGTGCTGCTGCGCGAGTTCCGGGCCAACCACAACCACATGGCCATCGTCATCGATGAATATGGTGGTGTGGCGGGCCTGGTGACCATCGAGGACGTGCTCGAACAGATCGTCGGTGACATCGAAGACGAACACGACGTCGAGGAAGACAGCTATATCAAGCCACTGCCCAGCGGCGACTTCCTGGTCAAGGCGCTGACACCAATCGAAAACTTCAACGAATTCTTCGACAGTGATTTTTCCGACGATGAGTTCGACACGGTTGGCGGCCTGGTGATGAGCGCCTTCGGCCACCTGCCCAAGCGCAACGAGACCACCGAGATCGGGCCTTATAAGTTCCGTATTCTCAACGCCGACAGCCGGCGGATACACTTGCTGCGCCTTACACCGATCACCCGCTAAGGACAATCATGCGTTGGATCACCCGCCCCGGCTGGCCCGGTAACCTGCTGGCCTTGGCGGCCGGCGCTTCCACCCTGCTGGCCCTGGCGCCATTCGACATCTGGCCGCTGGCCTTGCTGTCCATTGCCGTGCTCTACCTGGGCCTGCGCGAGCTCACCCCGCGTCAGGCCATGTGGCGCGGCTGGTGCTTCGGGTTCGGCTTGTACGGTGCCGGCACCTGGTGGATCTACGTCAGCATGAACACCTATGGCGGCGCCTCGCCGTTGCTGGCGATCCTGCTGCTGCTGGCCTTCTTCGCTGCGCTTGCCTGGTTCTTTGCCCTGCCCACCTGGCTGTGGGCACGCTGGCTGCGGCGTAATGAAGCGCCATTGGCCGATGCCCTGTGCTTTGCCGCACTGTGGCTGATGCAGGAGGCCTTCCGTGGCTGGTTCCTCACCGGGTTCCCCTGGCTGTATGCCGGTTACAGCCAACTGGATGGCCCGCTGGCAGGCCTGGCCCCACTGGGCGGCGTGTGGCTGATCTCCTTTACCCTGGCGCTGAGCGCCGCATTGCTGTGCAACCTGCACCGGTTGCGCGCGCGCCCGTCCTTCCTCGTCGCCGGCGTGGTCTTGCTGTTGGCCCCGTGGGTGGTCGGCATGGCACTCAAAGGCCACGCCTGGACCAAGCCCGCTGGCGACCCGCTCAAGGTCGCGGCCCTGCAAGGCAACGTCGAGCAAGAGCTCAAATGGGACCCGGCGCACATCGATGCACAGTTGGCGCTGTACCGCGACATGAGCTTCAGCGCCAAGCCCGTGGACCTGCTGGTCTGGCCGGAAACGGCCGTACCCATCCTCAAGGACCAGGCCCAGGGCTACATCGATGTGATGGGCCGCTTTGCCGCCGAGCGGCATTCGGCGCTGATCACCGGCGTACCGGTACGTGAAGTGGTGCATCACCAGCGCCGCTATTACAACGGCATCACCGTCACCGGTGAAGGCGACGGTACCTACCTCAAGCAGAAGCTGGTGCCGTTCGGCGAGTATGTGCCTCTGCAGGACATGCTTCGCGGCCTGATCGAGTTCTTCAACCTGCCGATGTCGGACTTTGCCCGCGGCCCTGAAGACCAGCCGCTGCTGCAGGCCAAGGGTTACCAGATTGCCCCGTACATCTGCTACGAGGTGGTCTACCCCGAATTCGCCGCAAGCCTGGCGGCGCGCAGCGACCTGTTGCTGACCATCAGCAACGATACCTGGTTCGGCACCTCGATCGGCCCGCTGCAGCACCTGCAGATGGCGCAGATGCGCGCGCTTGAAGCGGGCCGCTGGATGATCCGCGCCACCAACAACGGCGTCACCGCACTGATCGACCCCCATGGCAAGATCACTGCGCAGATTCCTCAGTTCCAGCGGGCGATCCTGTATGGCGAGGTGGTACCGATGCAGCAGCTGACGCCGTACCTGCAGTGGCGGTCGTGGCCGCTGGCGATTGTCTGTGTGTTGTTGCTGGGCTGGGCGTTGCTGGCCGGGCGTATCGCCAAGACCGTGTGACGCGGCCTGGAGCGGGTTTGCCCGGCGGGCACAGGAAGGTCGCGTTAACATCCAGCAGTGGGCGACAGCTCCATTACCGGCCTTGTGGCCGGTAATGCCAGGGCAAGGCTCAGTAGAACAGCCGATACCCTAGCAACCCTACCGCTTCATTCAACAGTTGCCCGCTCTGCCACATCGCCCGGCTCTCGGGCAGCAAGCCAGCGAATGGCCGCGCATGGTCGCGCCCAAGGAACCCCATCGGCGCCGGCACCACCTCGAACCCGGCACGCTCGAAGCTCCAGCGCGAACGCTGCATGTGCCAGGCCTGGGTTACCACGACCACCCGGCGAATCCCCAACGGCTGCAGAATGTCGGCACTGAACTGGGCGTTTTCCCAAGTGGTGCGGCTGCCCCCTTCCTGCCATTTGACCTCGACCGAAAAGTCTTCGCGCAAGCGATCGGCCATCAACTGTGCCTCGCTCGGCGGCGTGCCGTAGTGCAAGCCACCGCTGGTCAATAGGGGCAAACCGGAGGCCTTGGCCAGGCGCGCAGCAAAGCGCATACGCTCAAGGGCGGTGGCCGCAGGCTGGTCATCGCCGCCCCACGCCGGGTCGCCGCGCTCGCGCCCTGCTCCCAGCACCACGATGGCATCGGCCCGCTTCGCCAGCCCTGCCCACTCGCTCACCGCCAGCGGCGACTCGGTCTCCAGCACACGCGCCCCCTGCTGCACCACCAGCGGCAGGCTCATCAGCCACAGCCCACCCAGCCCCAGCACAAAGCACAATGCCGCCAGCCGCGGGCGCCGGGTGCGTAACCACCAGGCAGCGAGCAGCAGCAGGAACAGGACGCCTGGCGGCATCAACCATTGCTTGATGAAGAATCGAATCGGCATCGGCCACACCTCCATGGAAGGCGTGCAGCCTAAGAGGATCGGCGCCGGTCAACAAGGGGTGCGACCGGCGCCGATCATGAGCAGTGTATTGAAGAACCGGCGCGCAATGGCCTGCGCCTGGCGTCCTGAACGGCTAGCGATGCGGCAGCGTCCTGGAACTCGCCTTATTGGCGGGGCGTTTCTTGTCCTTTAGCCAGATGATCTTTGCCGACGTCGGTTCCGCTTTTGCGTAGGCACCGGCGCAGGCATTGCGGCGTTCCGGGAGGGACTCCAGGTAGGCCTTGATCACTTCGAACTCTGCGTGGCTAAGGCCGCGCAACTCCAGCTCGGCTGGCATCTCGTCGCGCAACCGCACCGAGGTTCTGGCGACTTCCAGCGCCAGGCCCAAACGGTCGATCAGGCGTTCGTAAAGCTCCGGTTTGATTGCGGTTAGCTGCGTCTCTCCCATCCGTTCACCTCATTGAAGATAAGAATATCTCCCCCCACACATGAGCTTAGCGGCACTGCAAAAAGCAGCAGAGCGCAGCGACCAGCGGCCATTCGCAATCAAGGTTTCCCACGACGCGCGGCGCTGCTGTATGCTACGGCGTTCACCCTTACGACACCGGAGTGCCGGACGCAGCGAGGTTCCGCTGCCTGGAACAAGGTCTCATTTCTCTCAGCCAAAAGTAGCCATGCACGAACAATACACGCCCCGTGATATCGAAGCCGCCGCCCAGAAGTTCTGGGACGAGCAACAATCGTTCGCTGTTACCGAACAGCCAGGCAAAGACACCTACTATTGCCTATCGATGTTCCCGTACCCGAGCGGCAAGCTACACATGGGCCACGTTCGCAACTACACCATCGGCGACGTGATTGCCCGCTACCAGCGCATGCTGGGCAAGAACGTCCTGCAGCCGATGGGCTGGGACGCCTTCGGCATGCCCGCAGAAAACGCGGCGATGAAGAACAACGTCGCGCCGGCCAAGTGGACCTACGAAAACATCGACTACATGAAGACCCAGCTCAAGAGCCTGGGCCTGGCCATCGACTGGGCACGTGAAGTCACCACTTGCAAGCCGGACTACTACCGCTGGGAACAGTGGCTGTTCACCCGCCTGTTCGAAAAAGGCATCATCTACCGCAAGAACGGTACCGTGAACTGGGACCCGGCCGACCAGACCGTACTCGCCAACGAGCAGGTCATCGACGGTCGCGGCTGGCGTTCGGGCGCGCTGATCGAAAAGCGCGAAATCCCGATGTACTACTTCCGCATCACCGACTACGCCGACGAGCTGCTGGAAAGCCTCGATGAGCTGCCGGGCTGGCCTGAACAGGTCAAGACCATGCAGCGCAACTGGATCGGCAAGTCGCGTGGGATGGAAGTGCAGTTTCCGTACGACCAGGCGAGCATCGGCCACGAAGGCACGCTGAAGGTCTTCACCACTCGCCCGGACACCCTCATGGGTGCCACCTACGTTGCCGTCGCCGCCGAGCACCCGCTGGCCACCCAGGCTGCCCAGGGCAACCCGGCGCTGCAGGCGTTCATCGACGAGTGCAAGAGCGGCAGCGTTGCCGAAGCCGACATGGCCACCCAGGAGAAGAAGGGCATGGCCACTTCTCTGCTGGTCGAACACCCGCTGACTGGCGAGAAACTGCCGGTATGGGTCGCCAACTACGTGCTCATGCACTACGGCGACGGCGCCGTGATGGCCGTCCCAGCCCATGACGAGCGTGATTTCGAGTTCGCCCACAAGTACAACCTGCCGGTCAAGGCCGTGGTGCGTACCAGCGCTGGCGATGAAGTCAGCAGCGAGTGGCAGGCCGCCTACGGCGAGCATGGCCAGCTGATCAACTCCGGCGAGTTCGACGGCCTGGACTTCGCCGGTGCCTTCGACGCCATCGAAGCGGCCCTGATCCGCAAAGAGCTGGGCAAGTCGCGTACCCAGTTCCGCCTGCGCGACTGGGGCATCAGCCGCCAGCGCTACTGGGGCTGCCCGATCCCGATCATCCACTGCCCCTCCTGCGGCGACGTACCGGTGCCGGAAGACCAACTGCCGGTCACCCTGCCTGAGAACGTGGTACCCGACGGCGCCGGTTCGCCACTGGCACGCATGCCTGAGTTCTATGAGTGCACCTGCCCTAAATGCGGCACCGCAGCCAAGCGCGAAACCGACACCATGGACACCTTCGTCGAGTCGTCCTGGTACTTCGCTCGCTACGCCTCGCCGAACTACGACCAGGGCCTGGTCGACCCTAAAGCGGCCAACCACTGGCTGCCGGTGGACCAGTACATCGGGGGTATCGAACACGCGATCCTGCACCTGCTGTACGCGCGCTTCTTCCACAAGCTGATGCGTGACGAAGGCCTGGTGACCTCGAACGAGCCATTCAAGAACCTGCTGACCCAGGGCATGGTCGTCGCCGAAACCTACTTCCGTACCGCCAGCAATGGTGGCCGCGAATGGTTCAACCCTGCCGACGTCGAAGTCGAACGTGATGCTAAGGCCAAGATCGTTGGCGCGCGCCTGAAGACCGATGGCCTGCCGGTAGAAATCGGTGGCACCGAGAAGATGTCGAAGTCCAAGAACAACGGCGTCGACCCGCAATCGATGATCGAAGCCTACGGTGCCGACACCTGCCGTCTGTTCATGATGTTCGCTTCGCCGCCCGACATGAGCCTGGAGTGGTCGGACTCCGGCGTCGAAGGTGCAAGCCGCTTCCTGCGCCGTGTCTGGCGCCTGGCTCAAGCGCATGTAGGCCAAGGCCTGCCGGGCAAGCTGGACACTGCCGCCCTGAGCGACGAGCAGAAGGTCATCCGCCGCGCGATCCACGCTGCAATCAAGCAGGCCAGCAACGATGTAGGCCAGTTCCACAAGTTCAACACCGCCATCGCCCAGGTGATGACCGTGATGAACGTACTGGAGAAGGCACCGCAAGCCAGCGAACAGGACCGCGCCCTGCTTCACGAAGGCCTGGAAGCCGTTACCCTGCTGCTGGCGCCGATCACCCCGCACATCTCCCACGAACTGTGGAAGGCGCTGGGCCACGAGCAAGCGGTGATCGATGCAAGCTGGCCTGCCGTCGACGAAAGCGCCCTGGTGCAAGACACCGTCACGCTGGTGGTGCAGGTCAACGGCAAGCTGCGTGGCCAGGTTGAAATGCCTGCTGCCGCCAGCCGCGAAGACATCGAAGCCGCAGCCCGCAATAACGAAAATGTCCTGCGCTTCATCGATGGCCTGACCATCCGCAAGGTCATCGTGGTACCGGGCAAGCTGGTCAACATCGTCGCCAACTGATGGCAACGCCCACCCGCAGTCAGTGCGGGTGGGCGGTATCGGCCCACAAGGGAGCAACAACATGATCAAACGCAATCTGCTGGTAATGGGCCTGGCCGTCATGCTCAGCGCCTGCGGTTTCCAGTTGCGCGGTACCGGCACCAACGAGCTCAGCATCAAGGAGATGGACGTCAGCGCACGCAACGCCTACGGCCAGACCGTAAACGAGCTGCGTCAGATTCTCCAGCGTAGCGGTGTCAACATCCATACCGGCGCGCCGTATCGCCTGGTGCTCACCAACGAGCAGGAAAACCAGCGCGCGGCGAGTTACAACGGCGGTAGCCGCACGGCCGAGTACGAACTCAACACCGTGCTCAACTACAGCATCCTGGGGTTGAACAACCTTGAGCTGCTCAGCGACAAGGTCGAAGTGCGCAAGGTGTATGTACGTGACGGCTCGAACGTCACCGGCTCCGACCAGGAGGCCACCCAGGCCCGCGCGGAAATGCGCCGTGACCTGGTACAGTCGTTGATCGCACGCCTGCAGAACCTGACGCCGGCTCAGCTGGACGAACTGCAGCGCAAGGCCGACGACCGCGCCAAGGCCGAAGCCGACGCGCTGGAAGCTGCGCGCCGTCAGCAGGCGGAGACGCCGCAGCAATCGCCGCTGGAAATCCCGGGCCAGTGAGCCCGAGCGGGGCACCTCGGTGCCCCGCCTGTTTCCCATGAAACTCGCACCCGCCCAACTCAACAAGCACCTGCAAGGCGCCTTGGCCCCTGTCTATGTGGTCAGTGGCGATGACCCGCTGCTGTGCCAGGAAGCCGCCGATGCCATCCGCAACGCGGCGCGCCAGCAAGGTTTCGACGAACGCCAGGTGTTCAGCGCCGACGCCAACTTCGACTGGGGCACATTGCTTCAGGCGGGCGCCAGCCTCTCCCTGTTCGCTCAACGCCGCCTGCTGGAGCTGCGCCTGCCCTCCGGCAAGCCTGGCGACAAAGGCGCTGCGGCGTTGATGGAATACTGCGCCAACCCCGCTGAAGACACCTTGCTGCTGGTCAGCCTGCCCAAGCTCGATGGCAGCGCGCAGAAGACCAAATGGGGCAAGGCGCTGATCGAAGGCGCCCACTGCCAGTTCATCCAGATCTGGCCGGTGGACGCCCAACAGTTGCCACAATGGATCAACCAACGCCTGGCCCAGGCCGGGCTCTCGGCGCAGCGCGATGCGGTCGACCTGATCGCTGCGCGGGTCGAAGGCAACCTGCTGGCTGCGGCCCAGGAAATCGAAAAGCTCAAACTGCTCGCCGAAGGCAACCAGATCACCGTCGAAACGGTGCAATCTGCCGTGGCCGACAGCGCGCGCTTCGATGTGTTTGGCCTGGTCGATGCCATCCTCAATGGCGAGGCCGCGCATGCCCTGCGCATGCTCGAAGGCCTGCGTGGCGAAGGCGTGGAGCCCCCGGTGATTCTCTGGGCACTGGCCCGTGAGCTGCGCCTGCTGGCTGGGTTGGCCCAGCAGTTCAGCCAGGGCGTGCCGCTGGACAAGGCCTTCAGCCAGGCCAGGCCACCGGTGTGGGACAAACGTCGCCCACTGGTCAGCAAAGCCCTGCAGCGTCTTTCGGCGCAGCGTTGGGCGCAGTTGCTGCAGGATGCCCAGCGCATCGATGCCCAGATCAAAGGGCAGGCCGAGGGTTCGCCCTGGACCGGGCTGTCACGCTTGTCGCTGCTCATGGCCGGGCAGCGCCTGGTACTGCCGCCCGAGTGAGCCAGGCATCCCCGCCCCCTTTCCATATACACAATCAATTGGCCCTGCCCTCTCTTCGGGCCTACAGTCCGCCCCGCAATCCACCCCAAACGGGATTATCGCCATGAGTAAAAAGCCGAAAAAGCACGGCCCCAACAAGGCCAAGTCGATCATCGCCCAGCCACTGTTCCGCTGCCGCCAGGAACAACCGAACAAAGGCAAAGGCAGCTACCGCCGCGAAGCCTTCCAATCGAGAGATTGGGAGGCTTCTTACTTTTTGGCCGCATGAAAGCATCGAAAGCGCAGGCATGGTATGGTCGGCACCTGACCTGAAATTCTGGATCTGTGCATGCCCTTCAGCCTTCTCCCCCGTTGGAAATCCCGCCAACTGCTCGCGGTCTCCAGCTTCATCCTGCTCGTCGCCTGTGCGGAAAAACCCACCGCCGCCGACGCCCTGCCGCTGGCACCTGCCCAGCCCGCGCCGGTAGTGACCCTGCCCAGCGCCACGCCCGACGTCAGCACTGACATCCAGCCGCTGCAGACCTTTGCCCAATGGCAGGCCGGCTTCCGTCAGCAGGCGCTGCAAGCGGGTATTTCGGCAAGCACCTTTGACCGTGCGTTCATCGGCGTGACACCCGACATGGACGTGATCAAGGCCGATCGCAGCCAGCCCGAATTCACCCGCCCGGTGTGGGAGTACCTCGAAGGCGCACTGTCGCCCCTGCGGGTACGAAACGGCAAGAAGCTGCTGGAGCAGAATGCCGAACTGCTGAGCCGAATCGAACAGCGCTATGGCGTTGACCGCCAGGTGCTGGTCTCGGTATGGGGCATGGAGAGTAACTTCGGCCAGTTCCAGGGCAGCAAGTCAGTGATTCGCTCACTGGCCACCCTTGCCTACGAGGGCCGCCGCCCACAGTTTGCCCAGGACCAGCTGATCGCCGCGCTGCAGATCATCCAGCATGGCGACATCCAGCCCGAGGCCATGCGCGGCTCGTGGGCCGGCGCCATGGGCCAGACCCAGTTCATTCCGACCACGTACAACACCCACGCCGTGGACTTCGACGGTGATGGCCGCCGGGATATCTGGAACAGCACCCCCGACGCCCTGGCCTCGACGGCCCACTATCTGCAAAGCTCGGGCTGGAAGCGCGGCCAGCCCTGGGGCTTCGAGGTGCAAGTACCGGCAGGGTTCGACTACTGGCTGGCCGACGGCTCGCTGCGCAAGCCGGTCAGCGAATGGCTGCAAATGGGTGTGAAACTGCCGGCGGGCACGCAATTGCCGGCGGGCAGCAACGAGTTGTCTGCCGCCCTGCTGCTGCCGGCTGGCGCTCGAGGCCCGGCCTTCTTGGTGCTGGACAATTTCCGCGCGATCCTCAGGTACAACAACTCATCGTCCTACGCACTGGCGGTGAGCCTGCTGGGCGATCGTTTCTCGGGGTGGGGCTTCATTGCCGGCAGTTGGCCGAAGGAGGACCTGCCGTTGAGCCGCAGCGAACGCATGGAGCTGCAGAACCTGCTCAATGCCAGCGGGCACGAGGCAGGCAACCCGGACGGCATCATCGGTGCCAACACCCGCAAGGCCATTCGTAATGCCCAGCAGGCGCTTGGGTGGCCGGCAGACGGCTATCCGACGCACAAGCTGCTCGATAGCCTGCGCCAGCGCTGAAACCCAGGCGTGCAGCCGGCTCCCACAGGTACAGCCTTGTCGGAGCTGGCATGCCAGCGGTGGGCCGCCGAGCGGCCCCAAATATTCAACCCCTGAACAGGTCTTGCGCCAACACCAGGCTCAGCTTCTCGCTGTCGAGCACCACCTCGCCCCCCAGCGGCAAACACACATTCGGATCACAATGCCCACTGCGCCAGCCGGCCAGTACCGGCACACCCAGCGGGCCAAAGATGTCCTGCAACAGCGGTGTCAAAGCCGCCACGGTGATCCCGGCGAAATCCCCCACCAGCACACCCTTCACCCCCTCCAGCTTGCCAGCCAGGCGCAACTGAGTCAGCAAACGGTCGACCCGGTACAGGGGCTCATTGACGTCCTCGATGAACAGGATGCTGCCCTGCGTATCGATCTCGGCCATCGTCCCCAGGGTTGCGCCCAGTATCGACAGGTTACCGCCCAGCAAACGCCCGCTGGCAACACCCGGTACGATGCAACTCAAGGCAAAATCGGCCGGATGCGCAATGGCATCGCCCTCCCCCAGTTGCCCGCTCAGTTGTGCCAGTAGCGAGGACTCGGTCGGCTCCCGCTTGGCCCCCAGCAGGTCAGCATTGAGCATCGCCCCATGGAAGGCCAGCAAGCCGGTATGCCGGAAGATGGCCAGGTGCAGCGCTGTGATATCGCTATAGCCGATCAACGGCTTGGGGTTACGGCGGATCAGCTCAAAGTCGAGCTGATCGAGCAGGCGCATGCTGCCGTAGCCACCACGCATGCACAAAATGGCATCGATGGCCGGGTCGGCAAAGGCATCGTGCAGATCCTGCAGGCGTTGCTGGTCCGCGCCAGCCAGATAACCTTCAGCTTGATCGACCCCCGGATAGATACGGCACCTGTAGCCGCGGCTGGCAAACCACTGGCTGGCCTTCTGCGCATCCAGCCGAGTCGGTCCGGCCGGCGCGACGATGGCAAAGCAGGCGTTACCCGGCAGCGCGGCGGGCAAGCGAGGATCAAAGGTCTCAGTGCAAATCATTGCGACTCCTTGCAGTGCATGACGCCAAAACAACAATGCCGATGCCGCCTTTCGGCGCGCATCGGCATGTAGGGCTCAAACCAGGATCAGAGCTTGATCTTGGCTTCGTGAGCCTGCTGGTCGGCGTGGTAGGACGAACGCACCAGCGGGCCCGACGCGACGTTCTTGAAGCCCATCTTGTAGCCTTCCTCGGCGAACCAGGCGAAGGTGTCCGGGTGAACGAAGCGCTGCACCGGCAAGTGGCTGCGCGAAGGCTGCAGGTACTGGCCGAGGGTCAGCATGTCGATGTCATGCTCGCGCATGCGGTGCATCACCTCGATCACTTCCTCGTCGGTTTCGCCCAGGCCGAGCATCAGGCCCGACTTGGTCGGCACATGCGGCACCATCTGCTTGAACTTCTGCAGCAGGTCCAGCGACCAGTCGTAGTCCGAACCTGGGCGGGCGGCCTTGTACAGGCGCGGGACGGTTTCGAGGTTGTGGTTGAAGACATCCGGCGGCTCTTGCGCGGTGATCTCCAGGGCCACGTCCATACGGCCACGGTAGTCCGGCACCAGCGTCTCAAGTTGCACGCCCGGCGACAACGCGCGGATCTCACGGATGCAATCGGCGAAGTGCTGGGCACCGCCGTCACGCAGGTCGTCGCGGTCCACCGAGGTAATCACCACGTACTTCAGGCGCAGGTCGGCGATGGCGACGGCCAGGTTCTTCGGCTCGTCCACATCCAATGGCTTGGGCCGGCCGTGGCCGACGTCACAGAACGGGCAGCGACGGGTACAGATGTCACCCATGATCATGAAAGTCGCGGTGCCGCCAGAGAAGCACTCGCCCAGGTTCGGGCAGGATGCCTCTTCGCAGACACTGTGCAGCTTGTGCTTGCGCAGCAGCTGCTTGATGCGGTCTACCTCGGGGGAAACCGGGATGCGCACACGGATCCAGTCGGGCTTTTTCGGCAGCTCGTCAGTGGGGATGATCTTCACCGGGATGCGCGCGACCTTATCGGCTCCCCGCAGCTTGACCCCAGCTTCCACTTTCTTCGGCGCTGGGCGCGCGGTGGCATCCTGGGTAGGTATCAGGTTCGGCACGGCTTCTTGCACAGTTGTCATATTCAGTCGATTCCGCCCGTCAGGGTCGTCTGCTCAGCATAGTCGAGGTGCTTGACCAGCTGTCCGCGCAGCCTTGTCCTGACCTCGTCGAGTTCGATCGGACCTGCCAGGTCGCGCAACTGGGTCATGGCCAGCCCCGCATACCCACAGGGGTTGATTCGGCGGAATGGCGCAAGGTCCATATCCACGTTCAGAGCAAGGCCGTGAAAAGAACGGCCGTTGCGGATTCGCAGGCCGAGGGAGGCGATCTTCGCTCCATCGACATAGACACCCGGCGCATCGGGCTTGGCAGCGGCGCTGATACCGTAGCTGGCCAGTAGCTCGATCAGCGTCTGCTCGATGCGGCTGACCAGTTCGCGCACGCCAAAGCCCAGGCGGCGCACGTCCAGCAACAGGTAGGCCACCAGTTGCCCGGGGCCATGGTAGGTCACCTGGCCGCCGCGGTCTGTCTGCACCACCGGGATATCGCCCGGCACCAACAGGTGCTCGGCCTTGCCGGCCTGGCCCTGGGTGAAGACCGCGGGGTGCTCGACCAGCCAGACTTCGTCCTGGCTGTCCGGGCTACGCTGCTCGGTAAAGCGACGCATGGCCTCCAGCACGGGTTCATAGCGCTGCAGGCCAAGGTCGCGAAAGCCGAGACAAGCGGGCATCAGAGCACCATTTTCACGATGCCAGTCGCGCGCAAGGCACTGTTGATGTCGTGTAGCTGGTTCTCGCTTTCGGCAACGATGTGCAATTGCACCGTGGTGTACTTGCCTTCCTTGCTCTGGCGCTCGGCCAGGGTGGAAAGGTCGACCTTGGCGTGCTTGCTCAGGACTTCGATCACCATGTCCTTGAAGCCGACAACGGTGTCGCCGATGACCTTGATCGGGTAATCGACGCAGGGGAATTCGATTTTGTGTGACTTGACGTCAGGTTCGCTCATGGCGGAAACGGCCTCGTAAGCCGTGGCAACAACAACGCCCCCGCAAGATGAGCGGGGGCATGCAGGTCACGTATCAGTTGAACAACCCGTAGAAGAATAGACGGATGCTATCCCACATACGACGGAAGAAACCACCTTCCTCGACGCCATCGAGGGCGATCAGGTCGGCGCTGTGAACCACGTTCTCGTCCAGTTTGACTTCCACTTTGCCGATCACGTCACCTTTGGCGATCGGCGCGGTGAGCTGCGGGTTCATGGTCATCGAAGCCTGCAGGCGCTTCAATTGGCCTTTAGGCATAGTCATGGTCAGGTCGTTGGCCAGACCAGCCTTCACCTGGCTGGTGGCGCCCTTCCAGACTGGCGCCTGAGTCAGCTCGGTGCCCTTCTGGTAGAAGGTCTGGGTTTCGAAGAAGCGGAAACCGTAAGTCAGCAGCTTCTGGGTCTCGGCGGCACGCGCCTGCTCGCTGTTGGTACCGAACACCACGGCGATCAGGCGCTGGCCGTCACGTACGGCGGAGGCGACCATGCAGTAGCCCGCTTCGTCGGTGTGGCCGGTCTTCAGGCCGTCGACGGTCTTGTCACGCCACAGCAGCAGGTTGCGGTTCGGCTGCTTGATGTTGTTCCAGAAGAACTCTTTCTGCGAGTAGATCGCGTAGTGCGCCGGGTCTTCGTCGATGATCGCACGGGCCAGCAGGGCCATGTCGTGGGCCGAGGAGTAGTGCTCCGGGTTCGGCAGGCCAGTCGGGTTCATGAAGTGGCTGTTGGACATGCCCAGGTCGGCGGCAGTCTTGTTCATCATGTCGGCGAAAGCGTCTTCGCTGCCGGCGATGTGCTCGGACAGGGCGACCGAAGCGTCGTTACCCGACTGGATGATGATGCCGTGCAGCAGGTCGCTGACGGTGACCTGGCTGCCCACCTTGATGAACATGCGCGAACCACCGGTGCGCCAGGCATTTTCGCTGACGGTGACCGGGTCGTTCTCACCGATCTGGCCGCGGCGGATGTCCAGGGTGGCGATGTAGGCAGTCATCAGCTTGGTCAGGCTGGCTGGCGGCAGGCGCTCGTCACCGTTGTTCTCGACCAGCACGTTGCCGCTGGACGCGTCCATGAGTACGTAGGACTTGGCGGCCAGCTGCGGTGGCGATGGCATCATCTGCTCGGCTGCGAAGGCAACCGGCGTGATCATCAGCAGTACGGGCAGGCAAAGTCGTTTGGCAAGGTTGGTGATGTTCATCCGTCTCTCGAAAATCGCTAATGGTCTGAGATGTTCCCTGGGCCACATCGTGTGCCCAGCGCCAGTCAGTCTAGTTTTTGTGGCCTTCGGCCAGGCCCGCAAAATGCGGCTGCGTGTCGCCGCGGGCAAAAGCGGACATTGTACATATCCGCGCCCCGCAATTCATGACAAAACCGACAGTTTGACGTTGCCTTCTTCGCCGGTAAAGCCGCGCCCGCAAGGCAGTGCAACACCCTGCGGGAGCGGCTTTACCGGCGAAGAAAGCAACACGGTCAGTCAGCTGTGACCAGCTTGGCTTGCCCAAGGTTCGCCAGGCGGATGCTGTCCTGTGCCTGCTGGATCTCGCCCTGGCTGCCGATCGGCCCCAGGCGCACGCGGTGCAGGGTCTGCTGGTTACGCACGATGGAGCTGATGAACACTGGCGCGCTGACCATGGTGCTGAGCTTCGAGCGCAGCAGCTCGGCGGCGTCCGGGTTGGCGAAGGCGCCAACCTGCAGGAAGCTGCCGCCGTTGTTGCCCGGCACATTGTTGCCACCCACTTGCACCGGCACCACCGGCGCCGCATGTTGCTGCGGTGGCGGCGTCCATTGTTCGACACGCCCGGTGCTGGCCGGGATCGCCTGGGTCTGGGCCACCTGGGGTTCCTTGAGCACCAGTGGCGGTTGCTGGCCACGCTGGGCCCACCATTGCTGCGGGTCAATGCCTTCTACGCGCACATGCGCAGTGCCGATTTCGGCATAGCCAAGCTTCTTCGCCGCCGCGTACGACAAGTCGATGATGCGGTCGGAATAGAACGGGCCACGGTCATTGACCCGCAGGATCACGCTGCGCCCGTTGGCCAGGTTGGTCACCCGTACGTAGGCCGGCAGCGGCAGTGTCTTGTGCGCCGCGCTCATGCCATAGAGGTCGTACAGCTCGCCGTTGGCGGTGTTCTGCCCGTGGAACTTGGTGCCATACCACGACGCGGTCCCTTCAGCGCGGTAGTTGCGCGCGTCCTGCATCGGGTAATAGGTCTTGCCCAGTACAGTGTAAGGGTTGGCCTTGTAGGCACCGGTGTGCACGGTCGGCGTCGCGTCGGGGATCTTGTTCACATCCACGTCCCACCACGGCGCACCGTCCTTGTGGGCCCGATTGATGTCCAGGCCGGGCTGCGAGCGCACGGTGTTACCGCTTTGCTGCGTGGTCGGGCGGCTGGAGGAACAGCTGACCAGCAGCATGCCGACGGTCATGCAGGTCAGCAGCTTGAAGGTGTTGGCAGAGAATATTGCGCGCATTTACTTGACGCCCCGTGCTAGGACCAGCTGTTCCGAAAGCTGATGCACGGCCATGGCATACATCACGCTGCGGTTGTAGCGAGTGATCGCGTAGAAGTTCTTCAGGCCCATCCAGTACTCGGGACCGTTTTCACCTTCCAGGCGGAAGGCGGTAACTGGCAGATCATCGCGCAGCGCATCATGACTCGACCAGCCCAGCGCCCGCAACTGTGCAACCGTTTTCACCGGCTCAATGCCGGTGGTCAGGCCCTCGTCGGCCCGCTCGCCACTGACCTGGGCGCGGCTGACCACACCCTGGCCGGCGACCCAGCCATGGCGCTTGAAGTAGCTGGCGACGCTGCCGATGGCGTCGTCCGGGTTGTTCCAGATATTGATGTGGCCGTCGCCATCGAAGTCCACGGCGTAATTGCGGAAACTGCTCGGCATGAACTGCGGCAGGCCCATGGCGCCGGCATAGGAGCCCTTGAGCGTCAGCGGGTCGAGCTGTTCTTCACGGGCCAGCAGCAGGTATTCACGCAGCTCCTTGCGGAAGAATTCGGCACGCGGCGGGTAGTCGAAACCCAAGGTGGACAGCGCATCGATCACCCGGTAGTTGCCGGTGTTGCGACCAAAGAAGGTTTCCACACCGATGATCGCCACGATGTATTGCGCCGGCACGCCATATTCCTGCTCGGCGCGGGCCAGCACGGCTTCGTGCTGGCGCCAGAAGTCCACCCCTCGCGCGATGCGCGCGTCGGTGATGAACATCGGGCGATACTCCTTCCACGGCTTGACCCGTTCGGCCGGACGCGAAATGGCGTCGAGGATCGATTGCTTGCGCTGCACCTCACGGAACACGCCCATCAGTTGCTCGCTGGCAAAGCCGTAGTCGCGGGCCATCTCGCCGACGAACTCGGCCACCTGCGGCGAACCGTCGTAATCGCCGGCGTGAGCCTGCTGGACAGCGCCGAACAGGCCCACCGCGCCAATCCACGGCGCACAACGGGCAGCCCAGTTACGCACTGCTTGCATTAAATTCTTCACCTTATTCAAACCTGTGCGATCCATTTGCGGTGCGTATGGATCGACATCAGAACGCCAAACGCTGACAGCAGCGTCACCAACGAAGTTCCGCCATAGCTAATGAAGGGCAGCGGCACGCCCACCACGGGCAGAAGGCCGCTGACCATACCGATATTGACGAACACATACACAAAGAAAGTCATGGTCAGGCTGCCCGCCAGCAGCTTGCCGAACAAGGTCTGCGCCTGCGCAGTGATCATCAGCCCGCGGCCGATCAGCAACAGGTAGACAATCAGCAGCAGGCAAATGCCGACCAGGCCGAACTCCTCACCCAGCACCGCAATGATGAAGTCGGTGTGGCTCTCCGGCAGGAAGTCCAGGTGCGACTGGGTGCCTAACAGCCAACCCTTGCCAAACACCCCGCCAGAGCCGATCGCCGCCTTGGACTGGATGATGTTCCAGCCAGTGCCCAGCGGGTCGCTTTCCGGGTCGAGGAAGGTCAGTACCCGCTGCTTCTGGTAGTCGTGCATGACAAAGAACCACATCGCCACGGCCACCGGCACCGCTGCTGTGACCACACTTAGGATCCAGCGCCAGCGCAGGCCCCCCATGAACAGCACGAATGCACCAGAGGCCAGAATCAGCAGCGCAGTCCCCAGGTCAGGCTGGCGCACGATGAGGATGAACGGCATGCCGATCAGCACCAGGCTGATGGCCACATGCTTGAGGTGCGGCGGCAAGGTGCGCTTGGACAGGTACCAGGCGATGGTCGCCGGCATGATGATCTTCATGAATTCCGAGGGCTGGAAGCGGATCACCCCGGGGATGTTGATCCAGCGCGTGGCACCCATGGCGTTGTGCCCCATCACATCCACCACGATCAGCAGGAACACCCCGGCCAGGTAGGCCAGCGGCACCCAGCGGGCCATGAAACGGGGCTCGAGCTGGGCGATGACGAACATCGACACCAGGCCGATGCCGAACGAGGTAGCCTGCTTGAGCAGCAGGTCCCAGTTCTTGCCACTGGCCGAATACAGCACGAACAGGCTGCCAGCCGCGAGGGTCAGCAGAATGACCAGCAGGGGGCCGTCGATGTGGATGCGCTGCAGGAAGCTGGCGCGTCGACGCATCACGTCCTCGCTGGAGAGCATGCGATCGAAATTGTTCTTCACAGGGCCTTTTCCTGGGCGACGGTGGCAGGAGCGTACTCAGGCTTGAGCCGGCCGCTTTCATCGAGCAACCAGGCATCCATGATCTGCCGCACCACGGGCGCGGCGACACCGGAGCCGGACTCGCCGTTCTCGACCATCACCGACACCACGATCTTCGGCGCATCGGCCGGGGCGAAGGCGACGAACAACGCGTGGTCACGGTGACGCTCCTGAAGTTTGTTGCGGTCGTATTTTTCGCCTTGCTTGATGGCCACCACCTGGGCGGTACCGCTCTTGCCGGCAATGCGGTATTGCGCACCGGCCGCTGCCTTGCGTGCCGTGCCACGGGCGTTGTGCATCACCTGCTCCATGCCGTGGGTGACCTTGGCCCAATCGGATTTGTCACGCAGGACGATGTCATCCATGGGGTTAGGGTCCACCGGCTGCTGGCCTTCGATGGTCTTGGCCAGGTGCGGGCGATTCCACACACCCTTGTTGGCGATCAGCGCAGTGGCTTGCGCCAGTTGCAGCGGCGTGGCCTGCATGTAGCCCTGGCCGATCCCCAGGATCAGGGTTTCCCCCGGGAACCAGGCTTGCCGGCGGGTGGCGCGCTTCCACTCACGCGATGGCATCAGGCCGGACGACTCCTCGAACATGTCGAGGGCGACCCTCTGGCCGATGCCGAACTTGTTCATATAAGTGGATAGCCGATCAATGCCCATTTTGTGGGCAAGATCGTAGAAGTAGGTGTCATTGGATCGCATGATGGCGGTATCCAGGTCGACCCAACCGTCGCCGGTGCGGTTCCAGTTACGGTATTTGTGATCGTAGTTGGGCAACTGGTAGTAACCGGGGTCGAACACCCGGCTGCTGGCGTTGACCACACCACTGTCCAGGCCAGCGATGGCCACCGCCGGCTTGATGGTCGAGCCCGGCGGATACAGGCCACGCAACACACGGTTGAACAACGGGCGATCGATCGAATCGCGCAATTCGGCGTAGGCTTTGAAACTGATGCCGGTGACGAACAGGTTGGGGTCGAAGCTCGGTTGACTGACCATCGCCAGCACTTCGCCAGTGCGTGGGTCGAGCGCCACCACGGCCCCCCGGCGGCCGCCCAGGGCTGCTTCGGCGGCTTCCTGCAACTTGATGTCCAGGCTCAGCACAATGTCTTTGCCCGGCTTAGGGTCGGTGCGCTTGAGCACCCGCAGCACCCGGCCACGGGCGTTGGTCTCGACTTCTTCGTAGCCGACCTGGCCGTGCAGGTCGTCTTCGTAGAACCGTTCGATGCCGGTCTTGCCGATGTGGTGGGTGCCACTGTAGTTGACCGGATCAAGGGTCTTGAGCTCTTTCTCGTTGATCCGCCCCACGTAGCCGACCGAGTGCGCAAAATGCGCCCCCTGCGGGTAATGCCGCACCAACTGGGCGACCACTTCCACACCCGGCAGACGGAACTGGTTGACCGCCACACGGGCGATCTGCTCTTCGTTCAACTCGAACAGAATGGGCACCGGCTCGAAGGGCCGTCGCCCCTGCTTCATGCGTTTTTCGAACAGCGCACGGTCATCGGGCGTCAGCTCCAGCACTTCAACAATGCTGTCCAGTACTGCCTGCCAATCACCGGCACGCTCGCGAGTCATCGACAAGCTGAAACTAGGCCGGTTGTCGGCAACGACCACGCCGTTGCGGTCGAAGATCAGCCCGCGGGTCGGCGGGATCGGCTGCACATGCACCCGGTTGTTCTCCGACAGCGTCGAGTGATAGTCGTACTGGATGATCTGCAGGTAGTAAAGCCGCGCAATCAGCACGCAAATGAGCAGGATGATCGCCACCGCGCCGACCACGACGCGGTTACGCACCAGGCGGGCGTCTTTCTCGTGGTCCTTGAGACGGATCGGCTGCGACATCTGACTGCTTACAGGCTCATTTGTGGTAAGGGTGCCCGGACAACACTGTCCAGGCGCGATAGATCTGCTCGCCGATGAGTATCCTTACCAACGGGTGCGGCAACGTCAGCGGCGACAACGACCAGCGTTGCTCGGCCCGCGCACAGACCTCCGGTGCCAGCCCTTCCGGGCCGCCCACCATCAGGTTCACCGTACGCGAGTCCAGGCGCCAGCGGTCCAGCTCGGTCGCCAGCTGCTCGGTACTCCAGGGCTTGCCATGGACCTCGAGGGTGACAATGCGTTCCCCGGGTTGAACCTTGCTCAGCATGGCCTCGCCCTCCTGTCGGATCAGGCGGGCGACGTCGGCATTCTTGCCACGGGTGTTCAGCGGGATTTCCACCAGCTCTAGCGACAGCTCTTGGGGCAGGCGCTTGGCATATTCATGCCAGCCTTCCTCGACCCACTTGGGCATGCGCGAGCCGACCGCGATCAGGCGCAGACGCACGACGCTTCCTTATTCCCGGTCTTTGAGCTTGTCGGTGAAGTAGTCGCTGGCGTTTTCCGGGCTGTGGTGCTTGGCATCGGCCGCACGGCTTTGCTCGGCACCCAGCCACAGGCGCTCCAGGTCGTAGAACTGGCGGGCAGCGGCGGTCATCATGTGCACGATGACGTCGTTGAGGTCCAGCAACACCCAGTCGCTGTCGCCCTTGCCTTCTTCGCCCAGCGGCTGCGCGCCTTCTTTCTTGACCGTTTCACGGACCTTTTCCAGCATTGCGTTGATCTGGCGGTTGGAGGTACCGGTGGCAATGATCATGTAGTCGGTCAGGCTGTGCTTCTCGCGCACGTCGATGACCTGGATATCCTGGGCCTTGACGTCTTCCAGAGCGCTAATGGTCAGTTTGACCAGTTCTTCGCCATTGATTTTTTGCTTGCTCATATAAAACTCGTTCAACTCGTAGGATGAGGCGCCCGCAGGGCACCGTCAGTTAGGCACACGATACAGTTCGTGCGCCTCGATGTAGGCCAGTACGGCGTCCGGCACCAGGAACCTCACCGATTTGCCGCTGGCCAGCAGCTGTCGGATCTGTGTAGCCGACACCGCGAGCGGCGTCTGCCAGACGAACGAAATATTCCCCGCCGGGCCGGACATGGCGGTGGGATCGCTCTCGGAGCGCGCAGCCAGCAGGTTGCGCAGCTCGTCAGGGGGTTCAACGTCGGCATCCGGGCGTTGCAGCACCAGGATGTGACAGTGTTGCAGTAGTTCTTCCCAGCGGTGCCAGCCCGGCAAGCCGCAGAAGGCGTCCCAACCGAGCACCAGGAACAGCTGGTCGTCGGCGCCCAGTTCAGCACGGATCGATTCCAGCGTATCGATGGTGTACGACGGCTTGTCACGCTCAAGCTCACGGGCATCCACGCTCAGGCACTCGACGCCCTGCACGGCGCTGCGCACCATGGCCAGGCGATCTTCGGCTGCCACTTGCGGGGTGTCGCGGTGCGGCGGACGGGCGTTGGGCAGCAGGCGCAGTTCATCCAGCGCCATGAACTCGGCCACCTCCAGCGCGCTGCGCAGGTGGCCGATGTGCACGGGGTCGAAAGTACCACCGAGAATGCCGATACGCCGGACTGCCTGGGCCTTGCTCAACTCAGCAGGACTCCTGGCCGCGTAGCTGGCCGTCGCCGATCACGACATACTTCTCGCAGGTCAGCCCTTCCAGGCCGACCGGGCCACGGGCGTGCAGCTTGTCGGTGGAGATGCCGATTTCTGCACCCAGGCCGTATTCGAAACCATCGGCGAAGCACGTCGGGGTATTGAGCATCACCGACGCCGAGTCGACCTCAGCCAGGAACTGGCGAGCCTGGCCCTGGTGTTCGGTGATGATCGAGTCGGTGTGGTGCGAGCCATAGTGGTTGATGTGCTCGATGGCCTGGTCCAGGCCGTCGACCACACGGACCGACAGAATGGCGTCGAGGTACTCGGTGTGCCAATCGTCTTCTGTGGCCGGCTTGGCCTCGATCAGTGCACGGGTACGTTCGCAGCCACGCAGCTCGACGCCTTTTTCCTGGAAGCGACGGGCCATTTCTGGCAGGAAGCCTTGCGCCACGCGCTGATCGACCAACAGGGTTTCCATCGCACCGCAAATGCCATAACGGTAGGTCTTGGCATTGAAGGCAACGCGCCAGGCCTTGTCCAGATCGGCATGCTCAGCCACATAGACATGGCAGATACCGTCCAGGTGCTTGATCACCGGCACCCGGGCATCACGGCTGATGCGCTCGATCAGGCCACGGCCACCGCGGGGGACGATGACATCGACGAACTCCGGCATGCTGATCAGCGCGCCGACGGCTTCCCGGTCGGTGGTCTCGACCACTTGCACCACGGCCGCCGGCAGGTCGGCTTCGGCCAGGCCGCGCTGGATGCAGGTGGCGATCGCGCGGTTGGAGTGGATGGCCTCGGAGCCCCCACGCAGGATGGTGGCGTTGCCCGACTTCAGGCACAGGCTGGCGGCATCGATAGTCACATTGGGACGCGACTCGTAGATGATCCCGATCACCCCCAGCGGTACACGCATCTTGCCGACCTGAATGCCCGACGGGCGATAGCTCATGTCACGGATGGCGCCGACCGGGTCCGGCAGGCTGGCCACCTGACGCAGGCCGGTGATCATGCCGTCGATGCGCGCCGGAGTCAGTGCCAGGCGGTCCAGCAGCGCCGGCTCCAGGCCATTGGCACGGCCGGCGGCCAGGTCCAGTTCGTTGGCTGCGGCGAGCTCGGCACGGGCGGCGTCCAGCGCATCGGCGGCGGCCTGCAGGGCGCGGTTCTTCTGCGCGGTGCTGGCACGCGCGATCACCCGGGACGCCTGGCGAGCGGAGCGACCCAAACGGGTCATATAGTCAAGAACGGACTCAGTCATGGGTTCGGTGTCTTGGCGAAGGGGAAATCGGCTGATTATAACTGTCGTACAGGTATACGCCCAGCGGCGGGTGGCGGATGGTAGAAAATGGCTGATCGAAAGAGGTAGGAAAGATGTAACCGGTCTTAACGAGTTGTCCTGATTCAGCCTCGATTAAGCCATTCATTGCTATCATCCGCGCCTTCACCACGACGAACCGCCAGCATGCCAGACACCACCCCCTGCCCTGCCCGCGCCCTGCCCGACAGCTTCTTCGATCGCGACGCCCAAACCTTGGCCAAGGCCCTGCTGGGCAAGGTCATCCGCCATCGCCATGGCGACCTGTGGCTGGCAGCGCGAATCATCGAGACCGAGGCCTACTACCTCACCGACAAGGGTAGCCACGCCTCGCTTGGCTATACCGAGAAACGCAAGGCGCTGTTCCTCGACGGTGGGCACATCTATATGTATTACGCCCGCGGCGGCGACTCGCTGAACTTCAGCGCCCACGGCCCTGGCAACGCGGTATTGATAAAGTCCGCCTACCCCTGGGTGGACGCCATTTCCGATGCCAACAGCCTGGCCCAGATGCAGTTGAACAACCCCGATGCCAGTGGCAACCTGCGGCCCGCCGAGCGCCTGTGTGCCGGCCAGACCCTGCTGTGTCGCGCCCTGGGCCTGAAAGTGCCGGATTGGGACGCCCAGCGTTTCGACGCCGAGCGCCTGTACGTCGAAGATTGCGGCATCACCGTACCGAAGGTTATCCAGGCAGCACGCCTGGGCATCCCCCATGGCCGCGACGAGCATTTGCCCTACCGCTTCGTCGACGCCGAATTTGCCCGTTTCTGCACCCGGAACCCGCTGCGCCGTGGCCAGGTCGAAGGGCGGGACTTCTCCATAATCGAACGCCCCCTCACTCAAGAAGGAAGCTGAAACATGGGCCAATGGCTCGACAGCTTGACTGGCTGGCTCAGTGCAAACCCACAGTGGCTTGGCCTGGCCATCTTCCTGGTGGCTTGCATCGAGTGCCTGGCCATCGCCGGCATCATCGTGCCAGGCACGGTATTACTGTTCGCGGTGGCGGTGCTGGCCGGCAGCGGCACCTTCAGCCTGGGTGAAACATTGCTGCTGGGGTTTCTCGGTGGCGTGCTCGGTGACGCCTTGTCCTACGCGATAGGTAAATACTTCCACCAGAACATCCGCCGCCTGCCGCTGCTGCGTCACCACCCGGAATGGATCGGCAGTGCCGAGGCCTATTTCCAACGGTACGGCATCGCCAGCCTGCTGGTAGGCCGGTTCATCGGCCCGTTGCGACCGATGCTGCCGATGGTCGCCGGCATGTTCGACATGCCATTACCGCGGTTCATCGCGGTCAGCCTGGTGGCGGGCGCCGGCTGGTCGGTGGCCTACCTGTTGCCGGGCTGGGCCACTGGGGCGGCCATGCGCCTGCCGCTGCCGGAAGGTTTCTGGCTGGACGCCGGCATTGTCGCAGGCACTTTGGCAGTGTTGATCGGCCTGAGCCTGAACAGCAGCATTCGCGACCAGCGCCACGGCACCCGGCTGATCGCTGGCTTGAGCTTCCTGGCGTTGGCCGGGGTGTTTCTGGGCTGGCCATACCTTCAGGCGTTCGACCAAGGGGTGATGACCCTGGTCCAGGAACACCGCAGCCGCGCCATCGACGGTACCGTGGTGCTGGTGACCCGCCTGGGTGATTTCCGCACCCAGCTGTTCCTCGGCGGGCTGCTCACCGCCTTGCTGCTGCTCGCCCGCCAATGGCGCCATGCCGTGTTCGCCGGCGCCACACTGCTGGGCACGGCCATCGCCAATGGCTCGTTGAAATGGCTGTTCGCCCGGGCGCGCCCGGAAGTGCTGACCGACCCGCTGACCAGCTACAGCATGCCCAGCGGGCACAGTTCGGCATCGTTTGCGTTCTTTCTGGTGCTGGCGGTGCTGGCCGGGCGCGCGCAACCGCCGCGCATGCGCCTGACCTGGGTAATGCTGGGCTGTATTCCGGCACTGGCAATCGCCCTGTCGCGGGTATACCTGGGGGCGCACTGGCCGACCGACGTGCTGGCCGGGGCCCTGCTGGCATGCTGCGTATGTGCAGCGAGCCTGACGCTGGTGCAGTACCGTCAACCGCTCAATGCACTACCACAGCGGGTGTGGTGGCTGGTGTTGCCGGCCTGTATCGCGCTGCTGGCGTTTTTTGCCATGCATGCATTGCCGCATGCGCTGGCGCGTTACCAGTACTGAGGGTGCCTGTGGTGGCCTCTTCGCAGCTAAAACACAAAGAGGCCATGCAGACAGCCCTGATCAATCAGGCAAACAATTCACCTTGAATCCGCTCCAGCAGCCTCTGAATCTCTGCCAGCCGCTCTGATGGGGAGTCGATCACCAGCAGGTCCAGCTTGTCTTCCTCCATGAACGGCAGCAGATAGGCCAGCTGATTGGCCAGCGCCTGGCGCCCATCGATCGCTCGGGGCATGTCCAGGGCCTCGACCATCGGATGCTCGCCCAGCGCCACCAGCAGGGCGAGCAAGTCATCATCCTGCTCGGTCAAGGGGCTGTCCGCCTGCTCGGGCAACCAGTGCACGTCACCCACCAGCAACTGGTCCTTCTGCACCTCGCTTTGGTTCAGTTCGAAGCGCCGCACCCCCTCCACGCGGATGCCCAACAAGCCGTTTTCCTGCTGGACGAAATCCCGGACCATCGCTTCGCAGCCGATCGACGCGACCACAGGTGGCGCCTTGCCGACCTGCTCACCTTCGAGGATGCACACCACGCCAAAGCCCGTGCCCTGTTTCATGCAGCGGCCGATCATGTCCAGGTAGCGCGCCTCGAAGATCTGCAGGTCGAGCAGGCAACCGGGAAACAGCACGGTATTGAGGGGAAACAGCGGTAGCGTCATCACAACTCCTCAAGCCACCAGGCTGACCGCCAGCGGCAGGAAAACCGCCGTGGCCACCCCCATCAGGCTCATCGCCAGCGCGGCAAACGCGCCGCACTCGTCACTTTCCTGCAGGGCCACCGAAGTGCCTACGGCATGCGCCGTCACACCCAGCGACATACCACGGGCCTCGGGGCTGTTCACACCAAAACGGCTCAACAGCGCCGGGCCGAAAATGGCCCCGATCACGCCAGTGATCAGCACGAACACCGCTGCCAGCGCCGCGACGCCGCCAATCTGTTCGGCCACCAGCATGGCAATCGGCGAAGTAACCGACTTGGGCGCCATGGTCATCAGGATCATGTGCTCGGCACCG
This sequence comes from Pseudomonas ceruminis, assembly GCF_021602025.1. GTDB lineage: Bacteria > Pseudomonadota > Gammaproteobacteria > Pseudomonadales > Pseudomonadaceae > Aquipseudomonas > Aquipseudomonas ceruminis. The sequence continues at coordinate 39,315 of NZ_BQHW01000012.1, forward strand.
AACCACCAGCCCAGCAGCAGGCAGCACACCGTGGCGAACAGGCCCCCGAGTACCAGCGTAGTAAATGTCGGCCAGAACAGCTGACGGATACGCCGCAGGTTGAGGTACAGCGGCACGGCCAAGGCCACCGTAGCAGGCCCCAGAAGAATGTTCATGATTTCGGTGCTTTTGCGGTATTCACGGTAGTCGATGCCACAGGCCAGCAATACGCCAATGACCAGCAGCATCGACACCAGCACCGGCTGCAGGAAGATCCAGCGGGTTTTTTCGTAAGCCGCCAGCACGATCTGGTAAGCCCCCAATGTAACGCCGATACCAAACAGCGGGTGGTGGACGACAGCATCGAGCGCCCCTTGCCAGTCGAGGTTCATGGCAACTCCTCGCGCTTGCGTTGGCGATGCATCAGCGTTTGCATCAGCACACCGACGAAGACCAGGGTGACCAGGCAAGAGATCAGCAAGGCCCCAGCGATGGCCCAGAAGTCAGCCGCGATGTCCTTGGCGTAAACCATCACCCCGACCGCTGGCGGTACCAACAGCAACGGCAGATAGCGCAACAGGCTGCTGGCCGCTTCGTTCAGCGGCTTGCCGACTTCGCCACGGGCCATCAGGAAGAACAACAATAGCAACAGGCCGATGATCGGCCCCGGCAGAATCGGCACGAGCAGATGATTGATCGCCGTACCCAGCAGTTGAAAAAACACCAGCCAGGTCAAACCACGCAACAGCATAAGGATCTCCTTCGAGCATGCCGGCCATTATAAGCATGCCCTGCCTATATGCCGATATTCGCCGAAAAGCAGGCAACTTGACTGAAACGGTTCGCCGTGCTGATCTTGCACTTTCGTACCAAATGACAACCTGGAGAGTCGCGATGCCCCATGTACCGGTTAACGAACTTTCGCAGTACGTTGGAAAGGAGCTGGGACGCTCCGACTGGCTGAAGATCGATCAGCAGCGCATCAACCTGTTCGCCGAGGCCACCGGCGATTTTCAATTCATCCATGTCGACCCGGAAAAGGCGGCTAAAACCCCGTTCGGCGGCACCATTGCGCACGGCTTTCTGACGCTGTCGTTGATCCCCACGCTGATGGAAGACATTCTCGTGCTGCCTGAAGGGTTGAAGATGGTGGTCAACTACGGCCTGGATAGCGTGCGCTTCATTCAGCCGGTGAAAGTCGACAGCAAGGTGCGGCTGAAGGTGGAGCTGGGCGAGGTGACGGAGAAAAAGCCTGGGCAGTGGCTGCTCAAAGCGACCGCGACCCTTGAAATCGAGGGGGAAGAGAAGCCCGCCTATATTGCCCAACCGCTTTCGCTCTGCTTCGTCTGACGGCCTTCGGGGCCGCCGCGCGGCCCCGTGCCATGGCTGTCTCATTGCCCCCATTGTGCGGCATACTCGGCAGATCTTTTGCCTGGATTCCGCCATGCGTCCTCTGCTCCCCCTTGCCCTGACACTGATGCTCGCTGCCTGCGGCGATGGCGAAGCGCTGTCGCCACCGGACGCCCGACTGCCCGACGGCGGCCGCTATCGGGGCCAGGTGGTGGACGGCCTGCTGCAGGGCGAAGGGCGCATCGATTACCCCAATGGCAGCTGGTACGCCGGGGGCTTCAAGGATGGTCAGTGGCATGGCCAGGGCCAATGGCACGGCAGCAATGGCGAGGTCTATCGCGGGCAGTTCGCTGCTGGCCTGTTCGATGGCCTGGGCGACCTGACCACGCCGGGCAGCCACTACGCTGGCACCTTCAGTCATGGCCGGCGCGATGGCGAGGGCACGCTCAAGCAGGCCGACCAGACCTACCGTGGCCAGTTCAAGGACGACCAGTACGAAGGCGCGGGGCAGCTCGAACTGGCCGACGGCAGCCGTTACCAGGGGCTGTTCGCCAAGGGCAAACCCAACGGGGCCGGCGTGCGCAGCGATGCCAGCGGCAACCAGTTCAGTGGCCGCTTCGTCGATGGCCAGTTGCAAGGCAGCGGCACCTACGACAGCGTCGATGGCGAGCAATACATCGGCGAATTCAAGGACAACCGCCTGGAAGGTCGCGGCCGCTACGAAAATGCCGACGGCGATGTGTGGATCGGCGAATTCAAGGATGGCTCGCTCACTGGCCAAGGCGAACTGTTGGGCAGTGACGGCAGCCACTACAAGGGCAGCTTCATCGATTGGCGGCTGTCCGGCCAGGGCAATCTGCGATTGCCCGACGGCAGCACCTACATAGGCGGTTTCGAAAACGATGCTTATCACGGCCAAGGCAAACTGACCCTGGCCAATGGCAAGGTTGAAAGCGGCACCTGGGTCAATGGGGTACGCGTGCGCGACCAAACAGGCAAGTTACTGCCCGACCCGCTCGACCTGGGCCTGCTCAATCAGGGCCGGCTGCTGGATGAAGCCCTGGCCCGAGTGCCACGCTCCGTTGCGCCGATCCAACTCTACAGCCTGGTACTGGCAGGCGACGGCCAGCAGAGCGTGTTCATGCGCGAGGCCGATTACGTGAGCAACATGCTCAAGGTGCGCTTCGGCGCCCGCGGCCAGATCACCCTGGTCAACCACCGCGACCAGTTGGCGACGCGGCCCATGGCCACCCGCGAGAACCTGACCCGGGCCGCCCGCACCCTGGCCGAGCGCACTGGCCCGCAAGACCTGGTGTTCATTTACCTCACCAGCCACGGTAGCCAGGACCACCAGCTGGTGCTGGACCAACCGCGCCTGCAACTGGCCGACCTGTCCGCCGACCAGCTGGCCAGCGCCCTGGCGCCGCTCAAGGAGCGCGACAAGGTGATTGTCATCTCCGCCTGCTATTCCGGGGGGTATATTGCACCCCTAAAAGACGAGCGCACGGTGATCATGACCGCCGCACGTGCGGACCGGGTGTCCTTCGGCTGCTCGGAAGAAGCGGATTTCACCTATTTCGGTGACGCCCTGTTCGCCCAGGCGCTGAACCAGACCGACGACCTGAAACAGGCGTTTGAACTGGCGCGTACCAGTGTTGCCGAAAGGGAACGAAGGGACGGGTTCGAAGCCTCCGAGCCACAACTCTGGGCACCGCCCGCAGTACTGGACCATTGGCATCGACTGCGCCAGCAACAGGCCGAGGAGGCCTTGCGTAATGCCGCACAAGCGCACACGCAGCGACAGGCAAAAAAGCCCGGCAACCACTAAGCTTGTGTGTAACAAGGGAGAGACATCATGTACTTGACGCCTCAGCATGTCCTGCTTGCCGGAGCCACTGGGCTGACCGGTGAACACCTGCTTGACCGCCTGCTCAACGAGCCGACCATCAGCCGTGTCCTGGCACCGACCCGGCGGCCGCTGGCCAAGCACCCGCACCTGGAAAACCCGGTAGGCGATCCGGCGGTATTTCTCCCGCAACTGGCTGGCCGTGTCGATATTGCCTATTGCTGCCTGGGCACCACGCTCAAGCAAGCGGGCTCCGAACAGGCATTTCGCGCCGTGGACCTGGACATGGTCGTGGCTTTCAGCAAGCGCGCCCGGGAAATGGGGGCACGCCACCTGTTGGTGGTCAGCGCCATCGGTGCCGATCCCAACTCGTCGATTTTCTACAATCGGGTCAAGGGCGAAATGGAAGAGGCACTCAAGGCTCAGGACTGGCCGCAGCTGACGATCGTCAGGCCGTCGCTGCTGCTGGGGGACCGCATCGAGCCACGGCTTGGCGAACGTCTGGCCTCACCTTTTGCACGGCTGATCCCTGGCAAGTACCGCGGCATCGAAGCCTGCACCTTGGCACGCGCGCTGTGGCGGCTGGCTCTGGAAGAAGAAGACGGGCTTCGCATTGTCGAGTCCGATGAGCTGCGCCGCCTCGGGAAAATCTAGCGCTTGGCTGCAAACCACTCCCAGCCCCCGGCGGGCGGCCTTTACAGGCCCCCGCTGGCCTGAAACGTGATACCGGCTGCGGTCAGCAAAGACAGTGGCAACATCAGGGTATCGAGCAGCATGCTCCCCGGCAGGTCCAGCCGCGGGAAGGCCGGGGCCTCGGCCCCGAAACGATATTTTGGGCAACATCCGCCATTGATCACATACAGATCCAGCCTGGTCCCGGCATACACCACCGGCGCACCCGGGCTGTTGGCATCCAGCGTGCGCACAGTGGCGCAGCCACTGAACAATGTCATCGCCAGCACCCCACCCAACACGCGCTTCAATCATCGACCCCAAAGTGATGCTCACCCCAGCGCGGCAACATGTCCTGCGGGATATCCAACAGATTGAGGATGCGCGCCACCACGAAATCGACCAGATCATCGATTGTCTGCGGCTGATGGTAAAAACCGGGTGCCGCAGGAAGAATGACCGCCCCCATCTGCGACAGCTTGAGCATGTTTTCCAGGTGGATGGTGGACAGGGGTGCCTCGCGCGGCACCAGGATCAACTGGCGACGCTCCTTGAGTGTCACGTCGGCGGCGCGCTCAATCAGGTTGTTGCACGCACCGGTGGCGATGGCCGACAGCGTCCCGGTGGAACAGGGCACCACCACCATCGCCGCCGGCGCACCGGAGCCCGAGGCCACCGGCGACATCCAGTCTTCCTTGCCATACACGCGGACCTGCCCGTCGGCAGCGCCCGTGTATTCGGTCAGAAACGCCTGCATGGCCTGGGGCTTGGCCGGTAGCACCACGTCCGTCTCGGTGGCCATTACCAGTTGCGCAGCCTTGGAGATGAGGAAATGCACCTCACGGTCCTCACGCACCAGGCAATCGAGCAGGCGCAGGCCATACTGCGCCCCGGAGGCACCGGTCATGGCCAGGGTGATGCGTTCCGGCCCGTTCACTTCAATGCCTCGGCCAACTTGCTGTGCAGGCCACCAAAGCCGCCGTTGCTCATGATCACCACGTGCGTCCCCGGCCGCGCCTGGCCCTTGACCCGCTCGATGATCGCTTCGAGGCTGTCGGCGACGACGCTCGGCACGGTGCACTGCGCGGCCGTGGCAGCCAAGTCCCAGCCCAGGTTGGCCGGCGCATACCAGATGACCTGGTCGGCATCATTGACGCTTTCCGGCAGGCCATCACGGTGCGCCCCCAGCTTCATCGAGTTGGAGCGCGGCTCGATGATGGCGATTACTGGCGCCTCGCCTACCCGCTTGCGCAGGCCGTCGAGGGTGGTGGCGATCGCCGTCGGGTGGTGGGCGAAGTCGTCATAGAGGGTCACGCCCTGCACTTCAGCGACCTTCTCCATGCGCCGTTTGACGCTTTTGAACGCGCTCAAACCCTCGATCGCCATGGCAGGCACTACCCCTACATGGCGTGCCGCCGCCAACGTGGCCAGGGCATTGGCCACGTTGTGCTGGCCGGTCAGAGGCCAGTCCACCACACCCTGGGCTTCACCCTCGAACAGCACTTCGAAGCGCGAGCCGTCGGCGCTCAGCAAGCGTGCCTGCCATTGGCCACCTTCACCGGTGGTCTGCACCGGGGTCCAGCAGCCCATGCCGATCACCCGGTCAAGCGCCTGCTCGGTGGTTGGGTGGATCACCAGGCCTTCGCTCGGAATGGTACGCACCAGGTGGTGGAACTGCCGCTCGATGGCAGCCAGATCAGGGAAGATGTCCGCATGATCGAACTCGAGATTGTTCAGGATCGCAGTACGCGGGTGGTAGTGAACGAACTTGGATCGTTTGTCGAAGAAGGCACTGTCGTATTCATCCGCCTCCACCACGAAGAACGGGGTACCACCCAAGCGGGCCGACACCGAGAAATTCTGCGGTACACCACCGATCAGGAAACCAGGGCTCATGCCCGCGTGCTCCAATACCCAGGCCAGCATGCTGCTGGTCGTGGTCTTGCCGTGGGTGCCGGCCACGGCCAGCACCCAGCGGCCCTGCAACACATGGTCTGCCAACCACTGCGGGCCGGACACGTAGGGCAAGCCCTTGTTGAGCACATACTCGACCGCCGGGTTGCCCCGCGACATGGCATTGCCAATGACCACAAGGTCTGGCGCCGGGTCCAGCTGGGCCGGGTCGTAGCCTTGGGTCAGCTCGATGCCCTGGGCTTCGAGCTGGGTACTCATAGGGGGGTAGACATTGGCGTCCGACCCTGTGACATGGTGGCCCAGCTCTTTGGCCAGCACCGCCAGCGAACCCATGAAAGTGCCGCAAATACCGAGAATATGAATATGCATGGTCGACCTCGCAAAACGTCGAGGCAGGGTAGCCCAGGGCGCGTAAAATCGCACCCGCTGTTTCGCTCAGGCGCCTCTGGCAATGCCGTGTTTGCGCAGTTTTCGATACAAGGTGTTGCGGCTGATGCCCAACTGCTCGGCGACCCGGGTCAGGTGCCAGCGATTTGCCTCCAGTACTGACAACAGCGCCTGGCATTCAGCATCCGCCAGCAGTGCTGGCCCTGTTACCGGCAAGGCTGCTTGCACAGGTGCCGCGACACCTTCACCTAGTGCACCATTGCCGTTGGCGCTGGCTTGTCGCCGGTCAAGGGCAACACCCTGGCCAGCAGTGTTGGAGATGATTGCCGGAAGATCGGCAAGCGCTATGTGGTCATGCTCACAAAGCGCCACCAACGTGCGCAGCACGTTGCGCATCTGCCGCACGTTGCCCGGCCAGGCAAAATCCAGCAGCGCCTGCCGCGCGCGTGGCTCGATGTCCATCCCCTGCCCTTGCGCCTCCTGCTGCAGCAGGAAATCCAGCAGCTGAGCCTTGTCTCTGCGCTCGCGCACCGCTGGCAGCGCCACCTCCAGGCCGTTCAGGCGGTAATACAAATCTTCGCGGAAGGTGCCCTGCGCCACTCGCTCCAGCAAGTCGCGGTGGGTGGCGCTGACGATGCGCACATCCACCGCCTGCGCATCGCCGCCAATCGGCACCACCTGGCGGTCTTCCAGTACCCGCAGCAGGCGGGTCTGCAGGGCCAGCGGCATGTCACCGATCTCGTCCAGCAGCAGTGTGCCGCCATCGGCCTGCAGCAGCTTGCCGCGCATGCCCTCCTTGCGCGCGCCCGTAAAACTGCCGCCGCGATAACCAAACAACTCGCTCTCGATCAGGCTTTCCGGGATCGAGGCACAGTTGACCGCCACGAAAGGCTTGCCCCGGCGCTGGCTGGCCTGGTGCACGGCCTGGGCAAAAGCCTCCTTGCCACAGCCCGTCTCGCCCCGCAGCAGCAGCGGCACATCCCGTTCGAACACCCGCACGGCGCGATGGAAGTCGTGCTGCAGCGCAGGGTCGAGCAGGCAAATACCGGGAGCAGCCGGGGGCTGGGCCTCGGGAGGGCTGGCGGGCATTGCCCACACGGGTTTGCGCGTCTGCCCTCGCAGGCTGGCATAGACCTGGCGGCCATCGCGGGTATGCAGCGGCCAGGCCGTGCTGCCGTTGGGCATGGCCCGGCTGAACAGCTCGTCATGGCTGCAGTTGAAGAACCGGTCCAATGGCTTGCCCAGCACACCGCCACGAACGGTCCCCAGCAGGTTGAGAGCGCTCTGGTTGGCCGCGCAAATGCGGCCGTCGCCGTCAAAGGCCAGCAAGCCTTCGCTGAACAGGCCCACCGACTCGGCCTGCAGATGAAAGCGCAGCAGCCAGTGTTGTTCAAAATGCCGCAGGAAATAGCAACTCTCGATCATCTTCGCCGAGAGGTTGACCAGCGCCATGGTGTGGAACTGGCTCTGGCGCGAGACATCCGGGCGTGCAGATGACACATCGAGCACAGCCAGCAGTTCGCCATGCGGGTCGAACACCGGGCTGGCGGAGCATGTCAGGCCGGTGTGGCGGCCACGAAAATGCTCGTTCTGATGGATCGTCAGCGCCTGGCGCTCGACCAGGCAGGTCCCGATGCCATTGGTGCCCTCACGGGCCTCGCTCCAGTCCGCCCCCAGCCACAGCCCAGCACGCTCGAAGATGCGCCGCTCACTGGGCGCGGTCACGCAGTTGAGGATCACCCCACGGGCATCGGTCAGCAGGACCGCATGCCCGGCACCGGACAGCTGCTGGTGCAGGCTGTTCATTTCGCTATCGGCGATTTGCAGCACCTGATGCAAGCGCTCGCGGCTTTCCAGCAGACGGCCATGTTCAAGCACAACCGGCGCCTGGATAACTGACGGATCGAGGTGGTAGTCCTCCAGGCAGCGCAACCAGGAGCGGGCGATGGAGGGGTCACTGCCCGCTCCGCCAGCCCCGCCGCGGGCAACGGTAAGGACCTGCTGGGCATGACGACTGAAGTGATTGTTCTGCATTAGTTGTTGTTCTCCGCAGATAGAGATTCACCTCAGCATCCTCTTCCACGTCAGGCTTTGCAATGCACCGTCACCCAACGTGTCGCAAACGGTACAAAGTGTCACTTCAGCCGTGCCAGGCCCGACACAGTGCGGCGCCGGACGCGCCAGGTCGGTGCTGCAAGCCATTGATTCGCCTGAGCCTCCCCACGCTGGCCCAACCTTTGCTCTACGCTTTTCAACTCCTCAACAAACACAATTAACCAGGAGACACACCATGCGTTATGCACATCCCGGTACCGAGGGCGCGAAGGTTTCCTTCAAGAGCCGCTACGGCAACTACATCGGTGGTGAGTTCGTAGCTCCGGTCAAGGGGCAGTACTTCGACAATACCTCCCCGGTGAATGGCAAACTGATCGCCGAATTCCCCCGTTCCACTGCCGAAGACATCGACAAGGCGCTCGACGCCGCCCACGCTGCCGCTGACGCCTGGGGCCGCACCTCGGTGCAGGACCGCTCCAACGTGTTGCTCAAGATCGCCGACCGTATCGAGCAGAACCTCGAGGTCCTGGCTATTACCGAAACCTGGGACAACGGCAAGCCAGTACGCGAAACCCTCAACGCCGATATCCCGCTGGCGGTCGATCACTTCCGCTACTTCGCCGGCTGCATCCGCGCCCAGGAAGGCGGCGCCGCTGAAATCAATGAAAACACCGTGGCCTACCACATCCACGAGCCACTGGGCGTGGTCGGGCAAATCATTCCGTGGAACTTCCCAATCCTGATGGCCGCCTGGAAGCTCGCCCCGGCCCTGGCCGCCGGCAACTGCGTGGTGCTCAAGCCGGCCGAGCAGACTCCGCTGGGCATCACCGTGCTGGTCGAGCTGATCGGCGACCTCCTGCCGCCTGGCGTGCTCAATGTGGTCCAGGGTTATGGCCGCGAGGCAGGTGAAGCGCTGGCCACCAGCAAGCGCATCGCCAAGATCGCGTTCACCGGCTCCACGCCGGTTGGCTCGCACATCATGAAATGCGCTGCCGAGAACATCATCCCGTCTACCGTCGAACTGGGCGGCAAGTCGCCGAACGTGTATTTCGAAGACATCATGCAGGCCGAGCCGAGCTTCATCGACAAGGCCGCCGAAGGCATGGTGCTGGCCTTCTTCAACCAGGGCGAAGTGTGCACCTGCCCATCACGGGCGCTGGTGCAGGAGTCGATCTACCCGCAGTTCATGGAAGTGGTGATGAAGAAGGTGCTGCAGATCAAGCGCGGCGACCCGCTCGACACCGACACCATGGTCGGCGCCCAGGCCTCGCAGCAGCAGTTCGAGAAGATCCTCTCGTACCTGCAGATTGCCCAGGATGAAGGTGCCGAGCTGCTGACCGGCGGCAAGGTTGAGAAGCTGGAGGGCGCACTGGCCACCGGTTACTACATTCAGCCGACCCTGCTCAAGGGCAACAACAAGATGCGCGTGTTCCAGGAAGAAATCTTTGGCCCGGTGGTCAGCGTCACCACTTTCAAGGACGAAGCCGAAGCCCTGGCCATCGCCAACGACACCGAGTTCGGCCTCGGCGCCGGCGTGTGGACCCGCGACATCAACCGCGCCTACCGCATGGGCCGCGGCATCAAGGCGGGCCGCGTGTGGACCAACTGCTACCACCTGTACCCGGCGCATGCCGCTTTCGGTGGCTACAAGAAGTCCGGTGTTGGCCGTGAAACCCACAAGATGATGCTCGACCACTACCAGCAGACCAAGAACCTGCTGGTGAGCTACGACATCAACCCGCTGGGCTTCTTCTAAGCCAATCGCTTCAAGTTGCCAGCTTCAAGCTGCGAGAAACAACGCCGACGCGCTTTTTCTTGAAGCTTGGAGCTTGCGGCTTGAAGCGCCCTGGCTCGCTTCCTGCAGTACCCATCACCATTGGCCGGAACCCTTCCGGCCACCAAGAAAAAGAACAGGTGAAACTATGCCAAGCGATCAATCCGCCGGCGCGCCGGCAGGTTCTTCCGTCGATTTCGAAAAGGTCGGCTCGGACTACTTCCAGCAACGTGAATTGAAAAAAGGCGCCGCAGGCTGGGTGCTGCTGGTGGGTCTGGGCGTGGCCTACGTGATTTCCGGCGACTACGCCGGCTGGAACTTCGGCCTGGCCCAGGGCGGTTGGGGCGGCATGTTCCTCGCCACGCTACTGATGGCCACCATGTACCTGTGCATGTGCTTCTCGCTGGCCGAACTGTCGTCGATGATCCCGACCGCCGGCGGCGGCTATGGCTTTGCCCGCAGCGCTTTCGGCCCCTGGGGCGGCTTTCTCACCGGCACGGCGATCCTCATTGAATACGCCATCGCACCCGCGGCCATCGCGGTGTTCATCGGTGCCTACTGCCAGTCATTGTTCGGCATCGGCGGCTGGATGATCTACCTGGCGTTCTACATCGTGTTCATCGGTATCCACATCTTCGGGGTCGGTGAGGCGTTGAAACTGATGTTCATCATCACCGCCATCGCTGCCATTGCCCTGGCTGTGTTCCTGGTGAGCATGGTGCCCCATTTTGATGCAGCCAACCTGTTCGACATTGCCAAGACCGACGCGGTCGGCGCCAGCAGTTTCCTGCCATTCGGCTACGTCGGCGTGTGGGCGGCAATCCCCTATGCGATCTGGTTCTTCCTGGCGGTCGAAGGCGTGCCCCTGGCGGCCGAGGAAACCAAGAACCCCAAGCGCGACCTGCCGCGCGGCCTGATCGGCGCAATGCTGGTGCTGCTCGCCTTCGCCTTGCTGATTCTGGTGGTCGGCCCCGGCGGCGCAGGCTCTGAAGCACTCAAGGCCTCGGGCAACCCGCTGGTCGAAGCGCTGGCCAAGGCCTACGGCGGCTCCACCTGGATGGGCAGCTTCGTCAACCTGGTGGGCCTGGCCGGGCTTATCGCCAGCTTTTTCTCGATCATCTATGCCTACTCGCGGCAAATCTTCGCCCTTTCGCGTGCCGGCTACCTGCCGCGCAAGTTGTCCGAAACCAACAAGAGCAAAGCCCCCGTGCTGGCGCTGGTCATCCCCGGCATCATCGGCTTTGCGCTGTCGTTGACCGGCCAAGGTGACCTGCTGATCCTAGTAGCCGTGTTCGGCGCCACCCTGTCCTACGTGCTGATGATGGCTGCTCACATCACCCTGCGCATCCGTCGGCCTAAAATGGAACGCCCATACCGCACGCCAGGCGGTATCTTCACCTCGGGCGTTGCTCTGGTGCTCGCCTGCATCGCCGTGGTCGCAGGCTTCCTGGTCGACCCACGGGTGGTCATTGGCGCCGCCGTGATCTATGCCGTATTGATTGCCTACTTTGCGTTCTACAGCCGCCACCATCTGGTGGCAGGCACACCGGAAGAGGAATTCGCTGCGATCCAGCAGGCCGAAGAGGCCTTGCACTGATTGCCGACACCCGCCGCGGGCCAGGCCTGCGGCGCTCTGGAGATTCTGTATGGCAAGTTTCGTACACACGGTTGGCCACCTGGTCTACCGCTTCGACAGCCTCAAGGACGTGCTGGCCAAGGCCAGCCCCGCGCGTTCAGGGGATTACCTGGCAGGGGTTGCTGCCGCCAACGACGGGGAACGGGTCGCCGCGCAAATGGCCCTGGCCAACATTCCGCTCAGCCATTTTCTCAGTGAAGCGCTGATCCCTTACGAGCAGGACGAGGTCACCCGCCTGATCATCGACACCCACGACGCCCAGGCCTTTGCCCCGGTCAGCCACCTCACCGTCGGCGGCCTGCGCGACTGGCTGCTCAGCGATGAAGCCACCGAGGCCAGCCTGCGCGCCCTGGCGCCGGGGCTCACCCCGGAAATGGCCGCCGCCGTGTCGAAGATCATGCGCGTGCAGGACCTGGTGCTGGTCGCGCAGAAAATCCGTGTAGTGACCCGTTTTCGCGGCACCATGGGGCTGCGTGGGCGCCTGTCGACACGCCTGCAGCCCAACCACCCCACGGATGAACCGGCCGGGATTGCCGCCAGCATCCTCGACGGCCTGCTGTACGGTAACGGCGATGCCATGATCGGCATCAACCCGGCCACCGACAGCATCGCCTCGATCTGCGCCCTGCTGGAGATGCTCGACGCCATTATCCAACGCTATGACATCCCTACCCAGGCCTGCGTGCTGACCCACGTCACCACGTCGATCGAGGCCATCAACCGTGGCGTGCCGCTGGACCTGGTGTTCCAGTCGATCGCCGGAACCGAGGCCGCCAACGCCGGCTTCGGTATCAACCTGAACGTGCTGCAGGAAGGCTATGAGGCGGGCTTGTCGCTCAAGCGCGGCACCCTGGGGCAGAACCTCATGTACTTCGAGACCGGCCAGGGCAGCGCCCTGTCGGCCAATGCCCACCACGGCGTCGACCAGCAGACCTGCGAAACCCGCGCCTATGCCATGGCACGCCATTTCAAGCCGTTCTTGGTCAACACGGTGGTCGGGTTCATCGGCCCCGAGTACCTGTACAACGGCAAGCAGATCATCCGCGCAGGCCTGGAAGACCACTTCTGCGGCAAGCTGCTGGGCGTGCCGATGGGTTGCGATATCTGCTACACCAACCACGCCGAGGCTGACCAGGATGACATGGACACCCTGCTGACCCTGCTGGGTGTGGCCGGGATCAACTTCATCATGGGCATCCCCGGCTCCGACGACATCATGCTCAACTACCAGACCACCTCGTTCCATGATGCGCTGTACGCGCGCCAGACCCTGGGCCTCAAGCCCGGGCCGGAGTTCGAGGCATGGCTGGAGCGCACAGGCATCTTCACCCAGGCCGATGGCCGAGTGCGCTTCGGCGACAACCTGCCGCACGCGTTCCGCCAAGCCTTGGCGCAACTGGCTTAGAGGTGACCATGGACCATCGCACGCCCACCCCCGAGAACCCCTGGCTGGCCCTGCGCAGCCTGACCCCGGCCCGCATCGCCCTGGGCCGCAGCGGGATCAGCCTGCCGACCGGCGCGCAGCTGGATTTTCAGTTCGCCCATGCCCAGGCCCGCGACGCCGTACACCTGGCCTTCGACCACACTGCCCTGGCCGAGCAATTGAAGGGCCGCGGGCGCGACAGCCTGGTGCTGCACAGCGCCGCCAGCGACCGTCATCAATATCTGCAACGCCCTGACTTGGGCAGGCGCCTGAACGAAGACTCGGCCGAGCAGTTGCGCCAACACGCCCAGGCCAACCCGGGCGGAGTCGACCTGGCCATCGTCGTTGCCGATGGCCTTTCGGCCCTGGCCGTACATCGCCATACCCTGCCGTTCCTGGCCCGTTTCGATGAGCAAGCCGCCGCCGATGGCTGGAGCAGCGCACCGGTGGTGTTGGTGGAGCAGGGCCGAGTGGCCGTGGCCGACGAAGTGGGCCAACTGCTTGGCGCGCGCATGACCGTGATGTTGATTGGCGAACGCCCGGGGTTGAGCTCCCCTGACAGCCTGGGCCTGTATTTCACCTACGGGCCACGGGTCGGCCTGACGGACGCCTACCGCAACTGCATTTCCAACGTCCGCTTGGAAGGCCTCAGCTACGGCATGGCGGCCCATCGCCTGCTCTACCTGATGCGCGAGGCCTGCCGCCGGCAGCTGTCGGGCGTGAACCTGAAGGACGAAGCAGAAGTCCACGCCATCGACAGTGAGCACACGCCAAATCAGAAAGGAAACTTCCTGCTCGGTGAAGGTTAAGCACATGTCACGGAAGGCGGATTGCGCTTCAGGCCGGCTTTGGGCAGCATGCCCTGAACGCTGCTGGCATTCCGCTGTTTCCCCAAATGGACTCTGAGGACCGCACATGCGCATCATCAAGGCAAGCCTGCAACACCTCGACCTGCTCACCCCGCTGTTCGTCAGATACCGGGAGTTCTACGGGCAGTTGCCCTACCCGGACAGCTCGCGCAGCTTTCTGGAAAAGCGCTTGAAACGCGACGAGTCCGTCATCTACCTGGCGCTGCCGGATGATGACGACAACAAGTTGCTGGGCTTCTGCCAGTTGTATCCAAGTTTTTCGTCGCTGTCGCTCAAGCGGGTATGGATCCTCAATGACATCTACGTGGCCGAAGACTCGCGGCGCATGCTGGTGGCCGACCACCTGATGCGCGAAGCCAAGAAAATGGCCCGGGACACCAATGCCGTAAGGATGCGGGTTTCAACCAGTGCCAACAATGAGGTGGCGCAGAAGACCTATGAATCCATCGGCTTTCGCAAGGACACCGAATTCGAGAGCTACATCCTGCCGATCAGCCAGGACTGACTTGGGCCGGCCTCTTCGCACAAAACGCCGCGAAGGGGCCAGCACCGGCAGCTTCCGGTAACCCCCCGCTACAAACTCCCCGGGCATGATTCCGACTTAGTCGTATAATGCCTGCTCCTGACATGTGTGAAAATTTACCCTCCCGCAGGTCCCCGAGCCCGTAGCTGCGGGTCAAGAACACAGGTGCTGTACATGGATTTCAACCCGCTGGACCTTATCCTGCATCTCGATGCTTACCTCGATCTGCTGGTCGCCAACTACGGCCCCTGGATCTACGCCATCCTGTTTACCGTGATCTTCTGTGAAACCGGCCTGGTGGTAATGCCGTTCCTGCCTGGTGATTCCCTGCTGTTCATCGCCGGCGCCGTGGCTGCCGGTGGCGGCATGGACCCGGTGCTGCTGGCAGGCCTGCTGATGGTCGCGGCGATCCTGGGCGACAGTACCAACTACGTGATCGGGCGAACGGCGGGCGAACGGCTGTTCAACAACCCCAATTCGAAAATCTTCCGCCGCGACTACCTGCAGCGCACCCACGAGTTCTATGAACGCCATGGCGGCAAGACCGTGACCCTGGCGCGCTTCCTGCCGATCCTGCGCACCTTCGCGCCGTTCGTTGCCGGCATCGCCCACATGCATTACCCACGCTTCCTGGCGTTCAGCGTCGCCGGTACGCTGCTCTGGGTAGGCGGGCTGGTCACCCTCGGCTACTTCTTCGGCAATGTGCCCTTCATCAAGCAGCACCTCTCCCTGATGGTGCTCGGCATCATCTTCCTGTCGCTGGTACCGATGATCCTCGGCCTGCTGCGGGGCCGCCTGAGCCGCGCGGCCAAGGCGCACTGACCCAAGGGCATGTGGTCCTTGAGCGCCTGGCGGCGCAAGCGCACCCTGGCGCGCTATCCGGTCGATGCACAGCAATGGCAGGCGGTTCGCCAACGCCTGCCAATGCTCGATGGCATCAGCGACGATGAAGACCGCTGGCTGCGCGAAGCCTGCATCCTGTTCCTGCTCGACAAGCACCTGACCACGCTGCCCGGCGTGGAGCTGGACGACGAGCAACGCCTGTTCCTCGCCGCCCAGGCCCAGCTGCCACTGCTGCACCTGGGCGAGCTGAACTGGTACCAGGGCTTTCACGAGATCATCCTCTACCCCGACGACTTCAAAAGCCCCCAGCGCCACCGCGACGCCAGTGGCGTGGAACATGTATGGGACGGCGAGCACAGTGGCGAAGCCTGGCAGCAAGGGCCGGTGATCATGGCCTGGGCCGGGGTGCTGCACAGCGGCGGTTGGGAAGCCTACAACCTGGTGATCCACGAACTGGCGCATAAGCTCGACATGCTCAATGGCGATGCCAATGGCCTGCCTCCGCTGCACAGTGGCATGCACGTGGAGGAGTGGGCCAGCGCCATGCAGCAGGCCTATGACGACCTCAACCGTCAGCTTGACGCCAACCCTGACAGCGAAACCGCCATCGACCCTTACGCGGCCGAAAACCCGGCGGAATTCTTTGCCGTCACCAGCGAGTACTTCTTCAGCGCCCCGGACCTGCTGCACCAGGCTTATCCACAGGTGTACCGGCAGTTGTCGCTGTTCTACCGGCAAGACCCGCTGGCCCGCCTTGCCAAGCTGCAGGCCGAGCACCCGGACTACCGCGAAAGCCACGCCTGATGCGCCCGCGCATCTGGTCGGGCGTGGCATGCCCTGGCGGAATGTGCCTATAATCGCCGCCACTTTTTTGATCAAACACGGGGGCACTGCCCAATGAGCTACAGCAAGATTCCGGCAGGCAAAGACCTGCCGAACGACATCTACGTCGCCATCGAGATCCCGGCCAACCACGCGCCGATCAAATACGAGATCGACAAGGACAGCGACACCCTGTTCGTCGACCGTTTCATGGCTACCCCTATGTTCTACCCGGCCAACTATGGCTTCATCCCGAACACCCTGGCTGACGACGGTGATCCGCTGGACGTGCTGGTCGTTACCCCGTACCCGGTAGCGCCAGGTTCGGTCATCCGCGCCCGTCCGGTTGGCGTGCTGAACATGACTGACGACGGCGGCGGCGACGCCAAGGTCATCGCGGTGCCACACGACAAGCTGTCGCAGCTGTACGTCGACGTGAAGGAATACACCGACCTGCCAGCCCTGCTGATCCAGCAGATCGAGCACTTCTTCGCGAACTACAAGGACCTCGAGAAGGGCAAGTGGGTCAAGATCGAAGGCTGGGACGGCGCCGACGCCGCCCGCGCCGCGATCACCAAATCGGTCGCCGCCTACAAGGGCTGATACTGGTTGGTTCGCAAAAAGCCCCGCTTGTTCGGGGCTTTTTTGCGACCGCTGCTTAGGTAGTAAAAAACCCTACGCAGTCCTAATCCTGTGCCCTACACCCAGGCACTTTTCGCACAGAACGCGTCAACACCCGGTTCATATCCTTGCTAGCACTCGGCCGCTACACTCGGCCGCATGAACACATCCGGTGACCGCCTCAAGGCCCTCCTTCACGAGTGTGGCCTGACCCCTTCCGACTTCGCCGCCCAGCGCGGGGTCACCCCTCAGCACGTCAACAACTGGTTCAAGCGCGGCATTCCCCTGGCTCGCCTCGATGAACTGGCCGACCTGTTCTGCGTGCACCGCCGCTGGCTGCGCAGCGGCGAAGGCCCCAAGCACCCCTGCTCGATCCTGCGCACCTGCGCCACTCAGGTGGCATCGGGGGAGGCACCAACATCGCTGTGGAGCCACGATACCCAAGTGCTGCAAGTGCCCTATCACGAAGTGCGCGATGGCCAGCTCACGGTAATCGACGCCGTCTATCTGCGCCTTCCCGCCCAGGCGCTCAAGGCGCTGGGCGTTGCCGCACACCAGGCAGTCTGCCTGGCGATGCCCGCGGCCAACATGGCGCCCTGGATCCCCCGCGACGCGATGCTGGCCATCGACCTGAGCCAGACCCGCGTCATAGACGGTGAAACCTATGCCCTGCTGCACAATGGCCTGCTCAGGGTGAACAGCCTCAGCCTCGGGCACAACGGTACGTTGTGCTTGCATAGCTATGACCGGCGCAACTACACCGTGGAGCGCTTCACGCCCGCCCAGCGTCAGGCCGAACGCCTGAAAATACTCGGCTGGGTGTTTCACTGGTCACATTTCCGCCAGCAGCGCCCTGGCTGAAACACCCTGTGCCATTTTTTGCTGGGCATCCTGGGCGAGCCCTTGTATGCTACGCGGCACATTCAGCCCCGCCCGGCGTAAGCCGCGCAGCAGAGGGCTCGGCAGCGGTCCACACGATCGTTCGCCATCTCTTCAGGCCCTTGATGGCCACACAGTTAAGGCGGTTGCGGCTTACCATAAATTAGTCGGAAACGTCCCCGAGAAGCCGGCCACAAGCCGGCTTTTTAATGCCTGAAATCCACGCAGAATGTCGTTTTGCCAGTCTCCGCGTAACATGTAATGATAATCCCTATCATTAACGGGCGTAGACCTTCCTCCATGGCCGCGACAGACAGCAGCGATACCCTTCATAGCCTTTATCGTGAAAACCATGGCTGGCTGCAGGCGTGGCTGCGCAGGCGCCTGGGCGATCGTGAGCATGCCGCCGATGTCGCTCAGGATACGTTTGTGCGGCTGATGGTATCGGGGCGTTTGCCTGGCCCGCTGGAGAGTCGAAGTTACCTTGCGCAGATCGCCCGTAACCTCGTGATCGACCAATGGCGGCGCCTGCGCATCGAACGCGCCTATCTGGAAAGCATCGCGCACTTGCCCGAGCCTGTGTCACCGTCGCTCGAAACCCGGGCGCTGATCCTTGAAACGCTGATGCAGATCGATGCGATGCTCGACCGCATGCCCGAGAACGTGCGCAAGGCGTTTTTGCTGTCGCAGTTCGAAGGCCTGAGTTACGCGCAGATTGCCGAGCGCCTTGGTGTCACGGTCAGCTCAGTGCAGAAGTACATGACCCAGGCGATTGTCGCCTGCTATCGCCTGGCCTACGAACCATGAGCAGGCCGGCCGATGGCCCGATCGACGCCCTGATCGTCGAACAGGCCAGTGAGTGGATGATGCTGCACTGGGGCGGTGAGCTGGACGCTGACCAGCGTCAGGCCTTCGCGGCCTGGCAGCACGCTCATCCTGAACATCGACGCGCCTGGCAGCGTTTACAGCAATTGCAGGAAACCTTCGGCGCGGTGCCGGTGGACTGTGCACGGGCGGTGCTGCGCGACAGGCCAGACCCCCAGCGACGCGCGGCCTTGAAGCAGCTCGGGCTACTGCTGGTCGCCGGCGGCGGTGCTTACCTGTTGCAGGACCAACTTCCCTGGCGTTCAACATTTGCCCAACACCGCACGGCCACCGGCGAAATCCGCCACATGGTCCTGAGCGACGGTACCCGGCTCGACCTCAATAGCAACAGCGCCATCGACCTTCGCTTCACTGCCCAGGAACGCCGGATCCGCCTGATCAGTGGCGAGATTCTGCTCACCAGCGGGCACGACGAAAACCGCCCATTGATCGTGGAAACCGGCAATGGTGACGTGCAAGCGCTGGGGACGCAGTTTTCGGTGCGTGAAGTGAACGACGGCACCCAGGTGCAGTTGTATGACGGCCAACTGCGCATCAGCCCGCGCCATGGCCCGGCGGTGTACATGAACGCCGGTAATAGCCTGTGGTTCAGTGACGATGCCGTCAGCCCCATCCGCCCCGTGAACCCCAACAGCAGCAGTTGGAGCACAGGCCGTCTGATAGCCGAACGTCAACCGTTGGGCCACTTCCTGGCTGAGCTGGCACGTTATCGGCCAGGCTGGATTCGTTGCGACGAGGCAGTTTCGAACCTGCTTCTGACCGGCGTGTTTCCGCTGGACGACACCGACACCGTGCTCAACGCCCTCGAGCGTACGTTGCCGGTGCGGGTCGAGTCCGTCACCCGCTACTGGGTGACGGTGAAACGCCGCGCCTGAGCAAAAATATTTTCAGACAGCCTTGTCGGTTTTCATCTCTCGTTCGGGATAGGTCTTGAAAGCAAATCAGACGCAATCTCACGGGGAGTTCCAGAGTGCCGTACCATCCGCCACAGAAAGTGTTTCCGTTGACAGGCGCGTTGCGCAAAGGCATGTTCGCCACCTTGCTGGCCGCCGCGCCAACGCTGCCCAATCTGGCGTGGGCCGCAGACGCCAGCATGAGCCAGACGCGCCAATATGCCATCGCTGCCGGCAGCCTGGACCAAGTGCTGAATCGCTTTGCCAGCGACGCGGGCATTCTGCTGTCGGTGGATGCGCAGTTGACCGAGGGCAAACGCAGTGCCGGCTTGCAGGGGCATTTCGACGTGGCCCAGGGGCTTGAGCGCCTGCTGGCCGGCAGTGGCTTGCAAGCCGTTTACACCCAAGGCGGCTGGTCCTTGCAACCGGTGCAAAGTGGCCCGCTGCAACTTGGCGCCACCAACGTCAGCGCGCCCGAGGCAGTTGAGAACGCCTGGGGGCCGGTGGAGGGTATCGTCGCCAAGCGCAGTGCAACCGGCTCCAAGACCGACTCGGCACTGGTGGAGATACCGCAAACCATCAACGTCGTGACGGCCACCGAGATTCAGTCCCGCGCCGCTCAAAGCGTGACCGAAGCGCTGCGCTACACCCCAGGCATCACCGGTGGCGGCTTTTCTGACCGGGTGAAGCTGTTTGATGAACCAACGTCGCGCGGCTTCTCGCCGACGCCGTTGTACCTGGATGGTCTGCACCTGCCCTATGGTGGCGGCAGCACTGGTGGCGCGCTGCAGATCGAACCCTACTCGCTGGAGCGCATCGAGGTGCTCAAGGGCCCGGCCTCGGTGCTGTACGGGCAAAACCAGCCTGGCGGCATCGTCAACCTGGTGAGCAAGCGCCCGACCGCCGAAGCGCTTCATCAGGTAAGGTTCGAGGCAGGCAGTTATGACCACAAAAGCGCCGCCATCGACCTCGGCGGGCCACTGGATGACGAAGGCAAATACCTGTACCGCTTGACCGCACTGGCCAACGACAGCAACGACGAAATCGATTACGTCGAGGACAAGCGCCAGTTCATCGCGCCCAGTTTTACCTGGCGGCCGAATGAAGACACCAGCCTGACGCTGTTCGCCCAGTACCAGAAAGACAAAGGCGTACCTGAAGCTCAGGGCCTGCCAGCAGTAGGCACGGTGTTCGACAACCCCAATGGCAAGATCGACCGCGACCTGTTTCTCGGTGAACCTGGCGTCAACGACTACCACCGTGAGCAATATGCTTTCGGCTATGAGTTCTCGCATCGCCTCAATGCCACCTGGACCCTCAAGCAGAATGCGCGCTATGCCCGGGTCAACGACCATTACACCGCGCCGCTGCATGGTTACCGTTTCGTCACCAACCCCATTACCGGGGTGAACGATCAGCGCTACACCACTCGGTATGGTGTGGACTGGCAACAGGACAACAAGGTCTTCGGCATCGATAACATCGCCCAGGCCGAATTCGACACGGGCCCGCTCAGCCATACCGCAATCGTTGGGCTGGATTACTACCACTTCAATTCGAAGTTCAATGGCCTGTACGACTACAACCCTCCGATCATCGACCTGTTCAACCCGGTCTACGGCCAGCCACTGCATTTTGGCAACAACTATCGCTGGGACAACACCATCACCCAGACCGGGTTGTACGCACAGGACCAGATCAAGCTCGACAAGTGGATTTTCGTCCTCGGCGGGCGCTACGACTGGGCCGAAACCAACAACAAGCAGCCACTGAGCAACGCCCGCACCGACAGCAAAAACGAAAAGTTCACTGGCCGTGGCGGGATCGTCTACCTGTTCGACAACGGTGTCGCCCCCTTCGTCAGCTACTCGGAGTCGTTCCTGCCGCTCACCGGCACCAATGCGCAGGGCAGCGCGTTCGACCCCTCGACCGGCAAGCAATACGAGGCCGGCGTAAAATACCAGCCGCCGGGGCAGAACAGTTTCGTGCAGGTTTCGGCGTATGAACTGGAACAGAAGAATATCCTGACCACCGACCTCGGCAACCCAGGCTTCAGCAATCAAACTGGCGCCATTCGCTCCAAGGGTGTCGAGTTGGAGGCCAAGGCCGAGCTGACCGAGGCCTTCAGTGTGATCGCGTCGGCATCACGCAATGACATCAAGTACACCAAGGACAACGATGGCCGCAAAGGTCGTCACCCAGCAGGCAACCCACCGCTGACCGCAGCGCTCTGGCTCAATTACGTGGTGCTGGGTGAAACGCCATTGGCCGGTCTGGGTGCAGGCGTGGGCGCACGGTACGCCAGGAGCAACTACGGCGATGACTACGAAGGCGCATTCCAGATCCCGTCCTACACCGTGTACGACGCAAGCCTGACTTACGACCTGGGCCTCTCGGTGTTTCGCCTAAAAGGCTTGAAAATGGCGCTAAACGTGAAGAACCTTGCCGACAAGGAGTACGTCTCCAGTTGCATCAGCCAATGGGACTGCTACTACGGGGAAGGGCGCACTGTGGTATCGAGTGTGACGTACAACTGGTAATTGAAAGGCCCGGCGCAGCGATTTCGCGCAAAAGGCGTAGCCACTTGCACACTACGCCATTGCCCGAGATCGACGGCAGTGGGATGATTCGTAACTGATACGAATTCTCATCCAAGGCCCCGCCGTGCCCACCAAGCTGCTCCTCGCCGAAGACGATACGAACCTGCGCCAGGACCTGGAACGCCATTTCCTCAACCGTGGCTTCCTGGTCCAGGCCTGCGCCACCGGCACCCAGGCACTGATCGCCATGCAGCAACACCGTTTCGACCTGATGCTGCTGGACATCATGCTGCCGGGTGTCGATGGCCTGACCCTGCTCGACGAACTGCGCCGCCAGCAGGCTGTACCGGTGGTGTTGATGTCGGCGCTGGGAGCAGAACAGGACCGTATCAGTGGCTTTACCCGGGGCGCCGACGATTACTTGCCCAAGCCGTTCAGCCTGGCCGAGCTGAACGCCCGCGTCGACGCCCTTCTGCGCCGCGTCGCCCTCGACCGGCAGCCGCCCGAACCACGCAGCGAAAGCTCAGTAACCCTCGACCAGGCGCGCCAGGATGTCATCCACCACGGCAAGGCTGCCGGCCTTACAGGCTCGGAGTACCGTCTGCTGGTCACCCTGCACGCGCACCCTGGCGAAGCGCTGAGCAAGGCATTCCTCTATCAGACCGTGCTGCACCGGGCTTACACGCGCCTGGACCGTGGCCTGGATGTACACGTCTGCAACCTGCGGCGCAAACTCACCGACATCGGCGCCCAGCACCTGCAGATTCAGGCCGTGCGCGGCCAGGGCTACATCCTGGTGGATACGGGAAACACCTGATGCGCCGCCACCCCTTGCTGTGGAAACTCGCACTGCTGCAGGTCGGCTTCTGCCTGCTGCTGACCTGGCTGATCTGGACCTGGGGCCTGTCGGTGGAACGCAGCACCTACTTCCTGTCCCCGGCGGACCAGGCGTATATGGCCCGCTACGCACAACAGGCCGAAGACGCCTGGCGCAGTGGCGGTGCAGCGGGCGCCGAAGCCTACCGGCGGCAGCTGGAAGCCGACGAGGACACCTGGGTGGCGCTGATCGGCCCGCGCCTGGAAAGCCTAGGCAGCACGCCGCTCACAGCCGAAGAAGCAGGCCACTTGACCTTCATGCGCAAGCTCGACTGGCCGATGAGCCGACGCCTGCAGGACGAGCTGCCCTATGTCAGCATCGCATTCCCCGAACACCCGCAAGACGGCCGCCTGGTCATTCAGTTGCCCGAGCGCCTGCTGCCCACCGGCCTTACGCCGTGGACCCACGTGATCACCCACGGCGTTGCGCCAGCGCTGCTCGCCCTGCTGATGGGGCTGGCCCTGTATCGCCATCTGGTGGCGCCCCTCAACCGCCTGCGCGACCGTGCCGACGCGTTGCGAGCCGACGACCTCGACAGCCCCGGCCTGCCGCTGCAAGAACGCCGGGATGAGCTGGGCGAGCTGGCCCAGGCCTTCGAGCACATGGCCGGGCGGCTGCGCCAGAGCCTGGACCAGCAGCGCCTGTTGCTGCGCACGCTGTCCCATGAACTGCGCACACCGCTGGCACGGCTGCGCATCGCTCACGACAGCGATCTGCCACCGGCCCAGTTGCGCGAGCGCCTGGACCGCGAAGTGTACGACATGCAAAAACTGCTCGAAGACACCCTCGATCTGGCATGGATGGATACCGAGCAGCCACAACTGCTCACCGAGCCTGTGCTGGTGCTGTCGGTGTGGGAGGCGCTGTGCCAGGACAGTTGCTTCGAAAGCGGTTGGGATCCGTCGCGTCTGCGCTGTTCGCTCGACACCACATGCGTGGTCCAGGCCCACCTGGACAGCCTGGCCCAAGCGCTGGAGAACCTGTTGCGCAACGCCATCCGCCATTCACCGGTCGACGGCAACATCAGCCTCGACGGGTGGCGCGAAGGCGATCACTGGCACCTGCGCCTGAGCGACCAAGGGCCAGGGGTGCCGCACGATGCGCTGGACCGTATCTTCAAGCCCTATCAGCGCCTGGCCGACAGTGGCGCCGGTTTTGGCCTGGGCCTGGCCATCGCCCGGCGGGCCATCGAGCTGCAAGGTGGCCGCCTGTGGGCCTGTAATGGCCACCCGGGCCTGCACCTGCACCTGCTGCTGCCGATCGCCAAGAATGTTTAGAAAGTTAATGCGCTTTACTCTCAATTAAGAGTAATTATCATCCGTGATCTCTTGCATTCCGCTCGATGTTCCGGAGATCGATGATGTCGCCCCGCCCGCTTCCTTTCGCCCCGTTCCTGCTGTTGTCCAGCTGCCTGCTGAGCAGCGCCGTGCATGCCGCCACCGACCAGCCTGCGCCCATCGAACTGGAGAGCCAGAATGTCGTGGCCACGGCACTGGAAGAAACCAAGCAGGCACCGGGTGTGTCGGTCATCACCGCCGAAGACATCAAGAAGCGTCCACCCGCCAACGACCTGTCACAGATCATCCGCACCATGCCTGGGGTCAACCTGACCGGTAACTCCACCAGCGGCCAGCGCGGCAACAACCGGCAGATCGACATCCGCGGCATGGGCCCGGAAAACACCCTCATCCTGGTCGATGGCAAACCGGTCAGCAGCCGCAGTTCAGTGCGCTACGGCTGGCGCGGCGAGCGTGACTCACGTGGCGACACCAACTGGGTGCCCGCCGACCAGGTCGAGCGCATCGAAGTGATCCGCGGCCCGGCTGCCGCCCGCTACGGCTCCGGCGCCATGGGCGGGGTGATCAACATCATCACCAAGCAAGCCTCCGGCCAAACCCACGGCAACATGACCGTGTACCAGAACTTCCCCCAGCACGGTGACGAAGGCGCCACCAAGCGGGTGAGCTTCGGCCTCAACGGGCCGCTCACCGATGCCTTGAGCTACCGCGTGTACGGCAATGTCGCCAAGACCGACTCGGACGACTGGGATATCAATGCCGGCCATGAATCCGAGCGTAGCGGCAACCAGGTCGGCACCCTGCCCGCCGGCCGAGAGGGGGTACGCAACAAGGACATCAACGGCCTGCTCAGCTGGCGCCTGACGCCCGAGCAAACCTTGGAGCTGGAAGCGGGCTTCAGCCGCCAGGGCAACATCTACACCGGCGATACCCAGAACACCAACTCCAATGCCAACGTCAAGCGCATGCTGGGCAAGGAGACCAACATCCTGTACCGCGAAAACTTCGCCCTCACCCACCGGGGCGACTGGGACTTCGGCAGCAGCATGGCCTTCCTGCAATACGAAAAGACCCGTAACCAGCGAATCAACGAAGGCCTGGCCGGTGGTACCGAAGGCATCTTCAGCAGCACCGACTTCTACACCTCGACCCTGCGTGACCTGACCGCCCACGGCGAGTTGAACCTGCCACTGCACGCCTGGCGCGACCAGACCCTGACCCTGGGCAGCGAATGGAGCCAGCAAAAGCTCGATGACCCGAGCGCCAACACCCAGACCACCAGCGAAGGCGGCGCCGTCGACGGCCTGACCAGCAGCGGCCGCGCCACCACTTCGCAGGCACAGATCTTCTCGCTGTTCGCCGAAGACAACATCGAGCTGCTCCCCGGCACCATGCTCACCCCGGCGCTGCGTTTCGATCACCACAGTATGGTCGGCGACAACTGGAGCCCCTCGCTCAACCTGTCCCATGCGCTGACCGACACACTCACCCTCAAGGCCGGCATCGCCCGTGCCTACAAGGCGCCGAACCTGTATCAGCTCAATTCCGACTACCTGCTCTACAGCCGTGGTCAGGGCTGTTATGGCCAGAGCACCAGCTGCTACCTGCAGGGCAACGACAACCTCAAGGCCGAAACCAGCGTCAACAAGGAACTGGGTATCGAGTACCAGCAGGGCGGCTGGGTGGCTGGCCTCACCTACTTCCGCAACGACTACAAGAACAAGATCGACTCCGGCCTGAGCCCGATCGGCACCGCCACAGGGGGTTCTGGCAGCTACGCCAACGCTGCGATCTACCAGTGGGAGAACATTCCCAAGGCGCTGGTCGAGGGCCTGGAGGGCACGCTGACCATCCCGCTGACCGAGCAGTTGAAGTGGAGCAACAACCTCACCTACATGCTGCAGTCCAAGAACAAGCAAACCGGCGAAACCCTGTCGGTAACCCCGGCCTACACCCTCAACTCGATGCTCGACTGGCAAGCCACCGACGACTTGTCGCTGCAACTGAGCGTGGCCTGGTACGGCAAGCAGAAGCCGAAGAAATACGACTACCATGGCGACCGCGTCACCGGGTCCTCGAACGACCAACTGGCGCCCTATGCACTGGTCGGTACCAGCGGCACCTATGCGATCAGCAAAAACCTCAGTGTGACCGCAGGGGTCGACAATCTGTTCGACAAGCGCCTGTTCCGCGCGGGCAATGCCCAGGGGGTGAACGGTATCGACGGGGCTGGCGCAGCCACTTACAACGAACCAGGCCGCACCCTGTACACCAGCCTGACCGCGTCGTTCTGACGCCCTGAGGAGACTGCCGGATGAGCAAGATGCCCTTGTACCTCGCGCTGGCGCTGGCCCTCACGGCCCCGGTGGCCCTGGCGCAGCCGCAGCGTGAGCAGAAAATGGATACGTCACTGCTACAGCGGCAGGACTTGGCCTATCACTTCAGCCACCTTGACCTGGATTCGGCCGATGGCCAGCGCCATTACCGCCTGTGGATCGGCAAGCCAGACCGCCCGGCGCCCGCCGCAGGCTACCCCGTGTTGTGGATGCTGGATGGCAACGCGGCGATCGGTGCGCTGGACAGCGCACAGCTGGAGAAGCTCGCCGCTGGCCAGGCGCCGCTGCTGGTCGCCGTGGGGTACCAGACCGAACAGCGTATCGAGCGTGCCGGGCGGACCTATGACTACACCCCGGCAATCCCTGGGCTGGCCGAACAGCGCGACCCGCTGACCGGCCAGCCCAGCGGTGGCGTGGATGCGTTTTTCGACCTGCTGACCCTACGTATGCGGCCGATGGTGGCCGGTGTGGCCCCCATCGACCTCCAGCGCCAGACGCTGTGGGGGCATTCCTATGGTGGGCTGGCGGTGCTGCATGCACTGTTCACTCGCCCGGGAGCGTTCAGTGACTACGCGGCTGCCAGCCCATCGTTATGGTGGCGCGACGGGGCCATCGTTGCCGAGGCGCAGGGCCTGCAACAGCGCTTGGGTAACAACCGGCCGCAGTTGCTGCTGATGCGCGGAGGCGAGGAACCGTCCAACCCGCGAGCAGCGGTAAAAGGGGATGTGGAGCGACCGGCGCGGGAACTGGCGGCTGACCTGGCCAAGGTGCAGGGGTTGCAGGTGCGCTTCGAGCGGTTCGAGGGGCTGGGGCATGGGCCGATGTTGCCTGCTTCGCTCAGAAAAGTGATCGAAGGGATGTCGCAGTAGACCTGTAAGGCCCTATCGCCGGCGATAGGGCCATTACGGTCAACCCTTCACGCAGACTACCTGCCGCAGCGTGTGTACCACCTCAACCAGCGCCTGTTGCGCTCGCATCACCGCATCGATGTCTTTGTAGGCCATCGGTATTTCATCGATGACCTCCTTGTCCTTGCGGCATTCCACATGCGCCGTGGCCCGCCGCTGATCTTCCACGCTGAAGCGGCTCTTGGCCTTGGTTCGGCTCATTACCCTTCCGGCACCGTGGCTGCATGAGCAGAACGCGTCCTCGTTACCCAGCCCTCGCACGATGAAACTCTTGGCCCCCATCGAACCGGGAATGATGCCCAGCTGCCCCTTCTGCGCCGACACCGCGCCCTTGCGCGTAATCAGCACTTCACGCCCGAAGTGCTGCTCACGCTGCACATAATTGTGATGGCAGTTGACCGCCTCCAAGCTGGCCTGGAACGGTTTGCCGAGCACCTTGCGCGTGGCTGCGACAACCGCTTGCATCATCAGCTCGCGGTTGTGGCGGGCGAAGTCCTGGGCCCATTCCACCGCTTCGACATAGTCGGCAAAGTGCCGGCTGCCCTCCTCGAAGTACGCCAGGTCCTTGTCCGGGAGGTTCGCCAGGTGCTGGCGCATGTCCGCCTGGGCAAGTTCGATGAACAGGTTGCCGATGGCATTGCCCACGCCCCGCGAACCACTGTGCAGCATGAACCACACGCGGTCGGCCTCGTCCAGGCAGACTTCGATGAAGTGGTTGCCGCCCCCTAGCGTACCCAGGTGGTGGCGGTTGTTGGTCTTTTCCAGCCTTGGGTACTTGTCGGTAATAACCTTGAAGCGCCCGGCAAGCTGGCCCCAGAGCCGCTCTGCCGTACCGGGCACGTTGTCCCACGCGCCGTGGTCACGACGGCCGAATGTCTTGCCATGGGGCACCGCCTGCTCGATGGCACTGCGCAGGCCGTGCAGGTTGTCTGGCAAGTCGCGGGCGTGCAGCGACGTGCGCGCAGCAATCATGCCGCAGCCGATATCCACACCCACCGCCGCCGGGATGATCGCACCGACGGTAGGGATGACGCTGCCGATGGTCGAGCCCTTGCCCAGGTGCACGTCCGGCATCACCGCCAGGTGCTTGAAGATGAACGGCATCCTGGCCGTGTTGAGCAACTGCCGGCGTGCGTCGTCTTCGACCGGAACACCGTCGGTCCACAGTTTGATCGGCTTGCCGCCGGCGGCTTGAAGAATGTCCATTGGGCTGTTCCAGAAAGGCCATTGCCCCATGATACCGCCGAAGGTCGTAGACAGCAGGCTTGCCAGCAGGGTGGCCCGGTGTTGTATGCTGGCCGGGTCTTCAGGGCGGGGTGAAAGTCCCCACCGGCGGTAAATCGAAAGATGAGCCCGCGAGCGCTCCGGCCATGCCGGGGGTCAGCAGATCTGGTGCGACTCCAGAGCCGACGGTCATAGTCCGGATGAAAGAAGGCGTCAGGCAAGGGCCATTCGGGCGCCCTTGCGCGCGCATTTTGTTCGCCCCGAGACGTTCATCGATCAATCACGAGGAGCGTTTCATGTCCACCACGTATCATCCGCAATTCCCCAATGTGTCCGCCGCCATCGCCGCCTTCCAGGCCGGGCGCCCTGTGCTGCTGCTCGACGATGACGACCGCGAGGACGAAGCAGACATCGTTGCTGCGGCAGAAAACCTCTCCCTACAGACCATGGCCATGATGATTCGCGACTGCAGCGGCATCGTCTGCCTGTGCCTGGACGAGGCCACCGTCGATGCCCTGCAACTGGCACCGATGGTGCAGAACAACCAGGCCCGCCATGGCACCGGCTTCACCGTTACCATAGAGGCGGCCGAAGGCGTTACCACGGGGGTTTCGGCCCAGGACCGCATTACCACCATCGAGGCAGCGCTGCGCTCCACGGCGGCGCAACGCCATATCGTCAGCCCTGGCCACGTGTTCCCGCTGCGCGCTCGCGACGGCGGGGTGCTGACCCGTCGTGGGCATACCGAAGGCTCGGTTGACCTGGCCCGCCTGGCCGGGTTGCGCCCGGCAGCGGTGCTGTGCGAGCTGATGAACCCCGACGGCAGCATGGCCCGCGGCGAACAGGTGGCGGTGTATGCCCGCCAGTACAATCTGCCCGTGCTGACCATCGAAGAGCTGGCGCGCTACCGTGAGGCGATGCTGGAGCTGGAAGCTGTGCCCGCCTGATCAATCGACGGGGCCGGGGAATTCACCCTCAAGTTTGCTCCCCCCGCCCCGCTCTGCTAGTGTCGCGCCGTTCTGAACAGCCTCCGAGACCCGTCGCCATGGCCCGCAAAAAAGCCTCCATCGATTTCGAGCAATCCCTCGCCGACCTGCAAACCCTGGTCGAACGCTTGGAGAACGGCGAGCTGTCGCTGGAAGACTCGCTGGCCGCCTTCGAGCAAGGTATCGCCCTGACCCGCGATTGCCAGGGCGCCCTGGCCCAGGCCGAGCAGAAAGTACAGATACTGCTCGAGCGCGACGGCGAGCTCGCCGCTCAGCCCTTCGATGCGGAGCCAGAGGCATGATCGGTGCCTACCAGGCCAGTAGCCAGGCGCGCGTCGATGCGGCCCTCGAACCCCTGTTCATCGCACCCACCAAGGAGCTTGAGCGGCTATACGCCGCGATGCGCTACAGCGTGATGAACGGTGGCAAGCGCGTGCGCCCGCTGCTCGCCTATGCCGCTTGCCAAGCGCTGGGCGCACCGGCCGAGCAGGCCAACGGCGCTGCCTGCGCGGTGGAGCTGATCCATGCGTATTCGCTGGTGCATGACGACCTGCCGGCCATGGACGATGACGACCTGCGCCGCGGCCAGCCGACCACCCACAAAGCCTTCGATGAAGCCTGCGCGATCCTAGCCGGCGACGGCCTGCAGAGCCTGGCCTTCAGTGCCCTGCTCGACCCACGGCTAAGCCCGCAGCCCGACGCCATCCGCCTGGCCATGGTCCAGGCCCTGGCCAAGGCTGCTGGGCCTGCGGGCATGGTGGGCGGCCAGGCCATCGACCTCGGTTCCGTGGGCATCAAGCTGGACCAGAAGGCCCTGGAATTCATGCACCGGCACAAGACCGGCGCGCTGATCGAGGCCAGCGTACGCCTCGGCGCCCTGGCCAGTGCCCGCGCCGAACAGGCCCAACTGGACGCCCTGCAGGCTTATGCGCAGGCCATCGGCCTGGCGTTCCAGGTGCAGGACGACATTCTCGACGTGGAAAGCGACACCGCGACCCTTGGCAAACGCCAGGGCGCCGACATCGCCCGCGACAAACCGACCTACCCTGCCCTGCTTGGCCTGGAAGCGGCCAAGGCGTATGCGATCGAACTGCGCGACCAGGCGCTGGTCGCACTGGAAGGGTTTGGTGACAACGCAGAACCGCTGCGGGCGCTGGCGCGTTACATCGTCGAACGCCGGCACTGATTGACCGGCGCCGTTCTGCGGCCCTTCGTCGGCGAGCCAGCTCCATACGACACCCGTCTGAATGGGCAGTATTTCCCACAATGGGGTAAACTGCCGCGTCTTAAACATCTATAACGACTCGCCTGATGCCCACGACGTTTCAAGAGATCCCCCGCGAACGCCCGGTCACGCCGCTGCTTGACCGTGCTGACACGCCTGCCGGCCTGCGTCGGCTGGCCGAAGCCGACCTGGAGACCCTGGCCGACGAGTTGCGCCAGGAGCTGCTCTATACCGTTGGCCAGACCGGTGGGCATTTTGGCGCCGGCCTGGGCGTCATCGAGCTGACGATCGCCCTGCACTACGTCTTCGACACCCCGGACGACCGGCTGGTGTGGGACGTAGGCCATCAGGCCTACCCGCACAAGATACTCACTGGCCGCCGCAACCGCATGCTGAGCCTGCGTCAGAAGGATGGCATCGCCGCCTTCCCGCGCCGCAGCGAGAGCGAATACGACACCTTTGGCGTGGGTCACTCCAGCACTTCGATCAGCGCAGCGCTGGGCATGGCCATTGCCGCCCGCCTGCAGAACAGCGCACGCAAGTCGATCGCGGTGATCGGCGACGGCGCCCTGACCGCCGGCATGGCCTTCGAGGCGCTGAATCACGCCCAGGAAGTCAACGCCGACATGCTTGTCATCCTCAACGACAACGACATGTCGATCTCGCGCAACGTCGGCGGGCTGTCCAACTACCTGGCCAAGATCCTCTCCAGCCGCACCTACGCGAGCATGCGCGAGGGCAGCAAGAAGGTCCTGTCGCGCCTGCCCGGTGCCTGGGAAATTGCCCGCCGCACCGAGGAATACGCCAAGGGCATGCTGGTACCCGGCACCCTGTTCGAAGAGCTGGGCTGGAACTACATCGGTCCGATCGACGGCCATGACCTGCCGACCATGATCGCCACCTTGCGCAACATGCGTGACCTCAAGGGCCCGCAGTTCCTGCACGTGGTGACCAAGAAGGGCAAGGGGTTCGCCCCGGCCGAGATCGACCCGATCGGCTATCACGCCATCACCAAGCTTGAGCCTGCCGACAAACCGGCTGCCCCGAAAAAAGCCAGCGGCCCGAAGTATTCCGCGGTGTTCGGCCAGTGGCTGTGCGACATGGCCGCCACCGACAAACGCCTGGTAGGCATCACGCCAGCGATGAAGGAAGGCTCCGACCTGGTCGCCTTCAGCGAGCGCTACCCGGAGCGCTACTTCGATGTGGCAATCGCCGAGCAGCACGCCGTCACCTTGGCGGCCGGCATGGCCTGCGAGGGCAGCAAGCCAGTGGTGGCGATCTACTCCACCTTCCTGCAGCGCGCCTACGATCAGCTGATCCACGACGTGGCAGTACAGAACCTTGACGTGCTGTTCGCCATTGACCGTGCAGGCCTTGTTGGCGAAGACGGCCCCACCCATGCAGGCAGCTACGACCTGTCGTACCTGCGCTGCATCCCGGGCATGCTGGTGATGACGCCAAGCGACGAGAATGAACTGCGCAAGATGCTCACCACCGGGCACCTGTACAACGGCCCCGCAGCCGTGCGCTACCCGCGTGGCAGCGGCCCCAACGCACCGATCACCGACGACCTGCTGCCGCTGGAAATCGGCAAGGGCGTGGTACGGCGCCAGGGCGAAAAAGTCGCACTGCTGGTGTTTGGCGTGCAGCTGGCCGAGGCGCTGCAGGTTGCCGAGCCACTCAATGCCACCGTGGTCGACATGCGCTTCGTCAAACCGCTGGACGAGGCCTTGGTACTTGAATTGGCCGCCAGCCATGAGCTGCTGGTGACCATCGAAGAAAACGCCATCATGGGCGGTGCCGGCGCTGCCGTGGGTGAGTTCCTGGCTAGCCAGGCTCTGCTCAAGCCGTTGTTGCACCTGGGGCTGCCGGACATCTATGTGGAACATGCCAAGCCGGCGCAGATGCTGGCCGAGTGCGGGCTGGATGCTGCCGGCATCGAGGCTTCGGTGAAGGCTCGGATGGCCAAGCTCGGCCTGTAAGGCTCACTGGCCAAGATGACCCATTCGCGGGTAAACCCACTCCCCCCGGGCTCAATACGGCCCCTGTGGGAGTGGGTTTACCCGCGAATGCTTTGGAAGCACCGATGAAACGTCCGACCCTCGCCACCTTGCTCTGCGTCCCCGCAACAGTCTTCGCCGGCGAAGCCGCCCGCGACGCTGCGTTGAAACTGCCCGATGTACTGATCAGCGCCAACCGCCAGGTCGAGTCGCGCACCGCCACCAGCGCCGCCAACACCGTCTTTACCCGCAGCGACATCGACCGCCTGCAACCCACCAGTGTCACCGACCTGCTTGCCCGTGTGCCCGGTGTACAAGTCGCGCCCACCGGTGGTCGTGGCAGCCTGCCGGGCATCTTCATCCGGGGCACCAAGGCCGCCCAGAGCCTTGTGCTTGTCGATGGCGTGCGTATTGCCAACGCCACCTCCGGCGACAGTGGCCTGCAGTTTCTCGATGTCGACCAGATCGAGCGCGTCGAAGTGCTGCGAGGCTCGCGATCGGCCATCTATGGCAGCGACGCCATCGGCGGGGTCATCCAGATCTTCACCCGCCGAGGCGACAGTCAGGGTGTGCACCCCCGCCTGCGCCTGGCGGCAGGCAGCAATCAGACGTTCCAGCGCAGCCTGGGGCTTTCTGGCGGTGACGGCGCCACCCGCTTCAACCTTGGCGCCAGCCTCGACGAAACCGCCGGCATCGACTCGACCCGGCCGTCGTTCGCCAGCGACGCTGACCATGACGCCTACCGCAACCGGTCGTTCAACCTGAGCCTGAGCCACACCTTGGGCGAACGCTTCGAGGCCGGCCTCACCCTGCTCGACAGCCGCGGCCGCAGCGAATACGACAACCCGTTCGGGCGCTTCGACCTCGCCACGTTCGAAAGCGTTGGGCAAAAGCCCTACACCGATTTCACTGTCAGCAGCCTCGGCACCTACTTCGACGCCCAGTTCAGCGAACGCTGGCATTCGCGGCTGGAACTGGGCCACAGCGAAAATCGCGATGACAAGCGTGACAAGCTGAGCGACGAGCGCTTCGTCTTCAACACCTACCGCGACCAACTCACCTGGCAGAACGACCTGGCACTAACCGACCAGCACAGCCTGCTGATCGGTGGCGACTGGTATGAAGACCGTGTCCACGCCAGCACCGACTTCACCGAGGACAGCCGCTGGAACCGCGCCGCGTTCATCCAGCACCGCTTCAGTGGCGAGCAGTTCTCCACCGAAGTCGGCGTGCGTCGTGACCAGAACCAGCAGTTCGGCGGCCAGACCACCTGGGGTGGCAGCCTGACCGTGCCGCTGAATGCACACAACGATGTACTGCTGTCCTACAGCGAAGGTTTTCGGGCACCAACCTTCAACGACCTGTACTACCCGCAGTACAGCAACCCAGGCTTGAAACCCGAACACTCCAGGAGCTACGAGCTGCAGTGGCGTAGCCAGCTCACAGCCGACAGCCGCCTGGAAACCTCGCTGTACCGCACCGACCTGCGCGATGCGATCATCTTCGGCCAGGATTCGATCCCGGGGAACGTTGCCGCAGCGCGCATCAACGGCCTGGAAATGGCGCTGGACCAGCAGTGGGGCCCATGGCGCAGCCAGCTCGGCCTGGCCTTGACCGACCCGCGTGATCGCGACAGTGGCCACACCCTCGCCCGTCGCGCCCGGCGTACCTTGAGCCTGGACCTGGACCGCCAGTTCGAGCGCTTCAGTGTGGGGGGCAGTTGGCAGGCCGTGAGCGGCAGCTACGACGACGAGGCCAATGGCAACCGCCTCGGCGGCTATGGCCTATTGGGCCTGCGTGGCAGTTGGACGGCGAGCGATACACTGAAGCTGGAAGTGAAGCTGGATAACCTCTTGGACAAGGCCTACAGCCGGGCGCTGTACCGCTACGACGATGCCAGCCACGGCTACCGCGAAGAGGGCCGCACGGCGCTGTTCAGCGTTACCTGGACACCGGCACTGTAGCCGCCAGCACTGCGCACAGGCGGGCAGTGGCTTCAATCATCTGCCCGCTAGGGCGCTCCAGGCCCTTGTCTGGCACCACCAGCAAACGGTCCCCCGCCACGGCACTGAGCCCAGGCCATGCCTTCCAGCTTGCCAGCTGCGCCCGATCGCCTGCCAGGATCACCTGTGGATCGCGCTGCAGCACCGCCTCCACACTTACCTGCGGCGCCGGCTGGTTCAGGTCGGCAAAGATGTTGCGTGCGCCACACACCGCCAAGGCATCGGTGACCACCTGGTGCCCGCCGAGGGTGTACAACGGCCGGTCCCAGACCTGGTAGAACACCCGTAGCGGCTGCTCGCGCCGATACTGCTGACGCAACTGCTGCAGCCGACTGCGCAGGGCCAGTACCTGCTGCCGCCCCCGCTCGGCCCGGCCCACCTGCACCGCAACGGCTTCTATCTGCTCGAGCAATTGCTCAAGGTCATGGGGTTCGGCGCTGTAGGTCGCGATGCCCAGGCGCTTGAGCTGATCACGCTGGGCCGGTGCCACACCCCCTGGCCAGACCAGCAGCAGGTTTGGCTTGAGGCTTAGCAAGCGCTCCATGTCCAATTGCCCCTGGCGCCCTACCGACGGCAGGTGGCGCAAGGCCGCCGGCCGCTCGCCGCCGTCGACCACGCCCACCAGCAGGTCGTCGGCCTGCAGCTCAAGCATGATTTCGCTCATAGAAGGCGCCAGGCTGACCACACGCAACGGTTCGCCAGCCTGGACGGCGCAGGCCAGCAGGGCCAGCAGGCAAAGCAGGCCGCGCATCACGCCAGTTGACGCGGTATGCGGTAGAGGTAGAGCAGCACCACGGTGGATAACGCCAGGAGGATCTGCGGCACCGCCTCCAGCCCAACCAGTACCGACAGTGCGGCGACCCAGGCGGGGAAGCAGGCGAACAACATGGCCATGCGCCGGACCTGCGCGAGGGTGATCCAGGCGGCAGGCTCTTCGGCAGTGCCCAGCACTTTGGAGGTCGCGATCAAGGCGCGCTTGTACGCGCCGAAGCGCGGCAGGCTGAGGAACATGGTCGCCGCCCCCGCGATGAACAGTGGCATGGCCAGCACCGGAATCAGTGCATCACCGCCGCCAAAGGCCCAGGCCATCACCGGCAGCGGCACCAGGCCGACCGCCAGGTACTGCCACCAGGCCAGCGCCAGACGCCGCTTCACCTCGCCCCGGGTCACGCCTGGGGCACCTCGCCCTGATGTTCGTTGCCCAGCATGTGACCGAGCTTGCCGGCCTTGGTCGCCAGGTAATAACGATTGTGCGGATTCTGCCCAGTGTGCAGCGGCACGCGCTCGGCGACCTTGATGTTCATGTCGGTCAGCGCCTTGACCTTGCGTGGGTTGTTGGTCATCAGACGCAGCGCTTTCACGCCCAGGTGCTCGAGCATCGGCAGGCATATGGCGTAGTCACGCTGGTCCGCGGCAAAGCCCAGGCGCTCGTTGGCCTCGACCGTGTCGGCACCACCGTCCTGCAACTCGTAGGCACGGATCTTGTTCAGCAGGCCGATACCACGGCCTTCCTGGCGCAGGTACAGCAGCACGCCACGGCCTTCACGGGCGATGGCCTGCAGTGCCGCTTCAAGCTGCGAACCACAGTCGCAACGCTGGCTGAACAAGGCATCGCCAGTCAGGCACTCGGAATGCAGGCGCCCCAGCACCGGCTCGCCATCGGCGATATCACCCAGGCTGAGCACTACATGCTCACGGCCGGTGGCTTCGTCAAGGAAGCCATGCATGGTGAAAGTCGCAAAAGGGGTCGGGAGTTTAGAGGCGGCAACAAAGACGACGGGCACGTTGTGCTCCTGGATTAAGTTGGAAATTTCTCGTGGGCCGATTGTATCAGCAGGTCGGCGCCTGCGCGCTCGCTGAATACCGTGGCTTAAGATCGAAAAGTTCGATGCTTAGGCTGTCTGGACCGGGCCGGGGTCACAGCGGCTTGCTGTCAGTGGTGAAGGGGTACGGCTGCTTCCAGTGCTCGAAGATCGGCTTCAGCTCACCGCTGCGCACCAGCTCGGCCATACGCCTGTCGAACAGGTCGCGCAGTGCCTTGGCCTGTTCGCTGCGGGAAAACGCCAAGTACAACGGCAGTTCGGCCACGTGGGTACGGCGGAAGCGCTGCGGTTGCGGGCTCTGCCCGAGCACGTAATCGACCTCGGTTTGCGCGTCGATGTAGAAATCTACGCGGTCATGCTCGAGCATTGGCAGAATGCCTTCGCGGCGCTGGATTTCACGAAAGTTCTTCGCATTGGGCAGGTAGTTGCTGTAGTCGTAGCCACGCACCCAGGCCAGACGGTACTGGCCGACGGTGGCCAGGGTGGGCACCGGTTTGCTGGCGAGGCCAAGGGCATAGATGTGATCCATGTCGAAGTGCCAGCGGGGGTAGAGGTTGTCGCCGTTCTCCTCCTTGTAGGAGCCCACCCAGGCATCCGCCTCGCCACGCTTGACCAGCCCTACCGCACGGCTGTACGGCGCACTCTGGGTCACGACCTTGACCCCGGCAGGCTCGAAGACCTTGCGCAGCACATCCCAGGCCACCCCAGTGCCATCGGCATTGGTGTAGTCGAACCACACTTCACTGACCAGATGGACCTGCCTGGGCAGACCCTCGGCGGCCATGGCCCAAGGGGCAAGGCTCAGCATCATTGCCAGCAGCACAGTCCTTATGGCCATCAAAGCGCTCCCTGTTTCAGCCAACCACCCATACCAGAACCTGCATGCCCAGCCAGGCGAACACGCCTGCCAGGATATCGTCGAGCATGATGCCGACCCCGCCGTGCACGTGGCGGTCGATCCAGCGAATCGGCCACGGCTTGAGGATGTCGAAGAAGCGGAACATCAGGAACCCCGCCAGGATCCACTGCCACCCGTCCGGCACCAGCCACAGGGTGATCCACATGCCGACCATCTCGTCCCAGACAATGCCTTCATGGTCATGCACACGCAAGTCATCGGCCACTTTGCCGCACAACCAGAAGCCGAACAGCATGGTTATGCCCAACAGCAGCCAGTAGCCCCAGTCGGGCAACATCTGCCACAGCGGGATGAACGGGATCGCCACCAACGAACCCCACGTACCGGGGGCCTTGGGTAGGGTGCCAGAGCCGAAGCCGAAGGCGATGAAGTGCCACGGATTGCGCCAGACCGAAGGCGGAACGAACTCCGCAGGCACCTGTTTGGGGTGGTCGGTCACGGTGTCTCCCTAAAGTGTTGATAACCCCGCTGTACGGGGGTGATGTCCTGGCCCTGGGGGTCAAGCAGGGTCACCCCCTGCCCTTCGAGCACACAACCGATGACATGCACATCGGCGTTAGCCAGGGTTGAAAGCGCCTCGGGCGGCAGGGTAAAGACCAGCACGTAATCATCGCCACCGGTGAGCGCCGCCTGCAGTGCCGCGTCCAGCCCGAGGAAAGCCACTAGCGCAGGAGACACTGGCACCTGCGCCAGGTTCACCTGCAGCGCGACACCGGACCGTTTGGCGATATGCCCGCAGTCAGCGAGCAGGCCATCGGAGATGTCCATCGCGGCCGTGGCCCGGCCACGCAGGCGTTGGCCAAGGGCGAGCTGTGGCATCGGCGACCAGTAGTG
Organism: Pseudomonas ceruminis; assembly: GCF_021602025.1. Lineage (GTDB taxonomy): Bacteria > Pseudomonadota > Gammaproteobacteria > Pseudomonadales > Pseudomonadaceae > Aquipseudomonas > Aquipseudomonas ceruminis. Next base: position 77,659 of record NZ_BQHW01000012.1, read on the forward strand.
GGCCAGGAGCGGCTCGGCCTGCTCGGCGGGCGCGTTGCGCTCCCCCAATACCAGGGGCAACGCACCCGCCGCCTTGCCCAGATCGCCCCCGACACACAACAGGTCCCCAGGCCTGGCACCGCTGCGGCGCAAGGCCTGGCCGGCCGGCACGCTGCCGAACACAGTGACGGTGAGGCTCAGCGGGCCACGGGTCGTGTCACCGCCGATAAGGCTCATGCGGCATCGCTGAGCCATGTGGCTGAGGCCGTCAGCGAAAGCCTTGAGCCAGTCAGCGCCGACATCGGGGAGGGTCAGGGCGAGGGTGAAACCGATGGCCTGGGCGCCCATGGCTGCCAGGTCGCTGGCCGCCACGGCCAACGCACGCTGGCCAAGCAGGTACGGGTCGCAGACCGCCGGGAAGTGCACGCCAACGACCAGGGTGTCGGTAGACACCGCCAACTGCTCGCCAGCAGGCAGGTCCAGCAGCGCGCAGTCGTCACCGATCCCCAGGGCCACGCCTTCACCGCTCTGCGCACAGGGCGCGGCGGCGAAGTAATGGTTGATCAGCTCGAACTCACCCATGGCTCGGAAGCGCCAGGATCAGCGCTTGTTCGCCTTGACTTCTGCTTCGCGCAGCGACGGTGCGAGCTTGTCCAGCACGCCGTTGACGAACTTGTGGCCGTCAGTGGCGCCAAAGACCTTGGCCAGTTCGACGCCTTCGTTGATCACTACGCGGTACGGTACGTCGACGCGCTTGATGAACTCCCAGGTGGACAGGCGCAGCACGGCCAGTTCGACCGGGTCGAGCTCTTCCAGGGCGATGTCCATGCACGGCTTGAGCGCGTTGTCGATGTCCGCCTTGATTGCCGGGACCCCATGCAGGATCTCGCGGAAATAGGCACCGTCGACATCGGTAAAATCGTTATCGACCCGAAATTGCGCTTCGATCTCGTTCAGCGAATGCTGAGCCATGTGCCATTGATACAGGGCCTGGGTCGCGAGCTTGCGGGCTTCGCGGCGCTTGGCGCTCTTCGATGGCTTGCCGGCATCCGCAGGTTTTGGATCGCGCGGGTTGAAACGATCGCTTTCGTCGCTAATCACTTGGCCTCCAACTGCGCCAGCAGGCTGACCATTTCCAGTGCGGACAGGGCAGCTTCAGCACCTTTGTTACCGGCCTTGGTGCCGGAACGCTCGATGGCTTGCTCGATGGAATCGACGGTCAGGACGCCAAAGGCAACCGGAACACCGAACTCCATGGACACCTGGGCCAGGCCCTTGGTGCATTCGCCCGCCACGTACTCGAAGTGCGGGGTACCGCCACGGATCACTGCGCCCAGGGCGATGATCGCGTCATATTCGCCTTGCTGGGCAACCTTCTGGGCCACCAGCGGGATTTCGAACGCACCCGGGGCACGGATGATGGTGATGTCGCTTTCGCTGACACCGTGGCGTACCAGGGCATCAACGGCACCGCTTACCAGGCTTTCGACGACGAAGCTGTTGAAGCGGCCAACCACCAAAGCATAGCGACCTTTGGGGGCGATGAAGGTACCTTCGATGGTCTTCAGGGTCATTCCGATGTTCTCATCTTCAAGAGCGAGGCCGCGCACTGGCGGCCTCGGGAGGGTTTGGACTCGAGCGTGAGGGCGCAAGCGCCGCCTCAAGTCACTCGGAGGGCACGTATTCTACAACTTCCAGATCGAATCCGGATATCGCATTGAACTTCATCGGCGAACTCATCAGGCGCATCTTGCGCACGCCGAGGTCACGCAGGATCTGCGAACCGGCACCCACGGTGCTGTAGGTGGTAGGGACCTTGGTCGGTGCATCGCCGGCGCTTTCGCGGATATGCGCCAGCAGCACATCGCCGTCCAGCGGATGGCCCAGCAGCAAGACCACGCCGCTGCCAGCATCGGCCACGGCGCTCATCGCGTTGCGCAGGCTCCAGCGGCCCGGCTGCTTGACCATCAGCAGGTCGCGCAGCGGGTCCATGTTGTGCACCCGTACCAGGGTAGGCTCTTCGGCGCAGATCTTGCCCAGGGTCAGGGCCATGTGCACATCGCCTTCCACCGCATCGCGGTAGGTGACCAGGTTGAACTGGCCCAGCTCGCTGTCCAGCGGCTGTTCGGAGACCCGCTGCACGGTACGCTCATGAATCATGCGGTAGTGGATCAGGTCGGCGATGGTGCCAATTTTCAGGCCGTGTTCGGCAGCGAACACTTCCAGCTCGGCGCGCCGCGACATGGTGCCGTCGTCGTTCATCACTTCGCAGATCACGCCGCTGGGTTCGAAGCCGGCCATGCGGGCCAGGTCACACGCCGCCTCGGTGTGGCCGGCGCGGGCCAGGGTGCCGCCAGGCTGAGCCATCAGGGGGAAGATGTGGCCCGGGCTGACGATGTCCTCGGCCTTGGCGTCCTTGGCAGCGGCAGCCTGCACGGTACGTGCACGGTCGGCAGCGGAAATGCCGGTAGTAACGCCTTCGGCGGCTTCGATCGACACGGTGAACTTGGTGCCGAAGCCCGAACCGTTGCGCGGTGCCATCAGGGGCAACTTGAGCGTTTCGCAGCGCTCGCGGGTCATCGGCATGCAGATCAAGCCGCGGGCGTGCTTGGCCATGAAGTTGATGTGCTCGGGCAGGCAGCACTCGGCCGCCATGATGATATCGCCTTCGTTTTCGCGGTCTTCGTCATCCATCAGGATGACCATTTTGCCCTGGCGGATGTCTTCGACCAGTTCTTCGATGCTGTTGAGCGCCACGCGGCACCCCCTTCTCAATCAGGATTTCAAGAAGCCGTTGGCGGCCAGGAAGCTTTCGGTAATGCCACTGCCCTTGCTCGGTTCGGCAGCCTTGTCGCCCAGCAGCAAGCGCTCCAGGTAACGGGCCAGCAGGTCGACCTCAAGGTTCACCCGACGCCCTGCGCGGTAGTCGGCCATGATGGTTTCGGACAGGGTGTGCGGGACAATGGTCAGCTCGAATTCGGCGCCATTGACCTCATTGACCGTCAGGCTGGTGCCGTCGACGGTGATCGAACCCTTGTGGGCGATGTACTTGGCCAGCTCCTTGGGTGCGCGCACGCGGAACTGGATGGCGCGGGCGTTATCGCTGCGCGAGATGATTTCACCAACACCGTCGACGTGGCCGCTGACCAGATGGCCGCCCAGGCGGGTGGTCGGGGTCAGGGCCTTTTCCAGGTTGACCTTGCTGCCGCTCTTGAGGTCGATGAAGGCGGTGCGCTTGAGGGTTTCGACGCTGACGTCAGCCCAGAAGCCATCGCCAGGCAGCTCGACGGCAGTCAGGCATACGCCGTTGACGGCAATGCTGTCGCCCAGCTTGACGTCACCGAGGTCGAGCTTGCCGGTCTCGACGTAGACGCGCACGTCCCCGCCCTTGGGCGTCAGGCTGCGGATGGTGCCGATGGATTCGATGATGCCGGTGAACATGGGGTCTTCCTCAAAAACGGATTGCGCGGGGCAAGCTCGGCATTATACGCCGGGCGCCGGCAGAGGGACGGCCGTGACCCGCCAGTCATCGCCCACTGCACGCATTTCGGTGATTTTCAGCCGCGGCGCTTCGCTCATCTTCGCCAATGGCCAATCCAGCAATGGGCGAGCCTGGGAGCCAAGGAAGGTACCGGCGACGAACAACTGGTACTCATCGACCAGGCCTAGTCGGGCAAAGGCGCCCACCAGGCCGGCGCCGGCCTCCAGCAGGACCTCGTTGATGCCGCGGGCCGCCAGCGCTTGCATCAGTGCGGGCAGGTCGACCTGGCCGGCGGTGCCTGGCAGGCTCAATAGCTCATGGCCAGCGGCGCTGTAGCGCGGGTCATCGCCCTGGGCAGTGACCACCAGAGCCGGGCCTGCCTGAAAGAACGGAGCGTCCAGTGGCAGGCGCAGGCGCCCATCGATCAGGATGCGCAGCGGCGTGCGGCTCAGGGCCAGCGCGGTGGTTGCTTCATCCAGGCCCAGCTCTGCCCCGCGCACGGTCATCCGTGCGTTGTCGGCCTGCACGCTGGTGGCGCTGGTCAATACTGCGCTGGCGCGCGCGCGCAGGCGTTGCACCGCCGAACGGGCCGCGGGGCCGGTGATCCACTGGCTCTCACCACTGGCCATGGCAGTGCGCCCGTCCAGGCTCATGGCCAGCTTGGCTCGCACGAATGGCAGACCATGCTCCATGCGTTTGAGAAACCCGGGGTTGAGTGCGCGAGCCTCGGTTTCGAGCACGCCGCTGGCCACGTCGATACCCGCTTCGGCCAGGCGCCGCAGGCCTTGGCCGGCGACTTGCGGGTTGGGGTCCTGCATGGCTGCCACCACACGCGCCACACCGGCGTTGACCAGCGCCTCGGCACACGGTGGAGTACGGCCATGGTGGCTGCACGGCTCCAGGGTTACATAGGCGCAGGCCCCCCGGGCACGCTCACCGGCCTGGCGCAAGGCATGCACCTCGGCGTGGGGCTCACCGGCGCGCACGTGCCAGCCTTCACCGACCACCTCGCCATCGCGGACGATCACACAGCCCACACGGGGGTTCGGGTGGGTGCTGTAGACGCCCTTGCGGGCCAGTTCGAGGGCGCGGGCCATGTAATGGGCGTCAAGAATCGCGGTCTGGCTCGGCATATTCACTCTTTGGCCGGCTCGCGGGCCAGGCGGTCGATTTCTTCGCGGAACTCGTCGAGGTCCTGGAAGCGGCGGTACACCGAAGCGAAACGGATGTAGGCGACTTCATCAAGCTTGCGCAGTTCAGCCATCACCAGCTCACCGACTACCAACGACTTGACCTCGCGTTCACCGGTGGCGCGCAACCGGCTCTTGATGTGGGCAAGCGCCGCTTCCAGGCGCTCGACGCTGACCGGGCGTTTCTCCAGCGCACGCTGCATGCCGGCGCGCAGCTTGTCTTCATCGAACGGCTGGCGGGTGCCGTCCTGCTTGATCAGCCGGGGCAGCACCAGCTCGGCGGTTTCGAAGGTGGTGAAACGCTCGCCGCAGGCAACGCATTCACGCCGGCGGCGCACTTGTTCGCCCTCGGCGACCAGGCGCGAGTCGATGACCTTGGTGTCGTTGGCACCGCAAAAGGGACAGTGCATGGTGGCAGGCAACAAAAAAAGGGAGGGCCATGGTAGCGCATCCCACTGGCAAGACAAGCCAAAGGGGTTAACATCCAAGGGAAATCTGCCCGTGAAGGACTACCCCATGCATTATCGAGCGCTTGTCGTGCTGGGCTGCGCTGCCCTGCTCGCTGCCTGTGGCAGCGACCGGCCGAACACCGAGCAAGCCCCGGCGCCCGCGCCCGCCAAGGTGGCGAAAAAGGCCGTACCGCTTGGCCCGCTGCCTGCTTATCAACGTGAACTGAGCGGCACCTTGCTGGAGATTCCGGCAGGTGCCGACGTGGAATTGGCCTTGCTGGTCATCGACGATCGCGGCCGCCCGCAACAGCTACTGGCCAGCAGCACCCTGACCGGCACCGGCCAGGCCCTGCCCTACCAGTTGCGGTTCAACCCCGAGGCCTTCCCGGCTGACGCCCGGGTCGAACTGCGCGGCCGTGCCAGCCGTTCCGGCCAACTGATCCTGCACCTGCCGCCGCTGCGTATTACCCAGGCCCAGACCCAGGCGACCGGCCCACTGCAATTCGAGAAGGCACCGTAGGTGGCGCCGCTGGCCTTGCAGCAGGCGCTCAGTGGCCTGATCGGTGAGGCGCGCCTGGTCGTCAGCGAGTTGCCGCACTGCGCGCTCAAGCTCTGGCTCATCGACGATCAGAACATGGACCGTGCCTTCAGCAGCGAGGAAACCCGGCGCATCCTGGAAGAGCCACCGTACTGGAGTTTTTGCTGGGCCAGCGGCCTGGCCATGGCCCGCTACCTGGCCGCCAACCCCGCCTGGGTCGCCGGCAAGCGGGTGCTCGACTTTGGTGCGGGCTCTGGCATCGCCGGTATCGCCGCCGCCCATGCCGGAGCCGCGGAGGTGGTAGCCTGCGACCTCGACCCGCTGGCCCTGCAGGCATGCCGGGCCAATGCCCTGCTCAACGGGGTCGAACTTGGCTACAGCAGCGATTTTTTCGCCGAGGCAGACCGTTTCGACCTGATCCTGGTCGCCGATGTGCTGTATGACCGCGCCAACCTGCCGCTGCTCGACGCCTTTCTGGGGCGTGGCCGCCAGGCCCTGGTGGCGGACTCGCGGGTACGCGACTTCAGCCATCCGTTGTACCGGCAACTGGGGGTGCTTGAGGCGCTGACCCTGCCCGACCTGGCCGAGCCACACGAATTCCGCCGGGTCAGCCTGTACCACGCCAGCCGCGAGCCTTTATAGTGATGCCATACACGGATTTGCGAGAGTCGCGATGAGCCAGGAAACACCGTTTATCTTCGATGCCACCGATGCCAACTTCCAGCAACTGGTCATCGAAAACTCCTTCCACAAGCCGGTCTTGGTGGACTTCTGGGCCGAATGGTGCGCGCCGTGCAAAGCGCTGATGCCATTGCTGGCGAAAATCGCCGAGGGCTATCAGGGCGAGCTGCTGCTGGCCAAGATCAACTGTGACGTGGAGCAGCAGGTCGTCGCCCAGTTCGGTATCCGCAGCCTGCCGACCGTCGTGCTGTTCAAGGACGGCCAGCCGGTCGACGGCTTTGCCGGCGCCCAACCCGAGTCGGCGATCCGCGCCATGCTGGAGCCGCATGTGCAGTTGCCTGCCGCACCAACCGCGTCGCCGCTGGAGCAAGCCAAGGGTTTGTTCGCAGAGAGCCGTTTTGCCGAAGCCGAAGCGCTGCTGCAAGCCCTGCTGGGCGAGGACAACAGCAATGTCGAGGCGCTGATTCTGTACGCCCGCTGCCTGGCCGAGCGTGGCGAACTGGGCGAGGCCCAGGTGGTGCTGGACGCGGTCAAGACCGACGAGCACAAGGCTGCCCTGGCCGGCGCCAAGGCCCAGCTGACCTTCCTGCGCCAGGCCGCCAGCCTGCCGGAGGTCGCCGACCTCAAGAGCCGCCTGGCACAAAACCCGGAAGATGATGAAGCAGCCTACCAGCTGAGCATTCAGCAACTGGCCCGCCAGCAGTATGAAGCAGCGCTGGAAGGGCTGTTGAACCTGTTCAAGCGTAACCGTGGCTATGAGAACGGGTTGCCGCACAAGGCGATGCTGCAGGTGTTCGAGTTGCTGGGTGGCGATCATCCGTTAGTAGGTGTGTACCGCCGTCGGTTGTCTTCCGCCCTGTTCTGATGCTGTTCCGGCCCTGTCGCCGCCATGCCGGTGACAGGGCCAGCAACGCGCCCTTCAGCCGACCCAGTGATACACCGGCGCATCCGTGCCACTTTCCACCTTCACCTCACTGCTGTGTCGCAACCGCACCAACAGCCGCTTGCCTGCAGCGGTGCTGCCCGCCAGCCCTTCCAGACGGTCCAATAGCTGCGGCCCATTCATCTGGCCCGCCTCGCGCAGCACTTCGCGCGCTGCAGTCCACAGTCCGTCGTCCTGGCGCGGCGCCGCTACCGTAGTGGGCGGCGCAGCCTCGGTACCGGCAGACGTTTCGAGCTGCCGCCCCAGCTGGGCCCATTCCGCCGGCTCAAGCTCGATAGTCAGATCCACCGGCCAGTCACCAATCTGTCCACGAATTCTCACGATGCACTCCCTCACGCCCAGTCAATGTTGCCATGCTACAGCAACATGAAACCTGCGCCAGGCAGGCTGGCGGCAACGAGAAAAGTTGTTATAACATTACCAAATCATCCTCAGCCCGCTCCTGGAGTCCTCCATGCGTCGCCTGCTGCTCGCCCTGCCGTTCGCCCTGCTGCCCGTTGTCGCGGCCTATGCCCATGATGAACATGACCACGCCCACGGTACGCTCGCTGCACACGAGCACGGTGTGGCCAAGCTCAATGCTGTGTTGGACGGCAACACCCTGGAACTGGAACTGGACAGCCCGGCCATGAACCTGGTTGGCTTCGAACACAGCGCCACCAGCGATGCCGACAAGGCCAAGGTCGCTGCGGTGCGCCAACTGCTCGAACAACCGCTGAAGCTGTTCGGCCTGGCGGCGGCCGCTGGTTGCAAGGAAGACGCCCAGGAGCTGCAGAGCCCGCTGTTTGGCGATGCGGCAAAAGCAGATGACGACGGCGATGAACACGAACATGGTCACCAGCACAGTGACATCAACGCTCATTACCAACTGAACTGCTCGGCCCCGGAAAAACTCACCCAGCTTGACCTCACGCCACTGTTCAAGACCTTCCCGGCCACCCAGAAGATCAACGTGCAACTGATCGGCCCAAGTGGGCAGAAGGGCGTGGAAACCTCGCCTGCCAAGGCCGTGGTCGCGTTCTGAATGAGCCAGCCGCTAATCGAACTGCATGACCTGGTGTTCGCCTGGCCAGGTCAGCCGCCGCTACTGGACATCCCGGCGTTTCGCCTGGATGCCGGCGAGGCCTTGTTCCTCAAAGGCCCCAGCGGCAGTGGCAAGACCACCCTGCTGGGCCTGCTGGGGGGCGTCAACCTGCCAGGCCAGGGCCGTATCCAGTTGCTCGGCAATGACTTGGGGGCCCTGGGCCAGGGCGCCCGCGACCGCTTCCGCGTCGACCATACCGGCTATATCTTCCAGCAGTTCAACCTGCTGCCGTTCTTGTCGGTACGCGAAAATGTCGAGCTGCCCTGCCGCTTCTCGCATAGCCGCGCAGCGCGTGCCCGCCAACGCCACGGCAGTGTCGACCAGGCGGCCAGCGAGCTGCTCGCCCACCTTGGCCTGGGCGACCCTGCGCTGCTCGCCCGCCGCGCCGACAGCCTCTCCATCGGCCAGCAGCAACGTGTGGCTGCCGCCCGTGCGCTGATCGGCCAACCCGAGCTGGTGATTGCTGATGAACCGACCTCGGCGCTGGATGCCGACACCCGTGAGGCTTTTATCCGCCTGCTGTTCGATGAGTGTCGCGCCGCCGGCTCCAGCCTGCTGTTCGTCAGCCATGACCAAAGCCTTGCGCCGCTGTTCGACCGTCATCTGTCCCTGGCCGAGCTCAATCGCGCGGCCAAGCCCCGGGAGGCCTGATGTACCTGCTTCGCCTTGCCCTGGCCAGCCTGGCCAATCGCCGTTTCACCGCTTTCCTGACCGCCTTCGCCATCGCCCTATCGGTGTGCCTGCTGCTGGCCGTGGAACGCGTGCGCACCGAAGCCCGTGCCAGTTTTGCCAGCACCATCAGCGGCACCGACCTGATCGTCGGAGCCCGCTCGGGGTCGGTGAACTTGCTGCTGTACTCGGTGTTTCGTATCGGCAATGCCACCAACAACATCCGCTGGGACAGCTTTCAACATTACGCTCAGGACCCCAGGGTGAAGTGGGCGATCCCTATCTCGCTGGGCGACTCGCACCGCGGCTACCGGGTGCTGGGCACCACCGGGGACTACTTCAGCCATTACCAGTACGGGCGCAGGCAGCACCTGGCGCTGAGCCAGGGCCGTGAGTTCGCCGGCGACCCATTCGAAGTGGTGCTGGGCGCCGAGGTGGCCGACGCGCTGCATTACACGCTCGGCGACAAGCTGGTGTTGGCGCACGGCGTCGCTGCCATCAGCCTGGTCAAACACGACGACAAACCGTTCACCGTGGTCGGCGTCCTCAAGCGCACCGGCACACCGGTCGACCGTACCCTGCACATCAGCCTGGCTGGCATGGAGGCTATCCACGTCGATTGGCACAACGGCGTGCCAGCCAGGGGGGCCGCACGCATCAGTGCCGATCAGGCACGCGCCATGGACCTGCAGCCCGCCGCCATTACTGCATTCATGCTCGGCCTGAACAGCAAGATCGCCACGTTCAGCCTGCAGCGCGAGATCAACGAATACCGCAGCGAGCCGTTGCTGGCGATCCTGCCTGGGGTTGCCCTGCAAGAGTTGTGGAGCCTGATGGGTACCGCTGAACAGGCGTTGTTCGTGGTGTCGCTGTTCGTCGTGCTGACCGGTCTGATCGGCATGCTCACCGCGATTCTCACCAGCCTCAACGAACGTCGCCGCGAGATGGCTATCCTGCGCTCAGTTGGCGCTCGGCCTTGGCACATTGCCGGGCTGCTGGTGCTCGAAGCACTGGCACTGGCAGGGGCCGGCATCGCGGCGGGGCTTGGGCTGTTGTATGCCGGGATTGCCCTGGCGCAGGGCTACGTGCAGGCCAACTATGGCCTGTACCTGCCGCTGGCCTGGCCCAGCGAGCATGAATGGACATTGCTGGCTATCATCCTCGGCGCAGCGCTGCTGATGGGTAGCGTACCGGCCTGGCGTGCCTATCGGCAGTCGTTGGCCGATGGCTTGTCGATTCACCTCTGAGAGCCCGTCATGACCGTAGACCTCATCGCCTTCTTCGCGCGCAAGCCTGCTTCCACAGGGGCTTCGGCGCAGCCTGTGGCCACGGGCTCACCCGCGAAGAGGCCAGTGCAACTGTTCCTTCTGATGCTGATTGCACTGGCGTTGCCTTGCTGGGCAGCCGAGCCCCGGGAACTCGACTGGCCTGCCCTGATCCCCGAGGGCGCGCCTATCATTCCACCGCAACTCACGCCCCTGCACGACATGTCGCAGTTGAGCAACGCGTTGTCCGTCGAGTCGGCGCCGCCGGCTCGCCAGCAAGCACCCGACGCCCCGGTGGTGAAAAGCCTGGATGGCCAGCAGATCAAGTTACCCGGCTACATCGTGCCGCTGGAAGTCAGCGAAGAAGGCCGTACCACCGAGTTTCTGCTGGTGCCTTACTACGGCGCCTGCATCCATGTGCCACCACCGCCTTCCAACCAGATCGTGCACATCTTCAGTGAGATGGGCGTACGCGTCGAAGACCTCTACCAGCCCTACTGGATCGAAGGAAAGATGCAGGTCAGAGCCTCCAGCAGCGAACTGGCCGATGCCGGTTACCAGATGGAGGCCGAGAAAATATACGCTTATGAGCTCAAGTGAGAACTGTTTCGAATTCTTGAATACGCTTCTTTGAGCTGGGTCAAACTTTCCGTTTAGACAGCTCCGTACCATTGGACTACTCAATTACTAATGTCCTTTGGGAGCTTCCATGAACAAGTCCTTGCTCGGCGCCTCACTCGTGGCCCTTGCGCTCGCCGCCCCTGCCGCCCACGCCTATCAGGCGGGGGATATGATCCTGCGCGCAGGCGCCATCACCACCGCCCCGAACGAAAACAGCAGCGACCTGAAGTTCGACGGCAACAAGGTGTCGGGCACCAAGGCAACCCTGGACAGCGACACCCAACTGGGCCTGACCTTCGCCTACATGCTCACCGACCACATCGGCCTGGAGCTGCTGGCCGCCACGCCATTCAAACACACCGTAGGCGTCAAGGGCCTGGGCGGCGGCCTGGACGGCAAGCTGGCCGACATCAAGCAACTGCCACCGACGCTGTCCGTGCAGTACTACCCGATGGAACCAAGCTCGCGCTTCCAGCCCTATGCGGGCGTGGGCATCAACTACACCCTGTTCTTCGATGAAGACCTGAGCAGCGCACGCAAGGAACAAGGCTTCAGCAACCTCAAGCTGCAGGACTCGGTCGGCATCGCCGGCCAGCTGGGCATGGACTACATGCTCACCGACAACCTGCTGATCAACGCCTCTGTCTGGTACGTCGACATCGACACCAAGGCCAGCGTCAACGGCCCGACCGCACTGGGCTACAGCAAGACCAAGGTCGACGTGGACGTCGACCCGTGGGTTTACATGGTCGGCCTTGGCTACAAGTTCTGATCGGAACACGGGAGGGCGACCTCGGTCGCCCTCTCTGGTCGTGACAACCGCCAGTAGCCCAACGCTGCCGCACTGATTGCTACGCCCAGTGCGCACACTGCACCCCATCCCCATTGGGCATAGACCCAACTCGCCAGCACCGCTCCCAACCCACTGCCAATCGAATAGCAGCACATGTAGGCGCCGATCAGTCGGCTGGCCATACCCGTACGCCCGGCCAACAGCAGGCTCTGGTTGGTGACGTGGACGGCTTGCACAGCAAAATCCAGCATCAGTACGCCCAACGTGAAAGCCATCAAGGACTGCTCGACGAAGGCGGTAGGCAGCCATGAAAGTGTCAGCAGCGCCAGCGCCATGCCCAGGGTGCGTTCGCCCAGCCCTTGGTCAGCCAACCGGCCGGCGCGTGAAGCGGCCAACGTACCCGCAATGCCTGCCAGGCCGAACAGACCGATTTCGGTGTGGCTCAGCGCCAGCGGTGCAGCGCCCAGCGGCAAGACCATGCTGCTCCATAGCACGCTGAACGCCGCGAATATCAACAGGGCAAACAGGCCGTGCCGACGCAGCAGGCGGTCTTGGCGATACAGGCTGAACAGCGAGCCGATCAGCGCCAGGTAACCCAAGCGACGCGCTGGGCGGCCGCCGCCTGGCATGGAGTAACAAAGCACCAGGGCCATCAACAGCAACACCCCTGCGGCCACGAAGTAGACGCTGCGCCAACCGGCAAGATCGGCCAGCGCACCGGACACCAGGCGCGCCAGCAGAATGCCCAGCACCACACCGCTGGTAACCGTACCCACCGCCTGCCCCTGCCGGGCGGGTGTGGCAAGGGTCGCGGCATGCGCCACCATCACTTGCACCATCACCGCCATCAGCCCTACCACGGCCAGGGCGGCCAACAGTATCGCCCAGGCCTGCGCAAAGCCTACGCCCACCAGCGCGAGCGCGGCGACCAGCAGTTGGCCGAGCACCAAGCGTTTACGGTCAATCAGGTCGCCCAGCGGCACTATCAGGATCAGCCCCAGTGCATAGCCCGCCTGGGTGGCGCCGACGACCCAGCCTATGCGCGCCTGAGCGATCCCCAGGTCAGTGGCAATTGACTCGAGCAAAGGTTGAGCGAAGTACACCGTGGCAACCGCCATGGCGCAGGTGGCGGCAAGCAGCAAGGTAATCCAGCGTGTCATCAGGCCAGCTCCATTGAATCTGGTTTTTAATCGAAACCACTTACTGGCTATTTAACAAATGTGGTTTTAATCTGCAACCAGAGACTCAGGAAGGCCTGCCCAATGCTTGATGAAGTGAATGCCCAATGCCCTGTAGCGCGTGCCCTGGAGGTGTTGGGTGACCGCTGGGCGATGATGATCCTGCGCGACGCCTTCGATGGCTTGTGCCGCTTCAGCGCGTTTCAGAAAAACCTCGGGTTGGCGAAGAACATCCTCGCTTCGCGGCTGAAACTGCTGGTGGAAAGCGGCTTGCTGCAATTGCAGCCTGCCTCGGATGGCAGTGCGTACAAGGAGTACGTGCTTACCGATAAGGGGCGCTCGGTGTTTCCGATCGTGGTGGGGCTGCGCCAGTGGGGGGAGCGGTTTCAGTTCGAGCCGGGGGAAACGCGCTCAGCGTTACTGGACAGGGCCACAGGGCAAGTGGTCGAGACCCTGCAGGTACGAGCTCAGGATGGGCGGGTGTTGCGGCCAGAAGACTGCCAACGCAAGGTCGTGCGTCAGCGCTGAAGGGTGTAAACCGGTTAGGAGCGGGTTGGCCGGGCCTGGAGGGCTTGAACGCCCCCCGAGGCCTGATTCAGACCTTGCCAAGCAGGTGAGCCAGGCCTTGGACCATCGATGTCGGCTGAGGAAAATCAAACCGCTCCAGTAACCGCTGGTTATCCGCCCGCGAATGGCGGATATCGCCTGAGCGGGCCTCTGCATAGCTGACCGGCGGCAGGCTGCCGACCACCTGCTCCAGCGCCTTGAGCAACTGGTTAAGTGAAGTTGCCTGGTTCAGGCCGATATTCACCGCGCCCTCTTCTACCTGCTGCTGTTCCAGCGCCTGCACCATCACATTGACCAGATCGCCCACGTAAAGGAAATCCCGCGTCTGCTCGCCATCGCCGAACACAGTGATCGGCAGCCCTTGGGTCGCCCGCTCACTGAAGATGCTGATCACCCCCGAGTACGGCGAGGACGGGTCCTGGCGCGGGCCGAAGATATTGAAGAAGCGGAACACCACCGGCTCCAGCGCATGCTGCCGGCGGTAGAAGTCCAGGTACTGCTCGCTGGCCAGTTTGTCCACCGCATAAGGGGTCAGCGGTGCCTTGGGCGTGTCTTCGGCAATCGACTGGCCTTCACCGTTGTTGCCGTACACTGCTGCGCTCGAGGCGAACAGCACGCGGCGCACCCCCTGCACGCGCAGGGCCTCACACACATTGAGGGTACCGATGAAATTGCTCTGGTGCGTTTTTACCGGATCCTCGACCGAGGCCTGCACCGAGGCCACGGCAGCCAAATGGACCACCGCCCGGCAACCTGCCGTAGCCCGCTGGACCAGGCCGGCGTCGGCAACGTCACCTTCGATCAGCTCAAGGCGCGGATTGCTCAGTTGCAGGTTGTCGCGCCTGCCCGTCGAGAGGTCGTCGAGAACGCGCACGGCGTAGCCCTTGGCCAGCAACGCATCGCACAGGTGGGAGCCAATGAAGCCGGCGCCGCCGGTGATCAGGATGGGGGCATCAGCCATGGCGGTAGAATCGGTCCAGTAGTGGCGGCAAGCCTGCGCGCCAGGCACGCGGCTTGATACCGAAGGTATGAAGTATTTTCTTGCACGTCAGCACCGCGTTCTGCGGTTCTTCGCTGGCATCCGGGCGCGCGGCATGGGCCTGCGCGGTCGGCGCCTGTACCGCCAGCTGGCGATACTGCCCGGCCTCGGTAAGGATCGCCTGGCCCAGCGCCAGGGGCGTGGTCGCCTCATTGCCGGCGTAATGATAGGTACCCCACAGCGGTGCATTGCAATCGAGTTGCTTGAGCACCGAGAGGATCACCCTGGCCGCGTCGTCCACCGGCGTCGGGTTGCCGCGGCGATCATCGGCCAACAGCAGTTCCTGAGGTTGCTCTGCGCGGGTCAGAAAACGGCCCAAGGTCCCGTCGACGCTCTCGTCCAGCAGCCAGCCAAAGCGCAGCAGCACATGCTGCGGGCAAGCCGCACGCACACTCTGCTCGATACGCCACAATGCCTGGCCACGCAGGCCCAACGGCACCGGCTCGTCCTTCTCGCTGTAGGCCGTGGCCCGCGAGCCGTCGAACACCCGGTAGCTGGAAGGCTGCACCAGGGTGATCTGGTGATGCTGGCACAGCTCCGCCAGCCGCTCCACCGCCCGCTCCTGCTGAGCCAGGCGCTGTTCGCTGACCGACTCGGCCTGGAACCAGTCGAAGTAATAAGCCAGGTTGACCAAGGCATCAGGGCGGTGATCGTCGAGCAGCTGAGTCAGGCTGGCCGCATCCCAGCCGTTTTCCGGTGGACGCGGCGCCAGGAATGCAATGTCCTCCTCGGCCCCGAGACGAATCAGCGCTTGCCCGAGGGCATTGCCACCACCCAACAGCATCAGGCGCATACGCATAGAGTCAGCAGATCCGAACAGGTTGATTGAGGGAAAGGGGTCATTTTGCGGTTTCCTGCCCGGGAAGTCCAACGCAGGGCCAAGGCCAACGACGGTAATAATTTCGATCGTTCAAATATCAAGACCGTCGCCACCAGAAATCTCCTACGAGATACCCGGAACGAGCTGGCTTTCGCGTAGCAGCATAACTGCATTGAATAGTTGACTCACCCACTAACCAGGTGGGAACGGCATAAAAACAACTACAGGGAACGTCCAATGCCTCATTCGGAAGTCGATTATCTGGACTTCAATTCGGAACAAAGCCGAGCCATAGCCTCCGCAAGCCTAGCCATCGCTGCATCGGGCGGCCCTGAAGTCAAGGGGGTTGCGATTCAAGCTCGCCGACTGGCCAAACAGCTTGAAAAGACCTTGAGCGAAGATCAGCGTTCGATCCTGCAGCGCTTTAGCGAAGGAAATCTGTCTGCCTTGATGTACAGGCAAATGCCTTGCCCTGACGACCCATTACCCGACCAGCTACCCGACATTTCCACCCTGATGCAGAGTCCTCGTTGCCAATATCTCGCTTCAAGAAATCAATTACTGCTGGAACTGGTGCGCCATCGTTGTTTCGCCTTCGATATCGACAACGAAGGCAAACAAGTCCGCTTGGTAGGAAATTTCAAAGGCGGTGGCTGCAACCCAAGACGTGATGAAGATCCTCGCGCGGAAGTCGAAACCAGCTCGCATGCTGGCTTACGCTTGGGACCACACACCGAAGCGCCTTACAACTGCTCGACAGTTGCCCGCAATTCTCACTCCCCTGCGCCGTCTGTACTGATTCTCACTGCGCGCTGGAATCCCGCTGACGAATGCACGTACGTGTACCCACTTCGCGGCATCATCGAGCGTATGGGTAGCCTGGAGGCGCTCGCGCTTACGTCGCCATCTTTCGATTTCACACGCAGCGACTGTTTTGCTAACGGGCATGGCAATGCTGGAAAAGCCGTTTCAATGCTGCAATTCGAGGCCAATGGCGGCTTCTCATTGCGCTACAACAGTTACCGTTTCGCTGTGAATGATCACGCCAGCAGCGCAGCGGCGCGCGCCTTCGACATCTTTCAAAAAACCCTGAGTGCAGCCCAACCACTGGCGTTTGTTCTTCAGCCCGACAGCGCACTGCTGATCAACAATAGCCAAGCGTTGCACGGCCGCGACAGAGTCCGGGACAACCGGCGCCTACTTGTTCGTCAGTTCGGATACTCACCCTTCGCACATCCGCTGGTACTCGCTGAAGACCCCCTCCTGGTCCGTGGCTGAATACAGGAAGACATCCAATGATCGAACTCGACCTGAGCCTCATACTAATACTTGCCTTGGCTGCACTTATGGCTGGATTTTTCGATGCGATTGCTGGAGGCGGAGGGCTGATCACGCTGCCAGTCTTGTTCATTGCCGGTATAGAACCCTTGGCGGCAATCGCCACCAACAAATTCCAGGCGGCTTCTGCCACGGTTTCGGCTACGTGTGCTTTTGCCCGCAAAGGCATGATTGACTGGAAGCGCGGCAGCCCAATGGCTGTCATGTCATTTATCGGAGGGGCCTTGGGCGCCTTGTCGATTAGCTACGTACCCAAGCACATTTTGCAGGCCTGCGTACCCATATTGCTTATTCTGGTAGCGGCCTACTTCGCGTTCAGTCCAACACCAAATGAACAAGCGCGCAAGGCGAAGATCTCGACTAGCCTGTTCTGCATGGCAGTGGCTCCCGTCATCGGTTTTTATGACGGAATCTTTGGCCCGGGCGTCGGGTCGTTTTTCATGCTGGCGTGCGTGATTCTGCTGGGTCAACATCTGATCCAAGCGGTGTGCAACGCAAAGCTTTTGAACGCAGCTTGCAACCTGGGCGCGTTGTCAGTGTTTTCACTCAGCGGAGCTATCATCTGGCCGCTGGCACTGGCTATGGCATTTGCTGCGTTCGTGGGTGCACAGTTGGGCGCACGCAGTGCAGTCCGGTTCGGCCCGCGTCTAATCAAGCCGCTGTTGATCTGCGTTTGCTGCATCATGGCGCTTAAGCTGCTGCTCGATACAGAGAACCCACTTGGCGAATGGCTGCACCTACGGGCTTTCTAGGGACACCAGGCAATTGGAAACGGGCATTGATCAGCGTCTGAAATGGCAGTTCGACGAGCCTGCTCCGGGCAGAGAGCTGTTCATCGACGAACACTTCGCAAGCTACCAGCAACAGGCCAGGTTGCTGGTACCTGATACCGAGCGCGCAGCGCCAGTATTCGTGCTGGGTGGCGCGCGTTCGGACTTTACCCGGCTCAACCCTCTGCTCTATCGCCTGCAAGCCGCTGGCATCGGGTCGCTCACGGGCAACCTTTCTGGTCACAGCCATGCCAGCGAGCCAGGCGCAGTGGCGCCGTCACTGGTTACCAACCTCGAAGAGGCACAGCGCTTCTACGCGCATATCGCACCTCGATGCAGAACGCTGATAGGCCACAGCCTGGGCGCGGCAATCACGCTGAAACTTGCAGCACGGTTGCCTCAAGTGGACAGCATCGTATTGATCTGCCCGGCAGTCTATCCAGATGATGCCCACCAAGCGCCGTTTGGCCCGGCATTCACTGCCGCCATCAGCAAGCCATATGGCTTTCTGGACAGCGACAGCTACGCCTTCCTCAAGCAGTTCCAGGGCAGAGTGCTGATGGTGATTGGCGAGTACGACGGGCTCAACTCACAACGCTTCGGCAAAGGGCCGGGCACCAGCGCAGGTAACCTGTGGCTGGGCGGCACCGAACGCTACAGCCCGATCCCTGAAGAAGTCACCCAAGCGCTGATGAGTGCCGTATCGGCGGCGCGTTTGCAATGCCTGTTTCTTACAGACTGCGACCACGGCATCGCCGCCCACCTGCGCAACACGCCAGCCATCGCGGACCAGGTTGCCAATGCGGTTGAAATGTTCATCCTCGACAGCGGCTAATGCGCGGACCATCACTCGATTTCGAACAGCCCGTTACTGAGCGGCCCCACGCTCAACCGCTCGCGCACATCGTCATCAATGCGCGGATCATCCGGTCGGTAGAGTTTGACCTGCCGGTAGGCATTGATGCGGTTGATCTCCTCGCCCAGGTATTCCCACACCACGCGGGTACAGGCAGGGTTGCGGCGGTCGCCGCTGGAAACCCCGGTCTTCAGGCCATTCAGGCGGGTGATGCGGCTCTTGAAGCTGGGGATCAGGACGGTCTGGCTCATCTCGTTCAAGGTCAGCGACTCGTAGTCGATGAGGAACATCCGGTCCTGCAACTGGAACGCCGCGCCCAGGTAACGGCAGCGTACTTCGGCATGCTGGTCGGTGGCGCTGGAGCGCTCCTGACGCTCCTGGCGCTCGAACAGGAACTGGCCACGCTCCTCGCGCAAGTGCACCAGCGACACCAGGATCGTGCCCGGTACCGACATGCAGTTGGAATACTCGAAGTAGTAACCGCAATAACGCGAAAGGTTGCCAGCATGCTCATGCAATGGCCGGAACAGTTCGCTGATCGGGTCGCTTGGCTGATCGGCCAACGCGGTCACCCGCGCGCCTATCAGACGGGTGAACTGTTCGGGCGGCAGGTTCAGTTCGTAATCCTCGACGCCGAAGAAATCGCCGATGCGCTTGAGGTTGAATGCCGTCGGGCGGCTCTGCCCGCTCAGGTACTTGTTGAACTGGGCACGGTTGATCGACAGCTGGCGGCAAACTTCGGAGATAGAGCGGTAGTGGCTGCAGGCCAGTTTAAGGTTGGCAGCGAAATGATCGCTCATGTTCAGAATCCAGGGTGACGCGAATGACGCCATTGTAGCATCAAGTCGCATCAAGTCAGAGCAACCCGCGAAATTGTAACCACCCTTGTCATAGCCAACCATGCGCCCCCAACGATAGCGGTGCGCCTGCAGTCCGCTGGTCTTTCCATGCGAAGAATAAGAATCGAGGTCATTTTCCAATGCTCGAAGCACTCAACGATTTCCTCTCGGGGAAACTTCTTATCGTGCTGATCGTCGGTCTCGGCGGTTACTTCACCGTCCGTTCGCGGTTCGTCCAGTTCCGCCACTTCATCCACATGTTCGGTGTGTTCAAGGAATCGCTGCGTGGCCAGGCTGGCCAGCTGAGCTCTTTCCAGGCCCTGATGCTGAGCCTTGCTGGCCGCGTTGGTGCCGGTAACATTGCCGGTGTCGGCATTGCCGTTACCTTGGGTGGCCCAGGCGCGGTGTTCTGGATGTGGGTCACTGCACTGGTGGGCATGGCCAGCAGCTTCTTCGAATGTACCCTGGCCCAGGTGTACAAACGCGCCGATGGCGATGGGTTGTACCGCGGCGGCCCGGCCTACTACATCCAGCACGGCTTGAAGCTCAAGAGCATGGCAGTGGTGTTCTCGATCCTGCTGCTGGTCACCTACGGCTTCGCCTTCATGGGCCTGCAGTCGTACACCGTCACCCACTCGCTGCAAAACGCCTTCGGTTTCGACCCTAGCCACACCGGTATTGCCCTGGCAGTGCTGCTGGCCATCGTCTTCATCGGGGGTATCAAGCGCATCGCGGCGGTGTCCGACCTGCTGGTCCCGATCAAGACCCTGGCCTATATCGGCGTGACGCTGTATGTGATCGGCACCCAGATCGAGCACGTTCCGGCCATGCTGGAAACCATCTTCAAGAGCGCCTTCGGCCTCGACCCGGCATTCGGCGGCCTGCTCGGCAGCGCCATTGTCATGGGTGTGAAACGAGGTGTGTTCGCCAACGAAGCAGGCCTGGGCAGTGCGCCCAACGTCGCCGCCGTAGCGGCCGTTAAACACCCCGGTGCCCAAGGCGTGGTCCAGGCCTTCAGCGTGTTCCTCGATACCTTCGTGATCTGCACCTGCACCGCGTTGCTGATCCTGCTGTCGGGCTTCTACACCCCAGGCTTCGAAGGTGATGGCATCGTCCTGACCCAGAACTCGCTGGCCGCCGTGGTCGGTGACTGGGGCCGCCTGTTCGTCAGCGTCGCCCTGTCGCTGTTCGTGTTCACCTGCATCCTCTACAACTACTACCTGGGCGAGAACAGCCTGCAGTTCCTCAGCCGCAACCGCATTGTCCTGCTGGGGTTCCGCGCCCTGGTCCTGGCGCTGGTGGTATGGGGCTCGGTGCAGGACCTGTCGACCGTGTTCGCCTTCGCCGACATCACCATGACCTGCCTGGCCTTCGTCAACCTGGTCGCCCTGGCCCTGCTGTTCAAGGTCGGCATGCGCGTGATGCGTGACTACGACGAGCAGCGCAAAGCCGGCATCAAGCAGCCGGTGTTCGATTCGGCCAAGTTCGCCGACCTGGACCTGGACCGTAATGCCTGGCCTGCCAATTCACAGGCCGAAACAGCCGCTGACAAAGCCGCCGGCCAGGTTCAGCCACAGCGCTGATATCCTCCCCTGCCCAGCCGCCCCGCTCGCGGGCGGCTGCTCTCTCTATCTCCGCTCACGGCTACGGATGCTTTCCATGCGTGCAGTCACGAATCTCCTCGTCCTCTACACCGGGGGCACCATCGGCATGCTCGAAACGGCTGAAGGCCTGGCGCCGGCCGGTGGTTTCGAAGCGCGGATGCGCGAACACTTCGCCCAACTGGCCGATGCGCCCCAGCTGCAATGGTCGCTGCAGGAAATGAACCCGCTGCTCGACAGCGCCAACATGCAACAACACAACTGGTTGGCGATGCGCGATGCCATCGTTGCAGCGGTGGACGAAGGTGGCCATGACGGCGTACTGGTATTGCATGGCACCGATACCCTGGCCCATAGCGCCGCGGCCCTGTCGTTTCTGCTGCTGGGCCTGCCGGCGCCGGTGCTGCTGACCGGCTCGATGCTGCCAGCGGGCGCCCAGGGCAGCGATGCCTGGGATAACCTCTGCGGCGCCCTGCGCCAGTTTGAACAAGGCCTGGAGGACGGCGTGCAGCTGTATTTCCACGGCCAACGGCTGCACGGCTGCCGTGCCTCGAAACTGCGCAGCGAAGCGTTCGACGCCTTTGCCGCGTTGCCGCGTCATCGCGAAGGCGTGCGGGCGAGCGATGTGCCTGCTGCCCTGGGTTATCGCCAACAGCGCCAGCCGGTCAACCTCGCCATCATGCCGGTGTTCCCTGGCCTGCAGGCCGAGCACCTGCGGGTGCTGCTCGACAGTGGCGTGCAAGGGCTGCTGCTTGAATGCTACGGCAGTGGTACCGGGCCTTCGGATGACCAGGCGCTCCTCGACGTGCTACGTGCGGCGCGCCAGCGCGGGGTGATGCTGGTTGCCATCAGCCAGTGCCCGGAGGGGTCGGTGGTGTTCGATACCTATGCGGCCGGCAATCGACTGCGCGCAGCAGGGTTGATCAGCGGGGGCGGTATGACCCGTGAAGCAGCGTTGGCCAAAGTGTTCGCCTTGCTGGGGGCGGGGCTGGGGGTTGAGGCAGCAGAGCAGTGGTTTGCACTGGACCTTTGTGGGGAGCGGGCCTAGGTTCTGCCTGGCAGGGCCTCATCGCCGGCAAGCAGGCTCCCACAGGCCAGGCGCAGCACTCAAGGGGCGCTACAGCCATGAAATTGGCGGAAGGCAGCGGGAGTCGAACCTGCCCGGGAACGGCTGCCGTCCCCAACCGGGTTTGAAGCCCGGCCGCGCCACCGGGCGCGATTGCCTTCCTTGAACTCAGTGCCTGGCCTGCTGCTGGGCCAGTGCGCTGTCGGCACGGATATGACGCTGATCGGCAACCCTCCGGGTCAGGCCGATGCGGTCGAAGTACTCGAGAATCTGCACACTGCGCTTGCGACCGATGCCCAACATATCGCGAAACGCGGCAACCTGCACTACCGGCGTTTCCCCCGCCTGCCCAAGCAGCAGCGCTGCCATGCGCTGGAGCGTCGCTTCCGGGTAGAACAGGTCACGTACCACCTGATGCACCAGCCCGAGCCTGGCCAACTTGCGTAACAACAGGCGCACCTCGGCTTCGCCACACTGCACTTCGCTGGCCAGCGTCCTGACCCACGGTGGATCGAAGCATCCTTCGCGCAACATCGGCTCTAACCGCGCCCACAGCGCGGTGTCGGCGTCGCTCAACTGCACGCTGTGATCGGGCAGGTGCAGCCAAGGCCCACTGCTGGCAATTGCACCGTCACTCAGCAGTTCATCAAGCAGGCTGACGAACGCAGGCCGCTCCAGCGCCAAGGTGGCGAAGCGGCGCAGGCGATCACGGTCCGGGCCGAGCTGATCGGGTTCCTGCTCATGGAACAGCGCCAATTGCGCCAGCACCTGGCGCTTGAGCGCTTGCCACTGGGCATTGGCGAACAGCAATTGGCCCTGCCGTGTGGCAACGACCTTTGCAGCGCTGGGTAGCTGCCAGGTTTCGCGCAAGCGGTTGAATTGACGCTCCAGGCGTTGCGGGTCGAGGCCACCGGGCGCTGCCTCGAGCAACGCCATCAAGCACTGCTCCAGGCTCTGGGCGTCAGCCAGCACCTGCAGTTGGCGCAACCGCGCCTCACTGCGGCGCTGCCGGCTTGGGGCGAACGGGTCCAGCACGCTACCCCCACCCAAGGTGCGCTGGGCACGTTGATCGCGCAGCACCAGGCGATCCCCGTGTACAGCCTGCAGCGGTGCGTTGAGCAGCAACTGGGCAAACATGCGCTGGCCTGGGGCCAGGCGTTCCCCCTGCAGCAACGCGACGCGGGCAGTGACATCCTGGGTACCCAAATGGACGTGCACAGCACTGAAATGCTCGAAGGCACGCTCCTCGTTGGCCAACAGATGCAGCTCGATATCCACCCGCACGCTGGGCCCATGCAGCCACTCAGGCACCAGCCAGTCACCCCGGTGCACCTGTGCCACCGCCAACCGCTCGGCGGCGATGTTCAAGGCCACTCGCTGCCCCACTTCAGCGACCAGCGCGGCCTGGTTCTGCGCATGCAGGCCGCGCACCCGTACCGGCTTACCGGCCTTGCCCAGCAACAAGGTGTCGCCGGCGCTAACCCGCCCGGCCAGTGCAGTGCCAGTGACCACCACACCGGCCCCCGTCACAGCGAAGGCGCGATCGATGGCAAGGCGAAAGCCCCCACCCACGCTGCGCTGGCGCACGCTGCCTTGCGCCTGGACCACTGCTTGGCGCAGTGCCTCGATTCCCTCACCGGTGATGCTTGAAAGCGGGAACTGCGGCGCGCCTGCATAGGGGCCGGTGGCCAGCAGTTCGGTAACCTGCGCCTGCACTTCGACCAGGCGCGCCGGCTCGACCCGGTCGCATTTGGTAATTGCCACCAGCGCCTGGGGGATACCCAGCAGCTCGATGATCGCCAGGTGCTCGCGGGTCTGTGGCATGACCCCGTCGTCCGCAGCCACCACCAGCAACACCAGGTCTATGCCGTGGGCTCCCGCCAGCATGTTGTGGATAAAACGCTCGTGACCAGGCACATCGATGAAGCCGATCAGAGGGGCACCTTCGGCCAGCGCTGCATAGCGATAGCCGAGGTCGATGGTCATGCCACGGGCGCGCTCCTCCTGGCGCTGGTCGCCGGCCTGGCCGGTGAGGGCCTGGAGCAACGCAGTCTTGCCGTGGTCGATGTGGCCGGCAGTACCAACGATCACTGCACCGGCCCCAACTGCAAAGCAGGCAGTTGCGCCAACCACTGGGCTTCATCGTCCAGCTGGCGCAGGTCAAGCCACAGCGCATCGTCGTCGATGCGGCCCAGTACCGGCACCGGCAGGTCGCGCAAGGCACGCTCCAGCACATGCAGGCTGCGCCCGCGCAGCTTTTTCGACACCTGCGGGCGCAGGCACAGCGCGGCGCTGGGCAGGCGGGCAACGGGCTGGCTGCCACTGCCGATCATGCCCAGCGCCGGCTCCACACTCACCGCCCATTGCGCATCGAGACGCGCCTTGAGCTCAGGCGCCAGGCGCTCGGCCTGGGCCTGGATCTCGGCCTGGCTGCGGGTCAGCAGGCGCAGGCTCGGCAGGCGCTCGGCCAGTCGGTCCGGGTTGCGGTACAGCGACAGCACCGCCTCGAGCGCGGCAAGGGTGATCTTGTCGACGCGCAGCGCACGTTTGAGCGGGTTCTTCTTGATCCTGGCAATTAGCTCTTTACGCCCGACGATGATGCCGGCCTGCGGGCCGCCAAGCAGCTTATCGCCGCTGAAGGTCACAATATCGGCACCGTCGGCCAACGCCTGGCGCACGGTCGGTTCGGCGGGCAGGCCCCAGCGGGTCAGGTCGAGCAGGCTGCCGCTGCCCAGGTCTTCGAGCAGCGGCAGTTCATGCTGATGGGCGATCCGCGCCAGTTCGGCGGTGGCTACTTGGGTGGTGAAGCCCTGAATGCTGTAATTGCTGCAGTGCACACGCATCAACAAGCCGGTGCGTGGGCCGATGGCGGCCTCGTAATCACGGGCGTGGGTGCGATTGGTGGTACCGATCTCGTGCAGTTTTACGCCAGCGCGAGCCATGATGTCGGGGATGCGGAAAGCGCCGCCGATCTCGATCAGCTCGCCGCGAGAAATGATGCCTTCCTTGCGCGCGCCCAGGCTGTTGAGCGCCAGTAACACGGCGGCGGCATTGTTGTTGACCACGGTGACGGCTTCGGCGCCGGTCAGTTCGCGGATCAGGCCCTCGATCAGGTCATCGCGATCACCGCGCTTGCCGGTGGCCAGGTCGAACTCCAGGTTGAGCGGGTAGCGGGCGGCAGTCTGCATGGCTTCGACGGCCTCTTCCGGCAAAAGTGCACGGCCAAGGTTGGTGTGCAGTACGGTGCCGGTGAGGTTGAAAACGCGGCGGACCTGGCTGCGTTGCTGGATAGCCAGACGCTCGCCGGTGCGGCCCAGGAGGATTTCAGCAGCCAGTTCGGCGGCGCCGAGCTGGCCATTGCGAACCGGGTCGCGCAGGTCATCGAGCAGTTGGCGCAAAGTGGCGAGCACGGCGTCGCGGCCGTGGCGGTCGATCAACGGCAGGCAGGCCGGGTGGCGCAGCAGGGTGTCGATGGAAGGCAATCGTGGGGTGTCGCTGGCGGGGCGTGAAGACATCAGGTACTACCTTGTCCATTGTCTGCTTGAGCCCCATCGCCGGCTTGCCGACGATGGGGGCAACTCATGACGCAAGTGTAGACACTCACCCACCACCCGGGGCCAGCATCAGGTTGGGCGCCAGGCGGTGAAAGCCCTCCTCGTCCAACCGGATGTCCAGTGCCAGACTGGCCAGGTCATCGGCCAGCGCCTCGGCAGCGGCATCGTTCTCCAGATAGTTCTGCTTCAGGTACGTATTGCACCCCGGGCAGCATTCGGCCCGCAGTGGCGCCTTGCCCGGCGCATGGCGGTCATCCTCCAGGCTGGTGTAACGAAGGTCCTTGCTCGACTCGCAGTACACGCACTTGACCCGCACCACATGCCACTCGCACGCGCACAGAGAGCAGGCCAGGTAACGCAGGCCATTATGCTTGCCGCGGTTGCGCACCACCCCGGCCATGGCCGGTGAGCCGCACGCTGGGCATTGGGCCAGGCTGGCTGAAGGCTTGAGTTCCGGTGACGGCAACGCCAGCAGCCAACTTGCCCAGGCCGCCTGCAGCGCGGCACCCAGCAACGGTACCAGTGCAGCCGGCACGGCGTCGTACTGCCCGGCAAGCAATGCGATGCCCCAGCCCTTTCGCTGGCTTTCATCACTCTCTTGCAGGGCTTGCAACGCAGCGGCCAGCGGCGGCTCAACATCAGTATGAAAATGCCCGAGCAACGCCTGCAGCCAGACCAGCCATGGCCCTTCGCGCACCAGGCTATCGGCCGCCAGCGGTGGCAAGCCATGGCTTATGCACAGGCGCTGACGCTCGCCAGCGACCGGTAAACCCCCAGGGGGGTTATCCACAAGCTGCTGCTGAATGCGGCACAGCCGCGCGACCAGCCGCAGGTAGGCGCCAAGGGCATGCCCTTCGGCCAGGTGCTCGAGCCGCACGGCGCGCAATTCGAAGAGGTTGGCAGGCGGCAGATGCAGAAACGGCGGCATCACTGCCGACGCTTCGATCTGCCCAGGTTCGAGTATCGTGCTCAAGCGGTCATCCTTCTTTGCTTCCATGATTGCTCGGCGTCTTGTCGCCGGTCACTTCGCGGTACCACAGTTCATGGTGCTTGCGTGCCCAGGCCCGGCTGACCCAGCCATGCAGCATGGCGCCGATCGAGCCCTTGATCCAGATGCCGGCGTAGATGTGCACGATAATGCTGAGCACCAGCACAAACCCCGCCAGTGCATGTGCCAACGCAGCAAGGCGAATCGAGCCTATATCGAAGAAGTGGCTGAAATACGCCCGCCAGATCACCACGCCGCTGAGCAACAACACCAGCATGCAGATCAGCAAGGTCCAGAACAGCAGCTTCTGCCCGGCGTTGTATTTGCCGATCGGCGGCACGCCCTCTTCCTTGTTGAGCATCACACGGTCGATGCGGCGCAGCCACAGGCGGTCGTTGGCGGTAATGAAGTTGGCGCGCCAGAAGCGCAGCACCAGGCCAAGGAAGAATACGAACATCGCCACGCCCATGAAGGGATGCAGGATGCGCGTCCACGGCCCACCGCCGAACAGATGGCTAAGCCAGAACAGCGCCGGATGAAACAGCGCCAGTCCGGAAAGCCCGGCAAGGATGAACAAAATGGCGACGATCCAGTGGTTGGTCCGCTCGTTGGCGTTGTAGCGCAGGATTGGCTTGTTGTCGTTCATGGCCGCTGCTCCCCTTGCCCACCGGGCCGGTTCGGGTCATAGACATGCACCGACGGGTCGACCTGATGCACGCTCTCGTCGGGTGGCGTGGGGTGCTCGTCCTCCTCGACCCGCTGCGGCCCGACCCGGACGTAGTGGAAGAACCCAGCCAACACCGCCGCGCCCATGGCCAGCAGCGCCAGCGGTTTGGTGAACCCTTTCCACAACCCCACCAAGGGGCTGATCACCGGCTGGTCAGGCAGGCCGGCATACAGCTTCGGTGTGTCGGCATGGTGCAACACGTACATCACGTGGGTGCCACCGACGCCGTCCGGGTCGTACAGCCCGGCGTTGTCGTAGCCACGCGATTTGAGGTCGACGATACGCTCGGCGGCATGCACTTTCATCTCGTCCTTGCTGCCGAACACGATCGCGCCGGTCGGGCAGGTCTTCACGCAGGCCGGCTCCAGGCCCACACTCACACGGTCGGAACACAGGGTGCATTTGTACGCCTTGTGGTCCTTCTGCGAGATGCGCGGGATGTTGAACGGGCAACCGGTGATGCAATAGCCACAACCGATGCAATGGTCCTGGTTGAAGTCGACGATGCCGTTGGCGTGCTTGATGATCGCGCCCGGGCTGGGGCACGCCTTCAGGCAACCGGGGTCGGCGCAGTGCATGCAGCCATCCTTGCGGATCAGCCACTCCAGGTTGCCGTCGTCGCGCTCGTGCTCGGTGAAACGCATCAGGGTCCAGGTCTCGGCAGTGAGGTCCTGGGGGTTGTCGTAGGTGCCGTGGTTATGGCCGACCTCGTCACGCAGTTCATTCCACTCCGAACACGCCACCTGGCAGGCCTTGCAGCCGATGCACTTGGTGGTGTCGATCAGCTTGGCGACTTCCTGCTGCTGGCGTACCGAAGGCGGTACGGTGGTGGTGGCCGAGCGGGCGATGATGTCTTGGCTGGCCATCAGAGTTTCTCCACTTTGACGAGGAACGACTTGGATTCCGGCGTCTGGGTGTTGCCGTCACCGAGGAACGGCACCAAGGTGTTGGTCAGGTAGCCATGCCGGGTCGCGCCGGTGAAGCCCCAGTGCAACGGGATACCGATCTGGTGCACGGTCTGGTTGTTGACCTGCAGCGGACGAATCCGCTTGGTCACCACCGCCACCGCATCGATGTGCCCGCGCTTGCTCGACACCCGTACCCGATCACCTGCCTTGATGCCTTTCTCGTTAGCCAGTACCTCGCCGATTTCAACGAACTGCTCGGGTTGGGCAATGGCGTTGAGCCGGCAATGCTTGCTCCAGAAGTGGAAGTGCTCAGTCAGCCGGTAGGTGGTTGCCGCATAGGGGAACTCATCATGCTTGCCGAGGGTGTCCCACACCGAATCGAAGATCCGCCCGGCCGGGTTGCTGGTGGCCTTCTTGTTCTGCGGGTGCAGCGGGTTGATGCCGATAGGCGTTTCGAACGGCTCGTAGTGCTCTGGGAACGGGCCTTCGGCCATCTTGTCGATGGCAAAGAACCGCGCCACGCCCTCGGGGTTCATGATGAACGGGTTCATCCCCGCTTCCGGGGGCGAGTCGACTTTGAAGTCCGGCACATCGGTGCCGGTCCAGGTCTTGCCGTTCCACCACACCAGGCGCTTCTTCTCCGAGTCCCAGGGCTTGCCTTGCGGGTCGCTGGAGGCACGGTTGTAGAGGATGCGACGGTTGGCCGGCCAGGCCCACGCCCAGTTCTGCACCTGGTGCATGCCGTACGGGTCGCTGTTGTCGCGGCGGGCCATCTGATTACCCTGCTCGGTCCAGCAGCCGGCAAAGATCCAGCAGCCCGAGGCGGTACTCCCGTCATCCTTGAGCTGGCCGAAACCGGCCAACTGCTGCCCACTCTTGATGACCGCGCCGGTCGGGTCGGTGACATCGGTGACTGCCCAGCCGTTCATCTCCTTGGCCAGTTCCTCTGGGGACGGCTCTTCAGGGATCTTGTACGGCCAGCTGATGTTCATCATCGCATCAGGGTAAGCACCGCCCTCGGCCTGGTAGCGTTGGCGCAGGCGCAGGAACAGCTCGCTCATGATGTGCACGTCGGTGCGGGTCTCGCCCGGGCCGTCGGCGCCCTTCCAGTGCCACTGCAGCCAGCGGCTGCTGTTGACCAACGAGCCGTCTTCTTCAGCGAAACAGGTGGTGGGCAAGCGAATCACTTCGGTCTGGATGCTGGCCGTGTCGACGTCGTTGAACGGCCCGGCGTTACGCCAGAACTCCGAGGTCTCGGTGGCCAGCGGGTCCATGATCACCAGCCACTTGAGTTTGCCCAAAGCTGCCGTTACGCGGTTCTTGTCCGGCAACGCGGCAATCGGGTTGAAGCCTTGGCACAGATAGCCGTTGACCTTGCCCTGGCCCATCATCTCGAACATGCGCAGCACGTCGTAGGCCGGCACATCGAGCTTGGGCAGCCAGTCGTAGCCCCAGTTGTTTTCCGCCGTGGCATTGGCCCCGTACCAGGCCTTCATCAGGCTGACATGGAACTTGCCGTAGTTCTGCCAATAGGACAGCTGCCCGGGGCGCAGCGGTTTGGAGGCACGCTTGTCGATGAAAGTGGCGTAATCCTGCTCGGCATCCCCGGCCAGGGTCAGGTAACCCGGCAGCGAATTGGACAGCAGGCCGAGGTCGGTCAGGCCCTGGATGTTGGAGTGCCCGCGCAAGGCATTGACGCCACCGCCAGGCATGCCGACGTTACCTAGCAGCAGTTGCACCATCGCCGCACTGCGGATGATCTGCGCACCAATCGAATGCTGCGTCCAGCCCAGCGCATAGAGAATCGTCATGGTCTTGCCCGGGACCGAGCAGGTGGCGATCTCTTCCCAGATCTTCATCATGGCGTCCTGTGGCATGCCACAGGTCATGCTCGCCACTTCCGGGGTGTAGCGGCTGTAGTGCTGCTTCATCAGCTGATACACGCAGCGCGGGTGCTGCAGGGTCGGGTCGACCTTGGCGAAGCCGTCCTCACCCAACTCGTAACCCCAGCCCGACTTGTCGGCGTACACACGCTTGGCCGCGTCGTAGCCGCTGAACAGCCCGTCCTCGAAGCCATAGCTCTCTTTGACGATGAACGAGACGTCGGTGTAGTTACGCACGTACTCGTGCTGGATCTTGTCGTTGCTCAGCAGGTAGTTGATCAACCCACCCATGAAGGCAATGTCGCTGCCGGTGCGAATCGGCGCGTAGTAATCCGCCACCGAGGCGGTACGGGTAAACCGCGGGTCGACCACGATCAGCCGCGCCTTGTTGTGCGCCTTGGCCTCGGTCACCCACTTGAAGCCGCACGGGTGCGCTTCTGCTGCGTTGCCACCCATCACCAGGACCAGATTCGCGTTGGCGATATCTGACCAGTGGTTGGTCATGGCGCCACGGCCGTACGTCGGGGCAAGACTTGCCACCGTCGGGCCATGTCAGACACGTGCCTGGTTGTCGAACCCCAGCATGCCTGTTGCGCGGACGACCTTGTGGGTCAGGTAACCCGCCTCGCTGGAGGCGGCTGATGCAGCGAGAAAACCGGTGGTAAGCCAACGGTTGACCGTTTGCCCCTGGGCGTTCTTTTCGATGAAATTGGCGTCGCGGTCCTGCTTCATCAGGTCAGCGACGCGGTCGAGCGCCTCATCCCAGCTGACCCGCACCCACTCTTTGCTGCCCGGCTTGCGTACTTCGGGGTACTGCAGGCGGCTTGGGCTGTGGATGAAGTCCAGCAGGCCTGCGCCTTTCGGGCACAGGGTGCCGCGGTTGACCGGGTGGTCGGCGTCGCCTTCGATATGGATGATGTTCTGTTTGACGTTCTTGCCCGCATCGCCCTGGCTGTACAGGATCAGGCCGCAGCCGACCGAGCAGTAGGGGCAGGTGTTCCGGGCTTCTTTGGTGTGCGCCAGCTTGAAGTGGCGCACCTGCTCGGCGAACGCGGGCGTGGGGGCCATGCCCAACGCCGCGAGGCTCGAGCCTCCAAGGCCGACGGCGGCGACCTTGAAGAACTGCCGACGGTTCAGGTCCATCGTGCACTCCTGATCAGATAGTGGACGCACGGAACATGGCCGGCGTCTCCTGGTAGTCACGGTGGCGGTTTTTGACGGCCGCCAATGGGTAAGACTAGTCAAGAATCGGGAAGGTGTGGTGACTTGGGTCACATGGGCGGTGGGGGGCGTTATGGTCGCCAGGTGCATGGCTTGGGTTTTATGGGGATGCGCAAATCGAGCGCCGCCCGCGCGGCGCATCGCGGGGCAAGCCCGCTCCCACATTTGTTGCAACGTGCCATGGCCTGATAGGCCATAGTTGTCAGCCTTGTTGGCTCGACGAGATATTTCGGCTGGCACTGCTGCCGCCTCACCTGTCTTAAGTCATGCACCAGGGCGAACAACCATGGCCTGTCTGGAACGGCGCGTTGCAACAAATGTGGGAGCGGGCTTGCCCCGCGATGCGCCGCGCGGGCGGCGCTCGATCTCATGGGCGCTGAATGTTTTGAGCCAAACACATCGGGCCCCACCCCATTTCCTGCCATGGGAATTATCCTACGCGCGCTGTTGAAGTGTCGCTGTTGTCGGGGAAACGCCTCAGGGATACCGTTTTCCGGTCGTGAAAAAGATGGTCCCAGACCCACCCCGCCGCAAACCCATCCCCCCCATTCACTGGTAGCGCACGTTCATGATCGGCTCTACGGCCAACGGGTCGAGGACTGACGGCATGGCGGAGCAACCCAAACCGCTTACAACCATCGGCGTGGCAACCTTTCTCGATGTGGGCAACCCACCGATCGATCTCCTACGCGTGCAGCCTGGCATTCCCATCGACGATGCGTACGAACAGGTCTCCGTGCTGCTGAGCTACATCAGGCATCTCGTTCGTGAAGGGGATATGGAGGATGACCACAAGTTGCTGGGCGCGGCGGACTATCTGAGTGCTTTGGCAAAAGCGTTGATGAACGATATCGAGATAGCCAAGAACAGGCTGCATTACATGTACGGCGTCTCATGGTAGTCACGGTGGCGGTTTTGACGGCGGCCAATAGATAAGCCCCGTCAAGAATCGAGAGGGTGCGATGACCTGGGTCAGGTGTGTGAGTTTTGTCGGTGCATGGGTTGCGAGCAGCAGCCGCAACCCATCTACCGGACATCAATGCCGAAAGCTCCCGCCCCTCACGCCACCGCCGAGATCGCCACGAAATGGCCCGGCGCAACCTCCCGGTACTGCATGGCGGCGGCCTGGTGCCCGACGGCGTGGATACGGCTAGGCACCGCCTCGCTCATCAGGGTGAACGGCTTGCGCTCTACATTCATGTCCGCCGACGGCACCGCGCTGAGCAGCCGCTGGGTGTACGCATGCCCCGGGTTCTCGAACACGCTGCGCCGTGGCCCGATCTCGACGATCCGCCCGTGGTACATCACCCCCACCCGATGGCTGACCCGCTCGACCACTGCCATGTCATGGGAGATGAACAGGAAGGCAATGCCCCGCTCCTTCTGCAGGTCCTGCATCAAGTTGATGACCTGGGCCTGAATCGACACGTCCAGCGCTGACACCGCTTCGTCGGCGATGATCAGCTTGGGAGACAGGGTCAGCGCGCGGGCGATGCAGATGCGCTGGCGCTGCCCGCCAGAAAACTCATGGGGGTAGCGTTGCGCATGCTCGGCCCCGAGCCCCACGCGCTCCAGCAACTCCGCCACTTGCCGACGCGCGGCGTCCCCCCTGGCAATGCCATGCACCAGCAGCGGCTCCAGCAGGCTCTGCTCGATGGTAAGGCGCGGATTGAGCGACGCATACGGGTCCTGGAACACCATCTGCACGTCGCGCCGCAGGGCCTTGAGTTCGGCCCGGTCCAGCGCGCCCACATTCCGCCCCTGAAACAGGATGTTGCCGCCCTGAATCGGCATCAGCCCCGCCACCGCCCGGGCGCTGGTGGACTTGCCACAGCCAGACTCGCCCACCAGCGCCAGGGTTTCGCCCGGGTAAATCTGGAAGTCGATCGACTCCACCGCATGCACACGGCGCTGAACCTTGCCCAGAATGCCGCCACGCAAGTCGTAGCGAATCGACAGCGACTCAACGCTGAGGATCGGGGCCCCCTGGTAGTCCGGCGCCCGCGGCGCATCCTGCTGCCCTTGTGCCACCGGCTCGTCGACCAGGGCGAACTTGGCCGGCAGGTCGCTGCCCCGCATCGATCCGATCTTCGGCACCGCCGCCAGCAACGCCTGGGTGTACGGCTGCCGAGGGTGAAGCAGGACCTCCTTGGCCGCGCCATGTTCGACGGTCTCGCCGCGCTTCATGACCATGACATCGTCGGCCACTTCCGCCACCACGCCCATGTCGTGGGTGATAAAGATCACCCCCATGCGCAAGCTGTCCTGCAGTTCCTTGATGATCCGCAGGATCTGCGCCTGCACGGTAACGTCCAGCGCTGTGGTGGGTTCGTCGGCGATCAGCAAGGTCGGTTCGCACACCAGCGACATGGCGATCATGATGCGCTGGCGCATGCCACCGGACAGCTCGTGGGGGTAGCGCCCCATGACCTGCCGGGCATCGGGGATGCGTACCAGGTCGAGCATGCGCAGGGCCTGAGCCTCAGCGCTGGCGCGGTTGCAGCGCTTGTGCAGGGTGATCGCCTCGACCAGTTGCGCGCCAACCTTGAACACCGGGTTCAGCGAGGTCATCGGTTCCTGAAAGATCATCGACATCGCCGAGCCGCGCAGCCGGCGCAACAGCGACTCAGGCGCCGACACCAGGTCGATCAGCGCCCCGTCGCCGGTGCGCAGGTGCATCGAGCCGGACACCACGCGGCCACCGGCCCGCCCGATCAGGCCCATCATGGCCATCGAGGTCACCGACTTGCCGGAGCCCGACTCACCGACGATGGCCAGGGTCTGGCCACGGCCGACTTCAAAGGACACGTCTCGTACTACGGGGGCCTCGCCATCGCTGCCGAAGGCCACGCTCAGGTTCTCGACCCGAGCGACCAGATTTTCGTTCATCAGGAAAACCTCCTTCAGTCGACGATCCGCGCCACGGCGGCATCCAGCGCGGCCCGGGCACCGGCGACCTTGCCCAGGTGGGCGGCGACCCATTGGCGGTCCTGCGCCAGCTCATCCTGGGCGACCGTCAGCAAGCGACGCACCTCGGCAGGGCCGACGCCACCGACAGAGATACGGGTTTCCACGAAGGTACGCGGGTTCAGTGCATCACGCACCTGCGCATCGGTATAGCCCAGGGCAGAACCGATGGTCTCCTCCGAAGCCTGATCCAGCGCCGCACCGGTCACCTGCTGCGGCGTCACCCCCGCGGCCAGGCAGTTACGCACAAGCCGCGCGACCACATGGTGTACCTGGCGGAAGCTGATGCCACGCTCACGCACAATGATATCGGCCAGGTTGCTCGCGGTGCACCAGCTGCCCGACAGCAGCTCGCCCATGCGCGCCTCATGCACCTTCAGGGTTTCGAGGATGCCGGTGAACAAATCGAGCATACCTTCGGTCACCTCCAGCGCGCGCTGGATCAACGGCAGGTCGCGCATGGCCTGGTCGCCTGTGCCTTCGGCGCGGAAGGTTGCCAGTGCGGTGCTCAGCCAGGTCACGGATTCGCCGGCGGCCTTCTTGATGGTCTCCAGGCCCGACGGGTTCTTCTTCTGCGGGAAGATGCTGCTGGTGCCGCAGTAACTGTCATCACTCTCGACCGTGGCGAACTCGACACTCGACCAGAGGTGCAGGTCGGTGGCCAGGTCGTTGAGGTCGGCCATGATGAACGACAGCGCGCCAATGGCCTCGGCTGCGTACCAGGCTTCGCGGCCCAGCTTGGAGTTTTCCACCAGGCTGTCGAAGCCCAGCAGCTCGGTGGTGCGGTTGCGGTCCAGCGGCCACGAGGTGCCGGCCAGCCCCACCGCGCCCAGCGGGTTGCGGTTGACCCGGGCGTAGGCCTGGGCCAGGCGGCTGAAACTGTCATGCAGGCGGGTGCTGAAGCTCAGCAGGTAATGGCCGAACACCCACGGCTGGGCATGCTGCATGTGGGTGTAGCCCGGCATGATGGTATCGGCGTGGCGCGAGGCCTGCTGGATCAGCGCGTCCTGGAAGCCATTGATGCGCCCCAGCACTGCCAGGATGCGTTTGCGATCGTACAGGCGGCGCACCGTGGCGCCCTGGTCGATGCGGCTACGCCCGGTGTGCATCTGGCCGGCGTTGTCTTCGCCGATGCGGGCGAACAGGTAGGATTCGACCTGCAACAGGAAGCTGCCCTTTCTGACATCGAAGGGGAAGTCGGAGGCAGACAGCTCGCGGATCTTGCGCAGCTCGGCGAGGATCGACTGGCCCACCGGGCGGGCAAGAATCTGCTGCTCGACGAGCATGACCGTGTGCGCCAGGTCGACCTCGATGAACTCGTGAAACTGGCGAATTTCGGTATCCAGGGCCGGGATGTCATGGTATTTCACCATCCGCTCGGCGGCCGGGGCGCTCAGGCGGGCATCGGTCAGCAGGGTTTCGTGTACTTGTGCTTTGGACATGGTCGTATCACCGCTCAATTCAGTTGTGCATTCTTGAAATCGATGGTCCCTTCGTAATCGACGGCGAGACCTTTCATACCTTTGCGTAGCCCGATGATCTGTTCCTGGTCGAACAGCGGCAGGCTGTTGGGATCTTTCTCCCAGAGGATTTGCTGGATCTGCCCGTAGAAGCCCATGCGCTTGTGCTCATCCAGCTCACGGGCGGCCTGTTGCAGCAGGCTGTCCACCTCGGGGTTGCTGTAGCCGGTCAGGTTCTGTGGGTCCCCGGTCACCAGCTTGCGTCGCAGGCGGATGTCCGCATCGGAAATGCCGGTGCCCAGCAGCCACATGTCGGCATCGTTGGAACCCTTGCCCGTGCCTTTGCCTGGCTCAGGGCGATACAGGCTCTTCTGATAGGTGGCCCACTCCCAGACCTTGAACTCGGTCTTGAGGCCTACCGCGTTGAGGTAGCCCTGGACCACCTCGGCCACTTGACGGTCCTTGGTGTAGCGCCCGGCCGGGGTCCACATCACCACGGTGCCGGGGAAGCCACCGGGGTAGACCTGCTCGATCAGTTGCCGGGCTGCGGCTGGGTCGTACTTCACCGGCGCAAAGGTACGGCGCGCCTGGGTCCCTTCCGGGAACGGGCTGGTCGGCACCTTGCCGTAGCCCAGCAACACCTTGTTCACCAGGGCATCGCGGTCGATCGCCATGTTCACCGCCTGGCGCATGCGCACGTCATCGAACGGCGGGCGGGTCAGGTTCAGCTCGAAAAACACCTGGAAGGTGCTCGGCACCCGCAGCAGGTCCGACTTGTTCAGCGCCTTGAGTTCGATCGCCGCTTCCGGCGACAGGTCGGCGGCCACATCGGCATTGCGGGTGCGCAGTTCGATGACCCGCGAGGAGTCCTCACGCACAGGGCGGAACACGAGCTTTTCCGGTTTACCGGGGGTGCCGAAGAAGTCAGGGTTTCTGACGATCACGGTGTGGTCGTTGGGGATCCAGCGCTCGAACTGGTAAGGCCCTGTGCCGACCGGATGGTGCCCATAGGCCCGCCCATAGCGGGCTACCGCCGCCGGGCTGCTGATCGAGGACGACGGCTTGGCCAGCAGCTCGAGCATGGTCGGCGACGGGTTGGCGGTGGTGATGCGGACTTGGTCGGGCGCCAGCGCCTCGACCGAGACGATGTCGGTGTAGTAGGACCTGTGCGGCGAGCCCAGGCGGGCATCGCGAATGCGGTCCAGGTTGAACTTCACCGCTTGTGCGTCGAAATCGGTACCGTCGTGAAATTTCACCCCTTGGCGCAGGGTGAAGGTCCACTGACGGCCGTCGTCGGAACGGGTCCAGGACAGGGCCAGGTCAGGGACCACGTGGTCACGTTCCTGGCCCTCCCAGTTCACCAGGCGGTTGAACAGATGGTCGAGCACGTTGTAGGACGGGACGCTGCGGGAAACCGCCGGGTCCAGGGTGTCGATGTCCGAACCCTGCACGAAGGTCAGGGTTTGCAGGTCCTGCGCGCTGGCTGCAACCGGGCCGAGCGCCGAGCATCCGAGGACACCCAGCAGCAAACCACGGACGAGCTGTGCCTTGAAGCCTGTACGCTCCATGATCTTTTCTCGCTTCATAAGGTTTCGTACCACCCGGCGCGACCAAGCCGCGCCGGTGACAGTCAGGATTTGCGTGACTTCGGGTCGATGAAATCGCGCAGTGCATCACCCACGATGTTGAAGCTCAGGATGGTCAGTACCAGCGCGCATCCGGGAGCAATCAGCACATAGGGGTGGGTAGTCAGCAAGGGCCTCGACTCGGCGATCATTGCGCCCCACTCCGGCGTCGGCGGGGGTGGCCCAAGGCCGAGGAAGCTCAAGCCGGAGCCGATCAGGATGGCTTCGGCGAGCGATACCGTGGCCTGGATGATCACCAGCGAACCGATGTTGGGCAGGATGTGCACCCGCAACAGGCGCAAATCGCTCACCCCGATGGATTTCGACGCCAGCACGAACTCGCGCTTGGCCAGGGCCATGACCGGCCCGGCGAAAAACCGCACGTAGATCGGAATACTGGAGATCGCGATGGCCAGCGTCAGGCTGAGGATGCTGTTGCCGGCCACGGTGATCACCAGGATCGCCACCAGGGTGCGAGGGAATGCGATCATCGAATCCATGACCCGCATGACCAGCCCCGAGATCGGGCCATTGTAGTAACCGCACCCTGCCCCGACCGCGACCCCCACCAGCATCGCGGTGCCGACACTGGCCACCGCAACAATCAGGGTAATCCGTGCGCCCCAGAGCACACGCCCGAGCAGGTCGCGGCCAAGTTGGTCAGTACCCAGCCAGAATTCGGAGCCTGGCGGGACCAGTGACTGCGACAGGTTGATCCGGGTAACCGCGTCCCAGTCGAAAAACAGCGGCGCGAACACCGCCGCGGCCACCATCAGCAGGATCACCACCGTCGCACTGAGTGCAAACCAGCGCTTTCTGGCGATCAGAAAGCCGATGAAGTTCAGGCGCCGCACGTTCCGAGGCATGGGCCGGGCCTCAGTTGTAGGTGATGCGAGGGTCGAGGATGCCATATGCAAGATCCACAATGAGGTTGACGACAACGACCAGCGCGGCGAATACCAATACAGTTCCTTGAACCACATAGATATCACGGGCCATGATCGCATCTATCAGGAAGCGTCCCATGCCGGGCCAGGCAAACACGGTTTCGACAATTACCGCGCCACCGAGCAAACGTCCGAAGTCCATCCCGAATACCGTTACCAACGGAATAGCGGCATTGGAAAGTGCATGTTTCAGGACAACTTTATAATTGGGCACGCCTTTGGCGTAGGCCGTTCTTATATAGTCTTCCTTCAATACATCCATCATGGTTGAACGGGCGAGCCTGGAAAACGTCGCTACATAGGGCAGGCCCAGGGTCACGGCCGGCAATATCAGGTGCTGAAAGCCCCCGCGGCCGGTGGGTGGCAACCATCCGAGGCTGGCGGAGAACACCGACATCAGGATCAGCCCGAGCAAAAAGCCCGGCATCGAGATGCCCAGCACCGCCAGGGTGGTCAACGCGCTGTCGAGCACGCCCCGTGGCCGCAGCGCCGCTATGATGCCCAGGGGCACACCAATGAGGACCGCGAGCAGCATCCCGGCTGCCGTCAGCTCAAGCGTCGCCGGCAATGTCCTGGCGATGCCCTCAAGGACCGGGGTGAAGGTCTGGAAGGATTCGCCCAGGTCGCCGGTGGCCACTTTCTTCACGTAAATCAGGTACTGGGAAACCAAGGGCTTGTCCAACCCATAGTTTTGCCGTATCTGCGCAACGTCCGCTTCTGTGGCATCCGGACCCGCCGCCAACCTGGCCGGGTCGCCCGGAATAAAATGCAGGACGAGAAAGACCACAATCGAGACACCCAACAACATGGGCAGCAGGAGTAATATCCTGCGGATTGCATAATTAAGCACGATCAGCCCCTATTGTTTTAATTAACGGCGTTCATCTGCAAGTGTTGCAAATTGTTATCTGCCAACACCTGAACAAATCATCGCATGTCATGAAAACATCGCAATACGGCAAGGGGTTGGACGCACATAACAAAATGTTATGCTGGCGGCGCTACCTCCCCGCATCGCCCTCGCCGAGACCGAAGATGAAACTCAATCCGCGCCAGCTAGAAGCCTTTCGCACCGTCATGCTCACGGGCAGCATGACCATCGCCGCAGAAAGCCTCCGGGTCTCTCAGCCTGCGGTCAGCCGGCTGATCCGCGACCTGGAAGTGGGCCTTTCGCTACGCCTGTTCCGCCGTGAAGGCAATCGCCTGATACCCAGCACCGAAGCGCAGTTCCTGTATGCCGAGGTGGACAAGTTCTACCAGGGTATCGAGCGCATCGAGCGGGTCGCCGAGGACCTCATGACCCTGCGTACCGGCACTCTACGCATCGGCTCGATGAGTGCGCTGGGCCTGACCGTGGTGGCCGAGGGCACGCGGCGGTTCGTGCATGAACGCCCCGGGGTGAGAACCTCACTGGATGTGCGCAACTCCATGAGCGTGCTTGAACTGACTTCGGCGAACCAGCTGGATATCGGCTTTGTGCAGGTGCCAGCGGGCGATTACCCGGGCCTGCAACTGGTCCCGATGCCCAAGGTGGATGCGGTGTGCGTGCTACGCAGCGATGATCCGCTGGCCGAAAAGCAGGTGCTCAGCCTCGAGGACCTGCGTGGCCAGCGCCTGATCTCGCTGAACCCCAACAACCCTCTGCAGCGCCGCCTCGATGCCGCACTGGAGTCACGCGCAGTGGTGGGTGCCAGCTCGGTCGACACCACCTCGGCGCACTTCGCCTGCAACATGGTCTCGGGCGGCTTCGGCATGACCGTGTGTGATCCGTTCACCGCGTCGTATTCGAAGTACCCGGGGATTACCTTTCGCAAGCTTGAGCAGTCCATCCCTTTTGAGGTGTCGATGGTGTTTCCCGGGCACCAACAGCGCTCCAAGCTGGCGTGGGATTTCATGGGGATCATGGAGAAGATCTTCAAAGCGCCCCTGTAAAGGGCCTGTGCATCTGCTGCTGCCGACAGCCGGACATCAATTTCGGAAACGGACTACATCAATGAACACCAACGCCCTGCTAGGTTGGCGAAAAAACCTGGGGGTAGTACTCGCATGGTCATGGATTACCGTCGTATCGGTCTCGTCATCGGCTTGCTATTACTGACAGCACCGTCACTGGCTGAGCCACTCACGGCCGAAGCGGCTCGCACAATGGCTGCCGCCGCCGAGCGCGCTGCCCGTGCCCAGGGCTTTGCCATTGTCATCAGCATTGTCGACAGCCATGGCAACCTCAAACACTTCCATCGCATGGATGGCGCCAGCACCCGCAGCATACAGGTCGCTCAGCTCAAAGCCTCGACCTCGGCCCGCTTCCCGCTCTCGTCCACATCGCACGCACAACAAGATGCCGCACATCCGGCACACCCCTACTCGTCACTGCCGGGTATTACGCTGCTTAGGGGTGGTTTACCGATCATGGATACGAACGGCCAACCTATCGGCGGCATCGGCATCAGCGGCGCAACGCCCGAACTGGACACCCAATTTGCCCAGATAGCGCTGGAGGGAGATGCCTGAGTGGTGGAGGCATCGTTTTGGGGCACATAAAAAAACCCAAGGCAGGTGCCTTGGGTTTTTTACTGCAGCGACTCGCTACCGCTCTGATCAGAACGGAATATCGTCATCAAAGCTGTCAAAGTCAGCCGCCGGCTGCGGCGCAGGCTGTTGCGGCGCTGGGCGCTGCTGGGACTGTTGCGGGCGCGGGGCCTGCTGGCGTTGTTGCGGGGCCTGGTTGTATTGCTGCTGGCCACCCTGGTTGTAGTTATTACCACCACCCTGGTTGTACTGGTCGCCGCCACCTTGCTGGTTCTGCGGACGGCTGCCAAGCAGCTGCATGGTGCCCTGCATGTCGACGATGATTTCAGTGGTGTAGCGCTTGATACCGTCTTTTTCCCACTCACGGGTCTGCAGCTTGCCTTCGATGTACACCTGCGAACCCTTGCGCAGGTACTCGCCGGCGATTTCGGCAACCTTG
Organism: Pseudomonas ceruminis; assembly: GCF_021602025.1. GTDB lineage: Bacteria > Pseudomonadota > Gammaproteobacteria > Pseudomonadales > Pseudomonadaceae > Aquipseudomonas > Aquipseudomonas ceruminis. The sequence goes on from NZ_BQHW01000012.1 coordinate 118,674, forward strand.
CCGAACAGCGACACACGGTGCCACTCGGTACGCTCGACCTTCTGGCCCGACTGCTTGTCGGTCCACTGCTCGCTGGTAGCCAGGCTCAGGTTGGTCACGGCGTTACCGTTGGGCAGGTAGCGGACTTCGGGATCCTGGCCACAGGTGCCGACCAGAATGACTTTGTTAACCCCACGGGCCATAACGTTCTCCTAGGCTTCGCACGCCGATGAGGCTGGGTTCACCAGACGCTCGAGGGTCGCACGGTCCAAAATTTTCGTATCCAGTTTGATATAGATGGCAGCTTCTTCAGCCACCACTACGGCGTCGGTCACACCCGGCACGGCCAGCAGGCGCTCGGTCAACCCGGCTTCCCGGACCGCCTCAGGCGTCAGCGGCATGCGCAGGCTGGTCACATACGGTGGTTCGTTCATGCGCAACGCCACGACCAGCCAAACGCCGCACAGCACCGCGCAACCGAGGAACACCGTGTTCAGCCCACCGTGCTGGAACAACCAGCCACCGAGGATTCCCCCCAGAGCGGCACCCAGGAACTGGCTGGTAGAGTACACCCCCATCGCCGTTCCCTTGCCACCCGCAGGCGACACCTTGCTCACCAGCGAAGGCAACGAAGCCTCCAGCAGGTTGAATGCAGTAAAGAATACCACGGTGCCAATCACCAGTCCGTGCAAGTTGTCAGCCCACTGCCAGAAGAACACCTCCACCAGCAGCAACACACTGACCGCTCCGGCCAACACGCGTTTCATCTTGCGCTTCTTTTCGCCATAGATGATGAACGGGACCATTGCAAAAAATGAGATGAACAGCGCGGTCAGGTACACCCACCAGTGTTCTTCCTTGGGCAAACCACCGCGCTCGACGAAGGCCAAAGGCAGCGCGACGAAGCTGGCCATGAGGATGGCATGAAGGATGAAGATACCGACATCCAGGCGCAGAAGGTCCGGATGACGCAGGGTCGGGCCGAGGGCCTGGCGCGCCACGCCAGATTCGCGGTGCTGCAAGGTGCTGTGTGTATTGGGCACCACAAAGGCAATCAGCAGAATGCCGACAAGGGCAAGTCCTGCCGTGGCGAGGAACAATCCTGACAAGCCGAAGGCACTGGTCAGCAGCGGGCCGACGACCATCGCCACCGCGAACGACAAGCCGATGCTCATGCCGATCATGGCCATGGCCTTGGTGCGGTGCTGCTCGCGGGTGAGGTCGGACAGCAGCGCCATGACCGCCGCAGAAATCGCCCCGGCGCCCTGCAGGATGCGCCCGGCGATCACGCCCCAGATGGAATCGGCCTGCGCGGCCAATACACTGCCCAGGGCGAAAATGACCAACCCTAGGTAAATCACCGGGCGGCGCCCGATGCGGTCGGAAACGACCCCGAATGGGATCTGCAGGACAGCCTGGGTCAGGCCATAGGCACCAATGGCCAAGCCAATCAGCGCCGGCGTGGCACCGGCCAGGTCCATGCCGTAGGTGGCCAGCACCGGCAAGACCATGAACATGCCCAGCATACGAAAGGCAAAGACCAGGGCCAGGCCGCCTGCGGCGCGGGTTTCGCTGCCACTCATGCGCTCGTTGTGGGTGTCGTGCATGGATTAATCTCGTGTGAACCGGCGGCGATTCTATCAGTCCGACAGCTTGACGGCATATACGCGACGCTTTGCCGCGTACTGGCAGCGCGCCGTATACTTCCTTGTTTATGCCCGCCGAGCGAGGCCGCAGTGGACAAGATCCTGATTCGTGGGGCACGAACCCACAACCTGAAGAACATCGACCTGACCCTGCCGCGGGACAAGCTGATCGTGATCACCGGCCTGTCCGGTTCCGGCAAGTCGTCCCTGGCGTTCGATACCTTGTACGCCGAAGGGCAGCGACGCTATGTAGAGTCGCTTTCGGCGTACGCCCGGCAGTTCCTGTCGATGATGGAAAAGCCCGATGTGGACACCATCGAGGGCCTGTCGCCGGCGATTTCCATCGAGCAGAAGTCGACCTCGCACAACCCGCGTTCGACGGTTGGCACCATCACCGAAATCTACGACTACCTGCGCCTGCTCTACGCCCGTGTAGGCACGCCACGCTGCCCCGACCATGACATTCCACTGGAGGCGCAGACCATCAGCCAGATGGTCGACCTGGTGCTGGAGCGCCCGGAAGGCAGCAAGCTGATGCTGCTGGCCCCGGTGATCCGTGAGCGCAAGGGGGAGCACCTGGCGGTGTTCGACGAGCTGCGCGCCCAGGGCTTCGTGCGGGCCCGGGTCAACGGCAAGCTGTACGAGCTCGACGAACTGCCCAAGCTGGACAAGCAGAAAAAACACAGCATCGATGTGGTGGTGGACCGGTTCAAGGTCCGCGCCGACCTGCAGCAGCGCCTGGCCGAATCGTTCGAGACCGCGCTCAAGCTGGCCGACGGTATTGCCTTGGTGGCGCCGATGGACGACGAGGAAGGCGAAGAAACGATCTTCTCTGCCCGCTTCGCCTGCCCAGTCTGCGGCCACGCGATCAGCGAGCTGGAACCCAAGCTGTTCTCCTTCAACAACCCGGCGGGGGCCTGCCCGACCTGCGACGGCTTGGGCGTGAAGCAGTTTTTCGACACCAAGCGCCTGGTCAACAGTGAGCTGACGCTGGCCGAAGGTGCGATACGCGGCTGGGACCGGCGCAACGTCTATTACTTCCAGATGCTCGGGTCACTGGCCGCGCATTATGGGTTCAGCCTGGAGGAACCGTTCGGCGAGCTGTCGGCCGACCACCAGAAGGTGATCCTGCAGGGCAGCGGCAAGCAGAGCGTCGATTTCAAGTACCTCAATGACCGTGGCGACATCGTCAAGCGCTCGCACCCGTTCGAAGGCATCGTGCCGAACCTTGAGCGCCGCTACCGTGAAACCGAATCGGCCACAGTGCGCGAGGAATTGGCCAAGTTCCTCGGGACCCAGCCCTGCCCCGACTGCCGCGGCACCCGCCTGCGCCGTGAAGCACGTCACGTCTGGGTTGGCGAAAAGACCTTGCCGGCGGTTACCAACATGCCGATCGGCGACGCCAGCGGCTATTTCGCTGACCTGACCCTGACTGGTCGCCGCGGCGAGATTGCGGCGAAGATTCTCAAGGAAATCTGCGAACGCCTGCAGTTCCTGGTCAACGTCGGCCTCGATTACCTGACCCTGGACCGCAGCGCTGAAACCCTGTCGGGTGGCGAGGCACAACGTATCCGCCTGGCCAGCCAGATTGGTGCGGGCCTGGTCGGGGTGATGTACATCCTCGACGAACCGTCGATCGGTCTTCATCAACGTGACAACGACCGTCTCCTGGCCACCCTCAACCACTTACGTGACCTGGGTAACACGGTAATCGTGGTCGAGCACGACGAAGACGCCATTCGCCTGGCCGACTATGTGGTGGACATCGGCCCGGGCGCCGGTGTGCATGGTGGCCAGATCGTTGCCGAGGGCTCACCCCAGGAGGTCATGGACCACCCGGATTCGCTGACGGGCAAATACCTCTCCGGGCGCAAGAAGATTGCCGTGCCTGCCAAACGCACGCCACGCAACAAGAAACTGCAGCTCAAGCTCAAGGGGGCTCGTGGCAACAACCTGCAGAACGTCGACCTGGAGATCCCGATCGGCCTGCTCACCTGCGTAACCGGTGTATCCGGCTCGGGCAAGTCGACGCTGATCAACAACACGCTGTTCCCTCTGGCCGCCACCGCCCTGAACGGTGCGAGCAGCCTGGAAGCCGCAGCGCACAGCAGCATGGACGGCCTGCAGCACCTGGACAAGGTGGTGGACATCGACCAGAGCCCGATCGGGCGCACACCGCGCTCGAACCCGGCCACCTACACAGGTATTTTCACGCCGATCCGCGAACTGTTCTCCGGCGTGCCGGAATCCCGCTCGCGTGGCTATGGCCCAGGGCGCTTCTCGTTCAACGTCAAGGGCGGGCGCTGCGAGGCCTGCCAGGGTGACGGCCTGATCAAGGTGGAGATGCACTTCCTGCCGGATATCTATGTGCCGTGCGATGTGTGCAAGAGCAAGCGCTACAACCGCGAAACCCTTGAGATCAAGTACAAGGGCAAGAACATTCACGAGGTCCTGGAAATGACCATCGAGGATGCCCGCGAGTTCTTCGACGCGGTACCGGCACTGGCGCGCAAGCTTCAGACGCTGATGGATGTAGGCCTGTCGTATATCAAGCTGGGGCAGTCGGCAACTACGTTGTCCGGCGGTGAGGCGCAGCGGGTCAAACTGTCGCGTGAGTTGTCCAAGCGCGATACCGGCAAAACCCTGTATATCCTTGACGAACCGACCACGGGCCTGCACTTCGCCGATATCCAGCAGTTGCTCGACGTGCTGCACCGCCTGCGTGACCACGGCAACACTGTGGTGGTGATCGAGCACAACCTGGACGTGATCAAGACTGCGGACTGGTTGGTGGACCTTGGGCCGGAAGGCGGCTCCAAAGGTGGTCAGATCATTGCCTGCGGTACCCCGGAAGAGCTGAGCAAGATGAAGCAGTCCTATACCGGGCATTACCTCAAGCCGCTGTTGGAGCGTGACCGGGCCTGAACCCCCTGGGCATGAAAAAGCCCCTGGTACCAACGGTGCCAGGGGCTTTTTCATAGACTGTGGATAACTTACATCTGCGACTGCAGGTAGTTCTCCAGGCCAATGGCCTTGATCAGACCCTGCTGCTTTTCCAGCCAGTAGGTGTGGTCTTCTTCGGTATCGGCCAGCTGTGCCCGCAGGATGTCGCGGCTGATGTAATCCTTGTGCAGCTCGCACAGCTCGATGCCTTTGCAGAGCGCGGCGCGAACCTTGTATTCGAGCTTGAGGTCGGCCTCGATCATTTCCGGCACGGTACTGCCCACTTCCAGGTCATCCGCGCGCATGTCGGGGGTACCCTCGAGCATGAGGATACGGCGCATCAGCGCATCGGCGTGCTGCGTCTCTTCTTCCATCTCGTGGTTGATGCGCTCGTAGAGCTTGGACAGGCCCCAGTCTTCGTACATCCGCGAGTGGATGAAGTACTGGTCGCGTGCTGCCAGTTCGCCCTTCAGCAACGTGACGAGGTAATTGATTACGTCCGGGTGACCTTGCATCGCCCTGCTTCTCCCTGTGAAAACATCTAATGGAACATAGTGTGAACCAGGTTTTGCTCGCGGTCACTGAAAAACGCGCAATTAGAAGCAAAAAATCGGTTAAACAGTAGTGATTTTCATTGAAAAACCGCCCAAATGAGGGCGGTTCTTCTTATCACTTCGACTTAGGCGAGATTCACGCCCAGGGCCTTGGCAATACCTTCACCGTAAGCCGGGTCGGCTTTGAAGAAGTACTGCAACTGGCGCTGAACCACCTCTTGGCTGACCCCTGCCATGGTGCCGGCAATATTGTCGATCAACAGGGCTTGCTGTTCAGGGCTCATCAGACGGAACAGCGCGCCTGCGTGGCTGTAGTAGTCGTTGTCCTCACGGTGATCGTAGCGGTCCGCCGAGCCGTTCAAGGCCAGCGCAGGCTCAGCATGGCGAGGCGACTGCTTGGGTGCATCGGCGTAGCTGTTAGGCTCATAGTTCGGTGCGCTGCCGTAGCTGCCGCTCGCCATCGAACCATCGCGCTGGTAGCTGTTGACCGCGCAGCGTGGCGCATTGACCGGCAAATGTTGGTGGTTGGTACCTACCCGGTAGCGGTGAGCGTCAGCGTAGGCGAACACGCGCCCTTGCAGCATGCGGTCAGGTGACAACCCTACGCCTGGGACCATGTTGCTCGGGCCGAACGCAGCCTGTTCGACCTCAGCGAAGTAGTTGAGCGGGTTGCGATTGAGCTCCAGCACGCCAACCTCAATCAACGGGTAGTCCTTCTGCGACCAGGTTTTGGTCACGTCGAAGGGGTTTTCGACACGGCTGGCGGCCTCGGCTTCACTCATTACCTGGATGCACACAGTCCAGCGTGGGAAATCGCCACGCTCAATGGCCTCGAACAGGTCGCGCTGGGCGTAGTCCGGGTCAGTACCGGCAAGGCGCGCAGCCTCGGCAGGGGCCAGGTTCTTGATGCCCTGCTGGGTTTTGAAATGCCATTTGACCCAGGTGCGTTCGCCATTGGCGCTGATCAGGCTGTAGGTATGGCTGCCGAAGCCGTGCATATGGCGGTAGCCGTCCGGAATACCCCGGTCGGAGAACAGAATGGTGACCTGGTGCAGTGCTTCAGGCGAATGTGACCAGAAGTCCCACATCATCTGGGCATTTTTCAGGTTCGACTGCGGATGACGCTTCTGGGTGTGGATAAAGTCTGGGAACTTCAGCGGGTCGCGGATGAAGAACACGGGCGTGTTGTTGCCAACGATGTCCCAGTTACCTTCCTCGGTGTAGAACTTGACCGCGAAACCGCGCGGGTCACGCTCGGTGTCGGCCGAGCCACGCTCGCCACCCACCGTGGAAAAGCGCAAGAATGTCTCGGTCTGCTTACCGACCTGCTCGAACAGTTTGGCGCTGGTGTATTGGGTGATGTCGCGAGTAACCGTGAAGGTGCCATAAGCGCCCGAGCCCTTGGCGTGTACGCGGCGCTCCGGGATGTTCTCACGGTTGAAATGGGCGAGCTTCTCGATCAGGTGGAAATCATCGAGCAGCAAAGGGCCGCGGGGGCCGGCGGAACGGGAGTTCTGGTTATCGGCTACAGGTGCACCGCTGGCGGTGGTGAGAATCTTGCTCATGGGCTCTCCTTATCGGTCTCGATTTGCCGGCTAATCGGCTTGGATAGGAGTATCGACGAGCAACGATGACAGAACAAATACATTACATGACTTGCATCAATAGAAATAAACAATACATGTAGAAACAAAAAACCGGGCACTAGGCCCGGTTCTTTGTAGCAGACAGAACGTCTTACTCGGCAGCTTCTACAGCACCACCGACCGGACGATCAACCAGCTCGACGTACGCCATAGGCGCGTTGTCGCCAGCGCGGAAACCGCACTTCAGGATGCGCAGGTAGCCGCCCTGACGGGTGGCGTAACGCTTGCCCAGGTCGTTGAACAGTTTGCCAACAGCGGACTTCGAACGGGTACGGTCGAAGGCCAGACGACGGTTAGCAACGCTGTCTTCCTTGGCCAGGGTGATCAGCGGCTCGGCAACGCGGCGCAGTTCCTTGGCTTTCGGCAGGGTGGTTTTGATCAGCTCGTGCTCGATCAGCGACACTGCCATGTTCTGGAACATAGCCTTGCGGTGAGAGCTGGTACGGCTCAGGTGACGTCCACTTTTACGATGACGCATGATTCATTCCTTACCAAACACTACGTTCGGTGATTACGACGATCAGGCGGTCGCCTTGTCGTCTTTCTTAAGACTTGCAGGCGGCCAGTTGTCGAGGCGCATGCCGAGAGACAGACCACGAGAGGCCAGGACGTCCTTGATTTCAGTCAGGGACTTCTTGCCCAGGTTAGGAGTCTTCAACAACTCTACTTCGGTACGCTGAATCAGGTCGCCGATGTAATAGATGTTCTCCGCCTTCAGGCAGTTGGCCGAACGTACAGTCAGTTCCAGGTCGTCAACCGGACGTAGCAGGATCGGATCGATCTCGTCTTCCTGCTCGACTACGACAGGCTCGCTGTCACCTTTGAGGTCGACGAACGCGGCCAACTGCTGTTGCAGGATGGTCGCAGCGCGGCGGATAGCCTCTTCAGGATCCAGGGTGCCGTTGGTTTCCAGATCAATGACCAGCTTGTCCAGGTTGGTACGCTGTTCAACACGGGCGTTCTCGACCACATAGGCGATACGACGCACCGGGCTGAACGACGCGTCCAGCTGCAGACGGCCAATGCTACGGCTTTCGTCTTCGTCAGTTTGACGGGAGTCGGCCGGCTCGTAACCGCGACCACGAGCTACAGTGAGCTTCATGTTCAGGGCGCCGTTGGACGCCAGGTTCGCGATTACGTGATCGGGGTTGACGATCTCGACATCGTGATCCAGCTGAATATCGGCAGCGGTAACCACCCCCGAACCCTTTTTCGACAAGGTCAGCGTAACTTCGTCACGACCGTGCAGTTTGATAGCCAGGCCTTTCAGGTTCAACAGGATTTCAATTACGTCTTCCTGTACACCTTCGATCGCGGAGTACTCATGGAGTACGCCATCGATCTCGGCCTCGACTACTGCACAGCCAGGCATGGAGGACAACAGGATGCGGCGCAGCGCGTTGCCCAGGGTATGGCCGAAGCCACGCTCGAGAGGCTCGAGCGTGATCTTGGCGCGGGTCGGACTGACTACCTGCACATCAATGTGGCGGGGAGTCAGGAACTCATTTACCGAAATCTGCATGGATGCACCTATTTTCTAGCCCTTACTTGGAGTAGAGCTCGACAATCAGGTTTTCGTTGATGTCGGCAGACAGGTCGCCGCGAGCAGGAACGTTCTTGAAAACGCCCGACTTTTTAGCAGCATCTACGTCTACCCACTCAACGCGGCCACGCTGGGCGCACAGTTCAAGGGCTTGAACAATGCGCAGCTGGTTCGACGACTTCTCGCGAACCGCGACCACGTCACCCGGACGAACTTGGTAGGATGGAATGTTTACAGTCTTACCGTTGACGCTGATCGCTTTGTGCGAAACCAGCTGACGGGACTCGGAACGAGTCGAGCCGAAGCCCATACGGTAGACGACGTTATCCAGACGGCACTCGAGCAGTTGCAGCAGGTTCTCACCAGTTGCGCCTTTTTTCGAGGCAGCAGCTTGGTAGTAACCGCGGAACTGACGCTCCAGAACACCGTAGATACGACGGACTTTTTGTTTCTCGCGCAGCTGGGTACCGTAGTCGGACTGACGGCCACGGCGCTGGCCGTGGATACCTGGGGCTGCTTCGATGTTGCACTTCGATTCCAGAGCGCGAACGCCGCTCTTCAGGAACAGGTCAGTGCCTTCACGACGAGACAGTTTGCATTTTGGACCAATGTAACGTGCCATTCTTCTGTCTCCTGATTACACGCGGCGCTTCTTCGGCGGACGGCACCCGTTGTGCGGGATTGGCGTCACGTCGGTGATGCTGGCGATCTTGTAGCCACAGCTGTTCAATGCACGAACGGCGGACTCACGACCTGGACCTGGACCCTTGACGTTAACGTCGAGGTTCTTCAGACCGTATTCCAGCGCAGCTTGACCAGCACGCTCTGCAGCGATCTGAGCTGCGAACGGGGTGGATTTGCGCGAACCACGGAAACCCGAACCACCGGAGGTCGCCCAGGACAAAGCATTGCCCTGACGGTCGGTGATGGTCACGATGGTGTTGTTGAAAGACGCATGGATGTGGGCGATGCCATCAACCACTGTCTTTTTGATTTTCTTACGAGGACGAGCAGCAGGTTTTGCCATGTCTATATTCCTGGGCGATTACTTGCGGATCGGCTTACGCGGGCCCTTACGGGTGCGTGCGTTGGTCTTGGTGCGCTGACCGCGAACCGGCAGACCTTTACGATGACGCAGGCCGCGGTAGCAACCCAGGTCCATCAAGCGCTTGATCTTCATGTTGACGTCACGACGCAGGTCACCTTCGGTGGTGAACTTCGCGACTTCGCCACGCAGGGTTTCGATTTGCTCATCGCTCAGATCCTTGATCTTAGCGGCTGGGTTTACACCAGCGTCTGCACAGATCTTCTGTGCAGTTGTGCGACCGACACCATAGATGTAGGTCAGCGAGATAACAGTATGCTTGTTATCTGGAATGTTGACGCCTGCAATACGGGCCATTCAGTGGGACTCCAATTGACAGCTACCTACGCCCCGGAAGCCAAGAAATAGGGCGCGAGATAATATCGCTGTAGAAACGAATAATCAACCCAGCAGCACACTAGCTGCTGGGTTTGAAGCGCAGATCACACTCAGCCTTGGCGCTGTTTGTGACGCGGTTCCGCGCTGCAGATCACTCGTACGACGCCTTCGCGACGGATGATCTTGCAGTTGCGGCACAGCTTTTTCACCGATGCACGAACTTTCATTACCGACTCCTCGAACCTTAGGGGCGTATCAGCGCAGCAGACCGCTGCCACCGTAGCCTTTCAGGTTGGCTTTCTTCATCAGGGATTCGTACTGGTGCGAAACGAGGTGCGATTGTACTTGGGACATGAAGTCCATCACAACCACTACCACAATCAGCAACGAGGTCCCGCCAAGGTAGAACGGCACATTTGCTGCCACCACCAGGAACTGGGGCAGAAGGCAGACGGCCATCATGTAAAGAGCACCGAACATGGTCAGACGAGTCAGAACGCCATCAATGTAGCGTGCCGACTGCTCACCAGGACGGATACCCGGAATAAAGGCACCGGACTTCTTCAGGTTTTCCGCTACGTCTTTCGGGTTGAACATCAGCGCCGTGTAGAAGAAGCAGAAGAAAATGATCCCTGCACTAAACAGCAGAATGTTCAACGGCTGACCAGGAGCGATCGACTGCGAGATGTCCTGCAGCCAGCCCATACCTTCGGACTGACCGAACCAGGCACCCAGCGAAGCCGGGAACAGCAGAATGCTGCTCGCGAAAATGGCCGGGATTACCCCTGCCATGTTCACCTTAAGCGGCAAGTGGCTGGTCTGCGCAGCGAAGACCTTGCGGCCCTGCTGACGCTTGGCGTAGTGAACGGCGATACGACGCTGACCACGCTCAATGAACACCACAAAACCGATAATCGCTACTGCCAGCAAACCGATAGCGACCAGGGCGAAAATGTTGATATCGCCTGTGCGTGCAGACTCGAAAGACTGCCCGATTGCTCTCGGAAGACCGGCAACGATACCTGCGAAGATCAACATCGAGATACCGTTGCCCACACCGCGCTCGGTGATCTGCTCGCCCAGCCACATCATGAACATCGCGCCGGCCACAAATGTGGATACCGCGACGACATGGAAGCCCAGGCCGACAGAAAACGCCACGCCCTGGTTGGCCAGGCCAATGGACATGCCAATGGCTTGGACCAGCGCCAGGATAACGGTGCCGTAGCGGGTGTACTGGCTGATCTTGCGACGGCCAGCTTCACCTTCCTTCTTCAACTGCTCCAGTTGCGGGCTGACCGCTGTCATCAGCTGCATGATGATCGATGCCGAGATGTACGGCATGATCCCCAGTGCAAAGATGCTCATGCGTTCGAGCGCACCACCGGAAAACATGTTGAACAAGCTAAGAATGGTCCCCTCATTCTGCCGAAACAGATCCGCCAGACGGTCCGGATTGATGCCTGGAACCGGGATATGCGCACCTATCCGATAGACGATGATCGCCATGAACAGAAAGCGCAGACGAGCCCAGAGTTCCGACATCCCGCCCTTACCGAGCGAAGAGAGAGCACCTTGCTTAGCCATTTATTCCTCGAACTTGCCGCCAGCTGCTTCGATAGCCGCACGCGCACCCTTGGTGGCTGCGATACCCTTGATGGTGACTGCGCGAGTGACTTCGCCAGACAGCATGATTTTCACACGCTGAACGTTCTGGTTGATCACGTTGGCATCCTTCAGGGATTGCACGGAGATCACGTCGCCTTCCACTTTGGCCAGCTCGGACAGACGCACTTCTGCGCGGTCCATGGCTTTCAGGGAAACGAAGCCGAACTTCGGCAGGCGACGGTGCAGCGGCTGTTGACCGCCTTCGAAGCCCGGAGCGATCGAACCACCCGAACGGGAGGTCTGACCTTTGTGACCACGGCCACCGGTCTTACCCAGACCGCTACCGATACCACGACCCGGACGATGCTTTTCGCGACGGGAACCCGGCGCTGGACTCAGATCATTGAGTTTCATCGATTAACCCTCGACGCGCAGCATGTAGTAAGCCTTGTTGATCATCCCGCGGTTCTCGGGAGTATCCTGGACTTCTACAGTGTGACCGATGCGACGCAGACCCAGACCTTTAACGCACAGTTTGTGGTTAGGGATACGGCCCGAGACGCTCTTGATCAGCGTTACTTTTACGGTTGCCATGATCAGAAGATCTCCTCAACGCTCTTGCCGCGCTTGGCAGCAATGGACTCAGGAGATTGCATGGCTTTCAGACCCTTGAAGGTGGCGTAAACCACGTTCACTGGGTTGGTCGAACCGTAGCACTTGGCCAGGACGTTCTGAACACCAGCAACTTCCAGGACAGCACGCATGGCGCCGCCGGCGATGATACCGGTACCTTCCGAGGCAGGCTGCATGTAAACCTTCGAGGCGCCGTGGGCGGCCTTGGTGGCGTACTGCAGGGTGGTGCCTTTCAGGTCAACCTGGATCATGTTGCGACGAGCAGCTTCCATGGCTTTTTGGATCGCAGCAGGTACTTCGCGCGATTTGCCACGGCCGAAGCCGACGCGACCCTTGCCATCACCTACCACGGTCAGCGCGGTGAAGGTGAAGATACGGCCGCCTTTAACGGTTTTAGCTACGCGGTTAACTTGAACCAGCTTCTCGATGTAGCCTTCGTCGCGCTTTTGATCGTTATTTGCCATAACTTAGAACTCCAGCCCGCCTTCACGAGCAGCATCAGCCAGCGCTTTGACGCGGCCATGGTACTTGAAGCCGGAACGGTCAAAGGCAACTTGAGATACACCGGCGGCTTTCGCACGCTCAGCTACCAGCTTGCCAACCTTAGTGGCCGCGTCGATGTTGCCAGTGGCGCCATCACGCAGTTCTTTGTCCAAGGTCGAGGCGCTTGCCAGAACCTTGCTGCCGTCGGCCGAAATGACCTGGGCATAGATGTGCTGCGAGGAGCGGAACACGCACAGGCGCACGACTTCGAGTTCGTGCATCTTGAGGCGTGCTTTGCGAGCGCGACGCAGTCGAGTAACTTTTTTGTCGGTCATTTGCTAGGCCCTACTTCTTCTTGGCTTCTTTACGACGGACTACTTCGTCCGCGTAACGCACACCCTTGCCTTTGTAAGGCTCTGGCGGACGGAAGTCGCGGATTTCAGCGGCCACCTGACCTACTAGCTGCTTGTCGATACCCTTGATCAGGATGTCGGTTTGGCTAGGAGTTTCAGCAGTGATACCGGCTGGCAGTTCGTAGTCCACTGGATGCGAGAAGCCCAGAGCCAGGTTCAGGACGGTGCCTTTAGCCTGTGCCTTGTAACCAACACCGACCAGCTGGAGCTTGCGCTCGAAGCCTTGGCTTACGCCTTGGACCATGTTGTTGACCAGAGCACGGGTAGTACCGGCCATGGCGCGAGCTTGCTGATCACCGTTGCGAGCGACGAAACGCAGTTCGCCGGACTCTTCGGTAACTTCAACAGACGAGTGAACGTTCAGTTCGAGAGTGCCTTTGGCACCCTTCACCGAAAGCTGCTGACCGGCGAATTTGACTTCGACACCAGCTGGCAGCTTAACGGGGTTCTTAGCGACGCGAGACATGCCTATCTCCCCTTAGAACACTGTGCACAGAACTTCGCCGCCGACACCGGCAGCGCGCGCAGCGCGGTCAGTCATCACACCTTTGTTGGTGGAGACGATAGACACGCCCAGGCCGCCACGAACTTTCGGCAGGTCTGCGACGGACTTGTACTGGCGCAGGCCTGGACGGCTGGAGCGCTTCAGTTCCTCGATGACCGGACGGCCTTCGAAGTACTTCAGTTCGATCGACAGGGACGGCTTGGCCTCACCAGTAACCTGGTAGCCAGCGATGTAACCTTCGTCTTTCAGAACTTTGGCAACCGCGACCTTCAGGGTGGAGGAAGGCATGCTTACGACGGACTTTTCAGCCATCTGGGCATTACGGATGCGAGTTAGCATGTCCGCTAACGGGTCCTGCATACTCATGGGCTAGATGCTCCTGATACAAGAATTATTAGCCTTGCGGCTATCACAACCACCTGAACGGGCAGGGTCAAAAAACCCAGGCTCAGGTGAGCCGGTCATTCTAGACACAAGGCAGAAACGAAACAAGCCCCATATAGGGGCTTGTTTCTCGGCGAGGTCACCGGCGGTCGGAAGATTACTCCCCTCGCGCCGGGATCACACCTGCAGCGATTACCAGGAGGCCTTGACCAGACCTGGTACGTCACCGCGCATTGCAGCTTGACGCAGCATGTTACGGCCCAGGCCGAACTTACGGTATACACCGTGAGGACGACCGGTCAGGCGGCAACGATTGCGCAGACGCGCAGCGCTGGCATCACGTGGCTGCTTCTGCAGAGCGACAACGGCAGCGAAACGCTCTTCAGGAGAGGCGTTCAGGTTGACGATGGTCGCTTTCAGCTCAGCACGCTTTTTGGCGAACTTGGCTACCGTGAGCTGACGCTTCAGCTCGCGGTTTTTCATGCTCTTCTTGGCCATTTTCCTACTCCAATCAGTTGCGGAACGGGAATTTGAATGCACGCAGCAGAGCGCGGCCTTCGTCATCCGAACGAGCAGTGGTGGTCAGGGTGATGTCCAAACCGCGCAGAGCATCGATCTTGTCGTAATCGATTTCCGGGAAGATGATCTGCTCTTTCACGCCCATGCTGTAGTTGCCACGACCATCGAAGGACTTGGCATTCAGGCCGCGGAAGTCGCGGACCCGAGGCAGGGAGATCGCCAGCAGGCGGTCCAGGAACTCGTACATTTTTTCGCGACGCAGGGTCACCTTGACGCCGATCGGCCATCCTTCACGGACTTTGAAGCCCGCGATGGATTTACGAGCGAAGGTCACAACCGGCTTTTGACCGGTGATCTTCTCCAGGTCGGCAACAGCGTGCTCGATGACTTTCTTGTCACCGATCGCTTCGCCCAGACCCATGTTCAGGGTGATCTTGGTAACGCGCGGAACTTCCATCACGTTCGACAGCTTAAGTTCTTCCTTAAGCTTAGGAGCGATTTCGTTCCGGTAAATCTCTTTCAGTCGTGCCATGGTCTTCTACCTAGCAGTGTTCAAGCATCAACCGCTTTTTGGGTCGACTTGAAGACACGAATTTTCTTACCGTCTTCTACTTTGAAACCAACGCGGTCAGCCTTGTTGGTTTCGCCGTTGAAGATGGCAACGTTGGAAGCGTGCAGAGGCGCTTCTTTTTCGACGATACCGCCCTGAACGCCCGCCATCGGGTTAGGCTTGGTATGACGCTTGACCAGGTTCACACCACCGATGACCAGGCGGTCGTCAGCGAGAACCTTCAGCACCTTACCGCGCTTACCTTTGTCTTTGCCGGCGATCACGATGATCTCGTCGTCACGACGAATCTTTTGCATGTCGGATCTCCTTACAGCACTTCAGGGGCGAGCGAGACGATCTTCATGAACTTCTCAGTACGAAGTTCACGGGTCACTGGCCCGAAGATGCGAGTGCCGATCGGCTCTTGCTTGGTGTTCAGCAGAACAGCAGCGTTGCCGTCGAAACGAATGATGGAACCGTCAGCGCGACGTACACCGTGACGGGTACGGACGACAACAGCGGTCATCACCTGGCCTTTTTTGACCTTACCGCGCGGAATTGCTTCCTTGACGGTTACTTTGATGATGTCACCGATGCCAGCATAACGACGGTGCGAACCGCCGAGTACCTTGATGCACATGACGCGACGAGCGCCGCTGTTATCGGCCACATCGAGCATGGATTGAGTCTGAATCATAAAATTTCTCCGACCCCTAGCCCTTAGACTTCAACAGCGCGTTCGAGGACTTCAACCAGTGCCCAGGACTTGGTCTTGGCCAGCGGACGGGTTTCACGGATGGAAACCTTGTCGCCGATTTTGCACTGGTTGGATTCGTCGTGCGCGTGCAGCTTAGTCGAACGCTTAACGTATTTACCGTAGATCGGGTGCTTAACGCGACGCTCGATCAGAACGGTGATGGTCTTGTCCATTTTGTCGCTGACGACACGGCCAGTCAGCGTACGGACGGTTTTTTCAGCTTCAGCCATGATCACTTACCTGCCTGCTGGTTAAGCACAGTTTTCACGCGAGCGATGTCACGCTTAACTTGCGAGAGCAGGTGCGACTGCCCCAACTGGCCAGTTGCTTTCTGCATACGCAGATTGAACTGGTCGCGCAGCAAGCCGAGCAGTTGCTCATTCAGTTGCTGTGCAGATTTTTCACGAAGTTCATTCGCTTTCATCACATCACCGTCCGCTTAACAAAGGAGGTGGCGAGAGGCAGCTTTGCAGCAGCCAGGGCGAAAGCTTCGCGCGCCAGCTCTTCAGAAACACCTTCGATTTCATACAGGACTTTGCCTGGCTGAATCTGGGCAACCCAGTATTCCACGGAGCCCTTACCTTTACCCATACGAACCTCGAGAGGCTTCTTGGAGATCGGCTTGTCCGGGAACACACGGATCCAGATCTTGCCGCCACGTTTTACGTGACGGGTCAGAGCACGACGTGCCGACTCGATCTGGCGGGCGGTGAGGCGACCGCGAGCAACAGCTTTCAGGGCGAATTCGCCGAAGCTGACTTTGCTACCGCGCAGCGCCAGACCACGGTTGTGGCCGGTCATCTGCTTGCGGAATTTTGTACGCTTTGGTTGCAACATTTGGCGTACCCCTTACTTAGCAGCTTTTTTACGAGGCGCTGGTGCTTGTGGTTTCAGTTCTTCTTGGCGACCACCAATTACTTCGCCTTTGAAGATCCAAACCTTCACACCGATCACACCGTAAGTGGTGTGAGCTTCGTAGGTGTTGTAGTCGATATCGGCACGCAGGGTGTGCAGAGGCACACGACCTTCGCGATACCACTCGGTACGAGCAATCTCAGCACCGCCGAGACGACCGCTCACCTGGATCTTGATGCCCTTGGCACCAATACGCATGGCGTTCTGTACGGCGCGCTTCATGGCGCGACGGAACATTACGCGGCGTTCCAGCTGCTGAGCTACGCTCTGCGCAACCAGCATGGCGTCGAGTTCCGGCTTGCGGATCTCTTCGATGTTGATGTGCACAGGCACACCCATCTGCTTGGTCAGGTCCTGACGCAGCTTCTCGACATCTTCACCTTTCTTACCGATAACGATACCGGGACGAGCGGTGTGGATGGTGATGCGTGCAGTTTGAGCCGGACGATGAATATCGATACGGCTTACGGACGCGCTTTTTAGTTTGTCTTGGAGGTACTCACGCGTTTTCAGATCCTTCAACAGGTAATCTGCGTAAGTAGCACCGTCTGCGTACCAGACGGAGGTGTGCTCCTTGACGATTCCCAGGCGAATGCCAGTGGGATGTACTTTCTGACCCATCTGATCGACTCCGTTACTTGTCCGCAACCTTGACAGTGATATGGCAAGACCGCTTGACGATGCGATCAGCACGGCCTTTGGCACGTGGCATGATGCGCTTCAGCGAACGCCCTTCGTTGACGAAGACGGTGGAGACCTTCAGGTCATCAACGTCTGCGCCTTCGTTGTGTTCGGCGTTGGCAACGGCCGACTCGAGGACTTTCTTCATGATTTCAGCGGCTTTTTTGCTGCTGAAGGCCAACAGGTTGAGCGCTTCGCCCACCTTCTTCCCGCGGATCTGGTCGGCGACCAAGCGGGCTTTCTGGGCGGAGATGCGAGCGCCCGACAACTTAGCGGCTACTTCCATTTCCTTACCCCTTAACGCTTGGCTTTCTTGTCAGCCACGTGCCCGCGATAGGTGCGGGTACCGGCGAACTCGCCCAGTTTGTGGCCGACCATGTCTTCGTTCACGAGAACTGGGACGTGTTGGCGACCGTTGTGAACCGCGATGGTCAGACCGACCATTTGTGGCAGGATCATCGAACGGCGCGACCAGGTTTTAACTGGCTTGCGATCGTTCTTCTCCACCGCCACTTCGACCTTCTTCAGCAGGTGAAGATCGATAAAAGGACCTTTTTTCAGAGAACGTGGCACTGTCGTATCCCTCTAGTTACTTGCGACGACGGACGATCATGTTGTCGGTACGCTTATTACCACGGGTTTTAGCACCCTTGGTTGGGAAGCCCCATGGCGATACCGGATGACGACCACCGGAGGTACGACCTTCACCACCACCATGTGGGTGGTCAACCGGGTTCATGGCAACACCACGAACGGTTGGGCGAACGCCGCGCCAGCGTTTGGCACCCGCTTTACCCAGCGAACGCAGGCTGTGCTCGGAGTTCGAGACTTCGCCCAGGGTCGCACGGCACTCAGCCAGTACTTTACGCATCTCACCGGAACGCAGACGCAGAGTCACGTAGACGCCTTCACGAGCGATCAGCTGAGCCGAAGCACCAGCGGAACGAGCGATCTGAGCACCTTTACCCGGCTTCAGTTCGATGCCGTGAATGGTGCTACCTACTGGGATGTTGCGCAGCTGCAGGGAGTTACCGGCCTTGATTGGGGCCAGGGCACCTGCGATCAGCTGGTCGCCAGCGCTCACGCCTTTAGGGGCGATGATGTAGCGACGCTCACCGTCTGCGTAGCACAGCAGGGCGATGTGAGCAGTACGGTTCGGGTCGTATTCGATACGCTCGACAGTGGCAGGGATGCCATCTTTGTCGTTGCGACGGAAGTCGACCAGACGGTAATGCTGCTTATGACCACCACCAACGTGACGAGTGGTGATGCGGCCATTGTTGTTACGACCACCAGACTTCGATTTTTTCTCGATCAGCGGTGCGTGAGGAGCGCCTTTGTGCAGCTCCTGGTTGACCACCTTGACCACGAAACGGCGGCCAGGGGAAGTCGGTTTGCATTTAACGATTGCCATGATGCACCCCTTCCTTACTCAGCACTGCTGCTGAAATCGAGATCTTGGCCTGGCTGAAGGGAGACGATCGCCTTCTTCCAGTCATTACGCTTGCCCAGACCACGTGCGGTACGCTTGGTTTTACCCAGAACGTTAACAGTCGACACGTTTTCAACTTTTACGTTGAACAGGCCTTCGACAGCTTTCTTGATTTCCAGCTTGGTTGCATCGGTAGCAACCTTGAATACGAACTGGCCTTTTTTCTCAGCCAGAACGGTAGCCTTCTCGGAAACGTGCGGGCCAAGGAGGACTTTGAATACGCGTTCCTGGTTCATCCCAGCAGCTCCTCGAATTTCTTCACGGCCGAGACAGTGATCAACACTTTCTCGTATGCGATCAGACTGACCGGGTCGGAACCTTGTACGTCACGGACATCAACGTGCGGCAGGTTACGAGCAGCCAGGTACAGGTTCTGATCAACAGCGTCCGAAACGATCAGAACGTCGTTCAGACCCATGCCGTTCAGCTTGTTCAGCAGATCTTTGGTTTTCGGCGCTTCAACAGCGAAGTCCTGAACCACGACCAGACGGTCGCTACGCACCAGCTCAGCGAGGATGGAGCGCAGGGCTGCGCGGTACATCTTCTTGTTGAGCTTCTGCGAGTGATCTTGAGGGCGAGCTGCGAAGGTTACACCACCGCCACGCCAGATCGGACCACGAGTGGTACCAGCACGAGCACGGCCAGTACCCTTCTGACGCCATGGGCGCTTACCGCCACCGGCCACGTCGGAACGGGTCTTCTGCTGCTTGGTGCCCTGGCGGCCGCCGGCCATGTAGGCCACGACTGCTTGGTGAACCAGCGTCTCGTTGAATTCGCCACCGAAGGTCAGTTCGGAAACTTCGATCGCCTGAGCGTCATTTACATTAAGTTGCATGTCAGTTTCCCCTTAACCGCGAGCCTTGACAGCTGGACGTACAACCACGTCGCCGCCAGTAGCGCCAGGAACGGCACCCTTGACCAGCAGCAGGTTGCGTTCAGCGTCTACGCGAACTACTTCCAGGGACTGAACAGTCACGCGCTCGGCGCCCATGTGACCGGACATTTTCTTGCCCTTGAACACACGACCAGGAGTCTGGCACTGGCCGATGGAACCTGGGACACGGTGCGACACGGAGTTACCGTGGGTGTTGTCCTGGCCACGGAAGTTCCAGCGCTTGATGGTACCGGCGAAGCCTTTACCTTTGGACTGACCAGTAACGTCTACCAGCTGGCCTGCAGTGAAGAGTTCAGCTTTGATCAGATCGCCAGCCTGGAAATCGCCTTCTTCAAGACGGAACTCCCAAACACCGCGACCAGCGGCAACGTTGGCCTTGGCGAAGTGGCCTGCCTGAGCGGCAGTCACACGCGAAGCACGACGCTCGCCGACAGTGACTTGCACTGCACGGTAGCCATCGGTTTCTTCAGTTTTGAACTGGGTGACGCGATTCGGCTCGATCTCAATGACCGTGACCGGAATGGAGACACCTTCTTCGGTGAAAATGCGGGTCATACCGCATTTGCGACCGATTACACCAATAGTCATGTTGTAAACCTCATGAGTGTACGGGGCTTTCACCCGCTATGGCCGCCCATTTCAGAGCGTTACACGACTAGACCGAAGTCTTAGCCGAGGCTGATCTGTACTTCCACACCTGCCGCCAGATCAAGCTTCATCAGCGCGTCAACGGTTTTATCCGTTGGCTGGACGATGTCCAGAACACGCTTATGAGTGCGAATCTCGTACTGGTCACGCGCGTCTTTGTTGACGTGCGGGGAGACCAGAACGGTGAAACGCTCTTTGCGGGTAGGCAGTGGAATAGGACCACGCACTTGTGCACCAGTACGTTTCGCGGTTTCCACGATTTCCTGGGTGGATTGGTCGATCAGGCGATGGTCGAAAGCCTTCAACCTGATACGGATTTGCTGATTTTGCATTGGATTTCAGACTCCAGGCTGTTCCCAACGGACGCACTACGCCCGCTAAAAGGAGGCGTGATTCTATAGACGCCCCAATTTAGTGTCAACCCAATAAAAAAAACCCCCGCTGAGCGGGGGTTTTTTCAATCGGTCGAGTGATTACTCGATGATTTTGGCTACGACGCCGGCGCCGACGGTACGACCGCCTTCACGGATAGCGAAGCGCAGACCGTCTTCCATTGCGATGGTCTTGATCAGGGTAACAGTCATCTGAATGTTGTCACCTGGCATTACCATTTCAACGCCTTCCGGCAGTTCGCAGTTACCGGTCACGTCAGTGGTACGGAAGTAGAACTGAGGACGGTAGCCTTTGAAGAACGGAGTGTGACGACCGCCTTCTTCTTTCGACAGAACGTAGACTTCTGCGGTGAACTTGGTGTGCGGCTTGACCGAACCTGGCTTGACCAGAACCTGGCCACGCTCAACGTCGTCACGCTTGGTACCACGCAGCAGAACGCCGCAGTTCTCGCCAGCACGGCCTTCGTCCAGCAGCTTGCGGAACATCTCAACACCGGTGCAGGTGGTGGTGGTGGTGTCACGCAGACCAACGATTTCCAGCGGATCCTGAACGCGGACGATACCACGCTCGATACGACCGGTAACAACGGTACCACGACCCGAGATCGAGAATACGTCTTCGATCGGCATCAGGAACGGCTGGTCAACGGCACGAACTGGCTCAGGGATGTAGGCATCCAGAGTTTCTACCAGCTTCTTAACAGCGGTAGTGCCCATTTCGTTGTCGTCTTTGCCTTCCAGCGCCATACGAGCCGAACCGATGATGATCGGGGTGTCGTCGCCTGGGAAGTCGTAGGTGGACAGCAGGTCGCGAACTTCCATCTCGACCAGTTCCAGCAGCTCAGCGTCGTCTACCAGGTCAGCCTTGTTCAGGAAGACCACGATGTACGGAACGCCAACCTGACGGGACAGCAGGATGTGCTCACGGGTTTGTGGCATCGGACCATCGGCGGCCGAGCAAACCAGGATCGCGCCGTCCATCTGGGCAGCACCGGTGATCATGTTCTTCACGTAGTCAGCGTGACCTGGGCAGTCGACGTGAGCGTAGTGACGAATGTTCGAGTTGTACTCGACGTGAGCGGTGTTGATGGTGATACCGCGCGCTTTTTCTTCCGGAGCCGAGTCGATCTTGTCGAACTCAACGACTGCCGAACCGAAAACTTCGGAGCAGACGCGAGTCAGAGCTGCGGTCAGAGTGGTCTTACCGTGGTCAACGTGGCCGATGGTGCCGACGTTAACGTGGGGAAGGGAACGATCAAATTTTTCTTTAGCCACGACAGTGAACCTCTTGCCTAAAGGGGATTAGCCTTGTTTTTTAACGAGTGCTTCGACGATGTTCGACGGAGCTTCGGCGTATTTGGAGAATTCCATGGAGTAGCTTGCGCGACCCTGAGACATGGAACGAACGTCGGTCGCATAACCGAACATTTCTCCGAGCGGAACTTCAGCACGGACGACGCGGCCGG
The DNA here is from genome assembly GCF_021602025.1 of Pseudomonas ceruminis. Classification (GTDB taxonomy): domain Bacteria; phylum Pseudomonadota; class Gammaproteobacteria; order Pseudomonadales; family Pseudomonadaceae; genus Aquipseudomonas; species Aquipseudomonas ceruminis. Next base: position 140,749 of record NZ_BQHW01000012.1, read on the forward strand.
AGACCGACTCATCCATACCCTGGACCAGACCACGACGACGGTTCAGGTCACCCATCACGTCACCCAGGTAGTCTTCCGGGGTTACAACTTCGACCTTCATGATCGGCTCGAGGACCACGCCACCGCCCTTCTGGGCCAGTTGCTTGGTAGCCATCGAAGCAGCGATTTTGAACGCCATTTCGTTGGAGTCGACGTCGTGGTACGAACCGTCGAATACCGCGGCCTTCAGGCCGATCAGAGGATAACCGGCAACGACGCCGTTTTTCATCTGCTCTTCGATACCCTTCTGGATCGCAGGGATGTATTCCTTCGGAATCACACCACCAACGACTTCGTTGGAGAACACCAGACCTTCGGTGATGTTGCCCTTTTCGTCCACGTCCGGCTCGGAGAAGCGAACCCAGCAGTGACCGAACTGACCACGACCACCCGACTGACGAACGAACTTGCCTTCGATTTCGACGTTGGATTTGGTGATCTTCTCGCGGTACGAAACCTGCGGCTTGCCGATGTTGGCTTCGACGTTGAACTCGCGCTTCATGCGGTCAACGAGGATGTCCAGGTGCAGCTCACCCATACCGGAGATGATGGTCTGACCGGTTTCTTCATCGGTCTTGACGCGGAACGACGGGTCTTCCTGAGCCAGTTTGCCCAGTGCGATACCCATCTTCTCCTGATCCTGCTTGGTTTTCGGCTCTACGGAGAGCGAAATCACAGGCTCTGGGAAGTCCATACGCTCGAGGATGATCGGCTTGTCGGCGTTGCACAGGGTGTCACCGGTGGTGACGTCCTTCATGCCGATCAGAGCAGCGATGTCGCCTGCGCGTACTTCCTTGATCTCTTCACGCTGGTTGGCGTGCATCTGAACCATACGACCAACGCGCTCTTTCTTGCCCTTGACCGAGTTGATGACGGAGTCACCGGAGGTCAGGAAGCCCGAGTAAACGCGAACGAAGGTCAGCGTACCAACGAACGGGTCGGTGGCGATCTTGAAGGCCAGGGCCGAGAACGGCTCGTCGTCGTCAGCGTGACGCTCGTCGAACTGCTCTGGCTTGACTTCGTCCTTCGGCACGTCGATCAGATCAGGGTGGATACCCTTGATCGCAGGGATCTCGGTCGGAGCCGGGAGGAAGTCGATAACGGCGTCGAGAACCAGGGGAACGCCCTTGTTCTTGAACGAGGAACCGCAGACAGCAGGAACGATCTCGCTCGCCAGGGTACGGGCGCGCAGACCAGCCTTGATGTCCTCGATGGACAGGTCACCTTCTTCAAGGTACTTGTTCATCAGCTCTTCGTTGGCTTCGGCGGCAGCCTCAACCATGTTGCTGCGCCATTCATTGGCCAGGTCTACCAGATCGGCAGGAATTTCTTCCTCACGGTAGGTAGTGCCCTTGTCGTCGTCGTTCCAGTAGATAGCCTTCATCTTGATCAGGTCAACCTGACCCTGGAAGTTATCTTCCGAACCGATCGCCAGCTGAACAGGAACCGGGGTGTGACCCAGACGGTTCTTGATCTGACCGACAACGCGCAGGAAGTTGGCACCAGCACGGTCCATCTTGTTCACGTAAACAACACGTGGAACGCCGTACTTGTTGGCCTGACGCCATACGGTCTCGGACTGCGGCTCAACGCCGGAGGTACCGCAGAACACAACGACCGCGCCGTCGAGTACACGCAGCGAACGCTCTACTTCAATGGTGAAGTCAACGTGGCCAGGGGTATCGATGACGTTTACGCGGTAGTTGTCGTACTGACCACGGGAACCTTTCCAGAAGGTGGTAACGGCAGCGGAGGTAATGGTGATACCGCGCTCCTGCTCCTGCACCATCCAGTCGGTGGTCGCGGCGCCGTCATGCACCTCGCCCATCTTGTGGCTCAGACCTGTGTAGAACAGGATCCGCTCGGTAGTGGTAGTCTTGCCCGCGTCAACGTGGGCACAGATACCGATGTTACGGTAGCGGTTAATTGCTGTAGTACGAGCCATAAAGCCCTCGCAAAAAGATTGATGCTTGAATTAGAAGCGGTAGTGCGAGAACGCTTTGTTGGCTTCGGCCATACGGTGCACGTCTTCACGCTTCTTGACTGCAGCACCCTTGCCTTCAGCAGCATCCAGCAGCTCGCCGGCCAGGCGCAGAGCCATCGACTTCTCGCCGCGCTTGCGGGCGTAGTCTACGAGCCAGCGCATTGCCAGAGCGTTACGACGGGATGGACGAACTTCAACCGGAACCTGGTAAGTAGCACCGCCGACACGGCGGGACTTCACTTCGACCAGCGGAGCGATGGCGTCGAGAGCTTTCTCGAAGATTTCCAGGGGGTCGCTGTTCTTGCGTGCTTTGACGGTATCCAGAGCACCGTAAACGATGCGCTCGGCTACGGCCTTCTTGCCGCTTTCCATCACGTGGTTCATGAACTTGGCGAGGATCTGGGATCCGTACTTCGGATCGTCAAGGATCTCACGTTTTGCTGCTACACGACGTCTTGGCATGATAAGCCCTCAAACGGTCTTCAGGTTAGCCCGGGACGTGGGTCTTCGACCCCTGCCCGACCTTACTCTTATCGACTCAAAAAAAATGGATGTCTGCAAACGGCCGATTACTTCGGACGCTTGGTACCGTACTTCGAACGACCCTGGTTACGGCCTTTGACGCCCGAAGTATCCAGAGAGCCGCGAACGGTGTGGTAACGAACACCTGGCAAGTCTTTTACACGGCCGCCACGGATCAGGACGACGCTGTGCTCTTGCAGGTTGTGGCCTTCACCGCCGATGTACGAGGAAACCTCGAAACCGTTGGTCAGACGCACACGGCATACTTTACGCAGTGCCGAGTTAGGTTTTTTCGGCGTGGTGGTGTACACACGGGTGCACACGCCACGACGTTGCGGGCAGTTCTGCAGCGCAGGAACGTCGGACTTCTCGACCGAACGCTTACGCGGCTGACGTACCAGCTGGTTGATAGTTGCCATCTACTAGCTCCACTGATTGTCTTGCGACTCTATTGTCTTGCAAGAAAGCCAAAAATTGGCGAGACGGAGCCTCACCAAATTTAAGGGTACAAAAGTCTAAAGAGGATCTTGCACCCAGTCAAGACAAGGCCCCGGCCCTCCCCGCCCGGTCATCGGCAACATTTCATGTCGCCGATGACCGCACGTGGCGTGCCGGGGCCCTGCCCTGTACTTAGTTACCGCTGGAATTCAACGCTTCGGTCAGTGCGGCTTCCACCTCACTGGCACTTACGCGCAGCGGTTTGTCTGCATCACGGCGACGCTTGCGCTCGCTGTGATAGGCCAGACCGGTACCGGCCGGGATCAGACGACCCACGACCACGTTCTCTTTCAGGCCGCGCAGGTAATCGCGCTTGCCGGTTACCGCCGCTTCGGTCAGTACGCGGGTGGTCTCCTGGAAGGAAGCCGCGGAGATGAACGACTCGGTCGACAGCGAGGCCTTGGTGATACCCAGCAGCACGCGGGTGAACTTCGAAATGAACTTGTCCTCGGCGGCGAGACGCTCGTTCTCGACCAATACCTGAGTCAGTTCCATCTGGTCGCCCTTGATGAAGCTGGAGTCGCCCGACTCGGAGATCTCGACCTTGCGCAGCATCTGACGCAGGATGGTCTCGATGTGCTTGTCGTTGATCTTAACGCCTTGCAGACGGTAAACGTCCTGAATCTCGTTGACGATGTATTTCGCCAGCGCGCTCACACCCAGCAAACGCAGGATGTCGTGCGGATCGCTTGGGCCGTCGGAGATAACTTCGCCGCGGTTTACCTGTTCGCCTTCGAAGACGTTCAGGTGGCGCCACTTCGGAATCAGCTCTTCGTACGGATCGCTACCGTCGGTCGGAGTAATGACCAGACGACGCTTGCCCTTGGTCTCTTTACCGAACGCGATGGTGCCGCTGACTTCAGCCAGAATCGAGGCTTCTTTCGGACGGCGCGCTTCGAACAGGTCGGCAACGCGTGGCAGACCACCGGTGATGTCACGGGTCTTCGACGTTTCTTGCGGGATACGCGCGATAACGTCACCAACGCCGATCTGTGCACCGTCAGCAACACCCACCAAGGCGTTTGCCGGCAGGAAGTACTGGGCAGGTACGTCGGTACCTGGCAGGTACAGGTCCTTGCCATTGGCGTCGACCATCTTGATTGCCGGACGGATTTCCTTGCCTGCGGCAGGGCGATCCTTGACGTCCAGCACTTCGATGTTGGTCAGGCCGGTCAGTTCGTCGGTCTGGCGCTTGATGGTGATGTTTTCTTCCATGCCCACGAAGGTCACGGTACCTTTGAGCTCGGTAACGATCGGGTGGGTGTGCGGGTCCCACTTGGCGACGATGGCGCCAGCTTCGACCTTCTCACCTTCCTTGACCGAAATTACCGCACCGTAAGGCAGCTTGTAACGCTCACGCTCACGGCCGAATTCATCGGCAATGGCCAGCTCACCCGAACGCGATACCGCAACCAGGTTGCCATCGGCACGCTCAACCTGCTTCAGGTTGTGCAGGCGTACCATACCGCCGTTCTTCACCTGGACGCTGTCGGCAGCCGAGGTACGGCTTGCAGCACCACCGATGTGGAACGTACGCATGGTCAGCTGGGTACCCGGCTCACCGATCGACTGAGCAGCGATAACGCCGACAGCTTCACCGATGTTCACCTGGTGACCGCGAGCCAGGTCACGACCGTAGCACTTGGCGCAGATGCCGTAACGGGTTTCGCAGTTGATCGGCGAACGCACGATCACTTCGTCGATGCTGTTCAGCTCGATGAACTCGACCCACTGCTCGTCGACCAGGGTACCGGCCGGGACAATGACGTCCTCGGTGCCCGGCTTGAACACGTCACGGGCGATTACACGGCCCAGTACGCGCTCACCCAGCGGCTCTACAACGTCGCCGCCTTCGATATGCGGGGTCATCAGCAGGCCGTGGTCGGTACCACAGTCGATCTCGGTCACGACCAGATCCTGCGCAACGTCTACCAGACGACGGGTCAGGTAACCGGAGTTCGCAGTCTTCAGTGCGGTATCCGCCAGACCTTTACGCGCACCGTGAGTCGAAATGAAGTACTGCAGTACGCTCAGACCTTCACGGAAGTTCGCGGTGATCGGCGTCTCGATGATCGAGCCGTCCGGCTTGGCCATCAGGCCACGCATACCGGCCAGCTGACGGATCTGGGCTGCGGAACCCCGCGCACCCGAGTCAGCCATCATGTACATCGAGTTGAAGGACTCTTGCTCGACTTCCTTGCCCTCGCGGTCGATGACCTTCTCTTTCGAGAGGTTGGCCATCATCGCCTTGGACACTTCGTCGTTCGCCTTCGACCACAAGTCGATGACTTTGTTGTACTTCTCGCCCTGGGTTACCAGGCCGGAGGCGTACTGGCTCTCGATTTCCTTCACTTCATCCGTGGCATTGCCAATGATGCGGGCTTTTTCATCCGGAATGACGAAGTCGTTCACACCGATGGAAACGCCGGAAATGGTCGAGTAGGCAAAGCCGGTGTACATCAACTGGTCGGCGAAGATGACGGTCTCTTTCAGACCAACCACGCGGTAGCACTGGTTGATCAGCTTGGAGATCGCCTTTTTCTTCATCGGCTGGTTGACCACGTCGTACGGCAGGCCTGCCGGTACTACCTGGAACAGCAGCGCACGGCCAACGGTGGTGTCGACGATGCGGGTATTCTTGGTGACGCTGCCATCGCGATCCTTCACGGTCTCGTTGATACGGACCTTGATTTTCGCGTGCAGGGCAGCTTCGCCGGCGCGGAATACGCGGTCGACTTCCTGCAGGTCAGCGAATACGCGACCTTCGCCCTTGGCGTTGATGGCTTCACGGGTCATGTAGTACAGACCCAGTACAACGTCCTGCGACGGAACGATGATTGGCTCACCGTTGGCTGGCGACAGAATGTTGTTGGTCGACATCATCAGCGCACGCGCTTCGAGCTGGGCTTCCAGCGTCAGCGGCACGTGAACGGCCATCTGGTCACCGTCGAAGTCGGCGTTGTACGCGGCACAGACCAGCGGGTGCAGCTGGATTGCCTTACCTTCGATGAGCACAGGCTCGAACGCCTGGATACCCAGACGGTGAAGGGTCGGTGCACGGTTGAGCAGTACGGGGTGTTCGCGAATCACTTCAGCGAGAACGTCCCACACCTCTGGCAGCTCGCGCTCGACCATCTTCTTGGCAGCCTTGATGGTGGTCGCCAGACCACGCATTTCCAGCTTGCCGAAAATGAACGGCTTGAACAGCTCCAGGGCCATCTTTTTCGGCAGACCGCACTGGTGCAGACGCAGGGTCGGGCCTACAGTAATTACCGAACGGCCGGAGTAGTCCACACGCTTACCGAGCAGGTTCTGACGGAAGCGACCTTGCTTACCTTTGATCATGTCGGCCAGGGACTTCAGCGGACGCTTGTTCGAGCCAGTGATGGCGCGACCGCGACGGCCGTTGTCCAGCAGGGCGTCGACCGCTTCCTGCAGCATGCGCTTTTCGTTGCGCACGATGATGTCCGGCGCCGACAGATCGAGCAGGCGCTTCAGACGGTTGTTACGGTTGATCACCCGACGATACAGATCGTTCAGGTCAGAGGTCGCGAAGCGGCCGCCATCCAGCGGCACCAGCGGACGCAGGTCCGGCGGCAGTACTGGCAGGACGGTCAGAACCATCCACTCAGGCAGGTTGCCCGAGCCCTGGAAAGCTTCCATCAGCTTCAGGCGCTTGGACAGCTTCTTGATCTTGGTTTCCGAGTTGGTCTGCGGAATTTCTTCACGCAGGCGGCCGATCTCGTGCTCCAGGTCGATAGCGTGCAGCAGCTCGCGGACAGCCTCGGCACCCATGCGGGCGTCGAAGTCGTCACCGAACTCTTCCAGCGCTTCGAAGTACTGCTCGTCGTTGAGCAGCTGACCCTTCTCGAGGGTGGTCATGCCCGGATCGATCACGACGTAGCTCTCGAAGTAGAGCACGCGCTCGATGTCACGCAGGGTCATGTCCATCAGCAGGCCGATACGGGACGGCAGCGACTTCAGGAACCAGATGTGAGCAACCGGCGAGGCCAGTTCGATGTGCGCCATGCGCTCACGACGAACCTTGGCCAGGGCAACTTCAACGCCGCACTTCTCGCAGATTACGCCGCGGTGCTTGAGGCGCTTGTACTTGCCGCACAGGCACTCGTAGTCCTTGACTGGGCCAAAGATCTTGGCGCAGAACAGGCCGTCACGCTCAGGTTTGAACGTACGGTAGTTGATGGTTTCCGGCTTCTTAACTTCACCGAACGACCACGAACGGATCATTTCAGGCGACGCCAGACCGATGCGGATGGCGTCGAACTCTTCGACTTGACCCTGGTTTTTCAGCAGATTCAGTAGGTCTTTCAAGGCCTTTCCTCCTGGCGGAGCAGGAAGCGGGCAATACCTGCCCCGCTCCCCTTCGCGTCACGTGTTATTCGGTTTCCAGATCGATATCGATACCGAGCGAACGGATCTCTTTGATCAACACGTTGAAGGACTCGGGCATGCCCGGCTCCATACGGTGATCGCCATCCACGATGTTCTTGTACATCTTGGTACGGCCGTTCACGTCGTCCGACTTCACTGTGAGCATTTCTTGCAGGGTGTATGCCGCGCCGTATGCTTCCAGCGCCCACACTTCCATCTCCCCGAAACGCTGACCACCGAACTGCGCCTTACCACCCAGCGGCTGCTGGGTAACCAGGCTGTAGGAACCAGTGGAACGCGCGTGCATCTTGTCGTCCACCAAGTGGTTCAGCTTGAGCATGTACATGTAACCAACGGTCACAGGACGCTCGAACTTGTTGCCGGTGCGACCGTCGAACAGCACCATCTGGCCGCTCTCTGGCAGGTCCGCCAGCTTCAGCATGGCCTTGATCTCACGCTCCTTGGCACCGTCGAAGACCGGGGTAGCCATAGGCACACCTTTCTTCAGGTTGTTCGCCAGGGCGAGGATCTCTTCGTCGGTGAACTCTTCCAGGTTCTCCTGACGACCACCGATTTCGTTGTAGATTTCGGTGAGGAAGCCACGCAGCTCAGCTGCCTTGCGCTGCTCTTCGATCATCCGGTCGATCTTCTCGCCCAGGCCCTTGGCCGCGAGGCCCAGGTGGGTTTCAAGGATCTGACCGACGTTCATACGCGAAGGTACGCCCAACGGGTTCAGTACGACGTCGACCGGCGTACCGTTGGCGTCGTGCGGCATGTCTTCGACCGGCATGATCACCGAGACGACACCCTTGTTACCGTGACGACCGGCCATCTTGTCACCCGGCTGGATGCGACGGCGGATTGCCAGGTAGACCTTGACGATCTTCAGTACGCCCGGAGCCAGGTCATCGCCCTGCTGCAGCTTGCGCTTCTTGTCTTCGAACTTGTCGTCCAGCAGGCGACGGCGATCGACGATGTACTGCTGAGCCTTTTCCAGCTGCTCGTTCAGTGCATCTTCAGCCATACGCAGCTTGAACCACTGGCCGTGCTCCAGACCGTCCAGTACTTCGTCGGAGACCACGGTGCCTTTCTTCAGGCCCGCACCACCGTCGACCACCTGGCCGTTCAGGGCTGCACGCAGACGTTCGAAGGTAGCACCTTCGACGATGCGGAACTCTTCGTTGAGGTCCTTGCGGATCTCATCCAGCTGCATCTTCTCGATGGCCAGGGCGCGGCTGTCGCGCTCAACGCCATCACGGGTGAAGACCTGTACGTCGATGACGGTACCCTTGGTGCCGGTCGGCACGCGCAGGGAGGTGTCCTTAACGTCGCTGGCCTTCTCGCCGAAGATCGCGCGCAGCAGTTTTTCTTCCGGCGTCAGCTGGGTTTCGCCTTTTGGCGTTACCTTGCCGACCAGGATGTCGCCAGCGCCCACTTCGGCACCTACGTAGACGATACCCGCTTCGTCCAGCTTGTTCAGTGCGGCTTCACCCACGTTCGGGATGTCCGCAGTGATTTCCTCTGGGCCAAGCTTGGTGTCACGCGCCACACAGGTCAGTTCCTGAATGTGGATGGTGGTGAAGCGGTCTTCCTGGACCACACGCTCGGACAGGCAGATGGAGTCTTCGAAGTTGAAGCCGTTCCACGCCATGAACGCGATGCGCATGTTCTGACCCAGCGCCAGTTCACCCATGTCGGTGGACGGGCCGTCGGCCATGATGTCGCCACGCTGCACCTTGTCACCTTTGCTCACCAGCGGACGCTGGTTGATGCAGGTGTTCTGGTTCGAGCGGGTGTACTTGGTCAGGTTGTAGATATCTACACCTGCTTCACCGGTTTCGACTTCGTCGTCGGCAACGCGCACGACGATGCGGCTGGCGTCGACCGAATCGATCACACCACCACGGCGAGCAACCACGCAGACACCAGAGTCACGGGCGACGTTGCGCTCCATGCCGGTACCGACCAGCGGCTTGTCAGCGCGCAGGGTAGGTACAGCCTGACGCTGCATGTTCGAACCCATGAGTGCACGGTTGGCGTCGTCGTGCTCAAGGAACGGAATCAGCGAGGCAGCAACGGAAACAACCTGCTTCGGCGAAACGTCCATCAGGGTGACGTCTTCCGGCGCCTTGACGGTGAATTCGTTCAGGTGACGGACCGCTACCAGCTCATCGATCAGCTGCTTCTTCTCGTTCATCGCGGCCGAAGCCTGAGCAATGACGTGATCGGCTTCTTCGATCGCCGACAGGAACACGATGTCGTCGCTGACCACGCCTTCCTTCACCACACGGTACGGGCTTTCCAGGAAACCGTACTGGTTGGTGCGGGCATAGGCTGCCAGGGAGTTGATCAGACCGATGTTCGGACCTTCAGGGGTCTCGATCGGGCACACACGGCCGTAGTGGGTCGGGTGTACGTCACGGACTTCGAAGCCTGCGCGCTCACGGGTCAGACCACCTGGGCCAAGCGCGGAGACACGGCGCTTGTGGGTAATCTCGGAGAGCGGGTTGTTCTGGTCCATGAACTGCGAGAGCTGGCTGGAACCGAAGAACTCTTTCACCGCCGCCGCAACCGGCTTGGCGTTGATCAGGTCCTGCGGCATCAAGCCTTCGCTTTCGGCCATCGACAGACGCTCTTTGACCGCACGCTCGACACGCACCAGGCCAACGCGGAACTGGTTCTCGGCCATCTCACCGACGCAACGTACGCGACGGTTACCGAGGTGGTCGATGTCGTCGACGATGCCTTTGCCGTTACGGATGTCGACCAGGGTCTTGAGGACCTCGACGATATCTTCCTTGCTCAGCACGCCCGAACCTTCGATCTCGGTGCGACCGATACGACGGTTGAACTTCATGCGGCCAACGGCGGACAGGTCGTAACGCTCGGCGCTGAAGAACAGGTTGTTGAACAGGGTCTCGGCGGCGTCCTTGGTTGGTGGCTCGCCTGGACGCATCATCCGGTAGATCTCGACCAGCGCTTCCAGTTGGTTGCTGGTGGTGTCGATCTTCAGGGTATCCGAGATGAACGGACCGCAGTCGATATCGTTGGTGTACAGGGTCTCGATGCGGACGACCTGAGCCTTGGCGATCTTGATCAGCAGCTCGGTGGTCAGCTCGGTGTTGCACTCGGCCAGGATCTCGCCGGTAGCTGGATGCACGATGGCCTTGGCAGTGGTGCGACCCAGGACATATTCCATTGGAACGTCCAGCTGGTTGACACCGGCCTTCTCGAGCTGGTTGACATGGCGCGCGGTAATACGGCGGCCTTGCTCGACGATGACCTTGCCGCTGCCGTCATGGATGTCCATGACCGCAACTTCACCACGCAGACGCTGAGGCACCAGTTCCAGGCTCAGTTTTTCGCCGGAAATGTGGAACACGTTGGTGGTGTAGAAGGTGTTCAGGACCTCTTCGGTGCTGTAACCCAGCGCGCGCAGCAGTACCGAGGCCGGCAGTTTGCGGCGACGGTCGATACGCACGAACACGCAGTCCTTCGGGTCGAACTCGAAGTCCAGCCAGGAGCCGCGGTAAGGAATGATGCGAGCGGAGTACAGCAGCTTGCCGGAGCTGTGCGTCTTGCCACGGTCGTGGTCGAAGAACACACCAGGCGAACGGTGCAGCTGGGAAACGATCACACGCTCGGTACCGTTGATAACGAAGGTACCGTTCTCAGTCATCAGGGGGATTTCACCCATGTAGACTTCTTGCTCTTTGATGTCCTTGATCGCTTTGTTCGACGATTCCTTGTCGAAGATGATCAGGCGCACCTTGACCCGCAGTGGGACCGCGAAGGTCACGCCACGCAGGACACATTCCTTCACATCGAAGGCGGGCTCGCCCAGGCGATAGCCTACGTACTCCAGGGCAGCATTGCCGGAGTAGCTGATGATCGGGAATACCGATTTGAAGGCCGCGTGCAGGCCGACGTCGCGGAACTGATCCTTGGATGCTCCCGCTTGCAGGAATTCGCGATACGAATCCAGCTGGATGGCCAGGAGGTAAGGCACATCCATGACGTCCGGCAACTTGCTAAAGTCCTTGCGGATACGTTTTTTCTCAGTGTATGAGTAAGCCATCAGCGTTCCCCAGCTTGGTCACCTGCTTGTTTGGCTTCTCCCGGCGGGAGCAGCCAGAAAATCGTGCAAACCCCTTGGTTTGCGCCACCCACATGGGTGTCTTGCAGCTTGTTATCGGGGCCGACCTGATCGACCACCAATAACGGAAAAAGGCCGGTGGCATAAGCCACCAGCCATCAGCCTTCGCTCAACGCTCCGGCTGGAGTCGCAAAGTCGAAATTACTTCAGCTCGACTTTAGCGCCAGCTTCTTCCAGCTTCTTCTTAGCGTCTTCAGCGGCTTCTTTCGAAACGCCTTCAGCTACGACCTGAGGAGCGCCATCGACTTTCTCTTTGGCTTCTTTCAGGCCCAGACCGGTCAGTTCGCGAACGGCTTTGATCACGTTCACTTTCTTGTCGCCGGCTTCAACCAGAACAACGTTGAACTCGGTCTGCTCTTCAACAACGGCAGCAGCAGCAGCTGGGCCAGCAGCGGCAACAGCAGCGGTAACGCCGAAGGTTTCTTCCATTGCTTTGATCAGCTCAACAACTTCCAGAACGGTTTTCTGGCCGATTGCTTCGATGATTTGTTCGTTAGTCAGAGACATGACTTAAATCCTGTATTGGGGTGACAGCCTACGCAGCCATCAAATTAAACGTATGATTTTGAAAGAGTTCCGCGTGCCTTAGGCAGCGGTCGCTTCTTTCTGGTCGCGAATGGCTGCCAGAGTACGAGCCAGCTTGCTGGTAGCGCCTTGGATCACGCTCATCAGTTTCGCAATAGCTTCGTCGCGGGTCGGCAGGGTAGCCAACACGTCGATCTGGTTCGCTGCAATGAAATTGCCGTCAAACGCAGCTGCCTTGATCTCGAACTTGTCCTGACCCTTGGCGAACTCTTTGAACAGACGAGCAGCAGCGCCCGGGTGTTCGTTGGAGAAAGCGATCAGGGTCGGGCCTTTGAACGCGTCGTTGAGGATCGAATACTCGGTGCCTTCAACTGCGCGCTTGAGCAGGGTGTTACGTACGACACGTACGTAAACGCCAGCTTCGCGGGCCTCTTTACGGAGTCCGGTCATTGCGCTTACAGTCACACCACGGGCATCGGCCACGACAGCGGACAGAGCGACTTTGGCAGCCTCGTTGACTTCAGCGACGATGGCCTTCTTGTCTTCGAGTTTAATTGCCACGGGTTTACTCCTGGTTTTTACCGTTTCATCTGGCCGAAGCCGGATGTCGTTTTGGTGTCTGATTCGGTAACGAATCGGGAGCACCATCTGCGTAGGCTTGTGGTTTAAGGCTTGCGCCGCCTACGGTCTTGGATAGCCCCCGCCAGGCAGGGACCCCAATTTTTGCTGGCAACGCGACAAGTCGCGCTGCCATGGTCTTACGCGTTCAGCGAGCTCTGATCGATGACCAGACCTGGGCCCATGGTGGTGCTCAGGGTAACGCGCTTGACGTAGATACCTTTCGAGGAAGCCGGCTTGATACGCTTCAGATCAGCGATCAGGGCTTCAACGTTTTCCTTCAGCTTGCCAGCTTCGAAGCCGACCTTGCCAACGGAGGTGTGGATGATACCGTTTTTGTCGGTACGATAGCGAACCTGACCCGCTTTGGCGTTTTTGACAGCGCCAGCGACGTCTGGAGTCACAGTACCAACTTTCGGGTTAGGCATCAGGCCGCGAGGACCCAGAACCTGACCCAGCTGACCCACAACGCGCATGGCATCAGGCGATGCGATGACGACGTCATAGTTCAGGTCGCCGGCTTTCATTTCGGCAGCCAGATCGTCCATACCTACGCGGTCAGCGCCGGCGGCCAGAGCGGCTTCAGCAGCCGGGCCCTGGGTGAAGACGGCAACGCGAACGGTTTTGCCAGTGCCGTGTGGCAGCACGGTAGCGCTACGGACGACCTGGTCGGATTTACGTGGGTCAACGCCGAGGTTGACGGCAACGTCGAAGGATTCGCTGAACTTCACGGTGGACAGTTCGGCCAGCAGCACGGCTGCTTCTTCGAAGTTGTAAACTTTGCCAGCTTCGATTTTCGAAGCAATGGCCTTTTGGCGCTTGGTCAGCTTAGCCATTACACACCCTCCACGTTCAGGCCCATGCTGCGGGCAGAGCCAGCGATGGTGCGTACAGCAGCGTCCAGGTCAGCAGCGGTCAGATCAGCCTGTTTAGCCTTGGCGATATCTTCCAGCTGAGCGCGGGTCACGGTACCGACTTTAACGGTGTTCGGACGGGCCGAACCACTGGTCAGGCCAGCAGCTTTCTTCAGCAGAACCGAGGCAGGGGTGCTCTTGGTTTCGAAGGTGAAGCTACGGTCACTGTAAACAGTGATGATAACTGGAGTCGGCAGACCGGCTTCTTGACCCTGAGTACGGGCGTTGAAGGCCTTGCAGAACTCCATGATGTTCACACCGTGTTGGCCCAGTGCTGGACCAACGGGTGGGCTTGGGTTGGCCTGGCCGGCCTTAACTTGCAGCTTGATGTAAGCCTGAATCTTCTTAGCCATGAGCTACTCCAAAATCGGGTACGAACGCCAGATGGCTCCCCGGATGACTTGCGTTTTATCCCAGTGACGACAAAACCCCGCAGCACACAGGGCTGCGGGGTATGGGATGCTTCGTCCGCCTAGACCTTTTCGACCTGGCTGAACTCGAGCTCCACCGGAGTAGAGCGACCGAAAATGAGTACCGCCACCTGGAGGCGACTCTTTTCGTAGTTAACCTCTTCGACACTACCATTGAAGTCAGCGAACGGACCATCAATGACTCGAACCACTTCACCCGGCTCGAACAGCGTCTTCGGCTTCGGCTTGTCGCTACCGTCGGCAACGCGACGCAGGATAGCCTCAGCTTCTTTATCGGTAATCGGCGCAGGCTTGTCTGCGGTACCACCAATAAAGCCCATCACACGAGGGGTATCCTTGACCAAGTGCCAAGTCCCTTCGTTCATCTCCATCTGGACCAGAACATAGCCAGGGAAGAATTTACGCTCACTCTTGCGCTTCTGGCCGTTGCGCATTTCGACGACTTCTTCGGTCGGAACCAAGATCTCGCCGAAACCGTCTTCCATGCCAGCCAGCTTGACGCGCTCGATCAGGGAGCGCATTACATGCTTCTCGTAACCCGAGTAAGCATGCACAACATACCAACGCTTAGCCACGGGACACCTTTAGCCAACGATCAGGGAGACCGCCCAGCCGAGCAGGGAATCAAGACCCCACAGCAGCAGTGCCATAACCAACACGACAGCCACGACAATCAGAGTGGTCTGGGTGGTTTCCTGGCGGGTCGGCCACACGACTTTACGAATCTCGGCACGAGCTTCCTTCGCCAACGCAAAGAACGACTTACCCTTCGCGGTCTGCAGGGCAACAAAGCCTGCGACTGCAGCCAGGGCGAGAAGTGCAAGGACGCGATACAGGATTGGAGAGGCGGAGTAATACTGATTACCCACAACACCAACAACAACCAAAGCCACTACAGCCAGCCACTTGAACAGATCAAAACGCGATTCTTGGGCTTCAGTTTTGGGAGTCATCGGGGAGGATCCTGTAAGAAGAAAGCCAATCACACCGAGGTGAATGGCAGGTCAGGAGGGAATCGAACCCCCAACCTACGGTTTTGGAGACCGTCGCTCTGCCAATTGAGCTACTGACCTTTAACGCTGTATCAGGCCGGCCATTATACCGGCCTGATCAAGTAAATCAACTACTTATTCAATAATTTTTGCGACAACACCGGCGCCGACGGTACGACCGCCTTCACGGATAGCGAAGCGCAGACCGTCTTCCATTGCGATGGTCTTGATCAGGGTAACAGTCATCTGAATGTTGTCACCTGGCATTACCATTTCAACGCCTTCCGGCAGTTCGCAGTTACCGGTCACGTCAGTGGTACGGAAGTAGAACTGAGGACGGTAGCCTTTGAAGAACGGAGTGTGACGACCGCCTTCTTCTTTCGACAGAACGTAGACTTCTGCGGTGAACTTGGTGTGCGGCTTGACCGAACCTGGCTTGACCAGAACCTGGCCACGCTCAACGTCGTCACGCTTGGTACCACGCAGCAGAACGCCGCAGTTCTCGCCAGCACGGCCTTCGTCCAGCAGCTTGCGGAACATCTCAACACCGGTGCAGGTGGTGGTGGTGGTGTCACGCAGACCAACGATTTCCAGCGGATCCTGAACGCGGACGATACCACGCTCGATACGACCGGTAACAACGGTACCACGACCCGAGATCGAGAATACGTCTTCGATCGGCATCAGGAACGGCTGGTCAACGGCACGAACTGGCTCAGGGATGTAGGCATCCAGAGTTTCTACCAGCTTCTTAACAGCGGTAGTGCCCATTTCGTTGTCGTCTTTGCCTTCCAGCGCCATACGAGCCGAACCGATGATGATCGGGGTGTCGTCGCCTGGGAAGTCGTAGGTGGACAGCAGGTCGCGAACTTCCATCTCGACCAGTTCCAGCAGCTCAGCGTCGTCTACCAGGTCAGCCTTGTTCAGGAAGACCACGATGTACGGAACGCCAACCTGACGGGACAGCAGGATGTGCTCACGGGTTTGTGGCATCGGACCATCGGCGGCCGAGCAAACCAGGATCGCGCCGTCCATCTGGGCAGCACCGGTGATCATGTTCTTCACGTAGTCAGCGTGACCTGGGCAGTCGACGTGAGCGTAGTGACGAATGTTCGAGTTGTACTCGACGTGAGCGGTGTTGATGGTGATACCGCGCGCTTTTTCTTCCGGAGCCGAGTCGATCTTGTCGAACTCAACGACTGCCGAACCGAAAACTTCGGAGCAGACGCGAGTCAGAGCTGCGGTCAGAGTGGTCTTACCGTGGTCAACGTGGCCGATAGTGCCGACGTTAACGTGGGGAAGGGAACGATCAAACTTTTCCTTAGCCATCGATACAATCCTCCGCAGAAGAAATAGTCTTGCACTGATAAAACAAAGGCAGATATTTTCATATCTGCCTTGTTTATATGGAGCTCTTGAGCGGACTTGAACCGCTGACCTCACCCTTACCAAGGGTGTGCTCTACCAACTGAGCTACAAGAGCGAAACACTTTTTGCAAAAACCAGCAAACTTGGAGCGGGTAGCGGGAATCGAACCCGCATCATCAGCTTGGAAGGCTGAGGTTCTACCACTAAACTATACCCGCGGAGCCTGCAGCTCTCGCTAAAACTGGTGGAGGGAGAAGGATTCGAACCTTCGAAGCTCTCGCAACGGATTTACAGTCCGTCCCCTTTGGCCGCTCGGGAATCCCTCCTGCTTTGTGGGCGGCATTCTCAACTCTTGCCGTCCTGTTGTCAAGCTTTTTTTCAATTAAATCTTGAAGTTAGCTACTTTGACAACCGCTTCCAGCGCCACCACCTGAGTGGTGTTCCCTGTGAAGCGGGCGCCATTCTATCAAGCTATTCACCAGTTGCAATACCCTGGCAGAAAATAATTTTGTGTTTTAAGTCTTTGAAATCGTTGGAAAGACTGGCGAGTACCGCTTCGTCCAGCAAACGCTCGCTTTCGGGGGTTATCTTGAGCCAGAAACCATCGGCACCCGGCAGTTGGCCGGCTACCGGTAGCGCGTTGATATCCAGGCTCAGCAAGCGCTGGCGCAGTGCGCCCAACTGCTCTTGACCAGCAAAGCCACCTACTACAAGGCATTCATCACGACGCCGGGGCGGCGCCGAGACGCCCGCCTCACGCAACAGGCGGATTTCCTGTTGATTACCTTTGTATAGCGACAGTGGAGCGACATCCTTGGCTTTCAGCGGGGCTTCCTGTTGGTGCCATACGTAGTAGAAGACGTTAAGCACCAGCAATAGCAGAAACAACCAACGCATAAGCACCTCAGCCCAATGGGCAAGCCATTGCCAAACCAACGAATACCAGGTCAGGAACTACACGCGCTTGCGGCGCAGCTTCACGTACCAGGGGAGCATCACCGCCGGTTAGGAACACCGTGAAGTCCTCGCCCCACAAAGCGCGCGCCTGCTCGAGTTGAGTGCGAGCAAAACCTTGTAGCATCAGGACACAACCCCGCTCGACCGCCTCGACGGTGGAGCGCCCCGGGGCCAAGCTGGTCAATGCTCGCTCGGCGGAGGCATCGTCATAGCGGATACGGCGCGTATGCGTGCGCAGCTGGCTGCGCATCAGCGGCATACCCGGGCAAATATACCCGCCAAGATGCTCGCCATTCGCCGACACGAAATCTGCCTTCGCGGCAGTGCCCAGATCGATCACCAGGCACGCCCGCTTTGCCAGGTGATACGCACCTAGCGCAGCGAGCCAACGGTCCATGCCCAGTCGTTGGTAGTCTTCGTAACCGTTGCGAACCCCGGCCATTTCCTGGGCAGGCTGCGCGACGCGCGCTTCTACGGAGAACGCCTGGGCAATCAATTGGCAAAGCGCTGCCGTCTCTTCCTCGCTGCGCACACTGACAATACGGCAACCGCCAATGCGCAGTGAAGCCAAAGCACTCACCTCGGCCACCAGAGCCTGGTCCGAATCCACGATCCCGCCACCCACGATCGTCGCGTCGGCAGCATGAATTACACGCCATTTGATAAAGCTGTTACCGCAATCGAGCTCAAGAATCATCACGCAACCTCAAACTGAGCTCACCACCGCTGAAGCTCTTTTCCACACCGTCGACCTCAAGTCGCAAACCACCCTGCCCGTCCACACCCAGCACTACGCCCTGGATCTGGGTACTGCCGGCGATGAGCGAAACGTTTTGCCCTTGCCACAGGTGCGCCTGCTCCCACTCCTCCTGGAAAGCAGCAAAACCATAGCGGCGATGACGAGCCAACTCATGCTGCAGCTGCTGGCTAAGCACCGCGACCAGGCGATTACGGTCAATTGTGCAACCAAGCTCACGCCGTATCGAGGTCCATTGCTGGTCTACCTGATCGTTGGTCTGCATATTTACGTTAATGCCGATACCCAGAACGACGTGACATACGTCCGCCGGATCACCCACAAGCTCGAGGAGAATGCCGGTTATCTTCTGACCGCGGACAAGCACATCGTTTGGCCACTTGAGACCCACATCCTTGACACCGAAACTTTGCAGTGCACGCATTACAGCCAACCCGACCACAAGGCTCAGCCCTTCGAGCTGCCGCATGCCACCGTCGACCCGCAATACCAGGCTGTAATAGAGATTTTCTGCGAACGGGCTCACCCACTGGCGGCCGCGCCGTCCGCGCCCAGCACTCTGGCGCTCGGCCAGGACCAGAAATGGAGCGACCTGCCCCTCGGCCACAAGGCGGAGCCCTTCAGCGTTAGTCGAATCAATCGCTTCATGGATGAATACGGGCCACTGCTCGCCCGCGGCAAACTCGGCAATAGCCTGTGCCTCGAGCAGGGCAAGCGGCGCCGCTAGCTGGTAACCGCGCCCGCGAACCTTGTGAATAGTGAGGTTCAGTTCACTTTCCAGGTGCTGCAGCTGCTTCCAAACGGCACTGCGACTCACCCCAAGGGCTGCCCCCAAGGCTTCGCCGGAATGGAACCGGCCATCCTTGAGGAGATTCAACAACTTCAGCATGCCAGTCTCGACTTGGAATAAGGCTGGCATGATAGCTAGGGGTAGTGAGCTTGCATAGGAAAAGGGCAGCCTGGAATGGCCACAAGCAAGGTGTTTTTCGCCTTGAAAGACAAAACCCCTACCTGCTCGCGCAGATAGGGGTTTTGCGAAATGAATCTTGACGATGACCTACTCTCACATGGGGAAACCCCACACTACCATCGGCGATGCATCGTTTCACTACTGAGTTCG
>NZ_BQHW01000013.1 GCF_021602025.1 Pseudomonas ceruminis
CGATTACATCGAAATGTTCTATAACCCTAAACGCCGACACAGCAGTGCTATGCAGCTGTCTCCAATAGAGTATGAGAAACGCTATTTCCTGAGCTTGGAGAGTGTCTAGGAAACCAGGGGCGATTCAATATTCACGAACGGTAGCGACATCTTTGAAGTTCTCATCGATGAATTTCGTGTAAACAATGCCTGAAGCAATGCCGATGGTTTTGCCTTTCAAAGCCGTCCGTAACGCCTCTACACCTTCTCGGATTTCTTTCGGATCTGTCCCTAGCGTAACAGCGTTGCTCGCCCCAGGTTTGCCAGGAAGAAGTGCGGCATCCAGGGCGACAAAACTGGCGGGTGTTTGAGCATAGGGGATTGAAAAGGCCATGACCTTTTTCCGGTCTTCGGTGATGACAATCGCATCCATCAACACGTCGAATTTACCCGCGTTGAGGCTCGCGATCATGCCATCCCAGTTCTGGACGACGATGTTGCATCGCAGCTTCATCTTTTCGCAGAGATGATCCATGAGCTCGGGCTCAAAGCCACTGATTTTTCCACCTGGTAATGTCAGATTCCAAGGCTCGTAAGCACCTTCGGTTGCGATATTAATGGATGTCCACTCTTTTGCCTGCAACACAGAGCTCCCTGCCAACGCCATTGCAGCTATAGCCATAGAACCTAACCAACGCGATTTTTTATATACCATTTTGTTTTTCCAATACCTTATATTGATAAGCTTGTGGTTGCGGCCCGGTTGAGCTTGGGCGTAGGCGCTACCGTTATGTGTCGAAGGCTGGGTCTTGTGGTTGCTCACTCCTCTTTTACTAAAATCCAGTATGTACGCTGAGCGTGCACGAAGTGATGTTTGAGGTGCGGTAAATATAAGCAAGAATGTTGCCAGTTCTAAATTGGCCCTAACCGCCTGATTTTTCGAGGCCCGTGCGGATAGGGGGGGTTATGTTGCCTCTTTATGGGTCAATAAGTAGCGCTGTGAGCACATTAGGCTCATTTGGCCACCGTCGCATGCGCCTATAGGTGGGTCCAACCAGAGGTTACCCGCTGCCCGTTTTTAATGTGATGAAATTGTCTACAAAAATGGGTTTGAAACCCAAGTGTTCGAGAAACCTCGACATCCCTGCTACTGAGAGTGATAGGGTTGCTGTATTGATAAGTGGATGACACAGTAGCCGTTCCGACAACCAAATCGATGGGTCTATCACCACTTGTGTGAGGCGTGCTGAATCATTACACAGCGCCAGCAAAGAAACGGCTCCGCGTTCAACGCCGAGGGTTTCCATCAGGCGACCAGAAGAGGCGAACCTTAGGCCTTTGATGCCCAGTGTTTGTGAGAGCGCATGCAGGTCAAGCCGCTGATGGCTCTTGATAACTACCAAGGTGTGATGATTTCCTTTTTTGTCACACAAAAAAATATTTTTAAGCGATTCGCCCTGGATGGCGATGTTCAAGCGCGCTGCGTCCTCACACGTGTGAACCGCTTCGTGCTCTACGTACTGATAGGGAATTGAAAGGGCGTCCAGTAACTGAGTGGCGTTAGTTGAATGGCGCATGGTGAGGGCTCGCTCGCACTACGGGTTGAACTTTTACCGATGGGTTTTTGTTGTATGACAAAAAGCCTGCCACTCAGAAAGTGGCAGGCCGGGCAATTTCCACGCTGCTAGTTCAGGTGTTTTGAAAGAAGCGCGTTGATCTTGCCGCTCCGAACGTGATCAATGACACTGACCATGTCGTTGTAGAAAACGCGATCATTATCCGCTACGGGGACTTCGGTTCTGACCAGGTCATAGACTGCTTTGGTGGTACTCGATGCCTTGGTCACGTCATGGAAGTCTAGCGCCTGGCAGCCGACCAGTAGTTCAATGGCGAGGACGGATTCCAATTTCTGGGACACTTTGTAGGCTTTGATCGCTGCATTGTAGGCCAGACTTACCGGGTCCTCCTGGTTGCCACAGGTAGAGACACTATCAACAGAGGAGGGGTAAGACAGCGTTTTCATTTCAGCGTACAAACCGGCTGCCGTGTACTGCACGATCATGTACCCGCTATTCAGGCCAGGGTTGCGAACCAAAAATGCTGGCATCTCGCTGAAGTGCGAGTTGACCATGCGGTCAGTCCGCCTTTCGGATATTTTTGCGAGGTTGGTAAGGGCGACACACAGGGTGTCCGCCGAAATACCTACGTAGGTGCCATCAAAGTTTGCGCCCGAAATGGCAATCCCGTCGTCATCCCCCAAGGGGTAAATAACAGGGTTATCGCCAGACGATCTTATTTCGCGCTCAATGCTGTCCCGGGTGTAGTTGATGAACTGCTTGGAGGCGCCGTGCACTTGAGGGATCGCTCGAAGGCTATACACATCTTGTAGGCGGTAATCGATGTTTTCATCGACTAACTTGCTGTCCTTGAGAATGGTCTTTATGGTGGCTGCTGTGGCTGCCTGTTCTGTGTGGGCTTTGATCGAGTGATAGCGGGGGTCGAAGGCTCGGATGGTGCCTTTGAGTGCTTCAAGTGACAGAGCGGCCGCAACGTCCGCGACCTCAGCGGCTTGCATGGCATTGTAAAGCGCCAGGATGGTAATGCCGGTCACCGAGGTGGTGCCGTTCAACATCGCGAGGCCTTCTTTGCACTGCAAATCTGTTGGTTCCAGTCCAACTTGTTTTAAGGCGGTGGCGCCGTCAATGAGTTCACCACCTTTAACGCTGGCACGGCCTTCACCGAGCAGAACCAGCGCCAGATGGCCTTCTACCGCCAGATAGCCTACCGATCCTTCGCCTGGGGCATAGGGCACGACATCATTGTTCAATAGGCCAGCGATCAATTCGAGCAGTTCAAAGCGGACCCCTGAGTAACCTTTGCCCAAACTGATCAGGATCATCAACTGGATCGCGCGTACCTGTTCACGGGCGAGGGGCTCCCCCACAGCGACCGCGTGGGACCGTACAATATTGACTTGTAACTCTTTTGCATTTTCGGGCGATATCACATGCTTGACGTTATCGCCGAACCCCGTCGTTACGCCATACACCAAGCGATTCTCATCAAGGAAGCGCTCAATCAACCCCCGTGATTTTTTCACCCGGGTGACGTAGCTGTCCGCAAATGAGACTTTGGCTGCGTACCGGGCGACTGCCACGAATTCTTCAATTGTCGGCTCTCGGTCGCCTAGAACAACGTGAGTGATCTGCTGGGGCATGACGTTCATCGAAGACTCCAAAAATGAAAAGTTGACGGGCTGGTTGGCAGCGCATCGCCCCACCCTGAGCCTGAATTGAGCTTAAGGGTTGCCTTCGTTGAAGAAAATATGGCATTTCCTGTGAGTTTTTGTAGAATTTCTAAACTATTTTGGAGGCCACCATGAGCCGTCTACCTCCCTTGCGAGCACTGCAGGTGTTTGAAACCGTTGGCCACTGCGGAGGGATATCTCAGGCGGCCAGGCGTTTAGGTATTTCGGTTGGCGCGGTAAGCCAGCAAATGAAATTGCTCGAAGACGCTTTGGGCATGAAGTTGACGCTAAAGGATGGGCAGCGTATTCGGCTGAACACGGTCGGCGAGCGATTCCATGCGCGTTGCTCGACAGCGTTTGAAGAGCTGAGGGTGGCGGTTTCCGAAGCTGAAAGGGCAAAAAATCCAAACAACCTGTATGTCAGTTGTTTGCCTTCATTGATGGTCAAATGGCTCGCACCGCTCGTCGACGAGTGGGGGAGTGGCGAAAGTGATCTGGATATTTATCTCGACAGTACGCTAGAGGATACCTCGGAGGAGGAAATCGCCGATTTCAGGATAGGTTATGGGGAACACCCTCAGCACGCAGCGCACAGTGTGCTTCTCTTCAGAGACTGCGTTGTACCTACCTGTTCACCGCTTCTGCTCGAAAGGGTAGGGTGTGCGCGTGAACTGCTTGAGCACCGGCTGATAGGGATTGACTCTCGCCCGAAATTTGATTCACCGCCCTCTTGGACACAATGGTTCGAGGCATTGGAGGGTAAGACGGGAGTGCCCATCGCCATACGCCGAAACTACTCCTCCTCCAGTGCTGCTATTCAGGCGGCCATCGATCAGCAAGGCATTGTATTAGCCCAATTTTCAATGATTGCACGTGATGTGGGTGCCGGCCGATTGGTAATCCCCTGGC
Organism: Pseudomonas ceruminis; assembly: GCF_021602025.1. GTDB lineage: Bacteria > Pseudomonadota > Gammaproteobacteria > Pseudomonadales > Pseudomonadaceae > Aquipseudomonas > Aquipseudomonas ceruminis. The sequence continues at coordinate 4,136 of NZ_BQHW01000013.1, forward strand.
CGTTCGCTGTACCTCTCCCTGCGCCCTACTATTTAAGTTGGCATCCAAATACGCTTCACAAGCACCAGTGCCGAGCGTTCCAGCGGTGGATAATCGGGCAGGGGCAAAAGCAGGATAAAATTACGGCTGCAATGCTTGTTGATTCTTGGCCTTCTGCGGTCATGGATCACTCGTAGATCCCTTGCCTCAGTCGCTCCCGCAGCACGCGTGATGGCAGGTTCGTGAGGGTGATCAAGTAGTCTCGCGCTGCTTTTAGAATCAGTTTTAATCTATTTATAACAAAACGATCTGCAAGTTTTCCGCGCCTCGCGCCACAGGCATCAGGAAACCGGAAAACCTGCAGGCCACCGCCAATGCCTTTTTACCTCGACGATGCCCAGCGCGAAGACTTGCTGCGCTTGCAACGCAGCTTCACCGGACGCACCGAATGGCCAACCTGGCTGCTGCTGGCGCTGGTCTACGGCGGCTGGTTTGCCATGTTGCCATTGAGCCACCTGCTGGGCGTCTGGCTCACCACGGCTGTGCTGATCCCGCTGCTGGTGTTGTGGCTGTCGTTGCAGCATGAACTGCTGCACGGCCACCCCACGCGCCTGAACTGGCTGAACAAAGCCCTGGGCTACATGCCCTTTGCCGTCTGGTACCCCTACACCCTGTATCGCGACAGCCACCTGCGCCACCACCGCGATGAGGACTTGACCGTGCCCGGCCTCGACCCGGAGAGCCGTTACCTGAGCGCCCACCACTGGCAACGCAGCGGTGCTGTGGTGCGGGGGCTTTCGTGGGTTGGCAAGACGGTGCCGGGGCGGCTGTTGATCGGCGCGCCACTGGCCTTGTTCGGCCTGGCGCGCGAGGAGTTGGCGCGGCTGGCCCGCGGCGATCGCCAGGCTTGGGCCATGTGGGCGACCCATGGCGTGTGCTGCGTGCTGATGCTCGCCCTGGTTGCCCGCTTCAGTGCGCTCTCGGTGGCGCATTACCTGTTCCTGGTCAGCGTGCCGGCGCTGGGGGTGGCGATGCTTCGTTCGTTCTACGAGCACCGGCCCAGCCTGCGCCCGGAGCAGCGCACGGTCATCAACGAGGCGGGCCGGCCCTGGTCGTGGCTGTTCCTGCACAACAACCTGCACCTGGTGCATCACGATATCCCGGGGCTGCCCTGGTACTTTATCCCCCACGTTTACCGCCAGCACCGCGAGCAATGGCTGGCGCGCAGCGGCGGTTTTCTGGTGCGTGGGTACGGTGAGCTGGTGCGCCGGCACAGCCTGGCACCCATCGACAGCCCCCGACACCCTTTTGCCTGATCTGGAACCCTGCCCATGACTGAAGGATTCGCCGAGCTGTCCATGTACGTCGCCCCGCCGCGGGTGTGTGAGGCCAGCGAGGCCTGGCTGACGCGCATCGTGCAGTTGCTCGATGCCCGTCGCGAACCTGTCGCCGACCTGGAGCCGTTGCAGGTGTGGCGTTCGCCCCGCCTGTTGCTGGCGCAAACCTGCGGTTACCCGTTGATGACCCTGTTGCGCGGCCAGGTGCGGCTGATCGGCAAGCCGCGCTACGAACTGCCCCACGCCCAGGCAGGCAACCATTGCAGCCTGGTGTTGGCCCGCGCCGATGACCCGCGCCAGACGCTGGCGGCCTTCTTTGGCAGCCACGGCCTGGTCAACAGCCCGGACTCCAACTCTGGCATGAACCTGTTCCGCCACCTGTTGGCACCCTTGCAACGCGAGGGCCGGTTCTTCGCCGGCGTCACCTTCACCGGCGGCCACCGCAACAGCCTGCGCGCCTTGCGCGAGGGAAGAGGCGACCTGGCGGCGATCGACAGTGTGACCTACGACTACCTGGCCCGCGACCATAGCTCGGAGGTTGACGGCCTGCGCATAGTCGCTCGCACCGCCAGCGGCCCGAACCTGCCTTTCATTGGCCCCTTGGGGTTGAGCGATGAACAGGCCGAGGGCGTGCGCTTGGCGATGAATCGCGCCCTGCGCGAACTGCCGGAGGTGGCCAACGTCTTGGCCATCAGCGAAGTGCTGCCGGCCAGCGAAGCCGAATACCAGATCCTGCTGGAGTACGAGCGCGAAGCAGCGCAACGGGGTCTGCCCGTTCTTGAATAGCTAAATAGAATATAAAAAGCACTTTTAAATATTTTTAAAGAATAAGCGATCCGTCTAGGATCGGCTCACCGGACCACCGGACATACCCCATCTGCATTTTTTATGGAGCGCCCATGTCCGGTCGCGAAAACCCGCACGGCGAGTACGTCGGCAGCCTGTTCCGCAGCCATTATCCGTGGCTGTGCGCACGCTTGCGCCGGCACTTGGGCCCTGGCGCCGAGGACGTTGCCGCCGATACCTTCGTGCAACTGCTCAGCGCCCCCGACGTGGTGCCGATCCAGCAGCCGCGCGCGCTGCTGACCACCATTGCCCAGCGCCTGATGTACCAGCTCTGGCGGCGGCGGGACCTGGAGCGGGCTTACCTTGACACCTTGCTGGACGACGAAGAATGCCTGGCGCCGTCACCGGAGTCGCTGGCCCAGATGATCGAAGCGCTGCAAGCGATCGATGCCTTGCTCGATGGGCTACCCGCCAAGGTCAAGGCGACGTTCCTGCTGTCGCAACTCAACGGCCTGACTTATCCACAGATCGCCCAGGAGCTGGGTATTTCCCAGCGCTCGGTGAGCGACTACATGGCCAAGGCCTTCAACCGTTGCCTCAAGCTCTCACTGGACTGACATGCACAACGTCGACGAACAGCAACGCTTGATCGAGCAGGCCACCCAATGGCTGGTCCTGCTGCGCTCAGGGCAGGCCAGTGCCGAGGACTACCTGGCGTTCCAGGCTTGGCGTGGTGAGGACCCGCGGCGTGAGCAACTGTGCCAGCGGCTGGAGATCACCTTGGGCGTATTCCAGGTGCCGCTGGCCTTGGGCATCGACGGCCAGCGGGTCCAGCGCGTGCTGCAGGCGCCTTCCGGGCGTCGGCGGTTCCTCCAGCGGGCGCTGGTCGGCGCGGGGGTAGCAGTGGGTGTGGGCCTTAGCCTCAAGCACTCGCCCTTGCCTGGCCTGGGGCTGGGCGCCGACCTGAGCACCCGCACTGGCGAGCGCCAGAACATTCACCTACCCGATGGCAGCCAACTGCTGCTCAATGCCCAGAGCCAGGCCGATGTACGGTTCGATGCCCAGCAGCGGCTGCTCAGGTGGCGAGGGGGAGAGGGCCGGCTGGAAGTGGTCGACGACGCTCGCCCCTTCGTGGTGCACACCGAAGTCGGCAGCATCAGTGCGCAGTCCGCCCGGCTGCTGTTGCGCGAGCGTGATGGGCTGTGCCGGGTCTGTGCGCTGGCCGGGGTGCTGGAGGTCAGCAACCTGGGCGGTGACCGGCTGCAGTTGCGCAAGGGGCAGGGGGTAAGTTTCGACCGTTTGAGCTTTGCCGCGGTGCTGCCATTGCGCGGTGGCGAAGGGGCCTGGGTCGATGGGCTGCTGGAGGTACGCGATACCCCGCTGGCAGAGGTGATCGACGCGCTGCGGCCCTATCGCCAGGGGGTACTGCGGCTGGAGCCGGCGGTGGCCGGGTTGCGTGTCAGCGGCTTGTACCGGCTGGACCAGAGTGACCTGGTACTCGAAGCGCTGACGCGTACCCTGCCGATCAAGGTCAGCCGGTACAGCCAGTATTGGGTGACTATCTCGGCAGCCTGACACCAATAACACGTGGCACAGGCGCTGGAAATCGCCCGGTTCTAACGACATAACCAATTGATCTGCAAGATTTCCCACCCCCATGCCACACCTCAGTTGTAAACGCTGCCGAGGGGGGCAGTGTCATTGGGTTCCTTGGGGGGAATCGTTGTGCGCCATACCGATAAAAACCGTTCCAGCATTCGTTTCAAACGCAACGCCCTGGCCTTCGGGCCGCTGCTTGGCCTGCTGATCGGCGCCGCTCAGGCTGCCGATCAGCAGGCGTTCCACATCCAGGCCGGCCCGCTGGACGAAGTGTTGCTGAACATCAGCCGGCAAAGCGGCCAGGTGATTTCCTTCTCGCCGGAAGTCGAGCGTTACTCATCGGGCGCCATCGACGGCAACCTTACCGCCGAGCAAGCCGTGGATGCCGCCCTGCGCGGCACCGGCCTGCAACTGCAAGTCAGCCCGGGCGGCGCCTTCATTATCAAGGAAGGCGCTGCTGCGCCCACTACCGCCGCCGCACCGGTCGTGCAAACGTCGGCGCCCAGTGCGCCAACCCTGGACCGGGTCATCGCCATCGGCACCCGGCGCAGCGATGCCACGGCCCTGACCAGCGCAGCGCCGGTGGATGTGATCGACAGCCAGGAACTGGTCAAGACCGGCGCTACCACGCTGAACCAGGCGCTGTTCCAGTTGCTGCCGTCGTTCAACTTCCCGCAGAACCAGAGCGCCACCCGTGGCCAGAACCCCAAGGGGGCCTCGCTGCGCGGCCTGGCGCCGGACCAGACGCTGGTGCTGGTGAACGGCAAGCGCCGCCACGCCTCGGCAGTGGTGAATATCTCCGGTGGCGTGCCGTTCATTGGCGCTCAGCCGGTGGACCTGGACATGATCCCGATCAGCGCCATCGATCACGTCGAGGTGTTGCGTGACGGCGCTTCGGCGCAGTACGGCTCGGACGCGGTGGCGGGGGTCATCAACATCGTGCTCAAGGAGCGCGACAGCGGCGGCCAGTTCAACACGCAGCTGGGCAAGTACGGCCAGGGTGACGGCTTTCGCAAGAACGTCGATGGCTGGTACGGCCTTGGCCTGCCGGGCGACGGTTTCCTGACCTTGAGTTTCAACGGAGTCAACAGCAAGCCCACCGACATCGGCGACAAGTACATCGCCGATGGCCAGTTGCAGGAACACCGCTGGGGCGGTGCCAGCCGCGACAAGTTCAACCTGGCAGCCAACGCCGAGGTGGGCCTGAACGACCAGTGGCGGCTGTACAGCTTCGCCACCTATGGGCAAGACAAATCGATCAACAACACGCCGCCGCTGCTGCGTGACAACCCCAACAACGTGCAGGCGCTGTACCCCGAGGGCACGATCCCGAAGTACCGCTTCCGCTATGAGGACGCCTCGGTCACCGTCGGCTCGCGGTTTGAGGACGAGCAGATCGGCCGCCTGGACATCAGCGCCACGTATGGCCGCGACAAACACGACGAAGTGGCCTTCGACACGCTCAACCCAAGCTATGGGGTGAACAGCCCGACCAAATTCGACATCGCCACCCTGATCAACTCCCAGACCAACCTGGCAGTCGATTACGCCCGCGATGTCGGCGTGGCCTGGTCCACCCACCCGCTCACCGTCTCGGCGGGTGTGGCCTACCGTCGCGAGCAATATGAACTGCAGCCTGGCGATTTTGCCTCCTACTCCTTCGGCGGCATCGACGGTGTACAGGTGGGTGGGGTGCAGGCCTCGGGCCTCACGCCCGACGACGCCGGGACTTACAAGCGCGAGGTCGGCGGTGTGTACTTCGGCCTGGAAAACCAGGTCACCGACAAGTTCCAGGTTGGTGTTGCCGGGCGCAGCGAGCATTATTCCGACTTTGGTTCGGCCACCACCGGCAAGCTCTCGGCGCGTTATGAGTTCACGCCGCAGGTCGGCCTGCGGGGTACCATCAACAGCGCTTACCGCGCACCGACCCTGGGCCAGATCGGTACCTCTTGGACCACCACCACCAACGTCGATGTCAACGGCAACCCGGTGCTGACCCGCATTCTGCCGGTCGACCACCCGGCTGCCCAGGCCCTGGGCGCCCAGTCGCTCAAGCCGGAGAAGTCCACCAACTACTCGCTGGGCCTGGTGCTGCGCCCCACCGAACAAGCCTCGCTGACCATCGACGCCTACCAGATCGACATCCGTGACCGGCTGCTCTACAGCGGCGGCATTTCTGGCCCCGACGCCGAGCGCATCCTCACCGCGGCAGGCTTCGGCCAGTACAGCTGGGCGCAGTTCATGACCAACGCGGCCAACACCCGCACCCGCGGCGTGGACATCGTCGGCAAGTACAACCTGGGACTTGAGCGCTACGGCGACCTGGCGCTGACTGCCGGCTACACCAAGGCACGCACCACCATCGAGAAGATCCACGGCAACCCCTACGGCTTCGACGTGCTGACCCGCGAAGCCCAGGGCTTCCTCGAGCACGGCTACCCGGAAGACAAGCTGATCCTCGGCGCCACCCACTACTACGGCCCCTGGACCATCAGCCTGACCCAGACCCGTTACGGCGAGTACCGCAAGTACGCAGCCTCGGCGGCCAATGCGCAGTACGACCAGACCTTCTCGGCGCAATGGATCACCGACCTGGATGTGAACTACGCGTTCACCAAGCAACTGCGTGTCTCGATCGGTGCCAACAACCTGTTCGACAGCAAACCGGACGACTTCAACACGCGTCTGCGCCAGACCCCTGGCCAGCAATACAGCTACCTGGCGCCGTCCGCGCCGGAAGGGGCGTTCTACTACACCCGGCTGAGCTACGACTTCTAAGAGGTATCGCATGACTGTAATGAAGACACTGCTGGGCGGTGCGCTGCTTGCCCTCGGCCTTCTCGGCCAGCCGGTGACGGCGGCCGAGAAGGCTGAGCCTATCCACTTCGGTGACATCACCTGGGAAAGCGGCAGCCTGATCACCGAGATCCTGCGCACGATCGTCGAGCAGGGCTACGGCTACCCGACCGACACCCTGCCGGGCAGCACGGTGAGCCTGGAAGTGGCCTTGGCCAAGAATGACATTCAGGTGATCGGCGAGGAGTGGGCAGGGCGTAGCCCGTTCTGGGTCAAGGCCGAGGCCGAAGGCAAGGTGTTCGGCCTGGGCGACACCGTCAAAGGGGCCACCGAGGGCTGGTGGGTGCCGGAGTACGTGATCAAGGGCGACCCTGAGCGCGGCCTGGCGCCCCTGGCGCCGGAACTCAAGTCGGTGGCAGACCTGGCGCGCTACAAGGATGTATTCCGCGACCCGGAATCGCCTAACCAGGGCCGCTTCCTCAACAGCCCGACCGGTTGGACCTCGGAGATCGTCAACAGCCAGAAGCTCAAGGCGTATGGCCTGAGCGACAGCTACGTGAACTTCCGCACCGGCTCCGCTGCGGCGCTGGATGCCGAAGTGGCCGCGGCGATCCGCCGGGGCAAGCCGGTGCTGTTCTACTACTGGTCGCCCACCCCACTGCTGGGCCGCTACAAGCTGGTGCACCTGGAGGAGCCGCCGTTCGACGCCGAGGCGTGGAAGACCTTGTCCGACCCGAACAATGCCAACCCCAAGGGTTCACGCTCGCTGCCGGCGCGCCTGGCGATCGGCGTTTCGGCGCCGTTCCATGCGCGCTACCCCGAGTTGGTGGCGTTCTTCGAGAAGGTCGACCTGCCCATCGACCTGCTTAACCAGACCCTCGCCCACATGGCTGAAAAGCGCCTGGAGCCGCGCACCGTCGCGCAGGCGTTTCTACGTGAACAGCCGCAGGTGTGGACCGCCTGGGTACCGGCCGAGGTGGCCAGCAACGTGAACCGGAGTTTGAAATGATTGGACGTATCGTGATTGCCCTGGGCCTGGCATTGACCAGTGCCCTGGCCCAGGCCACCGACCCGCAGGTACTGCGTATCGGCTACCAGAAAAGCTCAGTGAACATGGTGCTTGCCCGCGAGCACAAACTGTTGGAAACGGCGCTGCCTAACACCCAGGTGCAGTGGGTCGAATTCGCAGGTGGCCCGCAGCTGATCGAAGCGCTCAACGGCGGCAGCCTGGACGTGGGCAACATCGGCGACATCCCGCCGATTTTCGCCCAGGCGGCGGGTATCGACCTGCGCTACATCGGCGTTGAGCCCAGCGATGGTCGCGGCGAAGCGATCATTGTGCCCAAGGGCAGCCCGGTGCAGCAGCTGAGCGACCTCAAAGGCAAGCGCGTGGCCCTGCAGCGGGGCTCCAGCGCGCACAGCCTGTTCCTCAAGAGCCTGCTCAAGGCCGGGATGCAACTAAGCGACGTGCAACTGGTGTTTCTGCCAGCGGCCGACGCACGCCCAGCGTTCGAGCAGGGCAAACTCGATGCCTGGGTAATCTGGGACCCGTACTACGCTGCTGCGCTGATCGATGGTAGCGCGCGGTTGCTCAGCGATGGCCAGGACGTGCACCCCAGTGGTACCTATTACATCGCCAGCCACGCGTTCACCGCGCAGCATGGCGATGCCATCGCCGCTGTGCTCGAAGCCTTGCGCCAGGCGCAACGGATCTCGGTCGAACAGCCCGAGGCCAGCATCGACAGCATGACCCGGGTGCTGGGGCTCAAGCGCGAAGTGGTCGAGCGCTTTTTCGAGCACCGCTACAACGCCCCGATCCGCCCGTTGGATGATGCCGCCATCGATACTCAACAGCGTATCGCCGACCTGTTCTTTGCCAACCGCCTGATCCCGCGCGCGGTGCAGGTAGGGGATATCGTCTACCGGCCGTAGTCGATCCCGCACGTGCACCAGGGCAGGGGTTTCAATCGGCCTGTTGGAGGAGGAAGGTGAGGGTCTCGCCTTCCTTCGTATTCAGCAGGTACATGGGCTGCCGGCTGTGGTGCGGTGTATCCAGGAGGGCGCCAACCCGGTAGCCCTCGTGGTCGCGCAGGTGGCAGATCAGGCCCTGCTCGGTTTGCTCCAGCGGTTCGATCTTCCAGTCATCGATCACTTCACTTCTCTGGTAGAAGCCCAGGTAGCTGTTGCGGCTCAGCCCAAGCTTTTTCGGCGGGTGCGAGTGGTCGGGCAGGGTGATGTGGTAGTGCAGTCGGTCTTGCGTATGGGCCTCGAAGGCAAAGTGCAAGGCCAGGGAGGCGGCGTTGCCGCCTGCCATCAGCCAGTCGTCCTGTGGCGTGATGCCCCAGTGCCATTTATCGCGGCTGCAGCTCAGCCGCAGGGGCACATAGCGGTCGGCTGCAATCGCGTACAGCGAGCCGTGGAACGATCGGGCGTAAGCGCTCTGAAGGGCTTGGTCCATGGGAGTGTCTCCGAGGTCAATGGGCCTTGCACCTTATGGCCCATGGACGTGGCGCTGGAGACAGAACCTTTTCCCGGCATCCCCTCAGGCAGTGCTGTCGCTTTCGAGCAGCATGAACAGGCGATACAGCACCACGGTGCTGAACAGCTGCAGGAAGCCGCTCAGGCTGTCCAGGGCCAGTTGCACGCCGGGTGAAGGGTCGGGGAAGGCCATCAGCAACAGCCCGTCGATCAGCCAGATCGGCGCCAGTACACCGAGCACACAGATCATGATGCGCATGAAATGCCCGGTGGTCATGCGCGCGCTTTCCCGCATCGACTGCACCACTGGCAGGCCACGCAGCACCAGCAGGTACTCGGCGAACACCAGGTTGATCATGATCCATATCCCGGGGAAGACCAGCAGCGCCAGCCCGGCCATGATCAGCAGCGAGCTGATCAGGATCAGCAGGGCCAGTGGTGGCCACACCTGCACGGCGCGGGCGAACAGGTCGCGCTTGGGCACGTCCTGACCATTGCTGCGGGTGTCGAGGTAGAGGATCAAGGCGGCACTGTAGAGCGGGTAGATCAGCAGGGTGATCAGCATGCCGTAGGCCGGCGAGGCCTGTTCGCCCATCTGCCGGTACAGCAGCTGGGTCAACAGGGATTCCAGCACCACCAGTGGCAGGCACAGCGGGATGATGTTCGCCAGGTGGCGGCGGAAGAAGTACAGGGAGTCGCGCAGAACGCTCAGCGGATTCATCAGTCAACATCGCATGGCAGTAAAAGCAGGGCATAACTTTAGCCCAGAGCGGTCATTTGCTGAAAAAAGTTTCACCCCGCAAGTGATTGAATCCGCTGCCCATGCGCCCCATCTTTGACACGTCCGATGTCCCGCTTCCCATGAGGTAGCCCCATGAACACTGAAGAACAAACCCTGATCGATGGCCTGTTCGGCCGTCTCAAGCAAGCCGAGGACCCAAGCCAGCCACGTGATGCACAGGCACAGGCGCGGATCGAGGAGCACCTGCGCCAGCAGCCGGCGGCGCCTTATTACATGGCCCAGGCGATCCTGGTTCAGGAAGCGGCGATCAAGCGCCTGGACGAGCAGAACAAGCAGTTGGAGGCCGAGCTTCAACAGGCCCGTAGCCAGGCCGAGGCCAGCCGCTCGAGCAGCAACAGCGGCGGTGGCTTCCTGTCCAGCATCTTCGGTGGCGGGTCGCGTAATCCAGAGCCGGCACCGCAGCCACAGCGGCAGTTCTCGCCGCCCGCACCGTCGGCACCGGTGGCCCCGCAAGGTGGCTGGCGTGAGCCGAGTGCACCGGGCTACTCGCAGCCTGCGGCCGCGCAGCCAGGTTTTGGTGCGGCGCCCGCCCGTAGCGGTGCCAGCAGTTTCCTCGGTGGCGCCATGCAGACGGCGGCCGGGGTGGCCGGTGGTGTGTTGCTGGCGCAAGGTATCAGCAGCCTGTTCAGCCACCACTCGCAACCTGAAGAGATCGTCGAGGTGATCAAGGAAGAACCGGCACCGGCCAGTGACACTGGCGGCTGGAATGACCAGGGCGGGCACCAGCAGGTGGCCGACAATGGTGGCTGGGGCAGTGGTCAGGGCGGCTTTGCCGATACTGACTACGACAGCGATGACGGCGGCTTCTTCTCCGACGACGACACCTTCGTCTGAGCGGTCTGGCATACTGCGGGCATTTCCAGGGGCGCTTGGCGCCCCGTTCTGCCGAGGGTATGTAGTGAAGAAGATCGCGCTGTTCGCCGATGTGCAGAACCTCTACTACACCGTGCGCCAGGCCCATGGCTGCCACTTCAACTATGCCGCGCTGTGGGCTGATGTCAGCCGCGAAGGCGAGATCGTCGAGGCTGTGGCGTATGCCATCGACCGGGGTGACAGCAAGCAGCAGCAGTTCCAGCAGATCTTGCGCAACCTGGGGTTCGATGTGCGGCTCAAGCCGTTCATCCAGCGCAGCGATGGCTCGGCCAAAGGGGACTGGGATGTGGGGATCACCCTGGACGTGATCGATGCGGCCAGCCGGGTGGACCAGGTGGTGCTGGCTTCGGGCGACGGCGATTTCGACCTGTTGCTGGAGCGGGTAATCCAGCGGCATGGCGCCGAGGCCGTGGTGTACGGCGTGCCTGGGCTTACAGCGCTGTCGCTGATCCGGGCTGCCAGCCGGTATGTGCCGATCGAGGGGCGCTTGTTGTTGAAGCATTGAGTCGGCGGTGGCGGATTGCCTCGGCAATTGTTCCGCTCATTTAATGCTGTTTTGTAACTGATGTTTGCTTGCGAGCCTCCCTAGACTAAGCACCCGTAAACGGATTTCGAGTGCCTTCCCATGCCTGCCTCCCGTCGTTTCCCATGGCTGCTCATCGGTGCCTTCCTGGCGTTGTACCTGGTCTGGGGCTCCACCTACCTGTTCATTCACATTGGCGTCGAGTCCTGGCCGCCGATGTTGATGGCGGGTGTGCGCTTCGTCACCGCAGGTGGTCTGCTGTACGGGTTTCTGCGCTGGCGCGGTGTGCCGGCACCGACCTGGCCGCAGTGGCGGTCGGCGGGCGCCATCGGTTTCTTGCTGCTCAGCTGCGGGAATGGTGGTGTGACGGTGGCTGAGCATGCGGGCGTGGCATCGGGTGTGGCAGCGCTGGCGGTGGCCACGGTGCCGTTGTTCACCCTGTTGTTCGGCTTGCTGTTCGGCCACCGCAATTCGCGCCTGGAGTGGGCTGGCATCTTGCTGGGGCTGGTGGGTATCGGCCTGCTCAACCTGGGCTCGAACCTGCAGGCAAGCCCCATCGGTGCAGCACTGATTGTGTTCGCCGCCGCCGCCTGGGCGTTCGGTTCGGTATGGAGCAAGAACCTGCCGCTGCCACAAGGCCCGATGGCCAGTGCCGCCGAGATGCTGGTGGGGGGCGCGGTACTGCTGCTGGGCAGCGCCGTGTCGGGAGAGCGCATGACCCAGATGCCGACTGCGGCAGGCTGGGGCGCGTTGGCCTACCTGGTGCTGTTCGGCTCGATCCTGGCGTTCAGCGCCTACATGTACCTGCTCAAGAATGTGCGGCCAGCCGCTGCCACCAGCTATGCCTACGTCAACCCGGCGGTGGCGGTGTTGCTGGGCATCGTCTTTGCTGGCGAGCAGATCGGTGTGGAGGAATGCCTGGCAATGGCCGTGATCATCGGCGCGGTGGTGCTGATCGGCCTGCCCCAGTGGCGCAAAGCGCCTGAGCCTGCGTTGAAGGGCGAAATCTGCAAGTAGGGTGGGGTGTTGCGGTAAACTTGCCGCCTTCGCTGAACCCCCTGACGGTATTGCCATGAATTTCGCCAAACTCGGCCTGATCGAACCTTTGCTGCGCACATTGCAGCAACTGGACTACACCACCCCGACCCCGGTGCAGGCCCAGGCCATTCCTGCGGTGCTGGCCGGCCGCGACCTGATGGCTGCGGCCCAGACCGGCACCGGCAAAACCGCCGGCTTTGCCTTGCCTGTGCTGCAGCGCCTGGCGCTGGAAGGTGAAAAGGTCGCCAGCAATTCGATCCGCGCGCTGGTGCTGGTGCCAACCCGTGAGCTGGCCGAGCAGGTGCACAACAACGTTCGTGAGTACGCTGAAAACCTGCCGTTGAGCACCTATGCCGTTTACGGTGGGGTCAGCATCAACCCGCAGATGATGCGCCTGCGCCGTGGCGTCGACCTACTGGTGGCCACGCCGGGCCGCTTGCTCGACCTGTTCCGCCAGAATGCGGTGAAGTTCAACCAGGTCCAGACCCTGGTGCTCGACGAAGCGGACCGCATGCTCGACCTGGGCTTTGCCGAGGAGCTGCAGGCGGTGTATGCGGCGCTGCCGCGCAAACGCCAGACGCTGTTGTTCTCCGCAACCTTCTCCGACCAGATTCGCATGCTTGCAGGGTTGGCCCTGAACGACCCGCTGAGCATTGAAGTGAGCCCGCGCAACGCCGCCGCCACCTCGGTCAAGCAGTGGCTGGTGCCGGTGGACAAAAAGCGCAAGGTCGACCTGTTCTGCCACCTGCTGCGCAAGCAGCGCTGGAAGCAGGTGCTGGTGTTCGCCAAGACCCGTAACGGGGTGGATCAGTTGGTCGAGCGGTTGCTGGCTGAGGGCGTTAACGCTGACGGCATTCACGGTGATCGCCCGCAGGCGACGCGTCAGCGTGCGCTGGACAGTTTCAAGGCGCGTGAAATTCAAGTGCTGGTGGCCACCGACGTCGCAGCCCGCGGCCTGGACATCGACGACCTGCCGCTGGTGGTCAACCTCGACTTGCCCATCGTTGCCGAGGATTACGTGCACCGCATCGGCCGCACCGGCCGTGCCGGTAACAAGGGCGAGGCGATCTCGCTGGTGTGTGCCGATGAAGTGCAGTTGCTGGCGAGCATCGAAACACTGACCCGCCAGACGCTGCCACGCCATGAAGAGCCGGACTTCATCCCGGATCACCGAGTGCCGATGACCGATGCCAGCGGCCAGGTGATCAAGAAGCCGAAAAAGCCCAAGAAGCCAAAAGAGAACAGCGCCAAGCGCGGTCTTGGTCGCTGGATGGACAGCGGTGAGGAGCAGGCGCCGGTGAAGGCCGTGCGTAAAGTACCCAGCTTCAACAGCGGGCCGCGCAAACGCAAGCCCTAGTAGGCAACGCCAGCGCGTGCTTTGCAGAAGCGGGCTGGGTCAGCCTTGAGCCTTGATCCAGGCTGAGGCAGCCCGGCCGGCGCGAAGGCCGCTGGCAAAGCACGCCGTTAGCAGATACCCCCCGGTCGGGGCTTCCCAGTCCAGCATCTCGCCGGCGCAGAACACCCCCGGCATCGCCTTTAGCATCAAGCCCTCATCCAGCCCTTCGAAGCGCACGCCGCCGGCACTGCTGATTGCCTCGTCCAGCGGGCGGGTACGGACCAGCGTGATCGGCAGCGCCTTGATCGCCTGCGCCAGCGCGGGCATATCGGCAAAGGTCGCCTGATCGGTCAGTTCACGCAGCAGCGCCGCCTTTACCCCGTCGATGCCCAACTGGCTGTGCAGATGCTTCGCCATTGAGCGCGAGCCCCGGGGCTTGGCCAGCGCCTGGGCAATCTTGTCCACAGGCTTGTCCGGCAACAGGTCGAGCAGTACGGTCGCCTGGCCATCGCGGTTGATGGCTTCGCGCAGGGGGGCTGACCAGGCGTACACCAGGCTGCCTTCGACACCTTGGGCAGTGAGGATGAATTCGCCCTTGCGTGGCGCCGTGCCCGGCATGCCAAGGGCGATGTTCTTCAGCGGCGCTCCGGCGAATTTGTCCTTGAGCAATGCACTCCAGCCGGCCACTTCAAACCCGCAGTTGCTGGCTTGCAACGGTGAGATATCCACAGCGCGTTCGGCGAGCCATGGCTGCCAGGCGCCGTCGGAGCCCAGCCGTGCCCAACTGCCACCGCCGAGGGCCAGCACGACCGCATCCGCGTTTACCTGCAGTTCGCCCTGTGGATAAACCACCCGCAGCGAACCGTCGCTGTTCCAACCGACCCATCGATGCCGGTTGTGGATAACTACCCCGCTGTCGCGCAGGCGCTTGAGCCACGCACGCAGCAGTGGGGCGGCTTTCATGTCGGTGGGGAAGACCCTGCCTGAAGTGCCAACGAAGGTTTCCACACCCAGCCCGTGAATCCACTGGCGCAGGGCGTCGGCATCGAAGTCGCGGAGCAACCCGTCGATGGCATCCTGGCGCTCGGCATAGCGCGCGACGAACTGTGGATAAGGTTCGGAATGGGTAATGTTCATGCCGCCGACCCCTGCCAGCAGGAATTTGCGGCCCACCGACGGCATGGCGTCGAACAACTGCACGGCAAGGCCCGCCTGGGCCAGCGCTTCAGCAGCCATCAAACCGGCAGGGCCACCGCCGATCACGACGGCGAGGGGAGGGGAGGCGGGGCGTAGATCGGACATGGGGGCGACGGGCTGTGGAAAAGACTGCGCATTCTAGCCCAGCGCGGCCTGCATAAGCACTGATCAAAAAATAATCAATGCCACGCAGCTCAGGCGGGCAAAGGGCTGCAGACTGTTTCCCGCAGGTTATCCACAAGCGGTTCCACAGTCATTGTGAACAACCCATGACCTTCGCTGCACTGTGGTGAAGGATGCCATGGCGCCGTGCCAAGGCTTCGCGGTCCTTGCTGTAGCCACCGCCGATTACGCCGACCACCGGGATATCGCGGCCCAGGCAATGGCGCATGACATGCTCGTCACGTGCGGCAAGGCCGGCATCGGTCAGTTGCAGGTAGCCCAGGGCATCATCCTTGTGCACGTCCACGCCTGCGTCGTACAGCACCAGGTCGGGCTGATACAGCGGCAGCAGGTAATTGAGTGCGTCCTCCACCACCTTCAGGTAAGCCGCGTCGCCCATGCCCCGGGGCAGGGGGATGTCCCAGTCGCTATGGGCCTTGCGCGCCGGGAAATTCTGCTCGCAGTGCAAGGACACGGTGATGGCGTCCGGGGTGTCGTGGAGGATGCGCGCGGTACCGTCGCCCTGGTGCACGTCGCAATCGAAGATCAGCACCCGGTGCACACGCCCCGCTTCGAGCAGGTAGCGGCTGATCACTGCCAGGTCGTTGAAGATGCAGAAACCGGCCGGGTGGTCGTAGTGGGCGTGGTGCGTGCCGCCGGCCAGGTGGCAGGCCAAGCCATGCTGGAGTGCCATTTCGGCAGTCAGCAGCGAGCCGCCCACGGCGCGCACGGTGCGCCGGGCCAGGGCCTCGCTCCAGGGCAGGCCGAGGCGGCGCTGGTCCTCACGTGACAGCTCGCCATTCATGTAGCGCTCGATGTAGTCGCGATCGTGGGCCAGGGCGAGGATGTCGTTGGGGCAGATTTCCGGGCGCAGCAGCGCCTGGTCGGTGGTCAGCCCGCTGTCGACCAGGTGGTCGCGCAGCAGACGAAACTTGTCCATTGGGAAGCGGTGCTCGGGCGGGAACGCCGGGCTGTAGTCGTCGTGGTAGATCAGCGGCAACGGCATGGTGGGTTCGCAATCGGGGCCAGTGCTGATCTTGCCAGTTGTTGAGTGGTGGGCCAACTTCCAGACCGGTTCGCAGGCAAGGGTGCGCAACGGCCGCCGTTATTTACCTGCGCTCGCCAGCACCCGCTGCCAGTCCGGCTCGTTCAGCCGCCCCAGAATCCGCGCCTTGCCGTCGCCGTTGACAGACACGAACAGCGCGCTGGCATACCCGCTCTCACGCTCGCCGGCGGCCACCTGCTGCTGGCGCTGGAAGTGATCGATGCAGCCATTGTGGGTCACCAGCACCAGGTTATGCCCGGGCTGCTTGCGCGCCAGGGCCTCTTTGGCGAACTGGTTGTCACAGTTCTCCAGCCAGTCTTCGCTCGCCACGGCCTGGCCCAGGATGAAGTGCGCGGTTTGCCGGGTACGCAGTTTGGGGCTGCTGATCAGGTCGGTATTGCCCAGCCCAAGGGTACGCAGGCCCTGGCCTACCCGTGTGGCGGCCTCGCTGCCCGCGACGGTGATGCCGGTTGCATCGTCCAGGCAGGGGCCTGGCGCGCTGTCGCAGCGCTCGGCATGGCGGATCATCACGATGACGGCGCCTTCGGCCCAGTCCTGCAACAGGCCGCTGTCACTCAACTGTTGTTCGTTGCCCAGGTCCACGATATGGGTCCTCGTTGCCAACCAGGTGCTCAACGCCGCCACCACCATGCACAGGCCAAGGGCGGCACCGAGGGCGTTGCGGGACAACCGTCGCTTGCGACGGGCGTGGATGGCGGGGTGTCCCAGGGTGGTGCTGTGCAGCATGCGTCGCTCCGATGGCAGGGCCGCGCTCTGTGCCGCGGCGGATGGCGGCATTGTCTGAAGCGGCCTGTCGGAGCCCGGTGAAGGGGGTGTGAAAATTGCATTTCGCCTACGCTGTAAACTGCAGGACGGCAAAACCGGAGTACGCCCCATGACACCCATTCTTGGACTGGAAAGCGCACGGCTGGTGCTGCGCCAATGGCAGGACGATGACCTGCGCGAATTCGCTGCGCTGTGCGCCGACCCACAGGTGATGCGCTACTTTCCAGCGCCTTTGACGCGCCTGGAGAGCGCCGCGCTGATTGGCAAAATCCGCGGGCATTTCAGTGAATACGGCTTTGGCCTGTGGGCGCTGGAGCGCAAGGACAGCGGCGCCTTCATCGGCATGACCGGCCTGCTCAACGTCAACTTCGAGGCGCCCTTTGCGCCGGCTGTGGAGATTGGCTGGCGCCTGGCCCGGCGCCACTGGGGCCTGGGCTTTGCCAGCGAGGCCGCCTGGACCTGCCTGCGCTGTGCTTTCGCCCAATTGCGCCTGGAGGAGGTGGTGTCGTTCACTACCGAGGGTAATCTGCCGTCGCAGAAAGTCATGCAGGCCATTGGCATGGTCCAGGACCTGCACGGCAGCTTTGAACACCCGCGGCTGCCCAGTGGCGACCCGCTGCGCCCCCATGTGCTGTACCGCATCGACCGGGCGCGTTGGGAGCAGACCTTGCGCGCTGAATGAGCGGCCATGCGCGGCGCCAATGACAAACCCTGTATCATTTGCCTTCATGAAAGCGCCGTAGAGCTGTGATGCCTTGCTAGGAGAACCCCCGATGAGTCATGTGTTGGACGACCTGGTCGACCTGTTGAGCCTCGAGTCGATCGAGGAGAACCTGTTCCGTGGACGCAGCCAGGACCTGGGCTTCCGCCAGCTGTACGGTGGCCAGGTGTTAGGGCAGTCGCTGTCGGCGGCCAGCCAGACGGTTGAAGATGCGCGCCATGTGCATTCGCTGCATGGCTACTTCCTGCGCCCGGGCGATGCCAGCCTGCCGGTAGTGTACTCGGTAGACCGGGTGCGCGATGGCGGCAGTTTCAGCACCCGGCGGGTGACGGCCATTCAGAAGGGCAAGACCATTTTCACCTGCAGTGCGTCGTTCCAGTATGACGAGGAAGGGTTCGAGCACCAGGCGCAGATGCCTGATGTGGTCGGGCCGGAAAACCTGCCTACCGAAGTCGAACTGGCCCGCGCCATGGCCGACAACCTGCCCGAGCGCATTCGCGACAAGGTGCTGTGCGCCAAGCCCATCGAGATACGCCCGGTCACCGAACGTGACCCGTTCAACCCCAAGCCCAACGACCCGGTGAAGTACGCCTGGTTCCGCGCCGACGGCAACCTGCCGGACGTGCCAGCTTTGCACAAGTACCTGTTGGCCTACGCCTCGGACTTTGGCCTGCTGACCACCTCGCTGCTGCCCCATGGCAAATCGGTGTGGCAGCGCGACATGCAGATCGCCAGCCTCGACCACTCGCTGTGGTTCCATGGCAACCTGCGCGCCGATGACTGGCTGCTGTACGCCACCGACAGCCCGTGGGCCGGCAATGCACGTGGGTTTTGCCGGGGCAGCATCTACAACCGGGCCGGGCAACTGGTGGCATCGTCCACCCAGGAAGGTTTGATCCGCCATCGCAAGGACTGGGCATGAGCCTGGCCGATATCCGCAACTGGGTGTTCGACATGGACGGCACCCTCACCGTGGCGGTGCATGATTTTGCCGCCATCCGCGAGGCGCTGGAGATTCCGCCCGAGCACGACATCCTCACCCACCTGGCAGCGCTGCCGGCGGCGGAAGCAGCCGCCAAGCATGCCTGGTTGCTGGAGCATGAACGTGACCTGGCGGTAGCCTCGACGGCAGCCACCGGCGCGGTAGAGCTGGTGCGGGAGCTGGCCGGGCGTGGTTGCCGGCTGGGGATTCTTACCCGCAATGCGCGTGAGCTGGCGCATGTCACCCTGGAGGCCATCGGCCTGGCGGACTGCTTTGCGGTCGAGCACATCCTTGGCCGTGACGAGGCGGCGCCCAAGCCCAACCCCGATGGCCTCTTGAAGATCGCCAACGCCTGGGGTGTGGCGCCGAGCGAACTGGTGATGGTGGGCGACTACCGTTTTGATCTCGATTGCGGGCGAGCCGCCGGGGCGCGCACAGTGCTGGTGAACCTGCCGGATAACCCGTGGCCGGAGCTGGTGGATTGGCATGCAGCGGATTGCCGGGCGTTGCGGGCGTTGCTGGGCTGATTGTTCCGTTGGCAGTGCTGGCTCAATCGCGGGCAGGTACTGTCTATGCTCAACCCCAGTCTTTCCCCGAACGGAGTACCAGCCATGACCCATAAAGCCATCTACGTGCAACCCGGCGGCGGCTACGACAAGGTCGAAATCGGCACCAGCAAGGCTGCTGCCCCTCAAGCCGGCGAGATCACCGTGCGCCTGCATGCCAGCTCACTCAATTACCACGACTTTGCCGTGGTCAGCGGCATGTGGGGCCCGAGCGAGCGGCGCATACCCATGGCCGATGGTGCGGGCGAGGTCACCGCAGTCGGCGCCGGGGTCACAGAGTTCAAGGTTGGCGATCACGTGGTCAGCACCTTCTTCCCGGACTGGCTTGACGGCCAGGCGCTGGTCGAAGGCTTCGCTGCGGTCCCAGGTGACGGCATCGACGGCTACGCCCGGGAGCAGGTTACCGCCCGCGCCACCGCCTTCACCCTGGCGCCCAAGGGCTACAGCCATGCCGAGGCGGCCACGCTGACCACGGCTGGGCTCACCGCCTGGCGCGCGCTGATGAGCGACGATCACCTCAAGCCCGGCGACACCGTGCTGGTGCAGGGCACTGGCGGTGTGTCGATCTTCGCCCTGCAATTTGCCAAGCAGGCAGGTGCCTCGGTGATCGCCACCTCATCCAGCGATGCCAAGCTCGAGCGCCTCAAGGCGCTGGGTGCCGACCACCTGATCAACTACAAGACCACCCCGGCCTGGGGCGAGCAGGTACGTGAGCTCACGAATAACCGCGGCGTCGATCATGTGATCGAAGTGGGTGGGCCGGCGACCCTGGAGCAATCGATGATCGCGGCCCGGATCGGCGGGCACGTGTCGTTGATCGGCATCCTCACCGGTGTTGCCGGGCAATTGCCGCTGGTTCAGGCACTGGTGCGGCAGATCCGTCTGCAGGGCGTGCTGGTGGGCAGCCGCGCGCAGCAGCAGGCGATGGTGCGGGCGATCGATGCCAATGGCCTGCGGCCTGTAGTAGACAAGCATTTCGAGCTGGAACAGATCGTCGAAGCCTTCCGCTACCAGGAGAGCAACAGGCATTTCGGCAAGATCTGCCTGACGTGGTAAGCGGCACTGCTGTGTAACCAGGCCTTACAAGCCAATACATTTGCGCACATCGGCAGGGGGAGGCGGCTGGCTAGAATGCCCCGCTTCAGATGCGACTGATTCTCTACAAGAGGATTCCCCCCGATGTGCCTTTCCTTTCTTGCCTGGCGGCGCCTGCTGCCTGCCTTGATGCTGCTGGCCTCCTGCGCCGGCTTTACGCCAACCGCCAGCGCCGTGCAAGTGACCGATGTGCTGGGCCGCAAGGTCGAGGTCGACCATGCGCCGCAGCGTATCGTGCTCGGCGAAGGCCGGCTGTTTTTTGCCCTGGCCTTGCTCGACCGTGATAACCCCTTCCAGCGCGTCGTGGGCTGGCAGAACGATATGCGCCTGCTCGACCCGCACACCTACCAGGTGTACGCGCAGAAGTACCCGCAGATCGCCAGGTTGCCGCTGATCGGCCAGGCGTCCGAGCAGAGTGTCAGTGCCGAACAGATCCTCGCCCTCAAACCTGACCTGGCGGTGTTCAGCATCGCGGGCGAAGGCCCGACCCAGCACAGCCCGGTGGCCGACCTGTTGGAGAAGGCCGGGGTACCGGTGTTGTTCATCGACTTTCGCGTCCACCCCATCCGCAATACGCGCGTGAGCCTGGAGGCGCTGGGCTGTTTGCTTGGCCGAGAGCCACAGGCGCAGGAGTACTTGAGCCTGTACGACCGCCATCTCCAGCACATCACTGACGGCGTGGCCGGGCTCAAGCAGGGCGAGCGGCCCAAGGTCTTCCTCGAACTGCTGGCTGGGGTGTGGCAGGCGCCGGGGCATACCACCGGCAAGAGTGGCCTGGGCAGCGTGGTCGAAGCAGTGGGCGGGCATAACATCGGTGCCGACGTGGTGCCGGGTGCGTTGGGCGATGTGAGTGTCGAGTACGTGCTGCAAGCTGACCCGGACGTGTATATCGCCACCGGCAACCGTGCGCCTGGGGTACTGCTGGGGGCCGGGGTGTCGGCCGACACGGCGCGCCAGAGCCTGGCAAGGATCACCGCCCGCCCCGAGTTCGCCCCGCTGCGGCCGATCCGCGCCGGGCAGGCCCATGGCTTGTGGCATGACTTCTACAACTCGCCCTTCAACATCCTGGCGGTAGAGGCCATGGCCCGCTGGATTCACCCTGAGCGCTTCAAGGATGTCGACCCGCAAGCGACCATGGCGGCGATCAACCAGATGCTGAAGGTAGGCCTGGACGGCCATTACTGGATCGACGCTCAGTGACTGCGCAGGCCCCCGCAGGGGCTGCGCTGGCGGCCCGTCACTACCGGCGGCTGCTCTGGCGGCGGGCAGCGCTGGTGCTTGGGCTGGCGTTGCTGTTGGTTGCTGCAGTGCTGGGCGACCTGGCCAGTGGCGCCTCGGGCATGGGCCTGGGGCGCTTGCTGCAAGGCATCTTCGACCCGACGACCCTGAGCGCCACGGAGCGGGTGATCATCTGGAACGTGCGCCTGCCGTACTCGCTGATGGCCGTGCTGGTGGGCGCAGCGTTGGCGCTGGCGGGCGCCGAGATGCAGGCGATTCTCGACAACCCTCTGGCCAGCCCTTTTACCCTGGGCGTGTCGTCGTCCGCGGCGCTGGGTGCATCGCTGGCGATCGCTTATCCGCTAGGGGTCGCCTGGCTGGCGCCGAGTGCGCAGGTGACGCTGATGGCGTTCGTTTTCGCCTGCCTGTCGGTGCTGTTGCTGCAGGCCATGCCACGCTTGCGCGGCGCCGGGGTGCAAAGCCTGGTGCTGTTTGGTATCGCCCTGGTGTTCAGTTGCAACGCGTTGGTTTCGTTGCTGCAGCTGCTGGCGACCGAAGATGTGCTGCAGCAACTGGTGTTCTGGACAATGGGGAGCCTGGCGCGGGCTGATTGGCAGAAGCTCGGCTTGCTGGCCGCAGTGCTGTTGCTGGTGCTGCCGTTTTCATTGCGTGCCGCGCCGGCGATGACCTTGCTGCGCATGGGCGAGGAGCGGGCACGCAGTTTTGGCGTGGATACCCGGCGCCTGCGCTTCGCTTCGTTGCTGCGCATCAGCCTGCTGTCGGCCACGGCGGTGGCTTTTGTCGGGACCATTGGCTTTGTTGGCCTGGTCGGGCCGCACATCGCCCGCCTGCTGGTGGGCGAGGACCAGCGCTTTCTACTGCCGGCCAGTGCCTTGGTGGGGGCGCTGATGCTGGCGCTGTCTTCGATTGCCAGCAAGCTGATCATGCCAGGGGTGATCGTGCCGGTGGGGATCGTCACCGCGTTGGTCGGTGTGCCGGTGTTCGTGGTGTTGGTGTTCCGTCGAGGGAGGGCGTTGTGAGCCTGTCGATCAACGATATTACGGTCGCCTATGGCCCACGGCAGATCCTGCATGGGGTGAGCTTGCCTGAGCTGCCGGCGGGTAGCCTGGTGGCGTTGGTGGGGCCTAATGGTGCCGGCAAGTCCACGCTGTTGCGCGCCTTGGCGGGGCTTGAGCGGATGAAAGGCACAGTCAGCCTCGATGGCCAGGATGTAACGCGCCTTGGCTTCGCCGAGCGTTCGCGGCGCCTGGCGTACATGCCGCAGCAGCTGCCACCGGGGCTTGCCTTGGGCGTAATGGAGAGCATTGTTGCGGCCTTGCGGGTGAGCGGTAGCGATGACTTGCTCGGCCATGCCTACCAGGCGCTGCGCCAGTTGGGCATCGAAGGCTTGGCCGAGCGCACGCTCGATAGCCTTTCGGGTGGCCAGCGGCAGTTGGTGGCGTTGGCGCAATTGCTGGCGCGTAACCCGCAGGTGTTGTTGCTGGATGAGCCGACCAGTGCGCTTGACCTGCACTACCAACTGCGGGTGATGGACGCGGTGCGCGAGCGCGTTGTCATGCATCGGCTGCTGGCGGTAGCCGTGTTGCACGACATCAACCTGGCGGCCAGCCAGGCCGATTGGCTGGTGGTGCTGCGTGAGGGCAGGGTGGTGGCGTGTGGGGCGCCCGAACAGGTACTCAGGCCGCAGCTGTTGGCTGAAGTGTATGGGGTACAGGCGCGGGTCGAGCGGTGTTCGCAGGGGCGCCTGCAGGTGTTGGTGGACCGGGCGCTGGCCTGAGGTCTGGCGTTGGCTTGCCCCGCGAAAGGGCAAGCCGCTGCCACGCATATCCAGATGAAAAACAAAACCTTCAAATGGCCAGCAGGCGTGTTTGGATATGCCATTCACGACATCTGGCGTTTATGGAAATGCCCTGTCGTGATCGAACAGTTCCGGGGCGTTCTCGTGTAATTTCCCACAGCCTCACGAGGCTTAAATGAACCTCGAACTTCGCTGGCGCGTTGCCCTATAAAGCGTGCAAAAGGCCTACAACAGAGCGCGAGCAACGTGTCGACTAATTGATTTGAAAGGAGATATTTTCGCCTACGCCTGCCCGTCCTTTCCTTGTGTCAGCAAAAAGAGAACAACATCAATGAACACCGTGGGATCTGATGGCAACCTTGCACAAGGTTTCAAGCCACGTCATGTAACGATGCTGTCCATCGCGGGCATCATCGGCGCCGGACTTTTCGTAGGCTCCGGGCACGCCATTGCGGCGGCCGGGCCAGCCACCATTATTTCTTATTTCGTGGCCGGCACCCTGGTGGTGCTGGTCATGCGCATGCTCGGCGAAATGGCCGTGGCGCATCCCGACACCGGTTCGTTCTCCACCTATGCCGACCAGGCCATCGGCCGCTGGGCCGGCTATACCATTGGCTGGCTGTACTGGTGGTTCTGGGTGCTGGTGATCCCGATCGAGGCACTGGCTGCCGGGCATGTGCTCAATGCCTGGTTCCCGCAGGTGGACAGTTGGATCTTCGCCCTGGCCTCGGTGTTGCTGCTGGCATGCACCAACCTGTTCAGCGTGGCCAAGTACGGTGAGTTCGAATTCTGGTTCGCCATCCTCAAGGTCACGGCAATTCTTGGTTTCATTGGCTTGGGCTTTGCGGCCCTGATGGGCTGGTTGCCCCACCGTGAAGTCAGCGGGCTGAACGGGCTGATTGCCGAGTATGGCGGCTTTGCGCCCAAAGGCTGGTCGGCTGTGATCGGCGCGTTCATCACCGTGATGTTCAGCTTCATCGGCACCGAAGCGGTGACCATCGCGGCTTCGGAGTCCAGCGACCCGTCGCGCAACATCGCCAAGGCCACACGTTCGGTGATCTGGCGCATCAGCACCTTCTACATCCTGTCGATCTTCGTGATCATCTCGATCGTGCCGTGGAACGACCCACAACTGGCGGTGGTGGGGTCGTACCAGCGTGCACTGGAAATCATGAACATCCCCAACGCTGCGTTCATGGTCGACCTGGTGGTACTGGTGGCGGTGACCAGCTGCATGAACTCGTCGATCTATATCGCTTCGCGGATGATGTACTCGCTGGCCAAGCGCGGCGATGCACCGGCCTTCCTCAACAAGACCTCCAAGGTAGGCGTGCCACGGGCTGCGGTGTTTGGCAGTACCCTGATCGGTGCAGCCATCGCCATCCTCAACTACTTCGCGCCCAAGGGGGTGTTCGAGTTCCTCCTGGCCAGCTCCGGCGCTATCGCGCTGCTGGTGTACATGGTCATCGCCATCTCCCAATTGCGCATGCGCCGCCGCCTGGAGCGTGAAAACGCCGAGCTGAAATTCCGCATGTGGCTGTTCCCTTGGCTGACCTGGGCGGTGATCGTCTTCATCGCTGGCGCGCTGGCGGTGATGATGTACACGCCTGAGCATCGGGCGGAGGTGAGCTCGACCCTGGGCCTGGCGATCGTGATTTCGTTCCTCGGCATCGTCACTTCGCGGGGGCATGCGCAGGTGGCTGGGGTGCGGTCGATGGGGTGATTGGCAGCACCGGGTAGCAAAAGCGAAGGCCCCCTTGGATGGGGGCCTTTTGCTTGTGCAGAAGCCGAGGCTAATCGCCCACCATTTCGATGTACCTGGACACTGCCGGGGCTTTTTCGAAACGCCGGTAAATCAGGCTCAACCAGGAGCTGGCGTCACAGTCGCTGATCCGCCGGTAATTCACCTGCGGCAGGCTGATGCGCTGCACCACCGACGCTGGCACCACTGCAATGCCTTGCCCCAGCGACACCAAGGTAATCACTGCCACAAGGCTACCGGGTTGCGGGCCAAGTCGCGGAACGAAACCACCCTGCGCCGCAGCCTCCAGCGTGCCCGAGATCTGCTCGGGGAGGATGAAGGTTTCCTTGGCCAGGCGTGCTGCCGGGATCTGCGGCAACTCGTTGATCCGCGAGCTGGCGGGCAAGGCGAGCACGAAGCCTTCCTGGTGCAGGGCGATGGCTTCGAGTTCTTCGGGTATATCCATGGGCGAGCGTACGTAGGCGAGGTCGAGCAGGCCATCGCGGACCATGCCCGGCAGCTCGACCATGGGCAGTTCGCGGATGTTCAGGCGCACGCCGGGGTGGGCGTCGCTGAAGCTGATCACCTGCCGCTGCAGCATGCCCGAGTAAGCCGCCGAGGCCACGTAACCCAGCTCGATGCTGCCGCTTTCGCCACGGCCGGCACGTTGCGCGCCCAGTTGCGCGGCATCGAACTGGCGCACCGCTTGTTCGGCTTCGACTAGCAACGCCTGGCCAGCAGCCGTGAGATTGACTTCCCGCTGATTACGCTCGAACAGGCGCACGCCCAGTTCACGCTCCATGTCCTGGATCTGCCGGCTGAGGGTCGGCGGGGCGATGCCCAACTGCTCGGCGGCACGGGTGAAGTGGCCGTGCCGGGCGACGCAGAGAAAGTAGCGGAAATGGCGGATTTCCATGGTGTGTTACCTGCAAGCTAATGACGCAGGCCGCTGGGGCTAACAAGCCTTGTGTTCAGCGGCGTTATCGTAAAGGCAACACTACAAGGCTGGGGCCGTGGCGGCAAAGGTTGCCTGGGTGATTGTCGGGGCTGCCCTGCCGCCCATCGCCGCGCTGCCCGGCAACCAGCCCAGCTTTCCGGAGCCTTGCCATGCCCTCTGCGCGCTTCACCCTGTTGACCGCCTCCCTGGTCTGCGCCCTGATCATCCTCGACACCAACATTGTCGCCGTCAGCCTGCCCAGCATCGCCCGCGACCTGTCCGGCGCCTTCGCCGACATCGAATGGGTGGTGAGCGCCTACCTGCTGGCCTTCGCTGCCTGCCTGTTACCCGCTGGCAGCCTGGCCGACCGCTTTGGCCGGCGGCGTATGCTGTTGCTGGGCCTGGTCGTGTTCGGCATTGCCTCCCTGGCCTGCGGCGCGGCGCCCAGCTTGCTGTTCCTCGACCTGGCCAGGGCGGCCAAGGGGGTGGGGGCCGCCATGCTGCTGACCTCGGCCTTGGCCGCCATCGGCCACCGTTTCCACGAACCCCAGGAGCGTATGCGCGCCTGGGCCTTCTGGGGGGCCTGCATGGGCGCGACCATCACCTTCGCGCCGCTGGCGGGGGGCATGATTGCCAGCACGCTTGGCTGGCGCTGGATCTTCTACATCAACCTGCCGCTGGTGGCGGTGCTGGCGCTGATGGTGATGCGCAGTGTCGAGGAGTCGCGCGACAGCAATGCAGCCCGGCTCGACCCCATGGGCAGCCTCACCTTCGGCGGCAGCCTCGGCTGCCTGATCTGGGCCATGATCGATGCCAACCAGGTCGGCTGGACCAGTGTCGATACCCTTGGCCGCCTGCTGGTCAGCGCTTTCCTGTTCGGTCTGTTCATCATGATCGAGCGCAGCCAGCCACGGCCGATGATCGACCTGCAGTTGATGCGCAGTGGGCGCTTCATCGGCGCCTTGCTCGGCATGTTTGCCTATGCCGCCTGTGCCCAGGTGATGATGACCTTGCTGCCGCTGTACCTGCAGAACGGCCTGCAGTTGTCCGCGCTCGCGGCAGGGGCAGGGATGTTGCCGTTTGCCGTGGCGATGTTGTTGACGCCGCGCCTGGGCATGCGCCTGGCCAGCCAGTGGAGCCCGGCGCAGGTATTTGCCCTGGGCCTGGTGCTTGTCGGGTTGGGCAATCTGCTGTGCGCCTGGGCGGTGGGCTATGGCGGTTACCTGGCCTTCGCCCTGGCGAGCCTGGTGCTGGGCGCTGGTGCGGGGCTGCTCAACGGCGATACCCAGAAGAACATCATGGCGTGCGTGCCACGTGAGCGCACCGGCATGGCGTCGGGGTTGAGTACCACTACGCGCTTTGGCGCGATCGTGATCGCCATCGGCCTGCTGGGTGGGGTACTTGCAGCGCGCAGCTACTGCGTGATGCCATGGCCGCACTGGCCCCTGAGCAGTTGGGCAAGGTCAGTGCGATGGCCACCCGCGTTGCTGCGGGTGATTTGCAGGCTGCCTTGTCGCTGCTTGAGCTAGGCTTGCGCGAGGCGGTTGCACCCTTGGCGCAGCAAGCATTCGCAGGGGGCTTCGAGGCGGTGTTGCTGACGGCAGGTGTTGTCGCGTTGGTGTTTGCTGCTGTGGTGGGCGTATTGCTGGGGCGGCCGCTTCCGGTTCATGGCACCCCAGCAGGGCACGTCGCGCGCGCATAACGTTGTGCCCTGCATCCAGAACATTGGGTGTCACGGGTTACGCAACGCATCGATCACCACTTTCATCGATGGCGAGACGCGACGTGCCGCATAGTAGAGGTGATAGCCTTCATACGAAATTGCATGTTCATCCAGAACAACCTGCAACTGACCGTGGGAGAGTTCTTCCTCCATCAAGCTGGTTGGCAACCAGACAAGCCCATGCCCGTCGCAGGCCGCCCGAATCAGGGTTTTGGGCTCGTTGCTCACTAACCTGCCGGCCGGAAGCACCTGCATGGTCTTGCCTGTCGCGGCTTTAAATTCCCACGCCAAGAGGTTGTCATGGGTCGGCAGTTTAAGCCCCAGGCAAGAATGAGCGGCCAATTCGCGCGGCGTGGCGGGTGCCCCCTGAAGGGCCAGATAAGCAGGGCTGCCCGCAACGGCCATCACCATATCGGGGCCGATGCGTGCGGCGATCATGTCTTGTGCAACATCGCCACCTAGCCGAACACCAAGGTCGTACCGCGCTGCCACGATGTCTGTGAAGCGGTCTTCGCTGCACACTTCCAGACGCAGGCGTGGGTGGGCCGACAGCAAAGGTGACAGCCGCGCCCAGATAAGCGTTTGCACGGCGTAGTCCGGCGCGTTGATGCGCACGGTGCCGGCAACCTCGTCAGACTGCTCGATCAAGGCTGACAGTTCCTGGGTGATGTCGTCCAGCCGGGGTGCCACCGTCGTGTAGAGGCGCTGGCCTGCCTCGGTGGGGGCCACGCTTCGGGTCGAGCGGTGCAGCAGGGTAAGGCCCAGGCGCTTTTCAAGATGGCGCACACCATGGCTCAAGGCTGACGGAGTGACCCCTAGCTGCGCTGCTGCACGCGTAAAACTGCCTTCGCGGACCACCGCGGCAAAGGCAGCCAATTCATTGAAATTGGGCATGGCGCTTCCAGTGGTGTGAAAAAAATTCAAAAGGCCTTCAAATTATAGAGGACTACTCCACCCCTGAGGGAGCTTCTAGACTGGCTACCTGCTGTTCACTTTCTTACTGACCTCAGGGGTAGCCCATGTCGAGTCTTCAAAAAAAATGGTTCATCACCGGTGCGTCTGGCGGTCTAGGGCTGGAGCTGACCAAGGCCGCCCTGGCGGCTGGCCACACGGTGGTTGCAGCGGTGCGCCGCCCGCAGGCCCTATCGCAACTGCGTGACCAGTACGGCCAGCACCTGATTCTTGAGCAATTGGACCTGACCGACGTGCCCGCCATCCAGGTTGTGGCTGCACGCCACACCGACGTCGATTTCGTGGTCAATAACGCTGGCGGGGCTGTGATTGGCGCGATGGAAGAGTTCAGTGACGCCGAGATCCAGCAGCAACTGAACCTGAACCTTGTGGCACCCATCTATGTCACCCGCGCCTTCCTGCCGGCGTTGCGTGCCCGCAAGAGCGGCCGCATCCTGTACGTGACCAGTGTGGGCGGGCGTGTTGGCTTCGCCAGCGGGTCCATGTATCACGCCGCAAAGTTTGGCCTGGAAGGTTTTGCCGAAGCGGTTGCTCAAGAGGTTGAAGGGTTCGGCATCAAGACCCTCATCATTGAGCCTGGGTCGATCAAGACCAACTTCCAGGCCAACATCCAGTGGACCCAGGAGTCGGAGGTCTATCGCGATTCGGCAGTGGGCGCTGTGCGGCGGTATATCGAGGAAATGGGTGCAGAGAATACCGCTGGCGACCCGGTGAAAATGGCCGCGGCCATCTTCGCGCTTGCCCAGCAGGCGGAGCCGCCGCTGCGTACCGCGTTGGGTGTGGATGTGTTTGCAACGTTGCAGAAGAGTTATGCAGAGAGCTTGCGGGCGCTGGAGGCGCAGAAGGAGCTGGCGTTGTCGGTTGCTATCGAGGGGAAGAGTGGGTTTGTGCCCAGTTGAGGGGCTGAGGCATTCTGATCACAGTATCAGGAGCAGGGCCACATGGGCCTAATTCCAGCGTCTAGTCCTGACAGGGGATTGCACCTTTTCAGGTAGGCCGTTAGGCCTCAGAGCGCCCGATGCACTGCATCGGGCGTTTTGCTTTTAGCGTTCGGCACCTGGCGGGTGACCAAAGTAGGCCTTGTATGCATGGTTGAAGTTAGCGGGGTTGGCATAGCCCAGACGGTAGGCAATTTGCGCCACCTGCCACTTGCGCTGGCGAAGCAGGTCGCGAGCAAGTTCCATACGTTGCTGGCGCACATAATCCAGCATCGACTGGCCGTAGATGTGACTGAAAGCCCTGCGCAGCGTGGTTTCCCCCACCCCCAGGCTCCGGGCCAGCGCTTGAGTACCGGGAGGGTCAATGAGGTTTGCATCCAGTTGAAAACGCGCTTCATGGGCCAAGTCTGAGTAACCGCGCACGGCAGGCACTGGCTTGGCCGAATGGGGAGCAAGATGCGTCGCCAACTCCACCAGTGCTGCCAGACTCAGGCTTTCCTGATTGAGACGCTCCAGGGCCCCGTGGTACGGAGAGTAATAAATGCGCTCCAGCAAACGCCCCAGCGCAGGACAGCCGCGAAGCGCCGAAAACTGAATGCCGTCGTTAAGTAGCCTGAGTAAGGGCTGGAGTGATGAATCTTCCTCGGACAGCTCGCGCAAATAATCGCCTGCGATGCGCAGCCCTGCCATGCGCGCGTGGCTCCCAGCGGGCAGTTGATCAATGGTTTCCATGCTTTCACTCAGGCCTAACGCATGGACTGCACCAGTGGTGTATTCATTGAGCACACCGTCGACCCGATGCTGCCACTGCCCGCCGAGCACCTGCACGATGCACAAACTGTCGGGCAATATCTTGTGGATCGTCAGCGGCTCGGGGAACTGCAAGTCACAGTCGAAATACTGCAGGTCTGCCCGCACTGTGCGCGCGCGGTAGTGACCGACGGCAGAGCCAACAATCTGACGAGCGCTGTCGTCGAATACGCCGGCCTGGTCTAGAGCGCCCGGGTGATCGAAACAAAAGTGCGTATCAAGATAAGGATTCTGGCGTTTCATCGAGAAGGGGTTGATCACGTCCTTGCATGTCCGACGCATTGTACCCGGCCACCTGTCGTTGTGAACCGCAGCCTTATAGTTGTGCGTAACGGTCTACAAGGTTGGCATATCGCTGAGTGTGAATTTCAATGGCTGGCCGTGAAATTCAAGGAACCCTGAGTATGCTGCTTTATCGCAAATGGGCTGCCGTGCTAGGCAGGGTACTGGCCGTCATGACGGGCAATACCCTCGCTCAAGATTGCCCGGACGTAGCAGGCAAGGTCGCTGCGTATTCGGGTGAGGCCCAGGCCAGTCAGGGCAATGCGCAAGCGTTTCTCACTGACTATCGCCAGGCGAACTGAACCATGAGCCTGTTAAGACAATGGTCATGGGGCCTGGCGATGTTGCTGCTGCCGCTGGTACTGATGGGCTGGAGCAGCATTCAGAGCTGGCGCGCCGACAGCACACTGGAAGAAGCGCATGTGATGCGTCAGTGGCTAGCCAGCCCGAGCGATGAATTGAGGCAGCAACTGCCGCAACAATGGCGCACAACGCCGTTAATCTCGAACGACAGCCTGCGCGGTTACCTGCAACGTGAGGTCGCTCGGGCCGATGCCGACCAGGGTTGGGTGCACACGCGCCAAGTTCTGGCGTTTCTCGGTTACTGGCTGGCCGTCGCGGCCGTGTTGGCGGGCGCAGCTACCTGGTTGAAACTGCGCCTGGATGCCTGGCGCGCGCTGCGCTCGCGGGACTTTCTTTATGATCGCCTGGTCCTGAGCTGGCGCGCACTGGGACAGTGGCTGGTGATCTACACCGGGTTGATTGTGGGGGCGTTGGCGATGACCCTGCTGTATGAAGTCAGCTGGGGTTGGAGCAATCGCCATAACAGCGGGATGATGATACTGCTGGTCGTTGTACCCTTGCTGGTGACGCTGTACCTGGGCGTGCTGTTGATCGGGCGCCTGCGTCGGCAATGGCAGGATATGGAGACACCGGAATCAGGCTTTCTGGGGCGCTCAATCAGCCGGGCCAGTGCTCCGGCCCTATGGGAATGGATCGAGCAGCTAGCCGCCGCCACCAGTGCGCCCGTGCCTGACCACCTCGTG
Organism: Pseudomonas ceruminis; assembly: GCF_021602025.1. Classification (GTDB taxonomy): domain Bacteria; phylum Pseudomonadota; class Gammaproteobacteria; order Pseudomonadales; family Pseudomonadaceae; genus Aquipseudomonas; species Aquipseudomonas ceruminis. Next base: position 35,723 of record NZ_BQHW01000013.1, read on the forward strand.
ATTGGGGTCGACCAATCGTTTTTCGTCACCAGCGTTCAGGTGGCCCTGCAACCCTCGGGGCAACTGTTGACGGGCCGTACGATGTACTTGCCGCTCACTTTCCTGTCGACCATGAGCCAAGAGGAAACAGCCTCGATTATCGGCCATGAGCTTGGCCACTTCAGCAGCCGCGATACCGAGCGCGGCAGTGAAGCCGGGGCACGGTTCAGCCTGATGTACATGCATTTCCTGAACATCAGTGCGGTGGATGAAACGCCGTCCTGGATCGAACGTCCAGCGATCTGGATGACCTGGCGCTTTTTACACCACTTCCAAATTGCCGTGCATCACTGGAGCCGTGCGCAGGAACTGGTGGCGGACCGGGTAGGTGCGCAAATTGCCGGTGAGCGGCTCTTTTGCCAAGCGCTGCTGCGCGTCATCGCCCTTGACGCCGAAGTCAACAAACTGCTTGGCCAGCGTATCCACCCCAACTTGATTCAGGCGTTAGCGGAACACCTTCGCCAGGCTCCGCTGATCTTGAACGAGGCGGTGATGGGTCACGCCATCGCCCATCCGTTCGATACCCATCCCCCCACTGCCGTGCGCCTGCAGCAACTGGGCGTGGTTCTTGACGACCAGTTGCTGGCGCAGGCAACACGGGCGCCCACCGCGCACGACCGCCAGTGGTTCAGTCAACTCACTCATAATCCGCAGTCGGCTGTCGATGCCACCGAGAATGGAGTACCGGTATGAACCATCCTGATGATCCACTGGCCAGCCTGGCACAATCCCTCACCGAGGAGTTCAACCAACACAGCGGCGATCAACTGCAGGCTGCCATCCAGGAACGCGAGGAATGGCTGAGCACGGTGCCCGCGGTCACCGAACTTGCCTACCCACGCAAGGTGCGTCGCACCCTGTTGCTCTTGTCACTGTTCGCTTTCGTGATGGCCGGCGGGAGTGTTTGGGATGGCAAAAACGCGTTTATGGGAGGGATTTTTGCAATCGTGGCGCTGGTCTTACTTGGCGGCGTGTGGCTGCACCGTCGGGCCGGCGAAGAAATCCTGATGCGCCTGACCCATACCCGCCTGTGGTTTCGCAACCTTGATACAGAAATCGATCTGGTGGATATCAGCGACATCCATATCAAAGAGGGTCGCATCAAGATATGGATCACGCTGACATTGCGCGAAGGTGCCCCCTTGCCCGTCTGCAAAAACGCCGCGGGCCCATTGATGCCTCACGTCAAGATCAAGCGCTCCCGGGAGCCACAGGTTTGCCTGACGCTGTTCGGCCTGCAACTGAACGGTACTGTCCTCACGGGCGACCAGGTGCTGGAGATGCTGGACACCTATTGCAATGCGGCGCGTGTCGAAGTTGAGTTGCAGGCGTTGAAAGCTTCCTGAATGGGTAGGGGCCTACACCTGTCTGTGGCGAGGGGGCTTGCTTGCTCGCCACAGACATAGGTGTATTCGACCGTTTTAGCGGCTGGCCTCGGTACGCCACAGCACCGGCCAATAAACCTGCTCCAGCCCCATGCAGGTGTTCATTTCAGCCGCATGCGTCAGCGCGAAACCGTTACCGTCGTAGCGCCAGCGCAACGCAGTGCCACAACCACCCATGCCCATCGCTATTGCCTCACTGCTCAGCTCACCCGTCGCCGGATCAAAATCGACAACGCCGTGGGGCACTCTTTCCGGCAGATTTGGCACTTCGGCCACCAGCGCTGTACGAGCCTGCTCAGGGTGGTCCAAGGGTGTTTGGTAAATATTGTAGAAACAGTTGTAGGCCCCACAGCTGGTTTCAATGATTACCAACGCTTGATCGGCACTCAAGGCAAAGGCTTTTGCTTCTGGCGCAGCGCCTTCACTCAGGTCCTCCTGCCACTCCTTGCGCGTGGCAGCCACCACCGCATCCGCAACCTCTTTCGCCCTATCCGGTGTCAGCGCAACGGGTGCCTGCCAAGTCGGTACTGACGGCGCAGCAGGTGCTTGCGGCACGCTATTGCCTGGCTCTTGCCCCTTTGAGATCAGTGCGTCCTGTTTGCCAACCCGCCCCTGAACCGAGTCGATCAGCAAAAGAGCCGCACTCATCCCGTTTAGCGAGGCAACGGAGGTGCCGTCCTCAATGGGCAAAATCAACTCCCGCCCGTTGCGCAATTCTGCGATCAAGGCGTTGGCCTTCGTTCCGGTCAGAGCAAAAACCTCAGGCACATCACCTTCTTTGAGTTCGCCAGGCTCGAACCGATTTTTCAGCGGTTTGCCATCGAGTGTTGGCTGACCACGGGCGGCGTTGTAGCTGAACACGCCCACCCGCAAGTCGCCCTGCGGGCCGGCTTCACGCGTTACACGCAGGCTAAAGGTCGAGATGCCGATATCGTCGCGGACCGGAACGGCCCCGATAGCCGTGCAGGCGCGGGTGTTATCACAGCCGATAATCCAGTCCTTGATAGACCGCTCCAAAGGGACATCTTCGGCGGCGTTCACGCTGGTAATGACAGCAGTCATCAGGAATATGAGGGGGAGTCGGGTCATCAAACAGGCGCCTGTAGACTGGAAAAAGTGTATTAGGGCAGGGTTCGTCGCTGAAACCTATTGCATGGCTGTTACACACAACAGAAAGACCGCTTGGGACAATCGGCGCAGCGGATGCCAATTCTGGATAAACAGCATGACTCGATGAAAATGGAAGCACGCACGTGCGGTCGTAGGGCCGGGGTAATCTGAATTAATTCAGTAACATGTTGATTATGTTGGGTGAATTCTGGTTTGAATTTCACATTGGAATACCGATTGGAATACTGCTGCAAGGATTCCTGGCTAGCCGATGATGGCTCGGTCGCCCACTGTTGGCGACCCATGGCCCAAACGCGGTCACTGAGCTAAACGGCCACGGTAACTCACGCCTACCCAAAAATGTGTCCAGGTCATCCAGCATGAGCAGAATAATGACCGGCACCAGCTTGCCGAGCAGGTTGGCGCAGCCCCGCAGTTTATCTCGGTCGACGCTGCGAAGAGCTAAGTGTCAGTACTTCATCAACCACGGCTGCAGTTCCTGGAGATTATTCACCACCAGTTGCTGGGCCTCGGGAAGTATCGCCATGTTGCGGTGGTCGATCTGGTACCGCTGCAACACATACTTCACCAGTGCCCTGCGGCTAGGCACCACCAACCGCCCCTGCGTCATGCCGAAGTCGGTTTCGATAATTGCCTTCTGCGCCTCGTTCAACCGCCAATCAGGCTCGAAGATGATCGGTACTTCGACATTCCAGTCTTCATCCTGCTCGCGGCTGTTCGGCGATTGGTCGAGCAAGTCTGGCTGCCCACGCAGGCGGCTGAGGACGAAGTCGCGATACTGGCCATTCTTTTCGCAGTAAGCCCTCACGTGCCAGCGCATGCCGGTATAGACCAGCGTGTGCGGAGCGATGAGGCGTACCTCCACGTTGGGGGTGTTGAAGGACACGTATTCGGTTTCCAGGCGCAGGCCTTCCCGGCAGGCCTTGAGCAAGGGGCGCAGCACCTCCGGGCGAATAGGCCGGTCCGGCACTTCCAGCACCCGGGTATGCGCATAGGCCAGTGCCAGCCCGTCGATGTGCGGGGCTCGCTCATTGTTCTGGTAAAGCAGGTGCAGGTAGGCGCTGGCGCTGTCATCGATGAACAGCGGTTTGAAGTGCTTGCTTGGCACATAGCCCTTTAGCTGCTTGTCATATGTCAAGTTTTTGGGCGCATGTTCGGTGATGTAGGTATTGATGTCCTTCGACGCCTGCTGGCGGCTGATGCCAAAGCTCTGCATCAGGTGGCCCGTGGTCAGCCGGCCTTCCCACCAGGCAACGGTCTCGATCAAACGATAGCGAAGTGCCAGGTCCCAGCGTACCTGCTCGATGGATTGCTTGCGTTTCATACCCTCTCCATGTGCGCGATTACTTTACCTGTATAAGTCTACATTCTAGACGTGTAGCTTTGCATTACATATCTTCGATTTGTCTTCGGAATACATCGGGGGCAGCAAAGGATATGAGCATGACTGTGCCGGAAGTGGTTGCGACAGGGGCATTGGTGGCGATGGGGATCATCCTGCTGGTGCTGATTCAGCAGGCTTTGAAGCTCGGCGAGCTTGGGAAAAAGGTCGAGCACTGCCAGAGGGACTTGCGCTGGCTACAGATTTGGGAAATGGAAAACCGCGAGCTGCGGTCGGCATTGCGCGCAGAGCGGGAGCATGTTGCGCAGCTGCAGCGCAAGCTGGTGATTTTGCAGGACCTGGCTTCTGGAGAAGGGTGTTAAGGAACGATATGAACAGAATTCAACGGATCAGCGGCTGCCTGCTGGGGGGCGCCGCCGGAGATGCGCTGGGCTCCCCCGTGGAGGTGCTTGAGTGGGCTGTGATCGAGGCCAGGTTCGGGCCACAGGGCATCATTGATTTTGCCCCGGCTTATGGCAGCGCCGGTGCGATCAGCGACAGCACACAGATGATGCTGTTCACTGCCGAAGGCTTGCTGCGGGCTTATGTGCTAGGCAGTTCGCGCCAGGCATGTCATGTGCCCGGCATTGTTCATCACGCGCTGCTGCGTTGGCTGACTACCCAGGATTACCCTTCGCTGATACCGGTCGCCACCGATGGCTGGCTTATCAGGCAAATGGAGCTCTGGTCGCGTCGTGCGCCAGACATAACCGGTATGAGTGCGCTCAAGGTCAGCGGACGATTGGGTATGGTTGCCGAAAACAACAGCAAGGGCTGCGGTGCCTTGGTTCGTGTTGCACCCTGTGCATTCTTTGCCAATGCATTTGACTATGCATCGCAGTCCGGGCGACTGACGCATGGGCACCCGACAGGTTACTTGGCGGCTGGGCTGTTCGCCGACATTCTGCAGCGTGTTGTCGATCGACCAGATAGCTTGGAGCACGCTGTGACGCAGAGTTTGGCCAGGTATGGGCAAGTACCTGGTATCGAGGAAACGCGCAGCCTTGTCGAGCGCGCGATGTTCTTCTTTTACGAGGGGTACACACCCAGCCCTCAACGGATAGACGATTTTACCGGTGGCTGGGGCGCTGAACAGGTGCTGGCGATTGGGCTCTGGTGTGCGTTGACTGCGCGTTCGTTTGAAGAGGGGGTGATTGCGGCGGTTAATCATAGTGGCGACAGCAGCAGTACAGGGCTGGTCGTCGGGCACTTGCTAGGGGCGCAGTATGGTGTTGCCGTTATTCCTGATCGGTGGCTTGAGCGCCTGGAACTGCGGCAAGTGATTGCGCAGGTCGCTGAAGATATCGAGCGTGTTCCGCGGGAGTATTGCGGGGTTGGCGGTGAGTTTGATGAGCAGATTGAACTGGCTTATCCCGCGAGTTGAACGCATTGAAGAAAGTAAGTTTGCGTAGCGACCAAGGAGATTGAAAATGCCGGTAAAACCCAGACCCTTCACTTTTGAATGTGAAGGTTGTGGTTGGACGAAAACAGTGGCGCCGCGCAGTGATGCGTTGGCGCCGGGAGAGTGGATTGATCAGTGTCCTAAGTGTGGGGGCAAGGCATTGAAGGTGCGTACTGCCGGGTGGTTTGCGGGGGCGGTGGCGGATTTGCTGGCGCGGCGGCGGGTTTAGGGTATAAGCGGACAAGTCGATCAATCAGGAGCATTCAGCCATGAAGAATATCTTTGCCGTTGTCGGTTTTATCGTGATCGCTACCAAGGGTTATGAGCTGTACCGCGAATACAGCGAGATGAAGCGCGAGAAAGCGGCGCGGGAGGCGGCCGCCGGTTCGGTTTGACGCGCGCCGAGTTATGGCATTGACGACCTGTTCGAGGATATCGGGAAGGCGGTGGAGCTGAAAGGTTGTCCATTAATTTGTGCATCTGCATTCGAACAAGGAGCATTACTGGGGCTCTGCCCGGCACTCGGCAGGAAAACCGGTTAAAGTTGCGGCAATTTGCCAGTGCTGGGATGGAAGATGAATAGACGCCCACGGAACATGGCAAGCGATCGGAAACCAAGGAGGAATAAATGCGAACGCAGGTCATCGTCGAGGATCATGTTCTGCCACAACTGCTTACTTCGGCCATTGAAGCTTACGAAGTGTCACATAGAGCTCATGCTCGGGGGCGAAGCAACAAGAAGCTCGAGACGTTCGGGTTGCTGTGGGGGTATGCGTTACCGGTGCGCAACGGAGTGCCGGCGCGCCTGGTCGCGGTGGTCGCCACTGTCGAGACCTCGGCACTGAGGCACACCGACTGGGTGCGGCCTGATTTCGAGTCCATCGCGATGAAGCGGGATTTCTTCGGCGAGTACTGGCCGCAGCTTGAGCTGATTGGCACGTTCCATTCGCACCCCTACGAAGATCTGAGTGAGGTCAATGACACCAAGGGGTGGCGCGCTTCGGAGGCGGACATGGCGTTTTGGCCGGCCTTTCACGAGTTCGTTTGCCCGGACATGGATGAATTGGCGCATCTGGTGATCGCAATCACTGGGTTGGCACGTAAGGGTACTGCCGAACCAGATCGTCTGGCAGGCACTGAATATACCTCGGGTTATGTTGTCAGCGCCGACAAGCGCAAGCTGTGGATCAAGGGTTACACATCCGCGCTGCACGAAGAGATCGACGAAGATGCGCCATTTGATGAGGCATTCATGGCGGGAGAAATCGAGTTGGAGCGTTCCTACGATGTCTATGAGGATGAAGATGTACTGTTGGAAATACCCTCGCTGGAGGCGCGCTTCCGGCATCAGCTACTGCGCATGTGAACGTAAGCTGTTCATGCTGAGAAAACACCTGCGGCTGGCTGGCGAGCGAGCCTCGTCTGATCCAGTCGAGCTGGGGCTCATCTCCGAGCCCCTTTTCGACTGTGCTGGCTAGTGAGCTTATGCAGCCTCGAGCGTTGCCATACGGCCGTAGGGCAACGTGAGCAGTAGCTGATTCTCTTGCGATTGAATCAAGTGGCGAGCCTTGTCTTCGATGCGCTGCAGGACCACGGTTTTGTCACCCATGTTACCCCGTACCAGTTCACGATGTTGGGCATTGAGGAATGCCTTGTATTGTTGCATTGCGCCCTGATAACGCTCTGCGCCATCTTCCAGTATCAGTTGGGCGAGCATTGGTTTGCCTACCCGGGCCGCCAGCAAATATTCCGTATGGATGCCGAGCGGCATGATCTCCAGCATCATGTGCGCGAAGTTCACTACCAGCTCGTAGTGCTTGCTGCTCAACTCGTTGCTGTTCTGCGCCAACGCCAGAATGTTGTCGATGAACGACATCGCATGATTGCGCTTGGCTGCGGCTGATGCGAGCAAGGGGAAGGCCATCTCCTTGATTTCGCTAGCCAGGCTGCGGTCCTTTAGCAAGGTGCGGGCTACTTCGATGCTACCGATGTAGTCGGTGACCTTGTCCATGTAATAGACGATGTTTTGGGTATGCAACTCTTTGGAGATTTCGTCGACGGTGTTCTGGATCTTGTCGAGTTTTGCCGCCAGGTATTTGGTTTGGATAATCAGCGCACCGAGAATCACGCAGGTCGACGCGGCGGTGGCCATCACGGTGGTCAACTGCGCGGCCTTGAGTGCTTCTTCGGCGGACTTGAACACGGTTTCCTTGAACGGTAGATGCTGGATGACACCCGTCTTACCACTGCCCGCCGCGTAATAAGCCACGCCGTCATGAATGACAGCCTTACCTGCTGCCAGTGCATCGATAAGGGCCTTCGAAAAAGACGCCTCGTCGAGCACCCAGATTTTTTCCAGAAGTTCTGCTGCTGCCTGCATTAGAAGTGATCCTCTTTTTCATACTGCCGCCGCATGAAGGCGATTTGAATGACAGCCGGGATAGTGACCCGGTACGCCGTACCGCTGAGCAGAGGAACGGTGACGGCGATCGCTGCCAAGGGCCCGGCTATGGCCGCTACCGCGCGCCCACCTACCAGAGCCGCAGCGCCACCTAGGGTTACCCCGACTGCATTACTGAATGAAGCAGTGGCGCCCCTGGCAAGCCAGGATGACCACTGCAATGAGCCCAGGCCACCTGCACGAATTGCATTGAGGATCGCGACCAGCGGCACCGCCCCGAGCGAGCCGTTCAGGTTCATTTCTTCGGCTGTGCTACGCCGCTGTTCTGGCGACATTTGTTCCCAGCTCTTTGCCACCAACTTCTCGATAAGCTGGTTTTCGATAGCGTAGGCGCTGGCTTTGCTGTCGTATTTCACATCGGTCTTGTCGCAGACGTCGCAGAGCATTTCCTTGTAAAGCACACCCTGACGGCGGAACAGGTTGACGATTGAGTCACCAGCGAAATGTTGTAGCTCACCAGCAACCAGTTGCCAGCATCGCCGCCATTGATCTGGCTGGCCCTGCAGCTTCTTGAATTGCGGATCATCAGCGATTTCGCTTGCCCTGCGCTTTTCTCCGTCCTTGTCGAACATGAGATAGGCCGCCAGGTTGCGGATATCGTCTTCCCGGCAATATTGCAGAAAGGTCAGGTCATCATCCGCGCGGTAGCTAATACCCATTCTGAAGTCCCTATGGTTGTGTGTAGCGGTTGTCTGTAGAGGCCGGGATTGTTCGGGTAGCTTCGCTAGCTCCGAGAGCTTGCAATTGTCTACATCCGGCTTCATTCATCCTGACGAACGTTTCCCAACTCATTGCCTGGCGATAATGCAACTCGTACTGCCGATCGACGCGGCAGGCGTCTGGCCGCTGGTCATAGATGCGGCAACCGGCGTCGTTTTCATCCAGGTGCCGGCAGACACCGTCGCCGCGGTCCATCGTGGCGGTATCAGCAAGCAGATGCACGCGTCGGCAGCATTCCATGCAGCGGCTGCAGGCAAAGCGCAGGGGAGTCTCAGGCATACTCACCCATTGCGGCCTGGCACTGGACCAGGCGTTCGCGGTCCTCGCTGAGGCGGCGCTGGTCCTGGCCGAGGCTGCCACGCAGGCTCTGCAGTTTGTCCTTGATCTCGGCGAAGTTGGTCTTCAGGTGGGTATCGACCATGGTGTTCAGCGACCGCGAGAATTCCCAGGCAGTCTCATCGGCGAATGTCTGGATCGCCTGGTCGCGACGCTCGCGCTCCTGGGCCTCGCGTTTGGCCTGTTCCTCCAGGCGCTGCTGGTCAGGGTCGCCAGCGAAGGCGGAGTACAGCGTGCTGCCTACCTGGAAAGCAATCCCGATGACCGGGATGACCTTACCGACGATCTGCTCGGCAACCTTGCCCATGGTGACCGGGCCGACGCCTTTGAACAGTGTCGGCAGCCACTGCTTGCCGACTTTCAGCACGCTGACGACATGCTCGGCCTTGAGCATGCTGCTGGCCTGGCGGACGCCGGATTCGAGTAGGCTCAGGTCGATACCTTGCGATGCGGGCGCCTGGTCGGCGGGAGCTTCAGGTGTATCGAGGTCCGGTGCAGCCTGGGCATTGTAGGCCTGTGGCTGTACCTGCACCTCTCGAATGACTTCGTCCAGCATCTCGGAAGCGTCTAGGCCCAGGCGAGTGAGTGCGTCTTCAAGCTCGCTGCAGATCTGTTCGTTGGCCTGCCCGATAAGCTGCTCGATCTTGCCCTGAGCGCCATCGATGTTCTGGTTCAGCGCAGTGATCGTGCTCTTGCCTACGTAGGCGGCCTTAGCTTCAATCAACGATTTCAAACCGTGGCGAATATCGATCTCGCGACGCGCGATTTCGCCATAGAAAGCGTCCAGGCGTTTGATCGAGGCTTGGTCCTGGTGTTTGTCCAGCTCGGCTACCGTCGCATCGAGGAAGCTGCGCAGTTCGGTGGCGACACGTGCGACGATGGCCTTCTGCTCTACGGATGCAAAGAACCCGGCCAGATCGCTTTCGAACTTCGGAAAGCCCGAGCTGTTCAGCAGGTTCTGCTTGTTCTCCAGTTTCGCCTTGAGCGCGGAGCGGGCGTTGACCTCGACGATCGGGATATGCCCAAGCACTTTCTGGTTACCGGCCTTCTGCTGAATGCGTTCGCTGAGTTCGTCTTTGATGCGGGCCAGGTCGATCGGGTCGAAACGACTCTTGCAGTTGAGTACCAGGAAGATCATCTTGCCAGCAAGTACCAGCTCAAGCAGCACATCGAGGGTTTTCTCTTCCTCGACCACGCCCAGCGGATTGACTACGAAGATCACCACATCCGACTGCACCAGCTGCTCTCGGGTGATGGCTTCATGCTCGAGCGGCGCGTCGATGCCGGGCGTATCGAGCACTTCGAAATCGCCCCAGCGATAGCCTTGCACACGGGCGGTTTCCGGCACATCGGCTACCGCGGCCAGCTCTTGGCCGAGCAAGGCGTTGATCAGCGTGCTTTTACCGGCGTTGTAGACGCCGTACACCATGATGCTCGCGCCGGCCTGGGCCTTCTTCGCCCGGCTCAGTTCGCGAATGCTGGCGACAGCCTGCGGGTTGTAGGTTTCACACAGTCCATCCACTTCCTCATAGAGGGCCAGCAGTTGGGTCATCGGGCCTGGTCGGGTCATTGTGCAGTGCTCGTTTCGAGGGTGATGAGTGCCTGACGCAGGCGCTCCATTTCGATGGTCAGGATTTGGCAGTACTCGAGCATGGAGTCCCTCAGCGGCTCGTAGATGCCCCGTACCTGCTCGGTCAGATAATCTGGTAGGGCATTGGCGTACTGCTCGATGGCCACTTGGCGTTGTTCTTCCAGGTTGTCGCCGACGACCACGTTGTGTTTGGCGCGGATGGCCTCGGCGCCGCGGCCAATCATGCTCGCGGCACTCCCCAGCGAGGCCCCCGCAGCTGCGCCCGCGGGGCCGCCAACGAAGAAGCCAATGACGCCACCGAGAACCGCCCCGCCAGCGCCCCAGGCAGTTTTGGTGCTGCTGCGGGTGCCGCTGGTGTATTCCTTCTCGACCGTAACTTCCCGGTAAGCAGGGATGGCGCCGAGACGGCTGGTGTCGAACGCACGCTGCAGCGTATTTTGCTGGCTTTCACCGATGCCTTTTATGGCCTCGCCAGTCAGCTTGCCTAGCACCGTGGCCAGGCGCTCGCGCAGTTGAAGCTGTGCGTCGTCGGTGCGGGGCCCGTTGAACAGTTGGTTGACGAAACTGCGCATTTCGGTGACGCCCTTCTGGCTCAGAGTTCGCAGCTCGCGCTCTACCGCCTGCTCCTGCTTTTGGATCTGCTGGTCGAACGTCTCGGTCAGCTCCTTGATTAGGCTCAGGTCGTCGCAGGTTTCAGCTATAGCCTTGCGCAGGTTGTTCAGAGGGGTAGTCAGCTTGAGATCGACACCTGGGCCTTGCGCCAATGCCTTGAGAGTTTGGTACAAGGTACCCAGGCCACTTTCTTGCAAGTTCGAGGGGTGGCGCTCGGCAAAACGGGTCGAGATAGGCAGGATGGTGACATGGTTGGCAGCGTCATGTTGCATCTCCACCAAGTTGCCGGTGACCTCCAGGATTTGCCGCTGCTGGGTTTCCTTTGACTTCATCAATACTTCGGTGACGAGTTGCCCATCGTCGTCCTCGTCTTCATCGGTGATGTCGCTGCCGGTCAGCAGAATCATCAACGTGCGCTTACCATCGAGCAGGCTGCTGACCTCGCTCATGTCGGATTGGCGGCCCGGAGCTTGCGAGTTCATGGTGTAGAGAATCAGGTCCGCCTGGTCGACATACTTGCGCGCCAAGTCGCCATTGGCCGAATTGGTCGAATGCAACCCTGGAGAGTCGACCCAGGTGAACCCAGGCAGCTTGAAGCCTTGAATAGAACTGGTGGCCTCGGTGGCGCCGACCCTGAATTGCTTGGAACTGTACGCCTCGCCTTCTTTGTCGCCGCTGGCGACGTCGGTTCGGTCATGGGAGAAATATGTTGGTTTCAGAGTGGCGTGGTCTTTGAGTTGCGCAGTTGGCTCACTGTGCCCCCAGGCCACGTAGTTGCCTAGCGAGCTCTTGCCCGACTTGACCTTGCCGTACACGAATACCAATAGGGAATCGTTGTAGTTTTCACGAAACTCCGCGCCTCTCGCACGTATCTCGGCGCGTTCTTCCCAAACACTGAATTGATCCTTCAGGCGTCGCGCCATCTGGGACGCGCCTTCCTTGAGCGGGTTATTGTCGCTGACGGCGCTAGCCATGGTTTCGGTTTGCTGTCGCAACAGCGTGACAAAACCCGTGCGTAGCGTATCGAAGCGTTGTTGGGCCTGCGCTAAGTCTTGCTTCTTACTGGAAAACTGACCCTGCAGTTGTTGAAAGACCTGCATCAACTCATCGCGAGTAACAGTGCTCATGGATCAATTACGCCTGAAGGAGAAGTTGACGTTTCAGCTGCTGCAGCCGCTCGATACGTGCCAGGGTCGCTTGCGCCTGGGCGAGCGCTGCCTGGTCGGAGGCAGATGCCTCGGCAGGCGCGGTCACGGATTCGAGCAGATTCACGCCCTGCATGAAATGAACGATGTGGCCGCCTTCCATGGCGGGCGACGCCTGAAGAATGGCTTTGACCGTCTTGCCGTAACTCGATGTCGACGATGCGGTGCTACGGATGCGTTGTTCGAGCTGATCCCCTGGCACCCCTTCGAGCGTCAACCGGGTCATATTGTTGACACTTTCAGTGACCGGATTGTGTCTGTCTGACGAGGCGGCTAGCGTAGATGCCGCTCCCCTGAGCTGGGCCTTGAGTTGTTCCCGTCGGTCGCCTGCAAGTGACTGCACTCGGGCCTTCAGGTTTTCGCGTTCCCGCTGGCGCTTGGCTTCCTGCTCCTGCTGACGCCGTTCGCTATCGTCGTGGTGCGTGGTGCTGCTCGAAGATGACGGGCTGTCGTCACTGACCGCTTTGGCAATGGCGGCGGCAGCAGCGACTGCCGCAACGCCGATCAACCAGGGTAGAGGCATTGCAAGTCTCCTTACTTGAGGCTGTCGAGTTTGGTGCGTGCTTTTTGCATTTCGGACGTATGAGCTTTGAAGGTGCGCCGAGCGCCGTCGATGTGCTCTACGAAGGCTTTGGCCTTGACCACATACGGCTCGGTGATCTGCTCGATCAGCTTGAGGTCCCGTTCGATCTCAGCGTCGATCCGCTCGCCCAGCTCCAAAGCACGCCGTGCCAGGCGCTTATGCCGGGCCTCTGCCAGAGACTGAGCGAGGCTTTTCGAAAGTGTTTGCAGATGCTGCGCCAACTGTGGAATGCCGCTTTTCTCGCAGAGCCCTTGCTTGTTCTTCTCTACACCGCTTTTGAAGCGCGTGTTGGAGATGACGAAGCATTCAGGCGCCGTACCCAGATGAATCAAGGCCTGACGTTCGATGGTATCCTTGACTGCGGCGAGGTCGGCGTCCTGCAGCTTGTCCAGCTGGCTGATCACTAGCACCACCCGCTCGCCAACATCCTGGCCAAAAGCGCTGCGCAGCTGGTCGAGTAGGGCCACTTCTTCCTGGTCCAGTTCACCAGGCGGGGCATGAACGAACAGCACAACATCAGCAGCATCGAGGCCCTGGTTCGCTTGTTGAGTGTCATTCTGGTCATAGCCCAGACCTGGGGTGTCCACCAGTACGTAGTTGTCGAGTTCCAGCGCTTGGTTGGTACGGGTGGTACGCACATCACCGGTTTGGAAATGCTCGTCGCTGGCGTGGCCGCTGAGCATATTGAGCAGGGAGCTTTTCCCTGCCTTGACCAGGCCCCAGGCGGCAATGCGGGGCTTGCTCGGGGGGGCATTGTCGCGCTGGTTAACAAACAGCTGGTACTCCGCCTCCAGCGCCTCAAGTCGTTTGGTTCGGTCCATCAGTCAGCCTCTCCTGTCGCATCACTGTTGTTTGCAGTGCATCAGCCCACTGCCAGGCTCAGGGTTCTGAGCATGATGTCATACGGCTATTAAATATGCATTTTGACTTTATTGCCGAGCGCGATCGGTAGACATTGGCAGGAGAGTTACGTCTTTAGCCTTGAGATGTTAAGCCTTGGGCAAGCTCACAATGGGGTCGGGCTATCCAGCATCATCGGACTAATGACCAGAATCCGCTTGCCTAATAGGTTGGAGCCGTCACCCAGTTGATCTGGCATGACGCTGCTGTACAACGTGGCGACCCCCATGACACCAAGTTCGAGGAGGGATGGTAGAGTTTTAACATGCCATGGTGGCATTTTGCCATCTCAACCATGCGGTTTTTGCAGGGGAAGGCCGTAGTCGCTCTGTGAGCTCATCTCCAACGTTTGCAATCGTGACAAATCAGCTCGTGAAGCCCACCCAAGGTCCCGCTCAAGGAATGAACGCAATGATCAAAAAATCGGTGACGGAGCTCGCGTTCGTCAACAGTAAATCGCCCCTACCCACCGTCGAGGTCGATTCGCAGTCCATAGAGGACGCAGGTTTAAGCATCTACCGCACGGTGATGCAGGTACTCACCCAATTGGCTGAACAGGATGCTTCACTGCGGGCGACTCTCTATATGTACGGTACTGTCAGCGTCAATTTCCGCGAGCCGTGCTGGTCTGAGTTTTTGCTGGTCGCAGGCCCAGAAAAAGTGCTGCGTGCCTTGGGGGCTGGCTTTGAACGTTTGCCGGCCGTGAAGTCGCGCTTCAGTGATTACGTTCCGTCTTCCGCAGCCCTGCGCACCTTCCATGTCCAGGATGGCTTAGTATGGGAACAAGAGGATGCCAGCACATGGTACTCCCATGCCCAGACGCTGGCTGACCTGACCGGTGAAGTCGACGAGGCTGAAGAGGCCGACGACGATGGCGAGCTGATCGAGGAGGAGGATGCGGAAGAGACCTGGGATACCGAGGACCAGGAGGCTTCGGATGATCAGGAAGAAGACTCGACAGTCGTTATCGGAAACCGGAAGGCGGCTCGCTATCGGGCCGCGCGCTCGGATGCGAAAGTGAGCACCATACGGGCAAGGATCGAAGATGTCTTCGGATTACCGGAGGGCTCTGTCGCACTCTGTGGGCCAGACGGCCGCGCGTTGCGTGGAAACGCGCTGATCAGGACGCTGCGTAAACGTTGGGACGAAAATTGAATCGGGAAATTCTACCCGCGAAGCCGAGTTCGCTTGTACGGGTCATTACTCTGTCTTTCGCAGAATTACTCAATGCAAGCGATTGGCCGTTGGCATTGGACAGCTATCAGCGTGGTTTCGTCTGGGGGCCAGACAAGCTGACGCAACTGGTCAATGACCTAGCAACATATGCAGCACAGGCGGATATCTCCCTGCCTTACTACATGGGTGGTGTACTGCTGCATCGTAATGCAAGCCAGTCGAAGCGGTTCATTATTGATGGTCAGCAGCGCATCACCGCGCTCTCACTGTTGTACCACCGCTCTACCGGCAAGCTGCCAGTGGGGCAGGTACTCAGCTATTCGGGCCAATCCGCGCGACATATTGCTGAGGGATTGCAAGCATTGAAGCAAATGGAGGCGATTGCGCCGCAGATCATCGAAAGGCTGCGGCTGACAGTGATCGAAGTGGACAGCACTGACCTCGCTTTCACCTTCTTCGACACCCAAAACAACCGCGGGGTGCGCTTGGAGGCCACTGACCTGCTCAAGGCCTATCACCTGCGTGCGATCGACTACGCGCAAGGGAAGACTGAACTCAAGGCTGCACTGCAGCGGGACTGTGCAGAGCGCTGGGAGAGGCTGCAACGCCACCCGGCGGTGCTGAGCCCAGGTCAGGACTTCGCCCCTAACTTATTCAATCGTTTTCTCTGGCGTGCGCGGCGTTGGCGCGGATCGCACACGCCTGCGGGGAAGCACGAGCCGCTCCTGGCAGAATTCCAGCGCGACACTTGGCCCCACGCCGCCGACAGCCGTAGCCGTATTGACAGCGTGCCGCTCTACGCGACCCGGCACAATCGGCTAGCGTCCTGCATGACGTTGGCGGGAGATGGTGATTATGTGCTGCAGGGTAACCAGCTGCGAGTCGGGCAAAATCCTGCAAGCCTGCCTATCGCGTTGCGTCAGCCCATCCATGAAGGTGTAGGGTTCTTTCTATACGCAGACAAGTACGCAGCGTTGCTGCAACGGCTAATGAATGATCCTGCGCCTTGTCCGCAGGTCAGTAGGTTCCGCACGATTTACAAACAGCTGCTGCGTAGTAACCAGGAGTACCTGCGCGAGATCTTCATGCTCTGTAGCCTGATGTATGTCGATCAGTTCGACATTGAGCAATTGACCGCTTTTGCCCTGCGCTTGGAGTTTTTGCTGGGCGCGATTCGCCTGGAGAAAAAACAGGTCAAGCAGGAAACCGCGGCCAATTTCTTCAGGCTGGCCGAGCTGAACCTATTGGATGTGATTGCCCAGAGTTACCACCCGAAGCAGGTGCTGGATTTCCTTCAGCACCGACAACAAGCGGTGGCGTCTTCGTATGCTAACGAAACGGTATCAGCAGGGCAGGGGGTGCAGGGGCGATACAAGAGGGCAGTCCTGGATTTCTATCAAGGGCAGTTGGACTCCGACTGCTCGACCCTTGCGGGTAAATCGCGATGGCTCGAAACGTACTTGAAGGCTTGCCAGGAACATCGCCATGAGTATTGATTCCCGTCTCTTCACCTTGGAACAGCTAGTTAATCAAGACGACGCGGCCTGGTGCTTCAACGTGCCTATCTACCAGCGCCTGTACGTCTGGGGTGATGATCAGATCAAGACATTGCTGACCGATATGGCGAATGCCTTTGATCGGGGCGAAGACCAGTTTTTTCTGGGTGGTGCCCTGCTGGTCGAAAAAACCTCTGAGCAAGATCGCCTTAAGGGGCTGCGCCGCTTCGACCTAATCGATGGGCAGCAGCGCTTCACGACGCTGTGGATGCTCAGCACGATCGCCATATGGAACCAAGTGATGGGCGACTTCAGCAGGGTAGTGCTGAAGGACAGCGTGATTCCACGCCTGCATTTCTCGATACGCGAGCAGGTGAACACCTTCCTTGCCAGCATGATGCCTGGCAAAAGTGGAGCAAGCCCAGAGATCCCGGATACTCAAAGCATGAGAGAAGCTCAGCAACTGATGGCCTCTTTCAAGCAGACCTACAAGCGTGCGGATGGCAAGCCTGTGGATGACGAATACCTCAAGGAGCTGGCTTCCTTCGTTTACCGCAAGGTTTCTCTCGTGCTCACACAGGTGCCTGAGGGGATGGACTTGAACAAGTTGTTTGAGGTCATCAACAACCGCGGGATCCAGCTTCAGCATCACGAAATTCTCAAGGCAAGGCTACTGCGCGACATCCCCGCCGAAAGTCGTTCCCGTTACGCAGCTTTGTGGAACGCTTGTGCCGACATGAGTGGCTTTGTCGAACGTAATCTCTGCCAGGATACCCAGCTTGAGGCTCACCGTTTGGGTGATCTCTATAGCAAAGGGCAGTTGCTTCACGCAGTAGCTGTGCACGGGCTGCTGTCGCGAAGAGCTGAGGCTGCACAAGCGGAGTCTGCTGAACGACTGACCTTGGAGAACATCGTCAACGGTGCAGATTCCGAGTTTGACAATGGATACGCGACCATCGCGGCGGACGAAGGGGAGGCACCATGGGCGCGCAGTATCATTGGCTTCCCTTTGTTCCTTCTGCATGTGCTGCGTATCTGGTTGAAAGAGCAAGGGCAGCCGGATCTGCCCCGCGTGCTGGATCGGCACCTGCTTACCTTGTTCGAGGCCCATTTACTGCAGCCGGCGGAGCCCGCGCAGCGTACCGCGAGGGCACAAGGGTTCATCGACCTGCTTTGGCGTATGCGGGTGCTTTGGGATGAATACGTCATCAAGTGGGTCGATCAGGGGGATGACGAGGTTCATCATATTTGCCACACCTCGATCTCTGCCAATGATGACAAGCGTTACAACAATCGCAGCCGTGACAATGATCTGAAACAAGGCATGTCGTTACTGCAGAGCATGCTCTACCACTCCCAGGAGATCACCACCCATTATTGGTTGACTCCGTTCCTCTATTTCATCCACAAGCATGCGCAAACCGTGCGTGGCAGCGTGGAGGAGGTTGAGCGCTACTACGGCTTCCTGTGCCATTTGGATAACCAATTGCTCGGGGAAGTGACGAGCGATCCCTTGGTAGTGCGCACGCGGGCATTCATGAATGAGCCCTGGCGTACCGCCGCTGCGCTTCAATTCGAGGCAGTGTTGCCCTGCGATTACGGCGTCGACTTTGCCCATTACTGGTTCTACAAGTTGGACTTTGTGCTCTGGCATGAGCAGCATCGTGATCATGATGCATGGGGCAACTTCCGCTTCACAGCCAAGAACTCGGTGGAGCATATTTCGCCGCAGAATCCACAGGTGACCGATACCAATAAGGTCACCAACGCCTGGCTGAACCGCTTTGGCAATCTGGCGCTGGTCTCGCGCAGCATCAACTCCGAGTACAGCAATCTGCCATACAACGAAAAGCGCCAGCGATTCCTCAACAAGCGAGCCCTTGAGAAGCGGCCAGACTCTTTGAAAATGGACTTGATATATTCGAATAGCGAATGGGGTGATGCGAAGGCAGAAGCGCATCAAACTGCAATGCGGGAGGCAATGCGACGCCATTACCAAAGGGATTTCTGCAAAGACTAGCGGGTAGCGAAGGCTTGGGGTTTCAGCGAATCCCATGCCTTCATTCAGCCGCCTGCTTGTTAAGGCATGGAGCGCCCTCGACAAGCCTTTTCGGTCTCCCAAGTCAGGGGGCCATTAGTGGTTCCCGGCTTTACGACGGTTACGGCTCAGGCTAAGGTGATGGCATAAGGATATTATTCTCCGGCATTTTTTCCAAGGAAGGTTCTGGGGGCGCATTGATGCGCCCATTCCACTACGAGCTTGTAGTGCCCCAAAACGTGCTTGGCAAGGTGCTGTCGCTGTCCCCAGCGGGACAGGCGATTGGCGCATCCGTGTGGGTAATGCGGTCTTGCTGAATATCAAAAAATGCTTAATTGAAGGCGGAAGGTATGGATTTTTCGACGTTGTTGCACCTATGGGGTGCAGCAAGCTCTGAGCAGCTGATCGCACCCAAAATGGTTGTTGGTCTCGTTTTCATTCTTTGCGCTTGGTACTTCGTCCGTTACTTCTGTAGGTCATTCAAGCTTAGCGCCCAGCTGAAACGTTTGATTGTTAGCTTGCAGAATGTGAAAACTCTCGATCCACCTCTCCGGCGTTCTGAGCTGGAACGTCTGTTCAGTGGCAGCAGACTGGAGCATTCCTGGCGCGAGTATGCTGAAACGCTGCACGATCAGTTCGAGCTCAAGGAGGGCGAACAGGTTCTTCTCCGATCACGAGCCACTGCCGGTGCTGCACATTTCTTCTCACCGCAAAGTGTGGTTGATACCCCGCTGGGGACCGAGTTCTACAAGCACCTACCGGGTATCTTGACCGGTATCGGGATCGTCGGAACCTTCTTCGGCCTGATGCTAGGTCTTCAGCACTTCGACCCGAGCACGCCTGAACAGGTTAACGCCAGCGTCGATAAGCTGTTGAAAGACGTGCTGTTCGCTTTCATCGGCTCCTTCATTTCAATCATGGCCTCTATCGCCGTCACGCTTACTGAAAAGTGGCGCTTGGGACACTGCTACAAGCTGCTTGAGGCATTCAATGAAACCATCGACGGGCTTTTTGACAGCGGTGTCGGCGAGGAATACCTGGCCGAGCTGGTGCGATCAAGTGCTGAAAGCTCGGTGCAAACCCGTCAGTTGAAGGACAGCCTGGTATCCGATTTGCGGGAAATGTTACAGAACCTGGTTGATACCCAAGTCCGTGAAAGCCTCAAATTGGCAGATACCTTGTCGACGACGTACCGCGACTCTGGGCAGCTGTTGGCCGACCAGGTGAGCGGTGCAATCGAGAACAGCCTCAAATCGCCGCTTGAAGCCATCGCGGGTGCCGTGCAGGCCGCCAGTGGAGATCAGTCCGGGCAGGTACAGAATCTGCTTCAGGATGTTCTGGTTGCCTTCATGAACAAGCTGGAAGGTACGTTCGGCCAGCAGTTCAATGGCCTGCACGAGTTGATGGGCCAGACGGTTGCCGCCATGCAGTCGATGCAGCAGGGCTTCTCGACGCTGATCCAGGATATGCGTTCGGCTAGCGAGTCCTCGAATCAAAACAGTTCGACCATGATTGCCCAGCTACTGGCCGATATGCAGGCCGGACAAAACGCCATGCAAGCCGGGATGAACGAGATGCTCGCCAATCTTCAGGCTTCGGTTACCCGTATTGGCAACGAAGGAGAGGGGGCTGGCGCGCGAATGGCCGAGCAACTGGAGAAGCTGTTCGCTCAAAGCGAGGCTCGCCAACAGGCAATGGCTGAGAATCTCCAGGCTTTTGTCGAGTCGATCAAGCAGAGCATCGGCCAAGGCCAGCAGGAAACCATGGCCAAGATTGCAGGCTCGGTCGAGGTGCTGGGGGAACAGCTCTCTGCAGTCTTCAAGCAACTGGAGCAGGGCCAGCAGCAGATGGATCAATCCACCCGTGCCGCCCAGGCTGACCTGCATCAAGGTACCCGCGAACTGGTGGGCGGCCTCGATGAGCAGGTCAAGGCGTTGCTGCAGACGGTTTCTGAGCAACAGAAATCTGCCCAGGACACGGTCAATGCATTGAGCGCCCAGACAGAGCAGCATCTGCACAGCATGCAGCTAGGTGCGGACAAGATGCGGGCGGCGGCTGAGCGGTTTGAAACCGCCGGACAAAGCGTTGCGCGAGCCAGTGAGTCGACTGCAGGGCTGATGGGTACAGTCCAGGGCGCAGGAGCTGAGCTTGCACAGGCATCCCGTGAGCTGAATACCGTAGTTGCGGACTACCGGAACAATCGTGAAGCGCTCGCGAAAACGCTCGCGGTCATCGAAGGAGTAGTTGCCAGTGCTCAAGGGGAAGCCAGCGGTCGCAGTCAGTATCTCCAGGACCTGAAGGTTCAAAGCGAGCGGATGCAGGCACTTAACCGTGAAGTGTATGAATACCTCGAAAACATCAGTGGTGTGCTGGGTAACGGCTTCAAGGAATTCGGTGAAGGCATGGATCGGGCGTTGAGACAAACCCTGGGCAGCCTCGACACCGAGCTCGATAAAGCAGTCAAGAGCCTCGCTGGCGGTGTGGAAGGGGTCAAAGAAAGCCTCGAAGACTTCAGCGACATCATGGAACGTATCAGGCGGTAGCGGAGGCTAGTCGATGTTTGGTAAGCAAATGCCTTCGGCTGCCCGTTCAAAGGACGAGGGAGAGAAGCCTTTCTGGATTTCCTTCGCTGATTTGATGACCGCGATGATGATTCTGTTCCTCGTGGTCATGGTGGCGGCTTTGAGTTCTGTGACGCAGCGGATCAACCAGGCGGAACAGGGGGAGAAGCAGCGTAGCAAGGACATCAGCCAGATCTGCGAGCACCTGAGCCTCAAGGCGAAGACTGCCAGCAAGACCATCGTTGTGGACTGCAAGGACAACCGAATCAGCTTCGGCGATGCTGGCCGTTTTGGGCATAACCAGTACGCGCTGAGCAACGATGGCCAATCGGCACTTCAGGAGGTCGTGCCGATGATTTTGGACGCGGCTAACAGTGAAGAGGGGCGCAAGTGGTTCAAACAGGTTGTGATCGAGGGATCGACCGACACCGATGGTTCCTACCTGTATAACTTGCACCTCTCACTGCAGCGTTCGGAGTGGGTGATGTGCAGCCTGCTCGATAGTCGTAGCCCGCTCCAGGTCGGATTGTCGCCGGAGCATCAACAGCAGATTAGATCGATGTTTCTGGCGGGTGGTGTGTCGTTCAACAATGCAAAGGACACCAAGGAAGAAAGCCGGCGAGTGGAGTTGCGCATGCAGTTCTTTGGCTTGAAGGAGAAGGAGAGCAGTCTCAAGCCTGATGTGCCGGTGTTCACTAACACTGACGTGGAAAAATGTCAGTTGGCGATGAACCGATGACCAGCTCGATCGCGAGGCTTTCCGCTGCCATTAGCCACAGCCTGTCATCTCATCGCACGGTGCAGGCCCCAGAACCCTTGGAGCGTTTCCCTCGTCTGGCTGCTGCGGGAGTCGATCTTTACGAGCGATTCGAGCGCGCTGAAAAGACCTTGCCGCCCCCCGAAGAAAAGCGCCGTGCTGCGATCAGCAAGTTTCGCAATGTGCTGCCACTCAACGCTTCAGAATGGCGCTTGGTGTTCGCCGGCCTTTCAGACAAGAGTGAGCGAGTCGGGCCGATACTGGACGATGACCAGCTTTACGCCCGCGTGCACGATGAAGTGCATCAGCGTATCGAAAAGCGAAGTCTGAGCCGCCGGGACTGGTTGGCGCTGTGCTTCAGCTACTTTGGCTACGACGCTGCTACGCCTGCGCAGAACGCCAATTGGTGCCTGCTGCGCGAAGATGTTCAGCTCGGTTTCGAATGTGTCATAGGCCAGCAGAAGCGCGTGAAGGAATGGGTGCAGATCGTTCAGCAACATCAGGAGCTCTTTTCCGAGCAGGCAGGTACCGCGCTGGGTGACCAGATGTTCAAGGGCGAGATTAGCGACCTTTCGGCATTGCAGACGATTGCGCAGATCCCGGATAACAGCTGGCTGTGGCGCAGGATATTTACCGTACTGATTTCTCGCATTTTTATGTTGGATGACGCCGAGTTTTCTCAGCGCTTGGCCGACCTAGTCGACATTGGCCGACAGCACCCGCGGTACATGAACGACATTCTAAGTGCATGCCTGTCGCGTTACCACTTGGCAGCTTATCGAGAGAAGCCATCGTCGCTGCTCAAACAGCTCGCGCTCGACAATTGGGGTAGTCCGCAGATCCGCTCCAGACAAAACAGCTGGCTGCAGTATGTCGATAAAGATGTCTGTGCGATGGTTGTGGCGTGGTTTGCAAAGGAGGATCTGGAGCACTTCTTCAACCTGCTCAAAGGGGAGGCAGAAGTCGATCAATCCCGTCTGCATTATTGGCTGCGTTTTGCCAACCAGATGAGTTACACCCGGATTGTCATGGGTTCGGATGCCTGGCATGACAGCGGGCGAGACTTCGTCCACTTCCGAGAGAAGAACAAGGGGCGCCTCAGCCGACTGGTAGGCGGACCCGGCCATAACAATGCCGTCATCATGCAGATCGGGAACTACTTTTTCGTGGAATTCTCCGGTACGGGTAATGCCTGCTATGTGTATCAAGCAGACAAGTCGCCTTTTAACCCAGACAAGATGCAGCTCGAATTGGCGAGCGAGCTGAAGCAGCCTAATCGTGCACTGGATCGAATGCGGCATTCACCTGCACCCAGCCGCCCGGACCGCATAGAGGGTTGGCTCAGCAAATTCGATTATGCCCTCGAGCAATGGGGTATTCGTGTACAGAGTCAGGCCGCAGCGGCAGGCTCAGCCAAACCGTTGCCTTTTGAAGACCAGGTCCGTGACGCTCTAAAGTCGGTCAAACACAAGATCTATGATCAGCGCGAGCGCGGCGGTGCATTTCAGGTCCAGCTTGATGATCATGACCCGGTCGCCGTAACTGCACTGCAGCGCCTGGGCTTCAGGCCCGTCAATAACCAGCCACTCCGGTTCTGGAGACAGTAATGCTCAAGCGTTTCCTAAAAGGTATTGGCCTGCAGCCGAACTCGGCAGTAGAAAATACTGAGCCGGTTTTTTCCATTGAAGAGCAGGGCATCTGTTATCCCCTGAGCTTGGCGGAGAGTACGGAGTCTTGGTCGCTGGCGAGTTATCTTGATCAGCTGGAAGAAGAAGAGTTCGTCTCCCAGCTGAGCGATCGCTGGCTGTTGACGTGGGATGAGCTTTACCGGCTGCTGGATGAGCCAGAGCACGAAACAAGCCTGCCGCTCTTGGGGTTGCCGCCACAGACAGCCCTCATCCCTCAATTGAGCAGCCAGGGCAGCCTTGCCTCCGACGATTTCAAGGTCTCCATCAGTGGCTGGCGTGATCCGCAGTCCAATGCCAACTTGCAGGTGCAGCGAACGGGGGCCATTGTTCAGTATCAGGGCGCTACAGAAATGCTGCCAGAGGCGTCCTGGAAACTGACCGGTGCGGTACGACAGCTTTATCTGGCACAACAAAATGAGCCCGGTGAAGTAACCAACCAGATCGGCTGGGCCAGCATCAGAAAACTGGCGCGCAAGGCTGGCGCTGGCATGGATGGCTTCCTGGACAAGACTGTCGTTATCAAACCCGAGAAGCTGCGACTTAACCCACGAAAGTCGACACTAGGCGATACACCGGTTATCGAGTTGCAACCGAGCTTCGAAGGCCAGCCGGCCAACTGGCTTGAGAGTTTTGACGGTGCCAAGCAGGTTCAGGATCGATACCGGGTAACGGGTGACGATGGCTCGCTGACTCATGTTCTGATTGAGCCTGAAGTCAAATCGGTACTGGACTACGTGCGTTCGTTGCCTGGGCGTCGGGTTGCTGGTGACGATGCCCTTTCATTCGTCCGTAACCCTTACAGCACACTCGGCGAAGGTGCCGCGCAAGTGCTGGATGCCGACGCCTATGAAGACGAGCTCGCCGACGCGGGCATTTTCTTTCATCGATTCCATCTGGAACCCCAATTGGATGAACCGGGCCAGCGTATCGAGCAGGTAACACTGACGCTCGAACCGATTTCTCCAACCCCGCAACCGCCCATCGAAATTGAGTTCAAAGCGGCCCATGAATTCGCGCCGCTGGTGCATGAACTGCACCTGAAGTTGGCCGCCGGCATGCCTGCGGGCTTCTGGCAGGGCTATGAGCTGGAACTCAGCGATTTTGATTTGCGCCAGTTGGCAGGCATCAATGATCTGCTCAAGCGTTGGCAAAACGAAGCGGCCGGAATCGAGTTTGAATCGGTCCTGGACCTTTCTCTCTACGGCGACCGTGTGACAGGCATTGGTGAGGCGGAAAGAATTACTTCGCCTTTCCTGGTCAAAGAGGCGACCGAGAACTGGTTGCCGAAAGATGTGGTAGCGCAGGGCATCGACGCAGAAATCCTGGGTCGGTGGGATCCTTCCGATCGTGCTCAATTTGAAGCGTTTGGGCAGCGGTTGGATGAAGCACGCGCTGCCGGTGATGACACGGTCTGTTTGCCAGAGTCCGAAACACCACTCTCGATTGCCGCAGCAGAACAACTGTTGGATGCCTGGTCGAAGAAGATTGGACCTGTTGAGACCGGCCAGGTTGAGCAACGGGAGAAAGTTGGCCGCGCCGTACTGCAAATCGGCCACAATATTGACGAGCCGACTTACGTTCAGGTCCGTCAAGCAGCGTTACGCGCCGCTTTGGATGCAACGCCAGCGTTGCCTGGCTTGCTCAAACCTGAGGTTGTCCTGCGCGAGCATCAGCTTCAGGGCGTAGCGTGGTTGCAGCATTTGTTCCGCTTGTCCCCCACGGACGTATCGGGTTGCTTGCTCGCTGATGACATGGGGCTTGGGAAAACGATCCAGTTGCTCACCTTCCTGGTCTGGTACCTGGAACAGTACCCAAACGATCAGCCAGCGCTGATCGTCGCTCCGGTTTCGTTGCTCGATAACTGGGAGCGAGAGCTTCACCGGTTCTTCTTTGCTGACGCGCTGCCTGTATTGAAGTTGTATGGCTCAGCCTTGAGTGCAGTGAAGTTCAAGAAAGATGAAATCCCAGCGGACTTGAAAGCCAAGGGCATCAAGAACCTGCTGCGCCCAGGTTGGATGGGCGATGCCCGAATTGTCCTGACGACTTACGAGACACTGCGTGATCAGGAGTTTTCCCTGGCGCGCCAGCAATGGTCCATCGTCGTGTGCGACGAAGCTCAGAAGTTGAAGAACCCCGCGGCACTGGTGACTCAGGCGATCAAAGCCATCCCCGCACGGTTCCGAGTGGCGTGTACCGGTACGCCGGTCGAGAACACCCTGATCGATCTCTGGTGCCTGTTCGACTTCATTCAGCCTGGATTCCTTGGCGGTTTGAATCAGTTCGGTCGCGACTATCAGCGCCCCATCGAAGCCGCACTGGAGCGTGATACGGATGCGTTGGAACGCCTGCGTGGGCTTATCGAACCGCAGACGTTGCGGCGGACCAAGCAGGACATCGCCAAGGACCTGCCAGCCAAGATCGAAGACACAGCATGCCGTTCACTTGGCATGCATGCCCTGCAGCGTAACCTGTATCTGTCCGAAATTTCCGCATACAGCCAGAAGCAGCAGATCGAAGAGCAGCTCGATCAGAAGACCTCCGGCATGCTGGGCTTGCTGCACAAGCTCAAGCTGATTTGTGCCCATCCCTACAGCGTTCAGCCAGACACGAGGTTGCGCGACAACTCGCCGAAGCTTCAGTGGCTGATGCAGACGCTCGAGTCGATCAAAAGGGCCGGCAACGGCGACAAGGTCATCCTCTTTACCGAGTTGCGAGATATTCAGCGGGAATTGCAGCACGCAATTCAGCAGCATTTCGGCTTTCGGGCGACGGTCATCAATGGCGATACCAGTACCAGCAGTCAGAGCTCTAATAGCCGGCAGAGGCTGATCGATCAATTCCAGGAGCTGCCAGGTTTCGCTGTCATCATCCTGTCCACTATCGCCGTCGGATTCGGGGTGAACGTGCAGGCCGCCAACCACGTCATTCACTTCACGCGCTGCTGGAACCCGGCCAAGGAAGATCAGGCGACCGATCGGGCCTATCGGATTGGGCAGCAGAAGGATGTGTATGTGTACTACCCGACGGTTCGAGATGCAGCGATGCCGACGTTTGAGGCGACGCTGGATGAACTTTTGAGTAAGCGACGGGCGTTGGCGCGGGATATGTTGAGTGGGGCTTCGGAGCTTCAGGCTTCGGATTTTGAGGGATTGCTGGGGGCGCGGTGAAGGCTGAGCCTTTAATTAATCAAAATCACAATCGAATTAGAAAGGTGACGGCCAGCCTCGACACACTGTTAATGCCTGCCTCCCTATGCGGGGTTACTTAGCTATGTGTCAATTATGCGTGCAGGTTGTTCATTACTGCATTGGCAATTGCAGAGCTTTCAGCCGCCTGAGGGGTTTCTAACGCAGTATCGCCAGCGAGGCCTGCCTGGATTGTTTACCTGTGAGCTTGTCCAGTCTTGGCGCCGGCAGCTCAATGGCCTACGGTGCGCTGAAGTTTGCATCGCAGGTCGCATACGTCGAAGCAGCTGTGGTGTCCATGATGCCGAGTAGGTTGAGCGAAGAGCTATCCGCCTCGGGCTCAGCATCGCATTCTTCGTAACGGCGGCATCGATGGCCTATTGGATTACTCGCATCCGCTGTTCTGTGAGCGCAACTACCTTTGCTTTCTCACCGGGGGCAGCTCCCGGCAGCTTCAGGACAGACGGGGGATAGTGATGATCCAGCGGCGTGATCCAGTCGCACGGGGGATGTTCATTTCGCCATGCTCTGACGTCACAACGCCGCTCGAGTAGCTTGAGTGGAATACTGGTGCTACCTCTGCAAAAAACAACGCGTTTTGATGGGACGCCAGCTTTACCCATGCTGGCTGGATAGATATTGTGACGTCGTTCGCACACAGTTAGGTCAAAGAGCCATCAGGGACGTGATCAAGGGCTCTAGCGTGGAGACGCCGTCCCAATAATCTCCTCGCTAACCAGATATGCGAGGCCAAGGCAGTTCAACGGGACGGATACATGGACAAGAATTCACTGACTGAGCGCGACATCTGCAGCAAATACATCACGCCTGCCATCACCGCAGCGGGCTGGGATTTGCACAAGCAGGTCCGTGAGGAAGTCAGCTTTACCAAGGGGCGCATCATCGTCCGTGGCAAGCTGCACAGCCGGGGCGAATCGCGCCGCGCAGACTACATCCTGTATCACCAGGCCAACCTGCCGCTGGCTGTTATCGAAGCCAAGGACAACAAGCATGCCCTCGGCGCCGGAATGCAGCAGGCGCTCGGTTATGCCGAGGCGCTGGATGTGCCGTTCGTGTTCTCCAGCAACGGTGACGGTTTTCTCTTCCATGATCGCAGTGGTACCGGCGCGCAGAAGGAAACCGAGCTGAGCCTGAGGCAGTTCCCCAGCCCCGGGGAGCTGTGGCAGCGCTACTGTCAGTGGAAGGGCCTCAGCGGCGAAAGCCAGCAGAAGGCCGAAGCCCCGTATTACGACGACGGCTCCGGGCGCATTCCGCGCTACTACCAGATGAACGCCGTCAACCGTACCGTTGAGGCCGTGGCGCGCGGGCAGGATCGCATCCTGCTGGTCATGGCCACCGGCACCGGCAAGACCTACACGGCCTTCCAGATCATCTGGCGCTTGTGGAAGTCTGGGCAGAAGAAACGCATCCTCTTCCTCGCCGACCGCAACATCCTCGTCGACCAGACCAAGAACAACGACTTCAAGCCCTTCGGCCAGGCGATGACTAAGATTGCCAAACGGCAGATCGAAAAGTCCTACGAAATCTACCTGTCGCTGTATCAGGCCGTGACCGGCAACGAAGAAGAGAAGAATGTCTACAAGCAGTTTTCCCGCGATTTCTTCGACCTCGTGGTGATCGACGAATGCCACCGAGGCAGCGCGTCCGAAGACTCGGCCTGGCGCGAGATTCTCGACTACTTCTCCGGTGCCACTCACATCGGCCTGACCGCTACGCCGAAGGAGACCAAAGAGGTTTCCAGCATCACCTACTTCGGTGAGCCGGTGTACAGCTACACCCTCAAGCAAGGCATCGAAGATGGCTTCCTCGCCCCGTACAAAGTGGTTCGCATCGACTTCGACAAAGACTTGCAAGGCTGGCGCCCGCCCAAGGGCACGCGCGACAAGAACGGTGAGCTGATCGAAGACCGCGTTTATGACCTCAAGGACATGGACCGCGACCTGGTGATCGAGGCGCGCACCCAGTTGGTCGCACGCAAAGTCACCGAATACCTGACGGCTACCGATCCGTACCAGAAAACCATCATCTTCTGCGACGACATCGACCACGCCGAGCGCATGCGCCAAGCCCTGGTCAACCTCAACCCCAAGCGCGTTGAGGAAAACCGCAAATACGTGATGCGCATTACCGGCGACGACAAGGAAGGCAAGGCCGAGCTGGACAACTTCATCGACCCCGAGTCGCGCTACCCGGTGATTGCCACCACCAGCAAACTGATGACCACCGGCGTCGATGCCCAGACCTGCAAACTGGTGGTGCTCGACCAGCACATCAAATCCATGACCGAGTTCAAGCAGATCATCGGCCGCGGCACCCGTATCAATGAGGATTACGGCAAGTACTGGTTCACCATCATGGACTTCAAGAAAGCCACCGAACTTTTTGCCGACCCGGCCTTCGACGGCGAGCCTGTGGTGATCTACAACCCCGAGGGCGATACCTCACCGGTGCCGCCGGAGGATACCGAGGGCGAAGAGGGTGACGTGATCGACGGTGGCGCTGGGGCAACCGAAGGTGACGAAACCACCAGTGGCGGTGACGACGATGACGGCAAGAAGCGCGTCAAATACGTGATCAACAACGTCGCCGTGCACGTTATTGCCGAGCGCGTGCAGTACTACGGCCCGGACGGCAAGCTGATCACCGAATCGCTGCGCGACTACACCCGCACCTGCGTTAAGAAACAGTTCGCCTCGCTGGATGACTTTCTGCGCCGTTGGAGCGATGCCGAGCAGAAGAAAGCCATCATCGACGAACTGGCCAGCCAGGGCGTGATGTGGGAAGCCCTGGCCGAGGAGGTCGAAGCCAAACGCGGCCAGCCGCTCGATCCGTTCGACCTGGTCTGCCATATCGCCTTCGACCAGCCGCCGCTTACCCGCAAGGACCGCGCCGAACAGGTGAAAAAGCGTAACTACTTCGCCAAATACTCCGGCGCCGCCCGCCAGGTACTGGAAGCGCTGCTCGACAAATACGCCGACACCGGCGTCGAGCACATCGAAGACATCAAGATTCTTCAGCTGGCGCCATTCAGCCAGATCGGTGCGCCGATTGAGCTGGTCAAGGCCTTTGGCGGCAAACCGGGCTATCAGCAGGCCATTCAGGAGCTTGAGCGACAGCTCTACGGATAACCGATGCCCAAACTTAATTCATTTGAAATCGCAGCTGCGCTCATCCGTAAGGGCTTTGTTCTGACCGTCGAAAATCAACATGCTAACGGGTATGAGCATCCTGATTTTAACGGTCGTGTCTTCGTCAAAATGAGCAAAACGGGTGCTCCAGTTGCCAAGCAGCCCTTCCTCATTCATCCAGAACATGCCACCACAGGTAAATGGGCCTCCATCAAGGTACTTTCCCCTTCGTTGCCAAATACCGGGTATCGAAACACCAACATGACGGGTTATCCTGCCGTTCCTGCCGTTGCTGGCTCTGACAGTAAATTAGCAATTGCATTGGATATCGCTACAGAGGCCGATCTTCATCAACTGCTTGATCTACTCGGTTATAAATCCTCTGTTTCTGCCCTCCAGTTCGCGACTGCTAAATCTTCGGTCTCAACAGAAGAATTTCTAAACGAACCCAACCTCACCGACACCGAACGCGATGCCCTGATCAAAGCGCGCATCGGCCAGAGCGGCTACCGCGACGACCTGCTGGCCTACTGGGGCGGCTGTGCGATTACCGACTGCTGCGTACCCGAGTTGTTGCGGGCCTCGCATATCAAACCCTGGCGTGCTGCCAGCCCGACCGAACGGCTTGATCCGTTCAACGGGCTGTTGCTCACCCCCAATCTTGATCTGGCCTTCGACTGTGGCCTGATCAGCTTTGACGATCAGGGGCAGATTCTCCTCTGCAAGGATCTCGACCCCGACAGCGCCCGTGCGCTCAACATCACCCCTTGTCTGCGCTTGCGCCAGATCAAGCCGCAGCATCGCGGTTATCTGGCCTGGCACCGTGAACACCTTTTCAGGAAGTAAGCATGTCCATCAGCAGCACCATTAAATCCATCCAGGACATCATGCGCAAGGACGTCGGCGTCGACGGCGATGCGCAGCGTATTGGCCAGCTTGTGTGGATGTTGTTCCTGAAAATCTTCGACGACCGCGAGCAGGAGTGGGAGCTGCTCGATGACAACTACCGTTCGCCGATTCCGGAGAGCTGCCGCTGGCGCACTTGGGCGGCCAACCCGGAGGGCATCACCGGCGATGCCCTGAAGGACTTCATCGACAACAACCTATTCCCGCAGCTGCAGAACCTCCACGAATACAGCACCACGCCAGCTACCTACGTGGTGCGTGGCGTGTTCGAGGATGCTTACAACTACATGAAGTCTGGCCAGTTGATCCGCCAGGTGATCAACAAGATTCAGGAAGGGGTGGACTTCAACAAGGCGCAGGAGCGCCACGCCTTTGGCGACATGTACGAGCAACTGCTGCGCGACCTGCAGAACGCCGGCAATGCCGGTGAGTTCTACACCCCGCGCCCGGTCACCGAATTCATGGTGCGCATGGTCGATCCCAAGCTAGACGAAAAGGTCATGGACCCGGCCTGCGGCACCGGCGGCTTCCTGACCTGCAGCATCGAGCACAAGCGCAAGCGCTATGTGCAAACCGCCGAGGACGAGCGCGCCCTGCAGGCGAGCATCTTCGGCGTGGAGAAAAAGCCGCTGCCGCACCTGCTGGCCACCACCAACATGATCCTGCATGGCATCGAAGTGCCCAACCAGATCAAGCACGACAACACCCTGGGGCGCCCGCTTATCAGCTGGGGGCCGGCTGAGCGGGTCGATTGCATCGTCGCCAACCCGCCGTTCGGTGGCATGGAAGAAGACGGCATCGAAACCAACTTCCCCACTGCCTTCCGCACCCGTGAAACCGCCGACCTGTTCCTGGTGCTGATCATGCACCTGCTCAAGGACGGCGGCCGCGCCGCCGTGGTGCTGCCCGACGGCTTCCTCTTTGGTGAAGGCATCAAGAGTCGCATCAAGGAAAAGCTGCTGACCGAGTGCAACCTGCATACCATCGTTCGCCTGCCCAACGGCGTGTTCAACCCCTACACCGGTATCAAGACCAACCTGCTGTTCTTCACCAAAGGCACGCCCACCAAGGACGTATGGTTCTACGAGCACCAGTACCCGGCCGGTTACAAAAGCTACTCGAAGACCAAACCCATGCGCGTCGAAGAGTTTGCCGTCGAGGAAGCCTGGTGGGGCAGCGAGGCCGATGGCTTTGCCGCGCGGCAGGAGAACGAGTTCGCCTGGAAGGTCAGCTTCGACGAACTGCAAAACCGCAACTGGAACCTCGACTGCAAGAACCCTCACGTCGGCGAACAGATCAGCCACGACCCGGACGAACTGCTGCGCGACTACGCCGCGCTGCAAGGCGAGATTGGTGAACTGCGCGACCAGCTCAAGGCTGTGCTGGCCGAGGCCTTTGCCGCTCAGGCGGAGGAGCGTGACGCATGAGCGCCGTGTTGACCGACAATCTGCCGCTGCTGGCCGGCGCGCCCAATGGCATCAAAAAGCTGCGTGAGCTGATTCTGGAGCTGGCGGTGCGCGGTAAGCTGGTGCCGCAAGATCCGAGTGATGAGCCGGCCAGTGAGTTGCTGAAGCGGATTGCTGAGGAAAAAGTGCGGCTTGTGGCGCAGGGGAAAATCAAGAAGCAGAAACCGCTGGCTGGCGTTGAAGAGGCAGCACTACCGTTTGAATTGCCAGTGGCCTGGGTTTGGGCTCGTCTTGGCGAGATTACCAACTTTGGTACTACAACCAAAAAAGACGAAATCCTAGATGACGCTTGGGTGCTCGATCTTGAGGATATTGAGAAAGACACTTCAAGACTTTTACAGAAGGCTCGCTTTTACGAGCGTAACTCTCTCAGTGACAAGAACAGCTTCGCTAAAGGCGATGTGCTCTATGGCAAGCTCCGTCCGTACCTGAATAAGGTTCTAGTAGCTGAGGATGACGGATTTTGCACAACCGAAATTCTCCCGTTCAGGTGCCACGGACCTTTTGTAGCGCACTACTTTATGGTCGCGCTGAAAAGCCCGTACTTCCTCAGCTATGTGAATGCTAAAAGCTACGGTATGAAAATGCCTAGGCTAGGAACTGAAGACGGTAGGCAAGCCCTTTTCCCTCTACCCCCTCTCGCCGAACAACACCGCATCGTCGCCAAAGTCGATGAGCTGATGGCCCTGTGCGACCGGCTGGAGGCGCGGCAGGCCGATGCCGGCAGCGCCCACGTCCAACTGGTGCAGGCGCTGCTGGGCAGCCTGACTCAGGCCAGCGATGCAGAAGACTTTGCGCAAAGCTGGCAGCGCCTTGCCGAGCACTTCCACGCCCTGCTCACCACCGAATCCAGCATCGACGCCCTCAAGCAAACACTGCTGCAACTTGCCGTGATGGGCAAGTTGGTGACGCAAGATCCTAGCGATGAACCGGCGAGTGAATTGCTGAAGCGGATTGCTGAGGAAAAGACGCGCCTCATCTCCGAAGAAGGCCTTCGAACGACAGCAAGAGACGATGTCCCAGAGGCTGAGCACTACTTCAGGCTGCATACCGGTTGGGCGTCCTGCCGGCTTGGCAACCTTGCTCGCTTCATTGACTACCGGGGCAGGACACCTACAAAAACATCATCTGGCGTACCGCTCATTACTGCCAAAAATGTACGTCCAGGATTCATCAGTAGAGATCCTCAAGAGTTCATTGCTGACACGGACTACTTGTCTTGGATGACAAGAGGCTTTCCACGGGTTGGAGACATGCTTTTCACAACCGAAGCTCCAATGGGGAACGTGGCGATAATTGATATTGCTGAGCGTTTTGCACTGGCTCAGCGCGTGATTTGCTTCCAACTGCATGAGCTGGAAACGGGCCCATTCCTGAAGCTGGCCCTGATGTCCTCTGGCTTTCAGGCGCAGCTTTCAGATGCTGCCACAGGTATGACCGCCACTGGTATCAAATCCTCTCGCCTTAGAGAAATACCAGTTCCGATACCTCCGCTCGCAGAACAACACCGCATTGTCGCCAAAGTCGACGAGCTAATGGCCCTCTGCGACCAACTCAAAGCCCGCCTTAACCAGGCCCGGCAAGTGCACGAGCATCTGGCCAGTGCGCTGATCGAGCAGGCCGTGGCCTGATTTAACAAGAGCACTGATAAGGACATCCTATGCGTCCCGACAAGAAAGCCGTCACCGACCTGTTTACCGAACGCGCGCAGTACCTGATTCCCTTGTTCCAGCGCGGTTACGTTTGGACGCTGAACGAGCAGGTGCAGCCGCTGTGGGAAGACCTCGTTGATCGCCTGGAGGCTATCGTCCAGCATCAGGCCGATGCAGCCATGGTGGGGGCTGGCCGGCTCAGGCCGCTACGCAGGCACTTTCTCGGCACCGTGGTGATCGGCAGCCTCAAGGGCGGCAGCAGTGATGCCGTGGGCAACCGCGATGTGATCGACGGCCAGCAGCGCATCACCACTCTGCAGATCCTGCTGCTGGCGTTTCGCGACCTGGTGGCGCCGCTGGATGACGAGGCGCTGAGCTACGACCTCAAGCCGCTGACGCAGAATATCGGTAAGTACCGTCAGAGCAGCGATTCGCTCAAGGTGCTGCCGACTAATGTCGGCCGCGATGTGATGCAAGCGCTGGCCGAACTGGGCAGCGCGGAGAAGGTTTGCGAGCGCTTCCCGGCCAAGGTTGGTCGGCAGTATCAGGAACGCCCGGCGATGGTGCGTGCCTACCTGTTCTTCCACGCCATGCTGGCCTGCCACCTGCGTGGCCTGCGCTACGATGACCCGTTGCCGGGCGCGGCGGCGGATGAAGAGCGCACCGTGGCCCATGCGGTGATTCGCTCCATCGACGCGGACAACCAGCTGAAACTGCCGGGCGCCGACCTACCGCTGCAGGTGGCGCGCGCCCATGCGCTGCTGGCCACCCTGCGCGAGGGCTTCCAGATCATGTCGCTGGAGCTGGAGGACGAGGACGACCCGCAGATCATCTTCGAAACCCTCAATGCCCGGGGCGCACCGCTGCTGCCGAGCGACCTGATCCGCAACTTCATCTTCCTCCACGCCACACGTAACGGCGAAGACGTGGATGAGCTGTATCGCCAGGGCTGGCAGCACTTCGACGAGACGGTGGACACCAGCAACGGCAAGGGCGCCAAGTTCTGGAAGCAGCAGGAGCGGCAGGGCCGCCTGAAGAACTCGCGACTGGATCTGCTGCTTTACCACTACGTGGGCATGCGCAAGTGCGAGGATCTGAAGGTGGCCCACGTATTCAACGAGTTCAAGGACTGGTGGCAGGATGAGCCGCGCGACACTCAGTGCGAGCTGGCGCGCATCACGCACCTGGCGGGGTATTTCCAGACCTTTATGGTGCCGGGGCAGGCGAGTCGCCTCGATCTGTTCTGCCGGCGTCTGAAGCTGCTGGATGTATCCACGGTTACGCCACTTGTGCTGTATCTACTGGAGCACCATAGGCCGGATTCCACGGAGTTCCTGCAGGCCATTGGTGATCTGGAGTCTTACTTGGTGCGCCGCTTTATCTGTGGCTACACCACCAAGAGCTACAACCGCACCTTCCTCAACCGCTTACTGGCGGAGATGGTGCGCGAGCAGAAGACCGATGCCGCGACCCTGCGTGACAAGCTGCTGTCCCTGCAGGGCGACAGCCAGTGCTGGCCGGATGACGAGGCCTTCGCCCGTAACTGGTGCCATCGCGCTCTTTACCAGGGCCGCAACACCAGCAAGGTCCGTGCGGTTCTCGAGGCGCTGGAGCTGTCCATGCGCGGTAGCAAGCAGGAGAGCCTGGTGCTACCTGATGGCCTGACCGTGGAGCATGTATTGCCGCAGAAGTGGCAAACGAACTGGCCGCTGGCCGAGGACACACCAGAGAACCAGGAAAGGCGCCGCCGCCTGCTGCACAGTATCGGCAACCTCACACTGGTGACCCAGGCCTTCAACTCAGCCCTGAGCAACGAACCCTTTGTCGTGAAGCGGCAGGAGATCGTGACCACCAGCCTGCTCATGCTCAATATGCACTTCCAGGCGTTTGGTGAGAACGATGCCTGGGAAGAAGAGCAAATCGTGTCGCGCGCCGACAAGCTGTTTTCCTATGCCCTGAGCCTCTGGCCTAGGCCGTAATCCCCTCAACGTTGAGTTTTTGCAATTACGTCTTGGATGACTTGAAGATGTTGGATCTTATAAAGCTTATCTGGCCGGATTTTTCGTTGCTGTTCTCAGCAGAAACCAATGGCGTCAGTGCCTGGTTCTGGATTGCTACGGCAGCAATCTTCGCTATTTCTGTGATATTCGTCGGGCTTCACGTAGTGTCTTGGAGGAGCGATAAGCTGCTGGTCACAAAAAATTGGATGGCGATCGGCACCAATTCTCTAGCATTTCGTCGCCCATGCTGACGGCATTTTGCCTTTATGCCATTAAGGTTGGAAGAGTGGATTTTGAACAGGTTCACTCAGCGATAGAATGTCCACGCTAAGATAGTTGAAGGGGAACAGAGAGCCCTGTGGACTGCCTACTCTCGATTCGAGCGTCAGATCAGCAACCCTCGGCCGCTCCCTAATCGCTTCCAGATCAATAGGGCGGTGAGTCGATAGTAATACCGGGTGGCGTCGGAATGGTCTTTCAGGTGCTGAGTGAGAAACCAGCGCACATGCTTGAGCTGCCAGGTCCAGGGATTATCGCGTTGCCATCGCTGTTGAATGGCCGCTTGCATGACTCGTGCTTGGCGTAGGTGACGTTGCTGCGTGGCCTTCGAACCGGTCAGTACGCCGCTCAGGAACAGCGTCATATCGAAGGGTTTGCTCATATTCTCCCGCCAATGTAGGCCGACACCACATCGATCCGGTTATGCCCGAGCTCTAGGCTGATTTGTTGGCGCGCCTGTTGATCAAGGTCACGGTCAATGCGGTAGCAGTGGCCGCCATTGACCGGTGCGGCGTGGCCCGTGAGCTGCTCGTAACGTTCGCAGGCGTAGGCTGCGCGCAGTTCATGAAAACCCTTCAGCCCGTGTGCATGCAGCGTTTCGCGGGCGGGGAGCACGGTTTGGTGCAGAAAAATGGCGTAGCTTTCGTCTCGGGCCAGCAAGTTGCGGCTGCCGGTCGGCGATGCCTGGCGAACCAACTGCAGGGCCGCTTTCACCGCTTCATTGGCGACGACCCATCGCGGCGCTGATGACCCTGAACGGCCGCCTTTGGTGCCGTCCTGGATGTTGATGCGGCCTAATCGTTCGGCTTCGCGGTGTAAGCGTGGCAGGTCAGCCAGGATCGCTTCGCGCAAGCGCATGCCGGTTGCTCGAGCTAGAAGGACTATGGCGGCCACCCGATCGTGTTGCTGTCCGCCAAGCACCTCCGCCAGTCGCCGCACCTGTTGGTGATCTTGGCCATCCGGCGCGCGAGTGCGTACGCTCGAGCGCTGCTGTCCCAACGCCTGACTCGGGCTGGCGATCCTCACCTCTTGATCACCGCGCAGCGCAGCAAGGGTGCGGTTGACGCTGCTCAGGCGGTTCTGCGCGGTGGCGATGCAGAGTGCACCTTGCTGGATCTGATGGCGCAGATACTCGGTGTAGTCTTGTAGCGTCTGTCTATCGATCTGGCGCGCATCGTTGTAGCCGGGGCCGTTCTCTGAGCGGCACCAGCGCACGAAGGCTTGCCAGCGATCGCTGTGTGCTTTGACGGTGGCGAAATGACCGCTGGCAAACAGATCTTCCAGTGCCTGTCGACCGGCGTAGCTCAGTTGGCGACCGTAGCCAAAGTTGCGACCGTCACGCCGTCCGGCCAGCGCCATTGTCTTCACATCGATTGGTTTGTAGGAGCAGCAGCAGGGCTTTCCAGTGGGGACCGATGGTGTCCAACTGTCCCCAGTGTGCTGGGCGGATGAGGAGGGCGCTTTCGCAGTGTTCCAGCAAAGCCCCTTCTTCTTGCAACTGCTCGATGAGCTGAGCGAGGTCGATGGGCTCTGATGTTGGAGTGGCGACAGCGGCGACACTGGCGACAACCCCCACTGCATATCGCTTGGCAGGTGGCGACAAAGTGGTGACGGTGGCGGCGACACTCCGTAACTCGGACGACGAGGGATGTTGCGCCTGGTAGCGGCGCACGGCGTCATTGAGGCGGAACATGGCGCACCTCGAATGTGTCTCCGGCATTGTTCAGCCAGTTATGGGTAACCAGCTGCAGCAATAACTCGAAAGTGTGCTGCGTGCTTTTACGGGCAAAGCGAGGGCCGTTGCGTGTGATGTCGCGGAGGCGAAACGGTGGCCAGTTCTTCTTTATCAACCAGCGCAGCAGGCAGTCGGCCTCTGCGCGAAGCTTATTCAATGGTTCCTGTTCGGTCAGGCGCTGGTTCTCGGCCAGGTAGTAGTCCATCAGCGTAGAGGCGCGCTGAATGTGGACTTCTTCCAAGGCAGTACACTCCTCAACCACCGCCATTAGGCCAGCCATGCGTAAAACGTTCGCGGCGGCTTTGCTCGCAGCAGCTTGCACATTGACCAGCTCGCCGAATTCCCCTGATTCGCATTCAATGGTGTCGTGAATGGCTACCCAGGCCTCCCGGGCGCGGGGGCTCAACTCTAGGGTTACAGGGTTGAGGCCGCCGTCTTTATGGCGTGACCAAGGCTTCTGCATCAGCGCGGCAATGCGCTGCTGGTACCGGTGCACCTTTGGATCTCGGGTCAGGTTGATAGCTTTGTACAGTCGTTGTCCAACCAGACGCTCGGGCCAACTGATCAGGCAGCGCCCCAGGATGCCTTGGTCTTTTATATCGACGTCCTGGAGTAAACGGTCGGCCAGGCGGGGCTGAAGCATCAAGTGCATGCTGAGGCGGCGATCATAGGCACGCAGACTTTCCCCAGCCATCGCGCGCGACCGATCAATCGGGCTACCGTCCCACAGCGTCGACAAGTGAGTGATCGCCTTGATCATGTTGTCCTTGCTCATGGTGCTACCGCCCAAAAACTGCCCGCCCTCATCGCTGAACAGCCCCATGCTGGGCAAACCATGGCACAGGCTTTTCACTAGACCTTCAATGGTAGGCTCAGCAGTGAGCAGTCTTGGTTGGACAGGTTCTGGTTGGGCGTCCAGCGCTAGCTGTGCTGACTTTTTCGAGGTTGGCGATTTCGCGGTGAGGCTCATTGAAGCCCGGTGCGCCTTGAGTTGTTCGCCGTAAGCGATCCACTGCTGTCTCTCCCAGTCGCGTACGGCCTGCAGCGCAATATGGCCCACCGCGCTTTTGCGATCACCCGAGCAAGCCACCGTCAGCAAGTACAGCGACAACGGATAAATTCGGCCGTCGAGGTAAACATTGGCGTGCGCCTGGCTCGCCAAAGCTGCCGTGGCTAGAACAGATTGCGCGGCCATGGCGCAGGGCACGCCGATCACATCGGCCATGCGTTCCACGGCAGGGCCCAATAGGTCGCCCAGCGCCGCGACCGGGTAGGGTAGGGGCGTAACCTGCTGTTCCAACAAGGGGCGTGGTGGCCCTTGTACTTCGCGCAGTTGCATAACCGTCCTCCATAAATTACCGATCTCTCCCTCACGTCATCCCGCCAAGAATGCTGAGTGTTATCAGGGATCAAGGCCCCTGCGACCTGTGAGGGTGTCCACTGACGCGGGACTGGCGGCTCCTTACGTCCGGGAGCAAGGGCATCTCATGATCTGGCCTCCTGAGCACCGTTACCGGTGGGCGGGTGGAGGCTGCATTGGCTGACGAGACCAGTGCCGCGAGATCCTGAGCCAGGTGCAAGCAGCACTGCGATGACCGGGGCATGCCTGACTGTCAGTCAGGTGCAGTCCATTCCTTGGTCTGCGGCACCATCATCTACAGCGCTGTTGCTGGTGACATCGGCGTTTGTCACGCCGATTGTCACGAGGGGAATTGCCGCAAAGCCATGTGCGATGAGGGCTGCAGCAGTGGTAGGAGCGCCCGTCTCTTTTCTGGCAAAAGAGACGGGCGAACGGTTGGCGCAAAACGTTGGTCGAGCAGGTTCGTTGCTGCAGGGCTAAAGGGTTAGCGGGCAGCCGCACTAGGCGGATTGTTTAGAGGGCGTCCATCATTCTGGCGAATGACCGTGCG
Source organism: Pseudomonas ceruminis (assembly GCF_021602025.1). Taxonomy (GTDB): domain Bacteria; phylum Pseudomonadota; class Gammaproteobacteria; order Pseudomonadales; family Pseudomonadaceae; genus Aquipseudomonas; species Aquipseudomonas ceruminis. The sequence goes on from NZ_BQHW01000013.1 coordinate 75,467, forward strand.
AGCCTCCGGGCGCGAATCGCACTTTGGGATGAACCACCGGATTAGCGGCATGACCTTGAAGGCTCTGGTCATCTGGGGTGCTGCCTAAGGCAGCGCTTTGAACCTTCGTTCTATCGGTCACCGCGGCATTGGTCAATTGGTGAAGGGCACATGGAAATGCGCCAGATTCCTTCTTTGGCGTGCTTTGGAAGTCGGTGGGTGTCAGTGGCAAAGTGGCCGTTTGTCGCTTTTCTAGTGTTAGCCCGTGAGCATAGGGATGCGAAGCCTCCCCATGCTCACGGGCTTAGCCGGAGAAGCCAAACTTGAGGCGAGTTGGCGACTGTCGCCATCCGCTCAGACGGCAAGGATGTAGATGGCACGCGGTCTGTCGCCAGTGTCGCCGTTGTCGCAGCGCCCTATCGGATGGGTATTACATTCCGATCCCTAGCCACATTCATCGCGTTGGCCGAGAGATTACCCGTCGACGCCTTCAGAATGTACTCGCTCCACCAAGCCATCATCGGCCGCCGTCGCTCGATGTAGTCGGCTCGGTTGTAGGCACTGCGCACCTCATCCTTGTCGACGTGCGCCAGCGCCACTTCGATGAGCTCCGGGTCCCACCCATGTTCATTCAATATGGTGCTGGCCATCGAGCGCATGCCGTGGCTGACCAAGCGGTCCTGGAAGCCCATACGTTTCAACGCCATGTTGGCGGTCTGACTATTGGCATGAGTACGAGGGTTTCGGTCGGCCGGGAAGACGTATTCCCGATGACCACTGTGGGACTTCAGTATCTCCAGCAATGACATGACTTGATCGCTCAACGGGATGCTGTGCGGACGGCGCTTCTTCATCCGCTCCGGTGGAATGGTCCAGACACGCCTTTCAAAGTCGATGTCAGCCCAGCGAGTAGTCGCCGCCTCGGCGGGGCGAGTCATGGTGTGCAACTGCCATTCGATCAGGCAGCGGGTCGTGCGCTTGATACTAGCGTTCGCTATTTCCAGCATGAGCTCAGGAAGCTCCTCGGGTGGAAGCGCCGCCATGTTTTCTTTCTTCGGTTTCTTGAACACCGCCCGAATCCCGCTTAGCGGGTTCGCGAAGATCATTCCCGAATTGACACCGTAAGTCATGATCTCGTTGAGGCGCTGGCTAAGCCGCTTCACGGTTTCCAAGCTGCCTTTGGCTTCGATGGGCCGAAGAATTTTTATCACCATCGGTGCGCTGACTTCGGAGATTGGAGTCGATTTCATGCTCGGAAAAACGTGCAGCGTGAGTGAGCGCCAGATGTCCTCAGCATAGGCCGGCGTGACCGAGTCCTTTTTCAACTCGAACCAGGCGCTAGCTACTTTCTCGAACGTATGTTCTGTCTCGGCTAGCTTGGCTTGCGCGAGATCATTGCGCTGAGCTTTGGGGTCGATCCCCTGGGCAAGTACTTCCCTAGCTTCAACCGCTTTTCGCCGAGCTTGCGCCAGAGAGACCTCGGGATAGGAGCCGAGCGCCATGTTGATTCGATTCTTGGTGACCGGATGCCTGTAGTTGAAATTCCACTGCATCGAGCGGTTGACCCGGACTCGGAGCTGGAGCCCGTCGCCATCCGTGAGGACGTAGTCCTTGTCTTTGGGCTTGACCGCCTTGAGCTGGCGGTCGGAGAGGCGAGCTGTTTGAGCGCACATGGGTGGGGCTCCATGACACCTTTGGTATTCCCAAGATTAGTCTCAGGAAGGCTGGAATACCACCGGGAATACCGGGATGACTGGAACTCAAAAAACCATTGTGGTCCTCAAAAGAGCAGTAAACCCTTGATTTCACTGACTTCCAGGCACAAAAAAAGACGTCCTTGGACGTCTTTGATTGATCATTTGGTGGAGCCGGGGGGATTTGAACCCCCGTCCGCCAGTACTCCGCTGTCGGTACTACATGCTTAGCCGTGTCTACTGAGTTAATCCGCAGCCGCCCGACGGGCAGGGTGCTTTGGACGAGTTGGGTAAGTTTTAGTCGCTTTGCCCCCAACGTGCTACACGACGATCCTGTTCTGTATGACAATCATTTCGGGTTTACAGGCATCCCCTGATGATTGCTGGAGCCGAAGCTACCAGGAGAGCGGGCTCAGCTGCTTACGCAGCGAGAGCGTAACCCTCGTAGTTTTCGTCATTGGCAACTATAGAAAGTTGCAACAGTGGATTTACGAGTTCTGTTACCAACTCGGCATGCACCTAGAGTTTCGCTACCGGCGTCGAATCCTAATCGGCCCCACACTCAGCTCTAGCTGACGTACCTTTCGGCACGTGGGCTGAGTATACGCCTTTACGCGGGCGGCGTCGACAGCCGGTTCTTGCCGCCCGCTCTAGGCTCAAGCACCGCTGCCGCCGGCCGAGCCGCTGCCCTTGTCGGTTTTCTCCAGGCGTTCGAGGACTTTGCTGGTGATAGCGATGCATTTCTTGGTATCGCCCGAGGCCTGGGCGGCCTTGGCTTCGTCGATGTGTTCAGTGATCGCCTTGTCCAGGCCTTCGGAAGTGGCGCCGGCGGTGGCCATGCTGTCGTCGATCTTCTGCAGGTTAGCGGCGCAGAGGTCGTCAGCGGCAAACACCGGGGAAGCCAGGAGGGTAGCGGCCGCGAAGAGGGCCGAAAGCGCGGTACCTTTCATGGGTGTCTCCTTTGCAAGGCCTCTGGAAGGTGGGCCTGTAAGGGTGGACCGCTGCGTTTTGGCGAGGGTTCAATCGGCGTGCTGGCTAGGGGACATGACTGTGTGTGGCGGGATGTTGCGGGCGAGGGCTTTGCCCTCGATTCGCGGGGCAAGCCCGCTCCCACAGTATGGATGGCGGTGGGCCTGTGGGGCGGGGTAGCGTTTAGTGAGGCTTGGTCAGGCCGCGTTCCATGTCGTCGATGAGTGCCTTGGCCATCTCGCTGATGATGCGCGCCGCGCTGCCGGCCTGGCGGTCGTTTTCCATTTCGGCTTCGGTGGTGAGGTGGCGGATGCAGCCGAGCAGGACGGACAGCTGGCTGAAGGCTTGCTCGAAGGGGACGCCGGGTTGCAGGCGGAAGAGGTCGAACGATTCCTTTCCTGCGGTGGTGATCTTTTTCAGTTCGTCATGCATGGGGTCACCTCTGCCTTTGCGCGTTGTAGAGGTCGGTCAAGGCGTGCTCGATCAGCGCGCGTGAGGTTTCGCAAGCGTGGGCGGCGTTGCTGAGCATGTTCAGGCCGGGTTCGCCGGCGTGGGTGCGGCAGTGTTCGTCGATGGTTTCGGCGACGCCGCGCAGCAGTTCGCTGGCGTGAGCGAGTGCATCGGGTGTGGGCATGTCGCTGTGGATGGAGAAGTAGGGGGTGGCGATGACGCGCAGGCAGGGTGGGTCGGGTACGAGTTTCTTCATGGTCAGTTCCCAGTTTGTTGCTCAACGGGGGCCGCCAGCTTGAACCTTCTCACGGGGTTAGGGTGGCAGCCATGCGCGGGGTGAGAAACCGGTAAACATGGGAAATCCGGCCAGACCGAGGTCTGCCCGCGCAGGGCCGCCATTACGAGGCTGCTGTCATGTTTACGGGGTTCTCACACCCCATCGTTCGAAAACGACTCAGGGAAATTAGCCCTGATGGTTGTGAGCAACAACAGTGAAACGGCAGCGGCGGTCGTAGGATAATTCCCAAAGCATCCCATTCAGAAGCATTTGGTTGCAGGTTAGGAAATGTCTTACGGCTGGAGGGCGTGGGCGAGGGCTTTGCCCTCGATTCGCGGGGCAAGCCCGCTCCCACAATGGACCACGCCAGGCGTTAGATGGTGCGCGGGCGGGTGACGCGGTCTACCAGGTAGACGAGGCCGTGATAGTCGATGCCGCTGTGGGTGGATAGCCCGATCTCGCAGGTGCGACTGGTGGAGATGCCTTCGCTGCAATACTGCACCGCATCCTTCAGGCTACGCAGCGAGTGGGCGTTGAGCTCCGGTGTGGTGAAGCCCTTGTCACCGGCAAAACCGCAGCAGTGAATGCCTTCTGGTATCACCACTTGCTTGCTGCAGCGGCGGGCCAGGTCGATCAGTGCCTGGCTCTCGCCCAGGTGCTGGGTGCTGCAGGTCACGTGCACGGCTACCGGCTCTTCCTGCGGGGTGAACTCCAGTTTGTCCATCAGGTGGGTGCGGATGAAACGCACCGGGTCGTACAGGTCCAGGCGGGTCTCGCCAAGGTCCTGTACCAGGCGCAGGGTGCAGGGGCTGGTGTCGCAGTAGATGGGATCGAGGCCGCCGCGGCTGGCATGCAACAGCGCAGCGATCAGCTCCTGGCGCTTGTGCTCGGCCTGCTCGGGGTAGCCTTTGGAGGCGAACGGCTGGCCGCAGCAGAGGCTGTCGGCGTTGTCGGGGAACACCACCTGGTAACCGGCCTTTTCCAGCAGGGCGCGGGTCTTGTCGAGCAGGGAGCTTTGCTCGCGGTCGGCGTAGGCTGGGCCCATCACCCGTGACACGCAGGCCGCCAGGTACACCACCCGGGGGCGGGCATCGTTGCTCGCCGCGCCGAAGTCGATACTGCGCAGCGGCTGCGGTATGGCAGGGGTCCATTGCGGCAGGCGGCCTTTGCTGGCTTTACTCAACGACGCGCTCAGTCGGCCCAGGCGCGGGGCGCCCAGCAGCTTGCGGGCGGTGTTGGCGGCAGTCAGCGTCAGGCGGGCACCACCCAGCGCGGTGTGGAAATGCTCGGCCAGCCAGTCGGCGGTCTTTTCGTGTTCGGCGGCCTGGCTGCGCAGTTTCTTCACCAGCTCGCCGGTGTTGATGCCCACCGGGCAGCGCTGGGCGCACAGGCCGGTCGCGGCGCAGGTGTCGATGCCTTGGTACTGGTAGGTTTGCAGCAGTGCGCGGGTGTCGATGCCGGCGCGTTTTTTCGCCTGAATGTCACGCCACATCACGATGCGCTGGCGGGGGCTGAGGGTCAGGCCTTTGGAAGGGCACACCGGTTCGCAGAAGCCACACTCGATGCACTTGTCGACAATCTCGTCGGCGGCGGGCAGTGGCTTGAGGTTTTTCAGGTGGATGTCCGGGTCGGTGCTCAGCACCACATCGGGGTTGAGAATGCCGTTGGGGTCGAGCAGGCGCTTGAGCTTCCACATCAGCTGGTAGGCATCACTGCCCCATTCCAGCTCCACGAACGGCGCCATGTTGCGCCCGGTGCCGTGTTCGGCCTTGAGCGAGCCGCCGAACTCCACCGCCACCAGCTGTGCCACATCGTCCATGAAGGCCTGGTAGCGCGCGACTTCTTCGGCACTGTTGAAGCCTTGGGTGAAGACGAAGTGCAGGTTGCCTTCCAGCGCATGGCCGAAAATGATCGCTTCGTCGTAATGGTGCTTGTCGAACAGCTGGATCAGGCGGTTGACGCCTTCGGCCAGCTGTTCGACAGGGAAGGTCACGTCTTCGATGATCACGGTGGTACCCGTCTGGCGCACGGCGCCGACGGCGGGGAAGGTGTCCTTGCGGATTTTCCACAGCTGGTTGTACACCGCCGGGTCTTCGCTGAAATCGACCTGCTGCTCCAACGGGTAGTCGGCGATGGAGGCCATCACCTGGTGCAGTTGTTCATGCAGCAGGCTCTGGCTGGCGGCGCGGGACTCGATCAGCAGGGCGCAGGCATTGTCCGACAGGCCTTTTACCCACACCGGCATGCCCGGCATGTTCTGCACCGAGCGCAGGCTGCGGCGGTCGAGCAGTTCCACGGCGGAAACGGGCTGGCGCTTGAGCACGGTCACGGCGCGGCAGCAGCTTTCTACGCTGGGGAATACCAGCAGTGCGCTGGCCTTGTGCGGGTGGTCGGGGACGGTGTCGTAGGTGACGGCGCTGATGAAGCCCAGGGTGCCTTCGGAACCGACCAGCAGGTGCTGCAGGATATCCAGCGGCTTGTCGTAGTCCACCAGGGCGTTGAGCGACAGGCCTGTGGTGTTTTTCAGGCGGTATTTATGCCGGATGCGGTCGGCCAGTTCGGTGTTGGCGCGGGTTTCGCGGCCAAGCCTGGCCAGCGCTTCCAGCAGGCTGGCGTGGCTGGCCTGGAAGGCGGCGACGCTGGCCGGGTCTTCGCTGTCCAGGCGGGTGCCGTCAGCCAGCACCAGGCGCAGGCCGGCCAGGGTGTGGTAGGTGTTCTGCGCGGTGCCGCAGCACATGCCGCTGGCGTTGTTGGCGACGATGCCGCCGATCTTGCAGGCGTTGATCGAGGCCGGGTCGGGGCCGATCTTGCGCCCGAAAGGCGCCAGCCAGGCGTTGGCCTGGGCACCGATGACGCCAGGTTGCAGGCGGATCTGCTCGCCTTGGCCACGGATTTCCTTGCCGCCCCAGTTGTCGCCAAGCACGATCAGCACCGAATCGCTGATGGCCTGGCCAGACAGGCTGGTGCCGGCAGCGCGGAAGGTGACCGGCACGCGATCGCGTTGGGCCAGGTGCAGCAGCCCGACCACTTCGTCCTCAGACTCCACGCGCACCACCAGCTTGGGGATCAGCCGATAGAAGCTGGCGTCGGTGCCAAAGGCCAGGGTGGACGTTGCGTCGTCGAAACGGCGTTCGGCGGGTATCAGGCGCTCGGCATCACGCAGGAACGCGGCGGGCAGGCTCATGCAATCTCCTCGCGGGGCCATGGCGTCTGCGCGCCGTGTGCCCCGGTCATTCAGGCGGTGTTCTGACAGGCGCTCAGGCGCCCAGTTCGCGGACCAGCGAGTCGCGGCTGATTTCGCTGATCGACTTGGCGCCGGTCAGCACCATGGCCACGCGCATTTCTTTTTCGAACAGTTCGAGCAGGTTTTTCACCCCGGCCTGGCCATGCACTGCCAGGGCCCAGAGGAAGGCACGGCCGATCAGCACGGTGTCGGCGCCCAGCGCAATCATGCGCACCACGTCCAGGCCACTGCGGATGCCGGAGTCGGCGAGGATCTTCAGGTCGCCCTTCACGGCGTCGGCAATGGCTGGCAAGGCGCGGGCGCTGGACAGCACGCCGTCGAGCTGGCGGCCGCCGTGGTTGGAGACGACGATGCCGTCGGCGCCAAACTTGACGGCGTCACGGGCGTCGTCGGCGTCGAGGATGCCCTTGATGATCATCGGGCCGTCCCAGAATTCGCGGATCCACTCCAGGTCTTTCCACGAAATCGACGGGTCGAAGTTGGCGCCCAGCCAGCCGATGTAGTCGGCAAGGCCGGTGGGGTTGCCACGGTATTTGGAGATATTGCCCAGGTCATGCGGGCGGCCCATCACGCCGACGTCCCAGGCCCATTCGGGGTGGGTCATGGCTTGCAACACGCGGCGCATCGGGCCGTTGGCGCCGCTCATGCCGGAGTGGGCGTCACGGTAGCGGGCACCGGGTACCGGCATGTCGACGGTGAACACTAGGGTTTTCACCCCGGCGGCCTTGGCCCGCTCCAGGGCATTGCGCATGAAGCCGCGGTCCTTGAGCACGTACAGCTGGAACCACATGGGCCGGTCGATGGCCGGGGCGACTTCTTCGATGGGGCACACCGACACGGTGGACATGGTGAACGGGATGCCGTGGGCCGCTGCGGCACGTGCCGCCTGCACTTCGCCACGGCGGGCGTACATGCCGGTGAGGCCGACCGGGGCCAGGGCCACAGGCATGCTCAGGGTTTCGTCGAACAGCCGGGTTTCCAGGCTCAGCTCAGACATGTTCTTCAACACGCGCTGGCGCAGGGCGATGCTGGCCAGGTCCGAAACGTTGTGGCGCAGCGTGTGCTCGGCGTAGGCCCCGCCGTCGGCGTAGTGGAAGAGGAAGGGGGGCAGCTTGCGTTGGGCCGCGGCGCGATAGTCGGTGGAGGCGGAAATGATCATGGATTCTCGCAGCGTTGGTTGAAGGAAATACCGGGCGCGCGCTGGCGCCCGGCCCCTTTCACTTTAGTGATGAACCAGCATGCCGGTCAGCCAATAGGCCTGGATCAGGGTAATCAGGCCGACGATGGTGGCGAAGAACAGGCTGTGCTTGACGGTGAAGCGGAACAGGTCGGATTCCTTGCCCACCAGGCCGGTAGCGGCGCAGGCCACGGCGATCGACTGCGGCGAGATCATCTTGCCGGTCACGCCGCCGCTGGTGTTGGCGGCTACCAACAGGGTGTCGTTGACGCCAATCTGGTGCGCAGTGGTGGCTTGCAGCGAACTGAACAGGGCGTTGGACGACGTGTCCGAGCCGGTCAGGAACACACCCAGCCAGCCGAGGAACGGCGAGAAGAACGGGAACGCGGCACCGGTGCCGGCCAGGACCAGGGCCATGGTCGACGACATGCCCGAGTAGTTGGTGACGAAGGCGAACGCCAACACCATGCCGATCGACAGGATGGGCCAGCGCAGCTCCCAGAAGGTTTCCTTGAAAGTGGTCAGACCAGTTTTGACGTTGATCTTCAGCACTGCCATGGAGATCAGCGCAGAGAGGAAGATCGCAGTGCCGGTCGCAGAGATCGGGTCGAGCTTGAACACCGCTGGCATGGCGGTCGGTGCTGTGACGATGGGCGCGGTCTTGATCACCAGCTGGTCGAGGTGCGGGATGGCGAAATTGAACACGAAGTTGTACATCGCACCGCCCGGGGCGAACGCGGCCTTGAATGGCTTCAGCGTCCAGATGGTGACCAGCACGGTGAGGATCAGGAATGGCGACCAGGCTTTGAAGATTTCGCCAAAGCTGTAGGGGCTCGGCTGGCTGCCGCCGCTGCTGACCACGGCTGCGCCAACGCTGCCTTTGGCTTCGGCGAACGAGCGCTTGGGCTGCCAGACTTTCAGGAACAGGGTCAGGGCGATCAGGCTGGCCAGGGCCGAGGTGATGTCGGGCAGTTCCGGGCCGATGAAGTTGGAGGTGAAGTACTGGGTCACGGCAAAGCTCAAGCCGGCGACCAGGGCTGCAGGCCAGGTTTCCTTCACGCCGCGCAGGCCGTCCATCATGAATACCAACCAGAACGGCACGAACAGCGACAGCAGCGGCAGTTGGCGGCCGGTCATGGCGCCGATGTGGAAGGCGTCGATGCCTGTCACCTGGCCGGCAACGATGATCGGAATACCCAGGGCGCCGAAGGCCACCGGCGCGGTGTTGGCGATCAGGCACAGGCCAGCGGCATACAGGGGGTTGAAGCCCAGGCCCACCAGCAGCGCGGCAGTGATGGCCACTGGGGCGCCGAAGCCGGCGGCACCTTCGAGGAAGGCCCCGAAGCAGAAGCCGATCAGCAGCACCTGCAGACGTTGGTCGTCGGTGATCGACAGTACCGAGCTGCGGATGACTTCGAACTGGCCGCTCTTGACCGTGAGTTTGTACAGGAACACCGCGGCAACGATGATCCAGGCAATCGGCCAGAGGCCGTAGAGGAAGCCATAACCCGCGGCGGCGAGGGCCATGTCGACAGGCATCTGGAAGGCGAAGATCGCCACCAGAATCGACAGGGCAAGGGTGATGCTACCGGCGACGTGGCCCTTGAGGCGGAACACGGCGAGGGCGAGGAAGAAGAACACGATAGGGATGACCGCCGCCAGTGCGGACAGGCCAAGACTACCAAGCGGGCTATAGAGTTGTTGCCAGGTTTGCATATGGGGTGGCCCCTAATTGTTGTTGGTCAGGCACTGGCATTGGATAATTGGTAAGACCAATTTACAATGGCTGGTCGCTAGGTTAAAAGCGCTGTCGTGGGTGTGTCAATTTGTCCCGCGCAAAACTTTGGTCGGGCACCGATGAATGGCCCGCTGTTTGCCAGGGAAAAACCCCACCTGATGGGTGCTGGCGCTGCGTGGATCGGCGAGAATAGGCTCCCCCCGAAATGTGCCGGGGGTTTGTGGAGAGCAAGTGATGGTTTTTGATCAGGTCCGCCAACGGCGCCTGTCCGACGACATCGTCGATCGGTTGGAAGGGATGATTCTGGAAGGCACGCTGACCTCCGGGCAGCGGCTGCCGGCCGAACGTGTCCTCGCCGAACAGTTCGGTGTGTCGCGCCCCTCACTGCGCGAGGCGATCCAGAAGCTGGTGGCCAAGGGGCTGCTGGTCAGTCGCCAGGGCGGCGGCAACTATGTGGCCCAGTCGCTGGGGTCGACGTTCAGCGACCCGTTGTTGCAGTTGCTAGAGCACAGTGCCGAGGCGCAGCGCGACCTGCTGGAGTTTCGCCATACGCTGGAGGCCTCATGTGCGTATTACGCGGCCCAGCGGGCCACCGAGCCTGATCGTCTACGCCTGAAAGCAGCGTTCGATACCTTGCAGGATTGCTATGCACGGGCCGACGAGGTTACCCGTGCAGAAGAGGGGGCGGCGGATGCGCGTTTTCACCTGGCGATTGCCGAAGCCAGCCACAATGCCGTGCTGCTGCACACCATTCGCGGGTTGTTCGACCTGCTCAAGCGCAACGTGGTGACCAACATTGGCGGCATGTACCAGCAGCGTAGCGAAACGCGGGACATGCTGATCAGCCAGCACCGCGAGCTGTACCTGGCAATTGTCGAGGGCAGGGCGGACGAGGCGCGCGAGGTGTCCAGCCGGCACATTCTGTATGTGCAGGAAGTGCTGGAAGAGGCGCAGGACGAGGCGCAGCGGGTAGCGCGGGCGGAGCGGCGCAGCGGGCGCTAGTGTGCTGCGGCCCCTTCGCGGGGCAAGCCCGCTCCTACAGGATTAAGGCCGCACGCCAATCCTGTAGGAGCGGGCTTGCCCCGCGAAGGGCCTGCACAGGCAAAAAGAAGTCTTAGTCTTCCTTGCCCTTATTGCGCACCGCACGCTGCAGCTCGCGGTTGGAATCGCGTTCGCGCACGGTATCGCGCTTGTCGTATTCCTTTTTACCCTTGCCGAGCGCGATTTCGCACTTGATCAGGTGCTTGCTCCAGTACAGCGCCAAGGCCACGCAGGTGTAGCCCTTCTGCGCCACAGCGGCTTCCACGCGCTCGAGCTCGCGCTTGTTCAGCAGCAGCTTGCGGGTGCGGGTAGGGTCGGCGATGACGTGGGTGCTGGCAGTGGTCAGCGGGGTGATGTGGCTGCCGAACAGCCAGGCTTCGCCATCCTTGAGCAGCACGTAGCTGTCGGTCAGGTGCGCCTTGCCGGCCCGCAGGCTTTTTACTTCCCAACCGGACAGGACCAGCCCGGCCTCGAACTTGTGTTCGATGAAGTAATCGTGTCGCGCTTTCTTGTTTTGCGCGATGGTCCCGGTCGGATGTTTCTTTTGCTTAGCCATAGGGGCGGCATTATAGGCAAGTCATCGCGTCGTCGGCTACGGGATTTCGGTGTGCTTGAGCCACCGCAATGAATACCGGACAATACAGGCCCTGTCATACGCACAGAACCTGTTTTCGGCACGCTGCGAAGCGCCGCCACCCAGCCTTGGAAGTGACGCCTGGATGACTACCCATATTCAACGCTCCGCCCTGCTGCCGTACCCTGCCCAGGCGCTCTACGATCTGGTCAACGACGTGGCCAACTACCCACAATTTTTGCCCTGGTGCTCTGCATCGACGGTGATCGAGGCCAGTGACACGCACATGCGGGCGAAGCTGGAAGTGGCCAAGGGCGGCATGAGCCAGCAGTTTGTCACGCGCAATGTGCTGGTGCCGGGGCAGTCCATCGAGATGAACCTGGAAGAAGGGCCGTTCACCCAACTGCATGGCGTGTGGGTGTTCAAGCCGCTGGGCGAAAAGGCCTGCAAGATCAGCCTGGACCTGTCCTTCGATTACGCTGGGCCGATTGTGCGCGCTACGTTGGGCCCGCTGTTCAACCAGGCCGCCAATACCTTGGTGGATGCGTTTTGCCAGCGCGCCAAGCAGCTCTATAGCTGATTGCTGGCAAGCGGTTGCCCACAAAAAAGCCCGGGCCTTGGCCCGGGCTTTTCATGTCACCTGCAATTACTGCGGCGACGTTTCCAGAGGGGCAGGGGTCGGCACCGGCGTAGTTTCGATGGTGTCGATCTCGCGCTGGATGGACTCTTCCACCGAACCGGCCTTGGCCGGTTTCTCTTCCGGCTGCGGCGCTGGCTGGCCTGGCTCGGTGGCCGGGCTGACCGTGGTATTGCTGCTGCCGCCGAGGATTTCCTGGTCGCGGCTCACGCCTGGCATGAAGTCGCCCGACAGGCTCACCAGTTGGTCGCTGTCGTTGAAGAAGATGCTCATGCGTTCCTGCTGGCGTTGCCCGCCACCAGGCTGCAAGCTGTACAGGTAATCCCAACGATTGGTGTTGAACGTATCCTGGAGCAGCGGGTTGCCCATGATAAACCTTACTTGCCGACGGGTCATTCCGGGGCGTAATTGGTCTATCATGTCTTGCGTGACGACATTGCCCTGCTGGATGTCGATTTTGTAAACCCCGGGAAACGAGCAACCGGCGAGTGCGAGCAGTCCCACGAAGGTGAGGCTGGTTAGCAAGTGCTTGGTGTTGTTTTGCATCGGTGGGCGACTTCCACTATCTTGGCTGGACAACGTAAACCCCGATCATACCCGTATTAAGAGAAGCTGCGAAGCAGCATCGGCGAGAAAGCTGACCATGGTTGAAAATAGCGAATTGCGCAAAGCCGGTCTCAAGGTGACACTGCCTCGAGTCAAGATCCTTCAGATGCTCGATTCGACCGAGCAACGTCACATGAGCGCCGAGGATGTCTACAAGGCGCTGATGGAGGCTGGCGAGGACGTCGGTCTGGCAACCGTTTATCGCGTACTGACCCAGTTCGAAGCGGCTGGTCTGGTGGTGCGCCACAACTTCGATGGCGGTCACGCGGTTTTCGAGCTCGCGGACGGCGGTCACCACGACCATATGGTCAACGTGGAAACCAGCGAAGTGATCGAATTCATGGATGCCGAAATCGAGCGGCGTCAAAAGGAGATCGTGGCCGAGCATGGCTACGAACTGGTGGACCACAACCTGGTCCTCTATGTGCGTAAGAAAAAGTAACGATTTCGATCGTTATGAACTGCAAAGGCGACCCTAGGGTCGCCTTTGTGCTTTCTACGCTATCAACTCCAGGTCGACTCCCTTGCCTGCGAAGAGGGTGACTGAGGCTCACGCCTTGCCGCTGACGACCATCTTGCGCGCGTGCGCCAACGATTCCTTGGTCAGGTCGATCCCGCCCAGCATCCGTGCCACTTCCTCGACCCGCTCGCGTTTGCCCAGGTTGGCCACGGCGGTGTGGGTGGTGTCGCTGTTGCGCACCTTGTGTACGAACAGGTGGTGGTGCCCTTGCGCTGCAACTTGTGGCAGGTGGGTGACGGTCAGCACCTGGCCCCGTTCACCCAGCCGGCGCAGCAACTGGCCGACGATCTCGGCGGTAGGCCCGCCGATACCCACGTCCACCTCGTCGAATACCAGTGTTGGTATGCGCGAGGTTTGTGCAGTGATGACCTGAATCGCCAAGCTGATACGTGACAATTCACCCCCGGAGGCTACCTTGGCCAGGCCTTTGAGCGGCTGCCCCGGGTTGGCGCTGACCAGCAATTCGATCTGCTCCAGGCCGTGTGGCGACAGGTCGCTGCCTTCGTTGGGCGTGAGCTCGATACAGAAGCGGCCACCGGGCATGCCCAGGCGCTGGATTTCCTGCTCAACCGCAATCGCCAGTTGCTGCGCAGCCTGCTGGCGCAAGGCACTCAGCTCGATGGCCCTCTCTTTGTAATGCTGGGCAAAGGCGGCCAGTTCTTCGCCGAGGCGTTCAATCGACTCGTCGCTGGCATTCAGGCCTTCGATCTCTTCCATCAACTGCTGTTGCAGGTGCGGCAGTTCAGTGGGGTGCACGCGGTGTTTGCGCGCCAGGGTATAGATGGTGTCCAGGCGCTCTTCCAGTGCCTGTAGGCGCATGGGGTCTGCGTCGAAGTTGTCGAGGAAACGATTGAGCTCGCCAACGGCTTCTTCGATCTGGATCTGCGCGCTGGCGATCAGGTTGGCGGCCTCACCCAGCGCCTTCGGGGTGTTGTTCGCCGCGCCCAGGCGGTTGAGGCTGGCGGTCAGGGCGCCGAGCACATTGCCCGAATCGCTTTCGCTGCATTGGTCGATGACCTGGCGGCAGATGCCGAACAGGGCTTCGGCATTGGTCAGGTTCTTGTGTTCCTGCTCCAACTGCTCCAGCTCGTTTTCACCCAGGCCGAGGTTATCGAGTTCTTCGAGCTGGTAGCTGAGCAACTGATGGCGGGCGCGCTGCTCGTCACCGGAGTTGGACAGCCGCTCGAGCTCCAGGCGGGTCTGGTTCCAGCGCTTGGCCGCCAGTTGTACTTGGCGGGCCAGGTCGATGGCGCCGGCGTACTCGTCGAGCAGGCGGCGGTGGGTGTCGGTCTTGAGCAGCGATTGGTGTTCATGCTGGCTGTGGATGTCGATCAGCAGTTCGCCCAGGGCCTTCAGATCGCTCAGCGGGCAGGGGGTGCCGTTGATGTAGCCGCGGCTGCGGCCCTCTGCGGTGATAACCCGGCGCAGAATGCAGGGCCCGTCGTTGTTCAGGTCGCGTTCGGTGAGCCAGGTATGTGCTTCGGGAATGTCCACCAGGTCGAAGGTGGCCAGGATGTCTGCCTTGTCTGCACCGGGGCGCACCACGCCGCTGTCGGCGCGATCCCCCAGGGCCAGGCCGAGGGCGTCGAGCATGATCGACTTGCCGGCACCGGTTTCGCCCGTGATGACGGACATGCCACGGGCAAGTTCGAGGTCGAGGTGTTCGACGATGGCGTAATTTTGAATGGACAGGTGCACCAGCATGGGGGCGGCTCCCGAAGGTCAGGTCTGGTTATTTATACAGTACTTTTTTCAGGTCTGCCAATGCCCGCCGAGAGATTCCTGATAGGCCCTGAAAAGCGCATTGCCCCTTGAAGCTGGTTTTTCCGGCCCCATATAGCCGGCAGACACGGCGAGCTTTGCTCGTACTACAGAAATTGCGAAGGAGAGACCCCATGGCTGACGAACAGCTGAATGAGAAAGACCTTAACGCTGAAGAGACTGGTGCAGTAGAAATCGGCGCCCGTGTTCAGGAGCTCGAGGAGCAGCTGGCCGCCGCCAAGGATCAGTCCCTGCGTGCCGTTGCCGACCTGCAGAACGTGCGCCGTCGCGCCGAGCAGGACGTCGAGAAGGCACACAAGTTTGCCCTGGAGAAGTTCGCAGGCGATCTGCTGCCGGTGATCGACAGCCTGGAACTCGCCCTGGCGCACTCCAGTGCTGAAGATGAGCACGTCAAGAAGATCCGCGAAGGTGTTGAGCTGACCCTGAAGATGTTCCAGGACACCCTCAAGCGTTACAACCTCGAAGCCATCGATCCGCACGGCCAACCATTCAATGCCGAGCACCATCAGGCGATGGCCATGCAGGAGAGCGCTGAAGCAGAGCCCAACAGCGTGCTGAACGTGTTCCAGAAGGGTTACCTGCTCAACGGCCGCCTGCTGCGCCCTGCCATGGTAGTGGTCAGCAAGGCGCCGAGCGCCCCGCAACCTTCGATCGATGAAAAGGCTTGAAATCCGTCGGGGCATCCCCATCTAGGTGTCAAGCCTTCAAGTATTACTGCAGTTGGCCAACGTAGTCGCTGCTACCAAATTCAAGTTTCGGGAGAGTTAACATGGGTAAAATCATCGGTATCGACCTGGGGACCACTAACTCGTGCGTCTCCATTCTGGAAAACGGTAACGTCAAAGTCATCGAAAACGCCGAAGGTGCGCGTACCACCCCTTCGATCGTGGCCTACGCCAACGATGGCGAAATCCTGGTAGGTCAGTCGGCCAAGCGCCAGGCTGTCACCAACCCGCACAACACCCTGTTCGCAGTGAAGCGCCTGATTGGCCGCCGCTTCGAAGAAGACGTCGTGCAGAAAGACATCAAGCTGGTGCCGTACAAAATCGTCAAGGCGGGCAACGGTGACGCCTGGGTCGAGGCTGCTGGCAAGGAAATGGCTCCGCCGCAGATCAGCGCCGAAGTCCTGAAGAAAATGAAGAAGACCGCCGAAGACTACCTCGGTGAGCCTGTTACCGAAGCGGTCATCACTGTTCCGGCCTACTTCAACGACAGCCAGCGCCAGGCGACCAAAGACGCCGGCCGCATCGCTGGCCTGGACGTAAAACGTATCATCAACGAGCCGACTGCCGCTGCACTGGCGTATGGCATGGACAAGGCCAAGGGCGACCACACCGTCATCGTTTATGACCTGGGTGGTGGTACCTTCGACGTATCGGTCATCGAAATCGCCGAAGTCGACGGTGAGCACCAGTTCGAAGTGCTGGCCACCAACGGCGACACCTTCCTGGGTGGTGAAGACTTCGACATGCGCCTGATCGACTACCTCGTCGAGGAGTTCAAGAAAGAGTCCGGCATGGACCTGAAGAACGACCCTCTGGCTCTGCAGCGCCTGAAAGAAGCTGCGGAAAAGGCCAAGATCGAGCTGTCGTCCGCTCAGTCGACCGACGTCAACCTGCCGTACATCACTGCAGATGCGACCGGTCCGAAGCACCTGAACGTGAAGATTTCCCGCGCCAAGCTGGAGTCGCTGGTAGAAGACCTGGTCAACCGTACCATCGAGCCTTGCCGCATCGCGCTGAAAGACGCTGGCATTGACGTGAGCAAGATCGACGACGTGATCCTGGTCGGTGGCCAGACCCGTATGCCGCTGGTGCAGAAGTCTGTTGCCGACTTCTTCGGTAAAGAAGCACGCAAAGACGTCAACCCGGACGAAGCTGTCGCCATGGGTGCAGCCATTCAGGGCGCGGTTCTGGCCGGTGACGTCAAAGACGTACTGCTGCTGGACGTTAGCCCGCTGACCCTGGGTATCGAAACCATGGGCGGCGTGATGACCTCGCTGATCGAGAAGAACACCACCATCCCGACCAAGAAGTCGCAGGTGTTCTCGACTGCCGACGACAACCAGGGCGCCGTGACCATCCACGTGCTGCAGGGTGAGCGTAAGCAGGCTGCGCAGAACAAGTCGCTGGGCAAGTTCGACCTGGCTGACATTCCGCCAGCACCGCGTGGCGTTCCGCAAATCGAAGTGACCTTCGACATCGACGCCAACGGCATCCTGCACGTCAGCGCCAAAGACAAGGCCACTGGCAAGTCGCAGTCGATCGTGATCAAGGCCAACTCCGGCCTGTCGGACGAAGAAATCGAGCGCATGGTGCGTGACGCCGAGGCGAACGCCGAGGAAGACCGCAAGTTCGAAGAGCTGGCCGCCGCCCGTAACCAGGGTGATGCGCTGGTGCACTCGACGCGCAAGATGGTCGCTGACGCCGGTGACAAGGTCACTGCCGAAGAGAAGGCTGCCATCGAGGCTGCCGTGGTTGCCCTGGAAGCCGCTGTCAAAGGCGACGACAAGGCTGCCATCGAAGCCAAGGTCGAAGAGCTGTCCAAGGTCTCGGCACCGGTCGCGCAGAAGATGTACGCCGACCAGGCTCAGCAGCCTGAAGGCGGCGCCCAGCAACAAGCCGAGCCGGAAGCCAAGCACGATGACGTGGTTGACGCCGAGTTCGAAGAAGTGAAAGGCGACGACAAGAAGTAATCGTTGCATGTTGTCGGCCAGCTCACCGGCGTTTGCGGGTGAGCTGGTAGGATGTCGCCGCGCGGGGGCTTGCTCCCGCGTTGGTGTGTCTGGAATACGAGAATTTTTACAGCATCTGTCAAAGCCTTCGAGCGGTGGCGGGTGCTGCGGCACAGCGCATAGCGCAGAGGTATGCCGAACGCCCCCAAGAGTGCAAATGACCTATGGCAAAGCGTGATTATTATGAGGTCCTGGGTGTCGAGCGCGGCGCCAGTGAAGGTGATCTCAAAAAGGCCTATCGCCGCCTGGCGATGAAGTTCCACCCCGACCGCAACCCGGGCGACAAGGAGTCGGAAGAGCAGTTCAAGGAGGCCAACGAGGCCTATGAAGTGCTGTCCGATGCCAGCAAGCGCGCGGCGTATGACCAGTACGGCCATGCCGGCGTCGACCCTAGCATGGGTGGCGGTGGTGCCGGCTTCGGTGGCGCCAACTTCTCCGATATTTTCGGTGATGTGTTCAGCGATTTCTTCGGTGGTGGTCGTGGCGGTTCGCGTGGCGGTGCCCAGCGTGGCAGCGACCTGCGCTATACCCTGGAGCTGAACCTGGAAGAAGCGGTGCGTGGCACCACGGTCAGTATCCGCGTTCCCACCCTGGTCAACTGCAAGCCGTGCGATGGCTCCGGTGCCAAGAAAGGTTCCACCCCGGCCACTTGCCCGACCTGTGGCGGTATCGGCCAGGTGCGCATGCAGCAAGGCTTCTTCTCGGTGCAGCAAACCTGCCCGCGCTGCCATGGCCAGGGCAAGATCATTACCGACCCATGCACCTCGTGCCATGGCGAAGGCCGTGTCGAGGAATACAAGACGTTGTCGGTCAAGGTGCCGGCAGGTGTCGATACCGGCGACCGCATTCGCCTGTCCGGCGAGGGCGAGGCGGGGACCCACGGCGGCCCTACCGGTGACCTGTACGTGGTCATCAACGTGCGTGAGCATGCGATCTTCCAGCGTGATGGCAAGCACCTGTACTGCGAAGTGCCGATCAGCTACACCGACGCTGCCTTGGGTGGCGAGCTGGAAGTGCCGACCCTTGACGGTCGCGTCAAGCTGAAGATCCCCGAAGGTACCCAGACCGGCAAGCAGTTCCGCCTGCGTGGCAAGGGTGTGGCGCCAGTGCGTGGTGGTGCGGCCGGTGACCTGCTGTGCCGCGTGGCAGTGGAAACCCCGGTCAACCTCAGCCGCCGCCAGCGCGAGCTGCTCGAGGAACTGCGGGATTCGCTCGAAGGCGACAGCTCCCATTCGCCCAAGGCCAGTGGCTGGTTCGAAGGCGTGAAGCGCTTCTTCGGCGATCTCTGAAAAGGACATGGCTATGCGACGTATTGCAGTGATGGGCGCGGCAGGGCGGATGGGCAAGACCCTCGTTGAAGCGGTGCAGCAAACCCCGGGTGCCGGGCTCACGGCGGCGATCGATCGTCCTGACAGTTCGCTCGTCGGGGCTGATGCCGGTGAGTTGGCGGCCCTCGGGCGGATCGGCGTGTTGCTGTCCGATGACCTGGCCAAGGTGGCTGACGAATTCGACGTGCTGATCGACTTCACGCACCCTTCGGTGACCCTGAAGAATTTGGCGTTCTGCCGCAAGCACGGCAAGGCGATGATCATCGGTACCACCGGTTTCACCGCTGAAGAGAAGCAGTTGCTGGTCGAGGCAGGCAAGGACATTCCTATCGTGTTCGCCGCCAACTTCAGCGTAGGCGTCAACCTGAGCCTCAAGTTGCTGGACATGGCGGCGCGGGTGCTGGGTGATGATGTCGATATCGAGATCATCGAGGCGCACCACCGGCACAAGGTCGATGCACCCTCGGGGACTGCGCTGCGGATGGGCGAAGTGGTCGCCAATGCGCTGGGGCGTGACCTGCAGGAAGTGGCGGTGTATGGCCGTGAAGGGCAGACCGGCGCGCGCGATCGCAAGACCATCGGCTTCGCTACTGTGCGTGCCGGCGATGTAGTGGGTGACCACACCGTGTTGTTCGCCGCTGAAGGCGAGCGCCTGGAAATCACCCACAAGGCCTCCAGCCGCATGACCTTCGCCAAGGGTGCGGTGCGTGCAGCGCTGTGGCTGGATGGGCGTGAGGCTGGCTTGTACGACATGCAGGATGTGCTGGAGCTGCGCTAAGCCGTTCAAGCAGTGTTGATTTCTTCGCGGGGCAAGCCCGCTCCCACAAGGACTCCACAATCCTCTGTGGGAGCGGGCTTGCCCCGCGAAGAATGCCCCGCCGATCCCTGTCTGTCGCAATCATGTGTTTTAGAGGCACATATACGGTAGACCCAAAACGCACTTTTCTGTAAGCTACAGCTTTAGTGTGTCCACTAAAAGCGCGCAGCGAATTGAATTCAGCACATAAAAGCGGGGTGACGTGTCCATACGTCACTCCGCTTTTTTGCAACCTGCGATCGCCCTTTCATGCTTGATTTACGGGAGGTCTTCTTGACAAAGCCAGCCATACTCGCCCTTGCCGACGGCAGTATTTTTCGCGGTGAAGCCATCGGTGCCGACGGTCAGACCGTTGGTGAGGTGGTGTTCAACACCGCTATGACCGGCTACCAGGAAATCCTTACAGACCCTTCCTACGCGCAGCAAATCGTTACCCTGACCTACCCGCACATTGGCAACACCGGCACTACCCCGGAAGACGCCGAGTCGAACCGTGTCTGGTCGGCTGGCCTGGTCATCCGTGACCTGCCGCTGCTGGCCAGCAACTGGCGTAACACCCAGTCGCTGCCCGACTACCTCAAGGCGAACAATGTCGTTGCCATCGCGGGTATCGACACCCGTCGTCTGACCCGTATCCTGCGTGAAAAGGGCGCTCAGAACGGTTGCATCCTTGCCGGTGACAACATCAGCGAAGAAGCCGCCATCGCCGCTGCCCGTGCCTTCCCGGGCCTGAAGGGCATGGACCTGGCCAAGGTCGTTTCCACCAAGGAGCGCTACGAGTGGCGCTCCAGCGTGTGGGAGCTGAAAACCGACAGCCACCCGACCCTGGACGCATCCGAACTGCCGTACCACGTGGTCGCCTTCGACTACGGCGTCAAGCTGAACATCCTGCGCATGCTGGTCGCCCGCGGTTGCCGCGTGACCGTGGTGCCTGCCCAGACCCCGGCCAGCGAAGTGCTCGCCCTCAACCCCGATGGCGTGTTCCTCTCCAACGGCCCAGGTGACCCCGAGCCATGCGACTACGCGATCCAGGCAATCAAGGAAATCCTTGAAACCGAGATCCCGGTATTCGGCATCTGCCTGGGCCACCAACTGCTGGCCCTGGCTTCCGGCGCCAAGACCTTGAAAATGGGCCACGGCCACCACGGTGCCAACCACCCAGTCCAGGACCTGGACACCGGCGTGGTCATGATCACCAGCCAGAACCACGGTTTCGCGGTGGACGAAGCCACCTTGCCGGGCAATGTCCGCGCCATCCACAAGTCGCTGTTCGACGGTACCCTGCAGGGTATCGAGCGTACCGACAAGAGCGCGTTCAGCTTCCAGGGCCACCCTGAAGCGAGCCCAGGCCCGACCGACGTCGCGCCCCTGTTCGATCGTTTCACCGATGCCATGGCCAAGCGCCGCTGAGCATCCTGCATCAAGGCCCCGGGACGGCTTGCGCCGCGCCCGGAAGCGCCTGACCCAGATTGTTCAAGACGGCTTGCCGACTGACCCGCGGATTTGAGTGACAACCATGCCAAAACGTACAGACATCAAAAGCATCCTGATTCTCGGCGCTGGCCCGATCGTGATCGGCCAGGCCTGCGAATTCGACTACTCCGGCGCCCAGGCTTGCAAAGCCCTGCGCGAGGAAGGGTTCCGCGTCATCCTGGTGAACTCCAACCCTGCCACCATCATGACCGACCCGGCCATGGCCGACGCCACCTACATCGAGCCGATCAAATGGCAATCGGTGGCCAAGATCATCGAGAAAGAGCGCCCTGACGCGCTGTTGCCGACCATGGGCGGCCAGACCGCACTGAACTGCGCCCTGGACCTGGAGCGCCACGGCGTTCTGGAAAATTTCGGCGTAGAGATGATCGGTGCCAACGCCGACACCATCGACAAAGCCGAAGACCGTTCGCGCTTCGACAAGGCGATGAAGGACATCGGCCTGGAGTGCCCGCGCTCCGGTATCGCCCACAGCATGGAAGAAGCCAACGCGGTCCTCGAGCGTCTGGGCTTCCCGTGCATCATCCGTCCGTCCTTCACCATGGGCGGCACCGGTGGTGGTATCGCCTACAACCGTGAAGAATTCGAAGAAATCTGCGCCCGTGGTCTGGACCTGTCGCCGACCAAGGAACTGCTGATCGACGAATCGCTGATCGGCTGGAAGGAATACGAGATGGAGGTGGTCCGCGACAAGAAGGACAACTGCATCATCGTCTGCTCCATCGAGAACTTCGACCCGATGGGCGTGCACACCGGTGACTCGATCACCGTGGCGCCGGCACAGACCCTGACCGACAAGGAATACCAGATCATGCGCAACGCCTCGCTGGCGGTGCTGCGTGAAATCGGTGTCGAAACCGGCGGTTCCAACGTGCAGTTCGGTATCTGCCCGAACACTGGCCGCATGGTCGTGATCGAGATGAACCCGCGCGTTTCGCGTTCCTCGGCCCTGGCTTCGAAGGCCACCGGCTTCCCGATCGCCAAGATCGCCGCCAAGCTGGCCGTCGGCTACACCCTGGACGAGCTGCAGAACGACATCACCGGCGGTCGTACCCCGGCGTCCTTCGAGCCGTCGATCGACTACGTCGTCACCAAGCTGCCACGCTTCGCCTTCGAGAAATTCCCGAAAGCCGACGCCCGCCTGACCACCCAGATGAAGTCTGTGGGTGAAGTTATGGCCATCGGCCGTACCTTCCAGGAATCCCTGCAAAAGGCCCTGCGTGGCCTGGAAGTCGGTGCCTGTGGCCTGGACCCGAAAGTCGACCTGGCCAGCCCAGAAGCCAGCAGCATCCTCAAACGCGAACTGACCGTACCAGGCGCCGAGCGCATCTGGTACGTGGCTGATGCCATGCGTTCGGGCATGACGTGCGAAGAAATCTTCGCCCTGACCGGCATCGACATGTGGTTCCTGGTTCAGATGGAAGACCTGATCAAGGAAGAAGAGAAGGTCAAGACCCTGGCCCTGTCGGCCATCGACAAGGACCTGATGCTGCGCCTCAAGCGCAAAGGCTTCTCGGACCAGCGCCTTGCCAAGCTGCTCGGCATCACCGACAAGAACCTGCGTCGTCACCGCCACAAGCTGGAAGTGTTCCCGGTCTACAAGCGCGTCGACACCTGCGCCGCCGAGTTCGCCACCGACACCGCCTACCTGTACTCCACCTACGAGGAAGAGTGCGAGGCCAACCCGTCGACCCGCGACAAGATCATGATCCTCGGTGGTGGCCCTAACCGTATCGGCCAAGGCATCGAGTTCGACTACTGCTGCGTACACGCGGCACTGGCGCTGCGTGAAGACGGTTACGAGACCATCATGGTCAACTGCAACCCGGAAACCGTTTCCACCGACTACGACACCTCCGACCGTCTGTACTTCGAGCCGCTGACCCTGGAAGACGTGCTGGAAGTCTGCCGCGTCGAGAAGCCCAAGGGCGTGATCGTTCACTACGGCGGCCAGACTCCGCTGAAACTGGCACGCGCCCTGGAAGAAGCCGGCGTACCGATCATCGGTACCAGCCCGGACGCCATTGACCGCGCCGAAGACCGCGAGCGCTTCCAGCAGATGGTTCAGCGCCTGAACCTGCTGCAGCCGCCAAACGCTACCGTGCGCAGCGAAGACGAGGCCATCCGTGCCGCTGGCGGTATCGGTTACCCACTGGTCGTGCGCCCATCGTACGTACTGGGCGGCCGCGCCATGGAGATCGTCTACGAACTGGACGAGCTCAAGCGCTACCTGCGTGAAGCGGTACAGGTGTCCAACGACAGCCCGGTGCTGCTCGACCACTTCCTCAACTGCGCCATCGAGATGGACGTGGATGCGGTCTGCGACGGCACCGACGTGGTGATCGGCGCCATCATGCAGCACATCGAGCAGGCCGGCGTTCACTCCGGTGACTCGGCGTGCTCGCTGCCGCCGTACTCGCTGAGCAAGCAAGTGCAGGACGAAGTCCGCGAGCAGGTGCGCAAGATGGCCCTGGAACTGGGCGTTGTCGGCTTGATGAACGTGCAGCTGGCCTTGCAGGGCGACAAGATCTACGTGATCGAAGTCAACCCGCGCGCCTCGCGTACCGTGCCGTTCGTCTCCAAGTGCATCGGCACTTCGCTGGCGATGATCGCGGCGCGCGTCATGGCTGGCAAAACCCTGAAAGAACTGGGCTTCACCGAAGAAATCATCCCGAACTTCTACAGCGTCAAGGAAGCCGTCTTCCCGTTCGCCAAGTTCCCAGGGGTTGACCCGATCCTCGGCCCTGAGATGAAATCGACCGGTGAAGTCATGGGTGTCGGCGACAGCTTCGGTGAAGCGTTCGCCAAGGCCCAGATGGGTGCCAGCGAAGTGCTGCCAACCGGCGGTACCGCATTCATCAGCGTGCGTGACGACGACAAGCCACAGGTGGCTGGCGTTGCCCGTGACCTGATCGCCCTGGGCTTCGAAGTGGTTGCTACTGCAGGTACCGCCAAGGTTATCGAAGCGGCTGGCCTGAAAGTGCGCCGCGTGAACAAAGTGACCGAGGGTCGCCCGCACGTGGTCGACATGATCAAGAACGACGAAGTGTCGCTGATCATCAACACCACCGAAGGCCGCCAGTCGATCGCCGATTCCTACTCGATTCGTCGCAATGCGCTGCAGCACAAGATTTACTGCACAACCACCATTGCGGCTGGTGAAGCCATCTGCGAAGCGCTGAAATTCGGCCCTGAAAAGACCGTTCGTCGCTTGCAGGATTTGCATGCAGGACTCAAAGCATGAGCATTACCAAGTACCCGATGACCGTCCAGGGCGCTCGCGCCCTGGAAGAGGAGCACCTGTTCCTGAGCAAGACCGAGCGCCCGCGCCTGAGCCAGGCGATCGGTGAAGCACGCGAGCTGGGCGACCTCAAGGAAAACGCCGAATACCATGCCGCCCGTGAAGAGCAGGGCATGGTCGAAGCGCGTATCCGCGATATCGAAGGCCGGCTGCAAAACTCGGTAGTGATCGATGTGACCACTATCCCTCACACCGGCAAGGTGATCTTCGGCACCACCGTGGTGCTGGCCAACACCGAAACCGATGACGAGGTGACTTACCAGATCGTCGGCGAGGACGAAGCCGACGTGAAGCAGGGCAAGCTTTCGAGCAGCGCACCGATCGCCCGCGCCATCATCGGCAAGGAAGAAGGTGATACTGTCGTCGTCAAGACGCCGAGCGGCACGGTCGAGTACGAGATTGTCGAAGTCAAGCACATCTGATCGGCGCCTGCGGGCGCCATCCCTCGAGGGCATCCTCTGGCAACTGGCCCAGGTTTTCTGGGTCGGTGGCTTGTGGGTGTTTCACGTGGGGCTGGTGCCTGCGCTCAAGGTCAGTGGCCTGGCGCCGCTGCTGGTGCAGGACATCGCAGGGCAGATCGACCGCTGGTTGATCGGCGTGGCGTTGCTTGGCTTGTTGACCCAGCTGGCAGTGCTGGCGAGGGTGGACGGCCTGGCGGCCTGGTGGCGGCAGTTCCGTGGCCAGATGCTGTTGCTCGGCTTTGGTGCCTGCGTAGGGTATTACACCTTGCGCTACGGTATTTCCGTGGGCGAGCGCTGGCAGATGTTCTGCTTCCTGGTGCTGGGCTTTTCCGGCATCGTGCTGGTGGCCCAGCCGGTCCCGGTCAGGGCGCGTTCACCGCGCCACTGATCGGAGCTACCGTTACTTGTAACGGTGGATGTTGGACAGCTGCTTGTTCGGCTGTGGGTTCTTGCGGTAGATCAGGGCTTTCTTGCCGATGGTCTGCACCAGTTCGGCACGGCCGGCCTTGCACAGCTCGGCGATGGTTTCGGCGCGTTCCTCGCGGTCTTCCGAACGAATCTCGACCTTGATCAGTTCATGGTCGGCCAGCGCGCGTTCCAGTTCGGCGATGACGCCTTCATTCAAACCGTTGCCAGCAACGATCAGGACCGGCTTCAGGTCATGACCAATGGACTTGTATTGCTTCTTCTGCTCGTTATTGAGCGGCATAATCTGACCCTTTCCGTCTGATTCTGTAAAATTGACCGGCATTTTACCCGAGGGCCACCGGCTCCGCCCAGTCAATCACGACGCATATCATCGAGGTGCCCCGTGGTACAACGTTCCAAAAGCAGCGCAAACTGGCTGCGAGAGCATTTCAACGATCCTTTTGTGAAGCAGGCGCAGAAGGATGGCTACCGCTCGCGCGCGAGCTACAAACTGCTGGAGATTCAGGAGAAGGACCGCCTGATTCGCCCTGGCATGAGCGTGATCGACCTGGGCGCAGCGCCTGGGGGCTGGTCGCAGGTGACCAGTCGTCTGATTGGTGGCCAAGGTCGACTGATCGCTTCCGACATCCTGGAAATGGACTCGATCCCTGATGTTACCTTCATTCAAGGCGACTTCACCCAGGACGAAGTGCTGCAGCAGATCCTCCAGGCGGTCGGTGATTCGCACGTAGACCTTGTGATTTCCGACATGGCCCCCAATATGAGTGGTACGCCTGCGGTGGACATGCCGCGTGCCATGTTCCTCTGCGAGCTGGCTCTGGATCTGGCGACCCGCGTGCTCAAGCCCGGCGGGGACTTCCTGATCAAGATTTTCCAGGGCGAGGGTTTCGATGTGTACCTCAAGGACGTGCGTAGCAAGTTCGACAAGGTACAGATGCGCAAGCCATCGTCTTCGCGGGATCGTTCCCGTGAACAGTATCTGCTGGCCAAGGGATTCAAAGGGGCATGAGGCGTGTTGCGGGGTGGCTGATAGTTAATTCCAATCGGCCAGCCCGTCTGGATCGTCCGAACTTCGTGTAGTCTAGGTTTCACAAAGGGTTACAGACGGTGCCTGCGGATGCGTAGGTAATGTAGTAAGTTAGGGCGATGAATATCATGCGAGGCACGGCTGCGTCGTGCGCCGGCCTCAGAGGGTAGCGAATTGAACGACATGGCAAAGAATCTGATCCTGTGGTTGATCATCGCAGCTGTCCTGGTGACGGTGATGAACAACTTCTCCAGCCCTAACGAGCCGCAGACCCTCAACTACTCCGACTTCATCCAGCAGGTCAAGGATGGCAAGGTCGAGCGTGTGACCGTCGACGGCTACATCATTACCGGCAAGCGCGCCGACGGTGACAACTTCAAGACCGTGCGCCCGGCCATTACCGACAATGGCCTGATCGGCGACCTGGTCGACAACCACGTCGTGGTCGAAGGCAAGCAGCCTGAGCAGCAGAGCATCTGGACCCAGCTGTTGGTCGCGAGCTTCCCGATTCTGGTGATCATTGCCGTATTCATGTTCTTCATGCGCCAGATGCAAGGTGGTGCGGGGGGCAAGGGCGGCCCGATGAGCTTCGGCAAGAGCAAGGCGCGCCTGCTGTCCGAAGACCAGGTCAAGACTACCCTGGCTGACGTCGCTGGCTGCGACGAGGCCAAGGAAGAGGTCGGCGAACTGGTCGAGTTCCTGCGTGACCCGGGCAAGTTCCAGCGCCTGGGTGGCCGCATTCCACGTGGTGTGTTGATGGTCGGCCCGCCAGGTACCGGTAAGACCCTGCTGGCCAAGGCCATTGCCGGCGAAGCCAAGGTGCCGTTCTTCACCATTTCCGGCTCTGACTTCGTCGAAATGTTCGTCGGCGTGGGCGCGAGCCGCGTGCGTGACATGTTCGAGCAGGCCAAGAAGCACGCACCGTGCATTATCTTCATCGACGAAATCGACGCCGTTGGTCGCCACCGTGGCGCCGGCATGGGCGGTGGTCACGACGAGCGCGAGCAGACCCTCAACCAGTTGCTGGTGGAGATGGATGGTTTTGAAATGAACGATGGCATCATCGTCATTGCAGCGACCAACCGTCCGGACGTCCTCGACCCTGCACTGCTGCGCCCGGGCCGCTTCGACCGTCAGGTCGTGGTTGGCTTGCCGGATATCCGCGGCCGTGAGCAGATCCTCAAAGTGCACATGCGCAAGGTGCCGATCGGCGATAACGTCAACCCGGCGGTCATTGCTCGTGGCACCCCTGGCTTCTCTGGTGCCGACCTGGCCAACCTGGTCAACGAGGCCTCGCTGTTCGCTGCGCGCTCCAACAAGCGCCTGGTCGAAATGAAAGAGTTCGAGCTGGCCAAAGACAAGATCATGATGGGCGCCGAGCGCAAGACCATGGTCATGTCCGAGAAAGAAAAACAGAACACTGCCTATCACGAGGCAGGCCACGCCATCGTTGGTCGCCTGGTGCCGGAGCACGATCCGGTCTACAAGGTGTCCATCATTCCTCGTGGTCGCGCCCTGGGCGTCACTATGTTCTTGCCAGAGGAAGACCGTTACAGCCTGTCCAAGCGCGCCCTGATCAGCCAGATCTGCTCGCTGTATGGCGGCCGTATCGCCGAGGAAATGACCCTGGGCTTCGATGGCGTTACCACCGGCGCGTCCAACGACATCATGCGCGCCAGCCAGATTGCACGGAACATGGTGACCAAGTGGGGCCTGTCCGAAAAACTCGGCCCACTGATGTATGCCGAAGAAGAGGGCGAGGTGTTCCTCGGCCGTAGCGCCGGCAGCCAGCACGCCAGTGTTTCGGGCGAGACTGCCAAGCTGATCGACTCCGAAGTACGCAGCATCATCGACCAGTGCTATGCCACTGCCAAGCAGCTGCTGACCGACAACCGCGACAAGCTCGACGCCATGGCCGAAGCGCTGATGAAGTACGAGACCATCGACGCTGACCAGATTGACGACATCATGTCTGGTCGTACCCCGCGCGAACCGCGTGACTGGGACGACGACAAGACCTCGGGCACTCCGGCTGCCCAGAATGATCGTCCGGAATCGCCGATTGGCGGCCCCGCGGCTCAACACTAAGGGCATCTATGAGCTCGAAGCTGTACCCGACCCGGTTGCCTTGCGGCAACCGGGTTCTTGATTTGTCCCGTACCCATGTCATGGGTATCCTCAATATCACCCCTGATTCGTTCTCCGACGGCGGGCGCTTCACCCAGCGTGACGAAGCGTTGCGCCATGCCGAGGCGATGGTTGCGGCCGGTGCCACACTGATCGACATCGGTGGCGAATCGACGCGCCCGGGTGCGCGCGCTGTATCCGTCACCGAAGAGCTCGAGCGGGTGGCCCCGATGGTCGAGGCCATCAACAGCCGTCTCGACGTCGTCATCTCTGTCGATACCTCTACCCCAGCCGTCATTCGCGAGGCCGCGCGCCTGGGTGCTGGCCTGATCAACGATGTCCGTGCACTGGAGCGCGATGGCGCCCTGGATGCTGCAGCGGATACGGGGTTGCCGGTGTGCCTGATGCACATGCGTGGCGAGCCGGGGAACATGCAGGACAACCCGCATTACGAGGATGTGACCGCCGATGTAACGCGCTATCTTGAGCAGCGAATGGCTGCTTGCGCAGCGGTGGGCATCGGTGCCGAGCGGGTCATTCTTGACCCGGGTTTCGGGTTCGCCAAGACACTGGCGCACAACCTCAGCCTGTTCAAACACATGGAAGCGCTCTATCGCCTCGGGCGTCCGTTGTTGGTGGGCGTTTCACGCAAGAGCATGATCGGCCTGGCGCTGGATCGCCCGGTCGGCGAGCGACTGTACGGCAGCCTGGCGCTGGCGGCGTTGGCCATGACCAAGGGCGCCAGCATTCTGCGCGTCCACGATGTGGCCGAGACTGTCGATGTAGTGCGCATGATTGCTGCGGTGCAAGGCGCCGAATAAGAACACTGGAGTTTCTATGAGCAGAAAATATTTTGGTACCGACGGCATCCGTGGCCGTGTCGGCGAATACCCGATCACTCCTGACTTCATGCTCAAGCTGGGCTGGGCGGCGGGCATGGCCTTCCGCAAGCAAGGCAATTGCCGCGTGCTGGTGGGCAAAGACACGCGCATCTCCGGTTACATGTTCGAGTCTGCACTGGAGGCCGGGCTGTCCGCAGCAGGTGCCGACGTCATGTTGCTTGGCCCGATGCCCACGCCCGCCATCGCTTACCTTACCCGCACGTTCCATGCCGAGGCGGGTATCGTCATCAGTGCCTCGCACAATCCGCACGATGACAACGGTATCAAGTTTTTCTCGGGCCAGGGCACCAAGCTGCCGGACGAAGTCGAGCTGATGATCGAAGAGTTGCTTGATCAGCCCATGACGGTGGTCGACTCGAGCAAGCTGGGCAAGGTGTCGCGTATCAACGACGCTGCAGGCCGCTACATCGAGTTCTGCAAGAGCAGCGTGCCCAGCAGCACCAGCTTTGAGGGCCTCAAGCTGGTGATCGACTGTGCCCACGGTGCTACGTACAAGGTCGCGCCGAGCGTGTTCCGTGAGTTGGGTGCCGACGTGACCGTGCTGCATGCACAGCCCGACGGGCTGAATATCAACGAAAACTGCGGTTCGACCCATATTGAGTCGCTGCAGGCCGCAGTACTGGTTGGCCATGCCGATCTGGGCATCGCTTTCGACGGTGATGGCGACCGTGTGCTGATGGTGGACCATACCGGTGCCATCGTCGACGGTGACGAATTGCTGTTCATCATCGCCCGCGACATGCACGAGCGAGGCAAGCTGCAGGGCGGTGTGGTCGGTACCTTGATGAGCAACCTGGGCCTGGAGCTGGCGCTCAAGGACCTGGATATCCCGTTCGTGCGGGCCAAGGTCGGCGACCGTTACGTGATGGCAGAGCTGCTTGAGCGCGAGTGGCTGGTCGGTGGCGAGAACTCTGGCCACGTGGTGTGCTGCAACCATACCACTACCGGTGATGCGATCATTGCCGCACTGCAGGTGCTGATGGCACTCAAGCGCCGCGGCGAGACGCTGGCACAGGCCCGCCAGGCCCTGCGCAAGTGCCCCCAGGTGTTGATCAACGTGCGCTTCGGTGCAAGCAAGGTCGACCCTCTGGAGCACCCTGCGGTCAAGGAGGCCAGCGCCAAGGTGACCGAGGACATGGCAGGGCGCGGGCGTGTGCTGTTGCGCAAATCCGGTACCGAGCCGTTGGTCCGGGTGATGGTCGAAGGTGACGACGAGCACCAGGTGCGCACCCACGCCGAAGCCTTGGCCAAGCTGGTCAAAGAAGTTTGTGTCTGAAAGAGGCTTGCCAGCGCAGATCGGGTTGGGTAAGATCTGCGCCCACTTTGACCGACGAGGTAAAGCATGCGTCGCCCCATGGTAGCTGGTAACTGGAAGATGCACGGTACCCGCGCCAGCGTCGCTGAGCTGACTCAGGGTTTGGGCAAAATGCTCATTCCCGAAGGTATCGAAGTCGCGGTATTCCCACCGGCCTTGTTCATCAATGAAGTCATTGATGGCCTGAAGGGCAAGGGAATCATCGTTGGAGCACAGAATTCTGCAGTACAACCCGAACAGGGTGCGCTGACCGGTGAAGTTGCACCGAGTCAGTTGGCTGAAGCAGGTTGCAAGTTGGTATTGATTGGCCATTCCGAGCGTCGCCAGATTATCGGCGAAAGTGAAGAAGTGCTGAATCGCAAGTTTGCAGCTGCTCAGAAAAGTGGTTTGACGCCGGTGCTCTGCATAGGGGAAACTCTTGAAGAGCGTGAGGCAGGCAAGACGCTTGAAGTTGTTGGGCGTCAACTAAGCAGTGTTATCGACGCGTTCGGTATTACCGCTTTTGCCAATGCAGTAGTTGCCTATGAGCCTGTCTGGGCCATCGGTACAGGTTTGACGGCCTCGCCGCAACAAGCTCAGGATGTGCATGCTGCCATCCGCAAGCAGTTGGCAGCGATGGACGCCGAAGTTGCAGAAAACGTGCAGCTTCTCTACGGCGGTAGCGTGAAGGCGGCCAATGCGGCCGAACTGTTCGGCATGCCGGATATTGATGGGGGGCTCATTGGTGGAGCATCCCTGAACGCAGACGAATTCGGTGCAATTTGTCGCGCCGCAGGAAACTGAACAAATGCTGGAAACAGTCATCGTTGTTTTTCATCTGTTGGCAGCGCTGTCGCTAGTAGTGCTGGTTCTGTTGCAACAGGGTAAAGGTGCGGAAGCAGGTGCATCTTTCGGCGCAGGTGCTTCAAATACTGTGTTCGGAAGCCAAGGTTCTGCTACCTTCCTAAGTAAATTTACTGCTATACTTGCTGCCACTTTCTTTTTGACGGCACTTGGGTTAGGATACTTCGCCAAGCAACAAGCTCACCAGCTGAGCCAGGCGGGTCTTCCGGATCCGGCGGTGTTGGAAGTTAAAGAGCCAAAGCCGGCAGTAAATGATGATGTACCGGTGCTCCAGGAGCAGAAGAGCGAAACCACCCCCAAAGGTGATGTACCTCCTCCAGCCGAAGAGCAGAAGTAACGGGTTTCAAGATGTAGTATTGCCGAGGTGGTGGAATTGGTAGACACGCAACCTTGAGGTGGTTGTGCCCATAGGGTGTAGGGGTTCGAGTCCCCTTCTCGGTACCAATTAAAGCTTGAGAGCCCGCTTTAGCGGGCTTTCTTGCAGGTGGAGGTTGGATTGACCCAGCAACGGGTTCGGTCTTATACTTTCGCCCCAGCTTTGTCGCGGGGTGGAGCAGCTTGGTAGCTCGTCGGGCTCATAACCCGAAGGTCGTTGGTTCAAATCCAGCCCCCGCAACCAGCTTCAGCGGAGCCCCTTTTCAGGGGCTTTTTGCTAGCCGAACAGTTTACGGCGTCGTTGTCCTACGGCGCTTTCAGGGATGGGCGCTTCGCCCATTTTTTATTTGCACAGCATGCACGAGGGGGTTCAGGTGTCGAGCAAGCTAGAACAGTTGCAGGCCTTGTTGGCCCCGGTTGTCGAGGGTCTGGGCTATCAATGCTGGGGGATCGAGTACGTTTCCCAGGGTAAGCATTCGGTATTGCGCATCTACATCGACAAGGAAGGCGGCATTCTGGTGGACGACTGCGAATCGGTCAGCCGCCAAGCCAGCGCCATCCTCGATGTGGAAGATCCGATCAGCAGTGAATATACCCTTGAGGTGTCCTCTCCTGGCATGGATCGCCCGCTGTTCACACTGGAACAGTTTGCCTCGCATGCCGGCGAACAAGTGAAGATCAAGCTGCGTACACCCTTTGAGGGGCGTCGTAACTTCCAGGGCCTTCTCCGCGGTGTGGAGGAGCAGGATGTGGTGGTCCAGGTGGACAGTCACGAGTTCCTGTTGCCGATCGACTCGATCGACAAGGCCAATATTATTCCCAGTTTTGACTGAGACGTGCCGGGCCCGGCGGACTATCCGGGCCCAATGGCTTGCGCAAGGCGAGGCGTACGATGAGCAAAGAAGTACTGCTGGTTGTTGAATCGGTATCCAACGAAAAAGGTGTACCGCCCGGCGTCATTTTCGAAGCGCTGGAAGTGGCCCTGGCTACTGCAACCAAAAAACGTTTTGAGGACGAAGTCGACCTGCGTGTGGAAATCAACCGCCACACCGGTAGCTATGAGACCTTCCGTCGCTGGACCGTGGTCGATGAGGCCGATCTGGACGATCCGGCCATCGAGACCTGGCTGGCCAAGATTCACGAGACCCACCCTGATGCCAAGGTAGGTGACGTGATCGAAGAGAAGATCGAGTCCATCGAATTCGGTCGTATTGCCGCCCAGACCGCCAAGCAGGTCATCGTGCAGAAGGTCCGCGAGGCCGAGCGCGCCCAGGTGGTGGATGCCTACCGCGAACGCGTGGGCGAGATCATCTCGGGGACTGTGAAAAAGGTCACCCGCGACAACGTCATCGTCGACCTGGGCAACAACGCGGAAGCGCTGCTGGCCCGTGAAGACATCATTCCGCGTGAGACCTTCCGGGTTGGCGTGCGCTTGCGTGCGCTGCTCAAGGAAATCCGCACCGAGAACCGCGGCCCTCAGCTGATCCTGTCGCGCACTGCGCCGCAGATGCTGATCGAGCTGTTCCGCATCGAGGTGCCGGAAATCGCCGAAGGCCTTATCGAAGTCATGGCCGCGTCCCGTGATCCGGGTTCGCGTGCCAAGATCGCCGTCCGCTCCAAGGACAAGCGCATCGACCCGCAAGGTGCCTGTATCGGCATGCGCGGTTCGCGTGTCCAGGCCGTATCCGGCGAGCTGGGTGGTGAGCGTGTGGATATCGTCCTGTGGGACGAGAACCCGGCGCAATTTGTCATCAACGCCATGTCGCCGGCTGAAGTCGCGGCGATCATCGTTGATGAAGATGCCCATGCCATGGACATCGCCGTTGCCGAGGACAACCTGGCCCAGGCCATTGGCCGTGGTGGTCAGAACGTTCGCCTGGCCAGTCAGTTGACCGGCTGGACCCTGAACGTGATGACCGAAAAGGATATCCAGGCCAAGCAGCAGGCTGAAACCGGTGACATCCTGCGCAACTTCATCGAGGAACTGGAAGTCGACGAGGAGCTGGCCCAAGTGCTGGTCGACGAAGGCTTTACCAGCCTCGAAGAAATTGCCTACGTACCGTTGGAAGAAATGCTCAACATCGATGGCTTTGACGAGGATATCGTCAATGAGCTCCGCGCTCGAGCCAAGGACCGTTTGTTGACCAAGGCCATCGCTACCGAAGAAAAACTGGCAGACGCCCATCCGGCCGAAGACCTGCTCTCCCTTGAGGGCATGGACAAGGACCTGGCGGCGGAACTGGCGGTGCGCGGCGTGGTTAACCGCGAAGACCTGGCCGAGCAGTCGATTGACGACCTGCTCGACATCGACGGCATCGACGAAGAGCGTGCCGGCAAGTTGATCATGGCCGCCCGAGCCCACTGGTTCGAGTAATTAGGCGCGGCCTGAGGAGAGAAGTGCATGACGCAAGTCACGGTGAAAGAACTGGCCCAAGAGGTCGAGGCACCGGTAGAGCGCCTGCTGCAGCAGATGCGTGAGGCAGGTCTGCCGCACACCGACGCCGGTCAGGTAGTGACCGACAATGAGAAGCAGACTCTGCTGACCCATTTGAAGAGCAGCCACAAGAGCAAGGCGGAAGAGCCGCGCAAGATTACCTTGCAGCGCAAGACCACCAGCACCCTGCGTGTCGCCGGTAGCAAGAGCATCAGCGTAGAAGTACGCAAGAAGAAAGTATTCGTGCAGCGCAGCCCGGAAGAGATCCAGGCCGAGCAGAAGCGCGAGCAGGAAGAGCGCCGCGCGGCTGAAAACGCCGCTCGCGAGAAGGTCGAGGCCGAGGTTCGCCAGCGTAACGAAGAGCAGGCCCGTCGCCAGGCTGCCGAAACGGCCACTGCTGCGCCTGCAACGGCTGCCAAGGCAGAGCCGGCACCTGCCGCTGCCCCGGCACCGGTAGTCGCCGACGCTCCGGCGTCCGAAGACGCCGCTGCCCGTGCTGCCGAGCGCAAGAAGGACGAGACTCGCCGCAACGAAAGCCGCACTCGCGATGACGACCGTCGTCGTGGCGAGGCGCCGCGGGTGTCGATCAAGGTCAAGGTCAAGGAGAAGGAAAAGGCTCCGACGCCGCGTGCCGCTCCGCGCACCACCGACGAAGAGAGCGATGGCGCTCGCCGTGGTCGTGGTGGCAAGGGCAAGCTGAAGAAGCGCAACCAGCATGGCTTCCAGAACCCGACCGGTCCTGTCATCCGTGACGTGACCATCGGCGAGACCATCACCGTCTCGGAGCTTGCACAGCAGATGTCGGTCAAGGCCGCCGAAGTCGTCAAGTTCATGTTCAAGCTGGGTACCCCGGTCACCATCAACCAGGTGCTCGACCAGGAAACCGCTCAGCTGATCGCAGAAGAACTGGGCCACAAGGTGACCTTGGTCAGCGACACTGCCCTGGAAGACTCCCTGGCCGAGTCGTTGAAGTTCGAAGGCCAAACCGAATCGCGTGCCCCGGTCGTTACCGTAATGGGCCACGTTGACCACGGTAAGACCTCGCTGCTCGACTACATCCGTCGTGCCAAGGTTGCTGCTGGCGAAGCCGGTGGTATTACCCAGCACATCGGTGCCTACCACGTGGAAACCGACCGCGGCATGGTCACCTTCCTCGATACCCCAGGCCACGCCGCGTTCACCGCAATGCGTGCCCGTGGTGCCAAGGCTACCGACATCGTCATCCTGGTGGTGGCAGCGGACGACGGTGTGATGCCGCAGACCCGCGAAGCCGTCCAGCATGCCAAGGCAGCCGGTGTTCCACTGGTTGTTGCAGTGAACAAGATCGACAAGCCGGGTGCCGACCTCGATCGCATCCGTAACGAACTGGCTGTCGAAGGCGTGACCTCCGAGGACTGGGGTGGTGACACGCCGTTCGTCAAGGTTTCGGCGAAGATGGGTACCGGTGTCGATGAACTGCTCGAAGCCGTGTTGCTGCAAGCCGAGATCCTCGAGCTGACCGCTACCCCGACCGCTCCAGGTCGTGGTGTCGTGGTCGAATCGCGCCTCGACAAGGGCCGCGGCCCGGTAGCCACCATCCTGGTTCAGGACGGTACCCTGCGTCAGGGCGACATGGTCCTGTGCGGCTCCAACTACGGCCGTGTTCGCGCCATGCTCGACGAGAACGGCAAGCCTGTGAAGGAAGCTGGCCCGTCGATCCCGGTCGAGATCCTCGGCCTGGACGGCACGCCGGAAGCCGGTGACGAGCTGTCCGTGGTTGCTGACGAGAAGAAAGCCCGCGAAGTTGCACTGTTCCGTCAGGGCAAGTACCGCGAGGTCAAGCTGGCCCGTGCTCACGCCGGCAAGCTGGAAAACATCTTCGAGACCATGGGTCAGGAAGAGAAGAAGACCCTCAACATCGTCCTCAAGACCGACGTACGTGGTTCCCTGGAAGCACTGCAGGGTTCGCTCGGCGGCTTGGGCAACGACGAAGTTCAGGTTCGTGTGATCGGTGGCGGCGTCGGTGGTATCACCGAGAGCGATGCCAACCTGGCGCTGGCGTCCAACGCGGTGCTGTTCGGCTTCAACGTGCGTGCCGATGCCGGTGCGCGCAAGATCGTCGAGCAGGAAGGTCTGGATATGCGTTACTACAACGTGATCTACGACATCATCGAAGACGTCAAGAAGGCCCTGACCGGCATGCTGGGCAGCGATGTTCGCGAGAACATCCTGGGCGTCGCCGAAGTACGTGACGTGTTCCGTTCGCCGAAGTTCGGCGCCATCGCTGGCTGTATGGTCATCGAGGGTACCGTGTACCGCAACCGTCCGATCCGCGTACTGCGCGAAGACGTTGTGATCTTCGAAGGCGAGCTGGAGTCGCTGCGTCGCTTCAAGGACGACGCTGCCGAAGTGCGTTCGGGCATGGAGTGCGGTATTGGCGTCAAGAGCTACAACGACGTCAAGGTCGGCGACAAGATCGAAGTCTTCGAGAAAGTCCAGGTTGCTCGTACCCTTTAATGGGCGAGCATGGCGCCAGCCCCCGTCCCAGGGCGGTGGCAGCGCCTCAGTAGGTAGCGCCCGGTCAGGCTTCAGCCTGACCGGGCGTTTGCCGCTTTACGTTACAGGTAGCAAAAATGGCCAAAGAATACAGCCGTACCCAACGTATCGGTGATCAGATGCAGCGCGAGCTGGCTGAACTGATCCGCCGTGAAGTCAAGGATCCACGCGTCGGTCTGGTGACCATCACCGCCGTGGACGTCAGCCGCGACCTGGGGCATGCCAAGGTTTTCATCACCGTCATGGGTGAAGAAACCCCGGACGCGGTGCAGCAGTCGCTCAAGGCGCTGAACAGCGCCGCCAGTTTCCTGCGCCTGCACCTGGGCCGCTCGATGCAGCTGCGCAGCGTGCCGCAACTGCACTTCCACTTCGATGAAAGCGTCAGCCGTGGTGTACACCTGTCGGCGCTGATCGAGCGTGCGGTGGCCGAAGACCGCCTGCACAAGGACGCCGACGAGCTGGACACCAAGGAGTAAGTGGTGGCCCAGGTCAAACGTATCCGCCGCAATGTCAGCGGCATCATCCTGCTCGACAAGCCGTTGGGGTTCACCTCCAACGCTGCATTGCAGAAAGTGCGCTGGTTGCTCAATGCCGAGAAGGCCGGCCACACCGGCAGCCTCGACCCCTTGGCCACTGGCGTGCTGCCGTTGTGCTTTGGCGAGGCGACCAAGTTTTCGCAGTACCTGCTCGATTCCGACAAGGGCTACGAAACGGTCATGCAGCTGGGGCAGACTACCAACACTGCCGACGCTGAAGGCGAAGTCCTGCAAACGCGGGAGGTGACCGTTGGTCGTGTCGATATCGAGGCACTGCTGCCTCGTTTTCGCGGCCCGATCAGCCAGATACCGCCCATGTACTCGGCCCTCAAGCGTGACGGTCAGCCGCTTTACAAACTGGCACGTGCAGGAGAGGTAGTGGAGCGCGAGGCGCGTTCTGTTACTATTGGCCGCTTGGAGTTGCTCGAGTGCGAAGGCACCCGTGCACGGCTGAGCGTAGGATGCAGCAAAGGCACCTATATCCGCACCCTGGTGGAGGATATCGGTGAGGCCCTTGGCTGCGGCGCCTATGTTGCCGAGCTGCGCAGGACCCACGCGGGGCCCTTCGAGCTGGCCCAGACCGTGACCCTCGAGGAACTCGAACAGGCACACGCCGAAGGTGGCAACGAAGCGCTCGACCGCTTCCTCATGCCTGCCGACAGTGGTCTGCAGGACTGGCCGCTGGTTGGCCTGTCCGAACACAGCGCTTTCTACTGGCTGCATGGTCAGGCAGTACGTGCGCCGGACGCGCCGCAATTTGGCATGGTCCGGGTACAGGATCACAATGGTCGCTTCATCGGTATCGGTGAAGTGAGCGAAGACGGGCGCATTGCGCCGCGTCGACTGATTCGGTCGGAATGATCGAAACCACGGGTCAAGGCTTCGGCTGCGGCCCGCGGACACAAGGGTGGCTGTCAGTAGGCACGGTCACACCTTTTTTATTAATACAGGGATTTGTCCCTGGCCTATTGGACCCGTTCGCGGGTTCCGTTATCAGGAGAAGCCTCATGGCCCTCAGCGTTGAAGAAAAAGCTCAAATCGTTACCGACTTCCAGCAAGCCGCTGGCGACACTGGTAGCCCGGAAGTTCAGGTCGCTCTGCTGACCGCGAACATCAACAAGCTGCAAGGCCACTTCAAGGCCAACGGTAAAGACCACCACTCGCGTCGTGGCCTGATCCGTATGGTTAACCAGCGTCGTAAGCTGCTGGACTACCTGAAGGGCAAAGACACCACTCGTTACAGCGCCCTGATCGGTCGCCTGGGCCTGCGTCGCTAATAGCGGCCTGGTCAGTGGTGTGCATGGCGTGTTGCATGCTTCGGGAACGCTGCCTGGCAGCGTTTGCGTCGAACACGCCACGCGTATCTTCGAGGTTGGCAGCCTGGCAATGTTGAGCGGATTATCCGCTCGGCGCCAGGCTCCCAGCCTCGTGTTGTATCTGGACGGTCAATGGGGCCGATTCCCCGTTCTGCCCAAGAATTCGCAAGAAACCAGTTCCCCCAGAGCCACTGAAAAAGGTAGGAAACCGTGAACCCGGTAATCAAGAAATTCCAGTTCGGTCAGTCGACCGTTACTCTCGAGACGGGCCGAATTGCCCGCCAGGCAACCGGCGCCGTGCTGGTTACCGTCGACAACGACGTCACCGTGCTGGTGACCGTGGTCGGAGCCAAGCAGGCCGACCCAGGCAAGGGCTTCTTCCCGCTGTCGGTCCACTACCAGGAAAAGACCTACGCCGCCGGCAAGATCCCGGGTGGCTTCTTCAAGCGTGAAGGCCGTCCTTCCGAGAAAGAGACGCTGACCTCGCGCCTGATCGACCGTCCGATCCGCCCGCTGTTCCCTGAAGGCTTCATGAACGAAGTCCAGGTCGTCTGCACCGTGGTGTCCACCAGCAAGAAGACCGACCCGGACATCGCTGCGATGATCGGTACCTCGGCTGCCCTGGCCATCTCCGGCATTCCGTTCGAAGGCCCGATCGGCGCGGCTCGCGTTGCCTTCCACGAAAGCACCGGCTACCTGCTGAACCCGACCTACGAGCAACTGGCTGCCTCCAGCCTGGACATGGTCGTTGCCGGTACCGAATCTGCTGTACTGATGGTTGAGTCGGAAGCCCAAGAGCTGACCGAAGACCAGATGCTGGGCGCCGTTCTGTTCGCCCACGACGAATTCCAGGCCGTTATCCAGGCTGTCAAAGAGCTGGCCGCTGAAGCTGCCAAGCCGACCTGGGACTGGAAACCAGCCGTTGCCAACACCGAACTGTTCAACGCCATCCGCGCCGAATTCGGTGAGGGCGTTTCTCAGGCCTACACCATCACTGTCAAGGCTGACCGCTATGCGCGCCTGGGCGAGCTGCGTGATCAGGCGATCGCCAAGTTCTCCGGTGAAGAAGGCCAGCCATCGGCGTCCGAAGTCAAAGAAATCTTCGGTGAAATCGAATACCGCACCGTTCGCGAGAACATCGTCAACGGCAAGCCGCGTATCGATGGTCGTGACACCAAGACCGTGCGCCCGCTGAACATCGAAGTCGGCGTACTGCCGAAAACCCACGGTTCTGCACTGTTCACCCGTGGCGAAACCCAGGCCCTGGTCGTTGCGACCCTGGGTACTGCCCGTGACGCCCAGCTGCTGGACACCCTTGAAGGCGAGAAGAAAGACCCCTTCATGCTGCACTACAACTTCCCGCCGTTCTCGGTGGGCGAGTGTGGTCGCATGGGCGGTGCAGGCCGTCGTGAAATCGGTCACGGCCGTCTGGCCCGCCGTTCGGTCCAGGCCATGCTGCCTGCTGCTGACGTGTTCCCGTACACCATCCGTGTGGTTTCGGAAATCACCGAGTCCAACGGCTCGAGCTCCATGGCCTCCGTTTGCGGTGCTTCCCTGGCCCTGATGGACGCGGGTGTACCGATGAAGGCACCGGTTGCCGGTATCGCCATGGGCCTGGTCAAGGAAGGCGAGAAGTTCGCGGTCCTGACCGACATCCTGGGTGACGAAGACCACCTGGGCGACATGGACTTCAAGGTTGCTGGTACCGCCAAAGGCGTTACTGCGCTGCAGATGGACATCAAGATCAACGGCATCACCGAAGAGATCATGGAAATCGCCCTGGGCCAAGCCCTGGAAGCGCGCCTGAACATCCTCGGCCAGATGAACCAGATCATCGGCCAATCGCGTACCGAGCTGTCGGCCAACGCCCCGACCATGATCGCGATGAAGATCGACACCGACAAGATCCGTGACGTCATCGGTAAAGGCGGCGCCACCATTCGCGCCATCTGCGAAGAAACCAAGGCCTCGATCGACATCGAAGACGATGGCTCGATCAAGATCTTCGGCGAAACCAAAGATGCCGCGGAAGCTGCTCGCCAGCGCATCCTGGGTATCACCGCAGAGGCCGAGATCGGCAAGATCTACGTGGGCAAGGTCGAGCGCATCGTCGACTTCGGTGCCTTCGTCAACATCCTGCCGGGCAAGGATGGCCTGGTGCACATCTCCATGCTCAGCGATGCGCGTGTAGAGAAGGTGACCGACATTCTGAAAGAAGGTCAGGAAGTTGAAGTTCTGGTACTGGACGTGGACAACCGCGGCCGTATCAAGCTGTCGATCAAAGACGTTGCCGCTGCCAAGGCTTCGGGCGTCTAAACGACCGCCATGCAATATGAAAAGGGCCCCTTCGCGGGGCCCTTTTTTATTGCCCAGGCGGAACCTTTTGTGGACTTGCATCTTGCACGCAGATTTACGGCGCGGATTGCAAAATGCACGACCGGCGGTGCTCGCATTTTTATGTAACTCATTGATTTATAAGGAAACAAGCGAAGCGGAAAAGCTGGCATAGCGCATGCAACTACCTTCATACCTGCCGCCAGGACATACGGCGCAGACCTTTCGAAAAACAGGAGTGACCCACATGAAGAAGTTCGCCATTGCTGCCGCTACTGCTACCGCTCTGACCCTGACCATGGCTAACGCGGCGTTTGCCCAACAGTCCACCCAGGCCCCGATGACGCTGGCGGCCGGTGAGGTGACCAAAGCCAAAGAAGCCACTTCCGATACCTGGATCACCACCAAGGTCAAATCGGACCTGTTGACCGAAAAGGGTATCCCGGGTTCTGACATCAAGGTCGAGACCAACAAGGGTGTGGTTTCGCTGTCTTCGACCACTGCCGTGACCGAGTCGCAAAAAGAGATGGCCATTGCCATCACCAAGAAAATCAAAGGCGTGAAGGCCGTATCGGC
Source organism: Pseudomonas ceruminis (assembly GCF_021602025.1). Classification (GTDB taxonomy): domain Bacteria; phylum Pseudomonadota; class Gammaproteobacteria; order Pseudomonadales; family Pseudomonadaceae; genus Aquipseudomonas; species Aquipseudomonas ceruminis. Next base: position 117,039 of record NZ_BQHW01000013.1, read on the forward strand.
TGACGGCCTGAAAGCCGAATAAGGAATGTCCCGCCGGCCAGACGGATTTGGCCATCGTTGTACCAAGCCCCGGCCTCGGCCGGGGCTTTTCATTGCACGTCAATACACCGGGTTTCGTGCGATCACATCGCTCTCGAAGCATTCCTGCTCGAGCGTCAGTGGCTCGACCACCGGGCGGCTGTCGCGAAAGTGCGCGGTGCGGGTATGCGCTTCATAGGCTTCATCGTCCTGATAGATCTCATACAGGTAGATGACATCCGGATCGAGGCGATCCTGCGAGACGTCGAACACCAGGCAGCCGGGCTCGGTCGCTACGGACGCGGCGGCGTTGAGCTTGATGGCATCGAGATAAGCAGCAGCGCAACCGGGCTTTACCCGCGTCTTGATAAACAGACTGTACACAAATAGCTCCTTTTGTTTTAAATTCAAAAAAGAATTGTATACAAAAATGGAGCTAGCCCAATGCCTGAATTACCTGCTCGTCCCGGTCGTTTGAACGGTCTGCGTCATATTGCCTTGCTGGTGCCCAACCTGGAGGAGTGCGAGCGCTTCTACGTCGATGTACTGGGCATGCAGGTATTGAATCGCGCCAATGAGGACCTGGTGTACTTGACCTGTGGCAACGATAACCTGTCGCTCGGGCGCGGTGCGGGGGCTGCCAATGGCCTGCAGACGCTGGACCACTACGGCTTCATCGTCGACAGCGTGGAGGAACTGGAGGCCTGGTACCAGTACTTCAAGGCCCATGGGGTAACCTTGCTGGACCGGCCTTTCAATCACGGTGATGGGGCCCGTAGCTTTCACTTGCTGGACCCGGCTGGGAACAAGGTGCAGCCGTTGTATCACCCGGCGGTGTCGGGGCAGCGGCTGGCCTGAGTTGAAGTGTTGTATCAGAGGGCCCCATCGTCGGTTTGGCGGCGATGGGGCCGGTACAGCTAGCGCAGTTCACTCGGCATCCAGATGCATCGGTGTGATCACCCGGCCGTCTTTCTCCGCTTGCCCCAAGCTGGTATCGATGAAGTACACCCGGCCATCCTCCAGCTTGCCTTTGTCGACCAACCAGGTAGTCCTTGATGCTGCTGGCCCGCTCCTGGCCCAGGGTTCGCAGCAACGCGGTGCTTTCGGCCCATGACTTGATCACTGCTTCGCGCAGCTTGGCCGTGCGTTCGTCACGGCTCAGCTGTTGCCACTCGGCCGGTGGCTGCTGCTTCAGGCGAGTCCGGTAGATGCCTTCCAGCATCGCAGGTTTATCGCTGTCATCGACCACCAGCATCGAGGCATTGGCCGGCACCTTGTCACCACGGCGTTGCAGGATCTTGTACCAGGTCGCCTGGTATTCACGCTCCAGACGCTGCTGGGCGATCAACGGGCCATCACTGCTCTGGGCGCTGGTGCCCTCGATCTCCAGGCGCAGTTCTGGGCGTTCCTTGAGGGCCGAGGCGAGCTTGTCCAGCGCCGACTGCGCATCGGCGCTGAGCTCGCTGGAGCCCGGGGTGAAAGCCACGTTGCCGAGGTCTTGCGAATCACCACCGGCAATCAACCCGCCGATGAACTTGAACGGCGCCTGGGCGGCGCGCAGCACCAGGTTGCGCAGGGTTTGCCAGACGATCGGCATCACGCTGAACTGTGGGTTGTTGAGGTCGCCCGTCACCGGCAGCTCGATCGAGATCTTGCCTTCGGTGTCCTTGAGCAGTGCTACCGCCAGACGAATCGGCAAATCTACCGCATCCGGGCTGTCGACCTTCTCGCCCAGTTGCAACTGCTCGACGACCACCTTGTTTTCGGCCTTGAGCTGGCCGTTGGTGATCAGGTAGTGCAAGTCGAGGTTCAGGCGGCCTTTGCGGATGCGGAAGCCGGCGAACTTGCCGGAGTAGGGCGTCAGCGTGGTCAGTTCGACGCGCTTGAAGCTGGTGGCGATGTCCAGGCTGGCCAGCGGGTTGAACGGGTTAAGCGCGCCCTTGATCGTGACCGGCGCATAACGGTCGACCTTGCCTTTCACGTCCACCTTGGCCGGTGCCGGTTTGCGGTTGTCGAGGGTGCCGATCTGGCCATTGAGCTGCTGAATGGCGGTGGCGAAGTTGGGGGTCAGGGTAAGGTCGGCGAAGTTGGCCGAGCCATCGTTGATGTTGATCTGGCCAATGTGGATGCCCAGCGGCTTGCTGGCCGTGGCACTGGCGGCGGGGCTCTTCGCTGAGGCAGGCGCCCCGGCTGGCTGCGGGATCAGCAGGTCATCGACACTGGTGGTGCGATCCTCGTTGATGATGAAGCGCGCATACGGCTGCAGCAGCGTTACCTTGTCGATGGTGAGCGCATCGCCATGTACGTAGGACAGGCCATCGACATCGACCTGCTGCCATTTGACGAAATCACGGCCCTTGATGGTGTCCAGGGTGTGCAGTTGGTTGACTTGCGCCTTGCCGGCTACGGTAAACGCCAATGGCTCTGTGCGCTTGAGGTCGACCTTGAGATCGCTGTCGAGCATGCCGCTGCGCAGCTCGAGGCGGATGAACGGGCTGAGGTAGGCCTGGGCGATGCGCAGGTCGATATCACGGGTGCTGACATCCAGTTTGGCGGTGACCGGGGCCAGGTTGACTTGGCCTGCGGCCTGCAGTTTGCCCTGCTTGCCAATGCCGGTGTCAAGCTTGAGGGTGAAGGGCGACTGGTTGAGGCTGTCGAAGCCCTGCATGTCGACGTTCAGTGGCCCGACGTCCAGCGCTACCGGCTCTTTCTGGCTGCGGTCGGCCAGGTGCACCTGGTAGTTGCGCAGTTGTACGTCCTTGAGCAGTACTTGCCAAGGCTTGCTCGGTTCCTTGGCGGCCTTCTCTTCGGGTGTAGGCTCGGCGGCCGCTGGTTCGGCTTTTTCCTTTGATGTTGCCTTGGCGGGCTGGCTGGCAAACAGCTTCTGCCAGTCGAGCTGGCCATCCTGCTCCAGCGCTGCCCAGGTTTCGAGTTTTTCGCTGCGGACCTTGCCCACTGTGACCAACTGCTTGGCCAGGTCGATGGAGGTTTCGCTCACCTCCAGATTGGCCAGGCGGGCCAGCGGCCGACCATCGGGTGCCTTGATGGCGAAGGGCGCGACGCGCACGGAGGTATTGTTCAGCAGCAGCTCGGTTTCCTTGGACAGGTTGAGCGTGTAGTGGGTATCGAGGTTGACCACGCCGTCTTCCAGTACCAGCGGCACGGCGTCGCGCACGTAAGGCCAGAACAGCTTCATCTTGGCGTCGGTGACTTTCAAGGTGCCTTGCGAGGCGATCGGCGCAAGGCTCAGTGTGCCGCTCCAGTCGATACGCCCGCCGTTGGGGCCGTTCGCCACCAGGGTCATGTCGGCATTGTCATCGGGCAGTGTGCTGAGGTTCTTCAGCTCCAGATTCATGTCGTCGTAGAGGAACTCGATTGGCTCGCTCGGGCGCTGGTCGGCAAAATGCAGGTAGCCACCGTTGAGCTTGATACTGCCGATCCGCAAGGGGAACGGGTCGGAGGGAGGCGCCTCAGGCTTGGGTTCGCTGGCCGGCAGCTTGAACAGCTGGGTCAGGTTGAGGGTGCCGTCCTTGGCGAACAGCACCTCGTTGCGTGGTTTGTCGAGTTCTACGGCCTGCAGGTGCAGGGCGCCGGTCCACACGCTGTCGAGGGCCAGGTTGGCGTACAGCCGCTCGACACCGACTTGCTCTTTGCCGGGCTCGCCGATCTGCAGGCCCCACAGGGTCAGCTCGAGGCTGAACGGGTTGAATTCGATGCGTTGCAGATGCGCCGGCACCGTGGCGTATTGCGCCAACTGCTGGTTGGCGATGCGCAGGCCGACACCGGGAAGAATGAGGAAGCCAAGCAGGCTGTATAGGGCCACGAGAGCCAGCATGGCGCCAAGGGCGCGAGTCAATCCTTTGTACATGTGTCGCTTCGTCTGTCTAAGCCGGAGTGCTTGGAGTATGGCACGTTAAATCGGTTCCGCTCAGGCGGCCATTTTCGCCTCAATCGATGCCCATGCGCCGCCGCGCCCGATGCGCTGAGCCATCGCGCATGGCCCAGCGCAGCACTGGCGCGGTGCGCTTGAGGCCCAGGCGGATGATGTGCCGCTGCAGCATACCTTGTTGCAGGCCGAGCATTGCCTGCGCCCAGTCAGGCAACAAATCGATGCCCGCACGCAACATCAGCTTGCCCACAGGTTCGGCCAGGCGACTGGGGGCGGGAGCTGCAAGCAGGACTTCGACGACTTCCAGGCTACGTGCATCGCATTGCAGTTGTGAGCGCATGCGCTGCAAATACGCTTCGACCTGCAGGCATGAGCGGGGGACGTCCCGGGCACCGAGGCGTTCCGCGATCAGCGCCACTTCATCGTAATAGGCATCCTGGTCGGCGCGCGAGAGCTGTGGGTTGCGATAGCGCAGGTGGGCAGCCAGGAAGCTGCTCACTTCGGCCACGTGCACCCAGGTCAGCAGGTCGGGGTCGCTGGCCGCATAGGGGCGGCCATCGAGCGCTGTTCCGGTCACCTGCAGATGAATGGTGCGCACCTTCTCGAGCAACCACTCGGCATCGCGGGTCGAGCCGAACGTGGTGCCGGAAATGAACTGGCTGGTACGGCGCAGGCGGCCGAGCAGGTCCTGGCGGAAATTCGAATGGTCCCATACACCGGCCAAGGCCAGGGGGTGCAGCAGTTGCAGGAGCAGGGCGCTGATGCCGCCGACCAGCATGCTGGGGAAGTCGCCATGCACCCGCCAGCTCATGCTGTGCGGGCCAAACAGGCCAGGGTCGCCTTTGGGAGACTCCAGGTCGAGCTGGCCGAGGGCCAGCCCTGTAAGGCTCATGACCTGGGTTTCGATGCGGCGACGTAGAGCTTCCATGGCGACCTGCTGTTCAGGGCGGCCATGAACATCTGCCGCCAGCTATTGATTGAGGCGTTTGTCGATCAACCCCTGCACCACACTCGGGTCGGCCAGGGTCGACGTATCGCCCAGGCTGTCCAGCTCGTTGCAGGCGATCTTGCGCAGTATACGCCGCATGATCTTGCCCGAGCGGGTCTTGGGCAAGGCCGGCGCCCACTGGATCAGCTCTGGCTTGGCGAAACTGCCGATCTCCTTGCTCACCAGCGCCAACAGCTCGGCCTTGAGCGCGTCGTCGGGGGTCACCCCGTTCATGGTGGTGACAAAGGCATACACACCCTGGCCCTTGAGGTCATGGGGGTAACCGACCACTGCAGCTTCGGCCACGCTGTCGTGCAGCACCAGTGCGCTTTCTACTTCAGCCGTGCCGATGCGGTGGCCGGACACATTGATCACGTCGTCAATGCGGCCGGTGATCCAGTAGTCGCCGTCAGCATCGCGGCGCGCTCCGTCTCCGGTGAAGTAATAACCGGGCAGAGGTTTGAAGTAGGTGTCGACCATGCGTTGATGGTCGCCATAGACGCTGCGGATCTGGCCTGGCCAGCTGGCCTTGATCGCCAGCAGACCCGCGCCGGGGCCTTCGATGAGCTTGCCTTTTTCGTCCAGCAGCACCGGTTGTACACCGAACATGGGCTGGGTGGCACAACCGGGCTTGAGCCTCAGTGTCCCGGGCAGGGGCGTGAGCATGATGCCGCCGGTTTCGGTCTGCCACCAGGTGTCGACGATGGGGCAGCGTTTTTGCCCCACGTCCTCGAAGTACCATTCCCAGGCCTCCGGGTTGATCGGTTCGCCGACGGTGCCGAGCAGTCGCAAACTCTTGCGCGAGGTACCCTGCAGTGGCCCGGAGCCTTCGCGCATCAGTGCGCGCAGGGCAGTGGGGGCAGTGTAGAAGATGTTCACCTGGTGCTTGTCCACCACCTGCCAGAAGCGCGAGGTGTCCGGGTAGTTGGGCACGCCTTCGAACATCAGTGAAATCGCGCCGTTGGCCAATGGTCCATAGACGATGTAGCTGTGGCCGGTGACCCAGCCGACATCAGCGGTACACCAGAACACCTCTGCTTCGCGGTAGTCGAATACCACTTTGAAGGTCAAGGTCGCCTGCAGCAGGTAACCGGCGGTGGTGTGCAACACGCCCTTGGGTTTGCCGGTGCTGCCGGAGGTATAAAGGATGAACAGTGGGTCTTCGGCCTCCATCGGCTCCGGGGGGCAGTTGTCGCCGGCCTTTTCCGTCACCGTGTGGTACCAGAGGTCGCGGCCCTCGCTCCAGGCGACCTCGGCGCCGGTGCGGCGTACCACGAACACGCTACTGACGCTGGGGCAACTGGCCAGGGCCTTGTCGACGTTCTGCTTCAGGGGGATGCGTTTGCCGCCACGCACGCCCTCATCGGCGGTGATCACGGTACGGCAGTCGGCATCCAGAATACGGTCGCGCAGCGCGTCGGGGGAGAAGCCGCCAAACACCACCGAGTGGATGGCGCCAATGCGGGTGCAGGCCAGCATGGCGTAGGCAGCTTCGGGGATCATCGGCATGTAGATGCACACCCGGTCGCCTTTCTTCACCCCGCGCGCCTTCAAGGCATTCGCCAGGCGGCAGACCTGGCGGTGCAGTTCGCGGTAGCTGATGGCTTTGGCGTCGTCAGGCGCGTCACCTTCCCACAGCAAGGCCGTCTGCTCGCCGCGGCTGGCCAGGTGGCGGTCGATACAGTTGTAGCTCACGTTGAGCTGGGCACCGTCGAACCAGCGGGCCTTGCCAGACGTGAGGTCGCACTGTTGAACGCTTGTCCAGGGCTTGATCCAGTCCAGGCGCTTGGCCTGTTCGGCCCAGAAGGCGTCGGGGTCTTCGATCGACTGGCGGTAGAGGCGGCGGTAATCGTCGTCGGTGAGGGCAGCGCCCTGGCTGACAGCCAGGGCCTGGGGGTAGTCGCGGATATCGAACATGGCAGGTGGTCCTTTGCTCTTGTAGGGGCGATGGACTGCAACGGCTATTCGATTGGACAGTGTAGCTGGAAGCGGTGTTCCTTCGGTGCCGCCCTCTTCGCGAGCAAGCCGGATGGCGAAGAGGGCAGCCGGTCAGCCGCGATGACGGCCGCGGAAGTAGTTGATCAGACCTTGGGTCGAGCCATCTTCAGCGCTCTCTTCCAGGCTGCCAACCAGGCGCTGGTACACACCCTTGCCCAACTCCTTGCCCAGCTCCACACCCCATTGGTCGAAGGCATTGATGCCCCAGATCACGCTTTGCACGAACACCTTGTGCTCGTACATCGCCACCAGCGCACCCAGGCGGCGTGGGCTGATGCGTTCGACCACCAGGGTGTTGCTCGGGCGGTTGCCCGGGATCACCTTGTGCGGTGCGAGTTTCTCGATGTCGGCTTCGTTCAGGCCCTTCTGGCGCAGCTCAGCCTCGGCTTCCTCGCGGGGCTTGCCGAGCATCAGTGCCTGGCTCTGCGACAGGCAGTTGGCGTACAGCCACTGATGATGGTCGGCTACCGGGTTGAAGCTGACCACCGGGACGATGAAGTCCGCCGGAATCAGCTGCGTGCCTTGGTGCAGCAGCTGGTGGTAGGCATGCTGGCCGTTGCAGCCAACGCCACCCCAGATCACTGGGCCGGTATCGGTCTTCACCGGCGTGCCATCCTGCAGCACGCTCTTGCCGTTGGACTCCATGTCCAGTTGCTGCAGGTGCTTGGTGATGTTACGCAGGTAATGGTCGTACGGCAGGATCGCGTGGCTCTGGGCGCCCCAGAAGTTGCCGTACCAGACGCCCAGCAGGGCCAGCAGTACTGGCATGTTCTCGTCGAACGGCGCGGTCTGGAAATGCTGGTCCATGGTGTAGGCACCGGACAGCAGTTCCTTGAAGTTGGCCGTGCCGATGGCCAGGGCGATCGGCAGGCCGATGGCCGACCACAGCGAATACCGCCCGCCCACCCAGTCCCACATCGGGAAGATGTTCTCTTCGCGGATGCCGAAGGCCACGGCGGCGGCCTTGTTGCTGGACACGGCGATGAAATGGCGATACAGCTCGGCTTCCGAACCGCCCTGGGCCAGGTACCAGGTACGCGCGGCCATGGCGTTCTTCAGGGTCTCGAGGGTATTGAACGACTTCGACGAGACGATGAACAAGGTGGTTTCGGCGCGCAGGCTGGCCGACAGCTCATGGAATTCGCTGCCGTCGATGTTGGCCAGATAATGGCAGCGCACGCCACGCTGGGCATAGGGGAGCAGGGCTTCGGACACCAGCTCCGGGCCGAGGAACGAGCCGCCGATGCCGATGTTGACCACGTCGGTGATTGGCTTTTCGCTGTAGCCGCGCCATAGGCCGTCGTGAATCCGGCCGACCAGTTCGGTGATCTGGTTGAGTACCTTGTGTACCTCGGGCATCACGTTGACGCCGTTGACGCTGAGCTTGTCGCCCACCGGCCGGCGCAATGCCGTGTGCAGGACCGGGCGGCCCTCCGAGGCGTTGATGATCTCACCGCTGAACATCGCCTTGATCGCCTCCTGCAGGCCGGCTTGGTCGGCCAGGTTCACCAGGAGGTCGCGGGTCTGTTCGGTGATCAGGTTTTTCGAATAGTCGAGGAACAGGCCGCAGCTGCTCAGCGAAAACTCATTGAAGCGGTTGGCATCGGCGGCGAAGGCTTCGCGCATGCTGAAATTCTGCATGGCGTCGCGGTGCTGCTGGAGAGCCTGCCAGGCAGGCAGGGCCGTAACATCGTGGGGTGTACGGTAATACGCCATTGCGCAGAATTCCTTGGTGCGTGGTGGTGCTTGGACATGGCAGTCATTGCCGGGTTCAGGCTGGCCCTCATTATAGGCAATGGGCACGCACAGGGAATGGGTATGGCGGGGGGATTTTGAAGGGGGCGCGTTGCGCCCCAAGGCATCATGCGGTCTTTTCGTCCAGATGCAGGTACAGGTTGTCGATCAACCGTGTGTTACCCAGGTAGGCGGCCGCCAGGATCACCAGGTCACGGTCATCGAACAGGGCCGGGCGCAGTGTCAGTGCATGGCGCACTTCCAGGTAGTCTGGGCGCAGGCCTGCGGCCGTCAGCTGTGCCTGCCCTTGGGCAATCAGCGCAGCAAAGTCGCGCTGACCACGGCCGATGGCCTCGCCGATCTGCTTCAGCGTGCGATAAACCACCGGTGCGGTAGCGCGCTGTTCCGGCGTCAGGTAACCGTTGCGCGAGGACAGGGCGAGGCCGTCCTCGGCGCGCACGGTGGGTTCGCCGATGATCTGGATCGGCATGTTCAGGTCGCGCACCATGGCGCGGATCACCGCCAATTGCTGGTAGTCCTTTTCACCCAAAACGGCGAGGTCTGGCTGCACCATGTTGAACAGCTTGCTGACCACCGTTGCCACACCCTCGAAATGCCCGGGCCGGCTGGCGCTACACAGGCCCTCGGACAGTTGGGGCACACTGACGCGGGTTTGTACTGCCATGCCGTCGGGGTACATTTCCTCGACAGTGGGCGCGAACAGCAGGTTGCAACCCGCCTGGAGCAGGCGCTCCTGATCGGCGGCGAGTGTGCGCGGGTATTTGTCGAGGTCTTCGTTGGCACCGAACTGCAACGGGTTGACGAAGATACTGGCAACGACGAAGTCGGCGCGCTGCGCCGCTTTTGTCACCAGGGCCGCGTGGCCGCTGTGCAGGTTGCCCATGGTGGGCACGAAGCCGATGCGCTTGCCCTCGCTGCGGGCGCGGGCCACGGCGGCGCGCAGCTCACGGACGGTCTTGACTGTGTTCATGCGCTGAATCCGTGTTCGCTCGCAGGGAAACTCACGTCCTTTACTGCTTTGACGTAGGCCTCAAGGGCGCTCTGGATGTTTGGTTGGCCAGCCATGAAGTTCTTCACGAACTTGGGTACTCTGCCGCTCAATGAAAGGCCAAGCATGTCGTGCAGGACCAGTACCTGGCCATCGGTCGCGCTGCCGGCTCCAATGCCGATTACCGGGATGTTCACTGCCTGGGTGATTTCTGCCGCCAGCTCGCTGGGCACGCATTCGAGCAGCAGCATCGCCGCGCCCGCCTGCTCAAGGGCAATGGCATCGGCACGCATCTGCCGCGCCTGGGCTTCCTGGCGCCCTTGTACTTTGTAGCCGCCCAGCACATTGACGGTTTGCGGGGTCAGGCCCATGTGCGCGCACACGGGCACACCACGCTCGGCCAGCAGGCGGATGGTTTCGCCCAGCCAGGCGGCGCCTTCGAGCTTGATCATGTGGGCGCCGGCCTGCATCAGCGTGGCGCAGTTGGCAAAAGCCTGCTCTGGCGTGGCGTGGGCCATGAACGGCAGATCGGCAAGAATCAGCGCGCCGTCATTGCCACGCTTGACGCAGGCCGTGTGGTAGGCCATTTCCGCGGTAATGACGGGCAATGTGCTGTCATGGCCCTGCAGGACCATGCCCAGCGAGTCGCCCACCAGCAACACTTCGACGCCGGCCTGGCTGGCAGCCTTGGCAAAGGTCGCGTCGTAGCAGGTCAGCATGGTGATCTTTTCACCCTTGGCCTTGAGGCCGTGCAGGGTGGTCAGGGTTACTTCAGGCATGTAGGAAAATCCTCGTTCAGGCGCTGTGAAAAACGACTGCAAACAACGCGTGTAGTCATCTTCCGGAGCGGCACATCATCGTATGTGATGTTCGGGTACAGGTCCGTCCGGGCCTAAATACGGGTGTGCGGCACTTTGCTGCCACACGGGACGCCTATAGTCGTGAGCGAGGTGGGGGAAGTCAATCACCCTGTTACCGCATTGTTACTAACAGGGTGTTACTGGCGTTACCTAGAGCCGGAACGCCCGAATTACAAGCGTTCCAGCCCGACGAATGGGCACGCCTGGAGCAACTGGGCGAGGGTGCGGCCATCGGCCAGCTGGAAGTCGTGCGACACCAGTTCGGCCAGCGGATACAGGACGAAGGGGCGAGCGTGCATGTGGTAGTGCGGCACTTGCAGACGCGGCACGTCGATCACCTGATGGCCGAACAGCAGGATATCCAGGTCCAGCGTGCGCGGCCCCCAGCGTTCCTTGCGCACGCGGCCCTGATCATTCTCGATGGCCTGCAGGGCGTCGAGCAGGGCCAGCGGCTCAAGCGAGGTGTCGAGCGCGGCAACGGCGTTGGTGTAGCGCGGTTGGCCCGGCAGCAGCGAGTCGCTGGTGTACAAGGCCGAGGCGGCCGCCAGGCGGGTGCCGTCGATCTGGTCCAGCGCCTGCAAGGCGCTGCGCAACTGCTCCGTTGGCTGGTCCAGGTTGCTGCCCAGGCCAATGTAGGCGCGGGTGGTCACTCAAACGCCTCGTCACCGCTGCGCTTGCGTTTGCTGCCAGTGCGCTTGCGTTTGCGCGGGCCGGTGCCGGTGGCCTCATCACGGCTGCCCAGCTCGCGGATCATCTCGCGCCGCTCACTGTCGTTGGCATCCTGATAGTCGGTCCACCACTGGCCGAGGTCGTCGGTTTCTTCACCGGCGCTCTCGCGCAGCAACAGGAAGTCGTAGCCAGCGCGGAAGCGCGGGTTGTCCAGCAGCACGTCAGCACGCTTGCCGCTGCGCCGTGGCAGACGCTCCTGCATATCCCAGATTTCGCGGATCGGCAGGGTGAAGCGCTTCGGAATGGCAATGCGTGCGCACTGTTCGGCGATCAGGTCGTGGGCGGCGCCGTTCATGGCCGGGATCGGCGGCACGCCTTGGTTCTGCAGGTGCAGCACGCGGCTTGGCAGGGCAGGCCAAAGCAGGGCAGCGAACAGGAAGGCGGGTGTTACCGGCTTGCCTTGCTTTACCCGCAGGTCCGTATTGCTCAGCGCCTGGCTGATCAGGGTATGGGTATAGGTCGGGCGCTCTTCCAGCGCCTGCGCGCTGGCTGGGAACAGGGGCTCGAACAACTCCAGGTCGACCAGCATTTCGAAGGCGATGGCGCCCTGGCCGGAAAGGAACAGCTTGAGGCATTCCTCGAACAGCCGCGCGGGCGGAATTTCACGCAGCAGCGGGGCAAGCCCGCGGATCGGCTGATAGGTGTGCTTCTCGATGCCGAAGTCCAGCTTGGCGGCAAAACGTACCGCGCGCAGCATTCGCACCGGGTCTTCCTGGTAGCGGTGGGTCGGGTCGCCGATCAGGCGCAACAGGCGGTTGCGGATGTCAGGCACGCCGTTGGCGTAGTCGAGGATGCGCTCGCTGACGGGGTCGTAATACAGGGCATTGATGGTGAAGTCGCGGCGTTGTGCGTCTTCTTCCAGGCTGCCGTATACGTTGTCACGCAGGATGCGGCCACTGGCATTGTGCGACGAACGGTGGCTGTCGCCCTGGTCGTCTTCGGAATGATGGGCGCGGAAGGTGGCCACTTCGATGATCTCACGGCCAAAATGCACGTGGACCAGCTTGAAGCGGCGGCCGATGATGCGCGCATTGCGGAACTCGGCACGCACCTGTTCAGGGGTGGCGCTGGTGGCGACGTCGAAGTCTTTGGGCGTGATACCCAGCAGCAGGTCGCGGACACAGCCACCGACCAGATAAGCCTGGTAACCCGCGCTTTGCAGGCGCTCGACGATGTTCACCGCGTGGCGGCTGAACTGCTGGCGTTGCAGCGAGTGTTGGTTCTTGTTGATCACCTCAGGCGTGGTGCGCTTGTGGTGCTGGCCCGGTACGGGAGGGCGGAAAGACTGGAACAGCTTCTTCAGCATGGGATGCACTGTGTGAAGGAATGTTCGGCCAAGAATAGGAGAATGGCCGCATGATGGGCGGGGATTCTAGCATTTACTCGGGGAATGGTGTAGGCGGTAGCAGGATGGCCTGCCAGAAGGGAGAAACGACAAGGGGAGCCTAAGCTCCCCAAGAAGTCGTTGCGTGCTCTTATTGTTTTTTTACCGGGCTTCTTGTTTTTGTTGAGTGCCCTGCCCACAAATCTAAACGCTTGTGGACGACCCCCAAATCAGGGGTAAAGAGCAAACGGATTGCTTTGGTCGCTGATGTCACGTTGATCATTCGATCCAACCAGTTCAGGCGCTGCTTTTTAGTGCAGTTTTTGTTGTTCTCTGCCTGGTCGTGGGGCAAGCCCCAAACACGCATCCTCTCCAAAAGAATCAGTTAGCTGCGCCTCCGCCGTCTTGTTTTTATTGTGCGTGAGCCGTTTCGTCTTGTTCTTATTCTGGGTTGCAGTGCTTGTTATTGTTTTTGTACTAAGCATATAGCAGGGTGCGTGCCAACTTTTCGAAACCCAATGAAATCAAGGGGTTGGGTGGATTTGGCAAAATCGAAGGGCTGGGAAATGCCGAGATTTCGTTACCGTATGCCTCGGAACTGTTACGGCAGCGAGGGGTGGGTAACAGATTGCTGCGCAAACTGGTGTGTTACCTCGGGGTCAGAGTCCTGGGCCCTTACGCAAGTAAACCCGCCTCCACAGGTCTGTCACCGTTTTCGGGGGCAGTGGTGTACCTGTGGAAGCGGGTTTATCCGCAGCGAGGCCCGGCAGGGGTCACTCGCTGGTCGCGTTGCTCTTGCGCCGCGGGATGCCCAGGCGCTGACGCCGTTCCCACAGGCACTTGCGGCTGACACCCAGCTTGCGGGCCAGCTCGGTTTCGGTCATGTGGTCCTGGTGCTCAAGCACGAAGTGCTGGAAGTAATCCTCCAGCGACAGGTCCTCAGTGGGCTCATGGCTGGCATTATTGGCGCTGGCCAGTGCCAGTGTGCTGTCGAGGATGTCGTCGTCTTCCAGATCGCTCAGCTCGATATCGATGCCCAGCAGTTCGGCGGAAATTTCTGCGCTCTCGCTGAGAATCACTGCACGCTCCACAGCGTTCTCCAGTTCCCGCACGTTACCTGGCCAGCTGTAATGGCGGATGGCTTGCTCAGCCTCCGCGGAGAAGTGCAGATCGTCACGACCAATGCGGGCACTCTGGCGGGCCAGAAACGCATTGGCGATCTCGTTGACGTCGCTGCCGCGCTCACGCAGGGCTGGCAACTTCAGGGCGATGACATGCAGGCGGTAATAAAGGTCTTCGCGGAACTGCCCGGCCTTGGCCAGGTTTTTCAGGTCACGGTGGGTCGCGGCGATCAGGCGCACGTCGACCTTTTGCGACTGCACTGAACCCACCCGGCGGATTTCACCTTCCTGCAGCACGCGTAACAGCCGGGCCTGAGCTTCAAGGGGCAGCTCGCCGATTTCGTCGAGGAACAGCGTGCCGCCATCCGCGGCCTCCACCAGGCCGGCACGCCCGGCGCTGGCGCCGGTGAACGCGCCTTTCTCATGGCCGAACAGTTCCGACTCGATCAGGGTTTCGGGGATGGCCGCGCAGTTCACCGAGATCATCGGTGCCTTGGCCCGGCGTGACAGGTTGTGAAGCGCACGGGCGACCAGTTCCTTGCCGGTACCGGACTCACCCTGGATGAGGACGTTGGAGTCGGTAGGCGCCACCTTGCGAATCTTGCTGTACATGTCCTGCATCGGCGGGCACGAACCGATGATGCCGATCTCGCCATTGGCAGACGCCGGTGTGCCTTTGTCGGCTGCTGGCTTTCCGTTGGCGCGAGGCTCGGCGACCGTGGCAGGCGCCGGGGCGTTCTGCCGATCACGCAGGATACGCGCCACCGCCTGAAGCATCTCGTCGTGGTCGAAGGGCTTGGCAATGTAGTCCACTGCGCCCATTTTCATGGAGTCCACCGCCGAACGCAGGCTGGCGTAGCTGGTCATGATCAGCACCGGGGTGCCTTGGCCCAGCTTGATCAGTTCAGTGCCCGGTGCGCCGGGCAGGCGCAGGTCGCTGACGATCAGGTCGAAGGTGGCAATGCTGAAGCGTTCCTGGGCTTCCTGCACCGAGCCGGCTTCGCTGACCTGGTACTGGTTCCGCTCAAGCAAACGTCGCAAGGCCGAGCGGATGATGGTTTCGTCTTCGACGATCAGAATATGCGGCATTGATTCAATTCTCTCGACGGTCTCGAATTTCAGGGGACGTCGCTACGACATGCCGGGGTAGGGTCACGCGGATCCGTGTGCCACGTTGCCGTTCGATGTCGGCCGGGCTGTCGATGGTGATTTGCCCATAATGCTCTTCCACGATGGAATAGACCAGAGCGAGGCCCAGTCCGGTGCCTTCGCCTGGGTCCTTGGTGGTGAAGAACGGTTCGAACAGGCGGTCCATGATGCTCTTGGGTATCCCGCTGCCCTCGTCCTCGACGATCAGGTCGACGGTATGCTCGTTCACTTCGCTGCGCACTCGCACGGCGCTGCCGGGTGGGGAGGCGTCGCGGGCGTTGGAGAGCAGGTTGATCAGCACCTGGGCGAGGCGCTGCGGGTCGCCCTCGGCCCAATGTTCCGGGTCGCATAGGTTGAAGAACTGTACTTCGAAATTGCGCCGGTTCAACGCCAACAGACCGATGGCATCCTGTGCCACTTCGGCCAGGCAGACGGGCTCTTCACTGTTCTGGTGGCTGCCGCCGGCGTGGGCGAAGCTCATCAACGACTGGACGATGCGCGACACGCGCTTGGTCTGCTCGAGGATCTGGCTGGACAGTTCGGTGATTTCGCCATCGCCTTCACGTTCCTCGCGCAGGTTCTGCGCCAGGCAGGCGATGCCGGTGATCGGGTTGCCGATCTCATGGGCCACGCCCGCCGCAAGCCGGCCGATGCTGGCCAGGCGCTCGGAGTGCACCAGTTTGTCTTCCAGGGCCTGGGTTTCGGTGAGGTCTTCGACTAGGAGCACCAGGCCACTGTTACCTGGTGCCAGTGGCTCGTCGATAGCGGCCTTGTGCAGGTTCAGCCAGCGTGGTTGGCCGTCCAGGGCCAGGCGTTGCTTGTGCAGGTGTTCGTCGGGCACGTTGATGAACCCTTGCAGCAGGCTGCGCCAGGGTTCGCTGATGGTCACCAGGCGTGAGCCGACCACATGCTTGGCGGCGATGCCGGTCAGCTCTTCCATGGCCTTGTTCCACATCAGGATTTCCTGGTCCTTGGCCAGGGAGCAGACGCCCATGGGCAGCTCCTGCAGCGTTTGGCGGTGGTAACGGCGCAAGGCATCGAGCTCGGCGGCCAGGCCGGTCAGGCGCGAGTGGTAGTCTTCCAGGCGGCTTTCGATGAAGTGGATGTCTTCGGTAACGTAGTTTTCGTTACCGGACTTGTAGGGCAGGAAGGTTTCCACCATGTCCTGGGCCACGCTCGGCCCCATCAGCCCCGAAAGGTTGGCTTCGATGCGGTCGCGCAGGCGGCGCAAGGCATACGGGCGACGCTCGTCGAAGGGTAGGTAGAGATCACGCAGGGCCTGTTCGACTTCTTTCTGCGCGGCCTTGGCGCCCAAGGGTTTGGCCAACTGGGTGGCGAACTCCTGGGGCGAGGCGGCATGCAGCTCGCGCCGTTGCGGGCGACGCACGTTGTCCACCGCGCAGGCCTCGGCGGCGCTGACTTCTTCGCTGCTGGCGTTGGTGAACAACGAAATCAGGGTGAACAGCAGGACGTTGGCTGCCAGCGAGGCAATGGCTGCCATGTGCCAGCTGGTGTCGTCGAGCACATAGATCATGTCCAGCAGCGGAATATAGAAGCCTTGCAGGTTGCCCAGCAGGGGCAGCAGCATGGTGACCATCCACACTGCGGTCCCGGCCAGCAGGCCCGCGATGAAGCCGCGGCGGTTGGCCGTGGGCCAGTACAGTACCGACAGGACCCCGGGCAAGAACTGCAAGGTCGCGACGAAGGCGACGATGCCCAGGTTGGCCAGGCTCTGGTGGTTGCTTTGGGTGAGGTAGAACATGAAACCGGCGGTAATGATGGCCACGATCAGTGCGCGCCGGGTCCATTTCAGCCAGCGGTAGATGTTGCCTTCGGCCGGTGGCTGATACAGCGGTAGCACCAGGTGGTTGAGGGCCATGCCCGACAGCGCCAGGGTGGTAACGATGATCAGCCCGCTGGCGGCGGAAAGCCCGCCGATGTAGGCCAGCAGTGCCAGCGCCTGGTTGTTGGCGGCAATGCCCAGGCCCAGGGTGAAGTATTCAGGGTTGGTGCTGGCGCCCAAGCGCAGGCCTGCCCACAGCACCAGCGGCACGGCAAGGCTCATGAGCAGCAGGAACAACGGCAGGCCCCAGCTGGCACTGACCAGCGAGCGTGGGTTGAGGTTTTCGGTGAAGGCCATGTGGTACATGTGCGGCATGACGATGGCCGAGGCGAAAAACACCAGCAGTAAGGTGCGCCAGGGGCCTTCCTGCAGTGGCGTGTGCAGCGCGGCCAGAGCGGTCTGGTTCTGCAGCAGCCACACTTCCAGCCCGTGGGGGCCGCCAAACACCCCATACAGGGCATACAGACCGATGCCACCCAGAGCCAGCAGCTTGATGACCGACTCGAAGGCGATGGCGAAGACCAGGCCTTCATGCTTTTCGCGGGTGGCGATATGGCGCGAACCGAAGAAGATGGTGAACAGGATGATCAGCGTACAGAAGGCGAACGCCACCCGGGCCTTGACCGGTTCGCCGGTGAGAATGCTGATCGAGTCGGCGACTGCCTGGATCTGCAAGGCCAGCAGGGGCAGCACACCAATCAGCATGAAAATGGTGGTCAGTGCGCCCGCCCAGGTACTGCGAAAGCGAAAGGCAAGCAGGTCGGCCAGCGACGAAAGCTGGTAGGTGCGGGTGATCTTGAGGATCGGGTACAGCAATACCGGCGCCAGCAGGAAGGCCCCGGACACCCCCAGGTAACAGGCCAGGAACCCATACCCATATTGATACGCCAGGCCCACAGAGCCATAGAAGGCCCACGCACTGGCATAGACCCCGAGCGACAGGGTATAGGTCAGGGGATGGCGAATGATCGAGCGGGGTATCAGCCCACGTTCGCTGATCCAGGCCACGCCGAACAGGACCATGAGGTACCCGGCGCTGATCAGGATCATCTGGGTGAGGCTAAAGCTCATCGGCATCTCGTTGGCTCTGCAGGATGAAGGTGACGACGATCAGGATCAGCCAGAGCAGGTAGGGGCGGTACCAGGCTCCGGTCGGTTCGATCCACCAGTCCATGATGGCCGGGGAGAACAGGTAGATCCCCACGACCAGAAGCAGGACCAAACGATAGATGTACATGCTGGCCTCGATGGTTGGGCGCTGCGGGCTTGGACTTATTATTGGCGCAAATGGCTGGGGCGATGCTAGCGGGAATCGGTAGGGTTCGCCAAGGGTTTGAAATTATTGGGCTTTTGTTTTTGGGCCAATGCTGCCTCAGTACAAATCAGCCTCAGGCACTGTGGTGCGCTGTGCGATCGCCTGGGGTCGCCACTGCTGCCGCGCTACGGCCAGCACTTGAGCCGGTGTCGCTTTCTCTAATCCAGGGTCAGTTTCCTGGCCCAGCGCCCGCAATGCCCGCAACAGCAACGGCGTTGCCTGGTCTGCCTCGAGCGGTGGCGAGCGGTACGACTTGCCCAGCTTGTGGCCATCGGGCTGAACGATCAGTGGAATATGCAGGTAACGCGGCTGGGCGAAACCCAGCAGTTCCTGCAGGTACAACTGGCGTGGCGTATTGTCGAGCAAATCCGCACCGCGCACGATATCGGTAACACCCTGCCAGGCATCGTCCAGCACCACGGCCAGTTGATAGGCGTAAAGCCCGTCCCGGCGCTGGATGACGAAGTCTCCCACCTCACGGCCCAGGTGCTGCTGGAAGTCACCTTGCACCCGGTCTTTGAAGCGGTAGATCAGTTCGGGCACCCGCAAGCGGATCGCCGCGCCTTCGCGCGCGTGCCCGGCATTGCGGCAAAAGCCCGGATAGATGCCATCGTAGCCCTCGAGTTGCTTGCGCGAGCAGGTACAGGCATAGGCCAGGCCCAGGTTGAACAGGCGGTCCACCACCGCCGCGTACGCGCCGTGACGTTGGCTCTGGTACACCACCTCGCCATCCCACTCCAGCCCGTACCGTTCCAGTGTCTGCAGGATCGCGTCGCGGGCGCCGGGCATTTCCCGAGGCGGGTCGGTGTCTTCCATGCGCAGCAGCCAGCGGCCATTGACCGCGCGAGCGTCGAGCCAGGAGGCGAGGGCTGCGACCAACGAGCCGAAATGCAGGAAGCCGCTGGGTGTGGGGGCGAAGCGCCCGATGTAGGAGGCGTTGTTCATGGGATCGTGCTGGGTCACAAATGAAACGGGGCGCAGATGCGCCCCGTTCGGATGGGAGAACGATCAGCCTTTGCCGACCGTCTTTTCCTTTTTCTCCGCAAGTTCCTTGCAGTCGAAGCACAGGTCCGCAGTCGGGCGGGCTTCCAGGCGACGCAGGCCGATTTCGATGCCGCAGGATTCGCACCAGCCGTACTCTTCGTCCTGGATCAGCTGCAAGGTTTTATCAATTTTCTTGATCAGCTTGCGCTCGCGATCGCGGCTGCGCAGTTCCAGCGCGAACTCTTCTTCCTGGCTTGCACGGTCCGCCGGGTCGGCGAAGTTGGCCGCTTCTTCCTTCATGTGGTCTACAGTTTTGTCGACCCCCTCCATGAGCTCTTTCTTCCAGGCGTTCAGGATGTTGCTGAAGTGGGCTCGCATGGGGGCACCCATGTATTCCTCACCCTTGGTTTCCTTGTAAGGGTCGACGCCAAAAAGCTTTTGACTGGATTTTTGCTTTTCTAGGGTGGACATGAATAGACCGCCTCTCACTCATCTGATCCTATGCGCAGGCTGCTCCATCTCCGGCACCCGCCGGCCCTGCGACTGCGAGCCGCCGAACTTACCAGATAGATCGGGGGTGCGCTACCCCGCCCGATCCTAGGTGTTGACAGCGCCATCAAGCACACGTTCGCTGCCGTGCAAAGGTAGAATCAACAGTTTAGACCCAATTGAGAGAAGGTCATGGCCCACCCCTACAGTGCGCGAAGCCGCGCCATCGAACCCTTCCACGTCATGGCGTTGCTG
Organism: Pseudomonas ceruminis; assembly: GCF_021602025.1. Taxonomy (GTDB): domain Bacteria; phylum Pseudomonadota; class Gammaproteobacteria; order Pseudomonadales; family Pseudomonadaceae; genus Aquipseudomonas; species Aquipseudomonas ceruminis. The sequence goes on from NZ_BQHW01000013.1 coordinate 136,744, forward strand.
GCGCGTGCCAACGAGCTGCAGGCGGCCGGCCACGACGTGATCCACCTGGAAATCGGCGAACCGGACTTCACCACCGCCGCGCCGATTGTCGAGGCAGGCCAGGCCGCGCTGACGGCCGGGCATACCCGATATACGGCAGCGCGTGGCTTGCCTGCGTTGCGCGAGGCAATCGCAGGGTTCTATGCCCAGCGGTATGGCGTAACGGTCGACCCTGGACGCATCCTCATCACGCCAGGCGGCTCCGGGGCACTGCTGCTGGCCAGCAGCCTGCTGGTAGACCCGGGCAAGCACTGGTTGCTGGCGGACCCAGGCTACCCGTGCAACCGCCATTTCCTGCGCCTGGTCGAAGGTGGGGCACAGCTGGTACCGGTGGGCCCTGAGGTGAACTACCAACTGACCGCCGAGCTGGTTGATCGCCACTGGGATCAGGACACTGTCGGAGCCTTGGTCGCCTCACCGGCCAACCCGACCGGCACGGTGCTCAGCCGCGATGATTTGGCCAGCCTGTCCAAGGCTACGCGGGAGCGCAACGGCCACCTGGTGGTGGATGAGATCTACCACGGGCTGACCTACGGTATGGACGCACCCAGCGTGCTGGAGGTGGATGACTCGGCGTTCGTTCTTAATAGTTTTTCCAAGTATTTCGGCATGACGGGTTGGCGGCTCGGTTGGTTGGTGGCGCCACCCGAGGCCGTGGCCGACCTGGAGAAGCTGGCGCAGAACCTCTATATCAGTGCCCCGAGCATGGCTCAACATGCCGCCCTGGCCTGTTTCGAGCCAGACACCCTGGCCATTTTCGAACAACGCCGCGCCGAGTTTGCGCGCCGTCGGGATTACCTGCTGCCGGCGTTGCGTGAGCTGGGCTTCCGCATCGCGGTGGAACCGCAGGGCGCATTCTATTTATATGCTGACATCAGTGCCTTTGGCGGTGATGCCTTTGCATTCTGTCAGCACTTTCTGGAAACCGAGCACCTGGCCTTCACCCCTGGCCTGGATTTTGGTCGCCATCTGGCGGGTCATCATGTGCGCTTTGCCTACACCCAGAGCCTGCCGCGCCTGGAAGAGGCAGTACAGCGCATCGCCCGTGGCCTGCGGAGCTGGCGAGGCTGATGGTGTTCTTTCCTCTGCTCGAACAAGGGCGGCTGCTGCGCCGCTACAAGCGCTTTCTGGCCGACGTCGAACTGGCCAGTGGCGAGCAACTGACCATTCACTGCCCCAATACAGGGTCGATGCTCAACTGCATGCGCGAGGGTGGGCAGGTCTGGTTCAGCCGTTCCAACGACCCTAAGCGCAAGCTGCCTGGCACCTGGGAAATCAGCGAAACACCCCAGGGCCGCCTGGCCTGCATCAATACTGGACGGGCCAATGCGCTGGTCGAAGAAGCATTGCGTGCCGGGGTGATCCGCGAGCTGGCTGGTTTCACTGCCCTCAAGCGTGAAGTGGCCTACGGCGAGGAAAGCAGCCGTATCGATTTTCGCCTGGAGTTCGCTGACGGGCCGGCTTATGTCGAAGTCAAAAGCGTGACCCTGGGCTATCCGGATACGGCCGTGGCCGCCTTTCCGGACGCGGTGACCCAGCGTGGCGCGAAGCACCTGCGTGAGTTGGCGGCCCTGGCCCGTCGGGGCGTCCGTGCGGTGCAGCTGTACTGCGTGAACCTTACGGGTATCGAGGCGGTGCGCCCGGCCGAAGAAATTGACGCGGCCTACGCGACCGCGCTGCGTGCCGCTGTGGCAGACGGGGTAGAGGTGCTGGCATACGGCGCACGGCTGGATGCCGAGCAGATCGTCATCGACCGTCCGCTTCCGGTGCTGCTGGGTCCTTGAGCCAGATGCCCTGGCTGTCCTCCAGGCATGTCAGGGCCTGCAGTGCCTCGCCTTCGCAGGGGCCGGCAACGCACTCGCCGCTTTCGATCAAAAATAGAGCCCCATGATGCGCGCAATGGATAAGGCTGGCGCTGTCGTCGAGAAAGGCGTCCGCCGCCCAATGCAGGGGGATGCCCCGGTGCGGGCAGCGGTTGCGATAAAGGTGCACCTGGCCCTGGCGACGCACGCCGAACAGTTCGACGCCGTCTACGCTGAAGGCGCGACTGTGGCCCTCGGCCAGCGCCGCGGAAGGACAAAGAAAGTGCATAACTCAGCTGACTCGTGAAACAACAGGATGGCTTGACGCGTCAATGCGAATAATTATCAAATTGCCCGCATTGGCTGCGCCGAGCGTCTATGGTGCGCAGTTCCGCCGCTGGCCACAAGGCTTGCGGCCAGCCTTCAGAAGGAATCCGATGATGCGCCGTCCTACTGCCGTGCTCGCCTTGTGTGCAGCCCTCGTTGCTTCCACCCAGGCGCTGGCCGCCGACCTGCCACAGCGCTGGGTAAGTGCCGGTGGCGCCTTGAGCGAGTGGATCAGCGCGCTGGGCGGGGAGCCACGCCTGGTGGGGGTCGACACCACCAGCCAGCACCCCGAATCGCTGAAGGCGTTGCCAAGCATCGGCTATCAACGGCAACTGTCGGCCGAAGGCATCCTCAGCCTGCGCCCGGATGTGCTGGTGGGTACCGAAGAAATGGGGCCGCCACCGGTGCTGGCGCAGATTCGCAACGCCGGGGTTCGCGTGGAGTTGTTCTCGAGCAAGGCAGAGCTGGCGGCCGTTGATGAGAACCTCGAGCACCTGGGGGCATTGCTCGGTGCCGAACAGCAAGCCGCTCAACTGGCGGCCCACTATCATCAGCAACTCGATGCGCTGCAAGACAAGGTCAAGCAGGCCCAGGCAGGCCACCAGGCACCCGGTGTGCTGCTGCTGGTCGGCCACGCTGGCGCGAAACCCATGATTGCCGGCCAGGGCACCGCGGGGGACTGGGTGCTGCGCCAGGCCGGGGCCCGTAACCTGGCTGAACACCAGGGGTACAAGAACTTTTCCACTGAGGCATTGGCGGCGCTGGACCCGGATGTCGTGGTGTTCTCCGACCGCGCGTTGGACGGTGAGCAGGCCTTGCAGGCGCTGCTCAAGGAAAACCCCGCCCTGGCCGCGTCCCGCGCGGTCCGCACCAAGCGTCTGGTAACACTTGACCCCACGCTGCTGGTGGGCGGCCTTGGCCCTCGTTTGCCGGTCGCCTTGCAAGGCCTGGCCGCAGCGTTTTATCCGGCGGCCAAGGTCAGCCTCTCACAATGAAGCAACGCATTCAGCCGCGTACGTTGTTTGTGGGCTTGAGCCTGTTGTGCCTATTGGCAGTATGGCTGTCGCTGGCGCTGGGGCCGGTCAGCCTGCCTTTGCTCGATACCCTGCGCGCGGGCTTGCGGCTGTTGGGGTTGCCCATCGCCGCTGATGGCCTGGAGCAGGCCGAAATGATCCTTGGCCAGATCCGCTTGCCCCGTACCCTGCTGGGCTTGGCCGTGGGGGCGGTGCTGGCGCTGTCGGGCGTGGCGATGCAGGGGTTGTTTCGCAACCCGTTGGCCGACCCAGGCCTGGTGGGCGTGGCCAGTGGCGCCGCGCTGGGGGCTGCGGTGGCGATCGTCGGTGGCAGCTGGTTGGGGGGCATTGCGGACTGGTTCGCGCCCTACCTGCTGTCGGTCTGCGCCTTTATCGGCGGGCTGGGCGTTACCGCGCTGGTGTATCGGTTGGGGCGTCGCGATGGCCAGACCAATGTTGCCACCATGCTGCTTGCCGGTATCGCATTGACTGCGCTGGGCGGTTCGGCGGTGGGGTTGTTCACTTACCTGGCTGATGACGCCACGCTGCGCACATTGACCTTCTGGAACCTGGGTAGCCTTAACGGCGCCAGCTACCAGCGATTGTGGCCGTTGTTGCTGGTGGTGGCGGGCGTAGCCTTGTGGTTGCCCCGTCGGGCCCAGGCGCTCAACGCCTTGCTTCTTGGCGAGTCGGAGGCGCGGCACCTGGGCGTTGAAGTGGAGCGGCTCAAGCGCGAACTGGTGTTCTGTACGGCGCTGGGCGTAGGGGCGGCGGTGGCAGCGGCAGGCCTTATCGGGTTCGTCGGCCTGATAGTGCCGCACCTGGTGCGCCTGCTGGCCGGCCCTGATCACCGGGTTCTGCTGCCAGCGTCACTGCTGGCCGGCGGTACACTGTTGCTGTTCGCCGACCTGGTGGCGCGGCTTGCCCTGGCGCCGGCAGAGTTGCCGATCGGGATCGTCACCGCCTTCATTGGCGCGCCGTTTTTCCTGTTTCTACTGGTGAGGGGCCGCGGCTGATGCTCAAGGTCGAAGGGCTGCATCTGCGTCGTGGTACCACCGAGGTGCTGCACGATATTCATCTCGACCTGATGCCAGGGGAGGTACTTGGCGTGCTGGGGCCCAATGGTGCGGGCAAGAGCAGCTTACTTGCGGCCCTGTGTGGCGAGCTATTACCCAGCCAGGGGCGCGTGACACTGCAGGGCAGGGCGTTGGGTGACTGGTCGGGCCAGGCACGGGCGCAACGCCTGGCGGTGCTGCCGCAGGTGTCCAGCCTGGGCTTCGCCTTTCGGGTGGAAGAAGTGGTCGGCATGGGCCGTCTGCCCCACGACACTGGCCAGCACCGTGATCAGGAGGTTGTCGAAGCCGCGCTGCGCGCCGCTGATGCCTGGCACCTGGTCGAACGCAGTTACCTGGCATTGTCCGGTGGCGAGCGGCAAAGGGTTCACCTGGCCAGGGTACTGGCCCAATTGTGGCCGGGGGAGCAGGGGACTACCTTGCTGCTCGATGAGCCGACCTCGATGCTCGACCCATTGCACCAGCACACCACCCTGCAGGCGGTGCGCAGCTTCGCCGATCAGGGCGCGGCAGTGCTGGTGATCCTGCATGACCTGAACCTTGCGGCGCGCTACTGTGACCGAATCCTGCTTCTGCAAGACGGCCGCTGCCATGCTCTTGCTGCACCGCAGCAGGTGCTGAACCCAGCGGCGCTCAAGGCCGTGTTTGGCATCGACGTGCTGGTGCAGGCGCACCCGGAGCGCGGCCATCCGCTGATCATCACCCGCTAGGAGGCATTGTTCATGCGTCATCCATTGCTGTCCGGCTCGCTGCTGTGCCTGGTGCTGGCGCTGGGTGGCTGCCAGGCAAGCTTGCCCCCGTTACCCGCCTGGCAGAGCAGCGAGGGGCGTGACCGTGTGGAGCTGGGGCAGGTCCGCGATCTGGCCAGCGGCGAGGTCATCTCCCCTGAGCAACTGGTCTTACGCCTGGCGGAGGTGCCGCGCGTGGTGGTCGGCGAGAAACATGACAACCCCGATCATCATGCCTTGCAACTGTGGTTGCTGCGTGCCTTGCAGGCCCAGCGCACGCAAGGCAGTCTGCTGTTGGAGATGTTGCAGCCCGAGCAACAGGCGCGGGTTGATACCCTCGAAAGGCAGCGGCCGCTGCCGCAGGATCTGCCCACCGCGTTGGGCTGGCAGAATGGCTGGGACTGGCAACTGTACGGCCCGATCGTGCGCGAAGCGCTGCAACACCGTGTACGGTTGCTGGCCGCCAACCTGTCATTGGCCGAGGTACGGGCCACTTATCGACAGCCGGTACCGCTGGCCGGGGTGCAGTCGAACGCGCCTGCGGTGAAAGCTGCCTTGCTCGAGCAGGTCAGGGCCGGGCACTGCGGCCTGCTACCCGAAAGCCAGTTGCCAGCCATGTTGGCAGTTCAGCAGCAGCGGGACCGGCGAATAGCCGAGCGGCTGCTGGCTGCCCCCCAGCCGGCGTTGCTGTTCACCGGGGCGTACCATGCGCGCAAAGACCTGGGCGTGCCGTTGCACCTGGCCGACTTGGGGGCGAAGGGACAGAGCAAGGTGCTGTTGTTGGCCGAGGTAGGGGAACAGGTCGAGCCGGGGATGGCTGATTACGTCTGGTATACAGCGGCGATGCCGGAGCAGGACTATTGCGCTCAGTTACGCAAGTAAAAAAAGACCCGGCAAAGAGCCGGGTCAATAACCGTGATTAGCCTGATGAGGAGATAATCTGAGAGTCCGAACCAGGGGCTTTCAGTTTATCCAACCAGTCTCGCGACCAGTTGTGATAATCATAACGATTCTCATTTCGACGTCAATCCCCTTTCTGCGTTTATTTCATATTTTTTTGCGTAGGGCTTTTCGCATCGAGCTGTTGATTGAGCGCTTGCTTGCGTTCGGCAGGTAAATCGTTCCAGTGCATGTCCAGCAGCGCCCCTTCAATCGCGTACAACAACACCTTCGATGCTCGGAAACCTCGTGTCTTTACCGCCTGGTAGGCGCCCACCGCGCCCAGGCGCCGCAAATCCGATGCGCTATGGATGCCGGCCGCATGCAACCACTGCGCGGAGGTCTTGCCAAGATTCTTCAGGTGCTGCAATTCATCGTTCATCGAGCCTCCTTGCGATGGCTGAACGGGTCATGGGGATAAATCGCGAGCAGGTCAGAGAGGAGTGTAGCGGGGGATGGAAAATGCGCGGCCTTTTGCCATCGGGGGCGACGAGATGCCCTGTTTGCGCGGGGAGGTACCGTGCATGCGGGCCCGCACAGGTGTGACCTGTGCAGGCCCGCTAGGGGCAATGCCGCGGGCTTACAGGCCAGGCAAGCGTTGACGGATCTGCTCGATCACCTGGTTCATGTTGTTGGCATCTTGTGTATCAACCCGGGTGGCGTGCTGCTGTTCGGTCTCGTCGAGTGGCTCACGGGTGGCCTGCTGCGCCTTGACCACTTCCAGGGTGGCATCCGATGGATCGGCGTTTTCCGCCTGGCGCTGTGCCAGCCAGCTGGCAATCACTGCCTCGGGGGCGTGGCAGTCGAGGATCAGGAACGGCACGCCGGTTTCGCTGGCAACACCTGATGCAGCCTGGCGCTGGTCGCGCTTGAGGTACGTGGCGTCGAGCACCACCGGGAACCCGGCGCGCAGAATGGTCGCGGCCAGCTGGTGCAGGCGTTCATAGGTGGCAGCACTGGCATCCTGGCCATAGATGCCGGCCTGCAGTTGGCCAACGTCTGCCTGCGGCTGTTCACCGAACAGGCGCTTGCGCTCTACATCCGAACGTACCCTCACGGCGCCGAGCGCTTCGACCAGGCGCATGGCCACGTGGCTCTTGCCGACAGCCGAAACCCCCTGGGTGATGGCCAGCAGGCGCGAAGGGATGGCGCTGTAGCTTTCCGCCAGGTTGGCATAGTTGCGGTAGGTGCGCAGGGTGGTGGCGCGCTGGATGCCATCGGCATCGGCCGGCATGCTGAACAGCGCCACCTTGGCCCGCACCAGCGCACGATAGGCTTTGTAGAAATTGAGCACTTCCAGGCCTTCATAGTCGCCGGTCAGTTCCAGGTACTGGCTGATGAAGCGGCGTGCCAGGCACTTGAGGCCGCGGTCTTCCAGGTCCATGGCGAGGAACCCGGTGTCGGCCCAGACGTCGGTCATGCGGAACGGTTCGTTGAACTCGATGCAGTCGAAGATCACCACTTTGCCATCGATCAAGGTGGCGTTGCCCAAATGAATGTCACCGTGGCATTCGCGGATGAAACCATTGGCCTTACGCGCCTCGAAGAGGCCTTTGAGGCGCTCGAAACTGCTCTGGGCCCAAGCCTGCAGGTTGTCCAACTGCTGCAGGTCGGCCTTGTCGCTGAGGAAGGGACGGATCTGTTCGAAGTTCTGCTCCACCGGGGCCATGACGCTTTCAGCTGAGCCATGAGGCTGGTCCGCGCGAACCTTGGGCGTCTGCAGGTGGAACTCGGCAATCTGCCGCGCCATCTGGTCGATGTGGCTGGCGTTGAGCTCCCCGTTGGCTTGCAGGGTGCTGAGCATCTGACCCTGGGGGAATTGGCGCATCTTCAACGCGTACTCGATCACTTCGCCGTCGCCGCCCAGTTGTGGTGCTTGAGCTGTGCCGGTGATCGGCAGGACTTCCAGGTACAGGCCTTCGGTCAGGCGCTGGTTAAGCCGCAACTCTTCGTTGCAAAAATGCTCGCGCTGATCCAGCGCGGTGAAGTCGAGAAAGCCAAAGTTCATCGGCTTCTTGATCTTGTAGGCGTACTCACCGGTCAGCAGAACCCAGGAGATGTGCGTCTCGATGAGCTGGAACCCGTCCACGGGGTGAGGGTAGAGGGCAGGGTTCTGCAAGGCGTTGATCAAGGCTTGGCTCACGGGAAATCCTTCCGGGGGCAGGGAATTCGAAAGCGCCATTATGGTCAATGGTGCCGCCCCTGCATACCGCCAGAGGGCGCCTGCCCAGCCTTTACAAAGTGCGTATAATCCGCCGCCATGACTCGAACCCGAAATTCCCGTACCCCTCAGAAACGCCCGACCGGCCGCTCGCGCGCCTGGCTGGGCTGGGCATTGAAGCTCAGCCTGGTCGGCCTGGTGATCGTCGCCGGCTTCGCGGTTTACCTCGATGCCGTCGTGCAGGAGAAGTTCTCCGGCAAGCGCTGGACCATCCCAGCCAAGGTGTATGCCCGGCCGCTGGAGCTGTTCGTCGGCCAGAAGCTGAGCAAAAGCGACTTCCTCACCGAGCTCGACGCGCTCGGCTATCGGCGTGAAAGCGCAGCCAATGGCCCGGGCGCTGCGGCCGTCAACGGCAATACCGTTGACCTGAACACCCGCGGCTTCCAGTTCTACGAGGGCATGGAGCCTGCGCAGTTCGTGCGGGTACGCTTCTCTGGCGACTACGTTGCCGGCCTGTCGGGCGCCAACGGTGGCAAGCTCGACGTGGTCCGCCTGGAGCCGCTGATGATCGGCGGCATCTACCCGAAGAACCTTGAAGACCGCATCCTGATCAAGATCGACCAGGTGCCGCCGTACCTGCTCGAAACCTTGGTGGCCACCGAAGATCGCGATTTCTACAGCCACTTCGGGGTGTCGCCCAAGTCCATCGCCCGTGCGATATGGGTCAACACCTCGGCCGGGTCGATGCGCCAGGGGGGCAGTACCCTGACCCAGCAGTTGGTAAAGAACTTCTACCTGACCAGCGAGCGCAGCCTGAGCCGCAAGCTGACTGAAGCAATGATGGCCGTATTGCTGGAAATGCATTACGACAAGCGCGAAATCCTGGAGGCCTACCTCAACGAGGTGTTTGTCGGCCAGGATGGTCAGCGCGCCGTGCATGGCTTCGGCCTGGCCAGCCAGTTCTTCTTCAGTCAGCCGCTGTCGGAGCTCAAGCTGCACCAGATCGCCTTGCTGGTGGGGATGGTCAAGGGGCCTTCCTACTACAACCCGCGTCGTTATCCTGAGCGCGCCCTGGCCCGCCGCAATCTGGTGCTCGACCTGGTGGCCGAGCAGGGGGTGGCCAGCCAGGCCGTTGTAGACGCTGCGAAAAAGATGCCGCTGGGCGTGACCACGCGTGGCAGCCTGGCCGACAGCTCGTTCCCGGCCTTCCTCGACCTGGTCAAGCGCCAGCTGCGCCAGGACTACCGCGACGAAGACTTGACCGAGGAGGGCCTGCGCATCTTCACCAGTTTCGACCCGATTCTGCAGATGAAGGCCGAAACCTCGATGAACGAAACCTTCAAACGCCTGGCCGGGCGCAAAGGCGCTGATGCGGTCGAGTCGGCGATGGTCGTGACCAACCCGGAAACCGGTGAGGTGCAGGCCCTGATCGGCAGCCGGCAGTCGGGCTTTGCTGGCTTCAACCGCGCCATCGATGCCGTGCGGCCCATTGGCTCGCTGGTCAAGCCAGCCGTTTACCTGACCGCACTGGAGCAACCGAGCAAGTACACGCTGACCACGTGGGTGCAGGACGAGGCATTCTCGGTCAAAGGGGCTGACGGCCAGGTGTGGCGCCCGCAGAACTATGACCGTCGCCCGCATGGCACGATCTACCTCTACCAGGGCCTGGCCAACTCCTACAACCTGTCGACGGCCAAGCTCGGCCTGGAGGTGGGTGTGCCGAATGTGATCAAGACGATCGGTCGACTGGGAGTGAAAGTCGATTGGCCAGCCTTCCCGGCAATGCTGCTGGGTGCCGGTGGGATGTCGCCGATGCAGGTGGCGACCATGTACCAGACCATCGCCAACGGCGGCTTCAATACCCCGATGCGCGGTATCCGCAGTGTGCTGACCGCCGAAGGCGAGCCGCTCAAGCGTTACCCCTTCCAGATCCAGCAAACCTTCGACCCGGGTTCCATTTATCTGGTGCAGAACGCCATGCAGCGGGTGATGCGTGAAGGTACGGGGCGTTCGGTGTACAACACGTTGCCGAGCTCGCTGACCCTGGCGGGCAAGACCGGTACCAGCAACGACTCGCGCGACAGTTGGTTCTCCGGCTTCAGCCAGGACCTGCTGGCCGTGGTATGGATGGGCCGCGATGATAATGGCAAGACCCCGTTCACCGGTGCCACCGGCGCTCTGCAGGTGTGGACCAGCTTCATGAAGAAGGCCGACCCGCTGCCGCTGGACATGCCGCAACCGGACAACGTGGTGCAGGCCTGGATCGATCCGTACAGTGGCCGCGGTTCTGACGGAAGCTGTCCGGGAGCGGTGCAGATGCCGTATATTCGCGGCAGCGAACCGCCCGCCGGCGCGACCTGTGGCGGCGAGCAGAATCCGGCAGAATCGGTCATGGACTGGGTCAAAGGCTGGATGAATTAAGCACTGGCTGCATTGATGAGGTGTGAATTGAATAAGTGGCTGTTTCCTGCCGTGACGGCACTGGTGGTGCTTCAGGGTTGCTCCAGTGTGCCGCGTGGCAACATTCCGGTGGTGGACTCGAGCACGCGTGTGTCCAACAGTGAGCGTGTCACGGCCAACCGCTCGGCGGCTGGCATGAGCAACGGCACCTCGCAGGCGCAGTCGCTGCCTGAGGACTCCGGCGTGACCGTGATGATCCCGCAAGGGGCGGGTGCCGCGGGCATCCAGACCTTCCCGGCAGGCAACGGTGCCGCGCCGATCAGTACGACGCCGATCACCACCGGGCCGGGCAATTCCGCACCGATGACCACCAACCCGAATCCAATTGCCGACGAGCCGTTCGACATCGCCTCGATGAACAGCGCCCCAGCCACCAACAGCGCGCCAACCGGTATCCCGCGCAGCGGCGGATCCTCCGGTGGCCTGTCGGCCGACGAACAGCTTGATGGCCCGGTGCTGGCGTTGTTGACCACCGCCCAGTCGCAACAAGGCAGCGGTGACTTCAACGGCGCTGCGTCGAGCCTGGAGCGCGCCCAGCGTATCGCCCCGCGTGAACCGCAGGTTTTGTTCCGCCTTGCCCAGGTGCGCCTGTCGCAAGGTGATGCCGCGCAGGCCGAGCAATTGGCCCGCCGTGCTTTGACTTATGCCAATGGCCGCCCCGACCTGCAGGCTGAGTTGTGGAACACCATCGCCCAGGCCCGCGAAAAGCAGGGTGACAGCGCAGGGGCTGCATTGGCGCGGCAAAAGGCACGGGTCAGCTCCTGATGATCGAGCAACGTATCCTGGACATCGCCGACCACCTGCTGCTGATCGAACGTGAGCTGCAGGTGCAGGGCTGGTGGGACGACGAGGCGCCAACCGATGAGGCATTGGCCAGTACAGTGCCCTTTGCGGTGGACACCTTGAGTTTCGAGCAGTGGCTGCAGTGGATTTTCCTGCCACGCATGAAGCTCATTATCGAGCTGGGCCACCCGTTGCCCAGTGCGTCGGGCATCCTGGTCATGGCTGAGACGGTGTTCGTCGATCGCCCGGAACAAAGTCGCGCGCTACGCCGCCTGCTAGCAGAGTTCGATCAATTGATCGCTCCTTCCGCCTGATTTCCTCTCTTTTTCCTTCAAGGGCCGCAGATTGTGGCCCTTTTTTGTGGAAATCTTATTATTCCTGCTGCTGACTAGGTTTTTAGTGGTGGCGAGAATTCATCTTGAGGAAAAATTGGCAATAATTTTTCTTGACTTGTAGCCGCCAAATCACAAGAATCCAGATTCCGCTGTAGAGGGACTGCCAGAAGCAGACCCGCTAAGCAGATCATGAGGCGCACACCCGCGCCGACCTGTTACACCCCGCAACGCGTTACCTCGCGCTGGGTGGGAAAACCCCGCAACACTCTGGGGTGCTCCCAATACTTGCTCAGTCAGTGCTGACGTTCGCTCATGCTCTGCTTGGCAGTAAACCTATTAAGACCCGCCCGGGTGGGCGGTATTCTGGCGTTTTAGAGGTGAACAACGTGGAGCTTTTATCTGGCGCTGAGATGGTCGTCCGCTTTTTGCGTGACGAAGGCGTTAAGCACATCTACGGGTACCCTGGTGGTGCTCTCCTGCATGTTTACGACGCCCTGTTCAAGGAACCGGAAGTCGAGCACATCCTGGTTCGTCACGAGCAGGCGGCTACCCATATGGCGGACGGCTACGCTCGCGCTACCGGCAAGGCCGGCGTGGTGCTGGTAACCTCCGGCCCGGGCGCAACCAACGCCATCACCGGCATTGCCACCGCCTACATGGACTCGATCCCGATGGTCATCCTGTCTGGCCAGGTGCCTAGCACCATGGTCGGTACCGATGCCTTCCAGGAAACTGACATGATCGGTATCTCGCGGCCGATCGTGAAGCACAGCTTCATGATCAAACATGCCACCGAGATTCCGGAAGTTCTGAAAAAAGCCTTCTACCTGGCGCAATCCGGCCGTCCGGGCCCGGTCGTGGTCGACATTCCAAAAGATATGACCAACCCGGCCGAGAAGTTCGAGTACGTCTATCCGAAGAAGGTCAAGCTGCGTTCCTACAGCCCAGCGGTGCGTGGCCACTCCGGCCAGATCCGCAAGGCCGCCGAGATGCTGCTGGCTGCCAAGCGTCCAATCGTCTACGCAGGCGGTGGCGTGATCCTGGGCGGTGGCTCCGAAGCCCTGACCGAGATCGCCAAATCGCTGAACCTGCCGGTGACCAATACCCTCATGGGGCTGGGTGGCTTCCCGGGCACCGACCGCCAGTTCCTCGGTATGCTCGGTATGCACGGCAGCTTCACCGCCAACATGGCCATGCACAATGCCGACGTGATCTTCGCCGTTGGTGCGCGCTTCGATGACCGCGTGGTCAACGGCCCGGCCAAGTTCTGCCCGAACGCCAAGATCATCCACATCGACATCGACCCGGCGTCGATCTCGAAGATGATCAAGGCCGATGTTCCGATCGTCGGCCCAGTCGACAGCGTGCTCAGCGAAATGCTCGGCATCCTCAAGGAAATCGGCGAGCAGCCTGACAAGGCGGCGCTCGATGCCTGGTGGAAGCAGATCGACGAATGGCGTGGCAATGGCGACCTGTTCCCCTATGACCGGGGCGACGGCAATGTCATCAAGCCACAGACCGTGATCGAAACCCTCTGCGAAGTGACCAAGGGTGATGCCTTCGTTACCTCAGACGTGGGTCAGCACCAGATGTTTGCGGCGCAGTATTACCGCTTCAACAAGCCTAACCGCTGGATCAACTCCGGTGGCCTGGGCACCATGGGCTTCGGTTTCCCGGCGGCCATGGGCGTCAAGCTCAACTTCCCGGATCAGGACGTGGCCTGTGTCACTGGCGAAGGCAGTATCCAGATGAACATCCAGGAACTGTCCACCTGCATGCAGTACGGCCTGCCGGTGAAGATCGTCAACCTGAACAACGGCGTGCTGGGCATGGTCCGTCAGTGGCAGGACATGGCCTACAACGGCCGTCACTCGCACTCTTATGTCGAGTCGCTGCCTGACTTCATCAAGCTGGCCGAGGCCTATGGCCATGTGGGTATCCGCATCACCAGCCTGAAGGACCTCAAGCCCAAGCTGGAAGAAGCGTTCGCGATGAAGGACCGTCTGGTGTTCATCGACATCGCGGTTGACCGTACCGAGCACGTCTATCCGATGCAGATCAAGGATGGCTCGATGCGTGATATGTGGCTGAGCAAGACGGAGCGTACCTGATATGCGGCACATCATTTCCCTGCTGCTGGAAAACGAACCCGGTGCGTTGTCCCGTGTGGTCGGCCTGTTCTCCCAGCGCAACTACAACATTGAAAGCCTGACCGTGGCACCGACCGAAGACCCGACCCTGTCGCGTCTGACGCTGACCACCGTTGGCCATGACGAAGTGATCGAACAGATCACCAAGAACCTCAACAAGCTGGTCGAAGTGGTCAAGCTTGTGGACCTGTCGGAAAGCGCTCACATCGAGCGCGAACTGATGCTGGTCAAGGTCAAGGCCACCGGTGCCCAGCGTGCCGAGATCAAGCGCACCACGGATATCTTCCGTGGCCAGATCGTCGATGTGACCGCCAGCGTGTACACCGTGCAGCTGAGCGGCACCAGCGACAAACTGGACAGCTTCATCCAGGCGATCGGCACCGCATCGATTCTCGAAACCGTGCGCAGTGGCGTTACCGGCATTGCCCGTGGCGACAAAGTGCTCAGCATCTAAATTCAAAAATTAGCGATGGCTCCGCAGGGGCCGAGATATAACCAGGGGTATTTTCATGAAAGTTTTCTACGATAAAGACTGCGACCTTTCCATCATCCAGGGTAAGAAAGTCGCCATCATCGGTTACGGCTCCCAGGGCCACGCTCAAGCGTGCAACCTGAAGGACTCCGGTGTAGATGTCACCATCGGTCTGCGTAAAGGTTCGGCCACCGTTGCCAAGGCGGAAGCCCATGGCCTGAAAGTGACCGACGTTGCCTCTGCCGTCGCTGCTGCCGACCTGGTCATGATCCTGACCCCGGACGAGTTCCAGGGCCAGCTGTACAAGAACGAAATCGAGCCGAACATCAAGAAAGGCGCCACCCTGGCCTTCTCCCACGGCTTCGCGATCCATTACAACCAGGTCGTTCCGCGTGCCGATCTCGACGTGATCATGATCGCGCCGAAGGCCCCGGGCCACACCGTTCGCTCCGAGTTCGTCAAAGGCGGTGGTATCCCTGACCTGATCGCTATCTACCAAGACGCCTCCGGCAATGCCAAGAACGTCGCCCTGTCCTACGCCTCGGGCGTGGGTGGCGGCCGTACCGGCATTATCGAAACCACCTTCAAGGACGAGACCGAAACCGACCTGTTCGGTGAGCAGGCTGTTCTGTGCGGCGGTACGGTCGAACTGGTCAAAGCCGGTTTCGAAACCCTGGTCGAAGCAGGCTACGCGCCAGAAATGGCCTACTTCGAGTGCCTGCACGAACTCAAGCTGATCGTTGACCTCATGTACGAAGGCGGTATCGCCAACATGAACTACTCGATCTCCAACAACGCCGAATACGGTGAGTACGTCACCGGCCCGGAAGTCATCAACGAAGAATCCCGCAAGGCCATGCGCAACGCTCTGAAGCGCATCCAGGACGGTGAGTACGCGAAGATGTTCATCTCCGAAGGTGCCACCAACTACCCATCGATGACCGCCAAGCGCCGCAACAACGCCGCTCATGGCATCGAAATCATCGGCGAGCAGCTGCGCTCGATGATGCCGTGGATCTCGGCTAACAAAATCGTCGACAAGACCAAGAACTAAGTCTTATCGAAAGATGAAAAACGCGGCTTCGGCCGCGTTTTTTCGTTCTGGCAGTCAGCTTCTGGTATAAAGCAGACCAGTGGCCTGCCGTCAGAACCTGTTTCGCGGGCCCGTGTCGAACATTTTCCATCCTGTTGCAAGGTACCCTCCATGAGCGAACGTCCCGAAGAGCCGAACAAGCCCTCCGACGCCGAAAGCCTGCTACCTGTCGATGAGCACGTTGAAGAAGGGCATGACGCCGAAGGGCGCAAGGTGCGCCATCGCGGCATCTACCTGCTGCCCAACCTGTTTACCACCGCCAACCTGTTTGCCGGTTTCTACTCCATCATCAGCTCGATGAGCGCGCAGAGCGCCCTGAGCGCAGGCGACCCACGCGAGGCGAGCAAGTACTTCGCCTTCGCCGCCATCGCCATCTTCGTTGCCATGGTGCTTGACGGCCTTGACGGTCGTGTTGCCCGTATGACCAACACCCAGAGCGCCTTCGGTGCCGAGTACGACTCGCTGTCGGACATGGTTGCCTTCGGCGTGGCGCCTGCCCTGTTGGCGTTCGGCTGGGCGCTGGGTGACATGGGCAAGGTCGGCTGGATGGTCGCCTTCATCTATGTAGCCGGTGCTGCGCTGCGCCTGGCGCGCTTCAACACCCAGGTCGGTACTGCCGACAAGCGCTATTTCATCGGCCTCGCCAGCCCGGCTGCTGCCGGTGTCGTGGCCGGTACCGTGTGGGCGTTCAGCGACTATGGCATCCAGGGCTCCAAGCTGTCGTTCCTGGTGGCGCTGCTGGTGGCTGCCGCCGGCATGCTGATGGTCAGCAACATCAAGTACAACAGCTTCAAGGAGCTTGACCTCAAGGGCCGTGTGCCGTTCGTGGCGATCCTGGCGGTGGTGCTGGTGTTTGCCGTGGTATTCAGCGACCCGCCACGCATCCTGCTGTTGATCTTCCTCGCCTACGCGGCATCGGGGCCCATCCAGTACCTGCTGCGTGGCCGTCGACGCAAAGCGTGATAAAGATTTAATGGTGGAATAACCCTCCGGCTCCATAGTCTTACTGGTACATCCGTTATCCAGTGCTGTGGAGCCGTCCATGCTCATCAAGCTACCCCGGTCGTCCGATTGCAAAGCATCGGAGATCACACCCGAAGGCATCTATCTTTCACGCCGAACCTTGCTAAGTGGCTCCCTGGCCGGGATTGCCCTGGGCGCATTGCCGACCCTGGGGTCTGCAGCCGAGGCCAGCCGTTACGCCGATGTCGAGGCGGGCGCTGCGCCAGGCTGGTTCACTGACAAGCTTGCCGCCACACGCTGGCAGGCGGTCACCGTCAAGGACGAGGCGATCACACCGTTCAAGGATGCCACCCACTACAACAACTTCTATGAGTTCGGGCCTGACAAAGGCGACCCGGCGGCCAATAGCGCTAGCCTGAAGACCGAGCCGTGGTCTGTGGTGATCGATGGTGAGGTCGGTAAGCCTGGGCGTTATGCCCTGGAAGACTTCGTCAAACCCTACCAGCTCGAGGAACGTATCTACCGCTTGCGCTGCGTCGAGGCGTGGTCGATGGTCATACCGTGGCTCGGCTTCCCGTTGGCGCAAGTGCTCAAGCAGGTCGAGCCGACGTCGAAAGCGCGTTATGTACGGTTCGAGACCTTGAAGGACCCGGCGCACATGCCAGGGCAACGTTCTGGCTTTGCCCTGATCGACTGGCCGTATAGAGAAGGGCTGCGCCTGGATGAGGCGATGCACCCGTTGGCCATCCTGGCGGTAGGGATGTATGGGCGTGAATTGGCCAACCAGAATGGCGCGCCGCTGCGTTTGGTGGTGCCTTGGAAATACGGGTTCAAGAGTATCAAGTCGATTGTGCGCATCAGTTTGGTGGCCGAGCAACCGCAAACGACCTGGGAAGGGCTGGCGCCGGATGAGTATGGTTTCTATGCGAACGTGAACCCTGAAGTCGACCACCCACGCTGGAGCCAGGCACGTGAGCGGCGTCTGCCCAGCGGCCTGTTCAGCCCCAACGTGCGGCAGACGCAGATGTTCAATGGTTACGCCGATGAGGTGGCGTCGCTGTATACCGGGCTCGACCTGCGGAAGAACTACTGATGCGCTATCCCTGGTTGCGCCTGGCCATCTTTGTAGTGGGTTGCCTGTTCCCTGTGTGGTGGTTGTACGAGGCTGCGATGGGCCTCCTGGGGCCGGACCCAGGAAAGATCATGATGGACCGCGTCGGGTTGGGCGCGCTCACCTTTTTGCTGGTGACACTGAGCATGACGCCCCTGCAGCGGTTGACGGGGTGGTCGGGCTGGATCGTGGTGCGCCGGCAACTTGGGTTGTGGTGCTTTGCTTTTATCGTGATGCATATCCTCTGCTACCTGTTCTTCATCCTCGGGTTGGATTGGGGGCAGTTGACCGTAGAGTTGCGCAAGCGTCCCTACATAATTGTGGGCGCGCTGGGCTTCCTTGGCTTGTTGGCCTTGGCGGTGACATCCAATCGCTATAGCCAGCGCAAGTTGGGGGCGCGTTGGAAGAAACTGCATAAGCTGGTGTACGTGATTCTCGGGCTGGGGTTGCTGCACTTTTTGTGGATCGTTCGCTCCGATCTGCGGGAGTGGGCAATCTATGCGGGGATTGCTGGCTTACTCATGGTGTTGCGGATTCCAGCGGTGGCGCGGCGCGTGCCGCGAATCATCGGGCGTAGGGGCAGGGCGGTTTCGTAGCGGCTTGTCTTTCATTGTGCTCGGCGATGGGGCCGCCTTGATGGGGTCGTTTCCGTAAATGTTTCAAATAAATGAAATTAAGCCTTGACCTGCCTTCGAATCCCCTTATAATGCGCCCCACTTCCAGCGTAGTCGGAACGAGAAACTCCTTGAGATTCAATGAGTTAATCGATCCAGGTAGTACTGGAAATGCTTCGGTCGTCTGATCGATAGCGGTTGAAACGGTGGTTGACAGCGCTTCTAAACGCTGTATGATTCGCCTCCCGCTACGAGAGATCGCAGCGAGTCAAGTGTTTGAAGCTAAACGAGTTTCTCGGCAAAAACTTCAAAATAAACACTTGACAGCAAATGAGGAAAGCGTAGAATGCGCGCCTCGGTTGAGATGAAACGCTCTTAGCCAAACGCTCTTTAACAAATTGAATCAAGCAATTCGTGTGGGTGCTTGTGAGTACGGACTGATAGTCACAAAGATTATCAGCATCACAAGTGGCCATGCGAGAAATCACATAGTCATTTGAGATTGC
>NZ_BQHW01000014.1 GCF_021602025.1 Pseudomonas ceruminis
CTTTCTCGGTCACTTGCTTGACCGCTTCGATCTTGAACTCTTCGGGGTAACGCTGACGACTCATGGCACCTCCTATTTGGGCCTCATTATGAGGCTTGGAGGTGTCTACGAAACCAGGGGCGATTCAAGGGGGGGGTGAAAATAAAATGGACATTGCCGACGAACGGTAAATAAATTGCCTATTTGTCAATCTGAGTTTTCACTCAAAAATCCTCGAAAACCTATAAAAAATGCTTTAAAACAGGCGAAAACGCTAACATTTATGAGTTTCGATTCACCAAATGCGAATTTTGATCGCCTACAACCGCGTCCAGTAGCAGATACATTGGCCATGTCGATCATTTGTAACCGTCCGGCCAACTCACCTTCCTATCCACAATTGCTGGGACAAAAATCAGCAATCCTCCCTGGGTCAATTTTCAATCGGCAGGATGGGTCAGTTTTCAATCAGCGCCAACAATCAAACATCTTGCCTAGCCAAAAGGGCCTTCAGATCGCTTGCATGCAGCTGCTCTTGATGCCTATTGATACCATTGGCGCTGATGCTATAGGATCAGATCAGGAGATGGCATTCCTCCTTTAACCGCCTTCGTGCTGATGATGCCTACGTGAACCCTGGACAGGGTGCGTAGGTGCGTCTCCCTGTCCTCCATTTTAGGACAGGCTATGATCTTATCCTCCGAGTTTCCTTTTTCTTTCGGCGCGAGCCGCTTACCAGTTAGTCCACTCAGGTCTGATGAGGTGGGCTCGCCATGCTGAAGTCTTTAATGGTCATCGCCGTTGGCGCTTCACTTGGAGCCTGGTTGCGCTGGATATTGGGCATGAAACTGAATGCTCTGTTTCCTACGATTCCCCCAGGTACTGTGGTCGCGAACATGGTTGGGGGCTACATCATCGGCCTGGCCATCGCCTTCTTGGCCGCTTCTCCTACCCTCAGTCCAGAGTGGCGTCTCCTGATCATCACGGGTTTCTGTGGTGGGCTTACCACCTTCTCTACATTTTCAGCCGAAACGGTTGCCTTGATTCAGGAAGGCAGACTGGTCTGGGCGCTTGGCTCAATTTCGTTGCACGTTGCAGGCTCGTTAGCGATGACCGCTGCGGGGCTTCTGTCCTACCAAATGATTGGTACTCGCTGAGGAGATAGAAATGAAAGGCTATATGGTCGTTTTCTTCACCCAACAAAACCGTCGTTATCAGGGAAAGATGCTA
Organism: Pseudomonas ceruminis; assembly: GCF_021602025.1. Taxonomy (GTDB): domain Bacteria; phylum Pseudomonadota; class Gammaproteobacteria; order Pseudomonadales; family Pseudomonadaceae; genus Aquipseudomonas; species Aquipseudomonas ceruminis. The sequence goes on from NZ_BQHW01000014.1 coordinate 1,210, forward strand.
GGCGAATGGATCGTCGACGTGGCTAAAGAAATGGGGTTGCGAGGCGCCACGCTCTGCACCGGAATCGAAGGGTTTGGGCACACAGGAAAACTGCATTCATCGCACTTTTTTGAGCTGGCGGATCAACCCACGGAGATTCGCTTGGCCATCACGGAAGATGAGGCAGAACGATTGTTCAAACGATTGGACTCTGAGGAAATATCGGTGTTTTTCACGAAGACGCCAGTCGAGATGGGCACCCTTGGAAAAATGCCCTCCAGCTCAACACCCTCCACAACTTCGGAGCTATGAACATGAGCTACGCGGACATCCCAGCTGGCAACGCCATCCCCGATGACTTCTTCACCGTTATAGAGATTCCTGCAAACCACTCGCCGATCAAGTACGAGGTGGACAAGCCAAGTGGGCAGATCTTTGTCGACCGCTTCCTCAGCACACCGATGTTCTATCCAGCCAACTACGGATTTATCCCGAACACGCTGAGCGACGATGGTGATCCGCTGGACGTCCTGGTGGTTTGCCCTTATCCCGTCTCACCTGGTGTTGTCATCCGTAGTCGCCCGGTTGGTGTGATGTACATGACTGACGAAGCCGGAGCGGATGCCAAGGTGATCGCAGTGCCTCACGAGAAACTTAGCTCATTGTACACCGACGTGAATGAGTGCTCAGACCTACCTGCGTTACTCCTCGCACAGATCCAGCACTTCTTCGAAAACTACAAAGCATTGGAGCCGGGTAAGTGGGTGAAGATGGGGCGTTGGGGGAGCGCGGATGAGGCGCGGGAAGAGATTCGCAAGTCGGTAGCGGCGTATATCCCCAAATAGGCTTACTCCAGATTCAAATGCCACTGTCGTAGGATCGCGCTGAGGTGCGTGCATTTATGCTGGGCCTCAGTTGCTTCAATCATCAAATATCCGAGGAGCCACACACCTGTAAAGAAGGATCGATGCTCGCTCGCCTAGTGAGGCTATGTGCTTGGAGCGCGCTCCTGCGTTTCATGAGCGAGCCCGTGCCGGGGAACACACTGACGGCTGATTAAGGCTCGGTGTAAATCGTTACAGGCTATGTGCCCTGCCGTGCTGGTAAACCTCGGATGTTAAAATAATCGCTTTGGATCAAAGCGCAAGGACACTGATGACTCATAGTAGAGCTCCCGCAGAAACCCCTAGAGCAGCCGCGATTCTGGCTCGCTTCCTATCGTCGGAATCCGCTGGCGGTCTTGTACTGATGGGCGCAGCACTCGCGGCCCTAATCGTGGCGAACTCGCCTCTCTCGCAAGGTTATTTTGCCGCCTTGCACAGTGTCTGGTTGGGCATGTCTGTGGAGCATTGGGTCAATGATGGCCTCATGGCCATCTTCTTCCTGATGGTCGGCCTAGAGATCAAAAGAGAGGTTCTGGCAGGTGGGCTTTCCACTTGGGGCCAGCGCGCCCTGCCGGGGTTTGGTGCTTTAGGTGGCATGGTTGTGCCTGCGCTGATCTACATCGCAATCAACTGGGGTAATTCTGAGACTTTGAAGGGGTGGGCTATCCCAGCCGCTACCGACATCGCATTCGCCTTGGGCGTCTTGTCGTTGCTGGGGAAGCGAGTCCCTACGTCGCTGAAGGTCTTCCTCGCCGCCTTGGCGATCATTGACGACCTGGGTGCTGTAGTCATCATTGCCTTTTTCTACACCTCTGGTCTTTCCATGCCGATGTTGCTGGCATCGCTCGCAACCCTGGCCATTCTGATCGCAATGAATCGATTGGGCGTCAGACGATTGTTCCCGTATCTGCTGGTAGGTGGTGTGCTGTGGTTCTTCGTGCTGCAATCGGGAGTGCACGCCACCCTTGCAGGTGTCGCTGTAGCGCTGTGTGTTCCAATGGGTAAGCCTGAAGAAGAAGCCCGGTCTCCACTGCTGTTCCTAGAAGAAAAGCTGCATATGTGGGTAGCGTTCGCTGTGGTGCCGATTTTTGGCTTCGCCAATGCGGGTGTTTCATTGGCCGGTATTTCGATGGAAAACCTAGTCGATCCGGTTCCGCTGGGTGTAGCGCTCGGTCTGTTGGTGGGCAAGCAAGTTGGCATTTTCCTATTAGCTGCTCTGGCCATTCGTATGGGCTTGGCCAAACTGCCGGAAGGCAGCAATTGGGCACAGCTTTACGGCGTTGCGCTCTTGTGTGGCATCGGCTTCACCATGAGCCTGTTCATCGGAAACCTGGCGTTTGCTGGATCAGCTCACCTGATCGACGAAGTAAAAGTCGGTGTGTTGATCGGTTCGACCTTAGCTGCAATCAGTGGAGTCCTGATTTTGCGACGCAGCGCTGGGCCCGCCATTGTCGCCGCCACGGTCTCTAAATAAGCGTAAGCGAGCCGGCCACGGAGTTTCTCCCTGACAGAAATCCTGTGGCTGGAACATCGTCTCGCGAAGTGAGGTCATCGTGCTTTACGCCACAAGCTGCTGAGATAGCCCATCAAAGGCTGATTGGCGGCATCAACTCGGACACAACTTTTTTCAGCATGAACGTTTCGCGCTGAATTGACTGCCCCATCGATGACTCCTGACGCTGCATCACGGCTTCATTATGCGTTATGGCCTCATGCAGGTTGATCCAGACAGGCCGCATACCATTCGCGATTTCGTGGCTTTCCATTCTCACGGGCTCTAGCTGGGGCGCTACTTCGCATTGATAAAAATGCGAGGTCATGTGCATCAGATCGTACTGTGGCTTCCAGTAGGGCCGGTACTCCTCAATGTAACCGTAGTGCTGGAGCACCTGTATTTCACGGGCGCCAGTCTCTTCCTCAAGCTCACGCTTCAAGCCTGTGACAATGTCCTCGTCACCGTCAAGGCCGCCGCCAGGAAAGCTGAAGTCGTTATAGCGCTCGGTAAACAGCAACAGGATCTGCTCATGCCGCATCACGATGCCGCGTGCTGCATGTCGACGGAATACTCTGCCCTGCTTTGATGTGAGCTCGGGGTGAACAATTTCAGTTATGAGTTGCATGTGCTCTCGTTACGGCAAGATCAGTTAGTCATCGCCCAGGGTGGCCACGGCATTTCCGCAGTTCTGGAAATACTGTGGCCAGTGGCACTGGCTCAGCGAAGCAGCAATACGGGAAAAGTGGATGTTCGCAGCATCGTCGTGGTCGTGCTGCCTACCAGAAATTGCCTGATGCGTGAGTGCCCGTAACTGTCGGTTCTTCCCCGCTATTGCGGATCAATTCCAAGGTGTTGCGAGAGGTGCCGCATTCGGGGTTGTGGTAGATCGTGATCTGGCTCATATCGCTTCCTCGTGCTGACGTTAGATGGAGCGCTGGTTGACGCGCTTGGACAGGTCTTCGGCGGACTCTTTACGCTCGGAGTACCGATCAACCAGATAATCCTGGCGATCCCGCAACAGCAGGGTGAATTTCATCAACTCCTCCATCACGTCCACCAGTCGGTCGTAGTACGAGGACGGCTTCATACGGCCTGCTTCATCGAACTCGGTGAACGCCTTGGCCACGGAAGACTGGTTAGGGATGGTAAACATCCGCATCCATCGGCCAAGTACCCGTAGTTGGTTAACCACGTTGAAGGATTGAGAACCACCACAGACCTGCATCACAGCAAGGGTTTTGCCTTGGGTAGGTCGTACAGCGCCCATCGCCAGCGGAACCCAGTCAATTTGGGCTTTGAATACCGCACTCATGGAGCCGTGACGCTCAGGGGAGCACCACACCTGCCCCTCAGACCATTGCATCAGCTCGCGCAGCTCAGCGACCTTGGGATGTGTATCGGGAGCGTCATCCGGCAGCGGGAGACCTGACGGGTCAAAGATCTTGGTTTCGGCGCCAAACTCTTCCAACAAGCGCGCTGCTTCCTGAGTCACCAGCCGGCTGAAAGAGCGCTCTCGCGTCGATCCGTACAAAAGCAGAATTCGAGGCTTATGAAGCGAAGGCGTACGAGGTGCCAGTTGCTCCAACGAAGGAATGTCGATCAGGTCGGCGTGGACGTTCGGCAATGTGTCTTGCATATAAACTCCTACGGCGACGCCAGGTTGGGCACCGCCTCGGTTGATCTCTAAAGTGAACCGATGCGACTCAGTTCAGCTTTCAACTGTTCAGCGCTTATGGTCTTCAGTGGAAGCGCAAGAAATGCGCTCACGCGCTCGTGAATTTTCACGAGTGTGGCTTCAAACGCAGCGGTGATCTCGGCTTCCGACCCGCTAGCCTCAGACGGGTCAGCCAGCCCCCAATGCGCCTTCAAAGCTGGCCCAAAGAAGATTGGGCATGCCTCACCTGCAGCCCGGTCACAGACAGTGATCACGATGTCTGGAGGCGAGCCTTCAAAAGCATCCGAAGCCTTGCTGCTTAAGCCCGCCGTAGAGATACCCGCCGCCTCAAGCGTCTGCAGTGCCCTTTGATTCACCCGGCCACTGGGAAAGCTCCCCGAGCTGACCGCTTCTACGCCTTCAGGCGCCAGGTGATTGAACAGCGCCTCGGACAGGATGCTGCGGCAGCTGTTGTGGGTGCACATGAACAAGACTTTCATCAGAAGATTCCTTGATTCAGAAACTGAGGCGCAATGCCAGGGCAGACAAGGTGGCGACGAGGATAGGCAAGGTCAGCACGATCCCAGTCTTGAAGTAGTAACCCCAACTGATCTTGATGTCCTTCTTGGCCAGCACATGTAGCCACAACAGCGTGGCCAAACTGCCAATTGGGGTGATCTTCGGGCCTAGGTCGCAGCCAATGATGTTGGCGTACACCATCGCTTGCTGAACGACGCCATCCACTTCGGCGGCATGAATGGATAAGGCACCCACCAGAACCGTGGGCATGTTGTTCATGATCGACGACAGCAATGCCGTTAGCATCCCAGTACCCAGGGATGCCCCCCAGACGCCATAACCGGCGAATACGTTCAGAATCTGGGCGATGTGATCAGTCAGGCCCGCGTTCTTAAGGCCATAAACGACCAGATACATACCCAGGGAAAAAATCACCACTTGCCATGGAGCCTCCTTGAGCACCTTGCTTGTGTTGATGGCATGACCACGAGCCGCGATGACATAGAGGACGAATGCGCAGACCGTAGCAATGGCGCTGATTGGCACACCCAGCGGCTCAATGACAAAGAATCCGATCAGGAGTAGTGCCAGCACCCACCAGCCGGCTACGAAAGTGGCGCGGTCGTGAATTGCCTCGTCCGGGTTGTCCAGTTGGTCGAGGTCATAGGTCTTTGGTAAATCTTTGCGGAAAAACCACAGCAGCATGGCTAATGTCGCTGCCACGCTGACGATGTTTACCGGCACCATGATCGAAGCATATTCGTTGAAGCCGATATCGAAGTAGTCGGCAGAAACGATGTTGACCAGGTTGGAAACCACCAGCGGTAAGCTCGCCGTATCGGCGATAAAACCGGCTGCCATGACGAATGCCAACGTAGCAGCAGGAGAAAAACGCAACGCCAGCAACATCGCGATCACAATGGGTGTGAGGATTAACGCTGCTCCGTCATTGGCGAACAGTGCCGACACAGCTGCGCCCAGCAAGACGATGAACGCAAACAACTTACGAGTGCTTCCAGCACCCCACCGCGCTACATGCAACGCAGCCCACTTGAAAAAGCCTGCTTCATCAAGCAGCAGGCTAATGATGATGACTGCGATAAACGTCCCGGTGGCATTCCAGACAATGCGCCAAACCTCTGGTATGTCAGCCAGGGTAACGACGCCTGCCAGCAGCGCCACGATGGCACCCAACGTCGCGCTCCAACCTACCCCGAGCCCCTTGGGTTGCCAGATGACGAGCACGATAGTGGCGATAAAGATCAATACGGCAATCAGCATTTCAGTAATCCGGTTGGGGCGTGAATCAGCTGCACACGCCCTGATTGATAGGGCGGTCGTTCATACCGCACAGGCGTTTAGCCTCGGTTTCCAGCCAATGCTGATTGGCGTCTACGACTTCTTTCAAAACCGCAGTTACCCACGCAGGCAAGTCGGGGTTCAGGCGGTAGTACACCCACTGACCTTGCCGACGATCCATCAACAAACCAGCAGAACGCAGCAGGGCCAAATGACGAGAAATCTTCGGCTGGCTCAGGTCGAGTGCCGCCGTCAGCTCGCAGACACACAGCTCGCCTTCGCTCACGACAAGCAGGGAAATTTTGGCTCGGGTGTCATCCGCCAAGCACTTGAATAACGTGGTGGGGTTCATGGGTTCTGTCATAGATCCTCCAGGTGTTTGGTCTTGACCAAAACGAAGAGCTTGATGCGCTCATGGATGTCGTGGAGCGTGTGGCGAAATGCGCCGGGATCATCGCTCGTTACTGGGTCAGAAAAATCCCAGGCAATGACTTCACCTGCACTGGGCATTGATAGGCACTCGCTGGCGGACTTATCGCAAAGAGTGATGACGTAATCGAATCGATCAGCTTGAAACTCGCTGATGGACTTGCTTCGCAGGCCCGCTGTATCGACTCCAACTGCCTCCAATGCCTGAATCGTGCGCGGATCAATCTCAGACGGTTGGGATCCTGCGCTGAAGGCCTCGAAGCGCGGGTCGGTGTGCCGCAGTAACGCCTCTGCAAGCTGGGAGCGGACTGAGTTGGCAACGCACACGAAAAGAACTTTGATAGCAGGGGTCATGACTGGACTCGATGCATATGGAAAATCGAATATACGCTTTGGCAGATATTCGGTAAAGCGAATATGATGACCGCTGCTCAGGCTTGAGCCATAGCGGTCATGCAAAGCAAGGCATAGGGAATGACAGGGTGGAGACGGAGATGATGATCCAGACAATGCAAATAGCCGGAGGGCAATGGCAGCGCTTTCGCGACGCCTTGGAGTCTGCTGACCTTCCATCAGACGATGTGGATCTTCCGAACCGAACCTTTTTCGAATTCACGCGGGATGGTGAGACTGTTGGGTGGGGAGGGTTTGAAACGCATGGGGCAGATGGATTGCTGCGTTCCCTGGTCGTGGAGCCGGCATACAGATCGACAGGGGTTGGAGCTGAAATGCTTCGAGTCGTTGAAGCAATAGCTGCGAAGCAGGGAAACGCTCGATTTCATTTGCTGACAACAATTGCATCAGGCTTTTTTGAACAGCAGGGATACGCACTAACCAGCGAGACTCTGAGCCGCCTCTGATTGGGAATTGCACCTCACTTGACCAATCGTTTGCATTGCACTTGACCACCTGTTTGCATCGGACTTGACCAGCCAATTGCATTGGATCTGACCACTTGAAGCACGGCGTAAGCCGATCAGAACGAGTTCCATGATGGTCGACCTCAATTATCGATTTACGCTATCGTATATCGATAATTTCATCCAGCCTTGTCAGAGATCAGGTATTGACCATGACTAAAATCACCAAGACTGACCGTAGCCCTTGGGCTGTTTTTTTGATCTTCCTCCGCTTGGGGTTCACCTCCTTCGGCGGCCCAATCGCACACCTGGGCTATTTCCGCGATGAGTTCGTGGTGCGTCGACAATGGTTGAGCGAGCGCAGCTATGCGGATCTTGTCGCCCTTTGCCAGTTCTTACCGGGGCCAGCCAGTAGCCAGGTCGGGATTGCGCTCGGGTTGTCTCGATCCGGCTACGCCGGGGCACTAGCCGCGTGGATGGGATTCACCTTGCCCTCCGCAATCGCCTTGATCCTCTTCGCACTCGGCATCGCCAGTTATGGTGATGCCATGCCTGCTGGCGTGCTGCACGGTCTGAAGGTGGTGGCCGTGGCGGTGGTCGCCCAGGCTGTCTGGGGCATGGCGCGCAATCTTTGTCCCGATGCGCCGCGTATTTCCATCATGGCAGCGGCGACCTGCTTCGTGCTGCTCGTACCCTCTGCCTGGGGGCAAGTGAGTGTCATCATCCTTGCAGCCATCGTCGGCCTGCTGCTATTCAAACCACAGCAGGGCGAGGCCCATGATCCACTACCGATCAGCGTGCGGCGTCGCGTTGGCTTGTTCTGGCTGGCCCTGTTCTTTGCCCTGCTGCTTGGGCTGCCGTTGCTGACAGCTGTGTTCCCGAGCCAGACACTGGCGATGATGGATGCCTTCTACCGCGCCGGCTCGCTGGTATTCGGTGGCGGGCATGTGGTGCTGCCGCTGTTGCAAGCTGAGGTCGTACCAACAGGCTGGGTCGACAACGAAGCATTCCTCGCGGGCTATGGTGCGGCGCAGGCCGTGCCGGGGCCTCTATTCACCTTTGCAGCATTTCTCGGTGCCTCGATGAACCAAGCACCAACTGGCTGGCTTGGCGGGCTGATTTGCCTGCTGGCGATCTTTGCGCCGTCTTTCCTGCTGGTGGTGGGGGCCTTGCCATTCTGGGAGCACCTGCGCCGTAACCTGCGTACGCAGGCAGCACTGCTGGGCATCAATGCGGCCGTGGTCGGCCTGCTGCTTGCTGCTCTCTACCAGCCGGTATGGACGAGTGCGATTCATGGCCCGCAAGACTTTGGCCTGGCCCTCGTGGCACTGGTGGCGTTGATGTTCTGGAAGCTGCCGCCGTGGATGGTCGTGCTGGGCAGCGGTGTCCTGGGCGGGCTGTTGAGCATTGCACTGTGAGATACATCGAGTGACCGACAAAGACCTCTACGGCGGGTTGATCCGCCTGCATATCCTGCACCACGCTGCCGAGGCTCCCATCTTCGGGCTGGCCGTCATCGAGGAGCTGAGCCACCACGGTTACAAGCTCAGCGCGGGCACGCTGTATCCGATGCTGCACGGTTTGGAGAAGAAGGGTTATCTGTGCTCGCACCATGAACGCACTGGGCGCCGCGAGCGACGCATGTATGAGATTACCGATGAAGGCCGAGCCGCGCTGGCAGATGCCAAGGTGAAGGTTAGGGAGTTGTTCGGCGAGTTAATCGAAGGACGCTGATGGTCTTAACCGGAGTGCCTGCGACCAGCTACTTGCTTTCATGACCGCACACTGACCGAAAGCAGTGGCCTATTAGCTACGTACGCTTTTGGCCGACTTCTGCCCGTCAAGGCGTACCCGTGCGCCGGTCAAATTCGATGCAAACAACTGGTCAAGTCGAGTGCAACAGGTGGTCAAGTCCATGCAATTACGCATCTGATCTCACAGACGGAGCAGTTCAGGGGGCTTTGCCCTGGCTCGGCTTGCTACATGTGCAAGGCGTTACCATTCGTCAATGGCTTATAGTCTGCCCACCCGATAGTCTGAAAAGCCAGATCGGAAAAATGTGGCAGTGAAGCTCAGCACACAAGACCACGAATCGCACAGTCTCTGGTGCGGCGGCCCTCACTCGATAGAACGCAACGACAGGCTAGATGGCATTAGGCTCGTATGCCGTGGTCAAGCCGTATAATCTCGTCATGGATAATTGTGAGTCCCATAGGTGTGCACAGCACCCTGCAGGGTGCCTGACGGCCTACACCTACTACAGATCTTACGAGCCATCGCTCCGCCTTCTTTCGGCTTCCAAACACTTCAAGTGCGATTGAGAAGACCTGCTCGTAACGCGTTTCAAAACAGCGATGCCTAGCACTCCAGCAGCCGATCGGGGAGCGAACGCATCGCCCGACAATCCTAAGCTCATTCATGCTTCACCCTCTGGTGATACTGGTCTGGTCGCCGCTCGTACTCTGTGCAGGGGGCATCCCGACAGGGCCACCTCGTGGCGCGGCCCTTTAGCTCAGACGCAACGCTTCCATCGAATTGAAGATCTGCTCCCAGCTACCTATCACTCAGCACTGATTGTGCAAAATGGGAAAGATTGGAAGCCCCGCCTCCATTCCTGCGCAACAGATAACCCTTGATACCAACCTGGCCAGGCCCATCCCGATCACACCTTTCTGAGTCGCCAATCATGACAATCCGCCTCTGACTACTGAGCTCATTTCCTGGCCGAACATCAAGTAGATCGCAGATGTGCTGGTAGATGGTCGCTTGCGGTTTCATAACACCAATGCGATAGCTGAAACCATAGGCCCCAAGGTGCGGGAAAATCCTTTCCACTACGGGGCCGTAAGGCATGGCCAGGTTTGAACACACAGCCAGTCTCAGCCCTGCAGCTTGCAGTAGCCCAACGGCCTCAACCGCGTCTGGATAAGGCCGAATGCTTGCCAGTTCCTCCTCCAGGCATTGGTCGAGAAATGCAAGCTGGGAGGGCGAGATTTTGATACCAAAGTACAGCGCAGCCTCGCTTAGGGAAAGGCAACGGGTCATGATCGCTCGAATGTCATCAGCGCGAGGCAAGCGGCCTTGGCGTCGCCCCTCTCGAAGCAACTGTCGAAACGGATGTGTCGGCTGCTGAATCTCGACCAGCGTTCCGAAGGCGTCAAAGATAACGGCATTGGTCTTCATCTGAGTTTCCTTCGCTGGTCACCGTCCGCAAGACAGCCACTCTAACGAGAATCAAGTTCAACAACCAAAAAACTAAGCTATCGAAGAGTAACGCCAAATTTTGAAAAATCATCCACCAGCGTTTTTCGACCCAGCATTTTCGGAAGCTTGAAGACGTTCCTGTACCCATACCACAAAAACATAGGAATAATGACAAGCCCAACTCCAAAGGTTGCCGTTGCAGCAATAATCCCAGCTGGAACCGCTGCTAGCGAAATAACCACACCCTTTACCAAAGTCGACCTTGCAATAATTCGCAGATCATCCAAGTCGCACTCAACTTTCCCACCAGCCTTCTCAAAAGCGACAACAATTATCGATTTCTTTGAGGCATGCTTATAGTACCAAGTTCGCGGAACATCAGTCGCCAAAGCACCATGCTTCACAAGGTACTTCAGCATCACAACCTCTTTGAAATAGAGAGTAGCGCCGTGCTCATCTTCGTATCTAACACGTCGATAGAGAGCGTCTAGATCACCGCTCCCTTGAGCATCATAGTTCTTAACAGTCAATGTCAGTTTCTTTAACTCGGACATGCTTCCTCCCTTAAACACACATTAACTATTAATGGATTAGATGACGGCGGGGCCTAATTAAGCAGGCTGAGACAGCGGCCTCGACAACGCGGGGGCAATCAAGCGGCGGCAGGCAATCGGCTGACCATGACGTAATGATCGTTGCCTGACACTGTCCGCAATAACGCCATGCCTTCGACCTCCGCTATCACCTCACTAGGGGGTGTGACAATTGTCATCCCATCAGCCAGTTGCCCTGAAAGATCGCCATACACATACGCAACGAAACGATCGCCAACTTCAGCTGCATCTACCAGGTACGCGTCCACTAGTGCACCCCAATCATGGGCCTGCGCGATCGCCAACTTAGCTGACACCAGACTGGGCAGTCGTATTACGCCCTCAACCATCCAGTCCTGGGAATTCAGACAACTCATGGATTCTCCATCACGTTCGAATTTGAAACCTACTCACTTACTGAAAAAGCTAAACGACGGCAGCCCAATCAGTCTTCATACACTGACAACTAGGTCTGGCCGAAAGCCAGTTTCTTCGGTGGGATAACCACGAGGATTACTCACAAACCGAACGCCATTAACCACCTCATCCACAGCTTCGTGGGTATGGCCAAAGATCCATAGATCGATCTTGAAATCCATCAGGCCATCCCAATTGTTTCCATAGGCTGCTCGCAAGTGAGGATCGGCTCCTTGGTCACTCACGAACTTCATAAGGGGCGGATAGTGAGTCACAACTACACGCTTACCGTTGAATGGCAGCGATAGCTGGCCCTCCAACCACTCCTTCGTCTCTCGATTTCTCGCGATCAGATCATCAGGGCGCAAACGCCGATACTGTTCACCGACACGGATTGCGCGAAAGTCATTCAGTGAGTTACGAGCGCACCAAGAAGCAGCTACTGGGTCTCCGGTCGCGGCCAGGCTCGTCCAACCCGTAGCGCAGAGAAACTGCACGTCACGGTGTTCTAAAACCTGATTTTCCAATACGTGGACGTGCGCCTCAGCAGCGTCAAGCAGCTTGCTGTGGGTTCGATCTATATTCCCGCTGTAGTGCTCATGATTGCCCATGGCATATATGACAGGCGTGCTGAAGGTCAGGCTGGCCCACATGGCCCCCCTGGACTTCACGTGGATGTCACCGGCTAATACGACCACGTCACAGTCCACCACAGGGGGGACGAAATCGGCGAACTCACAATGCAGATCAGACAGTATATGAAGCTTCATCCCAAGCCTGCTGACGTCGACTTTCTAATAAATTGATCATTCCCTGGCCCGGTCGCTCGGACGCGGCGAAGCTGCCATCAGTAGGCCCACGATAAACGATGATCGCCATTATTGCTAGCTTTCGATATTTATCGACGCATGGCGCTGTGGCCCTATTCTTCGTTTTGAGCGCTCAGCATGCAGAACGAGATAGCAGCAATAGTCCGAGCTCTGCGCGACCTGAGAGGATCAGCTCAGGAGGAGCTTGCCGAGATCAGTTCCCAAGCCAATCTGTCACGATTGGAGCAAGGGAAAACGCAGGTCTCTTTGGTCAAGCTGAGCAAGATCGCGCGCACCCTGGATTTCGACCTCGTGGCTCTCGTCGCGCTATGTCAGGCCCTCCAGGATGGGTCATCACCTATCGATGTCATGGCGAAGGCTTCAAAGGACTTGGAAGGCTTCGTAGCCCAGGGAGGGTTGCAGGGCCTGAAGAGGCATTGGGACGCTGGTGAAGGGCTGGTGAAGCGCACGCGAGGCAAACCCAGCAGCCCAGATCGAATCCGGGCAGTACTAGAGCTCAAGGCCAGTGGCATGTCGAAGGCGGAGGTGGGTCGAGCGCTGGGGTTGCCTGAAGCGACTGTCAGGCGTTACTGGCTCAAAGAACTGCCTGGCTAGAAAGGGAGTTGTGGGGTGAGAGCAGAGAAGCTCTCCACTTTTCCAATTCGATTTAGCGCGGCGGCAGATCCGTGAAGCGCAGCCGGGGATAGATACGCCTTTCCTCAGCGCATTTGGAAATCTGCAAGAACGCTGACAGCAGTGCATCTTCCGAAGGGCAGTGGCGGGTCATGACCTCGAACTCGTTGTAATCGAAGGCTAGGACGCGAATTCCGACCTCATCCATGAATTTCAAAATCATGGCGCTGTATTCATCGTAGTTGTCGATAAAAAGCTCTCTGACCACGACAACTCCCACCAGGGGGCGTGCAGCAAGATCAATGTCCAAGGGCGTGCCGTCCACAAGCGCTAAGGCTGGATTGCCTTCTCGCCTGATCGTTGAGATGGCGCCACGTAGTTGCTGCAGGCCGTTCTTCAACTGACTTATGGCCTTCTTTCGCTTTCTCTCAAGCGTTGTGTTCATCATTGCTGGCGTATTGGGACTGTCCTTCGCCTGCAGCAGCAAAGTCACTTCATCGCCCATCACCACTACGTCAGCCAGCTCCTCGCCATCGGAAACCTTCAAGGGGCCATGGATGATCCGCTCGGAGGTGTATGCGCGCTGGAGAAGATAGATGATGTCCAACTCCTGAAACGTGCCCGGCTCAGTGCGCTCTAACTGCGTATTGGAGAAGCCTTGGGAGCCTCGAAAGTCCTGGCGGGTCAGGTCGGTGATCAAATAGTCCGAGGGGAACAGATCTTCCTGCAGGAACACCGTTGTGGCACGAGCGTCGTCCTCATAGGTCGTGAGGCTGAACCATCTTTCCGCCTGCTCATACATCTTGGGCCAGTGATCTGCTCCAATGGGGCTGAGTGTACCGAGCTCCTTGCGGAGCTGACCAAGCTTCGCCTGGGCCTTACAACTGAACAGCTCGCGGTTGTGCTCGTCGAAAAAGCACACACTGAATTCGTCAGGGAAGCTCTGCAGTGCCTCTGTGAGAGGGTCACCAGGGATGAGTGGGGTTTTGATCAATAGCGGACTTTGTGGGTCATCAAAGCAGGCTGTGAGAAGCGTAAGCCCCGTCGTTTCGCCTGCCTTGTATGGCGCAAGGTAAAGCTTCAATTCACGCCTTTGCTGAGCGGCCAAGATCAGCTCTTTCCCTGCCTTGATTACCAGCACGAAGCCTTCAGGGCCTTCAACGATCCATAATCCACGGGCTAAGACAGCGATTTGCTGAAGCGCTTGTGGCTTCATGATCGTGAGGTACATTTGAACTCCTTGGCGGTTGCCTGATTGCGTCCTGCAAAACCCGAAGCCTAAAGCGATGAGGCGAGGCCTATGCTTACCATTCAAAATTCCCATCCTGGCCAACCAAAATTTGGCTAGCCAGGCATCGACTCAGTTAGATCGATACAGGAGCAGGAATATGAGGATGTGGGTCATAGCCCACAATCTCAAAGTCCTCAAACTTGTAATCGTAAATGCTGTCCGGCTTGCGCTTGAACTGCAACTTAGGCAGAGGGCGCGGATCACGAGTCAGTTGCAGGTTAACTTGCTCAATATGATTCAAGTAAATATGCGCATCACCCATTGTAACTACAACCTCGCCAACTCCCAAATCGCACTGCTGCGCCAACATATGAGTTAAAAAACTAACCCCTGCTAGGTTATAGGGATTTCCGAGCAATAAGTCTGACGACCGAATGTATAGATGCGCCGACAACTTATTGTTGGCTACATAGAACTGATAGAGCAAATGGCATGGTGGCAATGCCATCTTCCCATTCCGGGCATTCTCTTGTGGACTCACCGATTCATCAGGAAGGTACTCGACGTTCCATCCATGGAAGAGAATCCGACGACTGTTTGGGTTAGTCTTGAGCGTATGAACGACGTAGTCGATTTGATTGATGGCCTTGCCGTCCTGGGTAGGCCAGGCCGTCCACTGCTTGCCGTAGATCGGGCCGAGGTCACCGTCTTCAGTTGCCCACTCATCCCAGATGCTGACACCATGCTCCTTCAGCCATTTGGTATTCGTGTCACCATTCAGGAACCAGATCATCTCGTTGATGATGCTCTTGAAATGCAGCTTCTTGGTGGTGAGGAGCGGGAAGCCATCCTCCAGGTTGTGGCGGAACTGGCGACCGAAGACACTCAGCGTGCCGGTGCCGGTGCGATCGCCTTTCTCGACGCCATTCTCTAGCACGTCGGCCAGCAAATCGTGGTACATCTTCATTTCGGTTCCTCAAGGTTCGCGCTGACCAAATCCAGTGCGTCACGCAATTTCAAAATTTCAGTATCTTGCTCTTTGATCTTCTGACGCAGCTCATCTGCGAGCTGGAGGTAGTAGTCCCTAGACTCGCGGACAGTGTCCAATCTCTTGTCGAGCGTGGCACAAGAGTTCTCAGAATCCTGATACCTATTGAACCAATAAAGCACTTCCAATCGACTCTTTTCAAGGCGTTGCATCAGAATCGTCTTGGGATCCTGCTTCTTCTCAGCCTTGACCCTCTGAGCGAGCACTGCAATGCGGCGGTTGTCCTTGATCGCCTCAAGCCGCTGCGCCGGGAAGTCGCGCTGTCGGATAGTGTTGCGATGAATGCCTGTGATGCGGCTCAGCTCCGCCATCGTCGGCTTCAGTTTCGGATCAGAGGCAATCTGCATAAGCCCCTGAGCCAGCAGCTCAGTGTTCCGGTCGTAGTCGAGCTTATTCTTGGCATCAAACGCCTGGACTGTCATACCTCGACCTCCTCACCCAGATGCTCCAACACACCCTTGGCTTCCTCCATCGCCGCTCGCAACTCCTCCTCAGAGCCTGCTGAGTTCGGAGAGCTCAAGGCCAAGCTGTTCTGCACATAGATCTCCCGCCATTTAGGAGCGTGAGCCTTGGTGACCACGGCGTTTTTGCACCGATTCGGATTGCAACGCAGCGATCCGATGCAGGGCAGAGACTCGTCAAATACCTCACGTTGACCGCCATAACAGAAGCCTTGTCCCACGTTGATGATCGCCATGCGCTTCTTGGCCATCTGGGCGATGATTTGCTCTTTGGTGTAGCCAGCCGCCATGTACCCGCTGAACACCTTTTTCATCCGCGCCTTGTGGCTCTCCGCATTGGGGCCGGCGTAGTTTCCGTCGGGATCGCAGTAGCTCTGGATGTACTCCTCCTCTGCCATTTGCGTCGGCGTCTTGCTAGATGAACGCCCACCCTTGGACAAGATCTCAGCGATCGCTCCGTACCCAAGCGTCACCGCACTGAACGCCTTGTTCTGGCCAGCACCACCGATAAGGTCACCGAAGTGCTTTAGCTGGTGAGAGATGAATGGGAGCCCAAGCTCAGCCCTGGCCATCTGGTAAGCCAGGGTGTGTCGCAACGTGTAAGGCGAGAATTCCAGCGACTCGAACTCCTCGTCCGTCAGAATATCCTCGAAGAAAGCTCTGAACTGGTGAGTGATTCCAAGCGAGGACATTGAGTTTGGTTCGGCGTCCTGCGCGACAGTATCCACATTGGAGAACAGGTAAGGATTCTGCTTTACCTTAGCGATGAGGCAAGCGGCACGGATGGCGTCACGCACAATCGGAATCGCGATCCACTTGTCGTCGAACAGCTTGGCCAAGCCTTGGCGATGCTTGATCACGTTGCTGATCAGCAACCAGTAGTCGCTCTCTTGCTCCATGCACGACTCGACTAGGATCTCGGAGAGCTCTGAGGGCCGCATGCCGGTGTACTGCGCCACGAGATAGCAGGCACTGTACGAGACGAAATTGATGTACCTACGGAAATCATCGTCCAGTTTGGAATCTGAGAGCTTGAGTAACGTTTCGGTCGCCTTAAAATCATGTCGACCAGAGCCAGATTGGAACGTAGATGGAATGCAGCCAAAAGCTGCGGACAGTGCATTCGCCATCGCACCGGAGTCATAGCCTTTTCTCCGCAGCCTCAGCGCTACGTACAACTCGAAATTGTAACGCGACAGCTCTTGAGCGTTGGCTAACGAGTAGCCGCTAGCGTTTTGGCGGGTAAGGGCAACCAGGTCATCCACAGGCTCCCCCAGAGTGCTTAGGAAGTCGACCACTGCGAACGACGCCTCGCGAGAAGCCTTCTCGAACACATCGTTCGGCAGAATACGGTATGTGCGCTCAGAATCAGGGACGTGCTTGAGTACCTTGGCCCAGGCGAGCGATTCCAGCTGAACGTAAGGCAGTGGCTCTTCGAAAATCTGCTCCTCGAAAAATGGCGACCTGACCAAGGTAAAGAACTTCTTGAGATCAGGGCCAAAGGCGTAGGGATGAATGAGCGCTGCCTCCCGGTACATACCCGCATCAAAGTACGTCAGACCATGGTGTCCAACCTCGAAGAACTCATCCGTCATCAGCTGGCGCGCCTGCCCCGACATCGTATCCAGGAAGCTCAATCCAGCCTTCATGCATGAAATGGCGGTGTTGGCTTTGATGTTCCTTGGCGAGGCAAACGAGCGCGTTGCCGCTGGCATCTTCAGCCAGCAATACAGGGCCACCTTGACCTCCAAGACCGCCGACTGGTTGAGCAATGGGTACGAGTCAAAATTGAGCCGTAGCTTGGCTCCTTGGACATTCCTGGCGGCGTTCGGATGATCGTCATTGAAGTCCCAGACGGCGTCGCCCAAGACGGATGTCTTACTGACAGGCAACGCCATCAGCGCCTGGTACCAAGAGAGTGCTTCCAGCGACACAGGAGTCGGATCGGCGATGTTTCTGCGCAACTCAAGCAGCAGGGTGTGAGCAGTTGTACGCCACTGTTTGTACGCAGCGAGTTCAGGGATCAGAGCATGGTTCATAGCGTTACTCCCTCGGTCAAAACACTGACCTGCAGGTTTTCAGAGAGGCGCTCAGCCTTGGTCAGCTCTTCTGCGGAAAAGTCCGATGTCTCAGGATCTAGAAGGTTGTTTAGCACATCAAGGTTGTCCAGGATGACGGCTCCGTAGGGCGTATCGAGCACCCGGTTGACTTCAATCATCCTTTGGTAGTCACGCCGCATGGCGAAGAGCTCCGGCAGGTGCGATACCGTGATGATGCTGTTGCTGCATGAAAGGCACATGTTGAACAGCGTGCAGGGCTTGCTGGGGTCATAGCTTGCCAACGCCTTGATGAAAGCAGGTGGGTCAAAAACGTTCATGCATGTGGCAAGGCCAGAACGCAGTGGCATCGCCTCGGGCGTGGGCTCGATAGTCTTGGTCGGGATCAGCTTCGGAGCCTCCTCTAACGTGTCTTGCTGCATTTCATGGAGAACCTTATTCAGCATTCGGCGCGCCATGGGGTTGAAGTCCATCTGATCCAGATAGGCCATGGTGGTGCTTAGGCTCTTATGCCCCAGGAGAACCTGGATCTCACGTGGAGAGACGCCGCGCTCGATCAGTTCGCTTACGAAGCTAGGTCGGAAACGTGACGGTGAGAGCTTGAGAGGATTACCATCTTCGTCAAGCAGCCCGTGATCCTGAGAGAACTTGTCCAGGGTCTTATTGAGCTGGTTGCCACCTGAGTTCTCAAAGGAATCTACAACCCCGTATTTCCTGGGAGAGCTTGAGCGGTAAATGAAGAGCTTGTTCTGGGCTTCGACAGGCGCACTCAAGCGAATCTCACGGGTCAGGTGCTTCACATCGTCAAAGATTTTCTTGACCACACGGCCTTGAGAGGTGGTCAGCCAAGAGATCTCCGCATGGAAGATATCTAGATGAAGCATCTTCGCGCCTTCAGAACGCTCTTTCCAATACAGCAAGCAAGGCCGATCCGTTAAGTCATGGCGCTCAATGAAATCATCCAGCTCCAGTCCCAGCAGCGAGTCAGCATTCATCCCGGTAACTTGGGCAAGCCGAGCGATGTACGGCGCAATGACTCGACCATCAACCTGATACTGCACGCCCCAGCTTTTATAAACCTCGAAGATCGAAAT
This sequence comes from Pseudomonas ceruminis, assembly GCF_021602025.1. GTDB lineage: Bacteria > Pseudomonadota > Gammaproteobacteria > Pseudomonadales > Pseudomonadaceae > Aquipseudomonas > Aquipseudomonas ceruminis. Next base: position 19,876 of record NZ_BQHW01000014.1, read on the forward strand.
TGGCGAAGCCGAGATAATCGACATAAACGCCCGTTGATAAAGGTCGTTTTTATCTACGGATTCGAAGTTTAGGGGCTTGCAGTTGAGTTTGTTCTCAAAAATCCACCGTGCGTTATCCAGAGTGTTAAAGCCTCGGCGTACTCTTCCGTCAGCGTTCAGCGGATCTTCCCCTACCTGGCTTGGAACGTAAGCCTGGGCCAAGCGATTGGTTTCATCAATTTCTTGCTCAATGACCTGCGAAATACGGTTTCGGACAGCCTGGGGATAAGGCTTGTACTGGTCAGTTTCACGCTCAGCATCGAAGCCTGTAGCTGCGACGTAGCTGCTCAGCCCGAGACCCTCGATTTGGACTGCGCGCGCCATCATTTTCCGAGCAGAGCTCATCATCGAACTGCTGTGGCTGGTCGACAGCGAACGCTCCAAGATCTTTTCCTGGAGATATCCCCTGAACTTGGGGAGGGAATACGGGGTTACGAGCTCCCTAATGTCCTCCAAGCCTGTGTAGTTGGCATCCTTGAGATAGGCTCGGAAGTTTTTGAAAGCCTCAATGAAATTCGACTGCCCTGACGCACTACTGCTCTTCATTGATGAAGCACTGAAGAGGTGCAGCAGGTGCTGGAAGGGGCGCTCCGGTTCCGGGCTTACGAGGTCGGACAGGCGATGGATGCGGACTGAGCGCAAAGCGTTGAAGCCGTCTCGCAATGACTCAGTCTTTTCGACTACCGTCTTCGAGGCGATACGCTGCTCGACGGTTTGATAGTTAGGGTCAAGAACACCAAGCTTGCGAAGATCATCGAGAATCTCCTCAAACGTGATCCGCACCAGTTCGAAGCTCGCCCTGGCTGATTTGAAGCCAGCCAATTCAGGAATCTCGCTCATGAAGCCACGATCCCTGATGGTATTGGCAGCCACTGGAATCGCCAGCTTCTCCTCCATAGACATGCCTTCGTACCAGGCAAGCAGCCTACGGCGCCAATCGCAGGCGCCAGACGGATGGCCAGGTACGATAATTCCTTCGGCGCGCATCGCCTCGAAGATCGGCTCAAAGCTTGAGACGCGCTTTGAGATCGTACCTGGGTTCAGATTAGTCTGTTCGATGAGGTATTTAGGAGCCACCGCCAACTCGTCCCCCCTGCTCAGACATACCTTCAGCAACGACTCCCGATCATCAGTGGCGCGGGCCACAAATGACTCAATGACGGCGTCTGCCTGAGCGCTAGTCAACCGACTCATTTCATATCTCCCGCATCAATTTTCAGGCGCGTCTGCTGGGAAAGCTCAGCCATCTCGCCTGCTTTCGTCTTGGTTTCAGTTCCGGGGCGTACGAGCTTCTGGTAGAGGTCGTAGGGGATCTGGGTATAGGTTTCCGACGTGCTGAGGCGCGAGTGACCAAGCGTCTTCTGCACGCTCACTAGCCGGTCAAGGTAATCACTACCAATGTCTGGCGTTCTCAACAGGGCATAAGCATTCCCGTGCCTCAACTTGTGGGGAGAGATCATCCTGTCGATTTTCAGCAGGTTCAGCGCTCGCTCGGATGTGCGCTCCAAGAGCTTGGAGATCGAGCGAGGGGTGTACTCACCCCCTTCCGCATTCAGGAAAGCAGGGGTGTTCTCAGCCCCCTTGAATTGACGCTTAGTCATTTTGTACAGCGGCGAAGCATGGTACTTCTTGATGCGCAGCAGCGTGGCGCGGCTGACCAACGTCTGGCGGGGCTTAAATGAGTCCGCAGGGCCTTTGCTTCCATCAATATGCAGCGGGCAGTAGTCCGCGTTTACCGGTTCTGAAACACCAGGCGAGATGAACAACGTGTCCTGGAATCGAAGGGCATCATCAATGGCCTTGAGGGTCACTCGCGGGACTTCTGAGCGGCGCACGCCTGCGTCGTACATGAACTGGAGCAAGCAGCGCTCACGCTCACTCTGCGTAGCCAGGATGAGCTCTCTGAGATCATTCAGGGAACAAGCCACTACCAAGCTCTTGTTGGGACGGGGGGACAGGTAGCCGGCAGTGTAGGGGTTAGGCGCGGTACGAGGCGCGGGTGCGTCGTCCACTCCCCGGCATAGAGAATCATTGAAAAACGCCATCAAAGACGAATCCCGGTTGCGCACCGTCTTCTTGGAAAGCTCCTCGTCCTCGCGCAGGTGAGCGAAGTACTCCTCGATCACGTGGGTGCGGATTTCCAAGAACGCCGAGTCACGCTCGCAATCACGAAACTCACGGCGGTTCGTCAGGTACTCGCAGGTGTACCCAAGGTTGCGACCATAGGTGATGGCCGTCTGCTGGGATATATAGGCTTTCTGAAGCGCGTGGGATAGGTAACCCGAAATCAAAGGCATGAGGCGCTCATCATCATCAAAGACGGCTGTCCCTGTGACGTTCACGGCTTCCTGAATTGGGGATTCTTCGGATGAGTCGTCCCGCCTGGTTGGGGACTCTCTGAAATCTAGGGGGGCGCCCCTAACTGCGATGACCTTCACGGCTTCCTCTCTCTTCAAAGCGGCCCGTACTATACACAATGTGCATTTCGTATTGGGGCACAATAAATGAGCTTGGAAGGTAAAGCCTTACTACGCAGCCATTGCGTAATGTGCGGTTTCGTCGAGGGGGTATAATAGGCCCAGGTCGTTGGAGCGTATGTAGAGGGTCAAGGAAATTTCCCGGGTCTCGACATTCGGGTGGAACTGGTACAGCAGGTGGCACGGCGGCAGCGCCATTTCATCCAGCTGGGCGCAGTTCCAGCCGTGGAACAGGATGCGCCGGCTGCCCGGGTCGTTGGCAATGGTATCCAGGCACTGACGCACCTGGTCGATGGCCTTGTACAGGATGACAAACGCCTGGCCATCCTCTTCATCCTGGGCGATCTTGCGAAACCCCGCTTTTTCAGCCATTTCGATGGCCGCCGGGTTGCTCAGGGCAATGCGCTTGTAGCCCGGCCACTGGCGCCACTGCACGCCGTAGATCTCGCCCAGGTCGTCATGGCCCTGGCGGAACGGGTTGGCCAGCCACTGGGCGTTCTCGTTGGCGTTCTGGTCCCAGACCTTGCAGCCCAGCTCGCGGAACTCGCCGGCGTTTTTCACGCCGCGCAGGAAACCGACCATCTCGCCGATCGCCGACTTGAACGCCAGCCTGCGCGTGGTGATGGCCGGGAAGCCTTTCTGCAGGTCGAAGCGCAGCATGGCACCGGGCAGGCTGATGGTGCGGATGCCGGTGCGGTTTTCCTGCAGGGTGCCGTTTTCGATGACGTCGCGGACCAGGTCCAGATACTGTTTCATGGCTTACCTGTAGCAAGAACGGCAGAGGGATCACCTCTGCCGTCGGGAATCAGATGGCGGGTTTCGCCGTGGGTTTGCGATTATAAGCCCACCAGATCAATCCGAGGCCGGCCAGAATCATCGGGACGCAGAGTATCTGACCCATGGTCAGCCAGCCCCAGGCAATGTAGCCCAACTGGGCGTCTGGTACGCGGACGAACTCGACGATGAAGCGGAAAATGCCGTAGAACAGCGCGAACATGCCCGATACCGCCATGGTCGGGCGTGGTTTGCGCGAGAACAGCCACAGGATGATGAACAGCGCCACGCCTTCCAGGGCGAACTGGTACAGCTGTGACGGGTGGCGCGGCAGTTGGGCCGGGTCGCTGAAGGGCGGGAACACCATCGCCCACGGCACGTCGGTCGGCTTGCCCCACAGCTCGGCATTGATGAAGTTGCCGATACGCCCGGCACCCAGGCCGATCGGTACCAGCGGGGCAACGAAGTCCATCAGTTCGAAGAACGACTTGTTGTTACGCTTGCCGAACCACAATGCCGCCAGCATCACCCCGATGAAGCCGCCATGGAACGACATGCCGCCCTTCCACACCTCGAAGATCAGCGTCGGATTGGCCAGGTAGGCATGCAGGTCGTAGAACAGCACATACCCCAGGCGCCCTCCGACGATGACCCCCATCGACAGCCAGAACACCAAGTCCGAAAGCTTTTCGCGGGACCAGGTAGGGTCGAAACGGTTGAGCCGGCGTGAGGCAAGCAGCCAGGCGCCGCCGATGCCGATCAGGTACATCAGGCCGTACCAGTGGATTTTCAGCGGCCCGAGGGCCACGGCCACGGGGTCTATCTGCGGGTAAGGCAGCATGGATATTCCTCTTGGTTCAAATCAGGAAGCTCAAGCCGACGCAGAACAGCAGCGCGGCGAACAGGCGCTTGAGCAGGCGCGGCGACAGTTTGTGCGCCAGGCGTGCGCCGAAGCGGGCAAAAAACATACTGGTCACGGCAATGCCGACCAGCGCTGGCAGGTACACATAGCCCACGCTATGGGGTGGCAGGTGGTCTTCGTGCCAGCCGAGCCACATGAAGCTCAGCGCGCTGGCCAGTGCGATCGGCAGGCCACAGGCCGAGGAGGTGGCCACCGCCTGCTGCATCGGCAGGCTGCGCCAGGTCAGAAACGGCACGGTCAGCGAGCCACCGCCGATGCCGAAGATGGCCGAAGCCCAACCGATCACCCCACCGGCACCGATCAGCGCGGGTTTGCCAGGTATGCCCCGGCTGGCCTTGGGCCTGAGGTCCAGGGCCATCTGCGCGGCGATGACCAGGGCGAACACGCCGATGATCTTCTGCAGCAGCGGTCCCTGGATCAACGAGGCGGTTTTGGCGCCGATACCTGCGCCAATCAGGATGCCGAGGGTCATCCAGGCAAAGACCGGCCATTGCACCGCGCCTTTACGATGGTGCTCGAGCACGGCGTTGATCGAGGTGAAGACGATGGTAGCCAGTGAGGTGCCGACCGCCAGGTGGGTCAGCACCGACGCGTCGAAGCCCTGCAAGGTGAAGCTGAACACCAGCACGGGCACGATGATGATGCCGCCGCCCACGCCGAACAGCCCGGCCAGCACGCCGGCGCATGCGCCCAACAGCAGATAGAGTGCGAACTCCATTCGTCGTCCCCGAGAAAATCAATCCGGCATGGTAACGGAAGGCGGGCTCAGGGCTCTAGTGAAGTCTGCGACAGGATGGATCGCCGTCGCCACAGTGGGTAGAGTGACGGAAAACACAGAGGCCAGACCTATGTGCCTGATCGTATTCGCTTGGCGGCCGGGGCATGCCCTGCCGCTGATCGTCGCTGCCAACCGCGACGAGTTCTATGCCCGCCCCACGCAGCCGCTGGCTCCGTGGGACGACGCCCCCGGCGTACATGCCGGCCGTGACCTGGAGGCAGGCGGCACCTGGCTTGGCGTGGGGCCGCGAGGGCGCTTCGCCGCACTGACCAACATTCGTGACCCTGGGCAACCGCTGGGGCCTCGCAGCCGCGGTGAACTGGTGGCGGCGTACCTGCACGGTGAATTGGGGGTCGAGGCATACCTGGACCAGGTCGCCAGCCGCAGCGAACAGTATTCGGGGTTCAACCTGCTAGTGGGTGACAGCCAACGGTTGGGCTACCTGCATGCACGCGATGCAGCACCGCGCCTGCTTGAGGCCGGAGTGTACGGGCTTTCCAATGGCGGGCTGGACACGCCGTGGCCCAAGCTGGTCAAGGCGCGCAATGGCCTGAAGAGCCTGCTGGGTTCAGCCGACCCGCAGCGGTTGCTGGCGCTGTTGGCAGATGACGCGCCGGCGCCGGACAGTGAATTGCCCGAAACCGGCGTGGGATTGGCGACTGAAAAGCTGCTGTCGAGCGTGTTCATTGCCAGCCAGAACTACGGGACCCGGGCCAGTACGGTGCTGATTGTGGACGATCAGGGGACAAGGCGGCTGATCGAGCGCAGCTTCGGGCCGTTTGGTGGGCATCTGGGGGAAGTTGAGCTGGTGGTCTGAAAGCCGACGTCGCTGGCCGGGCTTCCGGGCGGGGTTACCCCCAAAGAGGCCTGTGCAGGCCTCAGAGCGTCTTGTTGGCCCCAGGCCCGATCATCCGCGCCAGGCCGAGGTTCTTCAACGCCAGTTGCAACGAGCTGTGGATAACCTGCGGGTTGTCATGGGTCATGGCCTCGGCCAGCAGATCCTTGGCCTTGCTCATGTTGATCTGACGCAGCATCCATTTCACCTTGGGCAGGTTGGTGGCGTTCATGGACAAGCTGTCGAAGCCCATCGCCATCAGCAGGATGGCCGCGGCCGGGTCGCCGGCCATCTCACCGCAGATGCTGACCGGCTTGCCTTCGCCATGGGCGTCGCGCACCACGGTATACAAGGCCTGCAGCACCGCCGGATGCAGGTAGTCGTAGAGGTCGGCGACCCGCGGGTTGTTGCGGTCCACCGCCAGCAGATACTGGGTCAGGTCATTGGAGCCGACCGACAGGAAGTCCACCTGCCGCGCCAGTTCCTTGGTTTGGTAGACCGCCGCAGGGATCTCGACCATCACGCCAACCGGCGGCATCGGCACGTCGGTGCCTTCGTCGCGCACCTCGCCCCAGGCGCGGTGGATCAGGTGCAGCGCCTCCTCCAGCTCGTGAATGCCAGAAATCATCGGCAACAGGATACGCAGGTTGTTCAGCCCCTCGCTGGCCTTGAGCATGGCGCGGGTCTGAACCAGGAAAATCTCCGGGTGGTCGAGTGTCACGCGGATACCACGCCAACCCAGGAACGGGTTCTCTTCCTTGATCGGGAAGTAGGACAACGCCTTGTCACCGCCGATGTCGAGCGTACGCATGGTCACGGGCAGCGGGTGAAAGGCCGCCAACTGCTCGCGGTAGATCGCCAACTGCTCTTTCTCGCTGGGGAAACGCTGGTTGATCATGAAGGGCACTTCGGTGCGGTACAGGCCAACACCTTCGGCGCCACGCTGCTGGGCACGGGCCACATCGGCGAGCAGGCCGGTGTTGACCCACAGTGGCATACGGTGGCCATCGGGGGTGACGCAAGGCAGTTCGCGCAGTGCATCAAGGCCCTGGGCGAGCTGGCGTTCCTCTTCCACCACTTCGCTGTACTGCTTGCGCAGCACTTCGCTGGGGTTGGTGAACACCTCGCCCTTGTAGCCATCGACGATCATTTCGATGCCGTCGACCTTGGAATACGGCAGGTCGACCAGGCCCATCACCGTCGGAATACCCATGGCGCGGGCCAGGATGGCAACGTGGGAGTTGCCCGAACCCAGCACCGAGACCAGCCCCACTAGCTTGCCTTCCGGCACCTCGCCGAGCATGGCCGGGGTCAGCTCCTCGCTGACCAGGATCGTATTGTCGGCGTACACCAGCGATTGCGAACGGGCTTGCTGCAGGTAGGCCAACAGACGCCGGCCCAGGTCCTTGACGTCCGAGGCACGCTCGCGCAGGTAATCGTCGTCCATCAGCTCGAAGCGGTTGACGTGCTCGCCAACCACCTGGCGCAGGGCGCCCTGAGCCCACTGCCCGGTCTTGATGACTTCGGTCACCTCGCCGCCCAGGGCCGCGTCTTCGAGCATCATCAGGTATACGTCGAACAGCGCGCGCTCTTCCGGGCGCAGCTGGGTAGCCAGCTTGGCCGAGAGCTTGCGCATGTCGGCGCGCACACCTTCGAGGGCGTTGTGGAACAACCTGAGTTCGGCGTCGATATCATCGACCGCCTTGTCCGGCACCACCTCGAGGTCGGCCGGTGGCAGCATGACCACGGCCCGCCCGACCGCAGCGCCCGGCGAGCCTGGAACGCCGACGAAGCGCGCTTCCTGGATACCCTTGCCCTGGCGGCCCAGGCCCCGGATCGAGCCGGTCGCCTCGGCATGGGCGATAACCCCGGCAAGCTGGGCGCTCATGGTCACCAGGAAGGCTTCTTCTCCCTCGTCGAACTGGCGGCGTTCCTTTTGCTGAATGACCAGTACGCCCACCACACGGCGGTGGTGGATGATCGGCGCGCCGAGGAATGATGCGAATTTCTCTTCGCCGGTTTCGGCGAAATAGCGATAACGCGGGTGATCGGCAGCGTTTTCCAGGTTGAGCGGTTCTTCCCGGGTACCCACCAGGCCGACCAGGCCCTCGTTGGGGGCCATGCTGACCTTGCCGATGGAACGCTTGTTCAGGCCTTCGGTGGCCATGAGCACGAAACGGTTGGTTTCCGGGTCGAGCAGGTAGACCGAGCAGACCTGGCTGCCCATGGCTTCCTTGACGCGCAAGACGATGATCCCCAACGCCGTCTTGAGATCTTTGGCGGAGTTCACTTCCTGGACGATCTTGCGCAGCGTATTGAGCATGGCTCGGGGTCGAACTCCGTCGTCAGTCGCGCGTCAGCAGACGCGGTGCTAGCTCTTTCAGGGCGCGGCGGTAGACTTCGCGCTTGAATGTCACCACCTGGCCCAGCGGGTACCAATAGCTGACCCAGCGCCAGCCGTCGAATTCGGGCTTGCCGGTCAGGTCCATCCGCACCCGTTGTTCATTGCTCACCAGGCGCAGCAAAAACCACTTCTGCTTCTGGCCGATGCACAGCGGTTGGCTGTGGGTACGTACCAGTCGCTGGGGTAAACGATAACGCAACCAGCCGCGGGTGCAGGCAAGAATTTCCACATCGTCGCGTTCAAGGCCAACTTCTTCGTTCAGCTCGCGGTACAGGGCATCTTCCGGCGTCTCGTCAGGGTTGATACCACCCTGCGGGAATTGCCAGGCATCCTGGTTGATCCGCCGAGCCCATAGCACCTGCCCGGCATCATTCGTAAGAATGATCCCGACATTGGGGCGAAAACCATCCGGGTCGATCACGGCAGCAACCTCGCAAACGCATGTCACCGCATTGTTCCACAAAGCCTGCGAGCGCAGCAACGCGCCTGCCAAGCTTATGTGCAGCAAGCTGAAAACTACGTATTCTGCGGGCCTACCCTGTAGCTGATGCGAGTGACCGCAATGCGCCTGGCTTTATTCGACCTGGACAATACCCTCCTCGGTGGCGACAGCGACCATGCCTGGGGTGACTACCTGTGCGAGCGGGGCATCCTTGACCCTGTCGCCTACAAGCAACGCAACGATGCCTTCTATCAGGACTACCTGAACGGCACCTTAGACCTGCAGGCCTACCTGGCCTTTTCCATGGAGATCTTCGCAGCCACCGAGCCTGCACAGCTCGACCAGTGGCACCGCGAGTTCATGCGTGACTGCATCGAACCGATGATCCTGCCCAAGGCCCTGGCCTTGCTCCAGCAGCACCGGGAAGCGGGTGACCAGTTGGTGATCATCACCGCCACCAACCGCTTCGTTACTGCGCCGATTGCCCGCCGCCTGGGTGTGCGCACCCTGCTGGCGACCGAGTGCGAAATGCGCGAGGGCCGTTACACCGGCCGCAGTACCGATATACCGTGTTTCCGTGAAGGCAAGGTGACGAGGCTGGAGCGGTGGATGCTGGAGAACGGGTTCGATCTGCAAGACAGCTACTTCTATAGCGACTCGATGAATGACCTGCCGTTGCTTCAGCGGGTTGCGCACGCGGTGGCGGTGGACCCGGACCCTAACCTGCAGGCCGAAGCGCAGCGGCGCGGTTGGCCGGTGATTTCGCTGAGGGATTGACATCGCTTGGCCCCAGCGTCGCCAAGCCAGTCGCCACCCAGAGGGCTGCACAGCCCTGTGGGCGCCGGCTTGGCAGTGCTGGGCTGCAGCGCACCCCACGTCACCTAGACCGGCTTGGCGCCCATCAAGCCGGCAATGGACAGAAAGCAAACCCCGCTGAACACCGCCAGCGCCAAGGTAAAGCGCAAGCCCACCACCTCGGCCTTGCGCAAACGGTTCAGCCGCACCAGCAGCCACCACACCGCGAACGCGCCAAGCGTGTAGATGACGCTGGAGGCCAATACCCAGGTCTGCCCCAGCGGCCAGCCAATCAGGTGCACCAGCCACCAGCCGGTAAACGGCATGCTCAGCAGGCACACGCCCATCACCAGCCAGATGAATAGCAAAGGCCGGCGCAGCAACTTGCGATAGGCATCGGCGTCACCTTGCCTGCGGGCGCGCACGGTCCAGATCGCCAAACCCAGCGCGCCTAGCAGCAACAGCACGGTGGCGAGGATGTGCAGGGTCTTGAGCGTGGTCAGATGTTCCATCGATCTTGTCCTTCAGCAAACCATTCGCGTCGGCTCATTCGCGGGCGACCCCGCGAAGCGCCATCCACCCTAGCGTAGCCGCTCAGCCCAGGAACAGCCGATAGGCCGGGTTGTCGGTTTCGTCCCAGTACGGGTAGCCGATCTTCGCCAACGCGGCCGGCACCAGGTGCCGCTCGTCCTCCGGCACCTGCAGCCCTGCCACCACGCGCCCATCGGCCGCGCCGTGGTTGCGGTAATGGAACATCGAGATATTCCAGCGCCCACCCAGCTTGTTGAGGAAGTTGAACAAGGCGCCTGGCCGCTCGGGGAATTCGAAGCGCAGCACGATCTCATCGCTGGCACCGGCTGAGTGGCCGCCGACCATATGGCGGATGTGCAGCTTGGCAAGCTCGTTGTCGGTCAGGTCGGTGACAGGGAACCCCTGCTCGGTCAGTTGCTGCACCAGCGCAGCCCGCGGGTCGTTCTCTGGGTGGGTCTGCACGCCGACGAAGATGTGGGCCTCGGCGGAGGTGTGCTTGCGGTAGTTGAATTCGGTGATCTGGCGCTTGCCGATGGCCTCGCAGAAGGCCTTGAAGCTACCGGGGCGCTCAGGGATGGTCACGGCGATGATCGCTTCACGCTTCTCACCCAGCTCGGCCCGCTCGGCCACGTGGCGCAGGCGGTCGAAGTTGACGTTGGCACCCGAGTCGATGGCCACGAGCGTCTGGCCGGTCACACCCTTGAGTTCGACGTACTTCTTGATGCCGGCAACGCCCAGGGCGCCAGCAGGTTCGGTGATCGAGCGGGTATCGTCGTAGATATCCTTGATTGCTGCGCAGATTTCATCGGTGCTGACTGTTACCACCTCATCCACATAGTGCCGGCAGATGTCGAAGGTGTGCTGGCCAATCTGCGCAACGGCCACGCCATCGGCAAACAGCCCGACCTGCGGCAACACCACACGCTCACCTGCGGCCATGGCGGCCTGCAGGCAGTTGGAATCATCCGGCTCGACGCCAATGACCTTGATTTCCGGACGCAGGTATTTCACGTAGGCGGCAATGCCGGCGATCAGGCCACCGCCACCCACCGGCACGAAGATCGCGTCCAGCTGGCCTGGGTGCTGGCGCAGGATTTCCATGGCCACGGTGCCCTGGCCGGCGATGGTGTGCGGGTCGTCATACGGGTGGACATAAACGAAGCCCTTCTCGTCGACCAGCTTCAACGAGTAAGCCAGCGCTTCGGGGAACGAATCGCCATGCAGGACCACTTTGCCCCCCCGTGAGCGCACGCCTTCGACTTTGATTTCCGGGGTGGTCTTGGGCATCACGATGGTTGCCTTGATGCCCATTTCCCGCGCGGCCAGCGCCAGGCCCTGGGCATGGTTGCCGGCCGAGGCGGTGACGACGCCGCGCGCCAGCTCTTGCGGGCTCAGTTGCGCCAGCTTGTTGTACGCGCCACGGATCTTGAAGGAGAACACCGGCTGCAGGTCTTCGCGCTTGAGCAACACCTGATTGCCCAGGCGCTTGCTCAGTTGCCCGGCGCTTTGCAGTGGGGTTTCGACAGCGACGTCGTAGACGCGCGAGGTGAGGATCTTCTTGACGTACTGTTCGAGCATCGGGAAAGCATCACTGGCCGCGGGACAAGGGCTGCGAGTCTACCCCAGCGCTACGTCGGGCGACCACAGCAAAGCCGCCCGAGCCGTTATACTAGGCTCCTTTGACTATCGCCCTGCCCCTTTCCGGAGCCCGCATGACCCAGGACCAACTCAAACAGGCCGTCGCCCAGGCCGCTGTCGACTTCATTCTGCCCAAGCTGGATGAAAAGAGCGTCGTCGGCGTCGGTACCGGTTCGACCGCCAACTTCTTCATTGACGCCCTGGCCCAGCACAAGACCGCCTTCGACGGCGCGGTCGCCAGCTCCGAGGCCACTGCCCAGCGTCTGAAGGGCCACGGCATCCCGGTCTACGAGCTGAACAGCGTCAGCGAGCTGGAATTCTACGTCGACGGTGCTGACGAAAGCGACGCGCACCTGAATCTGATCAAAGGCGGCGGCGCGGCCCTGACCCGCGAGAAGATCGTCGCGGCCGTGGCCAAGACTTTCATCTGCATCGCCGACGCCAGCAAGCTGGTACCGGTGCTGGGCGCCTTCCCGTTGCCGGTCGAGGTGATCCCGATGGCCCGTAGCCATGTGGCGCGTCAACTGGTCAAGCTGGGCGGCGATCCGGTTTACCGTGAAGGGGTGGTGACCGACAACGGCAACGTAATCTTGGACGTGTACAACCTGCAGATCACCAACCCGGTGGAGCTGGAAGCGCAGATCAATGCGATCGTCGGCGTGGTGACCAATGGCCTGTTTGCGGCGCGGCCCGCGGACCTGCTGCTGCTAGGCACCTCGGACGGCGTGAAGAGCCTCAAGGCCGAGTGACGCCATTCGCGAGCGATTCCGCTCCCACAAGCGCTGCCCCCTTTTCAGCCCCAGGGGTGTAACTGTGGGTGCGGGCTCGCCCTGCGAAGCGGCCCTCACACTCCGTCAATCAGCCGGCTGCTTGAACACATAAAACAGGTTCGGCTCGCTGACCAGATAAATGGTCCCCGCCTCATCCATCGCGATCCCCTCAGCCTGCGGCACTGTCGCCTTCAACCCCTGAAACCCCTTGCGCAACGACAAGGTACTCAGCGGCCTGCCCTTCACATCCAGCTCCAGCACCAACCGCGATTCATCCGATAACGCCAGCAGATGCCCACTGCGCTCATCGAACTGCAGGCTCGACAGGTCACGCACGAACAACCGCGCATCACGCTTGCGGTCCTGCACTACGTGCACCGCGTAGGGCTGGCCAGGGTTTTCATGGGGGAAGCCATGCACCTCGTAGATCAACATCGGGTCGCGCTCCTTGGCCACGAACAGGCGCTTGCCCGCCGAGTCGTAGGCCAGACCTTCGAAACCTTTGTTGCCGTTCAGGCCGATGCCCAGGGTCAACTGCTCGGCATCACCGGCATCGAGGAACGGCGTATCGTCTTCCAGGTGCACCCGGATCAGACGCTGCTGACGCTCATCGGTGATCACATAGCTGTTGGGGCCAACGTACTCCACGGCTTCCGGGTCACCGAACCCCGTCAGGGGTATGCGCCGCAGGATGCGCCCGTCCAGTGACAGCTCGATCAGCTCCGAGCGGGCATTGGTGACCGTGAAGAGGGTCTTGCGGTCGGGGTCGTAGGTGAGGGCCGAAATATCGTCATCCAGCCCCGTCACGGGCTGCGCCTCGACCACTACCCGATAACGGTCCAGGCCGATGCTCTGTTCTGCCGGCTGCCACCAGCGCTTGAGGTTGAACCAGCCGCGCTCGAACAGGCGGAACTCCTGACCGAACAGGCCCAGCACCAGCAACCCGGCCAGGGCCAGAAGCAGTGGCAGACGAACAAAACGACGCATGACGGAAGACTCGACGTGAGGAGGGCGAATCTAACCACGACTGACTGAAATGAAGCTTAATGCCAGCGTCCGAACAACCTGATAGTGCTACGGATTCTTCTTGAAACGATAGAACAGCGCAGGCTCGCTGACCATGTACAGGTTGCCCTGGTCATCCATGGTCACTCCCTCGGCGCGCGGAATAGTGCTTTTCAGGCCATTGAAGCCACCCAGCAACGTCATGAAGCTGACCTGCTGCCCTTGTTCGTCCAGCTCCAGCAACAGGTTGGAGTCCGCCGACAGCACCAGCAGGTGGCCGGTACGCGGGTCGACGCTCAATGCCGAGAGGTTGCGCAGGTCGAGTTCGTCATTGGCCAACGCCTGCTTGCCACCCGTGAGCGGGGCGCGGCCATCGGTGTTCCAGGTGTACAGCTTCGGCGGGCGCTCTTCGCCAATCACCAGGCGCTGGCGCATGGGGTCCCAGGCGATGGCCTCGAAGCCTTTGTTGCTCTTCACCGACTGCCCCAAGTCGTGGCTGACGAAGTCCGCATGGTTCAGCGACCGGGTATGCGCATCCACCTTGACCACGGTCAGGTCGTGCAGGCGCTCATCGGTGATGGCCAGTTGGCCATCCTCCAGCACGGCTACGCCCTCGGGGTTGTTCCAGCCCACGAGGGGGATCTGCCTCAGCACATCGCCATCAAGGCTCAGTTCGACCAGGAAAGGGTTCTTGCCCATGACGACGAACAATGTACGGGTCTGCGGGTTGAACGCTACGTCCGAGGCTTCGTCATCGGCCATGCCCGGCAGCGGCTTGGCATCGATATCGACTTGATAGTCCGGTAGCCACACGCTCTCGCTACGCTCGGCGCTGCTTTCAAAGCCTTCCTTTATCCACAGCAGGCCACGGTCATCCCAGTGCATGGCCACCGCCACGCCATAACCGATCACCGCCGCCACGGCGAGGCCGAAGGGCCAACGCAGGTAGAAGCGGCGCTTGGGTGATGCTGGGACGGTGGAAGGAGATGGCATGCAGGAGGTTCCCGAGGAAATTGCTGAGACTCGCGCATTATCCGGATGGGTTGTGAAAAAACAGTAAAGCGCTCAAGCGCTTCGCGGGTAAATCCGTCCCACAGGTACCACGGTGCCTTCAAGCGCAGCGCAGTATCGGGGCGAGCGAATTTACCCGCGTTGCGGGCGACGCGGTCTCAGCTCAGAGTACGCGGCTTTCGAAGCGGCTCGCGCCGGGCAGTTCCAGTACCAGCTCATCGCCCACGGTGAACGGGCCAACGCCGGCAGGGGTGCCGGTGAGGATCACATCGCCCGCCTGCAGCGAGAAATGCGCTGCAATGTACTGAATCATCGGCACGATCGGGTTCAGCATCATCGCGCTGTTGCCGTCCTGGCGCACTTGGCCGTTGACCGTCAGGCGCACCGGTATGTCGGTCACGTCTTCGAAGCTGGCAGGCGACACGAACGGCGGCAATACGCAGGCACCGTCAAAGCACTTGGCCAGCTCCCACGGCAGGCCCTTCTCTTTCAGCTTGGCCTGCACGTCGCGCAGGGTCAGGTCCAGCGCCGGGGCATAACCGGAAATGGCATCGAGCACCTCTTCCTCGCTCGGATGGGTCGACAGCGGCTTGCCCAGCAGCACGGCAATCTCGGCCTCATAGTGCACCGAACCACGCTCGACCGGGATCTTGAAGCCGCCTTCGGCCGGCACCACGCAACTGCCCGGCTTGATGAACAGCAGCGGCTCGCTGGGAATGGGGTTGTTCAGTTCCTTGGCATGCTCGGCATAGTTACGGCCAATGCACACCACCTTGCCCAACGGGTAGTGGATACGCGTGCCGTCTACGTACTGGTGCTGGTAACTCATGGCCGACTCCTCTGATCACTGCTTTTATTCAGGAGCGAAGATCTTACCCGGATTCATGATGCCGTTAGGGTCGAAGACGGCCTTAATTGCCTTCATGCAGGCAATTTCATCTGCCGAGCGGCTGTAACCCAGGTAGTCGCGCTTGGTCATGCCCACGCCGTGCTCGGCTGAGATCGAGCCGTTGTAGCGCTGGACGATCTCGAACACCCATTTGTTGACCTTGGCGCACGAGGCAAAGAAATCATCCTTGCTCATGTGATCGGGCTTGAGGATGTTCAGGTGCAGGTTGCCGTCGCCGATGTGGCCGTACCAGACCACTTCGTAGTCCGGGTAGTGCGTGTTCACGATGGCGTCGATGTCGCGCAGGAACGCCGGCACCTTGGAAACAGTGACGGAGATGTCATTCTTGTAAGGCGTCCAGTGGGAAATGGTTTCCGACAGGTACTCACGCAGCTTCCACAGGTTTTTCAGCTGGGTTTCGCTCTGGCTCATCACCCCGTCCAGCACCCAGCCCTGTTCGACACAGTGCTCGAAGGTGGCCAACGCTTCATTGGCCACCGCCTCGGTACTGGCCTCGAACTCCAGCAAGGCATAGAACGGGCAGTCGGTAGCGAAGGGCGAGGGCACGTCGCCTCGGGCCATGATCTTGGCCAGGCCCTTGTCGGAGAAGAACTCGAATGCAGTCAGGTCGAGCTTGCCCTGAAACGCATGCAGCACCGGCATGATCGAATCGAAATCCGGCGTGCCCAACACCATTGCAGTGAGGTTGCGCGGGGCACGGTCCAGGCGCATGGTCGCTTCGACCACGAAGCCCAGGGTGCCTTCGGCCCCAATGAACAACTGGCGCAGGTCGTAGCCGGTGGCGTTCTTGATCAGGTCTTTATTGAGCTCGAGCAGCTCGCCTTTACCGGTGACCACCTTCAGGCCGGCCACCCAGTTGCGGGTCATGCCGTAGCGAATCACCTTGATGCCCCCGGCATTGGTGCCGATGTTGCCGCCAATCTGACTGGAGCCGCTGGAGGCGAAATCCACGGGGTAATACAGCCCCTGCTCTTCGGCGAACGTCTGCAACTGGCGCGTGATGACGCCGGGCTGGCAGACCACGGTGCGGTCGAAGGCATTGAAGCCAAGAATCTGGTTCATGTAGTCAAAGGCCACGACCACCTCGCCGTTGGCCGCCACGGCACCCGCGGACAGCCCGGTACGGCCCCCGGAAGGCACCAGCGCAACCTGATGGCGATTGGCCCACCCCACGATGGCCTGCACCTGCTCGATGCTCCTGGGGAACACAATGGCGGTGGGCGCCGGCGGATAGTGCTTGGTCCAGTCCTTGCCATAGGCCTCCAGGGAAGCCGCGTCAGTCAGGACCTTGCCAGGGTCGACCAACGTCATCAGTTCATCAATTACCGCGGGGTGGGTCATCGCTGGAACTCTCGACTTATTCATAGTCACCCTGAGCACTCTTCACCTGTCGGGATAAGCTCAGATTGTGTCGCGTATGCTAGCATAGCGCTCCCGCTGTTCATGCTAAGGCCGACGCCGCGCCTAGCATCACTCCTCGCCATTTTTTCTCCGGGATACAGGTTTACGCAGATGAGCAAGACTTCTCTCGACAAGAGCAAGATCAGGTTCCTTCTTCTTGAAGGTGTGCACCAGAATGCGGTCGATACCCTCAAGGCCGCTGGGTACACCAACATCGAGTACCTCACTGGCTCACTGCCGGAAGCAGAACTCAAGGAAAAGATCGCTGATGCCCACTTCATCGGCATCCGTTCGCGTACCCAACTGACCGAAGAGATCTTCGACTGCGCCAAGAAACTGGTCGCCGTCGGCTGCTTCTGCATCGGCACCAACCAGGTCGACCTCGAAGCGGCCCGCGAGCGCGGCATCGCGGTGTTCAACGCGCCGTACTCCAACACCCGTTCGGTCGCCGAGCTGGTACTGGCCGAGGCCATCCTGCTACTGCGCGGCATCCCCGAGAAAAACGCCTCCTGCCACCGTGGCGGCTGGATCAAGAGCGCGGCCAACTCCTTCGAGATCCGTGGCAAGAAGCTGGGCATCGTCGGCTACGGCTCGATCGGTACCCAACTGTCGGTCCTGGCCGAGAGCCTGGGCATGCAGGTGTACTTCTTCGACCCGCTGACCAAGCTGCCACTGGGCAATGCCGTGCAGGTCACCAGCCTGAACGAACTGCTGGGCCTGGCCGACATCGTCTCGCTGCACGTCCCTGAGCTGCCGTCCACCCAGTGGATGATCGGCGAGAAGGAAATCCGTGCGATGAAGAAAGGCGCGATCCTGATCAACGCTGCCCGTGGCACCGTCGTCGAACTGGACCACCTGGCCGCTGCGATCAAGGACAAGCACCTGATCGGCGCCGCCATCGACGTATTCCCCGTCGAGCCGCGCTCCAACGACGAAGAGTTCGAAAGCCCGCTGCGCGGCCTGGACAACGTGATCCTGACCCCGCACATCGGCGGTTCCACCGCCGAAGCCCAGGCCAACATCGGCCTGGAAGTGGCCGAGAAGCTGGTCAAGTACAGCGACAACGGTACCTCGGTGTCGTCGGTCAACTTCCCGGAAGTCGCCCTGCCGGCACACCCGGGCAAGCACCGCCTGCTGCACATCCACGAAAACATTCCGGGCGTGCTCAGCGAGATCAACAAGGTCTTCGCCGAAAACGGTATCAACATCTCGGGCCAGTTCCTGCAGACCAACGAGAAAGTCGGCTACGTGGTCATCGACGTCGATGCCGAGTACTCCGACCTGGCGCAAGAGAAGCTGCAGCACGTCAAGGGCACCATCCGCTCGCGCGTACTGTTCTGAGCGTGATCGCTGAATGAAAAGGGAGGCCCTGGTGGCCTCCCTTTTCGTTTGCCAACTCCAAAGGTGGATCTTCGCAGGCAACCTGCGAAGCAACCGAGCCCTATTTCACCTCAACGGTGATCTTCTTCGATTCAACGCTCGGCTTGAACGGCACGTGGTACTGGTCGCCCAGCACCAGCTGCAAAGTATGCTTGCCCGGCGTCAGGGTCAGGGTGGCTTCGGTCTGTGCCTTGCCGAAGTGCAGGACTTGCGGGCCGGCAGGCAGCGGTGCGTTGTTCTCTGGCATCAGGCTGGTGGGCAGCGGCTGGTCGGCAACAGGCTCTTGATCCACATCCACCAGCAGGTGGTGATGGCCTGTGTGCGGGGTCTGGTCGCCGGCGGGCTTGAGCGCCATGCCCTCGATACCGAACTTGACGGTGAAGGTCTTGTCGACCGTGGCACCGTCGGCGGGGGAAACGATGAAGACCTTGGCATCCTTGGGCGGCTGCTGGCTCTTGAGGGCATCCGCAGCACTGGCCAGCACCGACGCTCCCATCAGCACACCGGCAATGGCAGCACGCGAAAATAGGCTATTCATTCACTTCTCCTGTGATTCACTTAAAGACCGCAACCGGTAAACGAACGGCGGCGGTACTTCACCATAGCCCACAAAGAGAAATATTTCAGTTAGGGTTAAACCTCGCCAAGGCTTGAAGGTCATAGGCTGCGCCCGACCGTGACGAAGGAACAAAGTCGCGGCGGAAGTTATTCATTTGCCAAAGAAAAAGGGGCATCACATGCGTTCGACCATAGGCGTACTGCTGGCAGTACTGATCACTCCATTGGCTCAAGCCGAGCTGATAGACGAAATCGCCGACCGGGGCGAACTGCGCATTGCCGTTCAGGCCGACAACTCACCGTACGCCTTCAAGGAAAACGACCATCTGACCGGGTTCGAAATTGAGTTCGGCCAGGAACTGGCCAAGGAGTTGGACCTGCGTGCCGAATTCATCGAAACAGCGGCCGCAGACGCGCTGCCAGGCGTACAGAGCGGCACCTACGACATCACCCTGACCCCTGCGGACGACGCGCCGAAGGCTGATACGCCGTTCGATCTCAGCCAGCCGTTCGGTGAGAAGAAACTGGTGATCCCGTTCCAGAAGGGCAACCCGGCGTTCGAAAGCGCAGTGAACAATGCGCTGCAACGGCTCAAGGACAGCGGGCGCACCGCTGAACTTGAGCAAAAGTGGTTCAGAGGCGCGCAGGAGACGGCTGCCGAGCAGTAGTACCGATTGGCGCGCTTTGCGGGTTAGCGGTGGGGCCGGGGCCGGCGCAGCATCAGGCTGAAAAACCAGCCAACGCCTGCTCCGCCTCTTCCAGCTCCAGCTCGCTGAACACCAGCACCCCTTCGCGCCGCAGCAACGCGGTGGTCACCCCTTCCCCCGGCACCTTTACCCCGGAAAAGGTGCCATCGTAAGTCAGTCGGTTGCCACACGACGGGCTGCCGGCCTTGAGCACCGCCACCCGAATGCCATGGCGGCGCACCAGTGCCAACGCCAAGTTGGCCCCGGCAAGAAACGCCGCACTGACATCCTCACCCATCACCGTCAGCACCTGCGCCGCGCCATCAAGCACCTCGCCACCCTGACCACCCGGGATCTCTGCGGCCGGACGCGGTGTCGGCAAGCCACCGGCCACTTCAGGGCATAGCGGCACGACACGCCCCTCAGCCTGCCAATGCCGCAAACGGTCAGGGTGCCCGCTGGCGCGTCCGTCATAACGCACCGGCTGGCCCAACAGGCAGGCGCTGACCAGCACCTTCGGCAGTTCAGAACAGGTCATTGCCACGCCGCCGAAACCAGCCAGTCAGGGACAACCGCTCGCGCCCGGCCGGCAACACTTCATGAGGGACCTCTGCGGACAGGAACACCACCAGGCAGCCTGCCACCGGCTGCACGTCGTGCTCAGTATCGTTTTTCAGGAACATGCGCAACTGCCCTCCATCCTGCGGCTGCCATTCTTCGTTGAGGTAAAGCACTGCCGAAACCATCCGCCGGTCATCGTCACGAAAGCGGTCCAGGTGCCGGCGATAGAACGCCCCCGGCGGGTACAGGGCGAAATGGCATTCGAAGTCTTCCAGGCCCAGAAACAGACCCTGGTTGATGGCCAGGCGTAACTGATCCATGGCGTGTAGATAGTCGTCGCAGGCCTGAGCCTGGCCCGGATCGATCCACTGGATCTGGTCGCCACGGATCGCCTCGCGCACCTCCTGGGCAACACCGCGCCCAACCCCGGCGGGGTTGAGCTGGCCTTCGGCATCGCGGCGCCGACACTCGGCCGCCAGTGCGCGCACCAGTTCAGCAGGCAGAAAAAAAGCCTGCTGCGACCAGCCACGCAGGGCCAAGTCGTCGACGACGGCAGAAAGCATCGGGTTTTCAGGGGATATGTGCATGGCGCGCATCATATCCATTAGCCTTGCACTCGCACAGCGCCACTTGGCCGAGAAACACGCGGATATCTCGACAAACCAGCGCCGAGCCAAGGACAATAGCCCCCTGCCGACAGGAGTCCTGAATGCGCCGTCTGTTTTCCCTGCTTCTGCTGATGATCTGCACCATGCCTGTCTGGGCAGACAGCCTTGATCAACTGTACAAGGCCGCCGGCTGGCCCGACCAGCGCGCCCATTTCAACGATGCCGTGAGCGCTGCCCAACAGCGCTACCGCAACAGCCTGCCGCCTGCGGTTTATCAGGCGCTGGTCAACAACAGCAATCAGCGCTTCCAGGCCCAGGCCATGGACCGCCGTGCCCAGGCGCAACTGCGCAGCGCGCTGCCCAACCCGGCGCCGGCGCTGGCGTTCTTCCAATCGCCGCTGGGCCGCAAGATCGTCGCTGCCGAACTGCTGGCCACACGCAAGGACCAGTTGGCAAAGAACGCCAAAGGCCTGCCGAAAATACAGGCCAGCGATAACCGCCTGCTGATCGTCGGCCACTTGGCCCAGGCCCTGCCGGCCCGGGAAGCCGGCGCCGAGGTCAGCCTGGCGATTGCCGGGGTGGCGGCCGACAGCCTCAGCTCGATGATCCCCGGGTTATTCGGCGGCGGCCAGGCCCAGGGCCTGCTCGACGGCCAGCGCCAGCGGTTGATGAACCAGATTGGCGAAGACCTCAACAACACCTTGCTGTACGTCTACCGCGACCTGTCCGATGCCGAGCTCGAAGAATTCGCCACCTTCGCCGAATCGCCGGAAGGCAAGGCGTATTACCAGGCCGCCGTGGCGGCCGTGCGCGCCGGGTTGGCGGTCGGCCAGAGCGGCGCAGACCTCAAGTGATCAGCGCAATCGCTGGTCGATGAAGTCGAAATAGCGCTGCCGAATACCCGGTAGTTCGTTGGCCAGGTGGTGGCGGGCGTCAGGTAGCAGGAGTATCTGCGGCTCGCTGAACTTGGCCTTGAGCACCTTGAGGTTGTAAGGCCAATCCACCGTGCCATCCGCCTCGCCCTGCACGATCAGCGGCCGGCGTGTACTGCACGGCGCAGCCTCGATACGTTTGACCCAGGCCATCAGCGCACCGACCCAGGCCGTCGGCAGGCGCCGCGGTTGCAGCGGATCGGCTTCCAGGAACGGCAGGAAGGCAGGGTCGTTGGTGTTTTCACTGAATCGCCGTTCGATGCCATTGACGAAATGGCGCAGCACTCGATAGCTGAACTTCGACCACAACCAGGCGCGGGGGCGCACCAGCGGTGCCAGCAGGATCACCTGGCCGTCGACCGGGCTCTGCGCCCCGCGATGCAGTAGGTGATCGACAGCGATAGCACCACCGGTACTCTGCCCACACAGATGCCACGGGCGTGGCAGGTCAAGGCCACGTGCCTGCTCGAACAGGGCATCGAGTACCTGCTGGTACAGCGCGAAATCACGGATACTGGCGCGCTCGCCGCTGGACAGGCCATGGCCGGGCAGGTCACAGCTGATGACCGCATAGCCCAGCTTGAGCGCCCATTCGATCACATGCCGATACAAGCCCATGTGGTCGTAGTAGCCGTGCAGCACAAACAAGGTCGCAACGGGCCGCTCAGGCAGCCAGACCTGCCCCACCAGGTCAAAGCCAGCCGCCTGGAAGCCGCCGAGCCAGCTGTGTGACGACAGGGCCAGGCCATAGAAGCGCTGGTAGTCTTGCGCCTGTGCAGACAAGGGCTGGCGGGCGCCAAGGGGCGCGAGGCTGGCGCGTAGGCGGTCGGGGTGAAAAGCAGCAGGCATCAGGTACATCCAAAGCGGAGCGAGTATTGATCTGGGATATTCAGCTCTTGGCACCATCGTGGCAAGCTTGAGTACTTTCTTGCCTGGAACCGGCGATCAGGCCAGCCAATCAACAGCGGGTTTTCATGCAGAAACCAATCAAACGGATACTCATGGCGACTGCGGCGCTGCTGTGTGCCGCCGTACTCTGGTGGGCCTACGCCGGCTTCCAGTCCCGCTACCTGCGCCCGTTCGACAACCAGACCACCCTGTTCGACGGTAGCCAACTGCGCCTGCCCGCCGCCCTCGCCGGCCCAGGCCCGATCCGCGTGGTGCACTTCTGGGACCCAGCCTGCCCGTGCAACGTGGGCAACCAGCAGCACCTGGGCGAGCTGGTCAGCCACTTCGCAGGCGAAGGGGTAACCTTCCACGTCGTGCAAAAGCCCGGCAGCCATGGGCAACTGCCCGCCAACCTGAGCAGCCTGCAGCCCATCGCTGACCTGCCTGGCAGCGCATACCTGCCCGCCTCCCCCGCCGTGGCGATCTGGGACCGCCAGGGCCACCTCGCCTACTTCGGCCCCTACAGCGAAGGTGCGGTGTGCAATGCCAGCAACAGCTTCGTCGAGCCAATCCTCAGGGCGCTGCTCGACGGCCGTCGGGTCACCGCATCCAACACCTTGGCGGTGGGCTGCTATTGCCCCTGGACCGACTGACGCACCCGCGCCGGATTACCCACCACCACCGCGCCCGCCGGCACATCGCGGGTCACCACACTGCCCGCGCCGACCACAGCGTTATCGCCAATGGTCACCCCCGGCAGGACGATCGCCGCCCCACCTATCCACACGTTGTTGCCGATGGTGACCGGTCGCCCACTTTCCAGCCCGGTACGCCGGACCTCTGGGTCGAGCGGATGGTCGGCGGTATAGATTTGCACCGCCGGACCAATCTGGCAGTCGTCGCCGATGTGTACCGGCAATACGTCGAGGATCACGCAGTTGAAATTCATGAACGTATTGCGGCCGACGCGGATGTTGTAGCCGTAGTCGCAATAGAACGGCGGGCGGATCACCGTGCCTTCGCCGACATGCCCGAAGTGCTCGGCGAGCAAGCCGTTGCGCGCCTCGTTGAGCAGCTCGAAGCTGGTGTTGTAGCGCTGCATCCAGTGCTTGTTGGCGATCTGCTCGGCCTGCAGCTCGGGGCAGCTGGCATGGTAAAGCTGGCCGCTGAGCATTTTCTGTTTTTCGCTGAGGGACATGGAAACTCCTATCGGGGGCTATGCTCTGTTCGCGAATCCGTCGATGATCGGACCACAGTTTCCGCTCGAATGCACAAGGAGTCTCGATGAAGCGCAGCCTCACCCTGCTGGCCGTGGTGGTCGCCGTGGCCGCCGGCGCCGGATACTGGTACGTGCACGGCAAACTGCCGCAGCGTGAGGGCGAGGTAGCCATCGCCGGCCTGCAGGCCCCGGTCAGCGTGCGCTATGACCGGCGCGGTGTACCGCACCTGCAGGCGCAGAACGAACAGGACCTGTACCGCGCCCTGGGCTACGTGCATGCCCAGGACCGGCTGTTCCAGATGGAAATCATGCGCCGCCTGGCCCGGGGCGAACTGGCCGAGGTGCTGGGCGACAAGTTGCTGCCAACCGATACCCTGTTCCGCAGCTTGCGCATCCGCGATCAGGCGGCACTGATGGTCCAGCGCCAGGACCGCCAGGGTCCCGCCTGGCAGGCCCTGCAAGCCTATCTGGATGGCATCAACGCCTGGCAGGCCAGCCACCCCAAGCCGCTGGAATTCGACCTCATCGGTATCACCCCCAGGCCGTTTACCGCTGAAGATACCCTGAGTATCGCCGGTTACCTGGCCTACAGCTTCGCCGCCGCCTTTCGC
This sequence comes from Pseudomonas ceruminis, assembly GCF_021602025.1. GTDB lineage: Bacteria > Pseudomonadota > Gammaproteobacteria > Pseudomonadales > Pseudomonadaceae > Aquipseudomonas > Aquipseudomonas ceruminis. The sequence continues at coordinate 44,051 of NZ_BQHW01000014.1, forward strand.
ACTGAGCCTGCGCTGACCTACATCCGCGATCAGCTCGGGCCCCACTACCTGACCCTTTTCGACCTCGACTGGCAGCCCGACGGCGCCCTCGGCAGGCCGCTGGCAGCTGCCGATTGGCAGAGCCTCGAAGCCCTGGCCCGCCTCAGCCACGAGGCATTGGGCGAAGCCGGCATCCCGCAGTTCGAGGGCAGCAACGCCTGGGCCGTGGCCGGTAGCCGCACCCGCAGTGGCAAACCCCTGCTCGCTGGCGATCCGCACATCAGCTTCGCCGTCCCGGCCGTCTGGTATGAAGCCGAACTCTCGGCCCCCGGCTTCAACCTGTATGGCTACTTCCAGGCGCTCAACCCGTTTGCGCTGCTTGGGCACAACCGCGAATTCGGCTGGAGCCTGACCATGTTCCAGAACGATGATGTCGACCTGATCGCAGAAAAGACCAACCCCGCTAACAGCGACCAGGTGATGATCGACGGCCAATGGCAAACACTGGAAAAGACCGAGCAGACAATTGCGGTCAAAGGCGAACAACCGGTCACTATCAGCCTGCGTCGTTCACCCCACGGGCCAATCGTCAACGAGGTACTCGGCGCCACCGCAGGCACCACACCCATCGCCATGTGGTGGGCGTTTCTGGAAACCGAGAACCCGATCCTGGAAGGTTTTTATCAGCTCAACCGCGCCGACACCCTGGCCAAGATGCGCGAAGCGACGGCCAAGGTGCAGGCGCCAGGGCTCAACTTTGTCTGGGCCAACGCCCGGGGCGATATCGGATGGTGGGCAGCCGCGCAGTTACCGATCCGGCCGGCGGGGGTAAACCCGGCCTTCATCCTCGATGGCTCCAGCCCACAGGCCGACAAACTCGGCTTCTACCCGTTCAGCGTCAACCCGCACCAAGAGAACCCGGCGAGCGGCTACATCGTCTCGGCCAATTACCAGCCGCCCGCAGCGGTGGCGATTCCGGGTTACTACAACCTGCCTGACCGTGGCCGCCAGTTGGACCGGCATCTGTCCGCACCCGAGGTGAAATGGGACACCCAGAACAGCCAGGCCCTGCAACTGGATACGGCCAGTGACTATGGTCCACGTACCCTGGCGCCGTTGCTGGGGACCTTGCGCAACATCGCCCAGGGGGATGAAGAGCAGGAGCTGGTCGAGCAACTGGCCGCCTGGCGCGGGGATTACCCACTGGATTCCACCAGCGCCACGCTGTTCAACCAATTTCTCTACGAACTGGCCTATGCCGCCTTACATGACGAGTTGGGCGATACCTGGTTCCCGGTGTTGCTCAGCACCCGCATCATCGACGCCGCACTGCCCCGTCTGGCGGCCGACGCTCAGTCGCCATGGTGGAGCACGCGGGGCAGTAACGAACGGACCGACCGTACCGCCATCGTGCGCATCGCCTGGCAAAAGACCCTCAAGCACCTGCGTGACACCTTCGGCAAGGACCCGGCCAGCTGGCAGTGGGGCAAGGCCCATACCCTGACCCATAACCATCCACTGGGCGTTAAAAAGCCGCTGAACCTGCTGTTCAATGTCGGGCCATTTGCCGCGCCCGGCACCCATGAGGTGCCGAACAACTTGTCGGCGAAGATCGGGCCAGCGCCGTGGCCTGTGAATTATGGGCCCTCGACCCGCCGGCTGATCGACTTTGCCGATGCCGGGCAGGCGTTGACCAGCAACCCCGTGGGCCAGAGTGGCGTGCCGTTCGACACGCACTATGCGGATCAGGCCGAGGGTTACATCGAGGGCCGGTACCAACGGGCACAAATGGGCGTCATTCCCGCCCACAGTACCCTGCGCCTGGTACCGGCGCAGTGAAGCGGGCCGCGTCGCGGCCCCGGTTTTACGCTCAGCCCTGCCACTTACCGCCTTCGACAATCACGCTCTCAGGCTTGGTGTCATCGCTCAGTTCCTTGCGCACGTACTGGTCATACAGCTTGAGCAGGAACTTCTCCTCGCCCAGTTTGGCCAGTTCGGCGTTTACCCAGTCACGCAGCTCGGTATTGCCTTTCTTCACAGCTGGCGCGATCGGTGCCTCTTCGCCCAGCAGTTGCGGCAGCACGCGGTAGCCCGGGTTCTGCTTGGCCCAGCTGAACAGGATCAGGTTGTCCTGCGCGTAGGCATCGCCACGGCCGTTGGCCAGCGCTTGCAGCGACTCACTGTTCTTCTCGAACTTGAGCAGCTTCCAGTCTGGGTGGTTCTTGGTCAGCCAGATGTCGGCGGTGGTACCGGTGGTGACGATAATGGTCTTGTCGGCCAGGTCGTCGAGCTTCTGTACCGGGCTGCCATCGGCAACGATGGCCTGCACGGCCACGCGCAGGTTGGGGTTGGTGAAGTCCACTGCCTCCTTGCGTTCCGGGGTCACGGTCATGTTGGCAAGGATCAGGTCGACCTTGTCGCTTTGCAGGAACGGGATACGGCTGGCCGGCTCGACGGCGACGAACTCCACCTTGTTCTCGTCACCCAGCAGGTCCTTGGCCAGGCGACGGCCAATGTCGGTGTCAAAGCCTACGTAGCGGCCGCTCTCGTCCACGAAGCCGAAGGGTGGCTTGTCGGTGAACACGCCGACAATCAGCTTGTCCCGCGCCTTGATGGTTTCCAGGTAGCTGGTGGCTGGCGATGAGGCGGCCGGCTTGGGTGGCTCGTCGGCCTTGTTGCAGCCGGCCAGCAAGGCCAGGCCGAACAGCGGCGCCAGCAGTTTGGTAAGGGGGGCAGTTTTCATGACAGTTCCTTATGCAGTGTCTTGGGCAGGCTTTCGACGAAGGAGAATTTGTCCAGAAACTGCTGCGCACGTGCGGTCCGCGGTTGGCTGAAGAAGCTCTCGGGGTCGCTCTGTTCAAGGATCCTGCCGGCCTCCATGAACACGATGCGGTCGGCCACCGCGCGAGCGAAGGCCATTTCGTGAGTGACGATAAGCAGGGTCATGCCATCGCGGGCCAGGCCCTGGATCACTTGCAGCACTTCCTTGACCATCTCCGGGTCGAGCGCTGCGGTAACCTCGTCGAACAGCATCACCTGTGGGTTCATGCACAGCGACCGCACGATGGCGATACGCTGTTGCTGGCCGCCAGACAGCTGGCGCGGGAAGGCATCCCGTTTGTCCAGCAGGCCGACCCTGGCCAGCAGGGCCTCAGCCTGGGCCTGCGCTTCGGCGCGTTGGCGCTTTTGCACCTTGAGCGGCCCGAGCAGCAGGTTGTCGATCACACTCATGTGGCCGAACAGGTGATAGCTCTGGAATACCATGCCCACTCGCTGACGCACCTGGCGCCAGTCGGTGCCGGGTGCGAGCAGTTCCTGGCCGTCCAGGCGCAGATGGCCGCTATGCGCCTGCTCCAGGCCGTTCAGGCAGCGCAGCAAGGTGCTCTTGCCGCAGCCACTGGGGCCGAGGATCACCACCACCTCACCGGTGCGGACCTTGAGGTCGACCTCGGCGAGCACCTGGTGCTCGCCGAAATACTTGTTGAAACCCTGGAATTCTATGAGTGCAGTCATGAGTGGGCCCAGCGGCGCTCCAGCACGCGCGAGGCGGCGGACAGCGGATAGCAGACGATGAAAAAGAACAGGAACAGCACGCCATAGATCAGCACCGATTCGTAGGTGCGTTCGATGATCTGCTGGCCCGCCTTGATGACCTCGACCACACCGATCAGCACCGCCAGCGAGCTGGTCTTGATGATCCGCGTGTAGATGTTGATGGTCGGGGGAGTCATACGTTTGAGCGCCTGGGGCAGCAATACATAGCCATACAGCTGGCTGCTGGACAGGCCGATCGACAACCCCGCTTCACGCTGACCGCGCGGCAACGATTGCAGTGCGCCACGCACCACTTCGCCAACCTCACTCGCGCCCCATAACCCGAGCACCAGTACCGCGCACCAGAAGCTGGGAATACTTACGGCAAAGAAGATCGGCAACCCGAAAAACACCAGGTACAGCCAGACCAGCACCGGTATGGCCCGAAACAGCTCAAGGTAGACTTGCAGGGCGATGTTCACCACACGGTTGCCAAGCGTGGCCAGCACACCATAGAGCACGCCGCCAAGGGTGGCGAACAGAATGCCCAGGGCCGAAATGGCCAGGGTCTGTGCTGCGCCCTTGGCCAGTATCGGCAACGACAACAGGAGCAGCTCAGGAGCCGAACTGGCCATGTTGCAGCCTCCTTTCCAGGTAGCGCAGCAGCAACGACAGCGGCAGGAACAACAGCACGCAGAGCAGCGTCAGCACAGCGAGCATTTCGTAGGTCTTGTAGTACAGGGCGATGTAGTTCTTGGTCGTGTAGAGGATCTCGGGCACTGCAACGGCCGACACCACCGTGGTTTCCTTGAGCAGGAAAATGAAGTTGGCGAACAGCGCCGGCAGGCTGAGGATGCCAGCCTGGGGCAGGATCACGTGACGCAGCAGTTGGCCCTCGGACAGGCCAATGGAGCGTCCGGACTCCAGTTGTGCCCGCGGCACCGCCTCGACGCCAGCACGCAGGACTTCGGTGAGATAGGCACCGCCCATGAAAGTCATGGTGATGATCGCTGCGGCGAACCCGGATACTTTCAGGCCAAGGCTGGGCAAGGCGAAGTAGACGAGGAACAGCTGGATCAGCAACGGCGTGTTGCGAGCGAGCTCGACATAGCCTTTGACCAGGCGCCACAGGTACGGCGTGCGTAGCACCAGGATCGTGGCATTGAACAGGGCTACCAGCATCGAGGTGGCAATGGCGATCAGGCCTACCTGCAGGGTAACGCCCACTGCTTTGAGAAACGCCGGCAAGGTACTGAGCATGAAGGCGGTATCGAAGGTCATGGGCAAACCCTCGGCACAGGGGTTGGAAAATACGGCATGGGGAATATCTGAAGTGTGCACAGTGCACGATCAGTAGACTCTAAAGGTATAAAAAACTTTTCATAAATACCTTTATTGCATATTGATATCACTGAAACTTTCTTGCCGGTGCTCTCTCCAAACGTTTTACAACGCAACGTGCCAGCCCATCGCAATGCACATAGGACGACAAGGATGAACAGCCCCTGCTCGACTGATTCCAATGAACAGATTCTGTGGTTGATGGCGTTACGCCGCGCGCTGGCTACCCAGCGCTGAAGAGGGTGGCTTTGCCCGCGAACAGGCCGGCCACAAAAAAACGCCGGCGCAAATGCGCCGGCGTTTTTCATACATGCTCAAGCAAAACCATCAGAACGCCGGCAGTACCGCGCCCTGGTATTTCTTGGCGATGAATTCCTTCACCTGCGGGCTGGTCAGCGCCTTGGCCAGCTTCTGGATGGCATCGCTGTTCTTGTTGTCCGGACGTGCTACCAGGAAGTTCACGTAAGGCGAGTCGCTGCCTTCGATCACCAGCGCATCCTTGGCCGGGTTCAGGCCGGCTTCCAGTGCGTAGTTGGTGTTGATCAGGTCCAGGTCGACCTGGTCCAGCACGCGCGGCAGCATGGCCGATTCCAGCTCACGGAACTTCAGCTTCTTCGGGTTCTCGGCGATGTCTTTCGGCGTTGCCAAGGCGTTTTTCGGGTCTTTCAGGGTGATCAGGCCAGCCTTCTGCAGCAGGAGCAGGGCACGGCCGCTGTTGCTGCCTTCGTTAGGAATGGCAACGGTAGCGCCTTCCTTGAGTTCGCTCAGGTTCTTGACCTTTTTCGAGTAGCCACCGAATGGTTCGACGTGCACGCCAATCACGGTTTCCAGGTGGGTGCCCTTGCCTTCGTTGAAGTTCTGCAGGTACGGCAGGGTCTGGAAGTAGTTGGCGTCCAGGCGCTTCTGGTCAACCTGCACATTAGGCTGTACGTAGTCGGTGAAGACCTTGATCTCCAGGTCCACGCCTTCTTTGGCCAGGGTCGGCTTGATCAGCTCGAGGATTTCAGCGTGTGGCACCGGGGTGGCGGCAACGACCAGTTTCTCGGCGGCGGTAGCCAGGCCGGCGAACGACAGGGCGGCGGCCAGGGCAGTGGTCAGCAAAGTCTTCTTCATGGTGATCCTTGTTCTGATGCTGGGCCATCGTCGATGGCAAAGTCGGTTGCCCAACCGGTTCACCGGTGGGCGTGAGGCGGAAGATACCGAGATTTTTTATTCCGCAACAATACCTTTTGATTCGCTGCTTATTCCAAAAACAAATTGCCATTACGGAATTTGCTTATGAGCGCTGTCTAGCTCGCGGTATTGGGTAAATCCAGGTCCTGCGGCAGGATCTCTTCACTGTCGTTGACCAGCAAGGCGAAGTGGATGATGTTCTCCAGTTCGCGGGTATTGCCTGGCCAGGCATGGGCCTCCAGCGCATGCTGCGCGGCTTCGCTGATCAGCGGCACCGAGCGCTGCAGGCGCACGCTGTAGATACCCACGAAGTATTCGGCCAGGGGCAGGATATCCCCCGGGCGCTCACGCAGGGGGGGCAGTTCCAGCGCGCCTTCGCGCAGGTACTGGTACAAGCGCTCGTTGAACCTGCCGGCCTTCACCACCCGCGCCAGGTCGATGCTGGTCGCGGCCACCAACCGCACGTCCACGGCCTGGGGCTGCTGCGCGCCCACCCGGGTGACTTCGCGATTTTCGAGCGCCGCCAGCAACTTGCCCTGGATGGCCAGCGGCAAGTCGGCGATCTCGTCCAGGTACAAGGTGCCGCCGTTGGCCGAACCGAACCAACCCGCCCGGCTGCTGGCGGTACCGCCCTGGGTGCCTGCGCTGTAGCCAAACAACTCAGCATCGGCGTAGGTAGGGCTGATGGCCGCGCAGTTGACCGAGACAAACAGCCCCGCCCGGTCACTGGCACGGTGAATCTGCCGTGCCAGCAGCTCCTTGCCCGTACCGGTTTCACCGCGGATCAGCACGGGCAGCGGTTGCGGCGCCAGCCGTTCGAGCGCCTGACGCAACTGCTGCGAGCGCGGGTCGATGAACACCAGGGCCTTGGCACGGATGCTCAGTGGGCTCTTGTCCAGCTCAGGGAAGGTCAGCAATGGCTGGCCAAACGGGTTTTGAAAAGTCATGACGAACTCCCGCCCCAGGCCTCTGCAGGCCGGGCGTCAGGCAAACGGTGAACAGAAGCGTCGATCAGGCGCGGCGCAGTGCGCGCTGCTCGACCCGGCTTTGCAGGCGATACAGGTAGGCAAACCCCTGCTCCCAGCGTTCATGCCCCGACTTGACGTTGATGTGCCCGGCATTGCTCAGCAACCCCGCTTCAGCGCCCCAGGCCTGCGCCAGGTAGAGCGCGCGGGGCACGGTGACTGCCGGGTCGTTGTCAGAGCTGACCACTTGGCTGGGGAACGGCAGGGCCTGCTGCGGGATCGGCGCAAAGTTGCGCAAGGCAGGTGCGCAGGTCGGCCGCTCGACGTCGGCCGGGGCCACCAGCAGCGCCCCACGTACCCGGCGCAGCAAGGCCGGGCTGGCCTGAGCGGCCCAATGGGCCACCGTGATGCAACCCAGGCTGTGGGCGATGAGGATGACCGGTGAACGTTCAGCGGCGATCGCCTGCTCCAGCGCCTGTACCCAGTCGTGGCGCTGCGGGGTCAGCCAGTCCTGCTGCTCGACCCGGGCGCTGTTGGGCAAGCTGCGCTGCCAGTGACTCTGCCAATGGTTGTCTGGCGATCCTTGCCAGCCCGGCACAATCAGGTAACGAATCGACTCATTGCGCATGGGGACGCCTCCGTAAGTTTGCGTGCTTGGAGGTCAGTATAGGGGGGGAGTTATATTCGTAAAGGAATAAGAAGCTATTTATTAATAACCGCAAGGCACAAGCGGAGAAGGGGCTGGTTCCAGAAGGCTGAACCAAAAAAAAGGGCCACCCCCTGCCAAGAGATGTGGCCCATAAGCACTTGCCTGAAGAGGATTGGTCGATCAGCGTGCGGTGATCACCGCCAGTTTGCTGATGCCGGCACGTTCGATCGCAGCCATGGCGCGCGCCACTTCGCCGTAGTTCACACCATCGTCGGCCTGCAGCTGTACGCGGACTTCCGCGTCCTTGTCCTTGGCCGCCTTGAGGTTGGTTTCCAGCAGGTCGGGCTGGATCTCGTCCTTGTTGATGAACAACTTGCCAGCGCCATCGATGCTGACCACCAGCGGATCTTTCTGCTCCACCGGGGCCACCGCCTCGGTCTTGGGCAGGTTGATCGGGATGGCGTTGGTCAGCAGGGGGGCGGTGACGATGAACACCACCAGCAGCACCAGCATGACGTCCACCAAAGGCGTGACGTTGATCTCGCTGAGGACTTCGTCGCTGTCCTGGGTCGAAAAGGCCATATCAGGATGCCTCCTTCACCGGCTGGGTGAAGCCGGCCTGGGCCTTGTGCACGGCAGGGTGCACCAGCACGCGGAAGGCACTCTTCTGCGCCAGGCTGTAGAAGTCGTGGGCAAAGTCATCGAGGTCGGCCGCGGTCAGCTTCAAACGGCGCAGGAAATAGTTGTAGACCAGCACGGCCGGGACCGCGACGGCGATACCCACGCCAGTGGCGACCAGGGCGGCACCGATCGGCCCGGCGACGGTTTCCAGGCTGGCCGAACCCGCCGCGCTGATGCCCTTGAGCGCTTCCATGATGCCCCACACGGTGCCGAACAGGCCGATGAAGGGCGAGGTGCTGCCGATACTGGCCACCACGGCCAGGCCGGTTTCCAGCGAGCGACGCTCACGCACGATCTGCTGGCGCAGGGCGCGCTCGAGGCGGTCCTGATGGTTGATCGCCTGGCTCAAGTCGCCGGCCTGGGTGTCGCCAACGGCAATGGCGGCATAGCCAGACTGCGCAACGCGGGCTGCCGGGCCAGGCAACTCGTGGCTGATTTCCGCTGCCGAATCCAGGCTTGATGCCGCCCAGAACTGCTGATGGAAGCGCTTGTCCTGGTTTTTCAGCCGCACGAACTGCACGACTTTGACCAGGGCCAGACCCCAGGTCACGACAGAGAAACCGACCAGCAGCCAGATGACTGCGCTTTCAACGGATTCGAGAGGGGATGCCAACAGGCTCATGATGATGTCTTCCTATGTTCTGCTGTTTTTGCAAAAGAGTTAGCGAAGCTTGAAATCGATCGGCACGCTGACCCAGCCGGCCTGGGGCACATCGCCCTGCTTGGCAGGCACGAAGCTCCAGCGCTTGACCGCAGCCAGGGCGGCGGCGTCGAGGGCATCGCGACCGCTGCTTTTCTGAATCTGGATCTGCCCCGGTTTGCCGCTGGGCAGTACCTCGACCCGCAGCAGCACAGTGCCTTCCCACCCGCGGCGCTGGGCCATCTGCGGGTACTCCGGCGCCGGGTTTTTCAGGTACGCGGCGTTGGCCGAAGGCGGCGTTACCGGCGCCGGCGCGGGTGGCGCAGGTGCTGCGGGAGCGGCCACAGGCGCGGGTGTGGGCGGTGGCGCTTCGACCGGCTTGGGCTGTGGTTTGGGCTGTTGCTTGACCACGGGCTTTGGCACCGGTTTGGGCTTGGGCTTTGGCTTGGCCGCCAGTTCGTCCACCACCGGCGGTGGTGGCTCTACCACCGGCGGGGCCGGTGCAGGCGGCGGCGGTTCCACCACCGGCGGCGCCGGGGCAGCGAACTCGATGGTCATGGGGGGGACCTGTGGTGGCACCACCGGCAGCTCAGGCGTCGGTGCCTGGCTGACCCAGTAGGCGGCGGCACCGTGCAAGGCCAGCACCAGCAGGCCCAACGCCAGCTTGTCGCGGCGCTTGAGGCCGCTGACCGGGGTGCGCTGCAGGCGCAACTGGCCCAGTGGCAGGCGTAGCGTCCGTCCAAGCTCGACCAGGTCACCCGGTGCCGGGCGCCATGGCTGGTCGTAGGCCCTGACGGCCGTCTGGACATTACCCATTGATCAAACTCCTGGGGTTCTTGATTCAGGTGTGTGGCTGAATCATCGGTGCCAGAGGCTTATCTCTTAAAGTAATGTTTAAAATTAATGTTAGATCAATTTCTTATATAGTTTCTAAGCGTTCGCTTGCAGCCCGCGTGATTCGCGGGGTGTAGCGCGGGCGAGCAAAGGCCATGCTTAACAGGCATATAAAATATTCGTGCAAGGCATCAAAAAGCAGCTGGACGCGCCCTCGATCAAGCCGGCTCCCAGGCCTTTCGGCAGCCCCCGCAACCCAACAGGCAATAAAAAACCCGGGACCATGCCCGGGTTCTTCATTGACCGACGAATCAGATATCCGCCACTTTCTGCCAGACTTTCGGCCTGAAGAACAGCGTCTCACCACGCGCCAGCCCGGTCAGGCTGTCGTGATCCTTGACCACCTCGGCCTCGATCAGCTCGCTTTGCCCTTCCACCTTCAGGGTTACGCGGGTCGTCGCACCCAGTGGGCGAATGTCACGCACCTCGGCCGCATGGTGGCCTTCGGTTTCATGGCGCGACAACGAGACCTCGTGCGGGCGGAACAACACGTGATGACCTTCGCTCAACGCCAGGCGGTTGGAGTCGCCGAGGAAGTGGTAGACAAAGTCGTTGGCCGGCTTCTCATACACTTCGCCCGGCGAGCCAATCTGCTCGATCACGCCTTTGTTCATCACCACGATGCGGTCTGCCACTTCCATGGCTTCTTCCTGGTCGTGGGTGACGAACACCGAGGTCAGGTTGATGTCCTCGTGCAACCGTGCCAGCCAACGGCGCAGCTCTTTGCGCACCTTGGCGTCCAGCGCACCGAACGGTTCGTCGAGCAGCAGCACCTTGGGCTCCACCGCCAGGGCGCGCGCCAGGGCGATACGCTGGCGCTGGCCACCCGAGAGCTGCTCGGGGTAGCGGTCGGACAACCAGTCCAGTTGCACCATGTTCAGCAACTCGTGGACCTTCTCGGCAATCTTGCTCTCGCTCGGGCGCTCACCCTTGGGCTTCATGCGCAGGCCGAAGGCGACGTTGTCGAACACGCTCATGTGGCGGAACAGCGCATAGTGCTGGAACACGAACCCGACGTTGCGATCACGCACATCGTGGCCGGACACATCCTCGCCGTGGAACACGATGCTGCCATCATCCGGCGTTTCCAGGCCGGCGATGATGCGCAGCAGGGTGGTTTTGCCGCAGCCGGACGGGCCGAGCAAGGCCACCAGCTCACCGCTGTGGATATCCAGGTTGATGTTGTCCAGGGCCTGGAAGCTGTTGAAGCGCTTGCTGACGTTACGAACTTCGATCGACATGAATTATTCCTCCGCTGCGCTTTGGCGCAGGCGGTTAATACGGTTCTCGCTCCACTGCTTGAGCAGCAGGATGAAGAGCGCCAGGATCAGCAGCAGGCTGGCCACGCTGAAGGCTGCGACGTGGTTGTACTCGTTGTAGAGGATCTCCACATGCAGCGGCAGGGTGTTGGTCACGCCGCGGATGTGGCCCGACACCACCGACACCGCGCCAAACTCGCCCATGGCTCGCGCAGTACATAGCACCACGCCGTAGATCAGGCCCCATTTTATGTTCGGCAAGGTCACGTGCCAGAACATCTGCCAGCCGTTGGCGCCGAGCAGCCGCGCGGCTTCCTCTTCCTGGGTGCCCTGCTCCTGCATCAGCGGAATCAGCTCACGGGCAACGAAGGGCACGGTGACGAAGATGGTCGCCAGCACGATGCCAGGCAAGGCGAAGACGATCTGGATATCGTGATCCTGCAGCCAAGGCCCGAACAGGCCCTGCGCACCGAACATGAGCACGTAGACCAGGCCGGCAATCACTGGCGACACCGAGAACGGCAGGTCGATCAGGGTGACCAGTACACTTTTGCCGGGGAAGGTGTACTTGCTTACGCACCAGGCGGCGCTGACGCCGAACACCAGGTTCAGGGGCACGGAAATGACCACCGCCAACAGCGTCAGCTTCAGCGCCGACAAGGCATCGGGCTCGAAGATCGCCTCGAAGAAGGTACCGAAGCCGTTTTTCAAGGCCTGCGACACCACGATCACCAGCGGCAGCAGCAGGAACAGCGCGAACACCAGCCAGCCAAGGCCGATCAGGATGCGTCGCGAAGTGGCACTGCCACGGCGGGCTGCATTGGCGGCGGCGGTAGCGCTCAGGGATGAACTAGACATGACCGGCCTCCTTCAAGGGGTTTCGATGCGGCGCTGCAGCAGGTTGATCAGCAGCAGCAGGATGAAGGAAACCACCAGCATCAGCACGCCGATGGCAGTCGCGCCGGTGTAGTCGTACTGGTCCAGCTTGACCATGATCAGCAGCGGCAGGATCTCGGTCTTCATCGGCATGTTGCCTGCGATGAAGATCACCGAACCATACTCGCCGACGCCGCGGGCGAAGGCCAGGGCAAAGCCGGTGAGCCAGGCAGGCAGCAAGGCCGGTGCCAGCACATGGCGGAACACCTGCAGCGGTTTCGCGCCCAGGCAGGCGGCGGCCTCTTCGACTTCACGCGGGATGTCGGCCAGCACCGGCTGTACCGTGCGCACCACGAACGGCAAGGTGACGAAGGTCAGCGCCAGGGTGATACCCAGTGGGGTATAGGCGATCTTGAAACCCAGGTCGGTGGCGAACTGACCGACCCAACCCGCCGGGGCGTACAGAGCAGTCAGGGCGATACCGGCAACGGCTGTGGGCAGGGCGAACGGCAGGTCGATCATCGCATCGATGATCTTGCGCCCCGGGAAGGTGTAGCGCACCAGCACCCAGGCCAGCAGTGTTCCGATCACACCGTTGATGATGGCGGCAAACAGCGCTGTACCGAAACTCAGCTTGAGCGCGGCGAGCACCCGCGGCGCACTGATGATGTTCCAGAACTGCTCCCAGGTCAGCTGAGCGGCATGCACGAACATGGCTGCCAGCGGTATCAGCACGATCAGGCTGAGGTACACCAAGGTGTAGCCCAGCGTCAGCCCGAAGCCGGGTATGACGGGGGAAATGCGACGTGACATAAATATCCCTGGTTGAACGCACGAAGCCCGGGATCGATCCCGGGCCGGTGCAGGCTACTGAAGGGTGTTGCTCCTGAGGCTGCACAGCAGCCCCTGCGTTCTACTGTGCCTGGTAGATCTGGTCGAACACACCGCCATCGTTGAAGAACTTGGGTTGTGCAGTCTTCCAGCCACCGAAGTCTTTGTCGATGGTTACCAAATCCAATTTCGGGAATTGCTTGCCGAATTCGGCAGCGACTTTCTCGTCACGTGGGCGGTAGAAGTTCTCGGCAGCAATTTTCTGACCTGCCGGGCTGTACAGGTACTTGAGGTAGGCAGTAGCGATTTCCGTGTTGCCCTTCTTCTCGGCGTTCTTGTCGACCACGGCCACCGGTGGCTCGGCAAGGATCGACAGCGAAGGCACGACGATGTCGAACTTGTCGGCGCCACCGTCTTCCTTCAGCGCCAGGAAGGCTTCGTTTTCCCAGGCCAGCAGCACGTCACCCTGGCCGTTGTTGACGAAGGTAATGGTCGAACCGCGGGCACCGGTGTCCAGCACAGGCACATGCTTGAACAGCTCCTGCACGTATTCCTTGGCCTTTTCTTCACTGCCGCCTTGTTTCAGGCCATACGCCCAGGCAGCAAGGAAGTTCCAGCGGGCGCCGCCGGACGTTTTCGGGTTGGGGGTAATCACCGAGACATCTTTCTTGATCAGGTCGCCCCAGTCCTTGATGCCTTTCGGGTTGCCCTTGCGCACCAGGAACACGATCGTCGAGGTGTAAGGGGTGCTGGCATCCGGCAGGCGCTTCTGCCAGTCCTCCGGCAGGGTCTTGCCGAGCTTGGCGATTTCGTCGATGTCACCGGCCAGGGCCAGGGTCACCACGTCGGCGCGCAGGCCGTCGATCACGGCGCGGCCCTGTTTGCCCGAGCCACCGTGGGACTGCTGGATCTTCACTTTGTCGTCCGGATGAGCTTGCTGCCAGTGCTTGATGAACTCGGCGTTGTACTGCTGGTACAGCTCGCGGGTCGGGTCATAGGACACGTTCAACAGTTCGTAGTCCTTGGCGATCGCGGAACCGGCAAAAACGGCACTGGCCAGGGCGGCGAGCGCATAACGGCGGATGGACATGGTGAAGCTCCCGATTGGCATTTTTCTAATTTTGGTGTGATGCGGTATCAGCTGGACTTGTTGCCGGGCTGCTGCAGGCGGAACTTTTCCTTGCGCTCGATCTGCACGACCTGAGCGTTATGCACGGTAATCTCCACCGCACCGAAACGCAGATCGCGCAGGGCGCTCTGGATCTCACGCAGAATGGTGGCTTCGTCCTGACCGTCGATGCTACGCAGAGATGCACTCATGCTCGTTCTCCTGTGAGTGAAGTGCCGGGCAGAGGTTTGAAGGGGATTTGCGCCTGGCTTGAGGGCAATAGTAGTGAGGCGCGGATATTCTTAAAAATACTGTTTAAGAATGTTTATATAACTAATTTAATCATGGGGCCCGATGGCCCTGTCGCGGGCAACCCGGCTCCTACAGAAACCACACCGTTATCACGCCGTGTGGTGTATGCGGAGCCGGCTTGCCGGCGATAGATCCAGTGAGCGTCAGCGTTGTTGCTGCGGCTCTTGGATCTTGTACCAGGCCACATAGAGCGCCGGCAGGAACAGCAGCGTCAGCAGCGTTGCACTGATGATGCCGCCGATCATGGCGTAGGCCATCGGCCCCCAGAACACTTCGCGGGCAATCGGGATCATGCCCAGGCTGGCCGCTGCGGCGGTCAGCAGGATCGGTCGGCGCCGGTGGTTGGTGGCTTCCATCACTGCATCCCACGGCGAATAGCCTTGGGCTTCGAACTCGTCGATCTGCGTCACCAGAATTACCGAGTTACGAATGATGATGCCGGCCAGGGCCAGAATCCCGAGGATCGCCACAAAGCCCATCGGTGTGCCCGTGGGCACCAGCGCCAGCACCACCCCGATCAACCCCAGGGGCGCTACGCTGACGACCAGGAACAGCTTCTGCACGCTTTGCAGCTGGATCATCAGGAAGGTCGCCATCAGGAACAGCATCAGCGGGATGACCTTGGCGATCGGACCTTGCGCCTTGCCGCTCTCCTCCACCGTACCGCCGGTGGCCACTTCGTAGCCAACGGGCAACTTGCTGGCGAACTCGTCGATCTTCGGCTTGAGCTGCTCCACCAAGTCAGTAGGCTGCAGGTCTCCGTTGACCGAGGCCTTGATGGTGATGGTCGGCTTGCGGTCGCGGCGCCACACCAGCGGCTGCTCCAGCTCGTAACGCACTGTGGCGAAGGCCAGCAGCGGTATCGAGGTGCCACTAGGAGTGACGATCTGCAGGTTCTGCAGGGTGTCGGGCGAACCTCGCTCGCTGTCCACGGCACGGGCGATGACATCCACCAGGTAGATGTTGTCGTTGACCTCGGTGACCGGCGCACCGCTGACGATGCTGTTCATCACGTTGGCCACGTCCTCGGACGACAGCCCCAACTGGCGCGCCTTGTCCTGGGCGATTTCCACCCGCAATACCTTACCGGGCTCGTTCCAGTCGTAGATCATGTCGCCGATGTGTTCGTTGCTGTTGAGCATGGTCGCCAGGTCGATGGCGTGCTTGCGCACCTGGTCGATGTCCTTGCCACTGACCCGGTACTGGATCGGCCGCCCCACTGGCGGGCCCATTTCCAGCGACTGAACGTTGCTGCCGATGCCGACGAACTCCTCGTGCAACAGCTTCTGCAGCCGACCGATCAGGGCGCCGCGTTCCTCCAGGCCTTTGCTGACGATCACCAGCTGAGCGTAGTACGGGTTCTGCAACTGCTGGTCGAGCGGCAGGTAGAAGCGGATGGCCCCCTGGCCAATGTACGTGCTCCAGCGCACCAGGTCCGGGTCGTCCTTGATCTTGGCTTCCAGGCGGTCGACGACCTTGCGCGTCTCTTCGATCGAGGCGTTCTGCGGCAGGTTGAGGTCGACGAGGATTTCTGGCCGGTCGGACGACGGGAAGAACTGGTTCTGCACGAAGCGCATGCTGAACAACGCCAGGGCGAAAAGCACGATGGTGCCGATGATGGTCAGCCAGCGGTGGCGCATGCACCACACCAACCCGCCTTCGAATGCCCGCCCGACTCGCCCGGGCTCGGCATCATGCGCTTTGAGCTTGTCGACCTTGAGAATATGCACGCCCAGCACCGGGGCGAAGAACACCGCCACCACCCAGGACACGAGCAGCGCCACGGCGATCACCGCGAACAGCGTAAAGGTGTACTCGCCTGCGGAACTGGCATTGAGCCCGATGGGCACGAAGCCGGCCACGGTCACCAGGGTCCCGGTGAGCATGGGGAAGGCGGTCGAGGTATAGGCGAAGGTGGCCGCCTGCTCCTTGCTCTCGCCCATTTCCAGGCGTGTGACCATCACTTCGACCGTGATCATCGCATCGTCCACCAGCAGCCCCAGGGCAATGATCAGCGCGCCCAGGGAAATCCGCTGCATGGTGATACCGCTGTACTCCATGAACACGAACACCATGGCCAGCACCAACGGGATCGAGCAGGCCACCACCAGGCCCGCGCGTACCCCCAGGCTGACGAAACTTACCGCGAGCACGATCACCACAGCCTCGAACAAGGCACTGGTAAAGCCACCAACCGCCTCCTTCACCACCACCGACTGGTCAGACACGGTGTGCACGCCTACGCCCACTGGCAATTCGCTGACCACGCTGTCCATTTTCTCTTTCAGCGCGGCGCCGAACTCCTGGATGTTGCCGCCCGCCTTCATGCCGATTGCCAGGCCGATCGCGGTCTGGCCGTTGTAACGGAACATCGGTGAGGGTGGGTCGACATAGCCACGCTCGATGTCGGCGATATCGGACAGGCGGAAGAAACGGTCATTGATGCGCAGGTTTACGGTCTGCAGGTCCTTTTCCGAGGCGAACTGCCCCGTGGTGCGCACCGAAATCCGCTCCGGGCCCGCCTCGATCACCCCGGCAGGGGTTACCGCGTTCTGTTGCTGCAAGGCCTGCATGACCTGGCGCTGGTCGATGCCCAGGGACGCCAGCTTGCGGGTGGAGAACTTGAGGTAAAGCACTTCGTCCTGGGTGCCTACCAGCTCGATCTTGCCGATGTTAGGGACTTCACGCACCTCGGCCCGGGCCTGCTCCACGTAGTCACGTAACTGGCGCAGGGTCAGGCCATCGGCGGTGAAGGCGTAGATCGAGCCGAACACGTCACCGAACTCATCGTTGAAGCCCGGCCCCTGGATACCCTGGGGGAACTCGCCACGAATGTCCTGGATCTTCTTGCGCACCTGGTACCAGATCTGCGGAATGTCACCCGCTTTGGTGGTGTCACGCAGGTAGACGTAGACCGTGGACTCGCCAGGGCGGGTGTAGCTCTTGGTGTAGTCGAGGGAGTCGAGTTCCTCGAGCTTTTTCTCGATGCGGTCAGTGACCTGGTAGAGCGTTTCGTCCTGCGTGGCACCCGGCCAACGGGTCTGGATCACCATGGTCTTGATGGTGAACGAGGGGTCTTCCTCACGGCCCAGGTTGAAGTAGGAGAAGATCCCCATCAACAGGCCAACGAACATCAGGTACCAGACGAAGGATTGGTGGCGCAGCGCCCATTCGGACAGGTTGAAGCTTCCTTTCATTGCCCTTCCTCGTCGAATGTGACCTTCTGGCCAGGCTTGAGACTATTCACACCGGCGGTAACCACCCGCTCGCCGGCTTTTACCCCGGAAGCCAGCACAATGCTGTCGCGCGTGCGCTCGAGCACGGCTACATCACGGGTGGCAACCGTCTTCTGCTGTGGGTCGACGACCCACACCTGGGTCTTGCCATCGCGCTCCAGCAGCGCACTCAGCGGCAATTCGCTGCGTGGGGTTATCGCCGAGGTCAGGGTGACGCTGATGGCAGTCCCCAGGTGGAACGCGTTCGGGGTACTGGCAAGGGTCAGCCGCGCACGCCGGGTGCGGGTGGCGGCGTCGGCCTGCGGTTCCAGTTCACGCAGGGTGGCGGTGGTGTTGATGCTGTTGTCCAGCTGCGAGGCAACGGTGAAGGTGAGGTCTTTGGTCAGTTGTTCGGCAACGCTGATTGGCAGGTCGATCACCGCCTCCTTGACGTCTGGCCGGGCCAGAGTCACCACAGCCTGGCCGGCGGTGACAGTCTGCCCGGCCTCGGCCTGCCAGGCGGTGATCACCGCCGCGTGGTCGCTGCGCAGGGTGCTGTAGTCGAGTTGGTCGCGGGCCTGGCTCAGCGCCGAGCGGGCTTGCTCAAGGCTGGCGCCGGTGGTTTTCAGGTCGGTCTGGGCGATGTCCAACTGGGCCTGTGCGCCGACGCCGCGGTCATACAGCTGCTGCTGGCGACGGGCGTTGGCCTGGGCATTGATCCACTGCGCCTGAACCCTGGCCAGGTCGCCTTCGGCGGCGCGCAGCTGGTTTTGCTGGTCGGTAGGGTCGAGGGTGGCCAGGGTATCGCCGGGTTTCACCTGGGCCCCTACATCCAGCCAGCGGCGGGCAATACGCCCGGACACCCGAAAGCCCAGGGTGCTTTCGTAGCGTGCCTGGACAGTGCCGGCGAAACGGCCCAACTGCGACTGCGCCTGGGCCTCGACCAAGGTCGAAAGCACGGGCCGCACGGCTTCGGGCTGCTCTTCTTCACTGCCACAGGCGGTCAACAACAGGCCAGCCGCACATATCATCAGCATTCGTTTCATGGCGCGGCACCTCCATCCTTGGCATCGACCTTTTCAACCTGCATGCCTGGATGCAACAGCTGGCCGCCACTGACCACCACGGTCTCGCCGTCCTTGATGCCCTGGGCGACCACCACCTTGCCGGTGAGGTAGCGAGCGACCTGGACCTTGCGCAGTTCCACCTTGTCGCCCTCGCCCACCACCCACACGGCCGGCTCATGCAATGCTTTGGTCAGGGCTGCCCAAGGCAACTCGATACTTGGCCGCCCCTGGGCATTGGCGGTGGCGGTCACCGGCGAACCGAGCTGCATGCCTGCCGGCACGTCGCGCAGGGCCACCTTGACCTGCACCGTACCGCTCTGCGCCGACACGGTCGGGGTGATTTCACGGACATGGCCCTGGGCCTGGACCTTGGGGTTGTCGAGCAGGCTGACGATGACGCCGACGTCACTGGGCGGCGCCACCAGCAAGGATTCGTACACGTTGAACACTGCATCGCGGTCGCCATCGCGGGCTAGGCTGAAAATCGGCATGGTCGCCTGCACCACCTGGCCAACCTCGGCCTGACGCTCGGTGATCACCCCATCGGCCTCGGACACCAGCGCGGTGTAGCTCAATTGCTCGTTGGCATTGGCCAGCTGTGCCTGGGCAGCCTTGAGCGCGCTCTGGCTGCTGCGCAGTGCAGCCTGGGCAGAATCGTATTCGCTTTGACTGGTGTAGCCCTTGGGCAACAGTTTTTGCTGGCGGACGAAAGCCGCGCTGGTCTGGGTGACCCGCGCCTGGGCGGCAAACACCTCGGCCTTGGCCGAGTCGACATTGTTCTGCAGGTCTTTCGGGTCCAGCCGTGCGAGCACCTGGTTGGCCTTGACGTGATCGCCCACATCGACGCTGCGCGAGATGATCTTGCCACCCACGCGGAACGACAGGTCAGTCTGCACCCGCGCCTGGACGTCACCGGTCAGGGTGACCTTGGCAGCAAAATCGGTGGGTTGAACCTGCAACACGCCGACCCGCGGCATGACCTCGGGGGTTTCTTCCTTGCTGCAGCCTGAGAGCATGCCAAACAGCCCCAAGCCTACGACCAACAGTGAACGCGTCACCCTCATGCAGGCTCCTAGCTTGCGCACAAATGATTCGTGGGATGCGACTGTTAGCGTAGATCAGGGTTCAGAAAAAACACTGATGAGGCCCGTTGGATAACCTCTGAGGCACTTCCTCCAAGGAAAGTACTTACGGTGAGTAGGCCCTTGCACGGGCAAGCCCGCTCCCACTGAGTACTGTGCAGACGTCATGATCTGCGCAGTACCTGTGAAAGCGGGCTTGTCCGCGAGCAGGCCGGGTCAGGCCGACGCAGCGACCTGCGTCGGGCGCTTGACCTGTGGTTGCGACACGTTGGCCGCGGCACCCTCTTCGATCGCCTGCTGGATGGCCTTGCGGCGACGCTCTTCTGCACGGCGGCTGAAGAACCAGACCAGGAAGGTGACCAGCGACACCGACAGCAGGATCAGGCTGGCCACGGCGTTGATCTCTGGCTTCACACCCAGGCGCACGGCAGAGAACACTTCCATGGGCAAGGTGGTGGAGCCAGGGCCTGACACGAAGCTGGCCAGTACCAGGTCATCGAGCGACAGGGCGAACGACATCATGCCACCCGCCGCCAGCGACGGCGCGATCATCGGGATGGTGATCAAGAAGAACACCTTCCACGGCTTGGCGCCCAGGTCCATCGCCGCTTCCTCGATCGACAGGTCCAGCTCACGCAGGCGCGCCGACACCACCACCGCCACGTAAGCGGCGCAGAACGTGGTGTGGGCGATCCAGATGGTGACGATGCCACGCTCCTGCGGCCAGCCGATCATCTGTGCCATGGCCACGAACAGCAGCAACAGCGACAGGCCGGTGATGACCTCGGGCATTACCAGCGGCGCGGTGACCAGGCCACCGAACAGCGTGCGGCCTTTGAAGCGGGTTACCCGGGTCAGCACGAAGGCCGCCAGGGTACCCAACGCAACCGCTGCCACCGCCGTGTAGCAGGCGATTTCCAGCGAGCGCATCACCGACCCCATCAGCTGGGTGTTGTCGAGCAGGCCGACGTACCACTTCACCGACCAGCCACCCCACACGGTCACCAGCTTGGAGGCGTTGAACGAGTAGATCACCAGGATCAGCATCGGCAGGTAGATGAACAGCAAGCCGAGCACCAGCATCAGCTTGGAAAAACTGAAGCGCTTCATGCCCTGCCCTCCATTTCTTTAGCCTGGCTGCGGTTGAACAGCAGGATCGGCACAATCAGGATCGCCAGCATCACCACCGCCAGGGCGGATGCCACCGGCCAGTCGCGGTTGTTGAAGAACTCCTGCCACAACACCTTACCGATCATCAGGGTTTCCGGGCCGCCCAGCAGTTCAGGGATGACGAACTCGCCCACCACCGGGATGAACACCAGCATGCAGCCGGCGATGATGCCGTTCTTCGACAGCGGCACGGTGATTTTCCAGAAGCTGTTGAAGGTGCTCGAACCGAGGTCCGATGCGGCCTCGAGCAAGCTCGGGTCATGCTTCACCAGGTTGGCGAACAGCGGCAGGATCATGAACGGCAGGTACGAGTAGACCACGCCGATATAGACCGCCAGGTTGGTATTGAGGATCTGCAACGGCTGGTCGATCAGCCCCGTCCACATCAGGAAACCGTTGAGCAGCCCGTTATTGCTGAGGATGCCCATCCAGGCATAGACGCGGATCAGGATCGCGGTCCAGGTCGGCATCATGATCAGCAGCAACAGCACGGTCTGGGTTTCCTTGCGGGCGTTGGCAATGGCGTAGGCCATGGGGTAGCCAATCAGCAGGCAGAGGATGGTGCTGAAGAAGGCCATCTTCAGCGATCCCAGGTAGGCCGAGATGTACAGCTCATCCTCAGTCAACAGGCCGTAGTTGGCCAGGTTGAGCACCAACTGGATCTTGTCTTCGACGTAGCTGTAGATTTCGGTATACGGCGGGATGGCCACGTCGGCTTCAGCGAAGCTGATCTTCAACACGATGAAGAACGGCAGCATGAAGAACAGGAACAGCCAGATGAACGGCACGCCGATCACCAGGTGCCGCCCCTGCGGGGTCAGGCGCTGGAAGGCTCGCTTGAGCTTGCGCAGTTTCATGACCGCAGTACCACGCCGCTGTCGTCTTCCCACCACACGTACACTTCATCACCCCAGGTAGGGCGTGCGCCCTGGCGCTCGGCGTTGGCGACGAACGACTGGACGACCTTGCCACTTGGCAACTCGACGTAGAACACCGAATGGCCACCCAGGTAGGCGATATCGTGGACCTTGCCGCGCGACCAGTTGTGCTCGAACTCCGGCTGCGTGGTGGTCACCAGCAGCTTTTCCGGGCGCAGGGCGTAGGTGATGTGTTTGTCTTCCACCGAGGTGGTGATGCCGTGGCCGACGTAGATCTTGCGCTCCAGTTCCGGGCTGGCAATGATCGCATGGCCTTCGGCGTCGTCGACCACGTCACCCTCGAACAGGTTGACGTTGCCGATGAACTCACACACCAGGCGGCTGGTGGGGGTCTCGTAGATGTCCACAGGCGAACCGATCTGGGCAATCCAGCCCAGGTGCATGATGGCGATGCGCTGGGCCATGGTCATGGCCTCTTCCTGATCGTGGGTCACCATCACGCAGGTCACGCCCACGCGCTCGATGATCTCGACCAGTTCCAGTTGCATCTGCGAGCGCAGCTTCTTGTCCAGCGCCCCCATCGGCTCGTCGAGCAGCAGCAGCTTGGGGCGCTTGGCCAGCGAACGGGCCAGGGCCACGCGCTGACGCTGGCCACCAGAGAGCTGGTGCGGCTTGCGCTTGGCGTACTGGGTCATGTGTACCAGCTTGAGCATCTCGGTCACACGGGCGTCGATCTCGGCCTTGGGCATCCGGTCCTGCTGCAGGCCAAAAGCGATGTTCTGCGCCACAGTCATGTGCGGGAACAGCGCGTAGGACTGGAACATCATGTTGATCGGCCGCTCGTAGGGCGGCATGTCGGTGATGTCGACGCCATCGAGGAAGATCCGCCCTTCAGTCGGGCGTTCAAACCCGGCCAGCATGCGCAACAGGGTCGATTTGCCAGAACCGGAGCCACCCAGCAGGGCGAAGATCTCGCCTTTGCGGATTTCCAGGGACACATCGTCCACAGCTACCGTTTCATCGAACTTTTTCGTGACCCGGTCGATCTTGACCAGCACCTGCTTGGGTTGCTGGCCACCCTCGAGGGCTTTCTTATAGGCACCGGAGGCAACTGCCATGAGTGAAACTCCCAACAAGATTTGTGTGCCCGCCCTACGTTTGCGGCGGGCCTGGATTGTTACTTGCCCGACTTGACCTTGGTCCAGCTGCGGGTCATCAAACGTTGCACCTTGGGTGGCAACTCACTGTTGACGAACATCTTGTCCAGCACTTCCTGCGGTGGGTAAACCGCGGCGTCAGTCCTCACGGCCTGGTCCATCAGGTCGCCAGCCTTGGGGTTTGGGTTGGCGTAACCGACGTAATCACTGACCTGGGCGATAACCTCAGGTTTCAGCAAATAGTTGATGAAGGCGTGGGCCTCCTTGACGTTCTTGGCGTCCTTGGGAATCGCCAGCACGTCGAACCAGAGGTTGCCGCCTTCCTTGGGAATCGCGTAGGCCAGTTTCACGCCCTTCTTTGCCTCTTCGGCACGGGCCTTGGCCTGGAATACATCACCCGAGAAACCTGCCGCGACGCAGATGTCGCCGTTGGCCAGGTCGGTGATGTATTTGGACGAGTGGAAGTAGGTCACGTACGGGCGTACCGCCAGCAGCTTCTTCTCGGCCTTTGCATAATCCTTGGGGTCGGTGCTGTTGGGGTTCAGCCCCATGTAGTTGAGCACCGCCGGAAGCATCTCGTCGGCCGAGTCGAGGAACGCCACACCGCACTTGGAGAGCTTCTTCATGTTCTCGGGCTCGAACAGCACAGCCCAGGAATCGATGGTGTCCACGCCCAGCGCCGCTTTTACCTTCTCGACGTTGTAGCCGATGCCATTGGTGCCCCACAGGTAAGGCACGGCGTATAAGTTACCCGGGTCGTTCTTTTCCAGGCGCTTCATCAACGCCGGGTCCAGGTTGGAATAGTTGGGCAGCAGGCTCTTGTCGAGCTTCTGGAACGCGCCCGCCTTGATCTGCTTGCCAAGAAAATGGTTGGACGGCACCACCACGTCATAGCCGGTGTTGCCCGCCAGCAGTTTGCCTTCCAGGGTTTCGTTGGAGTCGAACACATCCTGCACGGGCTTGATGCCCGTTGCTTTCTCGAAGTCCGCGAGTGTGGTCGGGCCGATGTAGTCGGACCAGTTGTAGAGATGCACCGAAGGCGCCGCTTGGACGCTGCATGCCAGCGTCAGGCCCGCTCCAGCCAACAAGGCTTTGCGCAATACAGAAATAGACAAGTGGGTGGTCCTCAAATCAGTGCCTTGGTAACGGCGCAATGCTGCCGCGCACGCAAAACCGGCGCGCAACTTACCTTCGCAGCTTCGATGCCGCAATCATCAATTGCCATTCATTGCCTCTGGGCCGAAAAACCCCGGCCCAGAGGTGCTGCATCGGGCTTATTTACCCGACTTGATCTTGGTCCAGCTGCGGGTGATGAGGCGCTGGGCAGACGCTTCCGGCGCGGCGATCGCGTACAGGTGCTTCTTCACATCGGCAGGCGGATAGATGCTTGGGTCGCTGGTGATGTCCTTGTCCACGAACGGCGTGGCCGCCGCGTTGCCATTCGGGAAGCGCACGGCGTTGGTGATCTCGGCCATGACTTCTGGCTGCATCAGGAAGTCCATGAACTTGTAGGCGGCTTCCTTGTGCTCGGCATCCTTCGGAATGGCGACCATGTCGTAGAAGGTACCTGCGCCCTCTTTCGGGATGATGTACTCGACCTTGACCTTATCGCCGGCTTCGTGGGCACGCGCCTTGGACTGCTCCAGATCACCCGAGTAACCGACGGCCACGCAGATGTTGCCGTTGGCCATGTCGCCGATGTACTTGGAGGAGTGGAAGTAGGTGATCGACGGACGAATCTTCAGGAACAGGTCCTCGGCCGCCTTCAGGTCTTCCTTGGTGGTGCTGTTGGTCGGCTTGCCCAGGTAGTGCAGCGCGGCCGGGATCATCTCGGTCGGTGCATCGAGGAAGCTTACGCCGCAGCTTTTGAGCTTGGCGATGTTCTCAGGCTTGAACACGGTATCCCACGAGTCGATCTTGTCCACACCCAGTGCAGCTTTGACCTTTTCCGGGTTGTAGCCGATGCCGATCGAGCCCCACATGTAGGGGAAGGCATGCTTGTTGCCCTGGTCGCTGGCATCACCGACCGCCTTGAGCAGGTCTTCGTCGAGGTTCTTCCAGTTCGGCAGTTTGGAGCGGTCCAGCTCCTCGTAGACGCCGGCTTTGATCTGCTTGGCCAGGAAGTTGTTGGACGGTACGACGATGTCATAGCCGGACTTGCCTGCCAGCAGCTTGGCTTCCAGGGTTTCGTTGCTGTCGAAGACGTCGTATTTGACCTTGATGCCGGTCTGCTTCTCGAACTTTGCGATGGTGTCCGGAGCGATGTAGTCCGACCAGTTGTAGACGTTCAGCACCTTGTCTTCAGCCTGTACAGCGGTGGCCATGGCACCCATCAGGGCGGCGGCCAGCAACGTCTTGCCCATTTTCTTCATGCGTCATGCTCCAGAATTTTTATTTAGCCATCTGTTCAGCAGCCAGGACCTACGGTGCAGAGCGCCGGGCGACTGGAACAGCCGCTAGTCTGGCAAGTTACAAGGCGCTGTTTCAAGGAAAGCAGCCCCTTGTAACGACTTAATGTCACATCGCTAGCCTAGCAGGCGCTCAACGGATCGCTTCGAGGGTCAGGTCCAGGCACTTGCGCGCCTTTTCCACCAGCTCGTCGACCTCCGCATGGGTGATCACCAGGGGTGGTGCAATGATCATGGTGTCGCCCACCGCGCGCATGATCAGGCCGTTGTCGAAGCAGAAGTTGCGGCACACCATGCCCACCCCTTTGCCTTCGTAACGGCTGCGCGTGGCCTTGTCCTTGACCAGCTCGATCGCACCGAGCAGGCCCAGGCCGCGTACCTCGCCCACCAGCGGGTGGTCCTGCAGCTCACGCAAACGTTTTTGCAAGTACGGTGCCACTTCCGTGCGCGCCTTCTCGACAATCTTTTCGTCGCGCAGAATGCGCAGGTTTTCCAGACCTACCGCGGCCGCTACCGGGTGGCCGGAATAGGTGAAGCCGTGGTTGAAATCGCCGCCCTCGCTCAGCACCTTGGCTACCGTGTCACGCACGATCACACCGCCCATAGGGATGTAACCGGAGGTAAGCCCCTTGGCGATGGTCATCAGGTCGGGCTTGAGGTCGTAATAGTCGGAGCCGAACCATTCGCCGGTACGGCCGAAACCGCAGATCACTTCGTCGGCGACGAACAGGATGTCGTACTTGGCGAGGATCTCCTTGACCTTTGGCCAGTAGGTTTCTGGCGGAATGATCACCCCGCCGGCGCCCTGGATGGGCTCGGCGATGAAGGCGGCGACATTGTCCTCGCCCACTTCCAGGATCTTCTTCTCCAGTTGCTCCGCTGCCCACACACCGAACGCGTCCGGAGTCATGTCACCGCCTTCACCGTACCAGTACGGCTGCGCAATGTGCACGATGCCGGGGATCGGCAGGCCGCCCTGTTCATGCATGCCGCTCATGCCGCCCAGGCTGGCACCGGCGACGGTGGAACCATGGTAGCCATTGATCCGGCCGATGATGGTCTGCTTCTGCGGCTTGCCCTTGAGCGCCCAGTAGTGGCGGACCATCCGCAATACGGTGTCGTTACCTTCGGAGCCGGAGCCGGTGAAGAACACGTGGGTCATGCCCTGCGGCGCCACCTCGGTGATGGCCTTGGCCAGCTCCAGCGCAGGCGGGTGGGCGGTCTGGAAGAACAGGTTGTAGTACGGCAGTTCGCGCATCTGCTTTTGCGCGGCCTGCACCAGTTCTTCACGGCCGTAACCGACCGCAACGCACCACAGGCCGGCCATGCCGTCGAGGATCTTGTGCCCCTCGCTGTCCCACAAATGCACGCCCTGCGCCTTGGTGATGATGCGCGGCCCCTTCTCCTTCAGCTGCTTGTAGTCACTGAAAGGTGCAAGGTGGTGCTCGCCGCTCAGGGTTTGCCATTCACGGGTTTGCGGGTTGTTGACGCTCATGTGCTTCTCCATGGTCCGGTGGCCGCCGGGGGGCGGCCTCAGGGTTGATCACACAGCAAATAGCAGGAACTCACGCTCCCAGGAGCTGATGACACGCTTGAAGTTCTCATGCTCGGCGCGTTTGGTGGCGACGTAGCCGGTGATGAATTTCTTGCCCAGGTACTGGGTCAGCGCGCGGCTGACCTCCATGCGCTCCAGGGCATCTTCGATGGTCAGAGGCAGGCGCAGGTTGCGCCGTTCGTAGCCGCGGCCCTGCACCGGCGCGCTGGCGGCAATGCCTTCGACCATGCCGATGTAGCCGCACAGCAAGCTGGCGGCGATGGCCAGGTACGGGTTGGCGTCGGCGCCTGGCAGGCGGTTCTCGACACGGCGGTTCTGCGGGCCAGCGTCCGGCACGCGCAGGCCGACGGTGCGGTTCTCTTCACCCCACTCGACGTTCACCGGTGCCGAGGTGTCAGGCAGGAAGCGGCGGAACGAGTTGACGTTGGGGGCGAACAGCGGCAGCGCTTCGGGGATGAACTTCTGCAGGCCACCGATGTGGTACAGGAACAGCTCACTCATGCTGCCGTCTTCGTTACTGAAGATGTTCTTGCCGGTGACCGCATCGACCACGCTCTGGTGCAGGTGCATGGCACTGCCCGGCTCGCCGGTCATGGGCTTGGCCATGAAGGTGGCGGCCACGTTGTGCTTGAGCGCGGCCTCGCGCATGGTGCGCTTGAACACCAGAATCTGGTCGGCCAGATGCAGGGCATCGCCGTGACGGAAGTTGATTTCCATCTGCGCGGTGCCGTCTTCGTGGATCAGCGTGTCGAGGTCCAGCTGCTGCAGTTCGCACCAGTCGTAGACATCCTCGAACAGCGGGTCGAATTCGTTGGCGGCCTCGATCGAGAAGGACTGCCGGCCGGTTTCCGGGCGGCCCGAGCGGCCTACCGGCGGTTGCAGCGGAAAGTCTGGGTCTTCGCTGCGCTTGGTCAGGTAGAACTCCATCTCGGGGGCGACGATCGGCTGCCAGCCCTTGTCGGCGTAGAGCTTGAGCACTTTCTTCAAGACGTTGCGCGGTGACAGCTCGACCGGGTTGCCCTTCTTGTCGTAGGTGTCGTGAATGACCTGGGCGGTCGGCTCGATGGCCCATGGCACCAGGAACACGGCGTTTTCATCGGGGCGGCAGATCATGTCGATGTCGGCCGGATCGAGCAGTTCGTAATAGATGTCGTCGTCGACGTAATCGCCCGTCACGGTCTGCAGCAGCACGCTCTCGGGCAGGCGCATGCCTTTTTCGGCGATGAACTTGTTGGTCGGCGAGATCTTGCCGCGGGTGATGCCGGTCAGGTCGCTGATCAGGCATTCGACTTCGGTGATCTTGTGCTCTTTCAACCAATCGGTGAGCTGGTCGAGGTTGTTACTCATAGATACCTCAGGAGGTAATGTGGTCCGCGCATTGATTCTGGATGGAGTAGATTGCTAAAGCAAAAACCCCCATGCAGGAGCACAGTGGATACACTGCAAACACGCGTATCCGTAATGAGTTCGAAGGGCAGGAATACAAGAAGGGAAGCGAAACGGCGCTACGAAGGGTGGTCCAGCTGGGCAAAACGTCAATTATTGCGGCCAGGGCGACCACAGCGCGATTGAGGCTTGCTGCAACGACAGGGATACCCGAGCGCACTGCACAGGCAGCGCTTTCAGGTCGCAAAAAGCGGACCATGTGACCCTCGTATTATTGTGTTCTGGGTTGAGGCCGAGCTTAGCCTTGTTCATTTTTTTACACAACACCTCCGTAAAAAATAAAACACGGCATGTCGGAGATAGCCCTTCAGCAAGGAAATAGCGGATAATGGCACGCCCCGATATGCAGCAAATCTGCCGTCGATGTGCCATTTCAGGGCATCATGGGGTTGGCTTGACATCAGTATGTCTTTTCGATTGACTGGACCTGCAAGCCCCCCTTGATTGATATTTTTAACAACAAAGGTGTTGCATCATGTCGGTACCCCCGCGTGCCGTTCAGCTTAACGAAGCGAACGCGTTCCTTAAGGAACATCCTGAGGTTCTCTACGTTGACCTTCTGATTGCAGATATGAATGGTGTGGTGCGCGGCAAGCGCATAGAGCGCACCAGCCTCCACAAGGTTTACGAGAAAGGCATCAACCTGCCTGCCTCCCTTTTCGCCCTGGACATCAACGGTTCCACCGTCGAAAGCACCGGGCTTGGCCTGGACATCGGCGATGCGGACCGTATCTGCTACCCGATCCCTGGCACCCTCTCCAACGAACCGTGGCAAAAGCGCCCAACCGCGCAATTGCTCATGACCATGCACGAACTCGAAGGCGAGCCGTTCTTCGCCGACCCGCGCGAAGTGCTGCGTCAGGTGGTGAGCAAGTTCACCGATATGGGCCTGACCATCTGCGCCGCGTTCGAGCTGGAGTTCTACCTGATCGACCAGGAAAACGTGAATGGCCGCCCGCAGCCACCACGCTCGCCGATCTCGGGCAAGCGCCCACAGTCGACCCAGGTGTACCTGATCGACGACCTCGACGAATACGCCGACTGCCTCCAGGACATCCTCGAAGG
The DNA here is from genome assembly GCF_021602025.1 of Pseudomonas ceruminis. GTDB lineage: Bacteria > Pseudomonadota > Gammaproteobacteria > Pseudomonadales > Pseudomonadaceae > Aquipseudomonas > Aquipseudomonas ceruminis. The sequence continues at coordinate 73,336 of NZ_BQHW01000014.1, forward strand.
TGCCAAGGAGCAAGGCATTCCGGCCGACGCCATCGTCAAGGAAAGCGCCCCGGCGCAGTTCGAAGTCAACCTGCACCACGTGCCGGACCCGCTCAAGGCCTGCGACTATGCCGTGCTGCTCAAGCGCCTGATCAAGAACATCGCCTACGACCATGAGATGGACACCACCTTCATGGCCAAGCCCTACCCGGGCCAGGCAGGTAATGGCCTGCATGTACACATTTCCGTGCTGGACAAAGATGGTAACAACATCTTCACCAGCGAGGATCCCGAGCAGAACGCCGCGCTACGTCACGCTGTCGGCGGTGTGCTCGAGACCCTGCCCGCGTCCATGGCGTTCCTCTGCCCGAACGTCAACTCGTACCGTCGCTTTGGCGCGCAGTTCTATGTGCCGAATGCGCCGAGCTGGGGCCTGGACAACCGCACCGTGGCACTGCGTGTACCAACCGGCTCGCCGGACGCCGTACGCCTGGAGCACCGCGTGGCGGGTGCCGACGCCAACCCGTACCTGATGATGGCCGCCGTTCTGGCAGGCGTGCACCACGGCCTGACCAACAAGATCGAGCCAGGCGAGCCGATCGAAGGCAACTCGTACGAGCAGTTGGAGCAGAGCCTGCCGAACAACCTGCGTGATGCCCTGCGTGAGTTGGACGACAGCGAGATCCTGAACAAGTACATCGATCCGAAGTACATCGACATCTTTGTCGCGTGCAAGGAGAGCGAGCTGGAGGAGTTCGAGCACTCGATTTCCGACCTCGAGTACAACTGGTATCTGCACACCGTGTAAACGAAAACGCCGCCCTCCGGGGCGGCGTTTTTCATTGTGGGAGCGCAGTTGCCCGCCAAGCGGCCATCACCATCACTCAGATCGCCTTCTCGAAAATCTTCGAATTGCGCTGGTAGTTGTAGAGCGATGCCCGCGCCGCCGGCAGCCGCTCCACGCCACTGGGCGCAAAGCCACGCTCGCGGAACCAGTGGGCAGTACGCGTGGTAAGTACGAACAGGGTATTGAGCCCCAACTGCCGCGCCCGGCTCTCGATGCGCTCGAGCAACTCATCCCCGCGCCCGCCATGGCGGTACTCCGGGTTCACCGCCAGGCAGGCCAGTTCCCCGGCCTCGGAATCGGCAATCGGGTACAACGCCGCACAGGCGATGATCATGCCTTCGCGCTCGACCACACTGAACTGCTCGATCTCCCGCTCCAGCACCTCACGCGAGCGACGCACCAGGATGCCCTGCTCTTCCAGCGGGCTGATCAGTTCCAGCAAGCCCCCTACGTCCTCGATGGTCGCCTCGCGCACCACTTCGAATTGCTCCTGCGATACCAGCGTACCGCCCCCCCCCCGGGTGAACAGCTCGGTCAGCAACGCGCCATCTTCGGCATAGCTGACGATATGGCTGCGCGCCACGCCGCCCTTGCAAGCCTCGGCGGCAGCATCGAGCAGCTCGCCCTGGTAATCGCTGCCCAGGCGCTGCAGATGCGGGGCAACCTGCTGCGGCCGCAGTTCGCGTACCAACTTGCCATCGGCATCCAGCAGGCCCGGCTCAGCACCGAACAGCAGCAGCTTGTCTGCGCCCAGCTCGATGGCGGCGCGGGTGGCCACGTCTTCGCAGGCCAGGTTGAAGATTTCCCCGGTGGGCGAGTAGCCCAGCGGCGACAGCAGCACGATGGAGCGCTCGTCCAGCAAGCGGCTGATACCCTTGCGATCGACCCGGCGTACTTCGCCGGTGTGGTGGTAGTCCACCCCTTCGAGCACGCCGATCGGCCGCGCCGTGACCAGGTTGCCGGACGCCACGCGCAAGCGCGAGCCCTGCATCGGCGAAGCGGCGATGTCCATCGACAGGCGCGCCTCGATGGCCAGGCGCAGGGCGCCGACAGCATCGATCACGCAATCCAGGGTGGCGGCATCGGTAATGCGCATGCCACGGTGGTAGTGCGGTGTCAGCCCACGATCAGCCAGGCGGCTTTCGATCTGCGGGCGTGAACCATGCACCAGCACCAGGCGCACGCCCAGGCTGTGCAACAGCACCAGGTCATGGACGATATTGCCGAAGTTCGGGTGTTCCACCCCATCGCCGGGGAGCATGACCACAAAGGTGCAGTCGCGATGGGCATTGATGTACGGGGAGGCATGACGTAGCCAGTTGACGTATTCGGGCATGACGGGGCCTGTGGATAAAGTGGACGGAGAACGGTGGAATCACACGGCGTTCAGGATCATCGTCGGAACAGGCTTGCGGTCACGCGCGGTCTCCTCTAGGCAAGAACGAATCAACAGGGTGGACGTTTAATGGAGGCAATAGTGCCTGATCAGGTCACGCAATAGACGCACGGTAGGCTCGATTCGTGACATTTCAAGGTATTCGCCAGGCTGGTGGGCGCAGGCTATGTCGCCAGGGCCGAGCACGATGGTCTGGCAACCGAGCTGCTGAAGATAAGGCGCTTCGGTGCCAAACGCCACCGCTTCGGCGCGATGCCCAGTCAGGCGTTCGGCGACTTGCACCAGCTCGGCATCGGCAGCCTGCTCGAACGGTGGCACCTCGGGGAACAGCGGTGCGTAATCGATGCGCACTTCATGGCGCTCGGCCACAGGGCGGAGTTTTTCACGAATGGTTGCACGCAGTTGCTCGACGTCCATGCCTGGCAAAGGCCGCAGATCGAACTCCAGCGCACATTGCCCGCAGATGCGGTTGGGGTTGTCGCCACCGTGGATGCAGCCGAAGTTCATCGTCGGCGTGGGCACGGTGAACTGTGGGTTGCGATAGGTTTCCTGCCATTGCCGGCGCAGGCCCATCAGCTCACCCATCACCGCGTGCATGGCCTCCATCGCACTGCGGCCCAGGCTTGGGTCGGAGGAATGGCCGCTGCGGCCGAGAATATCGATACGCTCCATGAGGATGCCCTTGTGCATGCGGATCGGCCGCAAGCCCGTCGGCTCGCCGATAACCGCTGCACGGCCAAGCGGCTGCCCAGCCTCGGCCAGGGCGCGAGCACCGGACATCGAACTTTCTTCGTCGCAGGTGGCAAGGATCAGCAGCGGTTGCTTGAAGTCATGCTCCAGCAGTGGAAGCACCGCTTCGATGACCAGTGCGAAGAAGCCTTTCATGTCGCAGCTGCCCAGCCCTACCCAACGGCCATCGACTTCGGTGAGCTTCAGCGGGTCGCTGGCCCACAGCTGTTCGTCATACGGTACGGTATCGCTGTGCCCGGCCAGCACCAGGCCACCTGGGCCGGTGCCACGGCTGGCCAGCAGGTTGAACTTGCCTGGGCTGACCTGCTGGATATCGCAACTGAAACCCAGGTCAGCCAACCAGCCGGCCAGCAGGTCAATGACCTGACGGTTGGACTGGTCCAGCGCAGCTTGGGTGCAACTGACCGAGGGCGCGGCGATCAAGGCGGCAAACTGGTCTTTGAGCGGTGGCAACGGCATGCGCAAACTCCTCGGAAGCGTTGCCCATCATAGGGCCATCCGCCGTAAGGAATAAACCGTTGCCGGCCTAGTCCTGTAGACTGCACGGCAATCACGCCCTCCCTTCGAGCCTGCGATGCACAAAGAAACCGAACTCAAGCTTCGCGCCAGCCGCGACACCCTGGCCGCACTGCGCGAGCACCCTCTGCTGAAAAAGCGCAACAAGTCCGGCTGGCAGACCCGCGAGCTGCTCAACCAGTACTTCGACACCCCAGAGCGCGACCTTTCTGCTGCCCGTGTCGCGCTGCGCCTGCGCCGCGATGGCGAGGAGATCATCCAGACCCTGAAGTGCCGCGGCCAGAGCGTCGCCGGCCTGTCCGAGCGCAACGAATTCGAGTGGCACCTGGACAAGGTCAAGCTCGACCTGAAAAAGCTCGACGCCACCTGCTGGCCCGAGCAGCTGGCCGCGCTGGACAAGAAAACCATCAAGCCGCTGTTCACCACCGATTTCACTCGCGAGTTCGCTGAAATCGCCTGGGGCCGTGGCAAGACCAAAGTGGTGATCGAAGCCGCCCTGGACCAAGGCTTCGTCATTGCCGGCAAGCGCAAGGAAGAGATCTGCGAGCTGGAACTTGAGCTGCGCGAAGGCGACCCGCAAGCCCTGTTGGAACTGGCGGCTGAGCTGGCTGCCAGCCTGCCCCTGATGCCGTGCGACATCAGCAAGGCCGAACGCGGCTACCGCCTGCTGGAGCCGGACAGCTACGAGCTGGGCTTGCCCAGCACCGAGCTGGACGCCGAAATGGCCTTGGACGACGCCTTCACGGCCCTCGCCTGGCAGTTGCTGGGCAGCAGCCAGCGCCTGGCCGAACAGTACCGCCACAACGGCCACTGGCGCCTGTTGCAGGACTGGGTGCAGTGCCTGGCCGAACTGCGCGCACTGGTTGCCAGCCTGGGCCAGGCCGCGCCACGGGCAACGACCCGCGAGCTGCGGGCCAGCCTCGATGCGCTGCTGGAAGACTGGCGCCCGCTGGTGCAGGCCGGCAACGATGACGAAGACATCCGCCGCGCAGCGCCTGAGCAGTTCCTGGAAGAGCTCGAGGATGTACGCTGGGGCCAGTTCTCTCTGGAGACTTCGCGCTGGCTGCTGGCCCGCGCCTGGACCGCAGAGCGCAAGGGCCGTGGCGAGCGCCAGGGCAAGGCACAGCTGGCCAGTTGGTTGGCTCACCTGCTGGCCGAAGAGGGCCGCGCGCTGAAGTTGCCACTTTACACCCAGCGCCCGGAAGACCTGGCTGAACAACTGCCGCGCATCGAGCAGTTGCTGGCCTGGCTGCACCATGCGCGCCAGGTCCTCGAAGCGCCGCAGATGGACCGCCTGTATGGCGACCTGAAAAAACTGCACGAGCTGGCTGAGCTGCCGCTGTCGCAAGAGCCTGGCGAGCTGCTCGAAGCCCGTGTCGAGCAGGCCCGTGCGATCGATCAGAGCCGGGGCTGGAAGCATCTGCTCAAGGCTTGAAGCGCGTCGCGGGTAAACCCGCTCCCACAGAACGGTAGTTCGGATCCTGGGGAGTGGGCTTGCCCGCGAATGCTTCAGCGCGCCAGTGGCAGGCTGGTGGTGGACTTGATTTCCGACAGTGCCACAATCGAATTCACCTCCTGAATTCCCGGCACGTTCGACAGCTTTTCGAAGAAGAACCGTTCATAGGCTTCAATATCCTGCGTGACGATTCGCAGCAGGAAGTCCACCGACCCCATCAGTACATAACACTCCAGCACTTCCGGAAAGCCGCGGATCGCCTCGGTAAATTCAGTGAAGTTGGAGCGACCGTGGGCGTTGAGTTTCACCTCGGCAAATATCTGAGTGTTCAGGCCGACCTTTTTGCGGTCGAGCAGGGTCACCTGCCCGCGGATCACCCCCTCTTCCTTCAAGCGCTGAATGCGCCGCCAGCACGGCGACTGCGACAGCCCGACACGCTCGGCGATCTGCGCGCTGGACAGCGAAGCGTCCTCTTGGAGCAGTTCGAGAATGCGACGGTCGTAGGCATCCAGCTCGCTGTGCATTATTGATTCTCCTATTGAATATTTTGCGAATTGATCAATTTGCAAATAGAACGAAATAACCGAATCATAGCGAAAAAATACCGCGAACAACGTGCAAGAATTTCTCCCACATTTTGCGGAGACGAGCATGAACCCACAGCCCCGTACCGACGCCTGGGCCGCCAACAATGCCCACAGCACCGTGCACTATCGCCTGCAGGCCGAGGCCGAGCCCGACAGCCTGTGCCGGGTGCTCAACCTATTCGCCCTGCAATTTCTGACTCCGCACAGCGTGCAGGTCAGCCAGCAAGATGATTGGCTGGATATCGAGGTTGGCATCGGCGGGTTGAGCTGGCACCGGGCGCAGGTGATTGCGCAGAAACTGCGTAACCTGGTGTGTGTGGGTGAAGTGAGCCTGACCAACCTGCAGCGGCTGGAATTGGCGGCTGTCTAAGCGTTTACCGGCCCCAGCAAAATCCCGAAACCCTTCAACTTCGGTAACCCTCGCCCCTCCGGCTAGCCTTGATCAGCACTCCCTCAGGCACGGATGCCAGCCATGCACACCCCCGACAACCCGGCACTCGACCTCAAGCGCGTGCTCCAGGCCTTGCTTGCAGACCAGCACCTGCAAGCCAACGACACCCTTCAAGTGCTCGAATACGCTGCTGCTCACCCCACCGGCCACCCGCTGGAGCAAATCGCCGACTGCCGCCTGGAAAACCGCCAGCAGCCCGGCCAGCCCCTGGACCTGAACTACCTCTGCCAATGGCTGGCCAACAAGGTCGGGCAACCCTTCCTGCGCATCGACCCTATGCAACTCGACCTACCCCAGGTCGCCGGCCTGATCTCACCGGCCTTTGCCCAACGTCATGGCATCCTCATCGTCGCCGCCGACGCATCCAGCATCACCGTTGCCAGCGCCCAGCCCTACCAGGATGACTGGCAGGCAGACCTGGCCCGTAGCCTGGGCCGATCCATTCGTCGCGTACTGGCCAGCCCGCTGCAGATCCGTCAGTCAGGGCAGTCGTTCCAGCGCCTGGCCCAGTCGGTAAAGGGCGCGCAACACCAGCAGTCGGCCAGCCTTGGCGAACTCGATCAGTTGCTGGAGCTGGGCAGGCACCAGGGTGAGGCCGCTGCCACCGACGCCCACATCGTGCACATCGTCGACTGGCTGTTGCAGTACGCAGTCGAGCAGCGTGCCAGCGATGTTCATCTGGAACCGCGTCGCGAGCAGGGCCGGCTGCGCTACCGCATAGACGGGCTGCTGCATACGGTTTACGCCTTCCCCGCCAGCGTGACCCTGGCTGTCGTCAGCCGCCTCAAGCATCTGGGCCGCATGGATGTAGCAGAGAAACGCCGACCGCAAGATGGTCGTGTGCAAAGTAGCCTGCCAGGGGGGCGCGAAGTGGAACTGCGCCTGTCGACCCTGCCGACCCCATTCGGCGAGAAGCTGGTGCTGCGGCTGTTCGACCCGCAGCAGTTACGTGAAGACTTCGATCATCTGGGCCTGCAAGACGAGCAGCTGGCGCAATGGCAAGCCCTGCTGCAGCGCCGCCAAGGCATGCTGCTGGTTACCGGCCCCACTGGCTCGGGCAAGACCAGCACGCTGTACGCCAGCCTCAAGCTACTGGCCACGCCGGAGATCAACCTTTGCACCATCGAAGACCCTATCGAGCGGCTGGAGCCAGCGTTCAACCAGCTTCAGGTTCAGCCGGCCCTGGACCTGGGTTTTGCCAATGGCGTGCGCGCGTTGCTGCGCCAGGACCCTGACATCATCATGATCGGTGAAATACGTGACCGCGAAACCGCGCTGGTGGCGGTGCAGGCGGCACTGACGGGGCATCTGGTGCTATCGACCCTGCACACCAACGACAGTTGCAGCGCCATCACCCGCCTGCAGGAGCTGGGCGTGGCCAATTACCTGATCACCGCCACCCTGGGCGGGGTCATGGCTCAACGCCTGGTGCGCCTGCTGTGCGCTCAATGCCAGGGTTCGCCATCGAGCGCCAGCGGCCAACCCTGCCTGACCTGCCGGGGCACAGGCTTCCATGGCCGCACGGGCCTGTTCGAGCTGCTGATTCCAAGCGAAGGGATGCGCGACCGCATAGCGGCCGGGGCGGATGTTGCCAGCCTGCGGCACCAGGCGCGACAGGAAGGGTTACAAGACCTGCGCGGTTGCGGGGAAGCCAAAGTGGCCCGCGGTCTGACCCGCCTGGAAGAGGTGCTACGCGTCTGTGCCTGAGCAAAAAACCGTTGTTTTCAAGGAACTTGGGCCTGCCTGACAGGATCAAAGCGGGCATCATCAGCCCTCACCCTTCGAGGTGTTTCATCATGCGTCTTAAAACCGCCATCGCAGCCGCTGCCCTGCTGTCGCTGCCTATTGGCTCCGCCATGGCCGATACCTTCTGGCGCAATGTGCTTTCTTCCGGCGCAACCACCGGGTCCACCTACCTGACGTCCAGGGACCACAAGCTGGTGCTCGCGGCGCAGGAGGATGCGGGCAGCTTCGTGGCCAGCGACGGCGCCATTCGTGGGCCGTTCCTGGAGTCCGCGATGCGCCAGGTGCGGGCTGAGCACCCCGGCCTGCAAGCCAGCGACATGGAATTGGCCAACGCCATCCTGGCCAGAAATGCAGTAACCGAATAACCGCGTCGTGCTTTTCGCGGGTAAACCCGCTCCCATAGGGATCGCACCGCGCTGCCAGCGGCGCAGCACCTGTGGGGGCGGGTTTGTCTGCAACGCCCCCATAGCCGCTCTGACGCCCTAGCGATACGCCTCCACCGGCACACACGCACAGAACAGATTCCTGTCCCCATACACATTGTCGACCCGGTTCACCGCAGGCCAGTACTTGTGCTGGCGCACGTGAGCACTGGGGGCGACCGCCTCCTCCAGGCTGTATGGCCGGCTCCACGGTGCAAGCACATCGGCCAGCGTATGCGGCGCATGCTTGAGCGGGTTGTCCTCCGCCGTCCAGTTGCCCTGCTGCACCTCGCCGATTTCTGCGCGGATCGCCAGCATCGCCTCGACGAACCGGTCCAGCTCGGCCTTGGACTCGCTCTCGGTCGGCTCGACCATCAGCGTACCTGGCACCGGGAACGACATGGTCGGCGCATGGAAGCCGTAATCCATCAGGCGCTTGGCCACGTCCTCTTCCGTGATACCGGTCTGCGCCTTGAGTGGCCTGAGGTCGAGAATGCATTCATGCGCCACCCGCTGGTTACGGCCGCGATACAGCACCGGGAAGGCCCCGCCCAGCTGACTGGCCAGGTAGTTGGCCGACAGGATCGCCACCTCGCTGGCATCCGCCAGCTGCGGGCCCATCATGGCGATGTACATCCAGCTGATCGGCAGAATGCTCGCGCTGCCCCAGGGTGCTGCACTGACTGCGCTGTTGTTCGGGTCCAGGCCGGGCACGGGCACCACTGGGTGGCTGGCGACAAACGGCGTGAGGTGGGCGCGAATGCCAATCGGCCCCATGCCAGGGCCACCCCCACCGTGGGGGATGCAGAAGGTCTTGTGCAGGTTCATGTGCGACACGTCGGCACCGATGTCCGCGGGCCTGGCCAAACCCACCTGGGCATTGAGGTTGGCGCCATCCATGTAGACCTGGCCGCCGTGCTGGTGCACGACCTCACAGATTTCCCGAATGCCCTCCTCATACACGCCATGGGTCGATGGGTAGGTGACCATCAGGCAGGACAATCGCTCGCCTGCGGCACTGGCTTTGGCCTTGAGGTCGCCAAGGTCGACGTTGCCGTCGTCATCGCAGTCGACGATCACCACCTCCATGCCCGCCATTTGTGCCGAAGCCGGGTTGGTACCGTGGGCCGAGGAAGGGATCAGGCACAGGGTGCGCTGCGGCTGGTGGCGGCTGCGGTGATAGCGGGTGATGGCCATGAGGCCGGCGTATTCGCCCTGGGCGCCGGAATTGGGTTGCATGCAGATGGCGTCGAACCCCGTTATGGCGCATAACCAGCGTTCCAGTTCGTCGATCATCGCCTTGTAGCCCGTGGTCTGGCCCGCAGGCGCGAAGGGATGGAGCTGGGCGAACGCAGGCCACGTAATGGGAATCATCTCACTGGTGGCGTTGAGTTTCATGGTGCAGGAACCCAGCGGGATCATCGACTGGTTCAGTGCCAGGTCCTTGTTCTCCAGTTGTTTGAGATAGCGCAGCATCTCGGTTTCGCTGTGGTGCAGGTTGAACACCGGATGGCCGAGAAACGGTGTGCGCCGTGCCAGTGCCGCGGGAATGCCTTCCGGCAGGACCTGCTGGTCAAGGCCGGGCACCTCCAGGCCATGGTCCACTCCAAGGAAGATGTCGAATAGCCGCAACACAGTGTCTTCGCTGCAGGTCTCGTCCAGGCTTACACCCAGCTGGCCACGCCCCAGAATGCGCAGGTTGATCCGCGCCGCCTCGGCGCTTTCGATGATCGCCGCCTGGGCGCCGCCCACCTCAAGGGTCAGCGTGTCGAAGAAATACTGGTTGAGACGCTTGATCCCCTTCGCCTCAAGGCCCGCGGCCAATACGACGGTGAGCCGGTGGACGCGCTGGGCGATGCGCTGCAAGCCTTCAGGGCCGTGGTACACCGCATAGAAGCCGGCGATGTTGGCCAGCAGCACCTGGGCCGTGCAGATGTTGGAGTTGGCCTTCTCACGGCGGATGTGTTGTTCACGGGTCTGCAAGGCCATGCGCAGCGCGGTGTTGCCACGGGCGTCGCGGGACACGCCAATGATGCGGCCCGGCATGGCCCGCTTGTAGTCGTCGCGACAGGCGAAATAGGCTGCATGCGGGCCGCCGTAGCCCATAGGCACACCGAAGCGCTGGGTCGAGCCAAGCACCACATCGGCGCCAAACTCGCCGGGCGGTGTCAGCACCACCAGGCTCAGCAGGTCCGCCGCCACGCAGGCCAACGCCTGTTGGCTGTGTAGCTGGTCGATGAGGGGGCGCAGGTCGCGTACCTCACCCTGGGTGTCCGGGTACTGCAGCAGCGCGCCGAATACCTGATGCTGGGCAAGGTTATCCACAGAGTCGACGATCAACTCGAAACCAAAGCCTTCGGCACGGGTACGCAGCACCGAGAGCGTCTGCGGATGGCAGTGCTCGTCGGCGAAGAACGCGTTGCGCTTGTTACGCGTCACGCGCTTGGCCAGCGCCATGGCTTCGGCAGCTGCGGTGGCCTCGTCGAGCAGCGAAGCATTGGCCAATGCCAGGCCGGTAAGGTCGATCACCATCTGCTGGAAGTTGAGCAGGGCTTCGAGCCGGCCTTGCGCGATTTCAGGTTGGTAAGGCGTGTAGGCGGTGTACCAGCCCGGGTTTTCCAGCACGTTGCGCAGAATGACAGTGGGTGTGATGGTGCCGTGGTAGCCCATGCCGATCAGGCTTGTCCACAGCTGATTCTGCTCGGCGTAACTGGCGAGCCTGGCCAGTGCGGCCTGCTCATCCAAGGCCGGTGGCAAGTCGAGGGCGCGGTTCAAGCGGATGCCCGGCGGCACGGTCTGCTCGATCAACTCGCTGCGGCTGTTGAGGCCCAGCGCGCTGAGCATGGCCTGCTGCTCCGAGGCATCGGGCCCCAGGTGGCGGCGCAGGAACGGGTTGAGCTCTTGCAGTTGCTGCAGGGATGGCGACTGGGACATGACGACGCTCTCTTCCTGGACCAGGTCTCATGGAGACTTATAAGTCTAGGAAGGATTGCCGATACTGCGGGAAAACTTGTCTGGGCAATACCGGCCTCATCGCCGACAGGCGGCGATGAGGCGCGGACAGTTACTCGCCGATAGCCGCTTTGTAACCCGCTGCATCCAGCAGCTTGTCCAGTTCGGCCTGGTCGCTTGGCTTGAGCTTGAAGATCCAGGCAGTGTAAGGCGCTTCGTTGAGCTGCTCCGGGCTATCGGCCAGTGCTTCGTTGACCTCGATCACTTCACCGCTGACCGGGGCATAGATATCCGAAGCGGCCTTCACCGACTCGACCACACCCGCCGCATCGCCAGCCGCGAACACCTTGCCCACTTCTGCCAGTTCAACGAACACCACATCACCCAGGGCCTGCTGGGCGTGGTCGCTGATGCCCACGGTCACTGTGCCATCGGCTTCAAGGCGTGCCCACTCGTGGCTTTCGGCAAAACGCAGATCGGCGGGGATATTGCTCATGTCTTGTATTCCTCGATTGGGTCAGCGGTCGGCCCGCCGTTAATTGTTCAGATCAGAATCTTGCCGTGGCGCACAAAAGTCGGTTTGACCACCCGCACCGGGTACCACTTGCCGCGAATCTCGACCTCGGCACGGTCTCCGGTGGCCATAGGCACCCGGGCCAGAGCAATGGATTTGCTCAGCGTAGGAGAGAAACTACCACTGGTGATCTCCCCTTCGCCAATCCCGGCAACGCGAACCACCTGATGGGCGCGCAAAACGCCGCGTTCTTCCAGTACCAGGCCGACCAGTTTGTCCTGCACGCCGTGCTCGATTTCTGCCAGCAGGCTGGCGCGGCCGATGAAGTCGCGCTCTGCCGGTTCCCACGCGATGCTCCAGCCCAGATTGGACGTGAGGGGGGTGTGGTGTTCATCGATATCCTGGCCGTAGAGGTTCATGCCGGCTTCCAGCCGCAGTGTATCGCGGGCGCCCAGGCCACTGGGGGCGATACCGGCACCCACCAAGTCGTTGTAGAAGGCCACCGCCTCCCTGCCCGGCAGGATGATCTCCAGGCCGTCTTCACCGGTGTAGCCGGTGCGGGCAATGAACCAGTCACCGTCGGCAAGCCCTTCGAACGGGCGCAGTTCACGGATCAGCGCCGCGCGCGAGGCACTGAGCAACGCGGCTACCTTTTCCCGTGCCTGAGGCCCCTGGATGGCGAGAATGGCCAGGTCGGGTCGCACTTCGACACCCACCGAGAACCCCGCGCTCTGGGCTTCCAGCCAAGCCAGCACCTTGGCCCGTGTGGCAGCGTTGGTGACCAGGCGATAGCCATGTTCCGTGCGGTAGACGATCAGGTCGTCAATGACCCCTCCCGCTTCGTTGAGCAGCGGGCTGTACAGTGCCTTGCCTACGCCCCCCAAGCGGGCTACGTCGTTGGCCAGCAAGCGCTGCAGCCAGGCAGTGGCATCGCTGCCATCGATGTCGATCACTGTCATGTGGGAAACATCGAAAACCCCGCAATCGCTGCGTACCTGATGGTGCTCCTCGACCTGCGAGCCATAGTGCAGGGGCATGTCCCAGCCACCAAAGTCGACCGTCTTGGCGCCGAGCGCCAGGTGGAGGTCGTATAAAAGCGTGCGCTGTCCCATGGGTTTCTCCTTCCGGGCGTGGCGAAGCGGCGGCGGTCGATGACGTTCAGTCGTCAGCTTTTCTTGTAAGACCCGCCGCGCGAATGCCGCGCATTGTAGCCGCAAGGGCGAAGGCTGGCATCCTCAGTGACTGTGACCGGGGCGTCGGGCGGAACGGCGAATCAGGCCGATGACCGGCAGCAGGCCCACCAATACAAGGGTCAAGGCAGGCAACGAGGCGCGCGCCCACTCTCCCTCGCTGGTCATCTCGAACACCCGGACTGCGAGGGTGTCCCAGCCGAAGGGGCGCATCAGCAAGGTAGCCGGCATTTCCTTGAGCACATCGACGAACACCAGCAGCGCAGCGCTGAGCGCCCCCGGCACCAGCAGTGGCAGATACACCTTGAAAAACAATCTCGCGCCACCGACGCCAAGGCTGCGAGAAGCCTCTGGCAAGGACGGGCGAATACGCTCCAGGCTGCTTTCCAGTGGCCCATAGGCGACGGCGATGAACCGCACCAGGTAGGCCAGCAGCAAGGCAGCCACACTGCCCAGCAACAGGGGCTTGCCGGCGCCCCCCAGCCAGCTGGACAGCGGTATCACCAGGTGGTTGTCCAAGTAGCTGAACGCCAGCATGATCGACACCGCCAGCACTGAGCCGGGTAAGGCGTAGCCCAGGTTCGCCAGGCCGACCCCGGCACGAATACCGCCGGTCGGCGCCTGGCGCCGGGCAAACGCCAGCAGCAAGGCCACACACACCGTGATCAATGCCGCCATGCCACCCAGGTAGAGGGTGTGCAGCACCAGGCCGACATAACGCTCATCCAGATCATGCCGGCCCCGCTGCCAGCACCATACCAGCAGCTGCAACAGCGGAATGACGAAGGCACAGGCAAACACCAGCAGGCACCAGCCACTGGCGAGCAGCGCCTTGACTCCGTGCAAGTGATACAGCGCCTGCCCCCGTGGGCGTTCGTTGCCGCTGCGCGTCGCACCCCGGGCGCGGCGCTCGCCGTAGAGCACCAGCATCACCGCCAGCAGTAGCAAGCTCGCCAGCTGAGCGGCGCTGGAAAGGCTGAAAAAACCGTACCAGGTCTTGTAGATGGCGGTGGTGAAGGTATCGAAGTTGAATACCGCTACCGCACCGAAATCAGCCAGGGTTTCCATCAGGGCCAGCGCGATGCCGGCGCCGATCGCAGGCCTTGCCATAGGCAGGGCAACCCGCCAGAACGCTTGCAAGGGCGACAGGCCGAGCACCCGCGCAGCTTCCATCAGGCCTTTGCCTTGGGCGAGGAATGCGGTGCGCGCAAGCAGGTAGACGTAGGGGTAGAACACCAGCACCAGCACGATGATCACCCCACCGGTGGAGCGCACCCGCGGCAGGCGCATCGGCCCGAATACCTCGCGCAAGGCACTTTGCACGGGGCCGGCGAAATCCAGCAGGCCGACGAAGACGAACGCCAGCACATAGGCGGGGATCGCAAACGGCAGCATCAGCGCCCAGTCCAGCCAGCGCCTGCCAGGAAACTCGCACAGGCTGGTGAGCCAGGCCAGGCTGACACCGAGCACGGTGACGCCAAGCCCCACGCCAACCACCAGGGTCAGGGTATTGCCGAGCAGGCGGCTCATCTGGGTGTCGAGCAGGTGGGACCAGATCTGCAGGTCGATTGATTGCCAGGACAGCAGCAGCACGCTCAGGGGGAGCAGCACCAAGGCGGCGATCAGGCAGACCGGGAGGTACCAGCGACGTTGGGGGGTGTGGGGCAAATCGGATTTCTCTGTGGCTGGTTGCGACCGCTTTGCGGTCGTTCGCGGGCAGTGCCTGCCCCGCGAAAGGGCCCTTGCGGGCCCCAGAAGGATAAAGCCTGCCGCTTAGTTGTAGCCAGCCCGATCCATCAGGCGAATGGCTTCGGCCTGGCGCTTGCCGGCCACTTCGACAGGGATGCTGTCAGCCTTGAAGCTGCCCCAGGCCGCGACTTCGTCCGATGGCTTGACCTTGGGGTTGGCCGGAAACTCCTGGTTGATGTCAGCGAACAGCTTCTGCGCCTCCTCGCCGGTCATCCACTCCACCAGCTTCTTGGCTGCCTCCGGGTGCGGTGCGTGCTTGGTCAGGCCAATCCCCGACAGGTTGACATGCACACCGCGGTCGCCCTGGTTAGGCCAGAAAATCTTTACCGGCAGGTTCGGGTTCTGCTTGTGCAAGCGCCCGTAGTAGTAAGTGTTGACCACCCCCACGTCGCACTGGCCCGCCTCGATGGCCTGGATCACCGAATTGTCGTCGGAGAACACGTCGGTCGACAGGTTGTTTACCCAGCCTTTGACGATTTGTTCAGCCTTGGCTTCGCCGTGGTTCTCGATCAGCGTGGCGGTCAGCGACTGGTTGTATACCTTCTTCGCCGTGCGCAGGCACAGGCGACCCTCCCAGTGCTTGTCGGCCAGTGCTTCATAGGTGCTCAGCTCCGTCGGCTTGACCCGCTCGGTGGAGTAGACGATGGTCCGCGCACGCAGGCTCAGGCCGGTCCAGTCATGGGACGAGGCGCGGTATTGGGACGGGATGTTCTGGTCGATGATATCCGACTTGATCGGCTGCAGGATGCCCATTTGCTCGGCCTGCCAGAGGTTGCCGGCATCGACGGTCAGCAGCAGGTCGGCCACCCCGTTCTCGCCCTCGGCCTTGATGCGTTGCATCAGCGGGGCTTCCTTGTCGGTAATGAACTTGATCTTGACCCCGGTCTTGGCGGTGTAGGCGTCGAACACCGGCTTGATCAGCTCGTCGATGCGCGAGGAGTACACCACCACTTCGTCCGCCGCCTGGGCCGTGCCGCCGAACAGGGTCAGGGCCAGGGCGGCCAGTAGGGGCTTGCGTGGCAACATGGAAAGCACTCCTCGGATCGTATGAGAGGCGCAAATGGTAGTGAATCCCATTTTGCGGCTCATCCACCGAGCAGTTACCGGATGTTGCAAAGCCCCCTCAAGGCTTGGCCAGTTCTGGCAGATCGCCTGTCAGGCCCAGTGCCTGGCGCACGAACAAGGCCTTGGCTTCCGGCATCTTTTCCACGATTTTCAAGCCGCTGTTACGCAACCAGCGCAACGGCAGCGGGTTGGCCTGGAACAGCCGCTCAAAGCCTTCCATCGCCGCCATCAACGCCAGGTTGTGCGGCATGCGCCGACGTTCGTAGCGGCTCAGTACCTTTTCATCCGCCAGCCGCTCGCCGCGCTCGCAGGCATTGACCAGCACCTCGGCCAGTACGGCGGCATCGAGAAAGCCCAGGTTGACGCCCTGCCCTGCCAGCGGGTGAATGGTGTGCGCCGCGTCACCAATCAACGCCAGGCCTTCGTCCACGTAACGTTTTGCATGGCGCTGACGCAACGGCACACAGACGCGCGGGTCGGCCTCCAGCACGGCGCCCAGACGCCCTTCGAATGCGCGTTCCAGCGCTTTGAGGAAGGCTGCGTCATCCGATGCCATGAGCTGTTCGGCGTGCTCGGGGGTGGTCGACCAGACGATCGAGCACCAGTCCTGCTTGCCGTCACGCGACAATGGCAGGAACGCCAGCGGGCCTTCGTCGGTGAACCGTTGCCAGGCCGTGGCCTGGTGCGCCGCGCTGCACCGTACGCTGGTAACGATGGCGTGATGCAGGTAATCCCACTCACGCGTCTGGCAGCCCGCCAGGCGTCGCACCGCCGAATTGGCACCGTCGGCAGCCACCACCAACGGCGCGCGCAGGCGACGACCATCGGCCAGGGTCAGCAGCCACTCGTCACCCGAGCGACGCAGCTGTTCCAGGCGGGCATTGGGTAACAGGCCGATATCACTGTCGTGCAGACGCTCCAGCAACCCGTCCTGCACCACCCGGTTTTCGACAATGTGGCCCAGCGCCTGGGCATGCACGCTGGCTGCCGAGAAATGGATCTGCCCCGTGCCGCTGCCGTCCCATACCTGCATGTCCGAGTACGGCGAAACGCGCCGCTTCTCGATGCCCTCCCACGCGCCCAAACGCTCGAGAATGCGTTGACTGGCAGCTGAAAGGGCACTGACCCGTGGCTCGAACGGCGCATCGCCATCAAACGGTTTGACCGACAGCGGGCCACCATCGAGCAGGAGAATGTTCAGGCCACTGTGGCGCAATGCCAGGGCCAGAGCGCTACCGACCATACCGGCACCGACAATCAACACATCTGCGCGCATGTCCATGCCTTACGCCTGCCTCGCTTGCGGCTTGAGCCGCACGTATAGGGTTTTATCGACCCGCGCCACCAGTTCACCGGCGCCATCGCGGATATCGACCTGCAATCGTGGCAGGTACTTCTTGCCGGTGGCGGTCTGCTGGCGAATTTCGTTCAGCAGTGCGTCATCGACGTGAAACTCGGCATACACCGGCCCTTTGCCAGGGGCGATGAAGTCGATGCTGGCAGCCTTGTCCCAGACGATGTACTCCCGGCCCAACTGCTCGATCAGCAGCAGCATGTAGAACGGGTCGACCATCGAATACAGGCTGCCTCCGAACTGGGTGCCGACGTAGTTGCGGTTCCAGCGGGTGAGCTTCATGCACACCTTGACGCTGCGCATGTCGGGGCTGATGTGCTGGATGCGAATACCGGCACCGAGGTACGGCGGGTAGAAATTCAGCAGCCAGCGCAACATGCGCGCCCGGCGCGCCAGCTTGCGAGGGTTGCTCATGCCTGGCCTCGCGGATCAGGCCGGGTACCCAGGCCCATGGCCTGGCGGGCGAACCAGCTTTTTGCCGGTGGCAACAGGTCGAGCCCGAGCAGGCCAATGTTGCGTCCGGCCGCCAGCAGCGGCTGGTTGCTGCCGAACAGGCGGGTGACCTGGTCGGAAAAGCCGATGGTCAGGGCCTGGTCGAGCCGTTGGCGGTGATGGTAGGCCTGCAGGGTCGCCAGGTCGCCTGGCTGCTGTGGGCCTGCCAGCAGCGCGTCGGCCAGCGACTGCACATCACGCAGTGACAGGTTGAACCCCTGACCTGCAATCGGGTGCAGGCTGTGCGCGGCATTGCCCAGCACGACCAGATACGGGCGCACCTGCTCCTGGGCTTCGACCAACGCCAGCGGGTACAGATGCCGTGCGCCCACCTGACGCAGCGCGCCGAGGCGGTAGCCGAATGCGCCTTGCAGCTCACGCAGGAAGCTGCGCTCGTCGATATCGGCCAAGCGCCTGGCGTCCATGCCCTGCCGGGTCCAGACCAGCGCGCACCGGTTCTCGGGCAACGGCAGCAGGGCCATGGGGCCTTGCTCGGTAAAACGCTCGAAGGCTTGCCCACGATGGGCTTCGCCAGGGGTGATATTGGCAATCAGCGCGCTTTGGTCATACGGGGTGCGGCGCACATGGATGCCCAACTGCTCACGCAACCCGGAACGGCCACCGTCGGCCAGCACCGCCAGGTCGCACTCCAGGCTGGTGTCATCGTCAAGCTGCAAACGGTAGCCGCCGGCAATCGCCTGCATTGCCTTGACTTCGGCCGGGCAGCGCCAGCTCACCACGTCGCGGTCCAGCCCTTGCCATAGGCACTGGCCCAGCCAGGCGTTCTCGACAACGTAACCCAGTGCGGGCACACCTTCCTGTGTGGCGTCCAGGCGGGTAGCACCAAAACGCCCGCGATCGGATACCTGGATCTGGCTGATGGGCTCGGCACGCGGGCTGATAGCCTGCCACAGGCCAAGGTGCTGATAGATCTGCCGGGTACCGAACGACAGCGCCGAGGACCGGGCGTCGTAGCTGGGCTGGAAGCTGTCACCCGGGGCAAATGGCTCGATCAACAGGATCTTCCAACCTCGCGCCTTGGCGCCTGCCTGCAGGGCCAGGGCCAGGCTCGCGCCAACCAGGCCGCCGCCGATGATTGCCAGGTTGACCCGGCTCATGCCGCGTCCTTGCGCGCAGCCTGCATCAAGGCCTCGATCTCGGCGACCGTCTTGGGCACGCCTGATGTCAGAATTTCACAACCTTGCCGGGTGACCACCACGTCGTCCTCGATCCTTATGCCGATGCCGCGCCATTTCTTTGCAACCTGCTGGTTGTCGGCGGCAATGTAGATGCCAGGCTCGACAGTCAACGCCATGCCGGGCTCCAGCACACGCCACTGACCACCGACCTTGTACTCGCCCACGTCGTGCACATCCATGCCCAGCCAGTGCCCGGCGCGGTGCATGTAGAAGGCGCGATACGCCTCGTTGTCGATCAGCGCCTGCACCTGGCCCTTGAGCAGCCCCAGCTCCACCAGCCCTTCGGTGATGACCCGCACAGTCGCCTCGTGGGCGTGGTTCCAGTGCTTGCCAGGGGCGATCTCGGCAAAAGCGGCTTCCTGGGCCTTGAGCACCAGCTCGTAGATGGCCTTCTGCTCTGGCGAAAAACGCCCGCTGACCGGGAAGGTGCGAGTGATGTCGCTGGCATAGCAGTCGATCTCGCAGCCCGCGTCGATCAGCACCAGATCACCATCCTTGAGCAGGGCATCGTTCTCCTGATAGTGCAGGATGCAGCCGTTGCGACCAGCCGCGACGATAGACCCGTAGGCCGGCATCTTCGCGCCGCCCTTGCGAAATTCGTAGTCCAGCTCCGCTTCCAGGCTGTATTCGTGCAGCCCGGCCCGGCAAGCCTGCATCGCCCGCACATGGGCCCGTGCGGATAGGGTTGCCGCCGCACGCATCACTTTCACTTCTGCCGCCGATTTATACAGACGCATGTCGTGCAGCAGGTGATCCAGCGCAACGAACTCGTTCGGCGGCTGGGCACCGAGGCGCGCCTTGGAGCGAATGACGTTGATCCAGTCCATCAGTCGACGGTCGAATTCGGCGTTGCTGCCCATGGCGCTGTAGACCCGCTCGCGGCCTTCGATCAGGCCAGGCAGGATCTCGTCGATGTCGGTGATCGGGAAGGCATCGTCGGCACCAAAGTCGCGGATTGCCCCTTCCTGCCCGGCCCGCAGGCCGTCCCACAGCTCCCGCTCTGGGTTGCGCTCTCGGCAAAACAGCACGTATTCGCCATGCTCGCGGCCAGGGATAAGTGCAATGACCGCTTCTGGCTCAGGGAAGCCACTGAGGTACTGAAAGTCGCTGTCCTGGCGGTATACGTGCTCGACGTCGCGATTGCGGATGGCGACCGCGGCAGCCGGCAGAATGGCAATGCTGTTGGGGACCATCTGCGCCATCAGCGCCTTGCGCCGGCGGGCATACTCGGCCTTGGGTATGTGGCTCATGGGCAGAACGACCCCCGGTTGATCAATGCAACGATGGTTTTGGTGCAGGCGCGACTGGCGCTGCCAGTTCCGTGTACAGCAGCAACGGAGCGACCCGCAGGTACTCCATGACTTCCATGTAGTCGCTTTCGCCGTCTTCGGACTCTTCCAGTGCTTCCTGGACCTGCGAAATGGCCACCAGGTCCTGGAGCACCTCTTTGGCATCGGTGGACAAGTCCTTGCCACCGGCATTCAGGCCAAAGCCCGTGATGAAGCCCTGGCACCACTGGCCCAGCGCTGTGGCACGCTCGGTGAGTGGCGTCTCGTCCCCTGGCAGCAGCAGGACAATGGCGATGTCTTCGCCGGTCAGCTCGGCCTTGACCATCTCCTGCAAGCCGAGCAGTGCGGCACGCACAGAGTCTTGCGGCTCGTTTTCCAGCACCCCGGCGGCGTCGGCCAGCCATGCATCGGCATCGAAGCCGACACCGGCGCAGCTGCGGCCGATGAGCAGGCCGTGCAGCTCGGCAGGGGATACTGGGTGGCCGTTGCTCGAGAGCAGCGCGGCGAAAGCGGTGTAAGGCGATTGGGTATTAGGCATGGGCGGCTAGGCGCCAGACGGCGCATTTGACTAGAATGAAGACCTTGTATCCTAGCACCGGCAGGCGCGCCAAGACCATCGGCACTGGCCGACGCCGTACAGGGAGAGGCATCATCGCCGGGTGAAACATTGATGGAGCGAAGCGAGTGCAACCCACGCAAGAGAACGACCTGCAAGCGCTGATGAGCCGATTCGAGTTGCTGATCGAACGCGTCGAGCAACTAAAACGGCAAAATGCACTCCTAGTAGCTCAGGAAAAATCCTGGCGCGAGGAGCGCGCCCACCTCATCGAAAAAAACGAGATCGCAAGGCGCAAGGTCGAGTCGATGATTTTACGCCTCAAGGCCCTGGAGCAAGACTCATGAGTTCAAGCAATAGCGTCACCGTGCAGATCCTCGACAAGGAATACTCGATCATCTGCCCGCCGGAAGAGCGCAACAACCTGGTCAGCGCCGCACGCTACCTGGACAGCAAGATGCGCGAGATCCGCAGCAGCGGCAAGGTGATCGGCGCCGACCGCATCGCGGTCATGGCTGCTTTGAACATCACCCACGAAATGCTCCATCGCCAGGAAGATCGTACTGACGCACCTGCCGGCAGCACCAACCGCGAACAGGTCCGTGACCTGCTCGATCGGGTCGATAAGGCGTTGTCCGACGATGCGGATACCAAAATCAGCTGAGATTGGTATACTGGCGCCACTCCCTGGGGGATGCGCCAGTCGGTTATGTCCCTGAGCCGATACGCACAACCACGGGGGTTGCACGCTGGGGCCGGTGTGCATGTCCGCTCGACGGAAAGCCTTAACGCCCCCTGCAATCTCCACCTTGAACTTTCGGGTTCAAGGGCTACACCGATAGCGGTCTTATCGGGGAGCCTGATTTTTCTTGCCCACCCTGCGCGGTGGGCAATTCGACACCTGGGACAGCCAGTGCCATGACCGACGCCAAGCCCGAATCTGCGCCGCTCACCCGCCCCCAGCTTCGTCGCCTGCTTCGCAAAGCCCGCCGTGCCCTGAGCCCCGCCCAACAGCGGCAGGCCTCGCTTGGCCTGTATCGACAGCTGGCGCAAAACCCGCTGTTCCGCCGCGCCCGGCACATTGCCCTGTACCTGCCCAATGACGGTGAAATCGACCCGCGCCTGCTGCTGCGCGAGGCCCAGCGCCGGGGGAAACGTACCTACCTGCCGGTCCTGCATGCCTGGCCGCGCACGCGCATGGTGTTCCAGCGCTTTGAACCGGGTGAAAAGCTCAAGCGCAACCGCTTCCGCATTCCAGAGCCCCTGACCGACCGCAGGCGCCAACGGCCAATCTGGTCGCTGGACCTGATCCTGCTGCCACTGGTGGGGTTCGATGAAGCCGGGGGGCGGCTGGGCATGGGGGGTGGTTTCTACGATCGCAGCCTGGCTTATCAGGCTCGCCGCAAGACATGGAAAAAACCACTGCTGCTGGGGCTGGCGCATGAATGCCAGAAGGTCGAGCGGCTGGCGCAGGCCAGTTGGGATGTACCGCTGCAGGGCACGGTCTCGGACCGTGACTGGTATCGGGCGCCGAGTTGAGCGGCGTCAGCAGAAGGGTCAGCGTTGCGGTTGGCCGGCGTCCACCGGGGCCTGATAGGCGGTGTCCAGCTTGCGCTCCCAAATACCCTGGGCATAGCCGGTGGTGACCACACCCAGGCCAAAAATGAAGACCAGGATCCAGAGCAGATCCGGTTTGCGTTGATTCATCGAAGCATGCCCCCTAAGCAAACTGTTCAGGCTCGGCGACCTTCTTGGTGCCGCCGGAGCGTCTAGCTTTAAAATCGGCGCATTTTCCGACAACCTGAGTCGACACGCAAACCTTGACGCCAACCGGCTGTCGGTTTCGTGCAACAGGTTATTTCAAACCTTTTCAGGAGCACCCTCCATGGCCTATTGGCTGATGAAATCCGAGCCCGACGAGCTCTCCATCGAAGCCCTTGGGCGCCTGGGTGAAGCACGCTGGGACGGCGTGCGCAATTACCAGGCGCGCAACTTCCTGCGAGCCATGAGCGTTGGCGACGAGTTTTTCTTCTATCACTCCAGCTGCCCAGAGCCGGGCGTTGCCGGCATCGCCAGAATCACTGCAGCGGCCTACCCGGACCCGACCGCGCTGGACCCAGAGAGCCATTATCACGACCCCAAGGCCACTGCCGAGAAGAACCCATGGAGTGCCGTTGATGTGGCGCATGTGAGGACCCTGCCCAAGGTGCTGAGCCTGGGGTTGCTCAAGCAGCAGGGTGCTCTTGCCGAACTGCCGCTGGTGCAAAAGGGAAGCCGCCTGTCGGTGATGCCGGTTACGCCCGAGCAATGGGCGGCAATAGTCGCGTTAAGTTGAAAGTGCGCTAGGATCAGGGGGTTTGACCGATATCAATACGCCATGGATTGCCGCACGTCACGATGAAGGTGCGCATTAAGCAGGGACGCTGACTGATGAACCGATATGCCCCCAGGATCTTCGCCACCGCGCTGATCGTTCTACTGGCGACCGCTGCTGGCCTGGGTTACTGGAAGTCGCTCCACGACCAGTTACCCGAAGGTTTGAGCATGGGCAACGGCCGCCTCGAGGCAACCGAAGTTCAGATTGCCAGCAAAATCCCTGGGCGCTTGGCCGAAGTGCGGGTCGACGAAGGCGACAAGGTTACCCGCGGCCAGCTCCTTGCCCGTATCGACACCCGCACCATGGAAGCTCAGCGCAGCCAGGCCGAAGCCGAAGTGCTGCGTGCCCGGGAAAACTACGCGGCGGCCCAGGCCAGTGTGCAACTGCGCCAAAGTGAGCTGCTGCTGGCCGGGCAGGAGCTCAAGCGCGTGCGTGAGATCTTCCAGCGCAAGTATGCCAGCCAGCAGTTGCTCGATCAGCAGCAGGCCCGCTTCGACACGGCCAACGCGGCAGTGGTCGCTGCGCGTGCCCAGCTGGCGGCAGTCAAAGCTGCCATCGGCGCTGCTCAGGCCCAGGTGGCTCAACTCACCAGCGAAATCGACGACAGCAGCCTGCGTGCGCCCATCGACGGCATCATCCAGTTGCGCCTGGCCGAACCGGGTGAAGTGCTGGGCGCTGGTGGTCGGGTACTGATGCTGATCGACCCGAGCGACCAGTACATGAACCTTTACCTCCCCGCGTCCACCAGCGGCCGCCTGACCGTAGGCGATCAGGCGCGGATCGTTCTCGACGCCCTGCCAGATCAGGCCTTGCCGGCGAAGGTAGCCTTTGTCGCGGCCAAGGCACAGTTCACCCCGAAGCAGGTCGAAACCCGTGACGAGCGGCAGAAACTGGTGTTTCGCGTCAAACTGCGCTTGATCGACCCCAGCGCTGTGCCCCAAGCCAAGCCGGGCATGCCGGGTGCTGGCTACGTGCGCACGGCGGACGTGGACTGGCCGGCCAACCTGCAATGAACACGCCAGCGCTGCTGGCCGAAGGTATCAGCCACCGCTATGGCGATCTGGTCGCCTTGCACACGCTGGGGTTCAGCCTGCCTGCGGGCACACGCTGCGCACTGATCGGCCCGGACGGGGCCGGTAAATCGACCCTGCTCGGGTTGATCGCCGGCGTGAAGCGCCTGCAACAGGGCGAACTGCAGGTGCTGGGCGGCTCCATCCGGCAGAGTCGCCACCGCGCCGCGTTGTACCCAAAAGTGGCATTCATGCCGCAAGGGCTGGGCAACAACCTTTATCCCGAACTGTCGATCAGCGAGAACATTCGCTTTTTCGCCACGCTGTTTGGCCTTGGCCGCAGCGAATGCGAACAGCGCATGGCCAGCCTGCTGCATGCCACCGACCTGCAACGCTTCGCCGAGCGCCTGGCCGGCAAGCTGTCGGGGGGCATGAAACAGAAACTGGGCCTGTGCTGTGCCTTGATCCACGAGCCTGACCTGCTGATCCTCGATGAACCTACGACGGGCGTCGACCCGCTGTCGCGGCGGCGCTTCTGGGAGCTGGTCGAGCAGGTACGCGCGCAACGCCCGCAATTGACGCTGCTGGTAGCTACCGCCTACATGGAGGAGGCCGAACAGTTCGAACACTGCCTGATGCTCGATGGCGGCCGGCTGATTGCCGCGGGCCCCAGCCAGACGCTTTGCGCCGTTACGCCCAGCGGCAAGCTGGACGACGCGTTTACCCACTTCCAGGGCGCAGGCACGGCCCAACACGCGCCATTGAGCATCCCACCACGCACGGCCAATGACAGCCCGGTCGCCATCGAAGCGCACGACCTGACGCTGCGCTTTGGCGATTTCACCGCCGTCAACAAGGTCAGCTTCGCCATTGGCCGGGGGGAGATTTTCGGTTTCCTGGGCTCCAACGGCTGCGGCAAGACCAGCACCATGAAAGTGCTCACCGGCCTGATGCCCGCCAGCGAGGGCAGCGCCAAGCTGCTCGGACGCCCGGTGGATGCCAGCGACCTGGCCACGCGCAAGCGGGTGGGATTCATGTCGCAAAGCTTCTCGCTGTATGGCGAGCTCAGCACCCTGCAGAACCTGACACTGCACGCACGCCTGTTCGACCTGCCCAAGGCCGAAAGCGCCCAGCGAATCACCGAACTGATCGAACGCTTTGACCTGGGCAGTTTCGCCGACCAGCCATCAGGCGCCCTGCCCCTTGGTCTGCGCCAGCGTCTGTCGCTCGCCGTCGCGGTGCTGCATCGCCCTGAGGTGCTGATCCTCGATGAGCCGACGTCCGGCGTCGACCCGGCCGCCCGGGACGACTTCTGGCGGCTGCTGGTGGAGTTGTCCCGCGAGCAGGGTGTGACTATTTTCCTGTCCACCCACTTCATGAACGAAGCCCAGCGCTGCGACCGTATTTCGCTGATGCATGCCGGCCGAGTGCTGGCCTGCGACACACCTGACGCACTGCAGCGCCAGTACAACGGTGAAACCCTGGAAGACGCTTTCGTCCGCTGCCTGGAACAAGCGCAGACGCCCGAGCCCCAAGCCCCGGACAGCAGCGTACTGGAGCAGCCCGCCGCAACCACGGTCACGCCGCCGTTGCGTCAGGGCTTCAGCCTACGGCGCCTGCTGGCGGTGGCCAGCCGGGAAGGCAAGGAGCTGCTGCGTGACAAGGTACGCCTGGCCTTCGCCCTGCTCGGTGCAGTGTTCATGATGGTGATCTTTGGCTATGGCATTTCGCTGGATGTGGAGAACCTCGCCTTCGCCGTTCACGATCAGGATCAAAGCCCGCAGAGCCGTGCCTACCTCGAAGCCTTTCGCGGATCGCGCTATTTCGCCGAACAGGCGCCGATCCGTGATACACGCGAGATGCACCAGCGCCTGCAGCGCTCGGAAATCAAACTGGCCCTGGAGATCCCGCCCGGCTTTGGCCGTGACCTGCACGCAGGTCGCCAGCCGGTGGTGGCGGCCTGGCTCGATGGCGGCATGCCGTTCCGTGCCGAAACCAGTCGTAACTATGTGGAAGCGGTACACCAGGCGAACCTCGAGCAGCTTGCCGCGTCCAGCCAGCAGGCCGTGCAGCGCCAGGCGCCAGTGCGCCTGGAAACGCGGTTTCGCTACAACCAGGATGTGGTCAGCGTGAACGCCATCGGCCCAGGGGTGATGGCACTGATCCTGGCCTTCATACCGGCCATGCTCACCGCGCTGGGCATTGTCCGCGAGAAAGAGCTCGGCTCCATTACCAATTTCTACGCCACGCCCCTCACCCGCCTGGAGTTCCTGCTTGGCAAACAGCTGCCCTACCTGGCCGTGAGCCTGGTCAACCTGGCCCTGCTGGTGGCGATGAACCGCTGGCTGTTCGCCGTGCCGCTCAAGGGCAGCGTCCTGGCCCTGGCGTGCGGAGGCGTCTGCTACCTGCTGGCAACCACCAGCCTGGGCCTGTTGATATCGGCGTTCACGCGAACCCAGATCGCGGCCATCCTGGGCACCATGATCATCACCAGCTTGCCGACCATCCAGTTTTCCGGCCTGATCGTGCCACGCTCGTCGCTCGATGGCGCTGCGGCCGTGATGGGCCAGCTGTTCCCGGCAGGCTATTTCCTCGACATCGCGGTCGGCACCTTCACCAAGGCGCTGAGCCTGCGCGAGCTGTGGCCGCAGTGCCTGATCCTGCTGAGCTTCTTTGCTGTGTTCACCGGCCTGAGCCTGGCCATGCTCAAAAAGCAGGAGGCCTGACATGTCGCGCCTGAACCACACCTTGCGCCTGGGCCTGAAAGAACTGACCAGCCTGCGTCATGACAGTGTGCTGCTGCTGTTTCTGCTGTACGCCTTCAGCGTGGCGATCTACATGCCTGCGGCGGGCTCGGTGATCGGCGTGCACAACGCCAGCGTCGCCGTGGTGGATGAAGACCACAGCCAGCTTTCGCGCAAACTCACCGAGTCGCTTCAGCCACCGGAATTTCAGCCTGCGGTCCCCCTGCCCCCAGACCGCCTGGACCAGGCAATGGACAGTGGCCAGTACACCTTCGTGATCAATGTGCCGGTTAATTTCCAGAGCGACCTGCTGGCCGGGCGCTCGCCGGAGTTGCAGGTCAATGTCGATGCCACGGCCATGAGCCAGGCATTCATGGGGGCCGGCTACATTGGCCGGATCGTTGAACGTGAGCTGCTCGACTATGCCCAGCGCTCCACGGCGCAGGCCCCGGTCCTGATCAACCCCAAGGCACTGTTCAACCCCAATCTGGAGGGCGGCTGGTTTCTGGCCGTGATCCAGATCGTCAACAACATCACGATCCTGGCGATCGTGCTCACGGGCACCGCGTTATTGCGTGAACGCGAACATGGCACGCTCGATCACCTGCTGGTGCTGCCGCTGAGCGCGCTGGAAATCATGCTGGCGAAAATCGCCAGCAACGCGCTGGTGGTGGTGATCTGCACCTGGATTTCGCTCATCGTCGTGGTCAAGGGCGCCCTGGGTGTACCGCTGGCCGGGTCCATGGGGCTGTTCCTGGCTGTGACCGCACTGTACCTGTTTGCCAGTACCGCGCTGGGGATCTTCCTCGCCACCTTGGCGCGTTCGACGCCTCAATTCGGCCTGCTGGCGATCCCGGTCATCATCCCGATGCTGTTGCTGTCAGGCGGCAGCACACCGCTGGACAGCATGCCGCAGTGGCTGCAATGGGTGATGCAGGCCTCGCCGTCGACGCATTTCGTCAGCCTCGGCGCCGCAATTTTATTCCGCGACGCCGGGTTTGCAGTGGTGTGGCCAGACATCCTGGCCCTGGCCGTGATCGGCCTGGTGTTCTTCAGCGTGGCGCTGGCGCGTTTTCGTCGCAGCCTCGCCTCCTGATCACTGCACGATCAGGTTGTTGAACAGCAGGTCCTCGACGATCGGCTTGCCCTCTTCCGACTCCATCACTTGCTGCACCTGCTTCAGCGCTTCCTGGCGCAGTTTTTCCTTGGCGTCGACGTTGCTGAGGTTATCC
Organism: Pseudomonas ceruminis; assembly: GCF_021602025.1. Taxonomy (GTDB): domain Bacteria; phylum Pseudomonadota; class Gammaproteobacteria; order Pseudomonadales; family Pseudomonadaceae; genus Aquipseudomonas; species Aquipseudomonas ceruminis. Next base: position 101,209 of record NZ_BQHW01000014.1, read on the forward strand.
ACACCCTGCTGGGTGAACAGCGCCACCAGCTGGTTGCGAATAAGCGGCTCGTGGTGCTTTACCGCCGCTGCCGCAGCGTCACCGGTCACGCGCAGGGCCACATCGGCCTTGTATACGCGCAGCCTCGGGCCACCGTCGAGCGCATAGTTACCAACGAAAGGCGGGCTCAGGCTGATGTAGGAGACCTTTTGCCCCCCGTCCTTGGCTTCCTCGGCCATCGCCGCCGCAGGCAGCATCAGGGCCAGCAACATCAAGATCCACGCTTTCACGAATTCGCTCCTCAATACAATTGGCGCCAGCTTACCCAGCACGCCGCTCAAACCCAAGCCCAGGCTTATGCCGGCCCATCAGGGTGGGCCATGCTCGTTGACCCGGCAGGCGACCCTCCTAAACTTATCGGCCACTACACGCAAAGGAATAGCCCCGATGAAAGCTGTGTTGTGCAAGACCCTAGGCCCGGCACGCGACCTGGTGCTGGAAGAGGTGGCCAGCCCGGTGCCGAAGAAGAATGAGATTCTGCTCGAGGTCCAGGCAGCCGGGGTCAACTTCCCCGATACCTTGATCATCGAAGGCAAATACCAGTTCCAGCCGCCGCTACCGTTTTCGCCGGGTGCAGAGGCCGCCGGTGTAGTAGCTGCTGTCGGCGAAAAGGCGGGAGCGTTCAAGGTGGGCGACCGGGTGATGGCCCTGACCGGCTGGGGCGCGTTCGCCGAACAGGTTGCCGTACCGCACTACAACGTGCTGCCCATCCCCAGCAGCATGGATTTCACCACCGCAGCCGCCTTCGGCATGACCTATGGCACGTCCATGCACGCACTCAAACAGCGCGGCCAGTTGCAGCCTGGAGAAACGCTGCTGGTACTGGGTGCCTCAGGTGGTGTTGGCCTGGCCGCAGTGGAAATTGGCAAGGCCATGGGCGCTAGAGTGATCGCCGCTGCCAGCAGCGCCGAAAAGCTGGCGGTGGCCAAGGCTGCGGGCGCGGACGAGCTGATCGACTACAGCCAAGCCAGCCTCAAGGACGAAATCAAGCGCCTGACGGGCGGCCAGGGCGTGAACGTGATCTACGACCCGGTCGGCGGCGAACTGTTCGAACAGGCCGTGCGCGGTCTGGCGTGGAATGGCCGGCTGCTGGTCGTGGGCTTTGCCAGCGGGGCCATACCGCAGGTGGCGGCGAACCTGTTGCTGCTCAAGGGCGCTGCGGTGCTGGGGGTATTCTGGGGGGCGTTCACCCAGCGTCAGCCGGAGGATAACGCAGCTAACTTCAGGCAGCTGTTTGCCTGGCACGCGCAGGGCAAACTGAAGCCGCTGGTGTCGAAAACGTATCCACTGGCCGAGGCGGGGACAGCGATCGAGCAATTGGGCCAGCGCAGAGCCGTGGGCAAACTGGTGGTGCTGGCGAGGTAAGGCACCGTAACCGGGCTGCGTGCATGGCCTGTTCACGCCCACAGGTACTCCTGGCGGGGTGCCTGTGGGGTCAGCTTTATCCACAAAGGGTCGGCAATGCCAAGGGCCGACTCAGACCTCACGCAGGTTATGGCAGCGCCTGAACCGTGCTTCCAGGTTGCGATCCGGCATCTGGTGCGTGCGCAGCGCATTCAAGGTCTGCTCGACATAGTCGCGCGTGGTGCCATAACGCCCTTTGGCGCTGGCCAGGATCTGGCTCAGCAATGTGTCCGGCAGGTTGCCTGCATAGCACGGCAGATGCCGTTCCAGCACGAAACCAAGCGCCTGTACTTTGCTGCCATCACCCAACCGGCAACTCAGCCAATGCGGTCGATAGGCCGGGTACGGCATCTCCCGCTGCCACAGGGCCATGAGCGAGTCATCGAGGTTGCTCTCATCCAGGCGGTAGGCGAACCCACTGCAGGAGCCACCACGGTCCAGGCCAAACACCAGCCCTGGGGTTTCCGGTGTGCCCCGGTGCTCGTGCGACCACAAGTAAAGCCCACGGTGATAGCCATGCACACGGGCACGTTGGCGTTCCACAGAGTTGCACTCCGGGCGCCAGATCAACGAACCATAGGCAAACAACCAAACGGGCCCACCCTCATGACGCGACATCGTCATTTGCATGGAGTTGAACAGTTGCTCGTGTGTCAGTTGCTGACCGAAGTCGAGTGATGGAGGATAAGCAACTTCCCAGGATAGACTTTCAAGTGCCGACATAAGCTGCCGCCATTATTCCCTGTGAACTACGGATGATGCGAGAGCCGCTTGCTGGCAGGGGCTGCGCCGCCGCGGGCCCTGCGCATGCACTAACCTTAGGATAGAAAGTGGCCAATGCTCAACCCCTCGCGCCTAAGTTTCACGCAAACTTCCGACGATTGGGGGAGATTATTCCGAACACAGTGAAAGTTATTGGCCAAGGCGGTAACAATTACCGCCTTATACCCACTCGCTGAAACTTCGGTTATTAACCGCGGGGGGCGTAGGCGAACACATCGGCGCGCATGCGGTGGGGATCCATACCGGCCTCCACCAGGGCGTCGAGCGTGGCATAGACCATGTTCGGCGAACCACTGGCATAGACATGCGCCGCATTGAGGTCTTTCACGTCCTCGCAAACCGCCTCGTGCAGCATGCCGCAACGGCCCTCCCAGCCGCACAGGTCGCTGACCACCTTGTGCAGGAACAGATTGGGCAGGTGCTCCCATGCGTCCCAGTGCTCTATGGTGTAGAAGTCTTCAGGGCGGCGTACCCCCCAGTACAGGTGCACCGGATGCTTGAAACCCTGGGCACGGCAGTGTTCGACCAGGCTATGCATCTGGCCCATGCCTGTGCCGGCAGCTATCAGCACCAGCGGGCCATCAGGCAACTCGGCCAGGTGAGTGTCACCGAACGGCATTTCGATATGCGCCATGCCGTTGCGTTGCAATTGCGCCAGCAACTGCTGTGCACTCTCTTCACGCACCAGCACGTGCAGCTCCAGATCACGCCCGGAATGAGGGGCCGAGGCCAGCGAAAACGCGGCCGGCTTGCCGCCGTCGCGGTCGATCATCAAATACTGCCCGGCGTGATAGCGTGGCGGCTTGCCCGCTGGCGCGCGCAGGCGCACCCGCCAAACGTCGCCACCGACTTCGACGCACTCGCTGACGGTGCAGGCCAGTTTGCGCACCGGCAACTCGCCCGGGGCCAACACACCATCCCAGAGCAAAACGCAGTCCTCCAGCGGCTCGGCGATGCACGTGAACAGCTCGCCATGATCGCGAACCTCACCGTCCTGACGCACGCGCCCTTCGACCAACAACGCGGCGCAGACATGGCAATTGCCATTGCGGCAGCTGTTCGGGCAGTCATAGCCCAGCCGCCGTGCTCCATCCAGGATCCGTTCCCCGGGTTCGAGCGCCAGCACCGCCCCGGACGGCTGCAACGTTACCTGCATCAATCTATTCCCAACTGGTCCCACAGCTCATCGATACGGCGGGTGACGGCCTCGTCCTTGACGATGACCCGCCCCCATTCGCGTGTAGTCTCGCCCGGCCACTTGTGGGTGGCATCCAGGCCCATCTTCGACCCTAGCCCCGATACCGGCGACGCGAAGTCCAGGTAGTCGATCGGGGTGTTGTCGATCATCACCGTATCACGCTTGGGGTCCATGCGCGTGGTGATGGCCCAGATCACGTCGTTCCAGTCGCGGGCGTTGATATCGTCGTCGGTGACGATAACGAACTTGGTGTACATGAACTGTCGCAGGAACGACCACACACCCAGCATCACGCGCTTGGCGTGCCCTGGGTACTGCTTTTTCATGGTCACCACCGCCATGCGGTACGAGCAGCCTTCCGGCGGCAGGTAGAAATCGACGATTTCCGGGAATTGCTTTTGCAGGATCGGCACGAACACTTCGTTCAGCGCCACACCGAGGATCGCCGGCTCATCGGGCGGCCGCCCGGTGTAGGTGCTGTGGTAGATCGGTTTTTGCCGGTGGGTGATGCGCTCGACGGTGAACACCGGGAAGCTGTCCACTTCGTTGTAGTAGCCGGTGTGGTCGCCGTAGGGCCCCTCCGGCGCCATCTCGCCTGGGTGGATCACACCTTCGAGAATGATTTCGGCGGTGGCGGGTACCTGCAGGTTGCTGCCACGGCACTTCACCAGCTCGGTACGGTTACCGCGCAGCAACCCGGCAAAGGCGTATTCGGACAACGTATCCGGCACCGGTGTGACGGCACCCAAAATGGTGGCCGGGTCTGCGCCCAGGGCCACGGCGACCGGGAACGGCTGGCCCGGGTGCTTCTCGCACCACTCGCGATAATCCAGCGCACCGCCACGGTGGCTCAGCCAGCGCATGATGACCTTGTTGCGACCGATCACCTGCTGGCGGTAGATGCCGAGGTTCTGGCGGTCCTTGTTAGGGCCGCGAGTGACAGTCAGGCCCCAGGTGATCAACGGTGCCACGTCGCCTGGCCAGCAGTGCTGAATCGGTAACTGGCCCAGGTCGACGTCATCACCCTCGACGACCACTTCCTGGCACACCGCATCCTTGACCACCTTAGGCGCCATCGACACGACTTTCTTGAAGATAGGTAGCTTGGACCAGGCATCCTTCAAGCCTTTCGGCGGCTCCGGCTCCTTGAGGAAGGCCAGCAACTTGCCGATCTCGCGCAACTCATCGACCGACTCGGCGCCCATGCCCATGGCCACCCGCTCCGGGGTGCCGAACAGGTTGCCCAGTACCGGTATGTCGAAGCCCGTGGGCTTTTCGAACAGCAGCGCAGGGCCTTTGGCGCGCAGGGTGCGGTCGCAGACCTCGGTCATTTCCAGGACAGGGGAGATCGGAACCTGGATGCGCTTGAGTTCGCCGCGCTGCTCCAGGCCGCGGATGAAGTCGCGCAAATCGCGATACTGCATGCATGAGCCTCGTATTGGCCGTATCGGTCGGGGTGCAGAGTGTAGCGCCGAACGGCGTTCAATGGCCAAAAATGACTTGGGGCCGCTTCGCGCCCCATCCCTTGCAAACCAGCTCCCACACGGATCGCAGAGGACCAATGGGAGCCGGCTTGCCGGCGATGGGCTGCGAAGCAGCCCCAATCATTACTTACCGATCTAACCGCTTACTTGCGCTTCATCGACAGGAAGAACTCGTCGTTGGTCTTGGTCTGCTTGAGCTTGTCGACCAGGAACTCGATGGCGGCAATCTCGTCCATCGGGTGCAGCAGCTTGCGCAGGATCCACATGCGTTGCAGTTCGTCGTCGGCGGTCAGCAGCTCTTCACGGCGGGTACCGGAGCGGTTGATGTTGATCGCGGGGAACACACGCTTCTCGGCAATGCGACGGTCCAGCGGCAGCTCCATGTTGCCGGTGCCCTTGAACTCTTCGTAGATGACTTCGTCCATCTTCGAACCGGTTTCGACCAGCGCGGTAGCGATGATGGTCAGCGAACCGCCTTCTTCGATGTTACGCGCAGCGCCGAAGAAGCGCTTTGGCTTCTCGAGTGCATGGGCGTCGACACCACCGGTCAGGACCTTGCCGGAGCTCGGGATCACGGTGTTGTAGGCACGCGCCAGACGGGTGATGGAGTCGAGCAGGATGACCACATCCTTCTTGTGCTCAACCAGGCGCTTGGCCTTCTCGATCACCATCTCGGCAACCTGCACGTGACGGGTCGGCGGCTCGTCGAAGGTCGAGGCGACCACTTCGCCGCGCACGGTGCGCTGCATTTCGGTCACTTCTTCCGGGCGTTCGTCGATCAGCAGAACGATCAGGTGGCACTCGGGGTTGTTGCGGGTGATGTTGGCCGCGATGTTCTGCAGCATGATCGTTTTACCCGCTTTCGGCGGAGCGACGATCAGGCCACGCTGGCCCTTGCCGATCGGGGCGCAGAGGTCGATGACGCGGCCGGTAAGGTCTTCGGTGGAGCCGTTGCCGGCTTCCATCTTCAGGCGCTTGTTGGGGAACAGCGGCGTCAGGTTTTCGAACAGGATCTTGTTCTTCGCGTTTTCCGGGCGATCGAAGTTGATCGTGTCGACCTTCAGCAGGGCGAAGTAACGCTCCCCTTCCTTCGGCGGGCGGATCTTGCCGACGATGGTGTCGCCGGTACGCAGGTTGAAGCGGCGGATCTGGCTGGGCGAGACGTAGATGTCGTCAGGGCCGGCCAGGTAGGACGCATCAGCCGAACGCAGGAAACCGAAACCATCCTGGAGAATCTCCAGCACGCCGTCACCCGAGATCTCTTCGCCGCTTTTCGCGTGTTTCTTCAACAGGGCAAAAATCACGTCCTGCTTGCGCGAACGGGCCATGTTTTCGATGCCCATCTGTTCGGCCATTTCCAGCAGATCGGTAATCGGCTTTTGCTTGAGTTCAGTCAGGTTCATAAGGGGAGTGACGTAATCATGTAAGAAGGGAGAATTAAGCTTCTGGCTTAATGAAGCCGCGCCGCTAGATGGCGACAGGATCGCGTACTGATTCGAATTAGGGATGCGTCGGCGACGGCGTGCAGAGGGCACTGAAGAAGCAGTGCGAGGCCGAATGTAACACTTGCTTTTTTCGGCGTCTAGTGGATTGAAAAAGAAAAACCCCGGAATTTCCGGGGCTTTTTCACATCACAGGTGGGCGTCGAGGAACGCGGCCAACTGCGATTTGGACAGTGCGCCAACCTTGGTGGCCTCGACATTGCCGTTCTTGAACAGCATCAGGGTCGGGATACCACGCACGCCGTGCTTGGCCGGGGTTTCCTGGTTGTCGTCGATGTTCAGCTTGGCGACGGTCAGTTTGCCCTCGTAAGTGGAAGCGATGTCGTCCAGAACCGGAGCGATCATCTTGCATGGGCCGCACCATTCAGCCCAGTAGTCGACCAGCACCGGGCCTTGGGCTTGCAGGACTTCGGCCTCGAAGGTGGCGTCGGTGACGTGTTTGATCAGATCGCTGCTCATGGATATCTCCAGGGTCGTAAGCAAAAAACGTGGCCCATCATAGCCGCACCCACGCCCTACAGGAAGCCACGGGCGATTGAGTGTAACTATAGTTGTGCAAGACACCACGAATCGAAACTGTCATACAAGTGTCATAGCATCAAATGGCACATTGCCTTGCATCAAGCCTTGGCGTGCCGTGCGTTGGCGACAGCCTGCTAACGTGGCACGATTGCCAGGTTACCGACCGAGAACACTCAGATCATGCCGCATACCTCCGCGAAGAACCTGTCTCTGATCGCCGCCATAGACCTTGGCTCCAACAGTTTTCACATGGTCGTGGCCAAGGCTCACCACACTGAGATCCGCATTCTCGAGCGGCTCGGTGAAAAGGTTCAGCTGGCCGCCGGCATCGACGAAGACCGCAAGCTCAGTGAAGAAGCCATGGAGCGAGGCCTGGAATGCCTCAAGCGCTTTGCCCAACTGATCAACGGCATGCCGGCCGGCTCCGTGCGCATCGTGGGCACCAACGCCCTGCGTGAAGCGCGCAACCGCAACGACTTCATCCAGCGTGCCGAGGCCATCCTCGGTCACCCGGTCGAGGTCATTTCCGGCCGTGAAGAGGCCCGCCTGATCTACCTGGGCGTGTCCCATACGCTGGCCGACACTCCTGGCAAACGCCTGGTAGCCGACATCGGCGGCGGCAGCACCGAGTTCATCATCGGCCAACGCTTCGAGCCGCTGCTGCGCGAGAGCCTGCAGATGGGCTGCGTGAGCTTTACCCAGCGCTATTTCCGCGACGGCAAGATCACCCCGGCCCGCTATGCCCAGGCCTACACCGCCGCGCGCCTGGAACTGATGAGCATCGAGAATGCCCTGCACCGCCTGACCTGGGATGAAGCCATCGGCTCGTCCGGCACCATCCGCGCCATTGGCGCAGCGATCAAGGCCGGCGGCCTGGGCAATGGCGAGGTCAACGCAGAAGGCCTGGCCTGGGTCAAACGCAAGCTGTTCAAGCTGGGTGAGGTCGACAAGATCGACTTCGACGGCGTCAAGCCTGACCGCCGTACCATCTTCCCGGCTGGCCTGGCGATTCTCGAAGCGATCTTCGACGCGCTGGAACTGCAACGCATGGACCATTGCGACGGCGCGCTGCGTGAAGGCGTGCTGTTCGACCTGCTGGGCCGGCACCACCACGAAGACGTGCGTGAACGCACCCTCAATTCCCTGATGGAGCGTTACCACGTCGACCACGGGCAAGCCGCGCGCGTGGAGCGCAAGGCATTGCACGCCTTTGACCAAGTGGCCAACGCCTGGGACCTTGAAGATGGAAACTGGCGCGACCTGTTGGGATGGTCGGCGAAAATCCACGAAATCGGCCTGGATATCGCCCACTATCACTATCACAAGCACGGTGCGTACCTGATCGAGCACTCCGACCTTTCAGGTTTCTCGCGGGAAGATCAGCAGATGATGGCCCTGCTGGTGCGCGGTCATCGCCGCAACATCCCCAAGGACAAGTTCGCCGAACTGGGCGAGGAAGGGGTCAAGCTGTTGCGTCTGTGCGTACTGCTGCGTTTCGCAATCCTGTTCCATCACATCCGCGGCACCCAGCAGATGCCCAAGGTGCAGCTCAAGGCCGTCGACGACAGCCTGGACGTGGCCTTCCCCGAGGGCTGGCTGGAACAGAACCAGCTGACCCAGGCCGACTTCGCCAACGAGGCGGAGTGGCTGGCCCGGGTCGGCTTCGTCCTCAGCGTACGTTGAGGACCGGGTTGCTCAGGCGCTCCAGCAGGGTCGCCTGGGCACTGCGCGGGTTCTGGTTGCCGGTCGGGCTGCTGCGCACGTAGCGCCCGTCAGGCTGCAGCGTCCAGGCATGGGTGTTGTCGGTCAGGTACGCCTCCAGCTCCTTCTTCACCCGCAGCAACAGCTTCTTGCCTTCGACCGGGAAGCAGGTCTCGACCCGCTTGTCCAGGTTGCGCTCCATCCAGTCGGCACTGGACAGGTAGATTTGTTCTTCGCCGCCATTGAGGAAGTAGAACACCCGCGTGTGCTCCAGGAAGCGGCCGATGATGGAGCGCACCTGGATGTTGTGCGACACACCGGGAATGCCCGGGCGCAGGCAGCACATGCCGCGCACCACCAAGTCGATCTTCACGCCCGACTGGCTGGCCTTGTAGAGGGCCTTGATGACCTTGGCGTCGGTCAGCGAGTTGAACTTGGCAATGATGTGCGCGGGTTTACCTTCGAGGGCAAACTGCGTCTCCCGGGCAATCATGTCGAGCATGCCCTTCTTCAAGGTAAACGGCGCGTGCAGCAGTTTTTTCATGCGCAGCGTCTTGCCCATGCCGATCAGCTGGCTGAACAGTTTGCCGACGTCCTCAGTCAGGGCGTCGTCGGAGGTCAGCAGGCTGTAGTCGGTATACAGGCGGGCGTTGCCGGCGTGATAGTTGCCAGTGCCCAGGTGCGCGTAGCGCACGATCTCACCTTGTTCACGGCGCAGGATCAGCATCATCTTGGCGTGGGTCTTGAAGCCGACCACACCGTAAATTACCACCGCACCGGCAGCCTGCAGGCGGCTGGCCATCTGCAGGTTGGATTCTTCATCGAAGCGCGCCCGCAGCTCGATCACCGCAGTGACTTCCTTGCCGTTACGTGCCGCATCGACCAGGGCATCGACAATTTCCGAGTTGGCGCCGGAACGGTACAGCGTCTGGCGTACGGCGAGCACGTGCGGGTCCTTGGCGGCCTGGCGCAGCAGGTCGATCACTGGCGTGAAGGACTCGAACGGGTGCATCAGCAGGATGTCCTGCTTGCCGATCACGCTGAAGATGTTGTCGGCATTGACCAGCAGCTTGGGGATCGCCGGGGTGAACGGCGTGTATTGCAGTTCCGGGTGGCTGTCCAGGCCGGTGATGCTGAACAGGCGGGTCAGGTTGACCGGGCCATTGACCTGGTACAGCTCGCTCTCGCTCAGGCTGAACTGCTTGAGCAGGTAATCGGACAGGTGTTTCGGGCAGGTGTCGGCCACCTCCAGGCGCACTGCATCGCCGTAGCGGCGCGAGAACAGTTCGCCGCGCAAGGCGCGGGCAAGGTCATCGACCTCTTCGGAATCCAGCGCCAGGTCGGCGTTACGGGTCAGGCGGAACTGATAGCAACCCTTGACCTTCATGCCTTGGAACAGGTCGTCGGCATGGGCATGGATCATCGACGACAGGAACACGTAGTTGTCGCCTGGGCCGCCAACATCTTCCGGCACGCGAATGACCCGTGGCAGCAGGCGCGGCGCGGGAATGATCGCCAGGCCCGAGTCGCGGCCGAAGGCGTCGACACCTTCGAGCTCGACGATGAAGTTCAGGCTCTTGTTCACCAGCAGCGGGAATGGGTGGGTCGGGTCGAGGCCGATCGGGGTGATGATCGGCGCGATCTCGTCGCGGAAATAGCGGCGCACCCAGGTCTTGAGCTTCGGCGTCCAGTAGCGGCGACGGATGAAGCGGATGGCGTGTTTTTCCAGCTCAGGCAGCAGCACATCATTGAGGATCGCGTACTGGCGCTCTACTTCGATATGCACCAGCTCGCTGATGCGCGCCAGCGCCTGATGCGGCTGCAGGCCATCGGCGCCGGCCTGTTCACGGGCAAAATTGATCTGCTTCTTCAGGCCCGCCACGCGGATCTCGAAGAATTCATCCAGGTTGCTGGAGAAGATCAGCAGGAACTTCAGGCGCTCGAGCAGTGGATAGGACTCATCCAGCGCCTGCTCCAGCACGCGTATGTTGAACTGCAACTGCGACAGCTCGCGATGAATGTACAGGCTGCTGTCGTCCAGGCTTGGAATGGCGATGGCCGGTGCCGGCGCGGCCGCAGGGGCTGGCGTGGCAGCCTCTACCACCGGTTCCGGGGCTGCAGGCAAGTCTGGTGGGGTCTGCACAATCTCTTCAGGGACGGCCTGGGCGTCCTTGATCGCGACAGGGGTGAGCACTTCATTATTCATCTGGACGTTCCTGGAGGACGTTAACGCCCTATCATCAATTGAGCGGGACGATAAGCGGCCATTATGACGCCTGTGTTACACCCGCAGGCAACCCTACGACTTGTGGCCGCAGGCATTGTCCTCGTAGGAATTGTTCACGTCGAGACACATTTGGACACTTTCACGAATGCGCGCGAAGGGGTAGGCTGCGCGTTCATTTCGCCAGCACCTCAGAAAATGCTTCAACAATTCCTGCAGGATTTCGGCTACTTTGCCCTTTTTCTAGGCACCTTCTTCGAAGGCGAGACCATCCTGGTGCTTGCAGGATTTCTTGCGTTTCGCGGGTACATGGACATCAGCCTGGTGGTTATCGTGGCGTTCTTCGGCAGCTATGCCGGCGACCAGTTGTGGTACTTCATGGGCCGCCGCCACGGGCGCAAGATCCTTGCGCGCAAACCCCGCTGGCAAGCCATGGGCGACCGCGCCCTGGAGCATATTCGTCGCCATCCCGACATCTGGGTGCTGAGCTTCCGCTTCGTTTACGGCCTGCGCACGGTAATGCCCGTGGCCATCGGCCTGTCCGGTTACCCGCCACGCCGTTATCTGCTGCTCAACGGCATCGGCGCAGCCATCTGGGCGCTTGCCCTTGGCGCTGCCGCATACCACTTCGGCGCAATCCTCGAAGGTATGCTGGGCAACGTTAAGAAGTATGAGCTATGGGTGCTCGGTGCCCTGCTGTTGCTGGGTGTCCTGCTGTGGTTGCGCCGCCGCTTCCGCACGCTGCGCGCGGAGCGCAAGGCGGCGGCACAGGGCCAAGGCCCAGAGGCTGAAACGGCTGTCAGCCACGAGCGGGAACCAGACAAAGGGCGCGATCAACGCTAAACCGAACGCGCCGGCCGTAGAGCGCTGGCACGTTCGACAGCGGGCGCCCACTCCAGGTGTACGGCCGCGCGCTGTTCTTCCAGCGCCCCCAACACCAGACGATCCCAGATAATGAACACGCCGCCGTCGTTACGATCCAAGTAGGCAGGATTCTAAGCAGGGTGGACGCCGTGGCTAGGTGCTGGGTCCAGGCCCCTTCGAGCCAGCCACGTCTGCCAAACTAGAGGACAGTTAGCGCCTCGAAACTGGAGTAATGAGCATGACAAAAAAAGTAGCGGTGATTCTTTCCGGCTGTGGCGTGTATGACGGTGCCGAAATCCATGAAAGCGTGATCACCCTGCTGCGCCTCGATCAGCGCGGCGCGCAGGTACAGTGCTTTGCGCCGAACATCGCGCAGATGCATGTGATCAATCACCTGACCGGCGAGCCGATGCCGGAGTCGCGCAATGTGCTGGTGGAATCGGCGCGTATCGCGCGTGGCGACGTGAAAGATATCCGTGAAGCCAAGGTCGAGGACTTCGATGCGCTGATCGTGCCGGGCGGTTTTGGCGCGGCCAAGAACCTGTCCAACTTTGCCGTGGAAGGCACCGAGTGCACCGTGCAACCAGACGTACTGGCCCTGGCCGAAGCCTTTGCCGAAGCCTGCAAACCGGTCGGCCTGATCTGCATCTCGCCGGCCCTCGCGGCAAAAATCTACGGGCCAGGCGTGCTGTGCACTATCGGTAACGATGCCGATACGGCGGCGGCAGTGGTCAAGATGGGTGGCACCCACCAGGAATGCGATGTGCATGACATCGTCGAAGATACCCAGCGCAAGCTGGTGACCACCCCGGCATACATGGTGGCCAAGTCGATCAGCGAGGCGGCTGGCGGGATCTACAAGCTGGTGGACCGCGTGTTGGAACTGGCCCACGAGGGTGACTGATCAGCCCTTGCTCAGGCGGGTCAGAATACGGTCCAGCGCATTGGCGAACGCCTGCTTCTCGCGTTCGCCATAAGGCGCCTGCCCGCCGCCAACCTGCCCCTGCTCACGTAGCTCAGTGAACAGGTTGCGCACTGCAAGCCGGTCACCCATGTTGCGTTCGTCGAACTCACGCCCGCGCGGGTCCAGTGCTGCGACGCCTTTCTTGATCAGCCGGTCGGCCAACGGTACGTCGCTGCAGATCACCAGTTCGCCGGGCAAAGCATGCTCGACCAGGTAGTCGTCGGCAGCGTCCATGCCGCTAGGCACCACGATCAACCGCACCACGGCGAAGGCGGGCTTGGCCACGGCCTGGCCGGCCACCATGATCACCTCAAGCTTGCGCTTGAGGGCGAATTTGACGATCAGGTCCTTGGCTGCCTTGGGGCAGGCGTCGGCGTCGATCCATATGCGCATGTAGCAATCTCTTCTGTCAGAGCCGGCCTCTTCGCGGGACAAGCCCGCTCCCACAGGAACACCTCTGAGCCTAAGGCCTGTGGGAGCGGGCTTGCCCCGCGAAGAGGCCAGCAGCATCAACACCTAAACGGCAGCCCGGCGCTTCTCAGCCAGACGACTACGCCCATAGAGCACCAAAATAGCCAGCAACGCCACCGCCTGTGCCGCCAGCGAGTACGCATCGGCATGAATTCCCAGCCAGTCGAACTCGAAGAACGCCACCGGCCGCGTGCCCAGCACACCCGCTTCCTGCAGCGCCTTCACGCCATGCCCGGCGAACACCACCGAGAGCGCGCACAGCAAGGCTGCGTTAATGCTAAAGAACAGCGACAGCGGCAATTTGGCCGAACCGCGCAAAATCACCCAGGCCAGGCCGACCAGCAGCACCAGTGCGGTGGCACCCCCGGCCAGTACCGCCTGGTGCCCTGCCGGGCCAGCCTGCAGCCACAGGGTTTCATAGAACAGGATCACTTCAAACAGCTCGCGGTACACCGAGAAGAACGCCAGCATGGCAAAGCCGAAGCGCCCGCCGCCGCTGACCAGGCTGCTCTTGATGTAATCCTGCCAGGCGGCTGCATGGCGACGGTCGTGCATCCACACGCCAAGCCACAGCACCATCACGGCAGCGAACAACGCCGTGCAACCCTCAAGCAGCTCTCGTTGGGCGCCACCGACGTCGATCACATAGGCCGCCAGGGCCCAGGTGCCGAAGCCGGCGACCAGCGCGAGCGCCCAACCGATGTTGACGCTGCGCACCGCCGATTGCTGGCCGGTGTTGCGCAGGAAGGCCAGGATCGCAGCCAGTACCAGAATCGCCTCAAGGCCTTCGCGCAACAGGATCAGCAGGCCGGAGATGTAACTCAACGACCAGCTCAGGCCATCGCTGCCCAGCAACTTGGAGGCTTGATCAAGCTTGACCTTGGCTTCGGCCAGGCGCTGTTCGGCCTGGGCGACCGGCAAGCCGTCCTGCAGTGACTGGCGGTAGGCCATCAAGGACTTTTCGGTGTCCTTGCGCGCCTGGGTGTCGATGTTGTCCAGCGAGCTTTCCACCAGCTCGAAGCCTTCCAGGTAGGCGGCTACCGAGAGGTCGTAGGCCTGGTCGTGGTCGCCTGCGCGGTAGGCGGCCAGGCTCTTGTCCAGGGTGCTGGCGGTGTAATCGAGCAACTGCGCCGGGCCACGTTTGACCTGCGGCGGCTGGGCACGCTGGGCGCGGAATGCCTCCACGGCGCCAGGGCCTTCGTTGGCGGCGACTTCTGCCGGGGTCTGGCGGGCCAGGTCGGCCAGGTTCCAGGTCTTGTCACCCTTTGCAGCCTGCGGGTCGGCGGTGAAACTGGCGATGTAGGCGGCCACGTCCCAGCGTTGGCGTTCATCGAGCTGGTCGGCGAACGACGGCATTTCAGTGCCATCGATGCCCAGGTTCAGGGTGTTGTAGAGGTCGAACAGGCTCAGTTGGTCGAGGCGTTCAGTGTTGCGCAGGTTGGCCGGGGCGGGTTCCAGACCGACGCCCGCCGGGCCATCGCCGGCCCCTGTGTCGCCGTGGCAGATCGAGCAGTTTTGCGTGTACAGCGAGGCGCCACGGGCCGGGTCCGGGGTAATCACCGGCGCCTGGCTGACCTCATAGGCCACAGCCAGACGTGCGCCCAGCTGTCGGGCCTGCTTGGCCACCGCGGCACCGTCCTGGCGCTGGTCGATGGCCTGGCGCAAGGCTTGTACGCCCTGCTCAAGGGCGTTTTGCTCCGCGTTTGCCGGCAGGCCTTTGACCAGATCGGCCAACACCGCGCTGAACTCCTGCTGCTCACGGTATTCGCCGTCGTCGATCACCTTGCCGTCACGTACGGTCGGCGGGTAGTCCGCGCCGATGTAATCGAGCAGGTGCAGGGCCTTGCCGGCCTCGGCAGGGGATTCGGCCAGCGCCAAGGTGCTGCACAGCGCCAGCAAAGGCCACAACAGCCAGGCAAGACGGAAACGGGTATTCATGGGCAATCTCGAAGGGAATGCGAAAGAGAACATTGTTCACTTCCACTCAGCTTCGCTCAAGGTTTGCGGGCGGATTTCATGAAAAATCTTGAGACAAAAACCCGGCGCGGGCTCCGCCCTCGATCGCCGGTGGGCTTGCTCCCCCAGTATTTTTTTACAGGCTTCAAGGGGGCGCTGTACTTGTGGGAGCCGGCTTGCCGGCGATGGGCGGCGCAGGCCTGAGGGCTATCCAATAGACGCCGCAGGATAATTCGACACAGAATCAGAACTGAAGCATTTTTTATATTCGGAAAACTCTTACAATTTCAGGCGTTAGGGAATATGTAGCGCAGGCTACGCATGCCCTCCTACCTGGCGAATGATCACGGTTTTATCTTGCACCTGAAAATGAACACGTTGACCTCCACTGAGGCGGAACTGATAAATCCCTGAGCGTTTATCAAAGACTTTGTAGTCGCTATCACCCAAACTCAATGCTGCGTCCCGAGGCGACAATCCCTCATTGTGAATCGCGTTTTGAAACTTGTCGAATTTTTCCTGCTCCACTTTTGTCAACACCGCTAAGTTCTTCCGCACCTCAACCTTGTCTAATTTCCAACCTTTATTTTCTTCTGAGATAGCGTTAAAAAATACAGCGTTTCTCGAACTGTGCCGGTCGCTTATGCCGGGAGTCGAAGGCGTCGAGAGGGGCGATGATAATGACGAATTGGAGGTACTCGAAATAGATCGATTCATCGCAGGTTTCGCAGGTTTCCTCGAACCAGGCGCCTGCTGCGAATTGGGAGGCATAATCAATGTTTCCGGCCTGTTCTTCGGTTCGGGCAATAATCGCCTAGGCATATGCCCGGTTGGATCACTGAAATTGACAGGGTCACCGGAGACATACGCATAGCAGTTGATCCCTCCCTGATCAAAGGGGCTCAACACATCCTGACTTAAGAATCGCATCAGCGCCGGGCTGTAACCACGAGCGCCGTTACCTAGCAGATACCAACCCGTGAGGGCTTCACGTGGTTGCCCGTTGAATCCAGGCAAGATGGGTGATTGAGGAAAGCTAAAACCATAAGGGCTGTAGCTAAGCGTTTCATGGCGCACTGCAGTCGCACCGCCCATAACCGTACGCATCGGGCCTGATAATAAAAGTGTGCTGCCTGACACCTCCCCAGCTCCGATTTGCGCAAGGTCCCCCGCTTCAGCCTTAACTATCGAACTCGCAGCACGCGCTCCCATCACCGTCACGAGCTCAGTGTTCCGGTAGAATCTTTTTTGAGAATAAACAGATTTCCCGCTCGGTGTAGCGCCCATAAAGACCTCACACGCACTCCACAATCTTGAACGAAGCGTGACAGAACCGTGCGAGCGGGAAAACTGACAAAAATATCAGTTGCAGGGCATTACGAATAACACCTTATATCGGCCTGCCCCGCCGACAGGCATCCAGCGACCCGGGCAATCTCAAGGCTTGGCGGCATCCTTCCAGCCGCCACCCAACGCCAGGAACACCCCAATCTGCCCCATGGCCACCTGGCTATTGGCCGCCGCCAGCTGCGCACGCATGTCGGTGTACGTCCGCGTCGCCTGCAGGTCCGCCAGGAACGACTCACGCCCTGCCTGGTAATACCGGTGCGTCTGGTCCGCCGCTTCCTTGGCCGACTTCTCCGCCTCGGCCAGCGCATCGCGCCGGTCGAGCAGGGCGCTGTACTGGGCCAGGCGGGTCTGGGTCTCGCGAATGGCGTTCAGCACCACACCGTCGAAATGCGCCAGTGCCGCCTGTGTCGAGGCTTCGGCCATGCGAATGCGGGCGCGGGTGCCGTTGGTAGGGATGGTCCAGCTGATCTGCGGGCCGAAGCCCCAGCGGTTAGTCGAGGGTTCGCCGAGGTTTTCGAGGATACCGATGGTGCCGACCTGGGCGCCAAAGCTCACGTCCGGGTAGAGCGCGCCCGTGGCCACACCAATAGTCGCGGTGGCCGCTGCCAGTTGGCGTTCGGCCTGGCGCACATCCGGGCGGCGCTTGAGCAGCGCAGTGCCATCGCCAACCGGGACCAGTTGGTTCAGGTGCGGCAGCTCGGCGCAATCGGCGGTGCCGGCAGGTAGCTGATCCAGCGGCTTGGCCAGCAGCGCTGCCAGGGTGTACATGCCGGTCTCTCGTTCGGCCTTGAATCTGGGCAGTTCGGCGCGCAGGGACTTGAACTGGGTCTGCGAGCGGGTGACCTGGGTTTCATCGCCACGGCCGGCATCACGTAGGCGCTGGTTGAGCTGCACGCTCTGCTCCTGCAGGTCGAGCGACTCGCGGGCGATGTGGTATTCCTCGTTGGCCGAGCAGACCTGGGTGTAGGCCTTGACCACATCCGCCACCAGGGTGATGCGCGCAGTATCGGCGGCAGCCTGTACGGCGTCGGCATTGGCCTTGGCCGCTTCGGTGCCGCGCTTGAAGGTGCCCCACAGGTCGAACTGGTAGGAGGCGCTGATGATCGCTTCGCCGATGTTGGCCACCGGAACCTTCTCGGGCAGCAGGAAGGCCTCGCCGGACTCCTGCAAACGTTGCGCGCCTGCTTTGATGCCGCCGTTGAAACCACCCTGCGACTCGGCCACTTCGACCTGGGCACGGGCCTTGGCGATGTTGGCCGCCGCCACGCGCAGCTCGGTGTTGGCGCTCAGCGCCTGGCGTACCAGTTCGTTGAGGCGCTGATCCTGATACAGCTGCCACCAGTCCTCGGGCACCGGCGCCGACACCACGCTGTCAGCATCCTGGCGCAGCGGACCGTTGAGGTCGCTGCGCTGCACGGCTGCGTCCTTGGGCACTTCATAGTCCGGGCCGACCATCATGCAGGCACCCAGCGACAGGCAGAAACCCGCCAGGATCAGCTGTTTCATGGATGCTGACCCTCGATGATCGACACCGTGGCCGTCCGCCCGGCGATCATGCGGAAATCTGCCGGTACTTCATCGAAGGCGATGCGCACCGGGATCCGCTGCGCCAGGCGCACCCAGCTGAACGCTGGGTTGACGTTGGGCAGCAGGTTGGCGCCACTGCTGCGGTCGCGGTCCTCGATACCGGCGGCAAAGCTCTGCACATGGCCGCGCAGGCGGGTGTTGTCGCCCATCACGCGGATGTCCACCGCATCGCCGATATGGATGCCACCCAGCTTGGTCTCTTCGAAGTAGCCATCGACGTGGTACGAGGCGCTGTCGACCACCGACAGCACCGCACGGCCAGCGGTGACGAATTCATGGTTACGCGGTGCGCGGTCGTTGAGGTAGCCATCTACCGGGCTGCGTACCACCGAACGGTCAAGGTTGAGCTGGGCGGTGTCGACCGCCACCTGGGCCTCGCTGACTGCCGAGCGCGCGCGGGCTTCACGGGACTGGCTTTCCTCCAGTTGCTCGGCCGCCACCAGGTTGCCCAACTTGCGGTTGCGCTGCGCTTCGCGGGAGGCCTGGGCCAGGGTTTCCTGGCGCTCGCCGAGGGTGGCCTTGGCCTGGCGCAGCGCCAGGCTGAAGCGGTCCTGGTCGATGGTAAACAACACGTCACCGCGTTTGACGGTCTGGTTGTCGCGCACCTCGACCTTCTGGATCAGCCCGGACACATCCGGAGCGATCTGGATCACGTCGGCCCGGATATGACCGTCGCGGGTCCAGGGGGCGAACATGTAGTACACCACCATCTGCCATACGAGCACGGCGGCGAAGGTCACTACCAGCAAGGTCAGGACCACACGGCCCAGGGTCAGCAAAGGTTTTTTCATGGCAGCATCAGGCTTCGGCAAAAATGGTCCACCGCGCCAAGCAGCACGGCATACAGGGCAACGTTGAACAGCGCCCGGTGCCAGACCAGGCGGTAGAAATGCAGGCGCACCAGCACCGCGTGCACCCCAAGGAACAGCAGGTAGGTGCAGAACATCATCACCAGCAGCGTGGGCAGGAATACCCCACTGATATCCAGTTCACCGATCACAGGGGCGCTCCGTCGAGGCCGGGGGGCAGTTGCGGTTGCTCGGCCGGTTCAAGCATGACCTCGACACCTGGCAACAGCGCCAGGCGCAGGCCGCTCAGGGCATGCAGCAGGTGGGTGCGGGCGTCACCGCGCTCGTACAGTTCATCCAGGTTAAGCGCCAAGCGGGCGCGCTCCATATTGCGCAGCAGCGCGGCCGGGGCATGCAGGCGTTCGCCCGCGCGCAGGCAGGCCGCGTAGTGGCCGCCGACTTCCTCGATGACCGTTTGCAGGCGCTCGCGGGCCAAGGTGCCTGCGCGTGGCATGTAGGCCAGCAAGTCGAGCAGGTTCAGGCCCACACGCAGGTCGCGCAGCGCCACGCCGCTGTCCTGGCCGGTCTGGGACAGGCGCGGCAGGTGCTGCATCAGGCGGTCGAGCATCTGCACGCCAACCTGGCGGTGTTCGGCCAGCGTGGCCGGCTCGGTCATCTCTACGATGTCGCGCCAGGCGAAACGGGTCATGCGTTTGGCGGCCAGTTCCACGCCGAACGGGCGCATCACCAATGTCCAGATGAATGCGAACAACAGCCCAACCGGGCCGGCCAGGTTGGAGTTGAGGAAGGTGAAGAAGTCGGCGTCGTAGGCGCCCTGGATGCTGATGAAGGTCGAGGTGTTGACGATGGTCAGCAACGTGCCCAGGTAGAAACGCGGCTGCACGGTCAAAGTACCGATGCAAATGAACGGCACCGCGAAGGCCAGTACCAGCATCGGGAAATCGTGCAGGTTGGGCAGTACCAGGAACAGGTACAGGCTGGAGAAGATGACCGACATCAGCGTCCAGAAGAAGAACCGGTAGATCTGCGGCGCGGGGTCGTCCATCGCCGCGAAGAAGCTGCACGACACAGCGGCAAGAATCACCGCGCTGGCGCCGTCGTTCCAGCCCAGGCCAATCCACAGGCCGCAGGCAACGATGATGGCGAGCACGGTAGAGATCACCGAATAGAACATCAGGCCGCGGTCGAAGAACGGCGTCAGGCGGCCCAGGCGCCAGTGGCGGTACACCGCGCGCCAGGGCGTGGGGTCATCGGTGCGCAGGGCGTGTTGCAAGGTGCAGCAGTCCTGCCACAGGTCGGCCCATTCGGTCAGGCGGTAAAGGGCGTTGGACAGCAGCAGCTCGGCACGCTGATCGAGCGCGGCAGCACCAGGCTGCAAGCGGTCGATCTTCTCGTGCAGGGCCGTCCAGCGCGCCACTGAAGCGCTGTCGGCGGTACCCTGAAGCCACTCGCGGGCGGCTTGCAGTACCGGTTGCAACTGGGCGAACTGCAACGGGGCGCGCCCTTGGAGGGCAACCAGGGCATCGTCGAGCGCATCGATCACCGGCAGCAGGTGGATCATCCTGCCGCGCAGTTCGCGGGCGTTCTTGAGGGTGTGAGGGCCAGCACCTTCGTGGCCGAGCTGGCCGATCATCATTTCCAGCGAGTTGAAGGTAGCGACCATCGCACCGCGCATGGCACCCACTTTCTCGGCAGCGACATCGCGGGCCAGGTAGGTGTCGCTGTAGCGGATCGCATCAATGAACCAGTTACCGGTAGCGCCAACCACCACAGGTGCCAGCCGACGCGGCCAGAAGATCGCCCCGACCACCGCCGCGCAGACGATGCCCAGGCAAATCTCCTGGGCACGGGAAGAAGCCACGTCGAACACCGCCAGCGGGTTGTCGACCACGGCCAGGGCGATCATCGGCAGGGTGTAGCCGGCGAGCATCAGCACGTAGTTGTTGGCGGTGCGCAGGTTCAGCGAAAGGTACAGCAGGGTGCCGGTCCACATGGCAATGGCGACCGTCAGCAGCAACGGAGACTGCACCAACGGCGGCACCAGGAAGATCGCCCCGCCAGCACCGAGCAGCGTGCCCACGGCGCGATACAACGCCTTGGAACTGGTGGGCCCGACGAACGGGCTGGAGACGATGTAGACGGTGGCCATCGCCCAGTACGGGCGCGGCAACTGCATCAACAAGGCGATGTACAAGGCGATCATCGACGCAGCGAAGGTACGCACGCCATAGAACCAGTCACGGGCCGGTGGTACCGAGCTGAAAAAGCCGTTCATGCCACCCCGCCTGCGCTACCGAGGCCGGCGGCCTCGAAGGCACGCAATACGCGCAACGTGGCTTGCAGGTCGGCCTCGTCAATGCCTTGAAGCACGTCATGGCGCACACGCACCAGCTCGGCTTCGATAGCCTCAGCCAGGGCGCGCCCTTCGGCGGTCAGGCTCAGGGCCTTGGCGCGGCGGTCCAGTGGGTCCTCGCTGCGGCACACCAGCCCGGCCTTGCACAACTGATCGAGCAGGCGCACCAGGGATGGGCTTTCCAGGCCGGCGGCCTGGGCCACCGCTACCTGATGCACGCCATCGCCCAGGCGCACGATCATCAGCAGCGGTGCAGCGCAGGCTTCGGAAATGCCGTAACCGGTCAAGGCGGTATGGCAGATGCGCCGCCAGTGGCGTGCGGCAACGACCATGCCGCTGCTGACGTGCAGGCGCAGTGAATCAAGCGTCATGAGAGGAACCAAGGATATTCATAGTTTGCTAACTATCAATATACGCCTGGCCCTCCCCCTGTCGTCAACCGGAGGCGACAGAGGGAATGGATAAATTGTTGTTCATTTTGAGGGATTGAGGCTCTCTGCACCGGCCCCATCGCCGGCAAGCTCAGGGCTGGACCTGGTCTTCGAGCTTCATCGCCAACGCCAGTGTGCTGCCCATCTGCACCGCGCGGTCCCGCCAATCGAGGTAGCGTGCGCCGTCCCGCCTGCTGAAATGCACCGCCAGCTCCTCGGCGGCCTGCATCACCCCGGTCGCCGCCGCAAGTTCCAGCCAGTACAGCGCCGCCTTGGTGTCTGCCTCCACATGCAGCCCATGCAATAGCCGGTAGCCCACCTCGAACCGGCACCGCGCCTCGCCCCGTTCGGCGCCACGAAGGAACCACTGGTACGCCTGAGTCAGGTCTACCTGCCAGCCCAGTTCGGTATCACAGACTTCTTCCTCGAGCAGATCACCGAGCGCAGCAGCGGCGTGCAGCATGCCGCGGTCAAAGGCCTGCCGATAACATTGCGCAGCTTGCACGTAGGAGGTATCGATACCTTTGCCGAAGTAATGCTGCTGCCCCAGGTTGAACCAGGCAGCGGCACTGCCCTGCAAAGCGGCCATGCGCAGCAGGTGCCCGGCGAGCACGGTGTCGGCCCGCCAGTACTTGCCATTGAGCCAGATCCAGCCCAGGTCGTTGAGCGCTGCCACATTGCCGGCCAGCGCCTGCTGCCGCAGGTCGACGTACACCGCCTGCAAGTCTGGCGCTTCGTCCAGGCGGCTGACCAGCAGCGACCGCTGGCTCGGCAAGCCCACCCCGGCGAACAGCCGCTGGCGCCTCCCGGCGGGCGTCGGCGCGGCGATGACCTGCTCTGGCAGAAGATGGGCGAGCAGCGAATGGATATTGCTGGCAGCAGACATGTTCATCCTCATTGAACGACCCACAGGCCCGACCGTGGCTGTGATGAGGCGTGATTCTGCGCGACGTCACGTCAAAACCTGTCGCGAACGATTCGACAGCAGGCAACCAAATGGCAGTTCCTTGATCTGAACGGGTCGTGGCTAATTGCCATGACCCACGCTTGCCGCCATCCTGATGCGGCAAGCCTAGACAAGGACGTTATCTTTTGCCGTTCGCCACTACTCGCGCCACCATCAGCCGCCAGTGGGCACTGCTACGCCAGTTGCCCAACCGCTCGCCGGGCATTACCAGTGCCGAACTGGTATGGCGCCTGCGGGATGTGGGCTTCAACGTCAGCAAACGCACCGTGGAGCGCGACCTCAACGAGCTGTCGTTGATTTTTCCGCTGGAGCGCAATGACAAGAGCATCCCATTTGGCTGGCATTGGTCGGCGAATGTCGTCGGGGAGCTGCGTGGGCATTTCGATCTGCAGGGTTTTCTGCGCGGTGAAACGCTACAGCCGGGCCAGGAGGGTGGGCTGGAGCTGCAGGCCTGGGTCAGCGATCAGGTGGCGCGGCAGTTGCGCGATGCGCCCTTGAGCGCAGACATGCAGCTGACCCCGCTGGCGCAGGGGCATCTGCTACAGGCCACGGTCCAAGACGGTGGGGCGTTGCGCTGGTGGGTGTTGAGCCAGGGGGAAGGAGTAAGGGTGGAGCAGCCCGCCGGGTTGCGCAATGAGATCGCCAGGACCCTGAGCAATGCGGCTGCCAAGTATCAGGAGTAGTTGACTGCACCTGTCCTATCGCCGGCTTGTCGGCGATAGGACAGGTGAAGATCAGCGCTGCATCCCCCAGCGCCGCACAGTCAACCGCTCCAGGGTATTGAACACCAACCCCTCGACCAGCAAGCCAATCAGGATCACCACCGCCAGCCCGGCGAACACCTTGTCGGTGTACAACTCGTTACGGTTCTGGAAGATGTACCAGCCCAGCCCGCCCTTGCCACTGCTGGCGCCAAACACCAGTTCGGCCGCGATCAGCGTGCGCCAGGCGAAGGCCCAGCCGATCTTCAGCCCCGACAGGATCGACGGCAACGCCGCCGGCACCAGGATATGCAGCACCAGGCGCAGGCCTTTGAGCCCATAGTTGCGCCCGGCCATGCGCAAGGTTTCCGACACCCCGAGAAAGCCTGCGTAGGTATTGAGCGCCAGCGCCCAGAGCACCGAATGCACCAGCACGAAGATCAGGCTGTTGTCACCGAGGCCGAACCAGAGCAAGGCCAGCGGCAACAGGGCAATTGCCGGCAGCGGGTTGAACATCGAGGTCAGCGTGCCCAGCAGATCGCGCCCAAGTTGGGTCGATACCGCAAGGCTGGTCAGGCCGAAAGCCAGGACGATGCCCATCAGGTAGCCCTTGAGCAGGATCACCAGCGACACGCCGACTTTTGCCGGCAATTCGCCGCTCACCAGGCCGTCCCACAGCGCTGCTGCGGTCTGCAGGAAGGTCGGCAGCAGCAGGTCGTTGCCCTGGTAGCGGGCGATGGCCTCCCACAACGCAGCGATCACCACGAGGATCACCGCCTTGCGCAACCATCCATGCTGCCAAAGGCGCTGAGCCAGTGGCAGGTTGCGCTCCAGAGGCACACTGAGCAGCGGCTCCAGCTGCACCTCGTATTCCTGGCGTACAGGTGTAGTGGTCATGGCTGAAGCTCCTGTCAGTAAGCGATGCGGATGTCGTTGAAGCCCAGGTCGTCCGTTTGCTCGGGCACATCGACCTCGTCGAACAGCAGGCGATGGATGCGTCGTGCGCTGGCCTGGAAGTCACTGGCGCCGAGGCTGCCCAGGTCGTACTGATGGCTGTGCACCTCGGCCCTTACCCGCCCCGGGTGGGGCGACAACAGCAAGATGCGGTTACCGACCACCAGCGCTTCTTCGATGGAGTGGGTGACGAACAGCAAGGTAAAGCGCACCTCCTCCCACAGCAGCAGCAGCTCTTCCTGCATCTTGCGCCGGGTCAACGCGTCGAGCGCGGCAAACGGCTCGTCCATCAACAGGATCTTCGGTTGCGTGGCCAGGGCGCGGGCAATCGCCACGCGCGCCTTCATGCCGCCCGACAGGGTGTGCGGATAGGCGTCGGCGAAGGCGGCGAGACCGACCTTGTCCAGGTAGTGCAACGCACGCTCTTCAGCCTCGGCACGCTTGAGCTGGCCAGACACCAGCAACGGGAACATGACGTTCTGCTTCACCGTCTTCCACGGTGGCAGCTGGTCGAACTCCTGGAACACCACGATGCGGTCAGGGCCGGGGCCGCTGACTGGCTGGCCCTGCAGCAGGATCTGCCCTTCCTGGGGGCTGATAAAACCTGCCACGGCCTTGAGCAGGGTGGACTTGCCGCACCCCGAAGGGCCGAGCAAGACAAAACGGTCGGCACGATCGACTTCGAAGCTGACCTGGTGAGTGGCCCGTACCACGCGCTGCGCGGTGCGGTATTCAAGGCTCAAATTGTCCACCTTGAGCAAAGGCGCTGTAGCGACACGGCTCAGGTTGCTGGCCGTGTGGCCTGGCAATGGGGCGGTCATGGTCGGTCAGCTCCCCTGCAGCGGGCGTTCGTCCTGGAAGAAGTAGTCCTTCCACGATTCCGGCTTGTGCTTGATGGCGCCGACCCGGTACAGGAAATCAGCCAGCTTGTAGGTGTTCTTCGGTGTGACAGTGAACTCGTACTGCGGGTTGTCGATCAGCTTGATCAGCGCATCGCGGTCGATCTTGGCCTTGGTCACACGGATATAGGTGTCGGCAGCGGCTGCCTTGTCCTTCTGGGCAAAGTCCGCAGCCTCGGCCAGCGCATCGACAAAGGCCTTGTAGGTCTTGGGGTTGTCATTGCGGAATTTTTCGGTGGCGAACAGCAGGGTCGGCGAGTTGGGGCCGAGCAGGTCATAGCTGTTGAGCACCACGTGCACGTCCTTGTTGGCCAAGGCCTGGTCCTGGAACGGCGGGTTGGAGAAGTGCCCGTTGAGCTCAGTACCACCCGCCAGCAACGCAGCAGTGGCGTCCGGATGCGGCACGGCCAGGGTGTATTTGTCGAGGCGGTTGTATTCCTTGTCTCCCCACTGCTGGGCAGCAGCGTACTGCAGGAAGCGCGACTGCACCGAGACGCCCACTGCTGGCACGGCTATACGGTCCTTGTCGGAAATGTCGGCGATGGTCTTCACGTTCGGGTTGCTGCTGAGCAGGTAGTACGGGAAGTTGCCCAGCGAGGCCACGGCCTTGACGTTCTGTCGGCCTTTGGTACGGTCCCACACGGTCAGCAGCGGGCCGACACCGGCGCCGGCGATGTCTACCGAGCCGGACAGCAGCGCGTCATTGATTGCCGCGCCACCAGAGAGCTGGGCCCAGTCGACCTCGATGTCGATGCCCTGCTCCTTGCCGTGTTTCTCGATCAGGTGCTGGTCACGTACCACGTTGAGCAACAGGTAGACGATACCGAACTGTTCGGCAACGCGGATCTTGCCTTCGGCATGTGCCGCGGTGGGCAGCGCAAGGCTACCGACGACCAGGCTGGCGCCCAGGCCAATGCTTGCCGCCAGGCGGCTGATGGAGTTGCGCATGATGTTTCCTCAGTCGTCAGAACGGGGCATCGCCCTGGATGGTGGTACGGAACAGTTTGCGCCGCAGGTGCGCAGGGCAGCCGGTGGCCAGGTGGATGAGCGAGCGGTTGTCCCAGAACACCATGTCGTGGGGTTGCCACTGGTGGCGATAGATGTTCTGTTCCAGCACGCTCAAGGCGTAAAGCTGCTGCAGCACGTCGCGGCTTTCATCGTCCGGCAGGCCGACGATGCGGGTGGTGAAACCTTCACTGACGAACAGCGCTTTGCGGCCGTTCTCCGGGTGGGTACGCACCACCGGATGGATGACTTCCTGCACCTGGGCCAGTTGCTCGGCGGTCAGGGTGGGGCGCCAGTTACCTTCGAATTTGGTTTCGGCATAGCGGGCGGTGTAGGAGTGAGCGGCACTGCGGCCTTCGACCACCTTACGCAGGGCTTCGGGAACGGCGTCCCAGGCTTTGTGCATATCGGCGAACAGGGTATCGCCACCTTCGCTGGGCAGCTCCTGGGCGTGAAGCATGGAACCCAGGCTTGGGAGTTCTTTGTAGGAGAGGTCCGAGTGCCAGAACTTGCCGGCATCACCCAGGCCGATGTTCTGGCCGTTCTCGATGATGTTGGAGACGATCAGGATCTCAGGGTGGCCAGCAAGCAGGAACTGCTTGAGCACATGGATCTGCAGCTCACCGAAACGGCGGCTGAAGCTGATCTGCTGTTCAGGGCTGATGCGCTGGTCGCGGAACACCAGCACATGGTGGTCGAGGTGGGCGCGATGAATACGGGAGAAATCCTCGGCGTTGACTGGTTTGGCCAGGTCCAGGCCGATGATCTCGGCGCCGACGGCACCAGAGAACGGGCGGATTTCGAAGGTTTGCGGCTGGGCGCTGTCGATGGACGACAAGGCGTTCGAGGCGGCGGACATTGTTCACTCCCACGCAGTGCGCGACTTCAAGACGCGCAACGATCAGAAACGCACGGGGATTACCCGTGTGGGTTCAAGTCGTGCGGCGCATCGATTGGTCGATGGGTACGCAGTCGGGCGAACTATAAATGCATAAGAAGAATATTTTAAATATCTTTAACGAATATCCATATGATGCAGTTCATTGCAGTGTGTAGGCACCAAACGCCGCTAACGCCACTCGCTATAAGGCTCCAGAGACGTTACTGGCAACGCCAGGTTACCCCGCCATGGCTCGAACAGATAACGCACATAGAACACAGCATGGCTGGGTGCATAGTCATCGCTATGCTGCCAGTCGAAACCGGCCCCCATTGCCCAGTGATCACTCAAACGCCGCTCAACGGCGCCATGCAGGCGATACCCCAGTCCGGTGCTGTCGCTGGCGTCGACCGTGGCATCAATGTTGGACTCGACAACGTCATAGCGCGCCAGCAACTTGCGGCTGATGCGCGAGTCCGGGTAGAGACGGCTGCTATCGCTATGGGCGCGCGACCAACTGACCGAGCCCTCCACCAGGAACGACCAGTCGTAGTTGCGCCAGGCGTAACTGACTGGCACACCCACCGACTGGTAGCGCTGTGGGCTGTAATACCCACCCTGGCCGAGGCTGTAACCACCCAGATCCTTGTCATAACGCCAATGCATCAGGGTAAGGCCGACCCGCATGCGCTCATCCGCCGTTTCTATCGCTCGGTAGTAGTATCCCGCCATGGCGCGAGTGCGTTGGTTGTCGGCAACATTCTCACCATAGAGCCAATGGTGCCCCAGACTGGCCCACACCCCATGATCACCACCCTGGTCCCAGCTCAAACCCAATGTCGCGCCATTGGCCGTCACGCCACCCCAGCGCACGCCGGTAGCAGGATCACGCGCTCCGGCGAACGACAGCAGCGAATTGCTCATGGGCCTGCGCGAGGCCGCCAGCGACCACCCCACCTGCCCCAGGTCGCCATTGACGATGGCGCCACCCAGCCAGTTGTTGACCTCGTAACCTTGAGTGGTGCCCAGGTCAAAGCCCCAGCGATCATTCTGCCAGCCCAACGCCAGCACGCCGCCGTCAGCCGTTTGCGAACCACCGCGACAGGTTGGCAGGGCCGCGCCGTTACGGGTTACGCCTTCAAACTGGCAGGTACCGAAATCGGCCGTATTGCGCCCATCTTCGTTCAGGTCGAAGGAACCTGCATCCATGCCAATGCGTTCCACGCGGGCGAACGCCGTGCCGTCGTCCCATGGGGTGTCGACATGCAGCAAGGTCGATTGGGTGTTCAACCTGGAAATACCTGGCGTACCGTCGTTCTTGCGCCAGCCGTAGTCATGCATGAGCGTGACATGGGTGTTGCGCTGGCGGTAGAGCTCATCCACATCACTGCGCAGGCTGCGCACCAGCCAATCATCCGCATCGTTGGCACGGCTGGCCAAAGTCATTGCCCGGTCATCCCGCGGCGAGAGCGCCGAACGACCGAGCAATTGCGCATCGGCCATCGCCGCTGCATAAAGGTCCAATGCGCGCTGCGGATCGTCTGCAGCGACTAAGCGCGCAGCATCACGGCGCAGCAAGGGGTCAGGCTGGGGCTGTTGTGCAGCAATGCGCTCCAGCAGCCTGGCAGCTTTTTGTTTTTCCCCCAACGCCACCCAGACCTCCGCCAGACGCTGCTGGCCCCCCACCGTCAGGTCAGTCAATTGCAACGGTTGCGTGGCCAATGCCTGGCGCACACGCGACAGGTCGCCTTCGGCAATCCAGCTTTGCATCATGCCGAGGCGGGCTTCCGGGCGCTTGGGCTGAGCCTGCAATACACGCTGGTAGTAACCACGCGCCTTGCTGTGATCGCCCCGCTCTGCCGCCCAGTCCGCCATCAACAAGAGGTCGTCAGGATCACCCTCGCCCTGGGCCTGGACGGCTTCCAGCACTGCGGTCGCCTCATCGGTACGGCCCTGGTCCTGCAGACGCTGCGCCTGGGCCAGGGTCATGCGCCGACGCAGCCGTTTGTCCAGCGACCGCATGTCATCGGTCCAGGCACCTTGTGGCACGGCGCGCAAGGTCTGCTGGGCGAGCACATCACGGTCACTGGACTCTAGATAAAGCCCATGGGCATAGCGGATGGCGGGATCCGCCGACTGACGCTGCAGTACTTGGGCGAATGCGGCGTCTGCCTCGGCGTTACGCCCCTGTTGGCGAAGGCTGCTGGCCAACTGGTAAACCAACCATGGCTCATCGGGGGCCAGCTCGACAGCCTGCTCCAGTACTCGGCTGGCAGTGAGCCAGTCCTCATGGCGCAATGCCACATCAGCCTGCTCGCGCAGGCGGGCAAGTTGCAGACTTTGCCGCAGGCTGGCGAACTGGGCCTGCTGAGCCGGCGGCAGGCTTTCCAGATACGCTTGGGCCTTGTCCATCGATTGAGCTTGATAGATCCGCATCAAGCCGCGTAGCGCACTTTCATTGCCTGGTGCTCTACCCCGTACGTGCAGGTACTGCCGCTCGGCGCTAGCTGCATCACCTTCGGCCAGCGATACATCAGCCAGCCCGAGCAAGGCAAATTCATCCTCGGGGCGTTGCTGTCGCGCCTGCTGATACAGCGTGCGAGCGGTGCGCAGGTCCTGCTTGGCCAGCGCGTTGTCCGCCCGTTGCAGCAACCCCCAGTACTGGCTGGAAGCCTCAAGGTCTTTCCATTTGCTCATCAAGCGTGTGCTCTGCTCGATCGCAGCAGCCTGGCGGAACGCAGTGTTAGCCTCTGCGTAACGACGCTGGCGCATCAGTGCGACACCCAACGCACCGTGCAAACTGGCATCGTCCGCATAGTGGCGCAGCGCCAGGCGCAGCTGCGCTTCGGCTTGAACATTACGTTCCTGTTCGAGTAGCACCTTGCCGCGTTGCCCTGCCTGCCAGGCGGGGTCGGCCACCAGTTTGCGCTGCTGATTGAGGTTTTCGCCGGCCAGGGTCAGCAGAGGCGAGGCTGGGTAACGCTGCACGAACGCCTGCCAGGCTGCAACGCTGCTGCCACTTACCGGCTGCTCGGACAGGTAGTCGAATTCGCGCTGTGCTGCAGCATCTCGCGCTGCCGGGTCACGCGACAGTTGGTCCAGCACCTGCAATGCCTCGCTATCGCGGTCTTCGCTGAACAACCAGCTGGCCAGGGTCTGGCGCAGGCCAGCATTGCCAGGGTACTGACGATCAAGCTGTTGCAACTGACTGATTGCTTGCGGCCGCTGCCCGACTAAGTTGCCCCGCACGCGCCAGTAATCCAGGG
Organism: Pseudomonas ceruminis; assembly: GCF_021602025.1. Taxonomy (GTDB): domain Bacteria; phylum Pseudomonadota; class Gammaproteobacteria; order Pseudomonadales; family Pseudomonadaceae; genus Aquipseudomonas; species Aquipseudomonas ceruminis. Next base: position 131,523 of record NZ_BQHW01000014.1, read on the forward strand.
CCATGTCCAGGCTCGGGGGATCCCCGGCAAACAACTGGTCATAGGCGATCAGGGCTTCTTCATAGCGTCCGGTGACCGCCAGCAGGCGGGCCTGCTGCAGCCGCTGCGCCGGCTCCGGTTGTTGCAGTTGCAGCAAACGGCGAGCCCGCCGGTCCTGATTGCTTCCAGGCGCCACTTGGCTGATCGTTGCACTCAGTTGTTCCGCCTCTTGGGGCTTCTGTTCCCGCAGAGCCAGGCTCAACGCTGCCAGCAACGCATCAGGGTCGAGTGGTTCCAACAGCCTCAGCTTGGCCAGGGCGTTATGCACCAGGTCATCGCGGTGCAACGCTTCACCGACACGGACCTGTTCGAGCAGCCATTGGCGCTGCTCATCGCGATCCTTAGGTTGTGCGGCCACTGCACATGACAACGCTGTCAAGGTCAGCACACCGATCATTCGGAACATGGTGCGCTCCAGGCAGGCAGCAGTCGGCCGTTGTTGTCGAAGCGATAACGGCCCTCATCCCAGCCCTGGCCGAACAGGGCAAGCACCTGGTTGTAATACGCGCGCGGCTCGACGGGCTGCTCGTGCAGGCGTTTACGCTGGGCTTCAAGCGCAGCGTGGCCGCCCGGGGCAGTGGCCAACAGCGGCAGGAGTGCTGCAGAGAAGCCCACGGGGCCATGGCCGCTGACCTTTGCGCTGAGGGCGTCGACGCTTTCCGGTGGCTGGCCGCCGCGCATGGTCAGCGCCACCATCGGTGCAAAATGGTGCAGTAACTCATCACGCTGCGCCGCCCCGTTGGCCAGCATTCCCAACCACAGGTACACACGAATGGCGTCATAGTCCCCGGCACTGCCGTGCTCGGGATCGGGCTCGACGGCGGCTGCAGGTGTCCACAACAACCAGTCCGGCGCGAAGCCCTTGGGCGACGCCTCTAACCAGACACGGCGGACATTGCCAGCCATCTCCGCCCATAAGGGATCTACCAAGGCGAAGCGGTCGAACAACTGCGGGGGCAGGTAGCTGGGATTGAGCCGCCAGCCACGATCGTTTTCGAAACCGTAGTCGCCAGGCAATATCATCACACCCAGACCAGGCAACTTGCGCACGGTCTGCGCGGCAATGCGCCAAAGCATCTGCTGGCCCAACTGAGCGTAGGTGGGCTCATCCCACAGCCGCCCCGCTTCGAGCAGGCTGTAAGCGATCCACAGATCAGCGTCGCTGGCATTATTGGTGTCCAATACTTGCCATTGTTGCTGGCTGTTGCGCCCCCATAGCCAAGCCGGCAAGTGCCGTGCAAGGTCACCCTGGGCTAGGTTGTTGCTGGTCCAGCGCAGCACGTGAGCAAAGGCCTCGCGATCATTACCGACCAAGGCGAAGAACAACGCATAGCTCTGCCCTTCGGAGGTGGTAACCAGACGCTCGTCACTGCGATCAAGAACTCGGCCATCCGCACTGACCATTTGGATCTTGAATCGCTCCCAGGCCGGCCACGGACACGCCGTCGACGCCGCAGCGACGGCGGGCATGCACAGCAGCGCCAGTAATGCCAACAGCTGTCGCATGTTCAATCAGCCTCGCCCAAGCGACGACGCGCGGCCCAACGCAGCGCACGCCACAACAGGAAGGCGAACAGCAGCACGCTGACGGAGGCGACTACCGCGATCAGCGCCGGATAGTCGGACAGGTGGAACCACAGCAGCAGCCACCACGGCAGTTGGCCAACAAAATAGTGCTCGCCGATGAACTGGCTGCTGACACCACTGCTGCGCACCAGGGCGACGGAACCTGCCACCGCCTCCAACTTACCCGAGTCCGCCAGCACCTCACGCAACAACGCGAAATCGGCATCAGAATTGGCCAGCAGAGCAACGACACTGCGCTGCTCATGGAACGGCGATTTCAGCCCTGTGATAGCGGCGATCGGCGCCTGCGCACTAACCGCGACACGGCTATTGGGTTCAACCGGCGCGGTCGTGAAACGCTGATTACCCTGCGATGCCAGGGTCCGGCCCTGCACCATCCAATCTCGTTGTTGATCGAGCATCAGGCCGAGGTTAGGAGCATCGCGCAGCCCTTCAGGCATACTACCTATCAACAGCAGGTCGGCATCAGCTTGCGCTGCCTGTTCCCAATCGTCGGTCAGCCGCACGTTAAGAGCCGGGTAGCCAGTCTGCCCAGCCACGCTGCTGACTGCATCGAGCAGGGTACCGACCTGCATCTGTGTCGGTTTGCCCGGTACCAGGATCACTGTTTCGGACAGATCGGCCATACGGCTGTAGGGGAAGCCACTGCGGGCAAAGGCACGCAGATCAGGCATTGCCATGTAGTGGTAATAGCCGGACAGGTCGATGGTCGAGTTCTCGTCGATAGCGGCTCGTACGTCCACCGGCAGCGAGGTTTGGCAGTGGTCGCGCTGGGCGCTCCCCAAGGTGCTGGCAAAGCTGAAGTCGAAGCGCAGGCGATTTCGCGCACCGATCTTCAAGGCAGGTACCAGCGACTGTTCGGTCAATGCCGTGCTATCGGTGGACAGCACGTTCAGGCGCATTTCTTCGAGCGTGCCGCCGCGGCGGTCATTACCCACCAGGGGCATGCTGGTGATGTATTGATCGTTGACACTGATGCTCAACCGCGATTCGTCGGTAACCGCCGGCGGTGTATAGCGATACAGGGTCTGCAGCGGTATACCCTGGTTGCGCCAGACAAACAGGTCTGGCGGCAAATTCACATCGAGGGTGATCGGCCGCGGCTGCAAGCCGCTTACCTGAAGCTGCTCGGGATAATCGAGCAGCTCAGAGAAGCGCACCGGCCGATCCGTACGTGTCCAGTTCGGCGCATCGTATGGCTTGCGCGGTTGCAGGGCCGTCATCTGCTCGATTTTGACCCGTGCCCCTCGGAACAAATCGCTGCCAACGGCCAGCGCGGATGCCGCCTTTACCAGGTCCTCGTCATCGCGACCGAGCACCAGCAGCACTTTGCTCCAGCGATCGGTCGGGTGATCGATCAGTTGCACTACCGGGCCATCGACCTTCGGAAATTTCTCAAGGTCACCGAGAAACGCCGGGCGACGCTCGTTTGTGGCGAAAACGATGACCGGATTTGACCTGTCACCGCTGGCTGGCAGCGTGTTGAACGACACCGGGAAAGTCGCTTTGCGCCACCCTGCCTTGCTGCCGAAATAGGATGAAAGGATAGCGGCTGCGCGCTGTTCCCCCAGTGTTGGCGCGTCGGCGAACACCACCGGTAGCTCGACCTTGCTGGTATCGCGCGCATCGAAGAACGGCAGCGGGAAGTAGGCAAGGTCATTTTCCAAGGTCAGCGGCTGCTCAAGCAGCCTGACCTGACTCTTGCGATTGAGGTTCAGCCACAGGCCGCTGTTCGCAGGGTCTTCACAGATGTCGGTGTAATGCCCGACGAACTCCAGGCGTACTCGGTTGAAGTCGCTGATGAGTTTCGGGTCCAAAGGCAACTGGCGCCGCACGCGCTGGCCGAGCTGGTCCTTTTCTACCGGCACCACACCCATCAATTCATCGTTGAGATAGACGCGCAGATGCGAAATGTTCGGAAGCAATGCCGGCGAAGGGGTGTAGTCCAGTTGCAGGACCGCCTCGGTCGCCAGGCGATCTCGGCGCACACCGAAATCGATGTTCTCGCTGCCACGCACACCCAGTAAAAGGCTGTCAGAAGCACGGCCTAGCTGCTCGAATGTTTTGCTAACGGGCCAATTGGGCACTGCTGACTCGCCAGGTACGGCAACGGGAGCAACAGCGGCGACGGCAGCGTTCTGGAGAAGGGAGGCAAGCAGCGCCATCGCCAAGCCCCAGGTGCGCGCGGGATAACGAGTCATCATGCGTCTCGGTCAACAAGGTTCGTGGATGGAGTGGTTCGTGGCGTACGGGGCATGTAGCTACCCAGCCAGCACGCTAGGTGGCACACGGGCTGCAGCCGTTCGCGGAGCCAACCTGGGGTGTGTTCGATCAAACGCCGGTAGCCTACGCCGCCCAGCTTGAGTACGCCGACCAGGCTGCTAAGCGGGCGATCGACTTCGTGCTTGTCCTGCCAACCCAGCCACGCATCGGCCCGGGCGAAGGTGCAGTGCACCAGATCAATCCGCTGTTGCTGGCTGAGGCTATCGAAGGTCAAGCCCACATGCTGGCCGACGCTACGGGTCACCCGTGCAGCAAAGGCAAACTCGCGCTGGCCGCGGCTCAGCAGCAGCCGCACCCGCTCCCCAGGTCGGGGGGCAGTGACCTCACCCAACTGCAAGCCGATACCTCCATCGGAGTAATCGACCAGCGTGCAGGGGTAGCCGTGGCCACTTTCCAGCAGCAGGGCGACCGGCAGATGCATCTGCACGCGGTGAGCGCGACGAACCTGACGCACTTCGGCCGCGACCGCGCAGGCGGCGCCGAGGATCAGCAGGTTATAGATCACCCACAGCGAACTGACGATCACTGTGCCTATCTCAGCTACCGGCCCGTAAATCAGTCGCCAAACAGCAAAACCCAGGCCAACCACGTTCAGCCCGGCGAGGAACAGATATGGCTGGGCGATTCGCCAATCGAACTGCCCTTGCTCCATCAGCCCACCCTTGGCAGTGACATTGAAGGTCCCTTTCTTTGGCGCGAACAACGCAACCGTGGTGGGCCTGGCGATGTACCAAGCCAGCACGGTCTCGTAGACCTCACCCCAAAACGTCTGCCGGTATTTGCCCTGCATGCGTGAGTTGGTAAGGCTGGCATGAATCATGTGCGGCAACACGTAGAGCAGAATCATCAACGCGGGTGCGTAGATGATGTAGGCATGCAGCAACAGGAATGCCAGCGGCGCAGTGAGGAAGATCAACCGGGGTAGGCCAGCGAGGAAGTGCAGCATGGCGTTGGCGTAGCAAACCCGCTGGAACAAACTGAGCCCGCGACCGAACAGGGGGTTGTCGGTCCGGAAGATTTGCACCATGCCACGCGCCCAGCGAATGCGCTGGCCGATGTGGGCCGACAGGCTCTCGGTCGCAAGACCTGCTGCCTGGGGGAGGCTCAAGTAGGCCGAGGTCCAGCCCTGGCGGTGCATGCGTAAGGCGGTATGGGCATCCTCGGTCACTGTCTCGACCGCGAATCCGCCGATGCTTTCCAGCGCGGTGCGCCGTAGCACGGCGCACGAACCGCAGAAAAAGGCAGCGTTCCACATGTCGTTGCCGTCCTGGATCAACCCATAGAACAACTCGCCTTCATTGGGGCGGCGGCGGAAAGACCCCAGGTTGCGCTCGAACGGGTCGGGCGAGAAGAAATGATGGGGCGTCTGCACCAGTGCCAACTTGGGGTCCTTGAGGAACCAGCCGACCGTCATCTGCAGGAAGGAGCGCACCGGCACGTGGTCGCAGTCGAAAATCGCAATCAGCTCGCTGTCAGTAACGCCCAGCGCATGATTGAGGTTCCCTGCTTTGGCGTGCTTGTTGTCCGAGCGCACGATGTAGCCCACACCCACTTCGTCGGCGAAGGCGCGAAACGCCTCGCGCCGACCATCGTCAAGAATGTAGATGCGCAGGCACTCGCGGGGCCAGTCCAGGCCCAGGGCGGCGAGCACAGTGGTGCGCACCACCGACAGGTCCTCGTTGTAGGTAGGGATCATCAAGTCGACTGTCGGCCAGTGCTTCAGGTTTTCCGGGAGGCTCACCGGTTTGCGTTGCAGCGGCCAGCAGGTCTGGATGTAGCCAAGGATCAGCACAAACCAGGAATAGGTTTCTGCAACCAGAAGGATCACGCCACAGACCAGGTCGAGTGTATCGTTCCAGTTCAATGTCGAGGTATAGCGCCACCACAGATAGCGACAGGAAATGATCGTCGACAACACGATCAGCATCAGCGTCGGGAAACGGCCGGGCATGTAGCGCACCAACATCGCGATGCCCCACAACAGAAAAATGAACACCAGCTGCGCCAGGTAACCGAACGGTTCGGTCACACAGAGCAATGCCAGAAGGACAGCGCAGCAGGTGAGTACGGTGTAGAACAGTCGGCGGCCAAAAACGCTCAGACGACGCAAACGCCTGGCGGAATCGCGTTGAAGCTGGCTGTCGCGAAAACGTGCAGGTACCTGGCGCATGGTTTCTGCCAGCCGAGCTCGAAGCCGTCGCACCCCCTCCCAGGCAGCACCCAATGGGCTTGCCAATGCAGTCCGGACGCCAGGTAGCCAGCCCAGCTTATGCTGCTGCCGATCATGCCGCAGCAGCAGCCAAACGCACTGGATCAGCAGGCGCACCGGGTCCCCCAGTGTCGGCCGCTTGCCGACGAACTGCGGGAACAACCGCTGGCGGTCGGCCAGTAATGCTTGCCAGGCTGGCGATTCAAGCCGCAGCAACAGGTACGCCAGCCACACGCACAGGGTAAACACCAACGCGACCGGCTGACGGGCGCCGCGAGCAGTAAAGTGGCCGTAGGCTGAGAGAGGCGTCACGCTCACGCTTGCCGCCTCGCCAGACAGCGCACTGCCAGGCTCTGCACATCCCGGGATGCCAGGCTCTGCGGCGCGTAATGGCCTACGGGTGCCTTACAGGCAAAGGCCTCGGCAAAGGCTTCGTCACGGTGCACCAGTTGCAGGGGCAAACGGTTTCGATACTGGTCACGCCAAACCATCAGCACATCGCCTTGCAAGCTGCTTGCAGGGTCGAAACGGTTGACCAGCATGAGGTCGTAACGCTCCAACTGCTGACGACCGAGCAGCACATGGCTGGTCATCTCCGCCTCTGCCACCAATATCTGCATATCGGTTTTAAATGCCCGTGTCCTTTCGGCACTGACGGGGTGAGGAAGGTCGAACAGCAACCAGTCGAAATGCTCGGCCAACGCGGCTTGTCGAGTGCGCCAAATATCAGGGTCGAAGTACCCGCTCAGGTCCTTGATCTGACCTTGGGCAACCTCGCCAAAAGGCATCAGACACAGCCCGTCGAGCACTTCATACAGGGGTTCGCCGAACGGCCGTCCTTGCAGTTGCGAACGTGCCCAGCCGTCACGCTGGTCAAGGGGCAAGTTATAGTGCAGGCCCAGCAGGTTTTCCGGGCACAGGTCGATCAGCAGTACCCGCTCGCCAAGCTCTCGCAAGGCGTAACCCAGTGCTGCCACCAATGCGCTGCGTCCCAGCCCACCGCGCAAACCATGCAATGCCAGGGTGATCATGGGGTGACTGCCTCCGGCAGTACTACCCGATCCGCAGCGGCTTTCTCGGCCCGTGCCCTGTAACTTTCACCCAGCAACGGCCAGCGCTGCAATGCCTGCTGCACGCCGACCATCATGGAGATGTCCTGATAGCTCAGGGCAGGCAGGGCCAGGTGCTGACGAAGCTGGGCGATATCGTCACTGCGATCGGAGGGGTCAGCCTTGCCAGCCATCATGGGCTCTCCTTGGGAACAGGCTGCCAATTCGGCTGCCCTTGCAGACGCATGTAGGTGCGCCCTTGATAGTCGAGGACCTGGGCACCAGAGGTTTCCGAAACACGCTCGGTGGTCGGCAGGTCGGTAAGCAGGCTGGGCAGGTCGAGCGTCTGCCCGGCACCCAGGCCGGCGTAAACGCGCGATACCAACTCGGACAAGGCCAGGAAGCTGGTGGGTGAGGTCACTCTCAACGGCTCGCTGCGTACATGCTGGCCCATGCCAATGAACTTCAGGCCGACCGGTACATGAGTAATGGACGGTGTCGGGATTTCGCGCATGCCGGACAACTGCATTCGGTCACCGTGCAAGGCCGCGCCATGTTCAGGAACGATGGCCACCACCACGCGACGGCCACTGCCCTCGAGGTCGTCCAAAAACTTGCCCAGGTCGGCGAAAAGGCGGTTGGCCCGCGTGGCGTAATCGGCCGCGCGCGTGCCGCCGTCGGCGGTCACGACGCGGTTACCATCATGGAGGCTGATCGTGTTGTAAAACAGCGAGACATGCTGAGCTGCCAGGTTTTTGCGCTGGCCCCACCAGCCACGTAACACATCCAGATCCCCGGCGATTGGCGAGCCATCGAAACTGACCAGCGCCCTGGGGAAGTCGCTGGCACTGAGGCCAGGCTGAGGCATGTGCTGGCTGGTAATGTCGCCAATGAAGTTGTCGAACCGCCCGCTATGGTTTAGCAAGGTCTGGCTTTGGAAGCCGAGCTTGTCCAGGTTCTGGAACAGCAGGCACTGCTCGGGAGCCGGCTGGTACAGACCGGAATGAGACGATTGGCCACAGCTGGCCCTGAGCACGCGTATTGCGGCAGGCCCGCTGTAAGACGTGGCGGAGTTGAACTGATCGAAAACCACGTCCATGCGTGAGAACAGCGCATTATCGTGCATGCCAACAGCCGATAGATCATCCCAGGCCAAGGAACACACGTTGATGATCAACAGGTCGAAGGGCTGCTCGTCTGGTTTGACTACAGGGAACGAGGTCACTCGCTGACGCTCGCTGGCGAAGAAGCGCTCGAGCCAGGCATTGAGGGTCGCATTGTCGGCTACCGCAGCGGTAGACGCCGTGGCGGCAACGCCGCCCACGGCCTGCTGGCCGCCGGGGGCGCTCAGCGACGGTAGCCCACCGAGTGTAAGCCATGCTAGCCCCACCAGGCTGAGCGTGCTCAGACGCAGCCAGTGACGCAAGAACAGGTAGCCCACTAGCAGCAGCACGAGGGCTCCCATCAGGTTCCAGTTGACGAACCTGGCCATCAGCTCCAGCAGGTAATGCCACGAAAAATCGAACACACCTGGTTGTTCCAGCAGGCGACGGAACGGGGGTAGCCAAGTGTCGTGATAGAACAACGCGACGCCCAGCGGCACCGCCACGACCTGACGAACAATTCGCACCCACCTCAAAGGCAAGGGCACTAACAGAAATGCTGCGAACAACAGATTCGGCAAAGCCTGAAAATCAAGCGTGCCGATGGCCACCAAAAGAAATTTGGCCAGGAAGTAGAGGTTCCACGCACCCAGGCCGCGCCAAGCCGCTGCCCCAGGTACGGTATGGGTCAAACTAGTCATGATCGGGACTCTGACGCACTACACGGCGGCGTACGCCAACCGGCTTCAGGTAACGGGGCCGCAGACGGCGGCTGAGCCAACCCAACACCACGGCTCGTGCACGTATCACGAATAGAACCAGCATCAAGGTGACCAGCGCACTGATCCCGATCACCTGCAGCAGTTGTTCGAAGTTCATACCGCTCCCTCAAGGCGCAGCCTGATCTGACGTGGAGTCAGCACCGGCCTCTTCTGCGCCGACGGCAGCGCAACTGAATCCGCGAGTGGTAGCTGCGGTTTAGTGGCGTCGAGGAAGGCAGGGGTTGCCAAGCTGTCGAGGCTTACCAGCACATCCTGGCTGATAAACAGCTCTTTCCAGGACAACTGGAATATATGGTCCAGCGCCTGTTCGACACCTTCGGAACGACAAGCGAACAGGAACAGGAACAGCACTTCACCGACCACACAGGCGATATCACCATCGCGGCGGAACATTGTGCGTGAACACGCCTGCAGCGGGCTCAGGCCAGGCGCAGGGCGCAGTACCAGCAACTGGTGCACGATTTCACCGTTTCGATGACCGTGCCACATCTGTTGGACGGCCTCTGCAAAGGCGCGCGGGGCGACCAGGCCACAAATAGGTAACGGTCGAAGGCGCGCGAGCAAGGCATCAAAATCGGCCGGCAGATGTCGACGCCAGACATAGCCCTGGATGCTGTCGACCATGGTCAGAAATCGCGAAAGGCTCGCGCCGAATGGCACGATTTGGCTGGCACCGCATGCCAGCAGCAACTGCTCGTCCTGATAGCGGAGGGTGGGGGCCACTTCACGCACCACCAGCTTGAGTGCATTACCACGCAGTTGTCGCAAGGTGTGAAGCTGCAGGGCCAGCACATCAAGACGCTGCCCACCGTCCATGGCAAAAATCACAGTTGCCGAGACAGCCCGGCTCGCCTTGGCCCCTAACTCGCTGATGCTGTCGAACACCTGCCAATGCTCGGACAGTGCTGGCGCCCCTTCAAGCACTTGGCTCTGTGCCAGGCATTCCAACTCATCACCGCCCGCATCGGTCAACGGCACAGCACGACCGGCAAATACCAAGCCATCAGCGTGGCGCGCCAGTTCGAAATCCTGTGGGCCGGCTACGCCCAGCCTGTTGCTCCAGAAATGTTGCAGATAGCGGACGCTGCCCTGCCCACGGTAAAGCTGGGCGAGCCCGTCGATAGACTGATTGAATGCTCGGAGACGCTCGACCAGCGAAGCACTCTGCCCCTCACTGATGACCACGATCAGCGCACCGGCAGCCAGTGCCGCTTGGCGCAGGGTTTGACACCAGTGCTCGACCTTGCCGCTTTCCCAGGCAGACGTCGGCACGAGCGCCATCAGCACGCGGCCAGGCAGGTCTATGCGAGGCAGATCATGCATGAGGTGCAGGACGGCTCGCGTGTCACTTTCGTACAGTGCCAGTTCGACCGGGCCGCAATTCGAATCCAGCCCACCAAGCGTCTCACGCAACGCGCGCGCATCGCCCAGCAACGCCGCCCGGGTTTGTTCAGGCATGCTGGCGATCAATTGACGGCAGAGTGTAGAGGCGTTTTCTGTGGTGTCACAGGCCAACCAATACAGGCCTTGCTCATGAAACTGGCTATGCTCGGCACTCAAACCGGGAATAGCCAACAACGGAATACTTTTCGTCAAAACGATGACTCTGAATTCGATATCGAAGCTGATTCTTGGCGAGAGGGCCTTGCACGCAGGGAAGACTTTTTTGACGTGCCTTGGCGTCAAAAAGTCGACTAGCACAGTCGCGCATTGATATAAATCGTCAATTCTACAGCACCAAGGCAAAATAGTGTCAAGATGATGGTTTCACCGCTTGTCGCAAATCCCTCCCGGCGCGACTGGCAGGCGCAACAGCGCAACAGCGCAACATTGCCTATGCTGGCCTGAGCCGGCAATCAATGGCCAGGTGAGGAGGATGGATGCCATGTTCTACGTGCAACGCGACAACAAGGGGCAACTGCAGCGGGTGGAAGCTGCACCCTACGCCGAATACACGCAAATCCTGCCGGACGACCATGCAGACATCCAGGCATGGTTTGCTGACGACGTGGTCGAGACCAGCCTGCAGCAACTCAAGCAGAGCGACCTGGACATGATCCGGGTGCTTGAAGACGTGATCGAGGTGCTCACCGCCAAAGGCGTGTTCAGCATCACCGACCTGCCGCCAGGGGCTCAGGCCAAGTTGCTCAGCCGCTCCACCGCACGTAAGGCACTGGGCAGCTTGAACAACCTGATCGGCGAAGAAGATGGCGGATTGATCTGACCCACTTGCGCGGTCAACGCCAGGGCGCGGGTTCACCGACCAGCTGCCCCTGAATCCCTTCGACCCCCATTTGCGCCAGCACAAGGCGCTCCCCTTCCGTCTCGACCCGTTCGGCTATCAACGGCAAGTCGATACTGTGGGCCGCGCGTTGAATCGCCTCGATGAACAGGCGTTTATGCTGTTCGTGGTCAATGTTGCGAACGTAACTGCCGTCGATCTTCAGGTAGGCCAGACCCAGGTGCACCAGGTTGCCAATCCTGTTGAAACGCCCGCCAAAACGCTGCAACGCCAGCCCGAAGCCAAGCCCGTGCAGGCGCCGGGCCAGGTGTTCGAGTACAGCCTGCTCGGGGAGCTGCTCTTCGCCGATTTCCAGGACCAAGCGCGGCCCCAGCGCGATGTGTTGGCCCAGCAGTTCGTAAATCCGTTGCAACGCCTTGGGGTCAGCCAGGGTTGCGGCCGACAGATTCAGCGCAAGCACCTGATCATGACCCTGCAGATGCGTCAGCACTTTTTCCAGCACCAGGACATCCAGCCGCGGCATCCAGCCGAAACGCTCCAGCCAAGGCAGGAAGCGGCCAGCCGGCAGAGCCTCGCCCTGGCCGTCGTGCAAGCGTGAAATGACTTTGTGGTGGCGCACGCGTTGCGGTGCCTTGCAATCCACCACCGGCTGGAAGAACAGTTCGAACTGGTCTTTGAGGAAGGCCTGATCCAGCCGCGCTCGCCAGTCATGATGGCTTTCGCCAGCGATCGCCTGAGCCCCCTGCTCCAGGCACATCCAACCTGGCGTCAGCTGGCTCTCGGCGCGCGCCAGGGCCTCATCGGCAAGATGCAAGAGCGCCTGCGGTGCGTCGCCGGGGCGAAAGGGTACAAGGCCAATAAAGGCAACCGGATCAACGTCGGTGGCACCGGTCTGGTGCAGGCTCTGCAAGGCCGCTTCCAGCGCCTGGGCAAGGTGCACGGCATCTTCCTGCACCATGCCCGGTGCCAGCACCGCAAACTCGCCGCCCCGACTGCGAGCGATCAGGTTTCTGGTTGCCGGGTAGGCGTCACAGGTACGGCACAGCTGTTCGCCCACCGCTTGCAGCAGCTGGTCGGTACGTTGGCCCCCCAGGCGGGTGTTGAGCCCTGACAGGTCGCGCACGCGCAGCAACAGCAAGTAGCCTGCTCGCCCTTCCTCCCGGTGGCTTACGCAGGCATCGAGCTGCATGTCGAAGTAGCGGCGGTTGGCAAGCCCGGTCAAGCTGTCCTGATAAGACTCGGCACGCAGCCGCTCGCTGCGTTCGGCCTGTTCGTTGAACAGGGCCTTGAGCTTCTCGACCATCTGGTTCATCGCCTGGACCACACGGCGCAGCTCGGGCGTGCGGGGCAACTCGGGCAGGCTCAGGAACTCACGGCGGGCAATGGCATGGGATTGTTCGACCAGGTAGTCCAGCGGACGCAACTGGCGTCGCAGCAACAAGGCTCCCAGCACCGCACTCGCCGCGCCGCAGAGCAGCAGCCAGCCCAGGCTGCCCAATGCACTCTGCCAGAGCTTGGCGATGGCGAACATCGGATGGCTGATTACCTCGACTCGGGCGGCCTGTTGCCAGCCACGGCTGACAATCGCATCACCGCCGGCCGCTTGCAGTCCGAGCAAATGGACGAACCAGGCTGGCACACCGCCGGGGTCTGGTTCTGCGTGGCGCTCGACCAGTACCGCGTTGGATGCCTGGTCGATGACTTTGATGCTCGTGTAATAGCCACTGTCGAAGATCGAACTGACCATGAGCTCGACCATGGCTGGGTCGTCGATGTTCGGCGTCAGCGCCAGCGCCAACGCGGTGGCTGCGTCCTGGGCGTGGGAGCGCAACTGGTTGACGTACTGGCTGCGCGAGCTTTCCAGGCTGACCATGAAGCTGCCGCTGAACGCGACCACCAGGAACAGGCAAATGGCCAACAGCAATTGTTTGAACAGTGACATTGGCGCTCCTTCAGTAAACCGGCTCGGCCGGGAACCCTTCGGCCTGCATTTTTTTCAGCACGTCCTGCCAGCGTGACAGGCGCTTGGTGTCACCGACTTTCCTGTTGCCCGTGGCCCCGGCGAGCCACAGGCCTTCACCATTGAAGGCGTAGACCGGCAACAGGTCGGTACGTTGGCTGGCTGGCTTGATCGCATCCATCAGGCTGTCGAGCACCAGTGGCTGTGCTTGTGGGCTTGAATAATAGGTCAGCACCATATGCGCGCGATTCTGGCGCAAGGCCTTGACGTAGGTAATACGCAGCTTCTCGCTGGAAATGCCCATGCGCCTCAGGCTGAAATACTTGGCGATAGCATAGTCTTCGCAATCACCGGCACCCTTGATCAGCGACTGGATCGGTGTGGCCCAGTAATCGACCTCGTGCCACAGGTCGATGTCTTCGACATAGCGCAGCTGCTGGTTGAAAAACAGATTGACCACCTTCAGGCGCTGAAGCTCGGTGCGTTGGCTTTGCGTGGCCATCAACGTTTGCCAGGCATCGATGCGGCCTTTGCCAGCACCCAGCGGGCCATACAACGCCTGTGACTTGCGACTGATCTCGGCAAAATCCCAGTCTGCGTGCAAACCGCCCAGTGGCAAGCCCGCCAGCAGCAGCGCCAGGCCGATTCGTTGTATGGCAGCGTTGAGCGTCCCGGGTATCGCCACGGCGAAGACCTGTTCAGACCTTTTTGAATGCAGCGATGGTGGGGCCTGACCATTTAAAAGACAATGGCACCCTGCAATCACGGCACCGGTTGTCGGGCTGACCCTACTTTATGGTTATCACTTTGTGTGTTCGCTTCCTTTGGCTCGCGTCTTCATCCACCATACTTGAAGTATTGATTCACCCCCCTCAACGCATTCGGGTTTGACAACCGGTCTTGCCTGTCACTAGTTTCATTGGATCCAACTTTCGTCATCGAGGCAGACTCCGCGTGGCCGAGAAAATCAAATTGAGCAACGTGTTGGTAAGCGAACAGGTGCCCGCCCACCTAGCCCGTGGCGTGATCGAAGAACGCTTGCGCAGTGCCATCCTCGACGGCCGCCTGCCACCGGGTACTGCCGTGCGTCAGCAAGAGCTCGCCACCCTGTATGGCGTCAGCCGTATGCCGGTGCGTGAAGCCCTGCGCCAACTGGAGGCGCAATCGCTGCTGAAAGTGGAAATGCACAAAGGCGCGGTTGTCGCGCCCTTGATCGGCGAAGATGCGGTCGACACCTACGCCCTGCGGGTGTTGCTCGAGTCCGAAGCGCTGCGCCAATCCATTCCTCTGCTAGAGGCCGAAGACATCGCCCGCGCGCGTGGTTACATCCGGCAATTGGAAACAGAAACCCGGCACGCGGAAATCGGCCGCCTCAACCGCCTGCTCCACATGGCGCTGTATGGCAAGGCGCAGAACCAGAAGCTGCTGCGCCTGATCGAGAACGAGCTCAATGAAGAGGAGCGATTTCTACGATTCCATCTGTCTTCGATGGGGCTGGGCAAGCTGACCCAGGACGATCACAACGCGCTGGTGAATGCAGCCAGCGACAAGCGGGTGGATGAGGCGATCAGGGTGCTGGAGCAACATCTGAACAATGGGGCGCGCGTGATCAGGAATTACTTGGACAAGCAGGCGGCCCAGTAGCAGGGCAAAACAGCAAATCACGGTTGCAAACGTCCGCGCCCCGGCAAACAATGAGACTAATTATCATTTATGCCGACAGCCCGTCATGCCTTCCAACAATTCCGTGCACACACTCTACAGTGATCATCACAACTGGCTGAATACATGGCTGCGCAGCAAGCTGGGCAATGCTGCCGATGCCGCAGACCTGGCACAGGACACGTTCGTACGCTTGCTGCAACGCCAGGAGCACATGCAACTGAACGCGCCACGAGCCTTCCTGCGGACCATCGCCCGTGGCCTGGTGATCGATCACTGGCGGCGTGAAGCGTTGCACCGCGCCTATCTCGATGCCTTGGCGCAGCTGCCTGAGGCGCAAGTACCGTCTGCCGAAACCCGCGAGCTGCTGCTGGAGTTGCTCGAACGCATCGCACGGATGCTCGATGGCCTCAAGCCCAAGGTTCGCCGGGCGTTTCTGCTGGCCCAGTGCGAGGGGCTGAGCCACAAGGCAATCGCCGAGCAGATGGGAATATCGCTCCGTTCGGTCGAGCGCCATGTGGCCGACGCGCTCTACCATTGCTATCTGTTGCGCTACGAAGAGGCGCATTGAGTGGTGCCCTCCGCCAAGGCCGTGAAGCAGGCCATTGAGTGGATGCTTTGCCTGCGTGAGCGTGGAAACGACCCCAGGCTGTTGCAGCAATGCGAGCAATGGCGCAACGCCGGACCGGAACATGAACTGGCCTGGCAAAGGGTGCTGGCGCTTCATCACGACCTCGACCTGCGCGCCGTTCCAGGGGCCAGTGTTGCCCTGCAGACGCTGGAAACCAGCCAGCGGCGGCTGCGACGTCGCCAGGCCCTCAAGCTGCTGGGTGGAGTGGCCCTGGTGGGCACGGCTACCTGGCTGACGAAAGACCTCGACAGCGTCAGCGCATGGACCTCCGACTACGCCACCGCAACCGGCGAGCAACGCAGCGTCGGGCTGCCCGATGGCTCGTTGTTGCAACTCAATACCCGCAGCGCCGTGGACCTGGCCTTCACGGCCCAGCAGCGCATGATCCACCTCAAGCACGGTGAATTGATGCTTACCTGTAGCCAGGCAGCCGACCAGGCACGACCGCTATTGGTACAAACGCGTGATGCCCTCCTCGAGGGTTTCGAGGGGCGCTTCACTGTCCGACAGGACGATGACTGCACAAGGGTCAGCGTCAGCCAAGGCACCGTTGCGATACATCGTCCCAGCGATGGCAACCTGCAGTGGATCGGCAGTGGGCAGGACTGGCGGCTGGACTCAGCGGGTGCCCAGCGCCTCGAACAGGTGGACATGGACGCCGCAGCCTGGACGCAAGGGCTGATCGTCACCCGTGACATGCGCCTGGCCGATTTCCTCGCGCAGGTGAGCCGTTATCGTCATGGCTACCTGAGCTGCACTGGCGACATCGCAGACCTGCGTTTGTCGGGCGTATTCCGCCTGGAGGACCCGGAACGGCTGCTGCAATTGCTACCGCAGACGCTGCCAGTGCACTTGCGCCAACGCACACGCTGGTGGATTCGGCTGGAGCATGTGGCCTGATTTCAATATTCGGTAAATATTTTGGCGGGTGTTACGTAGGCATCCGGCTAGGACAGTAAGCGACGCTTTCTGCCCTTAACGATCCGACGGACTTCCCCATGCCCATTGCTTCACGCTCAGCACGTGCCACAACCGAGAATGATTTTCGACCTGTCTTGAATTCAGCCATGCTTGGCAAAGCAGTCCGCGCCGCGCTATTCGGCACCGCGCTTGTCATAACCGCTGCGCCAATGCTGGCACAGGCAGCCGAACCGACGCCGCTCGGCCAACAATATGCGATTCCCGCTGGCCAATTAAATGACGTGCTCAACCAGTTTGCCCGTCAGGCTGGCATCACACTGTCGAGCACGCCGCAATTGACAGGTGAACTGAAGTCCAATGGCTTGCAGGGCCACTATGCGACCGACCAAGCGTTACGCCAGTTGCTCCATGGCACCGGGCTTGAGGCCGTCAGCCAGGATGGGCACAGCTACGTCCTACGTGCCCAGCCACAAGAGGCCGCCCTCGCACTCCCGGACACCGATGTTCGAAGCTTCACCCTGGGTAACGCGTTAGGCAGCATGGAGGGCTACAACGCGACCCACAGCCAGGTCGCGACCAAGACCAGCACGCCCCTGGTGGAAACCTCGCAGTCCGTGTCGGTGGTGACCCGTCAGCAAATCGATGACCAGGGGTCGCAGACTGTCGCCCAGGCCATGCGCTACACCCCGGGTGTGCTGACCAACCCCTATGGCGCCACCCATCGCTATGACTATGTGGCGATGCGTGGCTTCAACGATGGCTCGGTGGACAACATCTACGTCGATGGCCTCAAGTCCATGGGCGACAACGGCACCTACAGCACCATGCAGGTAGACCCTTACTTCCTGGAGCGTATCGACATCCTCAAGGGCCCCTCCTCGGTTCTCTATGGCCGCAGCTCCCCTGGTGGCCTGGTGGCACTGACCACCAAGAAGCCTCTGTTCGAGGCCTACCACCAGGTACAAGCTACCGTGGGAACGCAAGGGCAACGTGGCATGGGCTTCGACTTCAGCGGCCCGCTGGATGATGACAAACGCATTGCTTATCGCCTGACTGGCCTTGCAGATGCTTCCGACACGCAGTTCAACCACACCAAGGAAGAACGCTACGCCATTGCCCCGTCGATGAGTATCGACTTCACCGAAGATACGTCGCTTACTCTCCAGGCTTACCTGCAGCACGACCCCAATGGGGGCTATCACGGTGGTAACCCGGCAGACGGCATGCTGCACAAACGTAACGGGCAGCGGCTGTCCGACCACTTCTTCGAAGGCGAGCCGGGGATCGACAATTACGAACGGACCCAGCAATCGTTCAGCTACCAGTTCGAGCATCGCTTCAACGACGTCTTCACTGCACGGCAGAACTTCCGCTACCAGGATTCCGATGTGTCGATGGACCAAGTGTACTCAGCGGGCTGGGCCGATGCCGACAGCAATATCCTCAACCGCGCCTATACCGGTGGTGACGAGCGTCTGCATTCGTTCATCATCGATAACATGCTGCAGGCGGAGTTCTTCACCGGCACAGCGAAACACACGCTGCTGCTGGGCACCGACTACCAACGGCGCAAGGCCGATGTAGAGTGGCGCTACGGTACGGTCGACCCGCTCGATGCCGGGAATCCGCATTACGGTAATGGCAACCTTCAGGTACTGGGCGAAAACCGCTACCAACGTCGCTTGCAGCAGACCGGGGTGTATCTGCAGGACCTGGTCGAACTGGACCAGTGGCGCTTCTCGCTGGGGCTGCGTCAGGACTGGGTGAAGGTCTCGGAAGAGAACCGTGACAGCGACAGCAAGGTCAGCGACCAGCGCTCCAAGTTCACCACGCGCGCCGGTGTGTTGTATCTGTTCGAGAACGGTATTGCGCCCTACGTCAGCTATTCGGAATCGTTCAATCCCAATACGGTTTCCGACCAGGACGGCCGCCCGCTGGCACCAACCGAGGGCACTCAGTGGGAAGCCGGTATCAAGTACCAGCCACCGGGTAGCGACAACCTGTTCACTGCATCGGTGTTCCGCATCGAGCAGGAGAACCTGGCATCCAAGCAGCCGAACGAAGACTTCTATCGCCCAGTAGGTGAAGTGCGCTCCCAAGGCCTGGAGCTGGAAGCCCATGTGCAGGTGACGGATAACCTCAAGCTGTTGGGTGGTTACACCTTCACCGATATCGAGTACTCCAAGTCGATGCCGAGCCTGGTGGCAGGCAACCTCGACAACAGGGGTAACTCGCCGACCCAGGCACCGAAGCAGATGCTCTCGCTGTGGGCCGATTACAACTTCCGCCAGGGCCCGCTCGACGGTCTGCGTCTGGGTGGGGGGGTACGGTACGTGGGATACAGCTGGGTGGATGCGGAAAACAGCATGAAGGTGCCCTCCTACACCTTGTTTGACGCCTCGGTCGGCTACGACCTTGGCAAAGTCGGGCTCAAGGGTGTGGATGTACGCCTGAATGCCAACAACCTGACCAACGAGACCTACATCACTTCGTGCGCCAGCCTGAATTACTGCTACATGGGTGAGGAGCGCAATGTCAGCGCTACGGTCAGCTATCAGTTCTGAGCCTGCCTACCTTCGCTGCGAAGCCAGCGCCTGATACCAGGTGCTGGCTTTTTCGTTTCTGGTGATTTTGGGAGTTTGCTCAGATGCGCCAATTGTATGTCTTGCTGCACCGCTACCTGGGCCTGGTGATTGCCGCGTTTCTTGCCCTTGCCGGGCTCACCGGCAGCCTGCTGGCGTTTCATCATGAACTGGATGAATGGCTGAACCCAGGCTTTTACGAGGCGCCATCCGAGGGTGTGGTCCAGCAGCCGGGTGCGCTTGTGGATAAGTTGCAGGCGGAACATCCGCGCTTGCAAGTCTGGTACATGGAGTATCCGCAGGAGGCAGGCCATTCCGCCTTGCTGGCAATGGTCCCGCGTAATGACCCGCAGTCGGGCGAGCCCTATGCCGAGAAGAACACCGTGTTCTACCTTGACCCCGTCACTGGGCAGACCCTGGGCCAGCGTTATTGGGGTGAGTGCTGTTTCTCGCGGGAGAACTTGATGCCGTTCATCCTGGAGCTGCACTACAGCCTGGCCTTGCCGGGCAATTGGGGCCTGCTGCTGATGGGCGTGGTGGCCATCCTGTGGGTTGTGGATTGTTTCATTGCGCTAGTGCTGACGCTACCCAGAGGGCGCCCGTTCTGGCGCAAGTGGGGGACGGCGTGGAAGATCAAGGGCGGCCACGCCTATCGGCTTAACATGGATATCCACAGGGCTAGCGGACTGTGGCTTTGGTTATTGCTGTTGCCCATCGCCATCAGCAGCGTTGCGATGAACCTGCCGGCGCAGGTCTTCAAACCGGCGGTGTCGTTGTTCTCACCGGTTGAGCCGAGTGTGTATGAGGCGCGTGGCGCGTTGCCGAAGGAGGCCCTTGGGGTAACCAGGCTTAACTACCAACAGGCCTATCAGCGGGCACAGGAGGAAGGCTCGCGGCTAGGGCTGATGGCCCCAATCGGGGAGCTGTACTACAGCTTCGAATACAACTTCTATGGTGCCGGGTTTGGTCAGCATGACACCGATGCCCATGGCAAGTCCTGGCTGTTCTTCCATGGCACCGATGGCCGCTTGCTAGGCCAGGAAATCGCCGGGCAAGGCACGCTGGGTGAACAGTTCTACCGACTGCAACTGCCCATACACGGCGGCCGGATCATCGGCATGACCGGGCAGATCCTTATCGCGATACTGGGTGTTGTGATTGCAGTGCTTTCCTTTACCGGCGTGTACATCTGGTGGCGCAAGCTGCAGGCACGACGGATGGGCAAAGCACGCAAGGTCGCAATGCAATAACCCAGAAAGGACAAAGCCCCTGTCTGCAGCGCAGACAGGGGCTTTGGGTTTGAATCTTGACGATGACCTACTCTCACATGGGGAAACCCCACACTACCATCGGCGATGCATCGTTTCACTGCTGAGTTCGGGATGGGATCAGGTGGTTCCAATGCTCTATGGTCGTCAAGAAATTCTGTGTGCCGGCCCGTCCTGCGGACGTACCCGCGAATCTCTGTAGTTCCTACTTAAAGACAAAACCCCTACCTGCTCACGCAGATAGGGGTTTTGCGAAATGAATCTTGACGATGACCTACTCTCACATGGGGAAACCCCACACTACCATCGGCGATGCATCGTTTCACTACTGAGTTCGGGATGGGATCAGGTGGTTCCAATGC